>CAZBPS010000007.1:0-256011 GCA_964493865.1 uncultured Flavipsychrobacter sp.
ATAAGACCTAATCTGTTTTACAAATTTTGTCCAGGCTTACAGGGGGTTAAGACACTCCAAATACGCAAAAGACTACATGCAGTTCCTATATGAAGGGGATTTTATTAATGATAAGAATGGCAAGCAGGTGCTTACTGAAAATGGCAAGAAAGTCAAAAAATTAGGCTCTTTTGAAAAGTATTATGAATGGCAGCAAAAAGAGGCTGACAGGGAGGAAAGAATCAAAGAACTTGATTTTAAAAACAAGCTAATTATCAGGAGGACATGGTGGGTTTCTATTCTAATATCAGTTCTATCTTTAACCTTGAGTTTTATTATTTGGATAGATAAAAAGAAAACTGAAAATAACTTCAATAAGAAATTTCAGGAATTGGAGCAAAGGATTGATTCGATTCAAAGAACAACAAAATAAGACTCACTGATACTTTCTAAGAAAATTCCACTTCGATATTATAACCCCAAACCCATAACCCTTTTCATGGAGTGTTTTTATAAAAAAAAGAAACCGATTATTCAAATCCAAAATTCTGATTTTCTTACCACCCTCCCAACACTTTGAATGAAATTTCCACCTAAAGTTTGTTTCATAAGTCCTCCCTCTTTCAAGCTGCATTTGAAGGTTTTCATCAAAAAGGTAGTTCCTATACGCTCTAATAATATCATCTGGAATTTCAGCAATATAATGCTTGTTCTCCCAGTATTCCTCATCATAATCGTCTTCATCGCAAGGATAAAAACCATTTTCTTTAAGTGCCTTTTTAATTTCTAAATCATTAATTAGAGGGAGTTTGAGTATATAATACCCAGGCTTTTTCTCATCAACTGTCTTATAATGGGAAAAATCTCTATCAAAGTCAAGTGGGAAGTTGGTAAATGTCAGATTATGCTTAAACCTTTCTGAATTTATGATCCAAAGCATATTTCCATAGAATTGCTCTCTTTGGAATATTTCTTCAGGGGAAATATGGGAATTCTGTACTTCTATTATTGTGTTATTCTTCGATTCAATATCTGCTCTATGCCATTCATGTCCCCTTTTTATTTGAACCTCTCTACATTCCAATGGGAAGCACTCTTGCCAATCTATATGCCATTGTGTTATTGGTTCATGGCTCCAGCTATCGCAGTCTTGTAAATTCTCATGCGCCCAATGATGGACATTAATTTCTCCACATTTTGCTATAACTAATGACCCACAATGGGGGCAAGTTGCCTTAGCATGTTGTGTGGGTTTTATTCGCTCTCCATTTGTATTTATTGCAAAGACCACAACATTCAATTTAATCTTTATTATTGCTGTACTCAATAAAGTCCTCCACAATCCCTGCTTCAATTCTCTCTAGGTTAATATCATCAACTGCAACAAGTTTCGTTTTCCGTTTGAGTTCTGGAACAATGTTTATTTTTAATTCTCCAGAATCCTTAAAATCCTTTGAGATTAACTTCCACTTGACCATTACAATCCCATCCTTTGGTGCTGGTTTTATAAATATCGGCTCTGATTTCAATGAGTCATCCCCTACTAAGATTCCATTTTTAGGCACAATCTTTCCTGTTTTCGATTCATTCCAGATATAAGTATTTCGGTAGTAGTTTCTTTCAATGACGGGAATACTACGAGTTACATTAGTATCGGCAATTTCCTGTAGCTCACCATCAAACTCAAAGAAAATCTTATACTCATCTAAATGGTCTGTTCCTGTATTTTTCAGAACAAATCGCACTTTCAAGAAACTTAGATTGACAGTTGTCCTTTGATACAATTCATTAAGCTTAATTTGAAGATTTACCAAGCTATTAGCTTTGTTGAATGCATTGTAGGTTCCTTTATTTATAAAATTGATTACATTTCTATAGAATTTTGGATTAGCCGTAATTTCCGTACTGCCATCGTCAAAAGTGAAAGAAATACTCTTCCTTGTCTTATAATTTTGGTTCTTGACATACCACTCATGAGTTTGTTTGTTAGAATCAATTAGATTAACGATTGTTTCCCAGCAAAATAAATGCACTTCAAACAAGCCTTGGACTTTATGTTCAAGGTTTTTGTGCCTCACAAATGACTGTATCTTACTATCATTACATGCAGTAGTGGCGAGGTATAGTTTCTTTAATTTTGGCTCAAAGCCCTTTGCCTTTTCGATTTCATCTAAAATTTCATTTTGGGTAAATTGGTTGTTAGAATACTCACTTTTACCCTTGCATTGTATCCCATAATATCCATCTTCTCCAAATGGTATTCCAAAAATATCTACTCCAGATTGTTCCTGTCCTAACCGACCATTCTTTTGAATTTCTGGGCAACTCCATATCTCACCCCACAGTCTTTTACAGAGAGTTTCAAAATCTTGCCAATTCGCCGGTGGTCTAAGTGTCTGGGGAGCTTCCATATATTCAAGCAATAGCCTACTTTACAATCATTGTTTTTGTTTGGGAGGTCAAATTATCAGCCTGCATGTTATAAAAATATACCCCAGAAGGGAAAGTATCATTATTGAGATTCAGAGAGCTACTATTTCCAGATACAGAAAACTTCCTTACTATTTCTCCAAGTGTGTTTCTAAATACGATTGTCGCAACTGGATTAGTTACAGGAAGATAATAGCTAATTCTTACTTCCCCGTTTGATGGGTTTGGTATTGGTTCCGAAAGTTGAATATTATCTGTTGTTCCAGGCTTTGCTACTCCTAAAGAACCACATTTCCCACACGGGATAGTGCCAGGAACCCCATAGATAGCGGAATTGCTATAAGGATAAATGGGACTCTGCGAAACAGCAAAAACTTTATAATTATTATCAGCACTGTTATAATGAACGGAACCGAAGTAGGCACTCCCCAGATCGAAAAGCACACTACCAGACTCATTTATTACTGCACCCTTAAATCCCATAGATGAACTATAGTAACCTACAATCATCTCTACTAAATTATCGGAATTGAATAAATTATCTGACACAACACTAATCGCTTGGATTTTATATCCGCTGTAGTATGTTGGTGTTATCGTTTTCCATAGGGTGTGATTCATGTTGTACAGATAGACGTTTAAGCTATCAAAATACATTATTTTGTCTCCACCGGCTGATAGAACTATTTCGGAAGCATTACCACTGTAGGTATGCTCCAAGGTAATTTGAGCCTGTGTTCTGAATTGGATTACTAAAGTCAGCAAGACAGTTGCTAATATTTTTCCCATATTGGTTGTTTTAGAACTACAATATACTAATTGGTAACAATTTATACACTTCTCGGATCTGCTTTAATAGGCAATTTTGCCATTTTATCCACCACAATGCTGGGGAATCCAAATTCCTCAACCACTTTACCGGATATTAAATACACTCCCCTTCCCTTGAATTGATATTGTCTAAACGATTGAGGAAAGTTAGTTGTGTCAAAGAACCTGCCCTCTGTATCAAGGAATGATCCAAATGCCATATTTCCTCTGGATGTCGGCACATACTTAGCAGTTACAAAATCTCCCACCATTCTAATGCTCTTCCCCAAGTGCGTTATCAAGTCTCTTGCATTGGATTCTCCTCTATATTCCGTTCTTGCAAGGTCAAACATGCTTATTGTTACTGGGAACCCCAATAATTCAAGTTCATCATATCCATCTTCCAATAGATCCGTGCGAAAAGTTGGCAAGGCAAATTTTCTTGTTGAACTGTAGAACAATACCGGCATGTCTCTTTTTGCGTTCTTGTTTAGTAATACATGAGCCTCCCACAACAAAGCCTTCTTATTCTTTCCAGTAAATCGGAATGAACCAATCCTGATAAGAATTATCATTTGCTCAAGCAAAACGTGAGTTCTTTTAATAAAATCCTCTAAATCTACATAATCCCCATTTGCAGCTCTTTCTTGCGGTATCAATTGAGCAATGGCGCTTTCCAAGTCCTTGACATGAATAAAGCCAAGATAGAGGTCTATACCCTTCAAAACGGTATAATGGTTGCTATTGTTCACACAAGGCAAGTGAATTGTGGCTCCAGCCTTCTTTGCTTCGTTAACATAAACCCTGGTGGAATAGAACCCTCCAAAGTTGTTTATCACAGCAGTCATGAATTCTATAGGAAAGTAGGTTTTTAGGTAGAGGCTCTGGAAACTCTCTACAGCAAAAGAGGCTGAATGTGCTTTTGAAAAGCTGTAACCGGCAAAGCTCTCTATTTGCCTCCATACCTCTTTTGCCACTTCATCAGGATAACCGAATTGCTTACAATTAGAATAGTATTTTGCTTCGATTTCCAGTAGATGTTTCTTGTTTCTACCTTTCCCAGACATCATTCTTCTTAAAACATCAGCATCAGCAAGGTCAAGCCTACCAAAATGATGTCCCACTTTCAGTACATCTTCCTGGTACACCATTACCCCATAGGTTTCTTTCAACTGCTCTTCCATGACCGGATGCAGGTATTTCACTTTAGTAGGATCATGGAAGCGTTCAATATATGCTCTCATCATGCCGCTCTTTGCTACTCCCGGTCTTATTATTGAACTTGCTGCTACAAGGGTAAGGTAATCCTCACACTTCAGTTTTTTAAGCAGCCCTCTCATTGCAGGGCTTTCCACATAAAAGCAGCCAATTGTATCTCCTGATTTTAATTGCTTTTTTATTTTATCATCCTTTTTAAAATCATCTATTGCATGAACGTCAACCTTGATTCCTCTGTTTATGTGTACAATCTCTGCACATTCCTTTATATGTCCGATCCCTCTTTGACTTAGTATATCAAACTTCTCAAAGCCAATGTCCTCGGATATATACATGTCCCATTGAACCGTAGGCAGTCCTTTTGGTGGTAGATCCAATGCGCTGTAATGGGTAATGGGTAATTCCGATATTAAAACGCCACTTGGATGAATTGTACGCAAGTTGGGGAATTCTTCCAGTTGGTTGTAAACGGATAGAATCAAGTTGGTAATTTCATGCTTATTTAGAATTGCATCCGGTTCATCAATGATCCTGTCAATATCACTTTTAGGCAACCCATATACCTTTCCTAATTCCCTTATGATGCTTCTATCCTTGAAGGTACTCATTGCTCCTAATAAAGCTGTATTCTTGCTCCCATAGCGTTTAAATATGTAGCTATAAACCTCATCCCTTTGATCCCAAGAGTAGTCAATATCAAAATCCGGTGCCGAAGTCCGTTTTGGATTTAGGAACCTTTCGAAATAGAGATCCAATTCAATTGGGCATACATCGGTAATTCTCAAACAATATGCTACAACACTATTTGCACCACTTCCCCTCCCTACATGGTAGAATCCCCTTGACATTGTGTGTCTGATAATATCATGGGTTATCAGATAGTAAGCAGAGAAACCCAGATTGCCAATAATATCCAGTTCTTTGTTGACCCTCAGTACTGCTTCTTTGTTTTTAACCCCATACCGTTGTTTCAATCCATCAATTGCTAATTTTCTTAACAAATCTCTGTCATCATATCGGGTACCGGTGAATGTGCTTTTATTTTTCCCGGTTTCAAAATCAAACTCGAAAGCACAATTCCCAACTAAGTTGGTTGTGTTGTTGATGATTTGCGGAAAATCCTTGTACGCATTTAGCAATATTCCTTTAGGGATGAGTAGGTCATCCCTGCTGGCTGCTTGGTGTGGTTGTAGCTGGGATAATAGAATGTTGTGGTTTATTGCTCTAAGTTGGCAGTGGAGCCGAAAATCATTCTTATTCGCAAAGGTTATTGGTTGCCATATAACGTACTTTTCCTTCCTAATTTTTACTTTCTGCCATAGCTTATTCAAGTGAGATGCTTTCACCCCAATAAATTCATTTTCTCTTAGTTCATGTTCCTCCCGTTTTTCAAATGGATATATTACATACACATCATTAAAGACAGGTGCAACAACAGGTAATGGCTTCGCACCCAGGTTACATTCGGAAAGCAATTCATTCAATTCTTGAAATCCTTTAGCTCCCCTTGCTATCCCAATGTAAAGTAAGTTGTCACCGTTCCTGAATTCAACACCAACGTTACCTTTTATCCCCTTCCCTTTACATTTCTTTAGAAACTCCAAGGATCCTGTTGTATTATTTATATCGGTCAATACAGCAGAATCATAACCGGCTTGCATTAGCAGTTCAATTAACGGCTCGATGCCGATTGTGCCATATCTTAGGCTATAGTAACTGTGAACATTGAGGAGCATATCAAAGGCTTATGGCTTTCATCACTTTGTCATTTCCAAATCTTAAACGAATACTATCCATTGCCCTATTTAGATTAATGTCTGTAGAGACATCATTGAATAAGTCAATTTGCTCTGTTCCATGTACAAGGTTGGAAAACTTCACACCCACCAGCCTTAACAGGATCCGTCTGGTATAGACTTTCTTAAATAGCTCCAGTGCTTTTTCAGTCAGTTTCTTAGTAGATGCTGTATAGGCAATCTTTTGCTGAACCTGTTCCGTATTAAAGTCAGAGTATCGAATCTTTACTGCAATGCAGGAGGTAAGGATGTGGGACTTTCGTAAATCAAAAGCAAGGTCATCAACCATATTAACTATTGTCTTTTTCAACAATTCCATGTTGATAGTATCCTTGTCAAATGTTTCCTCTTTGCTAATTGACTTGCGTTCTGAATATGGCACTACAAGAGAATTATCAATTCCATTGCACTTTCTCCAAATAGAAACACCGTTTTCACCCAATACCTTCTGCATTAACTCTACTTCCATCTCTTGTACAGTACCAACATGCGATATTCCCATGTTCCTTAACTGGATGTAGGTCTTCTCACCGATCATTGGGATTTTCTTGATAGATAGGGGTGCCAAGAACGGTTTCTCGCCTCCAGTGCATATGTGGAGCTGTCCATTGGGCTTTGCTTGCCCTGTAGCCACCTTAGAGACGGTTTTATTGACGGATAAACCAAAAGAGATAGGCAAGCCAGTTTCTTTTATTACTCTCTGCCTTAATTCGGTTGCCCACTTATTGCAGCCGAAATACTTATCCATGCCGGTCAAGTCAAGGTAATGTTCATCAATGCTTGCCTTTTCTACTATTGGAGCTTTTTCCTTTAGTATTTCCGTAACCATGTCAGAATACTTGGAATATGCATCATAATCACCCCTGATGAAAATTGCCTGGGGACATAGCTGTCTGGCTAATTTGGCTGGCATTGCCGAATGGACACCATATCGCCTTGCTTCGTAACTGCAAGCCGCTACAACCCCTCTATCCGCTGTTCCTCCTACTATTACAGGCAAACCAATAAGGCTGCTATTGTTCAATCGCTCTACGGATACAAAGAATGTATCCAGGTCTAAATGCAGAATATGCCGTTCCATCACTTCAAATTTGCCAAGTAAATGGACAAAAGTAACGACATGAAACTCTAAATGTCAAATATTGTGGATAATTATTTCAATATTCCTGAAAAATTGGAATAAAATGAATTATTGTTGCAATATATCAACTATACAAGTGCAGGTAATTCATTATATATGTAAGCCTCCTCTGGATCCGGCAATGTCCTGAAGTCCTTTTGGATCGTATAGGCTTTCATCTGCTCTGCTGGATACTGGTATGCCCCAAGTTCAAGTATTCTTTCCTTTGTCAAACCGTTCTGAATCCACTCAAGAGCCAATTGATCTGGCAATATGGTTGGCATTCGCAGCTTTTTATTATGCACTTGTGCCATTAGCTCATTGGCTTTAGTTGTAACGATAGCGAAAGTGTCAATTGTTTCACCCGTTTCTCTGTCTGTCCAAGGTTGCCAGATACCAGCCATATAGAAATACTCTTTTTCGGGCAATGAGATGTAATAGGGATACGCTATATCTTTTTTACTTCCCTCTGGTTTATAGTGCCTCCACTCATAAAAGCCAGATGAAAGAACCAGGCACCTTCTATTCATAGCGGAATCAGCCCACATAGATTTTTGTCCCTTCTCATTGACAAATAGGTTCTCTGATTTTGCATTGAAAGTTGGGATGCCTTTTTTTCTTGATTCAGCAACATCACTCCATGTCTTATTCCAAGAAGAAATAAATTCCCAGTGGGCTTCTACAATTTCAAATTCCTTCCCACCGTTAACCGGTTTAATGATTGGGTAATTCTTGTATTCAAAACCGCTATACAAGGGTTTTGTCAACATTGCTGCAATCGCTTTGACTTCCTTCTCCAATCTCATCAGACGTATGTATTCGTCCCTTGGCACTTTTATTCCGTTATAGTAGCACATACTTAAAAGAGTGTGTTTTGATCTAATTGTTGTTGTTTTGTGGGTCTTTGATCTATCAGTTTGCCAATCTCACCGGCTAATGCCAACTTCCCTTCAGGAACAGATGTCCAGAATTCATTGCCATTGTCAAGGTTAACTGATTTTGTGATGAACAGAATATCCTTATTGGGAATACTCACTTGGTAAACTAAATGACCTTTTTCCCTGTATGTGGTAATGGAAACATCTACCCCATAATACTGTACCTTGAAATTGTCTCCTTTTTGGTTCATCCTTCTTTCGGATAGTTTTCACCATTTGACCCTCCTGCATGAATAGTGTTTGATAGCAATTCTTCAATCTCAATGAAATCATAGGGACAATTGCGCCTGTCCATAATCTTAAAGTGTAAATTGTCTGTTTCCTGTGCCATATGAAAGCAATGCTGTTCACCGTTATAACTGCAATATATCGCAAAAATTGTATTCGACATATAACGTAAGGGTTCAAAGCGAAATTCTATTAATCCTCTTGGAGTTGCAATAGCCTTAACAATCTGGAATTCCATGATGTAAATTTACCTAAATAGCTTTAAAACAGTTTACTAAAATTATTACCTTCACCACCCCCAATTTATTCTTATGAGTGAACCAAAATTCAAAATCGGTGATATAGTAAACCTGAAGTCTGACAAGCAGAATAAAATGACAGTTAATGAGATCGGAACTGGTACTACTGTTGGAAAATCAATTAATCAGGCATTTAATGGCTTGTATGAATGCTTTTGGTTTGATGTAACATTAGAACTAAAGAAAGAAGAAATCAGAGAAGAGATTTTAGAGTTATCAGTGTAACCAAATGGAAGAGAATTTCACTATTGATATTTCAAATAATGGAAGGGAAATGAACTTTGATGCCAGATTCGTTCCATTTGGCTACAGCTATAAGATACTTGTTAACGTAAACAATATCGAAGTTAGTTTTGAACCGGATGAGAATAGGAATTATAGGGCAATAGTTCAAGATCAACATCAAAGCAATCTTAAAGAAAAGGATAAAGAAATTATCAAGGCAATTATTGAGCGATTGGGCAACCTCAAGGATTAGGCAGTAATTACTAAGTGTATCGAACTTCTAAGTCAAATAGCTGTTTGCTAATTTTCATATAACCAACTTTTGAAAGTTCGTAACCTTTCGCAGTAATAATTTCAGTTATTGCATCAATATCTGATTGGGCTGTTTTCACTCCAAAATAAATTTCGCATAAATCAGTTTTATTAAATGGGAATAGACCATTTTCCCTATAATTGATTACCCGAACTTCTTCTTCATATTCCCAAACCTTTGCTTTTGTGCAAACCCAATATATCATGCTGATTTTATCTTCAATACTTGTTGTAATTAGATATTCTCTTGGAATTACTTCTGTAGCGTAATGTATTCTGAAAGCGGATATCCCATCATTTTCTTTATATCCGATATTAGTAAATCCTAAACAAACTCCGGTATGTTTAGCTGCATAGTGGCTCCACATTAGAGTGTGTTTGTAATTTTTAGATAGGCACAAGATTCCTGCTTTATTAATCCATTTCATAACTACCGTATCTGCTGTTTGTTCAATCTCTTCAAGGCTATGGGTTTGCAAATATTTTTCAATTGTTTCTGGGGAATATTTCTTAAATATTTCATTTTGAATCCTCTCTCTTCCCTTAGTAATATCAAGTAACCCTAAATGGGGATCAAACACATCGTTAAAGAAATTTGGAGCTTGAAATTTTAGTGTTCCTCCGGTCAATATTTTTATTGCCGTATCTACATCAACATATTTATACAGTACTTCATTATGTGGATGAGGGAAAATACTTTGCTTTGCTAAACCAGTAATAATTTCTATCCTTTCATTCATCATGCAATTGGTATTATTTATTGCTTTTTTGTGGAACTTTCCATTTGCTGGATAATCTTGTTCACTTCTGCTTCAGTTGACTTCAATTTGGTCTGGCAGAATTCGATCAATTCTGATGCTCTTTTTACTTTTTTAGCAAGTTCATCAACAGATACAGTTTCCGACTCTATTTCTGCTGTTATTTTCTTTAATTCTGCATATGCAGCCTCATAAGTCATATTTGCTTCCATCCTTGGGTGTATTTAAGTTAACAGTTGCCTTTATTTCCGAATCTATAAGCCTAACCTTTATCTGATTTGTTGGTTTGATATTCTTTCCATCCACAACTATCTTTTCATTCTGATACACTATTGCAAATCCTTTCTTCAATATATTCATGGGACTCATCAACCTGGTAACAGAAACATAATGGTTCAAGTAATTCCTGTTACTGACAAAATATTTCCTACTGAAAGAGCGCAAATTTTGAACCAAGTTAGTTAAATCATTCATTTTATTACCAACAAGGAGTCTGGGTCTTGCCAGTATCCTTCCAGAAAGGTCTAATACCATGCTTTTCCTTGCAAGTAATATTTCCTTGCTTTGGTTTACAACCACCTGATATGCCTCCGTTAATTCATCTTTCTGAAATGTGAGCATTTCTCTCGTATAATGAATTACAGAAGATCTAAGAAGGGTAAGATTATCCTGCCTTGATTTTATTATCTGCTGGGACTTGATAAGAATTGTCTTTTGAAAGTTAATTAAGCTCGTTTCAAATTGCCGGTTATGATTGATAATAAATTCTGCCGCTATAGAAGGTGTCTTGACAGGCGTATGTGCCATTAAATCCACTATGGTTTCATTTATCTGGTGTCCAATACCGGATATTATTGGAATTGGAAATTTGGCAACTGCTCTTGCTATGTCAAATTGGTCAAAAATCAATAAATCCGTCTGACTTCCACCACCACGAATTATTACCACTGCATCATACGGCTTATTAGCCTTATAGACATCAAGTAACCTTTGAAACAAGGCATCAGCATTTGCCTCTCCTTGAACTGTAGTGTAATACGGATCAATGTTCACTATGTACTGCTCTTTGTTCTTTGAAAGAGTATCAGTGAAATCTTTATATCCGGCTGAATTATTTGAAGTTACCACAGCGATATTCTGAATAACAAGTGGCAATTTCAGTTGCTTATTTCTGGTAACAAAAGTATCTCCTACCTTTTGAATAAAAGCAGCACATTCAATAAGCAATCTTTGAATGGTTCTTTGTCGCTGTTCTTCAAGTTTCCCAATTGTATAAGTGGTATCAATATCATTCAAAGTAAGTTTCAACCCATATTGCTCGTTGTAGTCAACAGAAACGTTTACTAATACACTAATGTCATTTCGGAATTTTTGACCAGTTACCCTCTCGAAGGACTCAATGGAACCGGCACCCAAAGACCATGCAACCGCACTTATCTTTGCTACAATTGCGTTGCTTGTGGGATTCTTTTCTACAAGTGAAAAATAGTGGTGTCCTTTTTGTTGATAGAATTTGTGATCCACAACATCTGCAAGAACCCAGAATGACTTATTATTAAATGCCTTGTGCAAGACATCTTTGATCTGTCCTGTTAACTGGGAAAGCGATATGTGATTAACTACTGGCATTAATAAATCTTAAAGATAACATCATTAATCAATAATAATTAGATGATTATTATTTGTAAAATAGTTTCATATCTTTAATTCGCTATTCTCTTAGAAAACGATCATGTCAATAATTTGCAGAGACCGGCGAAACTGACCACCTAAGACCGGCGCAAATTGACCACCCTTTTGCCTGGCGAAGATTTGAAGTTTATGCTCATTAGTTGGTGAGTAATATTGTTAGCGGTTAGTATGCGTTTTTAACCTCATTAGCAAACGAGATTTTTTGAGATAAAGCTGATGGATGTTCCTTAGATGCAAAAAATCTCGTTTGCTAATGAGGAGCCGCCGGCAGGCTGTTATCTTTTACAAAATTATGTTATGAGGTCGTTATTTCCTATTCGTTTCTTTCTGAGTGAGTCTCCTTTTAGTTCCAGCCGGTGAGCGCTATGGATTATTCGATCCAGGATTGCATCAGCTATTGTTTGCTCCCCTATCACTTCATGCCATTTGCTGACTGGCAGCTGTGATGTTATAATCAATTCCCCTTTGCCATGTCGGTCTTCTATTAGCTCCATCAGGGCAGCCCTGCTCTGCGTGTCAAAAGGCTGTATGCCAAAATCGTCAAGTATAAGCAAGTGCTGTCGTTCTATCCTTGCCACTTCTCTGGTATAAGAGCCATCTGCTTTCCCCCATTTTTAGTTTAGCAAATAGCTTTGCAACATTATAATATGCAACCCTATAGCCTAAGCTGCAGGCATGGTGGCCAAGTGCAGAGGCGATGTAGCTCTTGCCTATTCCTGTATTGCCTGTAATAAGGATATTCTCGCTCCTGTTTATAAAAGAACAGTCAGTAAACCGCATTATTTGGTTCTTATCAACGTTTCTGTCCGAGCTATAGTGCAGATCCTCGAGTACCGCCTTATATCGAAAACGAGCATTCTTTATTTTTTGCTCTACACCCCGGTTTTGCCGATCATCCCATTCGGTGTCTATAAGGTGCGCAATAATCTCATCAGGAGTGTAAGTTTCTGCTTTCCCTGATTCCAAGCTGATTTTAAAAGCCCGGTGCATGCCAAAGAACTTCATCTTTCGCATTTTGTCTAATGTTGCTGTGTTCATATTATTTGTTTTAGTTGATTTTGCTTATTTATAATAGTTTTCGCCACGGATGTTATCATGAAAGGGCATTTGCAACTGGTCACTTTCTGCCGGTGCATCATGTTTGTCTAAACCCTTATCCAGTATATTCTGTATTACCCCGTAGTTATATATCCCATAGCCCAATCCCAACTGGCATGCCTTTACCAGTCGTTCATTGCTGACTTTTTTGGCAAAGCGTAATATCCCTACACAGGACTTGTAAGCTTGCTCCGGGTGTTGTTTACGATCAAGTATTTTGAGTATATACAACTTCACATCTTCATGTATTCCTTCTGCCCATGATATAAACTTCTGGGGTGTCCATTCGCTTACAAAGCGGTGCGTTGAGGCCAGGTGTTCTTTGTTAGTGGTATATTGATATGCACTCTTGGTACGATCGTGTTTTGCAATGCATAGATAGTTCCAGTAAATTTCTACGGTATTACAGGAGTAGAGTAATTTTACCTTTTTACCGATATGCATATATGGGACACTGTAGTAATGCTTATCAGGACTAAGACCTACATGCCCGTTCTTCCCTACAGTACCATAGTGCAGCTTCTTTAGCTCATATCGTAAAGGTGGTAATGGCTGTAGTGCAGCCCGTTCTATCTCCTCAAATTGTTGTCTGCGGGTATAGTTCCGGCCCGGTAAAAGTGTATTATTGTGGTCTTCCAATGCCACTAGGATAGCAGCATTTAGTTCTTGCAATGAATAGTAGTTATTGCCCCTTATTCTGGCATTAATACGCGTGTAGCTGATCCTGACTGCATTCTCAACTAACGCCTTATCTCTGGGTTTGTAGGCTCTGGCTGGTAATATTGTAGTGCCATAATGTTCAGCAAAATCAGCAAATGTCTCATTGATCGTAGGCTCATACTTACTGCTTTTGATAACTGCTGACTTTAAGTTATCCGGCACAATAGCAGCAGGTACGCCGCCACAATAATGCAGGGCACCTTCACAGGCAGCAACAAAATCCTCCTTCTGTTGGGTCATTACCGCCTCAACATAGGTCAATTGACTTGCTCCCAGGATAGCTAAAAAGACCTCTACCTGCTGAACTTCTCCCGTTTCTTTATCAATAATATTGAGCTTCTCACCAGCAAAATCAACATAAAGCTTGTCCCCGGCTTTATGTTCCATGTGCATGGTTGGGTTAACCTGGTCTTTCCATTGGGAGAAGTAATAATTAAACCGGCTTCGGCCAAGTCCATCAGGATAGTTACGCTTGTATTCTTGCCATAACACAAGCTGTGTAACACCCTTTTTCTTTAGAGCCTTATCTATACCAGGGAAAAGACTGAACAACTGCTGTAGTATATCCGGGAGCTGCTTATCTCCCGGTTTTACAAACAGGTCCTCAAGGTCCTTGTCACTTAATACAGTGATCTCATCATAAGTTAGTTTGCTCCCTTCAAACTCCTTTAAGTAACGCTTTAATGTATTGCGGGATGTGCCTGTCTGAACGGCTATTTGCACTTTACTTGTTCCCTGACTATGCAAACGGAGTATCTGCCTGATCTTTACCATGCTTATTGGATTGTTTGCCATAAGTGTTAAACTAAACACTTATGGGGTCCTAATAGCATGAACTTCATCTTCTTCTCAGGTGGTCAATTTGGCCCGGTCTGGGGTGGTCAGTTTACCCCGGTTTACCCTGGTCAGTTTGGCCCGGTCAGGGGTGGTCAATTTGAGCCGGTTTACCCTGGTCAGCTTAAACCGGTCAGGGGTGGTCAGTTTACCCGGTTTTTGCATTCACTCTATTAAACTTATAAACTACTCCATGTACTGTTTTTGCTTCAAAGCCAGTTTTACCCCTCAATACTGCTGCTGCTCTGCCTGTTGAAGCAAGTAACTTAAAATCCTGGTCTGTATTTTTCAACCATTTTGCCAGGTATTGCATTAGAAAGGTCTTTCCAGTACCGGCATAACCTTTTAAAATAAATGTATCAACTGTTGATCTTGATATAAAATCTTGAAGTCCTTCAAAAGCCTGTTCCTGATCGTGATTGAGCATTATAGATGTCATATTATCCTCTGAATTTAAAAAACTGAATCCTCAAATTCCTCAAGTTTCAGTTTTCTTGATTTTCCCAGAATAACTTGCATCTCGTAATTTTGAAAAATAAAAGCCAAAGGACTTAAATAGCTGCAAAAAAGACATGTAATAAACAATAGAATTAATAGTATTGAATCGATTAATTTAATAGTGAATGGAAGTGGAATAAACAATATAAATGTCGTAATGAAAATTATTGAACTTATAACACTTATTCTCTGGCTGATTTTTATTTCATTTGAATATGGGTTGTCTACTGAAAATGCAATCAAGGAAAAGAGAGGGGAGAAATAGTTTAAGAATCTCATCAGAATATAACTAAGATCCGTCTTTTTGACCACCGTATACATGTATAAAATAAAAGACAAGATAAAGTATGATGCTAATATTAGTTGAATCAAAAACGTATGATTTCTAATATCAATCAGTCCACCATTGAATGATAGGCTTAGATTATAAAAAACTATTAATACCATAAGAAGTTTAGCCAGATGGCTTCCCAATTTTCTGGACTTCTTATAATGATAAATTAGTCCTAAGGTCGTTGCATAAATAGGAAATTTGAAAAGATTGTTTTCATAAAAAGCATACCCGTCTTCATGTAAAAATGCACTGACAACGAATTTTGTTGTATTATCCAATTTCTCTTTTTCCATCTCTATTTCAACAGCATATTTTTTAGAGCAAATGAGTTCTTTAATATTAAAAGATAAGAGTGATTCACCTTTGTCCTGTAACTCATGCCCTTTTTTCGTGAGATATTTCAAGTATTTCACATCAAATGCATCGTCCAATGGGATAGAACTTTTTTTGATGTAGTTTTCAAAGTCATTGCAAAATTCATTTTTGAATGATGTTGAGGAAATAACTAAAGATGCAAATTGTCGGATCAAAGGAACTTCACTATTTAAAATAAGTTGTGTCAAAATTTCAAATTCGGCTGCGATTTTTAGACCAGATATGATTTGGAAGTACTTAGTTTCTGGGATATGCTCCAATATTTTTATTACATAGTTTACATCTGACTTACCAAGATTTATTACAAACTTGATTAGGTCAAGTTTATCAAGCTGCTTTAATACAAATTCTTTTATTTCGGGAGTGTCTATACGCACAAGTATCAGCAAAATCTCTTGAAATTCATTTATTGGCAAATAACCTTCCATTAAATCTGCAAAAATTGATTTTATTTTTTCACGATACTCTTGATTATTGCTTAATGCTATATTCCCGAGACAATTAATGATTTCCAAATCGATTTTATGTTTGCAAATATTTTCGGCTTGTTCGAGAATGGCAAATGCAAGTTCAGAACTTACATTTTGGCAATCGAGCAACACCTTTAATATAAAGCTATTAGGTGTATTAGTATTAACAAACTCATTATTCAATTCTAATAAAATCCAATCAGTAATGTTAGAATCAGTATTAATGCCTAAAAAATATCGTAAGGTCTCTTCCCATTTTCCTTTATCTGATTGATAAGTTTCAAACAAGGATTTACTTAGGTTATTGTGATATATAAAATATGCTGCAAAATATTCTGTGAAAGTTCTGTGGGGAAACTTATAGGAGTGAGGAGGAACCTCTATAAGCAATTCAGCTATATGTACTAATTCATTTAATAAAGCCTCTTGATTCGATCTAACTCTAATGTCTAAGACAGAAAATATTGTATTTCTAGAAATTTCGTCTTCAGAATAATTTTTGAACAATTGTATATATGCAATCTCCGAAAGAATTTTTGCTTTGTCATATTTATCAAAAACATTTTCCCTTTTTAGGAGTTTTGACTCATCCCATTTTCCCAATAATGCATCGGTACACTCATGGTAAAATTCTGTTCTTTTGTCTGGAAAATTTCTTTTTATTTGACTATATAAAAAGCAAACTATTGAAAGTACAAGAGGTTTTCCAATTATGGGTTTCAAGTACATTCTATGCTGAATAGTGTCAATTAGTCCTTTGGAAGTTCTTCCTACCGGCAATTTCCATTTATAAATAAATTCAGTTACCTCTAACGGTGTAAAGTCAGCCATAAATGCAACATCCTGAATTATATTTGACAGTATATTCGGATTATCCTTCCAAACTGATTCTCTGCAAGCAGTTATTAAAGGAATATTAGAATGTCTCTTAAAAAACGAGTTCAAGAATTCTAATGTTGCAAAACGCTGTCCTTTTTCTACTTCATCTATTCCGTCAATGAGTATGACGATACTTCCAGTGTATAAATTTTTTTTTACAAAAAACTTAGCCAATTCATCACGTGAGGCTTTACAAAATTTATTTTCAACTAATTTTTCGACAATTAATTTTTCAAGATTCTCTTCATTTGAAACGCTATTAAATTCACTACATTTAATTATTACCGGCAATAAATTATCTTTCAATTTAAATATTATTTGACAAATAGCTCCCAACGCAACACTTTTACCGCTACCGGCTTCACCTACAATTGACAATCGTAAAAGCCCATTCTGTATTTTCTGTTTAATAAATTCAATTAGTTCGATTCTTAAATTTCTATCACTACCTAAAAAATGAACTGGTATATATAATTCTGTAAGTGATTGATTTTGAAAATTCCATTTGTGCCTTAGTTTGCTTGTATTTTCTATTTGGGAATACCGGTATCTATTAACTGCGCTTGGGATACCATATGTTCTAAGCTTAAAACTTACCCATTTATATATCTTTCGAGAAAAAGCTATAATTGTTAACAGTATTCCATACATCAATGCACCTAAAAAATCAGGGTGTCCTTTAGCCCACAAGTGCTTTTTAAAAAAATCAAAAATATCTTGTATAACTATACTCAAATCAGTATTTAACAGAATGAATATTTTCATGATAACCGTATAATGAAATAGCGTTATAAATGTAATTATTTTTCTTATAAATAATATGTGGTAAAGCGTATATTAAAGACGGTTTTTCCATTTCCAGTTGCATCCCATAGTAAATAGCTCAGGAGAGAAGTAGGTGTTATTAATCAATTCAAGGAACTTATTGGATTTTAGAAGCCCTCCAGTGCATTCCGGTTCTGTTGCTATGGTCATGCCTTCAAGCCTTTCAAATATCCAATATATGAGGGGACGATCAAAAGATAAAAGTTCCTCTATCTCTTGAGTAGTTAAATAGGTAAATCGCTTATCGCTATTAGAGCTATTTTCAATAGTGAAGAAATCAAGGTCAATGTCAAAATAGACTGACTCCTCTCTGGACTTTAATAGTGCTGTTTCCAGATCATCAAATTCCTTATAATACTTGATTTGATGAATATTTCCGTAATAGTCAATAAACTTACTTGTTTCTACAGTTTTAATCCCAAATCCCTGTTTGCAATGAACATAAATGTTTCCTATCAGATTTAGGTATGCTGCACTTAAAATATGGTTGTCATTGTTGCCTGCAAGTTTAGCCCAACAATGAAAGGAAACCTCTCCCAGATCGTCTTTATTCAACTCTGACAACCATTCTTTTTCCTGTGCATCAGGGGCATATAAATCTCTATGCCAATCCAACGTTACCAAGCAAGGTGGTTGGTCATTTACTTGTGTCCATTTAAGCCAATAATAAAAGGCATATCTATGTTCCTGAAAGATTCCAAGCTCAATTGACTTTCCATCTTTAATTGGTCGGGATAAAATTTGAGTTTTGCATCCTGGTGGTTTTATGCCCTTTGGGTTCCTGAATTCAAATTTGTCTGGGTTCATTACTCCGTTAATTCGGTTTCACCGTTTGTTGATAAATAAATAATTGCAATTTCAGAAACTACCCCAACGAAAAGTTTTGCGTACTTACTTTCTAACCCCTTAAAATCAGCATCTTTACCATGACCTGAACCGTAAGCATTTCTTAACTCCGTAATACCATGTACAATAGTCTGAATTCCACCAAGTATTTGTTTTATTGATTTTTCGGCTGCATTTGGGTCATCCGCTTCTTTTGGTTTAAAGTCAAGAGAGTTGGTTGTATGTTTCAATAATTGAGGCAATGTCCATTCATCATCAATTTCTACTCCTTTTGCTTTAAGAATTGATTTGCATACTGTCTCTAACAATTCTTTACCAGTTCCTATTGCAATGTCAGTGTCAGTAGAAATTGCTTTGTTCATCTTATCAACCTGTTTACTGACATATTCAGTATTCAGGTACTTCTTTATAACAACTGCTTTCGCTGCCATCTCTTCATGACCTGCACTTATTGGAGCCCATTTAAAAACTGGTCTACCGGAAACCTCATCAACTTGAATAAAATGGTATCCGTCCTTTATCAAATGTTTGTTATAACGCTCTACTAAAGTAAACTGTTCATCTGATTTTGCTCTAACATAAGGACTTATGGTTTCATTCAAGAAGTTTAGGTATTCCTCATCAGGGCAATGTAATAAATTGAATCTTTGATCAAAAAATACCCAACCAGGTTGCCAATCACCTGGATTGTTGTCTGCATGTTGGCGAATATCTTTGTATGCAGTGTTGTATTCCTTTCTATAATCGGTTGATGGCATAGTGGCTAAATCATACAGCCTACTAAGAAAGTCCGATTCAAGAGAGGCACCAGAATAATGTAGATGCCCTGCGATCATAGCATCAGCAATATGCCTTCTGGTTATGGATGATATTTTATTCTTAGCCATTATTAAAACGCCAATTACTAATCATTTAATTACTCCTGTTTCCCAACTTTGTGTTCTGTGGCATACCTTTCAAAAGAGAGGCATAACTTGCAGTACCTTCTTTTTTTTCTGAAAAAGTCAGTTCACCATCCAAACCATCAATTTCTTGAAAACCCTTATCAATATCCATTACAAATATTCTGCTATCGAACTCCATAGGAACCAACCTTGCTATTCTACATCTAATCAAAAGCAAGTTGCCTAAATCTTTATCGGTATATTGTTCGTATAAATCCTGGTAAATGAATGGTTCCTCAATACTTGCATTGACATGGCACCCTAAGCTGTTCTTCAATATATCAAGATAGCTCTCTATACCGTCCAAATTAAAGGCTCCATTCTGGACAAATACATTATATCGCACAATAACTATCTTTTCATCAAGTTCACCTGAATCAACTACCGGAGTATTCTCAAGTGCTAACATAAAGTCATATTCCGAAACTAACTTTAGGAGACTCTTCTTACCCTTAATTGCTTCTCTTGCCTTTTCAATTTTCTTTCCATAATCTCCATGCTTCCAACTCAGGGATGGAATTGAACCAATAACGAGATAATCTAAGTGCCCATTAATCGCCTCTTGATTCAACCCCAACCGGCTACGAACCTCTCTCTCTGCTTGACTTCTTTTCAGCTCCGCTAACTGTCCAGTAAAGCAAAACGATTTGCCATTAAATGCTATTGTGTTCATTGGTAATAGTTTTATAAATTGCAAATTAATAATAAATCTTAATTTGTACTTTAAAATCATTGATTTGAAAGAAATAGCTTTTTTAGCAGCCGATTATTTAAAAGGTAAGTCAATCTATCCTCCATTACGAAGGATTCTAAACCTGCTTTTCAATCTTAGCATTACTTCAGCGGTATATTTCAAATGCTATGGCAATGCCCCAGTGTTCATATTTAATGATTCTAAAGTTGATCAAAAGTAAATTGTGTTTCATTTTTGTTGCTTTTTTATTCGTGAAAAATAAATGACCTTCCAGCATTTTTAGGTTGTGGGGCAATTCTGGCAAAGCCACCATGTATTGCAAGAAGCACCTGTTCTTAGCATACAATTTGATTTTTCTTTCTAATAAAAATGGCGTGAATAAATTTTGTTGTTAAAAATTAAATAAACGGGAATGAGGCTTCCACAGCAAAGCAATTGAACGGTTAAGTATTCCCAAATTTTTCTAACCTCATTTGGGGAAATAACAATACGTCCTGTATTGATCTTTGGTCAAGAAGAATCATACACAATCTGTCAATGCCTAACCCTAACCCTGCTGTTGGCGGCATACCATACTCAAGTGCTCTTAGGAAATCTTCATCCATCATCATTGCTTCGGGGTCCCCTCTCTTTCCCAACTTTAATTGTTCTTCAAATCTTTCTCGCTGATCAACCGGGTCGTTGATTTCTGAGAAAGCGTTGCAAAATTCTTTCCCGACGCAAAAGCCCTCAAACCTATCAGTCATATTCTCGTCGTGGTCTGATTTTTTTGCCAAAGGGCTCAACTCGGTGGGGTATCCAATTATGAAGGTTGGTTGTATAAGATTTGGTTCTACCAAGCTTCCGAAGAGTTCATCTATTAGTTTTCCTTTACCAACAATGCTTGCCGTATCGATTCCAATATCCAAAGCCTTTACTGCTATCCGTAACGATTCTTCATCGTGCAAAAAGATGTCAATATTTGAGACCTCGCGAATAGCATCTCTCATAGATATTCTCTTCCAAGGACGTTTAAAATCTACGGCATGCCCGAAAGTACTGATGACAGTACTTGAATGAATTTCCTTAACCACGGTTTCTATTGTTGCCTCAACAAAGTCCATCATCCATTGATAATCCCGATAGGCATAGTACGCCTCCACCTGTGTAAATTCTGGATTGTGCCACCGGGACATTCCTTCGTTACGAAAGTCTTTACTGAACTCATAAACAGCGTCAAATCCTCCTACAATCAGCCGCTTTAAATAAAGTTCGTTTGCAATTCGCAGGTACAACGTGCTGTCCAGAGCATTGTGATGAGTTTTAAACGGACGAGCTGCCGCACCACCATATATCCCTTGCAAAATAGGCGTATCGACCTCAAGCGCTCCAGAGAGATTAAAACACTTTTTGAGCGTATCAATAATCTTAGTTCGCTTAGTGAATACCTCTTTTTTCTCTGGGTGAAGTATCAGGTCCGCATAACGTTGCCGGTAGATAAATTCCGGGTCGTTTACATCGTAATGCTTAACCATAACTCCATCTTCGTTCAGGCTTTGCTTGATTGCTGGCAGGGGACGCAGTGATTTTGTGAGTAATGTTAGCTCAACTACTTTGATTGTTTTTTCTCCGGTGCGTGTGAGAAAGTACTCGCCGGTTACTCCAATAATATCTCCCCGGTCAAGCATTTTTAGGCAAAAATCTTTGAAGAAGGACTTATCCTCTCCCGGGCAAATGATATCTTCTTTCACCCAAAGTTGGATGATACCCGTTCTATCTTGCAGGTTAAGGAAGATCGTTTTACCTGCTTCCCGAATACCAACTATTCTTCCGGCAACCTTTAGTCCCGTTGCATTAAGTGCTATTTTGTCATTATGAATATCTATTGCGTAGGTATTGTTGTCATACGAAGAACCGGGGTAAATGTTATGACCCTGGCTGATGAGCTTTGCCCTTTTTGCATAACGATTTTTTTGCTGCTCGTCCAACTCCGGTCTGCGATATTCGTCAATTTCCAAATGTTTACCGTTTGCTGAATACTTCGGCACTTGTGTTGTAGTATACCAATTTTGACATTCCGGCAGGCCGATTTCTAGTGATTGTGGGGCCAGGGAGTTAATGATGAACCCGGTGAAATCGAGAAATTCAGCTCCTAAAACCTTTAATCCATAAGTCACTTCGTCACGGCTTACGCCGCTCGCAAATTTGTTATCCTTAAACTTTTTCAGGACACTGTCAGGCTTTAACGAACCCAATCCATCCGGCCTAATTTTGGCGCATGCCATGACAAAACCGGTCAGTTCATCAGCCGCAATTAATACGCGGTCAAGCAAAGAAATTTGCGGAACGCCAAATTCTTTCCCATGGCAACTAATCGCATAGGCTATATCTGCTTCACCAGCGTCTAAAACCCTTTGCACAATCACAGAAGGATGCTCCGCCGGGTATTTCTCCCAATCAGCGTCATGTAAGATTCCAGTTATGAAGAATTTTTCCGGATCATTAAGGGTGGCCTTCGCGAAAGCTTCACACACAATGCCTATTGTCAGGCAGTGCTGGCGTAAACTGGTATTAGCTACCATTTCGTTCATTATTTGTATCGCTGTATCTCTGTTCATAGATATTAGTTGTTTTCGTTGTTAAATAATATGTCGTACTGCTTTTCCCATCCGAGGTAAGGATTTTCCGGGTGGGCATATCGGTAGAATGCCATAAGATTTGCCGTACTCATCATCCTCAGCATCCACCTTTTCTCGCATGGCACCAGGATGCCATCCACTTTTTTAAATCCGGCAACAAAAGCGCTTCTTCCGTGAGACACCATTTTATTATTGACAAAAACTAAGTCTCCACTGGATGGAACATAGCCTTTGAAGATAAGCTTCTCGGCATCTGACCAGAACGCACTTAAGGCATCAAATGCTTCAGGCGTTTGGTTCGCGGATGAAGACAGCTGCTCCGCTGGGTCAAATCTCATAAAAGGCAGTGTATCATTCCCAAATAGAACGGGAGCTGATTTTTCTTTTCCCGCTTTGTCACTGCTGGAATAGTTTCCGTCCAATGGGCATTTGAAAATAGGCTTATACAATATGTCCACATACGGTTTGCAGAGGTCATGTGAACGTACTGAATGTAGCATGGAAGGAGCCTCTTCTTCGTTGCGCAGGTACAGGAATGACAGGTAATCGGCGGCACTGGTAAGGCATGCATCTTCTGTATGCACATATAATTGAGTAGCGGACCCTTCCCCGGTCTGAGTGTCTGCCATTTGTGTATTTGGAATGACGCTATGAAGCAGGCCGCCACCCTTACGCTGGTAATATTGCTGGATGGGAACTGCCCTGGCGGCACCGTGTATAAGAGCTGAAACAAAGCCATACAGTTTGATTTTTGATAAATCTGTTTCCCTCCAGGTATCCGGTGTTGGTCCCAACGCGTCCTGATCGACATCGATGAGTCCACGGAATACGATTGCTCCAAACTGTTGGTAGCTAAAATCTGCAGCCAGATCAGATAGCATTTTAAGTATCCTTTCGGGCAATAACCGGTACGCATGGATGTGAATCATACCGGTAAAGGCTGGGTTGTCATATTTCCCGTAACGGGCCTGAAGCTGCACAGCTGTATCAATGATCGCTTTTCTTTCCTCCGCAGTTACTTCAACAACGAGCGGGGCCATGGGGCGTGGTACCTCATAGTATCCACTTTCCCCGGTATTGTTGATTTCGGAGGTACTGGATTTTTCAATTGTTTGAACAACCTGCCCGGTACCAGGTTGACTATAAAAAAGAGAGAAAAACGAGCCAATGGCTCTGAGGAATGCCAGTTTTATCGCATCCCAAGTTGAAAGAGTAGAAGTCTGGTTCATATTATGAGTTTTTTATGTTTAAATAATTAGCCTCGGCTTTTTACGGTTTTTCATGTCGGAAGGTTTAATAATCGATATTTTCTTCATCGAATTCAGAGCTGTTCGGATCGTGCGTTACAGATATTTCATAATATTCGTGTACAGTCAGAGCTTCCCACCATGGTTGTCCAATGGGTGATTCTGCCATCTGGACGATTGTATTTTGGTTCTCTTCGAAATGTGTAATCTGGTTTTCCATTTTTTTAAATTTTGAGGGTTAAGAAAATTTACTGGTATTAACTTTAGCAAAGCTTTATAAATATTAGTGTAAAATATAATTAATAGAGGGTTGATATTTAATCCATATTCTACCACCAATAATGAGCTCTATTATTTTATTCCAGTATCCTATTCCGATTGATAGCCTGGAAAAACGGTATTGAAAAACAGGACTGTAATTTTATGAGGAAAATGCAAACGAAGTAAAAGCGTTTCTCCATATTTGCATTGTCTAATAAGATATTAACATGGAGAGCAAAGCAAATCTCGTAGAAAACAAAATGTTGACTTTAGCGATAATTCCACTATTTGTTGGTATTAATATTGGAGTTGAAGCAATAGTAAAAGCGTTAAGCCTACCCCTTTTTATTGATAGCGTAGGAACAATTTTAGCGACCATTTTGTTGGGTTGGAGAATCGGTGCCATAGTTGGCGTACTTGGATTTATTATCGCATCAATCTTGTTTGACCCTTTCGTTATTTACTTCATAGGGACACAGGTGGCTATTTCGATATACGTAGGTATATTAAGTAAATACGGTGGATTCAAAAATATATTTAGAACTATATTTTCTGGTTTTGGTTTAGGAATAGTCGCAGCTGTAGTTTCATCACCTGTAATAATTATATTATTTAATGGAGCAACAGGCAATGGAGCTTCTTTAATAATATCATTCTTTGTGAAAATGGGTCACCAAATAGTAAAATCAGTGCTAATGACAGGGTTTTCAATAGAGCCAATTGACAAGGCTCTTCAGTGTCTTTTAGCTTATTTTCTAATAAAAAATATTCCGCAAAATCTACTGATAAAATTTAGAACTGGAACTTTAAAAAATAATAATTTCATTTCGAATGAATAGTCGAGTATTTTTCATGCATCCATATGTTAGATTATTTTTTTTAATTGGATGTATATTCGGAATTATCCTTTTGAATTACTTTTTATTTCTTTCATTCTTTTATGCATTGGTAATTCTTCCCTTATTTATTACCCAAAACCAATTAAAACCCCACTTCAAACTTATAATACTTGGGATCATACCAATATTTATTTCTTATATAGTAATTTATATATTTGTTCTAGAATGCAAAAACGGCGGATGGGACTTTATATCATTGAGACTAATAAAACTGTTATTATTTACATCCGTTTTTCAACTTGTTTTAACAATTCATCCTGACTTGTTAATTTTTACACTAAAGAAATGGAGATTTAATAATGAGGCGCTAATTGTGACTTTAGGTGCGTTTACCGTATGGAGGGATGTTAAGTATAAGGCAGAAAAAATTGTCACTGCCAGATTTGCAACTGGGCTCATTCCTAAAAGGTCGTTTTTAAATATAAGCAAACAATTACCTTATGTTTTAATACCACTTTTTATAGGGATAATTAGAACATCTTCTGAAAGAGCAGCATTGTGGGAACAAAAAAATATTTTATACCTTATAGAAAATTATCAAATAAATAAAATAAAATTTTCCCTGTCTTTTAATCTTTCGCTTCTGTTAATGACATTATCGTGGGTAATCTTATCTATTTTATGGAAATGATACAAATTTTAAATGATGAGCGGTAAAAATCTTATCCCTGTAAAAGGCAATAATTTTTCTGGTAGGAGTGATTATTTAAAATCTCTTAGACTTCCAAATAAGAATGCCAACTCTAATTATCTATATATTGGAGAGCAACCACAAAATCATATTTCCGGGATCTTCCCAACGGTCGAACAGGAAATAAGTTTCCATAAAAAGGACTATAAAAATTCTTCCGCAACTATCATCGATAGATTGTTTCTTGAGTTTGACTTTTTGAAACATTCTTCAAAAAACCCTTTTGTACTTAGTGGCGGTGAACAAACTATTTTAGTTGTCTTGTCTTGCTTGTTGTTAACGCCAGAAATATTGGCTGTTGATACTACTTTTGAACAACTAGACAAAAAATGGAGTGAGCAATTGCTTGCTGCGTTAAAGCAAGATTTTTTCTCATCGAAAATATATTTTTCGGATAATCGTTTAGACGAGTACAATATAACTGATTTACCTTTTATTCACCCTCCATACTTTAGTGTCGACTACAAATATAAGTTTGAGCATCCACAGTTTGAGCAAATGAAAATATCGGAACTAGGCCCAAATAATATAGAAATAGTTGACATCTCCTTTTCTTATTTGTCGAATCAACCTGTCTTTGAAAACTTGAATTTTCAACTGGAATCCGGGAACATATATCACTTAAAAGGTGCGAACGGAGCTGGGAAAAGCACTTTAGCAAAGCTGCTTACTGGAATTATTAAACCTAACAAAGGTAAAATGTTAATTAACGGAAATGATTACAATGCGTATAAATTTCCCGGGTCGATGTTTGGCTATTCATTTCAGAGCCCGGATGAACAGCTATTTTCCTCAACTGTTGAAAATGAGATTTTAAAGTACAACAAAAATGAAGCAATTTCCTATACTAGTAACCGAGAGCTTTACATTCGATTGTTCGGATTAGTAAACATACGAAAATGTCACCCAGCAGAACTGCCATTCGTGATGAGAAAGAGGATATCAATTGCATCGACCTTAGCTAAAGATAAACCATGGTATATTCTAGATGAGCCAACACTTGGCCAAGATTCGTCATTTTTAGATTTTTTTGTCAAACTAGTCAATTCACTTGTGACACTGGGTAAAGGAGTAATTATAATTAGCCATTCAGAACAAGTAATTAACAAGCTAAATTGTAAAGTATTAACTTTGAATTAAGCCTTTATTAAATATTGGTGTTTGAGTCATGAAAAAAAATGTTTTAGTAAAATCATGGAACGAAATTGCGAGTGAAATTCCTATAGATGATTCAAATAGAGAAATCTTTGCTTTTTTTAATAAAATTAGCAGCTCCCTAAAAAAATCAAAGCAAGATTATGTATATAAAATACGTTTCGAGTTTGGTGATAAAATAATTCAAAAAGGCAAATTTGATACTGAAAATTTCATTTTAGATAGTAATGAATACAATATCACAATAGGTCAATTCAAGCGCGATCTTAATTATTCAGATGATCCCTTAGGCATAGTATTGACTAATTATATTGAGGTGTTTACCGAGAATATTAGTTCTGGTTCAAAGCAGGAATTCAACAACTATACAATTCCACTAAAGATTATTAAGTCCGGTGATTTATTCGGCCTGTTTGGCACTCTTGATTATGCTACGGGAGTAGATGAAAATAGAACCAGCAGAGATTGGCATGTTGTTGCAGGAAACATTTCATTTGGCATAGCCTTTCCGTTCCATAACGATAAAGAAAATCAGCTTTTAGGGGAAGATATTCAAAAATACTTTTCTAATAATTCTCAAACCACACATCCTATTTTTCAAAGCGAAAAAAGGCTACAACCGGGGGAGCATAAACTTAAGTTTATTAAGGAGTATGTGAAAGACTGGTATGTAGATATAATATACATACCTGCTCATTATCTAGAATTTCTAAAAAACAACCAGAACCCTAAGTTTGAAAACTTACTATTAAAGAAAGGTTGGATAGAGTCATCACCGCTAAGAAATGTACTTTATGAGGACACAACGATAGCCAATATCATTATAGATATGTCAAAATCATTAAAAATAGAACATGAGAAATACTTACTTAACTTAGTTTATAACTATCTTATTAAAGCTTCAAAGGGCAAGGCAAATTTATTAAAACCTCTTACTGGCCAGCATGTTATCATCGATGCCTTGAAGAATTTTAGAGAGAAAAATAAAAATTATTTTTCGACAACAAAGTGCTTTGAACCGCTTCCTTTTATTTATGATTCACTTGGTTCCGAGAAAAATGATTGGGGGTTATTATCTGTTTACCACCTTCCTATTTTGTTCAATTACTCAATTGAATCCCTTGGGTTATTTGTCAAAAATTTAAGAGATATTTATAGCGCAGTTAAGGATTATGGTACATCATTTGATGTCAACAAATATACTCTGCCATCTATTACTGCATATGGAAATACTGGCGGCGCAGAAAATCAGTTTGTAGAAAAACAAGAGAAAATTAGAAGCAATTACTTATCAAAAGTATTTAATGTTGAGCCCCAGAAAATCAATTTAAGTTCAAGAGAGTTTTCAAACATAATTTTAATAAACGCAAATTAATAGCCATGTTTCCTGAATATCACGTTATTAGCAAGATGAAAAGACGTTTTGAAGGTAAATTCAACCTAGAAGATTATTATATTATATCAGTACAGCATATTCTCGAAACAACCGGGTCCCTGTTTGAAGCACTTATTTCTATAGGATTTAAAGCAAATAAAATTTATTTAACTGGTAAAATATACTCGACACACGAAGAAACAAAACATAAATTAGTTTCACTCGGAATCAATATAACGGATAGTGATAATCATTTTAAATTGGGTTCTTATTCTCATAGCCTCGAAGGGGATATCAACAAAATGTGGGACAAGCTTTCTCAAAAACTAAATCCCAAAAGTAAAATAATTATTCTTGATGATGGTGGATATACATTGAAAAATATACCTGATTCTATTCTGAGGAAATATCCTGTTTTCGGAATTGAACAAACTACATCGGGTATTAGAATGCAGAACACTTTTGGTAAATTCCCAGTCATACACTTGGCTGCTTCAGCAGCTAAAATATTTATAGAGCCAACTCTAATTAGCAAGGCGTTAAAAATTCATTTAGGAGGAATGATTGAAGAATTCAATGTTGATGTCATTGGCGTCATAGGTTACGGTCATATTGGAAAAGCAATTGTGAACGATTTTAGGGATAAATATGATATTCTTGTGTTTGATTTAAAAGATTCACTTACAGGAGAGTTGCCCAAAGGTGTTAAATATTGTCGATCAGTGAAAGAGTTATATGATAATTCCCCGGTTATCATTGGAGCTACTGGACAAGATGTTTCCGATTTGGAATGGATATATAAATCAACTGATGATAAGATATTATTAAGTTTATCTTCTGGAGACATCGAATTTAATTCTCTATTGAAAGCTTGTGATGAGTTTCTAATCAATAAAAGCAAGTCTCCTCTAAATGATCTACTGATTCGGACACCTAATCATCATTTAATGACAATTTTGCGAGGTGGAATGGTAGCAAACTTTACTGGTGAATCCGAATCAGGATTACCTGAAAATATTCAAATAACAAGAGGACTCATTTTTTCTGCAATAATTCAGATATTACAGAATGAAGATTTACTAAAAAATAATCACGGGGCCATAATGCTTGATCCTCGATTACAATCGGATATAGTGCAGTATTGGTTTGAAGACGTACCAATAAAAAAGGACTTATACAACAATACAGTTCTTAAAGGATTTCAGGATCTCGCGTGGATTATAGATAATTCAAATGGAGATTTAATTTATCAGAAGGTTAAAACAAATGAAGTAAATTCACTTGAATACCCTAATGTAAAGAAGACTTTCTTAGATAATTGAGCTTACAAAAATGTGTACATTCTGCCTGTATGATTTTTCCATTCAATAAATTTCCTAAAAATAAATTTCTTTTCAAAGGACTTTAAGATTATGGACAGCGAGACCATCTCAAAAGAAATCTGTAAAGCCGAGTAGCTTATGTGCACTAAACTACTCAGCCTGAACTACAGCAAAGAAAATATAACATAACTGTCCTGCCATGTAACCCAAACTGTACCCGGTACGCCTTATCCGTTACCATGCCTTATAGGTGGGTACGTCATCAGGGTTAGAAATTGGCGGTAATCCTGAAATTCCTGTGATAATATGCTCCCTCGCCAATGTGGTATATTAACTCGTCCTTGTCTCCTGCTGCAACTTCTTCAACATACACAATAGAACCTGTCTTATACCTGCCGACATCTGCTACACATTGTACCTTGAAGGGTGTATGCAGTTGCTTAATAACACCTCTGCTGTTAATAATAAGGATGCTATTTTTATCACAGTACTTCACTTCATATCCCTTCTTCATAAAATAAAAAAGTCCTGACATGCAGGACGGCGTTAAAGGGTGAGCAATGTGATTAGTTCTGATACCAGCAGTCGCCTTTATTATCCAATGCATTCTTTAGCACGGTTGCAATTTGCAAGGCGTTTACTGTCCGGTCGAGGAATGAATCTATATAACTGCTCTTATTCGCCCCGGTAAACAGGTTATACAATTTCCACAGATTGATACTGCCGTCCGGGTTACTGCAAAAGCTATTATCTGAATAGTAATCCCGGCAAACACTGTTTATCTGAGCATCGCCGAACATCAGATCAGGAATAGACTGCTTCATTTCATCGGGCATGTGCCGGTATAGCCTTGCTCTCCCAACCAGGTGCGCAAACTGGGCTTCCGTTAAATCATAGTTGGGCAACTGTTTCAACTGATTGGCAAACTGTACAGCATTAAACTCCCGGAACAGAAACTGGATGCCATTGTATAATGCCTCAAGATTCTTCACTTTAAGCTCCCTCATGAGGCCGTCAGTAGATACACATAAGTTCGTACAGGCTTTCACCTCATAGCCGATAAACACCTTGAAGTGTTGCTCGTAGCTTTTGCTCATCAGGTTTTCCAACGAATAGCACTTTACGCCGCCTACCATTAAGTTCAACCGGTTACCTGCAATATCTGTGTAAATGCTTGGTATCTCAATCAGGAACGCAATCCGGTCGTAAAATTTTGTTTTCTCATGCTCCAACAATTGATTGGCTGGTTTGTTCTTTGCTTCCGGTATCCTGCCGAGTACCGGGTGCGATAACCTGATGCTTGGGCTAAGTATCTTTTCACCATTAAATACTTGGCTGGTTGCTTGCAAAGTAGCATCTATAAACTCACCCTGGCTTATAAGTGGTACATTCTCACGGAGGAATACAGGTATAAGATGGTGGTTATTTATCTCATAGAGTGATCCTTCGACCGTATTGCTCTCAATAAATGCCCGACCTGTAGGCTTAACCTCTATCTGGTTGATGTCATCTGGTAGTAATTCTCCTACCTGTTTTACTTCTTCGTTAACTGATTGCTGTTCCATTTGCTGAATGATTGTTTTGGTTAGAAATGTTGTTAGTTAAAAGCTGTTGTTTTCTTTGCCCAAACTCCTGGTTTAGCGACTGCTGTAGTAAAGGGTGTGCATTGTAAAGGGCTAATAGTTCATCGTTGGATGTACACGCATGGATAGCCTGTATGATGTCCGCTGCTGTAGCCTCCGGGTATGTACCTACACCCTGGCTGCACCATTTCAGGATTACGGCTCCGGTGTCAACCGTAGGAATGAACTCTGGCTTGCCAAAGAATAGCTGCGTTCTATCCTTCGTTGCCTTGGCTCTGAGCGAAATATCGAGATCAAATACCAGGGTGAATTCGTAGTCCATTCCGTCTCGGGTCACACCCTTCATGCCTACTTTTTCCGGGATTTGCTTCCCGTTTTTCTCACTCAGCACATATTCCTGTTTTGCCCGGATAGTGCCTATGATATGGGCATCACACTGTAAAATGTGTTGCACAAACGAATTGTGGCGCGGTGTTAGCTTTGACCAATTTGTAAATGAATTACCTTGCATACTTGAATGGGTTTCCAGTATCCCGCCAATCCCTTCCCATTCATGGCTTATAGAATCCACTATAATCACCTGCATTTCCGCTTTAAGGCATACGCCGATTGCCTCTATGTACCGCTCCGGTGAAAATGGGGCCGCTAAAGGCAGGACGTTGTATGGTCCAAGATCAGCGTATAGGTCTGCCGACCGGTTCTCTGTGTCAATTACCGCTATCTTCTCCCATGACCCGCATAGGCCGTAGGCAATGAGCAATGCGCTCTTGGTCTTACCGGAACCAGATGGTCCCTGGAGTGCCAGTTTAATTTTCGCCTTTCGTCTTGAGGCTGTCTGTAGTTGCATAACTATTTGTTTTAGTGTTAAAAAATGATTTCAATAAATTCAAAAGGGAAAGCAGAGACATATGTCCCCACCTCCCCCTTTGTTTCACAACAGATAGGGCCTATTTGGTTGTCAACTTCTTTCGTTGGTTTTGTGCGGCGGCTTTAATACCGTCCACTGTTTTTTGTGGCGTTTTAGGTTCGTCTATCTCAACTGCACCATGACCAACAAGCTCTTTGGAGCCTGCTGGTTGATATGCATAAGAGTAGGCAAGGGATATAGTTTCCCCGGTACGCTTTACTGTATAGTCATAGGGATCGCAGGAGACACGAACAATATCTCCTTCGATTTTGGAGCCAATCATCAGCTTGGCAACCTCTTCATCAAAAGTCGAAGGGATGCTGCACTTTCTCACGGTGGCATAAAACCTTCCGGTGTTCTGTGATTGGACTAACTCCAAAGAGCCAATCAATTCCAAAACAATAAATTCTTCTTTGTCCTTGTTGACGCGGACTTTGTAACCCGTTACGGTAACCATAAAATATGTTTTTAAAATGATAAATACCCACCTATTCTAACCCGGTAGGTTTAGGGCGCAACCCTGAGCACCTTGTGCAACAGAGGTCAAAAACTGCTGAAGTATCGGTGCCGGGCGGCGGGGTTGCAGGAGGCCTTGAGGAGAAGGTCTCTTACTCGCGCGGGAAGTCAAACCAGAGTATGTTCGCGTAGGATTGTGGGGATACGGCCTTTACTGCAGCATGGAAGTCCTCGCGCAACTTCTTTTCTCATGAGTGCGTGTACCCTCGTTGATTGTTAAATTGTGGGCTACTTAACGTCGCTGGCAGAAAGCCATGCAATTCGACGCCACATCAAAGAGGTATTTTGCCCTGGAACACAAAAAATGGATGAAGACAACCAACGGGGGGTGCCCCGGGAAATGAGAGGCAGGGGGGCATGCGACAAAGGTAGCCTTACCCTTGCACGAACACAGACCAGTGATTTTTTTTAAGAAAATTTATTTAGTTTATCGATTGTAACGCTTGTTTCCTATTGGTATTCGGAAACATCCATCCTGCGAATTTTTTAAGTAATTTTATAGTCATGCCAACAGTTCCGCATGGCGATGGCAAAGTATGATCTACCAGCGCGTTCTATCATTGCCTTCGGTTGGCGAGAAAAGATAAATACCTGAGTATATTGTGTGAACCGAGTTAAAATATAATATCAATGCCATTCATCATTCGCGCGTCATTACTTGCCGTCTCCAACTCCGCTGATTTGGAGGCTACTGTAGACTGCGATGCCTATTCTTTCACGGTATTGTGTTTTGATTTATTGACATTATTTGGAGCGAGTGCAAACCCGACAACTCAAAAAGTGGAGGCCAAATACCCTGTGCAAAATACCAAGGCACTAAAGGCTAACGTTGACCAATTTATCGAAAAATATAAATTTCTATCCATCAGCGTACATCAACTAAGAACATACCTGCAAGGTTTGGCTGAAGGGGAACATATTATCTTTCATTGGGGTCATCCACCAACCAGAGAACAAGGGATGCCGCTATTTTCTTTACTCTACTCATTAAAAAATGGTGGTCGACCGGACGGGCTTGAAGAGATTTATAATGACATTTTTGCAGGCTTTGTAGCCAAATATGATGTTATGTCTTTTCAGGACAATAGCCGAAAAAGAAGTGTGGGTGAATACAACAAAGCAAAAAGAGTATGCAGATTTTGCAACAACGAAAGAGAAAAGGTTACTTTTAAAAACCGTGCGCATGCGATTTCAGAGTCGTTGGGTAACAAGAATATTATACTGTATGAGGAATGCGATCAGTGCAATTCGGAGTTTGGGTCGGGAATTGAGCGAGACTTGATCGCATACCTGAAGCCTTACGCATGCATATTTGGGATAAAAGGGAAAAATGGAATACCTGTCTATAAGGGAAAAAACTTCAAGCTGTCACGGAATGATAATGGAGGTTTAGATCTCAACTATTTTCTTGCCCCTGGGGAAGAAAAAAGCAGGTTCCCGGTAACATTGGAAACCTTCGATAATATCGTAATGCAGAACATTTATCGCACACTGTGCAAATACGGATTAAGTGTCATGGACAAAGAATATTTGGAAAAATTCAAGGGGACTCTTAGTTGGATTAAAGGTGAAAAAGATTTTACAAAACTGCCGGTAATTGCAATCCTGAAATCCTACAAAATGGTTACAGCTCAACCAAAAATCACAATATCGGTTCGTACTGATGATGATAAGACTTTTCCTTACGCTGTTGGTGAATTTCGCTGTACTTACTTAACGTTTGTATTCATTATTCCAGCTAACGAAGTCGACAATAAAAGCTTTACAAATAATAGCGATTATGATAATTTCTGGAAATTCTTTAGGCATTATAGTTCAATCAAGGAATGGGAATTTGTAGATTTCTCCGTTAGTAAAAAGAAGTGCCATGTCCTGCAAATGGATATGCAGACTTCTACCAATTACACTATAAAAGAGGCTACATAAGTACCTACCCTTCATATACCATTCGCTGTTTGGGTTTACATCTAACAATATTTACTATTTTAGATAAAAATTCGACTATGAACTTGGTCAGCAAGGACGCCAGCCCTATGGAACGGCTGGATGCGATATTCATCCATATCTGCAATTTTAAGTGTTTTCCGGCACCCAAGTATGGTGTTGGTGGTCTAATGATAGACGTATTCTCCTGCTATATGGCATTCGGCCCTGACTATTTTGGCTTGATGTTGAAGGAGGAAATGAAATTTTATCTTGACCAGCTATTGAAATTGGAACTTCTTACGATCGAGAACCACCGAACGAGAACAGTTAATAACGCTACCGGTTACCCGGTTATGTTTCCTGAATTTGCAGTTATCTCGTTTAAAGGTATGCAGTATTGGCATGATGTTGAGCGCAGGGCTCCTCTATCAGCAAAGTGTTTTGTGGCAATGGCATTTGATAGTAAGAAGCAGGAACGGATAGACGCAATAAACGTTGCCTGCGGTAAGTTTGGTTTTAATGCGTTTACAATCGACGAACATAACGAGGCCGGAAACCCGACCATCGATGCCAAAATAATCTTAGCTATCAAAGGCTCCCGATTCTGTATCGTTGACTTTACCGGCGTAAATGCTGGTGCATATATGGAAGCCGGCTATGCTATGGGCAGGGATAAAAAGGTAATATTCATTTGCGAAGAGAGCGACTTTGCATCGAACAAAAAGCACTTTGATGTTAATCGCTACCCTTTCCTGCAATACTCTACTTTTACTGATCTTTCTAATAAACTCACAAATTCAATAGGCGCGTATATTGACATTGAGAAAAACAGCTGACATAATTAACTATATGAATATCTGCAGACGCTATGAATGACAGCACATTGGAACATAAGATAAACGACTTACAGGAAACAATAATTTCCTGGGCTTCGGAACGAGGACTTTGGACAGACAGCAGCTTTTCAAGCTATCAGGAGTATTTTGATGTGGAACCAAGTATGGTTACACCGACAGTAACGATACTTTGTACTGAGGGCGGTCTGTTTAGCATGTTCAACGGGTTTTCATATGGGGAGGAGTTAGAGGAGTTTGGTGATTTGGTTCGTAGTAAGGGCTTTTATTATGAGATGCATAAACCTTATGTCATCGAGTTCTTCCCGGCAAACGACGAATTGAATCAGTACTACCTCGATTATTTCGAATGGCGTTGGATTGCAGAAATAATCAAACCTGACTATACGAATCTATACCAGGAGGTTTTTGAGTTTTTTCATGCAAATCCGACGAAATTAATTTCACTTTCGCCCCGAAAATTTGAAATACTACTTGGCGAAATTTTTAGTAATCAAGGTTACAGGACCGTTTTAGGGAAAGGCCAAGGTGATGAGGGTGTTGACGTCAGAATTTATCAAAAAGATGATGTTGATCAAATTCCCATTTTGGTACAGGCGAAGAGATATAAAAAGAACCCGATTAAGATGGAAGCTGTTGCTGCGCTGACAGGGTGCGTGGTTACTGAAAATGCCCGACAAGGAATATTCGTTACAACTTCCAGATATTTGCCGGTAGCGAAAAGATTTGCATCAAGGAAGAACAGCCAGATTACGCTGGCAGACAGTAACGACGTTCAGAATTGGTGCAAAACTGCAGGGACACTACTTGATAAAGACAGAAGTTTAATGACTTCCGATGATCAGCTACTGCAGTTAATCAAACCATCATTTTCAAGTGGGTTGGTAGGCAAAGTTGTCGTTGGTGGTTGGGGCTTTGATATGATTAATAATGATTTTTGCATCATAGTCAAAGATACTCCGCATGTTGCTCTCCTTATGAAAATTCCATCATTGCCGACGTATTCAGATGTACCTTACAATATGATGGGCAATGAAGTGCCACTGTTAAACGAAGACATTATTAAATGCCGTATTAGCGAGAATTTCTACCGGGCGAGAAAGACAATAAACGAGACCGGTGAAATTACTTTTTGGACAAAGGATATGAGTTATGGTTTGTGGGATGGTGCACCTCGGTATTTTAATCATATCGACTGATTAGACTACAAACCCTTATCAAAATTCCAATTCACACCAGGCAGCAACCATCTATCATATCATTGGACCTACTTGATCAATAGTATAGCAACAACGAAGGTTAGATGCGGCAGCTTCGGTAGTAAGTATTCCATTAAAAATAGGAGGGACTTTGGATTTATCCACATAATCTTCAGTATTTGTTGAACAAAATACTTGATGAGTTGCAGCATCGACAGCATGAATTCCCATTGATAGGTTGAGCGCAGTCTCCCAAATAGCGCAGTCTTTAAATTCGGGTTTTTTCTTTGAGGGCGGTCGTTTATCTCGAACTCGCTCCAGGGCGATATTTGCTATTTCGTCTGTGCGTATGAAGATAGTTTTAGAAATAATATTATCTACCAAGGCCTCAAAATTCATCAGTAAATTCTTATTCGTAATGCTTTCAGAAACAAAGGCAGCTCCAGCAATGTCATTAGCAATACCAATGCAAGTGGTATGGTAGTTATCGGTCGCGGCTAAAGACCCACTCAAAAAAGCTTTGGCTTCATCTTCATGATCATTATATTCTCTGATGGTCAGCGACGAAGCAATGGAATATACAGTGTCATTTTGGATTAGTCCGTTGATGCGATTTAGTAACCTGAAGGTATTTAAAGTTCCCCCGTTCCGATACGGAAACCTGAATACATCCAATAAAGTACATGTATCCCAGAAAATAACGTTTTTCGCGGAAGCATTGTATTCATTTGCAATGAACTGTGCAATAGAAGTTTCGACTGGGTGATTAATTTTGCTCATACCTTTCTAACAGATTAATTGAGTATTCAAAATCTAACACTAATTGAGTCGCCATTTCATTTGTCCACCCATTTTCTTCAAACCATCCTATTAATTCATCGGTATCTATCTCTATGTCATTGCGGAAGACAATAAACAGAAACTCACACCATCGTTCAAAATCATAGGGATGTGAATGTCCTGTGGATTTGTTTGCCGCTACGGAAAACTTATTCAGCGCACCGTATGCGTCTTTTCCAATAGCATCTATCAATAATCGTTCAGATTTTGTTAGCTGGACGTTAGCATCATATTTTTTTGCTAAGCCCTGAACAATCTGTTCATTAAATTTATTCAAGATATAGTTATACTCTTTTTTTTCGAAGCGATTTTTGCCAATTGGAATAATATTAAAAACCTCATAATAGCCACTGTAGTCCCATATCCATAACAAGCCCTGAATCATCTCTTCGTCAAATAAGAACTTCTCGCTCTCTATGCATAGAATGTCTTTATCACCTGTGAATGTGTTTTTTTTGTAGTTGGAAATTAAATCTTCCCTGAGTACCCAATTCGATTTGGCTATAACTGCCTTCAATTCTTTGAAAAATGCATTTTTCTCATTTTCCGGTGGTGATATCCTTAATTTCTGAAACGCCTCCATAAATAAAGTTTTAAATTCCAGATTCTAAATTGGAATATTTATTAAGAAATGCAATATAGTTTATCATTACGTGCCAGCAAAGAAATTGGTTGAATTGTGCGATCTATTACATGGCGTTGTCTAACAAGTTTTTTGACATTCTTATCAGCTTATCATACTCCTCTCTAATCTTATTAGAAATAGGGAGAAAATCCTTTTCAATAAAGTGTTTGTTGTGCTTTATAATATCCGAATATACTCCTTTACAATCCCTTGTTTCCTTAGCCAATTCAATAAATATCGGGTACACTCTTCCAGATGCAAGCATTGTTACTGAGTATTCATTGACCGGCACTATGATGTTATCGTAAAAATATTTTATATCGTCTGTCTGCAAACTGGGGTCGTTGAATTTTGCAATTATGGCATTCATTGTATTCACTGTATCTGTGTCTGTTTTTACGTAGCCAGATATAATTGCCCCCAAAAAATCCCATACCTTCTTGTATCCATCGCTGAATTTAACTTGTCTTTCATGATCGTATTTTATACCACGTTCCAATAGCTCTGGTAGAGATGCAAGTTCCAGGTACAGGTAATCAAGAATAGAAATAAGTTCTGAAAATTCCTTTATAACATCTTTGTTTTCTGAAAACTTGTTGATGTATGAAATCAATATCTTATCAAGAGATGTACTTTCGATTATTCGTTTGATAGGAAATAGGGGCAGATAAGTTATAAGTGGGAAGTCCAGAATTTTCTTTCGGAAGACATCCATAAATTCCCCATTGTTTTCAATTTGCTGCTTGACCAGAGCGATAATTTCCTGTATTGAAATTGAGAAATACTTTAGCGTATTGCGTTCAATTTCTTTTTCGGCTTTTATCCTGGCTTTTTCATTGTCTCGATATTGACGCCGATAAATCCAAATCGCAATACCTATAGCTGCAGCGCTCCCCAATGCGCAACCTATGGCATTTTGAACGACACTGTTCCAGTAATCGCCGAGAGAGAAATTAATACACAAGCACACCATAAATTGTAAAATTAAACTTTGAATAATAAAATTGCTATGCTACCGCTCTATCATCAATTGCTTGCTTATATAAATGGTCGTAAACGCTATCGCATTTGGCATTGAAAACGCTGCGATCATAGGTGTCGGGTAGTTCTACGTCAAGGACTCTTTGGATTGCGTCTTTAACTACTATTCTTGTCTGGTTGTCTTTATACCAGTCGTGGATTAGTACTGTTGGCTTATCTTCTCTCAGGCGCTTTAGCAGGTGTTTTGCGGCGTTCTTTGCCTTTTCTTCTTCTTTTTTTGTGAGGTTTTCTTTTTTTATAAGGTCGAAGATTTCGAGCTCGCTTTCGGTGAGGCCTGCACGGGCAGCACGTTGTTCTTCTTCTTTCATTTTCTCCATGAACTCCATGAGCTCATCGAAGTAACTGTCTGCGTCGGGAGTGGTGGAGTTGTACCGGTCTATTATTTCCTGTATGCGCTGGGCAAAGTTTATCCTTGTTACATTCCGGTCGACCATCTGCTGCAACTTCATTTCGATGAATGCGCGGAAGTCGTTTATTTCGATGTTCTTGTGCGGGGCAACTTTATATTCTTCCTTTAATTTATCTACATCGAATTTGCTCAAGTCAATTTGCTTCCATGCTTTTATCATGTATTTGCCTTCTTCGGCGCTTGAGTCTGCCTCTGCGACCTGACCATATTGATACCTCTTTTCCGCATCTTTGCCTTTTTTCTGAGCTATTATGCTTTCGTCGAGCAGCAGGCTTATCTTTCTTTTAGCACTGTCCAGGTCGGCCCTTTCAGCATTGCCATCTATCACCTCGCGTAGGTAGCGAATGATCGTTGCGTATTTATAGCTATCCCGAAGCTTGTTTATCTCAGGCTTGCATGACTCGTAGAGTGAATAGACGGTATTGTCGTACACAATGAATTGCTTCTTCCAGGCGTCGTTTGCCATTATTGCATTGGCGTAATCATCAAACAACCCAAGCTTGTTGAAAACAATATGTGAAACTCCAATTGCTTTCAGATCCACACCGATAGATTTACAGAACTCATCGCACTCATTGATGGCATCCTGCAACAGAACGAACAAATATTTTTTCTCCTGTGCAGGTGTGTCTTCTCCTTCCTCGCCGTTCTCGCCCATCTTGCCACCACCATAGGATGCAAACGCCTTTTTCAGATTGCCGAATACGCCGTAATAATCAACAATTAATCCATTCTTTTTTGACTTCCCGTTTATCGGGAAATCAGTTACCCTGTTTGCCCTTGCAATAGCCTGCATGAGGGTGTGATCTTTCATGGGCTTGTCGAGGTAGAGGGTGGAAATGGTTTCTACATCAAAGCCGGTAAGCCACATACTGCAAACAAAAACCAACTGCAGCGGGTTGTTTTTATCCTTAAAATTGTCTTCAATGTCCAGGCCATTATCATCAACATCATTCATCCGCTTACGATGTGGCACAATGTCCAGGCCTTCTTTTCTGAATTTTTCTTCTTCGCCAGCTTCTTCACTTACTACCACAGCCATGTCTGCTCTGCGCATCCATTCCTGTGTGAACTTTAATTCCTCTATCTCTTTCTTCGTTTTTGCATCCTTTAGCTCTTTTTGAATATTCCGCTTTTCAACCGCCCACAGTCGCATCACTTTGTTATACATTTTGACGGCAGTAAATTTATCGAAACAGATGACCATACCTTTCCCTAAGTATCCCCGGCGAGGAAAGTGGTAAACAATATCCTGCGCAATGGTTTCGAGCCTATCATCACTTTTAATGACACTCACTTCCTGCGCAAGGTCGCCAACCAACCTTTGCTGACTGGCCTCACTTAGTTCTTCGTCTTCAACAATATCGGCCAGATCAGAATCGAGGTCATCATTTTGCAGGCAGACTTCGGGCTTGCGCTTATTATAAAATAATGGCACTGTGGCACCATCTTCGATGCTTTGTTTGAAGTTGTACTCAGATACCGTTTTGCCAAACCAGTTTTCCGTAAGCTGCTTGCTGCCCAGCAATGGTGTGCCGGTAAAGGCTATGTACTGGGCATTGGGCAAGCCTGCGCGCATGTTATCAGCAAGGTCTTTGTACTGGGTTCTGTGAGCCTCATCGATAATAACAATGATATCATTTCGGGTAGATAGGATGGGGTATTTTTTACCTTTATCGTATCTGAATTTCTGAATCAACGTGAATACATAACGCGTATTAGTTTGCAGCATAGCCCGCAGGTCTTCGCTGTTCTTTGGCTGGCATTTCTGTGATTTATGAAACGCACCAGCGCCGAGAAAATTGCGGTATATCTGCCCATCGAGATCATCCCGGTCAGTAACAATAAGGAAGGTGAAATTGCCAGTTTCCTTTCTGAAAATCTTTTGAGTAAAGAAGATCATGCTGAAACTTTTTCCGCTGCCCTGTGTGTGCCAGAATACACTCAACTTGCCTTTGTTGTCTTCATCAGTCCCTTCCCTGTCGTGCTTTATGCGTTCTTCAAAATGGGTGACCGCGTTGTTGACGCCAAGGAACTGATGGTTCTTGGCAATTATTTTTTTATCATCGTTGTAATACAGGATGAAATTTTCGAGGTAGTCTAAAATTCTGTGTTTCTCGCAAAGACCGAGGACTGCATAATCGAGGCTGACGCCAAATTCTTTAATGCGCTTCTTATCAACTTCCTGCTTTTCATTTTCCGGGCGCAGCCAGGGAAAGAAATGGCCGTAGCCGGAGCTGAAGCCGCCCACTTTTGTTTCGAGGCCGTTGCTTAGTATGCAGATGGCATTGTATTGAAACAGTAAGGGAATATGGTCCTTATACCGGCGAAGATTATCGTCGTAGGCATTGCGGACACCATACTTGCTATTCTTCAACTCTATGAATACAAGCGGCAGGCCGTTTATGTAAACTATTATATCGGGTCGTAATCGCTGCTTACCCTGTATCCATAATTGGGTAACATTAAGGTAGTCATTCAGTTTGGGATTTGTGTCGATTACCTTAATGGTTACTGGTTCGCGCTTTCCTTGTTTGTTGTTTACTGTCAGTTCTATGCCGTTGCGGATATGACCATAAATTTCTTTATTGGCAGCAAGGGCGGTTTTATCGTTATGGTTTGTGCAAAGGACTTCAACGGCCTCATCTATTGCTGATGCCGGTAAGCTGAAATTAATATCGGCCAGCCGTTTTTGAAGAATGGACCTGATAACTACATCGGATTCTGATTTGCGGCCAGTAAGATCAACATTTATGCAATTCAAATGCCGGTAACCAAGGTTTTTGATGAACACCTGTGTTATCGCAACTTCAATATCGTCTTCTGACAGATAGCTTTGCATAATTATTTACTTTCTTAATAAAACAGAGGCGTCCTGATGCACCACTAACATTCCTTCCTTTATTTTGTCTTTCAATATATTAGCCAGCTTATTATCCTTGTCCCATACTTCAGCATCTTTGCCCTTGATAATATAGTTTATACCGAAACCAGGACAGACATTTAAAGTAAAATATCTTTTGTTGAAAATCTTGCTGTGCATATCTTTTTGTGACCTTGTATTCCTAATGATTATCCCTTTGTCGTGTAAGCTATAAATCAATGTGGGAAGATCATCTTTTTTGTATTGATGTATTAGGCCCTGATTATTTGTCCAATATTCTAAGTATTTATTGTCATCGGGAGATTGAAACCAAACCAGATTTTTTTGCATAAACGAGAAATGAAAGTCGGGGACAAACTGCCACTCAGTTCGGGATAAGTGACTAACAGTAGGACTACAACCATAAAAAGCTCTTGCTTGACTTATTGTGTTGCCGAAAATCAAACTTAGCTTCAACCGCCAGTCATCACCCATTCTTTCATAAATCAAGCCAATTTTGCGGATTGATCCACAATTAATCTCAATATTATATCCCCAGCCGATGTGCTCACTGATGCTATTTGCATCAAGAACAATCCCCCTTAGTAGATTTTCAATCCGTCGATAAATGAGTGTTTCATTTCCTTTACAAAGACTAAAATTGTCATATGGATTTAACTTGGGATGAACCTCATCTATGTATGAAAGAAAATCTCCGATCATAAGTTTTTCATACCCGGAAATATTAGGAAGATTTAAAAGACTATTTAGCTGTTTTAAAATTTCCTTCCATTCTAAAACTACCGGAGCGCTATAAATCTTGGTGTCAGTGTCCAGATTTTCCTTACTGGGATTTAGCTGCTGAAACCATACATTACCCGAACAGGGCTTATTCTCTATAATGATAGTAAGACTTTCTCCAAATGTAATTACTCCATCATACCTGGCATGTCTTTTAACAGAACTTATTAGACCAGATGCATGCAAATCAGAATCAGTTATTAGGACACTTAACAACAAGTTGGTCTCAATTTTAGGATTTGCTTTTTGAGTATCCAATTCCCAACCATCCTCAATTAATTCATTGAGTGTGAAAGATATTTCTTCTTTGGTGGTGTCGACAACCAGTTTGCTCTTACAATAATCAAAAAAAGCGGTAAAAGCAGCGTACGAGTGTCGTAATACGACAAGGTACGCCCTCGTCAGCTGATCCTCATGAGCATGGCTTTTAGAATTATAGGGATTAAAATAGTTTAACCTATTCATTTTTCATTTTTCAATTACAGAACAATGTATTAAGAATATCTCGGTTTTTCTTATTCCACAGTAAAAAATGAATAGCAATCATTGTTTTATCGTTAGTTTACCACTAATTAAACGAGGCAATAAGCGATCCCGGATTTGGCGAAGTTGGTCGTTTTGAATACCTAATGCTGCAATTTGCTTTTGGATTACTATTGCTTGGTCATGAAAAGACGGCATTAACTTATCAGATGGCAGCAGTATTTGTTGAAATTTCAGAAAAGGCTCAAATTGGTAGTTACTGATCCCTGTAGATTGAACCTGAAAAGCCTCAATCATTCCGGTATCATAGAGATAGTTGAGAAAATAATAGAGGAACATGGATGGTATGCTTGTGGTTCTTACCTGCTTACAGAAACTTGCCGCCATTACTTTATCGCCATAGGCTTCTAATACTTCATTTGTGATATAACAAGTGCGCCCTAAAGGCTGACCTTCTGACCCGCCGGCAGTTTCAAAAACAATATCGCCTTCAATCAATTCTCTCGATTTGATGTTCGATGCCTTGTGAAAACGATATACTTCTTTATTTACCCTTCCTTGTCTTATTCCAGGTATATCGGTGCCCCTAATGACATACCCGGAAACTGAAAATTGAGTGTCTGACTTATCTTCACCCCATCCTCCGCCAATAGAATAGTCAATGACTTTTCCAATCGGCTTTATTTGCCATTCTTTTGGTATTCCTTTAGTAAACTTAGCTTTTTCGCGCCCCGGAAATCTCATTCTAACAAACCACTCTTTATAAATATCTTCTGCAGTTTCTTCTAAGAGCTTTATTCGCTGAGTATTTATCTCGATTAGTTTATCGTATGCACTTAGCACCGCTGCAATTCGTATTTGAATATTTTTAGACGGTAACAATATCGCGATATGATCAAGATGGTTTCGGTTAAGAGCAGGTACCGCACCCCCAGCGTCCAGATGGGAAAGCGGTAATGCCTTTAAAACATAATAAACATACAATAACTCATTGCCTTTGTAATCTTTTACGAAAAGACAATCTTGATGAGGCCAGAAATTTTCATTTATTAACTGAACAAATCCAATTGTACCCACCCTCCCAACTGTAATACCGGGACCATTTAGTTTATACTCATCATGGTAACCAGAAATCTCAGTTGCACCGACCACTGGATAAAGTCCAACGCGGTATTCACTCTTAAAGAGATCAAATCCCCTTTGAAGTGTAATAAAGTCTTTAAACTTGATAATTTTAGCGTCGCTCACGTGGTGTTGCTATTATTGTACTAAGATTATTTTCGATTACTAAATCTAATTCTGAAGCATTGTTTTTCAGATTAGTCAAAGTTTTTTGACGTTCCTGCATTTCTGTTAAAAACTCATCGATTGTCAATCCATCCTCCTCTATCACAACACCTACATATCTCCCAGGATTAAGGCTGTAGTCCTGTTCTTCTAACTCGGCAAGCGTTGCCGCCTTGCACAACCCCGTCACATCTTCATAGATGCCGTTCGGGAAGCGTTCAATCAGCCAGTTATGGTGAGCTAAATAGTAGGCCTCTTTGTTTTTGATTTTTGTTAGTTTTTGTTCTTCGTCTTCCCTTTTCTTTTCCCACCGTTTTACTTCTTTGTCGTTAGCGGGCTTGGCATTCTTCATAGCAAGTATTTCATTTTCCTGCTCCCTGGCATTTGCGAGGCATTCATTTGCCTGTGCCTGGTACTGTGCCAGTAGCTCTTTTAGCCGGTGGGTTTCGCCCCTATATAACCTTACTGTCACTACCCGCCACAAAATTTACCGCCAAATAAAAGTCTTTTGATTTTTCTTTATTTTCATCAGTAATTAGATCCTCGTGGGATACTGTACAATCGAGCTCTCTTTTAATGTATTCCTCGATATTTATACCATTGGACTCAATTGCTTCCTGGATATCTGAGTCGAATTTTATGAGAACTTGATTCATAAGTATTATTTTTAAACAAAAATAGCAATAAATGGAAGGAATGGAAACATTCAAGCGCTCATTGGGAATCAATGTAAGCTGCTGTTCCATTATTAGCATGACGAGCCTTAAAACAGTCTAGGTAAGGATGATCTACCGTTCTAGAAGGAATATGTTTTTGCTTAATAGTTTAAAGAATGTACATGACCGTAGACATGACTTAAGAATTTTAGGGGGTCCGGGGGACTTGTCCACCGCAAGATTGCATCTCGCGATAAGAGCAGATTACTATCAATCGCCATGGCGAGATGCAATCTTGCAAAGCGCTTAAAACATGTTCTAAGTATAAAAAAAATTTATTGCAAATAATCGGTCAATGGTATTTACTACTTAATCTTTTGAACATTAAAGGGCTCATTTGATAAGGCTAAACCATAAATATCCAAGCGCAAAACTAAAAACAGCGATTAGGACAATAAGCCACATTGGGTACCTTTTAGTCTGGTTTATTTTGCCAACTTCAATTTGCTTGAAAAAATTGTCATTGAGGTTCTTAATTCTCTCAGCGTAAGTTTCATTTAGGGTTTGAATTTCCCTAGTATGAAACATAGACAGATCAGCTATTTTCTTATTATTCAATAATTCAAATTGTTCTAATTGTTGCTTAAAACCCGGTTCAAACTGTTTACTCAATGTTTCAACGAGTTTGGCCTTTGAATTTTGCAATTCCTCAATCGTTTCTTGGTATACTTGATTTAAAAATTGACCTAGTTCACTTGGAGTAATAAAAGCTTTATCTGCGATCTTTTGAACCAAAGTAACATCTTCTTTATGGCCTATCGCAGTCAGGAAAAAGGGGATCAAAGTAAGGCATACTTTTGCGATATTGACTGAATTGAACAGTTGAATGTTTTCACCTCCTCCTCTTGATATACATATAATCTCACTTTCATTAGTGTTTAAAGTCGCTAATAATGAAATAATTGCGGATTCAGAGGAGAGACTAGTTTTATGAAAAGAAATGTTGTACCACCCAGAAGAATCACGTAATTGATGTTTAATATCGCTGTCAATAATTGCATTTTGACCTATAATTATCTTAATAGAAACCGGCTCATCCCTTATTATTCTTCGCTTTATAAAACTATACACATCCTTAAAGCCAATTTTTGCCTTTTCCTGTTGAATAGCTATTGATTGCAAATCTATATCTGAGAAAGAATTATTTACTTGTTCAATTATTTCAGTGATGTTAAGTTGAATTTCAATCCTTCCTGGAGCATTTCCTATTTTCTTTGTTATATAGCCATTAAATACAATTGTCTTTCCGGAAGTCAATTTTTCCCGGATAAGTGCTGGCACAAGTAGAGTCAAAACGGAATCGCCCGCATCATCCCGCAATTGGTCATAGTAATAGCCGTTATAATTACTTCCTTTGCCATGAGAGTAAATACCTTTACATTGAATGACTTTTTTTATTTGAGGTAATGAGATAGAATTGCTGAGAATATTAAGAATGGCAGATGGCGTATATGATATTTCCCGATTATTAGCAGCATCAACATTCATGCAGGGTATTTGTTACAAATCAATTAAAATTCAGAGTAAAGTTAGTGAGCCTTTTCATTTCATTTGTATAATTTTATAAAGAAAATAAATTATCAAAATAAGCAAGTAATTACCTATTATTGTTTGTTTAATTCTTACGTTTGTTGTACTTATAAAAATATAATACCCAAATATAGATTATCCCTACAAGTGAATATTACATTATGAAAATTACCCAGCTTCGAATAAGAGGTTTTAGATCATTCGGTGGAGATGACACTGTAATTGAAGTAGAACATAAGTTAATAGCATTCATAGGTTTGAATAGCTCCGGTAAAACGACAGCTTTGGATGCTTTGAGGAAGATTTTCGGCTCATCGAACGCAGAAAGAGAAATCTTTCGTCACGACTTCCATTTTGAGAAAGATGAGGAAGAATCATCGACTGAGGAAAAGACATTAGCAATAGAGGTTAGGTTAGAATTTACTGAAAAGGATAAAGAAACCATCCCTTTGTTTTTTAGCCAGATGATTGTCGAGGAAGAAGGAGGAAATCCGTATATACGTATCCGCTTGGAGGCAACATGGAACCATGACGCCGTTGAACCCGATGGCATCATTGACTCCAAATTATTCTTTATCAAAGCAGCTGATGGCGAAGATGTTGAGGAAGACAATAAACAACTATACCCTAATCACCTAAAGAGTCTAATACAAATTATTTATGTCCCTGCAATTCGCCGACCAGCAGAACAATTGCGGTACGCGTCAGGGAGTATTTTGTATAGAGTGTTGCGAAAAATAAAATGGCAAGATGAATTCAAAGAAACGTTTGATGAAAAGATCGATGAAATAAATAAGACTTTTGAGGAACTACCGGAGTTAATAAGCATCCAGAAATCTATAACGTCATTTTGGGAAAAATTTCACAAAGATGATCGCTATAAGGAAACCTCGCTTGGTTTTGGTGGTAGTGATTTGGATTCTATTTTAAAGAAACTTGAGATTTCATTTACTCCGACACCAACCCACAGGAAGTTCAGCGTTGATGATTTAGGTGAAGGTTACAGATCCCTATTTTATCTTACTCTAGTTTGTGCATTACTAGATATTGAAGAAAAAATGGCTGATGATGACGAAAACATAGGGTTATCGCAGCCATTGTTGACCATTCTCGCAATTGAAGAACCCGAAAACCATATTGCGCCCCAACTTTTAGGTAGAGTAATAAAAATACTGAAAGCAATTGCTGAAAAAGAAAATTCCCAGGTGGTTCTTTCGTCACATACACCTGCGATTGTTAAACGGCTAGACCCAGAAGCCATTTTTCATTTCCGAATAACTGAAGAATATAAAACCGAAGTTAATGCTATCATCCTACCGGATAGCAGAGATGATGCGTTTAAGTATATAAAGGAAGCGGTACATAACTATCCTGAAATTTATTTTGCCCGGCTAGCTGTAATCGGTGAAGGTGATAGTGAGGAGGTAATTTTTAGTAAATTGATGGATGTGATGAAGGTAGACTTTGACGACAATATCATAACATTTGCCCCATTGGGGCATCGCTTTGTTAATCATATTTGGAAACTATTGAAAACCCTACATATACCCTACATTACTTTACTTGACCTCGATCTGGAAAGAGAAGGTGGGGGTTGGGGAAGAATAAAATATGCTCTCACGCAGTTAATTGCCGTTGGCGAAGATAAAAACGCACTATTGGCTTTAAAAGACGATAAAATTTTATCTGATGAAGATTTCGAGGAAATGCATACCTGGGATATTAAAGAAAAGGAAAGTCGAGATAATTTATACACATGGGTAAAAAGGCTAAAAAAATATGGCGTTTACTTTTCAGCACCTTTAGATTTGGATTTTTTGATGCTGCAACACTATACAGATTTTTATAAGCAAGAAATTCCTGCCGGTGGAGGTCCAAGAATCCCAGATAGTGATGATGAACCCGATAAATTTCTCGAAAAGGTTGAGACTGCGGTTAAAGCTACCTTGAAATCTAATGAGGCTGAAGGCATTGCCTACACTGAAGAAGAAAAACAACTAATGATTTGGTATAACTACCATTTCCTCGGCAGAGGAAAGCCCTCGACGCACATGCGTGTTCTTTCAGGTATGACTCCGGAACAAATTACGAATGGCTTACCCGATGTTCTTAAGTCCATATTTAAGAAGATTTCATCATTGTTAAACAACTAAGACAGTGAGATCAATTAAAATAGAAGATTGGAAACCTACCGATGGTCTAACCCTAGAGGAAAACGCCTTAGCGGTTGCTACAAGTACGGAAAATGGTTTAGTCGTTGCTGGTCCCGGCGCAGGCAAAACGGAGTTGCTTGCACAAAGAGCTTGCTTTCTCCTTCAAACAAATACTTGTAAATTCCCTCACAAAATACTGGCAATAAGTTTTAAAAGAGATGCTGCATTTAATCTTAAAGAGCGAGTAAAGACTCGATGTGGCGATGAATTGTCCAAGCGATTTGATTCATTCACCTTCGATTCGTTTGCAAAGCAATTAGTAGATCGGTTTAGATTGGCCTTACCACATGGATACGCAATTACTGCCGACTACGATGTTATTCTAAGAGATGCTACAGTATTGGATACCTATCGAGCCGTAAACCAGAATTATAGGAATACAACCAACGATGCTGAAATTCAAAGATTTCATAACGCAGTCCAGTTGCCGCTTCCCTTATTAACAGGAGCGGACAGAATAAGGAAACAGGCATGGGACCAATTACTCGGCAGCAATCCTACTCAACTAACGTTCAAAATGATTATGCGACTTGGTGAGTACATAATAAATTCAAACCCGAAAATAAAACAGTTCTTACAAGAGACATACCATTACGTATTTCTTGACGAATTTCAAGACGCGACCTCGATACAATATGATTTCTTTAAATCGTGTTTTCTTGGAAGCAACTGTGTTTTTACAGCTGTAGGTGACGACAAACAAAGAATAATGGCCTGGGCAGGTGCACACGAAGCGGTTTTTGATGAATATATGGAGGAAACAGGTGCTACAAGGGAGCCTCTGACCATGAATTTCAGAAGCGCACCACGATTAGTAACATTGCTTAATCACTTGACGAGAACTTTACTTGGAAAAGACGATATGGCAACAGCTTCGTCGAAATGGAATCCTGATGATGGAGAATGCGATATTTGGCTTTTTGAGACGCAGGAAACAGAAATACAGACATTATTTGATGCCGCAAACACATGGATAGATACTGAGGGACTAAATCCTAGAGATATTTGTATTCTCGTAAAACAACGACCCGATACATATGCAGGAGCCTTAATAGAGTTGTTTACCCTAAATGGAATAAAGGCAAGAGACGAAAATAAATTTCAAGAGTTATTAACTAGAGATATCAGCCTTTATGTTATCAACTGCCTTTATGCCATTTTTGATAAAAAGGCCGGCATCGCTAGACAGGCAGCCTTCTCTTTTCTAAGTAATCTTCATACCGAATTTGAGGATGAGCAATTACTACGACTGGAAATGTCTTTCTACCACTTTACGAAACGAATAAATACAGAATTCAGTAAAGACACTCTTAAAGCAGAGCAACTTTCAACAATTGTCGATGAGATCATCGGCTATGCCAATATTGAACGTATCAGGTCAGCATTTCCTAATTTTAGAAATGCAAGAGTATTAAAGGGACACATCGAGGAAATAACGGCCGAACTAGTTACATCATTTGAAAAAAGCGAAGGTATTATTGAGTCCTTGGATGTCTTAACCGGCAAGGATACAATACCTGTTATGACAGTACATAAAAGCAAAGGACTGGAATATCACTCCGTCATTTTTGTCGGTTTGGAGGATAGTGCCTTTTGGACATTTCAGCGCCAACCTGATGAAGATAAGCGTACGTTTTTTGTTGCTTTATCAAGAGCAAAAGAGCGAGTTGTCTTTACATTTTCAAAAACTCGCGCTGGGAATGATGGTCAGGTTAGACAACAGAGTTTTGCAAACATCAAAGTTATTTTAGAAGAACTTCAAAAATCTGGAGTCGTGAACATTGAAAAAAAATAGACAATGAAAATATTGCACACTGCCGATTGGCATATCGGCCAACTATTTTATGATTACGATAGAGCTTTTGAACATCAACAGTTTCTTACTTGGCTTGTTGAAATCATAGCTCAAGAAGCTGTAGATGTACTACTAATTAGCGGAGATGTGTTCGATTTATCAAATCCATCAGCCAGTTCTATTAAGCTATTTTATGGATTTTTGAACAATGCTAGTAAAAAGAATCCAAATTTACAGATTATAGTAACTGCTGGCAATCATGATTCTGCTTATCGATTAGAGACTCCGAAACCGCTCCTTGAATCATCCAAAATTCATATTGTAGGATTCGTAGAAAGAAGTGCTAATGCGGAGTTCGCCTATTCAAAATTGATTATTCCAATTACAGATTTAGAAGGCAATTTAAAAGCTGCTTGTCTTGCTATCCCATTTTTGAGGCTTGGTGATTATCCTTCAGTTGAAAATAGTGCAAATCCTTATGCAAGCGGTGTTGAAGCCTTATACAAAGAAACGTATAACAAGGCCGTTCTAGCATATCCAAATTGCAAGGTTTTTTTGGCTTTAGGGCACCTACATGCAGTTGGTGCGGAGATTACAGATATGGATAAATCTGAAAGGCCCATTTTGGGAGGAATCGAGTGTATATCAGCCGATGCATTCCCCAGTGCATTACAATATGTTGCTTTGGGGCACATCCATAAGGCTCAAAAAATTGGAGGGAGAGAGCACATACGGTATTCTGGTAGTCCAATCCCTTTGTCCTTTTCAGAGTTGAATTACAGACACCAAGTAGTGACGTTCGAGATTATTGAAGACAGTGTTACGAATATCAATAAAATTGAGATACCGATAATCACTCCATTACTTCGAGTTCCGTTAACAAATAAATCGATCTCTGATGTTCTGACTGAATTGGCAACGCTTCCGAATGGATCTGAGATAAACTCACCCTACTTGGAAGTAAAGGTTTTGTCAGATGGGCCTGAACCCAACTTGCGAAATTTAATAGACAATGTCTTGCAAGGTAAAAATGTGAGACTTGTAAAAATTGACAATAGGTATCGATCAATTGAAGTTGGTGGTCAAGAAGGAACGGTGGCGCAGGATAAGCTAAGTGAACTAAAGCCAATTGACGTTTTTACAAGAACTTACATGGCAAAATACAATTCGGAAATGCCCGAGATTTTGCTACAGCTCTTTAATGAAATTTCTAACCAAGTAAGCACTGAGGAAGCATGAGAATTCTGAAAATAGGAATAAAGAATCTGGCCTCATTAGAGGGAATGTCAGAGCTTGATTTTACAACTGAACCGCTTAAGTCAGCAGGTCTGTTCGCAATTACAGGACCAACGGGTTCGGGTAAATCTACAATATTGGATGCATTATGCCTGGCACTTTACGGAAAAACACCTCGTTACAATCAAGCCAAGGAGTCTGGAATTGAAATCCAAGACGTTGCCGGGAATAAAATCGGACAAGGTGACATCCGTGGAATTCTAAGAGATGGGACCAGCGATGGAAAAGCGGAGGTAGAATTTGTAGGAGTTGATGGCAACAATTACAAAGCCAGTTGGAGTGTAAGAAGGGCTAGAAATAAACCAGACGGTAAAATCCAAGCCTTCGAAATGGAATTGCTCAACATGTTCACAAATCTTCCATTCCCTGGCAATAAAACAGATATCCAACCAGAGATTCAACGACTTGTTGGACTCAACTTCGAACAATTTACTCGTTCAGTACTTTTAGCACAAGGTGATTTTACGGCATTTCTTAAAGCCAATAAAGACGAAAAAGCCTCACTCCTTGAAAAGCTAACTGGAACTCATATATACTCTGAAATTTCAAAAATGGTATTTGAAAGATACAGAAATGAAGAACAAGAACTGAGAGAACTCAATTTAAGGAAGGAGGGAATTGAAGTTCTATCGCAAGAAGAAATTGAAGCCTATCAAACAGAGAAAACAACTTTAGATCAGGAAATCGCCAATAAGGAGAGTATAAAAACTAATTTGAACAGAGAACTGCAGTGGCATATACAGCTTTCAAATATCACAACGAATATTGAAACAGCCAGAAAGACTGTGGAAATAGCAACCAATGAAAGAGACGCTGCAACTGAAAGGAAAATTACTCTTAGTCGAATTGATCAGGTTCAGGATATTCGTGTCACGGTCAGCGGAATTGGAGAAACACAAACAACAATATCTAAACTAAAAGAAGATTTAACGAACCTCAAAATTGAAGTTGAAGCTAAACTCAAACAAAAGACAGAAGCTGTTATTATACAGCAAAAGACAGAGCTCGATATTACAGAAGCTGCCAAGAAAAAACAAGATGCAGCCACTTTAATTACTGAAGCGCGAAGACTCGACACTCTTATCAAAGAGAAGGAAAGCCAGATTGCAAGCGCCGACCTAGTAGTAGTAGCTGCAAAGGAAAGACATGACAAAGCAGCCACGGAAATTAACGAAGCGCAGGCGAAGAATCTAGATTTAGCAGCAGACATATCGAACTTGTCCCTTTGGATCACCCAAAATCAATCCAGAAAACTAATTGCCGAAAATTCCAAATTGTTAGTATCCAGACTGGGCGATGAAAAGCGGACTTTTACAGAAGTTCAGCGTCTTTTATCTGAAATTCTCACAAAGGAAAATCAAATAGAAAAAGCAAAAACGAAAGTAACTGAAATCGACAATTCACTTGTTGAAAAGAACCTCCAGATTACAAACCTAAAAAATGTAGTAGAAACAGAGGAAAGAGCATTAACAGAATTTAGTATCCAACAGACAATCAATGAAAAGGGATCTATCGACAATATTCTATCTCAAACAATAGAATCTCAAGGACATTGGAGGATATTTCACGCAACTAGTAGTGACTACGAAAATCTAAAAAGTAAGTTGGCAAGAGACAGCGAAACACGAACTGTAAAGGAGGGACTGCTTAAGGAAATAAATAGCCAAGTTGAGATTTTTAAGGCAAAAAAGGAAGCATCACAGAAACTTCTGGAGAGAGTTCGATTCGAAGCAACTGCAGATATCAAAAAATTACGTACACTACTTCAGCCGGGAGAAGCATGTCTAGTTTGTGGGAGTGAACACCATCCTTATATTGAACACTCTCCAGAATTTGACCGAGTTCTGAATACTATCAATGATGAGCATAGTGAAAATGAGAGAATTTATGAAGAATCCCTATCAAGTCAAATAGGATTAAAGGAATCAATATCCACTTTGGCTGCAAGTATCAATGACCTTACAGATCACTCCAGTTTAAAAGAAACAGCGATTAACCAACACCGAGAAACCTGGCTGAATTTCCCTGTTGGAAAGGAATCATTGGATATTCCGACTGATAAAATTGATCAATGGCTGAGTGAAAAAATAGGCACCCTAACTACTGCCCAAAAAAATTTACAATCGGCCATCCAAACCTACAATGACAGGAAAGGAACTTTAGAAATTAAAAAGAATGAACTCACCAATCTCGAAAAAGGCGTTGGGGAACTAGAAAATGAAAAACGGGATTATGAACGAACAATACTATCATCCAGCGAACTTATAAAAAGTACTACTAGCCAAAAAAATGACTTACTCATTCAAGTCTCAAAAATCGAGCAAGAGATCAATGTGTATTTTTCTGGTGAAGAATGGATTGAACGGTATCGATCTGACCCGGACTCGTTTATTGAACAGTTAACAACATTTTCCGCCAAATGGATTGAAACCGTTACGTCTCACGAAACAAAGAACCAATCAATGGCTGTTTTGAACACGGAATTAGCCAGACTAGAAGAGCAATTGAGAAATTTATATAAAATATGGTTTGATGAAAATGAATCGCTATCTAAACAAAAAGAAGGCTGTGAAATACTAAAAAGTGAAAGACACAAAATTTTTGAAGGACAACCAGTAGACATCGTTGAAAAGGGATTTGAAGATACAATAACAACACTGACCAATTCTATTAAAGTACACAAAGCGAAAGTCGATGAATTAACAATAAATTTCACAGAATTATCGACCAAGGTTCAGCAACAGGAGGCCGCAATAGTTCAAGCCGCTGAAAAGGCATGGCAGCTACAAGAGCAGTTTACGAATTGGCTTTCACAGTTCAATGCAATTAACTCCCTCCAATTAGCATTCACGAACATTCTTGTACTACTCGAATACAACCATGAATGGATCGACAGGGAGCGAAACAGTTTGCAAACTATTGCCGATAACTTGAATAAATCATCGTCTATTTTGCATGAGCATGAAGGCGCACTTCAAACTCACGTTGCAAACAAGCTATCTGACAAAACCCTAGATGTAGTTAAAGACCTACTGGTTTCAAATGAGGAGCACCTATCAAATTCTAACAAAAGAAGCAACGAGATTTCGTTCACTTTAAGGAACAATACTGAAAATATTGCGAGAATTGGGGATCTACTTATACAAATAGCCGCTAAGGCAGAACTTTTCAATAACTGGAGTAAGTTAAATGAAGTAATAGGTTCTGCTGATGGAAAGAAGTTTAGACAAGTTGCGCAAGAATATACACTTGACGTTCTGCTTGATTTTGCAAACGTCCATTTGGGTTCATTGTCATCGCGTTATATCATTCAGAGAATTCCTGATTCTCTAGGCTTGCAAGTTGTTGACATGGAAATGGGAAATGAAATACGGACGGTATTTACACTATCCGGCGGAGAATCATTTTTAGTATCATTGGCACTAGCATTAGGGCTTGCATCATTATCCTCAAACAGAATGAAGGTGGAATCTCTATTTATTGACGAAGGGTTTGGCTCATTGGACCCAAATACTTTGAGTATAGCAATGGACGCATTAGAAAGACTTCATAACCAAGGAAGAAAAGTGGGAGTCATCTCGCACGTCCAAGAAATGACCGAAAGAATTCCTACTCAAATAAAGGTAAAAAAACTATCTAGTGGTAAAGGTAAGATCGAGGTTGAAAGTATTTTTTGATTTCGATATATTTTACTATCTAACATTTCTGTAAAGAACCATTGCCGATTATTTTTTTGGTTTTTGTTTGGCCCACGTCAGACAAATGTTGCAGCATTTTTTACTACCTTTGTTATGATAGTTAACGTTGGGTAAAGCGAAGTAATTTTCCTGAAAAATTCCTGTTTTGATCGGCAAAAAAATCGGCAAAAAAATAAAGTAATTCATTCTCAATAAGTTATACCGGTAGTTGGAATCCAATCCGGATTCCAAGTAATAAATTGCAAATTTGCCTCAGGACGAATATATTACTAACTTTGGCAAGTTGGTTTAAAACGATGTGAATTGAAACTATTTCACTAAAGTTTCACCAGAATTATTATGATTTGTTTGAAATGCTTGTCAGTAAAGCATTCCAGAAGATGATGTACAGTCCCTACGGAACCACTAAAAAAGAAGGAATCGACAGTAAATACACTGTTTATTCCTTCTTTTTTATGTAAAAATTGCACTATCCGTATTAGTTCTGCATTTCCAGTAGCGATGCAGGGTTGAGTTTAAATTCATTTCTTACCCCCAATACACTGCACAGGCAAATCAGGAATTGTTCGTTCTCAATTTTACTACCAATAGATACACGAAATGTATTGGCCAATTTAATAAATGGTGAAGTGTTTAGCAGCTTAATCTCATTGTTCTTGAACTCGTTCATCAAGCGATCAAATGTATGGCCATCTGGAACATGCATGAGCAGAAAATTTCCCTCGGACCGATATACTTTAATTACTTCTTCCCTGAATTTGTTTGTTATATAAGAGGTGATCATTTCCCGCTCAGCTATAATATCATTGATCCTTTTTTTCGAGTCCTGAAGAAACTCTTCTGTGAACAATACTTCCCTGGCCAAGGTAATGGAGAAGGGCGTAATGGAAAACTGAAGTACAAGTTTTTTTATTTGTTTTGCGGTTTCGGGAGCTGCGCATAAATAGCCTAACCTTAAGCCGGCGATGGGGAATGCCTTTGAAAAAGACCTTAGGACAATCAGATTCTTATATTGCTTCACCAGCTTTGTCATATCATTACTGCTGAATTCGCAATACACGCCATCAAGTATAATCATGGCCTTTGGATATGTTTGCAGAAGGTATTCAAGGTCGGTTTGTTTTATGCTGTTGCCAGTAGGGTTGTTAGGAGACGTAATGATAAGTACTGCATCTTCTTCCATAGCAGGCAATAGAGAGAGGTCATACTCCAGATTGTCATTCAAATACCAGGGGGTGTATGGTATATTGTACGTCTTACAGTGATAGTCGAACAAAGAATAAGATGGCTGCACGATATTTATCTGTTTCCTATTGATTGCAAAGTAGTTGAGCAGAGTAGTAATAATGCTCGCAGAACCAGATGCCAGAACTATGTTATCGGTATTAAGCCCGCAGTAGTTGGCAATGTTTGCTTCTATATCGGTATAGTCGGCATCCGGGTACCTGTTCCAGTCCAGGTTCATCATTTGCTCCGTCACTTTAATTTTGTATTTGAGCATTATATCTTTCGATTGCTCGTTCTTGTCTAACAAGATCTTGTAGCTATTGCCTGTATTGGCGATCCTCTGCTCTGCTGTAACCAAGTAGCGATTGAACATATAATTGTTTGTTTTTTGAGTTAGTAAGCGGCTATTAATGATAGAACTGTTTCGTTTTGATAAGTGAACCCCACATATCCCTCTGAGTGGTGCTTTATCTGTACTCCTGCAACATTGGCAACAGGTATATTGAGCGCACCTGAATTAATGGAGAACTTATTCTTAATCAACCTTGTAATAAACTTTGTTGCAGGTTCATGTTTCTCAAATCTGTCTTCCTCATTTTTTCCGAGAATGTCTTCAATTTCTCTACCGAAGAAGAGTTTCAGGGCGCTTTTTTCATCCCGGCTAATATCAAGTGTATCTATTAATTTGAACAGACTATAAAAGTGATAGTAGCAGTTGTAAAATCTTTTTTCGAGAATCGGTTCGAAGTGGTCAACATTTGGTTCAATCATGAAAAACGCCACAGGGTTTATCTTTCTTATCTCAGCCATTACCTTATTCCTTTGTTCATTGGTTTGTATATGATGCAGTGCAAGAGATGCATTCACTACAATATGTTTTGACAAGCCGCTAATGGCGGTGAAATCTACATTCTCGATGTATTCTTCTACCGGAATAAAGTTCAACTCGAAAGGAAGATCTCTTTTCAGATCAGAGAATTTTGTTATGGCTTGTGCAAGAGCATCATGAAATGGTTCGATGCCAACCAGGGTGATTTTCTTTAAGGTGTTAATGCTTTTAGCGCACTCAAGGATATTGACCATTTGTGTGCCCAAGCCAATACCAATGTCTATTAATGTTACTTCAGTATGATTGCGTATTTCGTTAATTATAGCATCGTTTATTATTTGCTGACTGTACTTTACAAAAGGGAATTTGTTAATCAGGATATCGAATAACTGTATTTGAGAAACATCATATTTCTTTTCATAGATGTTCTCCACTTTTGTTGACGAAAAGAACCGCTTGCTGAGTGCGTTAATGAAAAGAGTGGCCAGAAATTTTTTGGAGTCTGTTTCCATGCCTTCGCGGCAATAGTTGTTGAGTGATTCCATCTCAAATTGCCTGTATTTCTGAGACCCGGTGGCATCTGCCCGGACAATGTTCAGTATCGATTCGAAAAGATCCACATTAGTTGCTGTTAGGTTGTTCATTAGCTTGTATTTGTGTTGTTTATAATAAGTCTGTAATCATCAATGACAGAACAGAAAACAGTAAGACAATGCTAATAATAAGCAGTAAGTCAAGGACAAACGTCCTTTTCTTTCCTTTTATAGCATTAGTGAGCTGTTTGCGATTCATGATGCAAACATAAATCGACACAGGGAGGCAAAATGGGAGTACTTAGTAAAGTGCGGGTTTTATGAGTAACTGACTGGAAAAGTTAGTATTTGGTAGTGATAAAATGTTTAATGTATTGTGTGGGTTGGGGTGAAATACCTATTTGGAGAGATTCAAAACTTAGCAAATAGCTGAAAAAATGCATCCTTTTTACTCCGGGAAATCGTGATTTGGGTTTTATCAAGCATTTCAACGTAGCCACCATCTTCCCTGATGAATTTTACCACATGATTAATGTTGATTAAAAATGAGTTGTGTATCCTGAAAAAATTACTTCCAACAAGTGTTTCGTCGAGGTCCTTGAGCGTTTTTGCGACTACAATTTTCTGTCCGTCGCTCATGACAACTTTTGTGTAATTACTTTCAGCCTCACAATAAACAATGTTCTTTGCCTGTACAAATATTAGTCCGTCTTTAGTAGATAGGGCAATTCTTTCCACATTAGCCTCTTTGTTAATGAGGTTCTGAAATAATATGCTCAATTGCTCGTTAGAGGTTGGCTGTTTCTTTTCTTTATGTCTTTGTATCGTGGCTATTAATTCATCAGGGTCTACCGGTTTCAGGAGGTAGTTCAAAGCCGCATACTTAAAGGCCCTGACTGCGAAATTGTCGTATGCGGTGATGAACACAATATCGAACGATATGCTCTTCAATCGTTCGAGCATATCAAATCCATTCATTTTGGGCATCTCTATGTCCAAAAACAACAAGTCTGGTTTCAGTTCCCGGATGGTATTAATGCCTTCTTCGGCCGAACTGCAAGTAGCAATAATCTTAACATCGGGACAATAAGTAGCTAAGAGCCACTCCAGCACTTCTATGCTGTTTTTTTCATCATCTACTATTATCGCTTTTATCATATTATATGGGTATCTTGATAATTACCTTTGTACCTATTGGTTCGCCCGCTTCGTTTTTCAAGTCTATTACTTCCTGTGATCCGTTTTCTTCTTCGTCCATTTCTTTCATGCGGAGGCGTTCTTCTGTCAGTTTCATTCCTATTGATTTGCGGGTTGGGGCATTCTTGCTTTTATACTCCATGGCTTTCTCGCGTCCGATACCATTATCAATGACCTCGCAAATAAGCATATCACCGTGTGTTTTCACCGTAATGGTAAGTTTGCCTTCTCCTTCTTTGTGCAGCAGTCCATGCCAGATAGCATTTTCGACATATGGCTGGATGAGCAGCGGCGGCACTTCAATCCTATCGGTACTTACCGTATCATCGACTAAAAGCTCAAAAGAAAATTTGTTGTCAAATCGCAGCGCCTCCATTTCTATATAGAGTTTCAAGGCTTCCAGTTCGTTAGACAGAACTACTTTTCTGTGTTCAGAATTGTCGAGGATCAACCTCATAAGCTTTGAGAACTTTGTGATGTAGTAAGACGCAACCTTTACATCGCTTTTAATGATGTACCTGTTGATGGAATTGAGTGAATTAAAGATGAAGTGAGGATTCATTTGCGCCCGTAGAGCCTGCAGCTTGGTTTCATTGAGTTTTTTATTGAATTCTGTTTTTAGTTTTTCTGTGTTCCTAATCTGGCCAATTCGTGCTCTATATATCGCAAATACAATTCCCGATAGACATCCAACTAATAACAGGATAAACCATGCTTTTTTGTAATATGGTATCTCAATGAGAATGGCAAGAGTTATTGGTTCGCCCCACTGACCTACACTATTGGCCACTTTTACTTTAAATGTATAATTCCCGCCATTCAAATTGGTGTAATTGGCAAACCTTCTTTTGCCACAATATATCCATTCTGCATCCCAGCCTTCAAGCTTATAGGCAAATTGGTTAAATGACTGATTGAGGAAGTTAATGCATCCAAATTCAATTGAGAAAAAGTTATCAGCAGGTCTCAGAACAACAGGAGTAGGACTATTTACTTCAAAATTTTTTGAAACATTCAGGACTTTAATATTGTCTATGTAAACTTTCGGGGCAGGTAAAATAGGGCCTTTAGCGAAATTATTCACCTTGCAATACTTGCCTGAAGCAGTGATGTAAAACGCACCGCTACCTGCATTCAGAAATGCCATGTCGAGTGTATTCTTTTGCATGCCTACACTGCTATTGAGCAAGGAAATTGAAATCGGGTCGGTTTTGATATACTGTACACCGGCTTTTGAAGCTAGCCAAATATTACCTGACTTATCAATGCCGAAATTGTATAGCTTGTTGGTAAGCAACCCCTCATTTTGGCCAATCTCAGTAAACCTTATTTCATTGTCTGAACTGTATGAAATTTTTACCAGACCGAACTGATTGATACCCATCCAAACATTCCCTTCAGGATCTGTTGCGATTCTAAATATTCCGTTTTTTACAATTGAATCCAGCTTTTTGTTTCGTGTTGTGTGGATGGCGCCATCTGCTTCGTTATAGAAAACACATGCGGAATCAGATGCCAACCAAAGGCGATTTTTACGGTCGAAACATATAAAGTTTATTTCTTTTGGGGCTCCGGGCTTTGTATTGATTGCTTCCCCGATTGTGTTTTGTGACGAGTTGTAAGAATATAACCCTTGATGATTTGTCTGAAACCAGAATTTTCCTTCATTGTCTATGTGTAAATGGCTGAAGTACTCGTTGCTTTTCCTGTTAGGAATATGGTCGCTCGAAATGACCTTAATAAGGGTATGCTTTTTTTTGTCAAGCTGGTACAGGAAATAGGGAGATAAAATCCATATCCTTTTTTCTTTGTCGAGCTGCACGCTTCTAACCATCTGGTAATTATTGCTCCCATTCGGGTTAACATCTATTCTTACAGAGGAGAATTTGTTTGTGCGAGTATCCAGTACATTCAATCCGTTTGCGAACATTGTACCAAAGTATATGGACTTAGAACCTGTGTCATCCAGAATGCAACTGATGAAATAATGATCAGAATTTTGTTCCCTGGTAATGGGGAGCGACTTAAAGTCGAAAAGTTTTTGATCGGGAGTAAATTTCAATAATCCGTAGTTGTTTGCGACAAACAAAACACTGTCGCGTGTCCGTAGCATTGCCCTTGATTTTCTGGTATTGTATTCGCCGGTGCCTTTTGCAGTATAGTCAGGGAAATAATACGATCTTGTTTGGGTATTAAAGACACCCATTCCAGAATCAGGTGTTGATATCCAATATTCCTGTGCATTTTTTTCGGTAATGGCATCTATTTCATTAGAGAATTTTTCTTCCTTGTTTTTATTGTTATATCTATAGGAGGAAAATTTTCCACTTAACTTGTCATAGTAGCTAATTCCGCCATCGTTGGCAAAGAGCCATAGTCCCTTTTTTGCATCCGGCGCTAATTTTACAAACAGATCATTTCGAACAACCCGTGATACTGTTGTGGTCATCTTTATATATTGAAATGATCTGTTTGTAAGATCAAATGAATACAGCCCATTAATTGTTGCCAGCCATGCTACTTTTTCATTTTCTACATACATTTCGTTGACTGTATTATAGAGCGGTCTCATTATCTTATCGCAATTGGTGTCGATGAAAGGCAGGTCATAGTGTTCATGTTTTTTTGATTTTATGTTCAACCGGTTTAGTCCGGCTGCTTTGCCACCATACCATACAATACTGTCTCCTTCAAAGCCCAAAATATTGTTTCCAGTCAGTTTTTTTCGGATGTTATTTTCAATGTAATATGTGTAGTGTTCGAAACGCTGGCTATTTTCAAGATATTTGCTGAAACCTCCTTCATTGTAGCCGACCCATAAAATTCCCTTTTGATCAGTTTTCATGAACCTGACATCGTCGAACAGCAAAGATGACGGCTCGTTATCTTTATGGATAAAAGGAACAAAATTGTTGCCATCGAAACGGTTAATTCCGTCTAATGAGCCTATCCACACGTGCCCATTATGGTCTTGAGCAAGGCTTGTAATCCACATACTCAACAGGCCATCCTCTTCATCAAATAATTCAGACCTGATATGACTATTGTCCTGTCCGAATCCTTTTTCAAAGATGAACACCGCTGCAAATAACAGGAATGTATTGGTTGTTATTTTCAAATAATAAATATGGAATTAGATCCGGTTTGGGATAAATATACATTGTTGATAACAATACTTCAAATCAACAATATATGTGTAATATGAAGACCCGAATCTGAATATGGTGTTCGCTTACATCAGGTGCACTATAAATCTTTGAACTATATCTTTATCTAAGCTTTTACTCAGACTGACAACGATCATGCCTGACTATGCCCACAATCATAACCATAGCGGTAGTGAGATTGTATTTTTACTGTGTTGATTGATTGTTCAGTCATTGAATAAATATTCTCCCATCTTTATAGCTGCAAAGGGTAATAACTCTTCTTCCTTCCTAAAAGGGGCCGTCTCGTAGAGACGGCCCCTTTGGTTTTTAAATATGGTGTTGTTAATTACTATCCCGCGGTGTGGCAGCTTTTGATTTGGCTTTTTCAGTTGTTATTAATGCCTGGGTTTTGCTGTTATATTCAGCGTATAGTTTTTCATAACCCTGTTCGCCTTTTTTCAGGTCATCACCAAGCACTGCTACACGGCCTATCTGCAGGTTTGTGGGGCGGCATTCCTGCCCGCATACCGAGCTGTAAAGCTCGGATATTTCTTCTCTCAGTTTTCGTTCGTCAGCAAATATTGATTTGTGTTTTGTGGCCAATAGGGTACTTCTCAATTCCTCCAGTTTTGTGTCGTACTCTTTCAGCATTTTCTTGGATTGGGGTTTTACTAATGAATCTATATTGCTCTTTATTGTTTTTTGCTCCGCATTAATTTTGTTGACTAATGCATAGAGGCTTTCGTGCATCTGGTATAGTTTCATTGCAGCATCATATTGTTCCTTTCTGTCTGCTTCTGAAAATAGTTTGTTGGTATTGTCATGTATCAGCTGGATAGCTTTAGTATATTCTTTGTCCCCAACTTTTAGTTTCAGTGTATAGGTGCCGGGTAATACCATGGGGGCAACAAACCCTCCATAGTCTACTTTGGTGCCGCCTGTAGCTGTTTTGGGTGGTGTCCAGCGCAGGTTCCAATACACTTTGTTTATGCCCTTGCGTTTGGTGCCGGGGACGGATTGCACCAGCTTTCCGGCAGCATCGTAAATTTCCAGTTTTACATCTTTCATTGCGCGTTCTTTCAGATAATATTCGATAGGCTGAATATGATCCGGGTTACCGCCCCACCAGCCACCGCTTACGGGAGAACCGCCTCCGCCATACCTGCCGGTAGTTATCTGCATAGGTTTGTTGTCAAATATCACCACATCCTGTTCTACAATCTCTTTCGACAGGCTGCGTATATGGGATATGTCATTGATTACCATAATGCCCCTTCCATGAGTCGCAATAACAAGGTCGCTGGTCTGTGGCTGTATCTGCATATCCCGCACCATAGTATAGTCAGGTATGTTGTTCTTCATGCGGAACCATGAGCTGCCACCATCTATGGTCGCAAAAAGCCCTCTTTCTGTGCCCAGGAAAAGGAGATTTTTGTTAATGTGGTCTTCCTTTATTTTATGTGCGTATCCGGTAAAGTCTGTGCTGGTGATCCGCTGCCATGTTTTGCCACCGTCTGCTGTTTTAGCAGCGTATGTGGCCATGTCGCCATACATATGGTTGTCGAAAGTGACGTAAAGTGTATTCTTGTCGAAGTTTGACAATTCAATACTGCTCACCCATACCTGTGAAGGAATTCCTGCTGCTTCATAGTTTTTAGCGACGTTGGTCCAAGTCTTGCCGCCGTCTGTGGTCACTTGCAGGTTGCCGTCGTCTGTTCCCACCCAAATAATATTTTCATCAAATTTTGATTCTGCAATAGTAAAGATGGTACAGTGGTTCTCGGCAGACGTATTGTCTTCGCTCAATCCACCGGATTCTTCCTGCTTTTGTTTCTTTTTGTCATTTGTGGTTAGGTCCGGCGATATCCTCTGCCATGTGCGGCCCTGGTCGGTGGTCTTATACAGGTATTGCGCGCCGGTATATAAGTTATGGCCATTCGCACTTCCGGTAACTAAGGGGGTATTCCAGTTCCAACGGAGTTTCTCCTCATCCTTACCTGCTTGTGGCATAATATTTACCGACTTAAAATTAGTCAGGTTTATACGCGCCATATTGCCACCCTGCGATTCAGCATAGACAACATTATTGTCCAAAGGGTCTGGCTGCACCCAAAAGCCATCGCCCCAGTATAGCATTTGCCAGCTTGAATTGTTGACCCCACCCGGCGCTGCAGAAGGTGCCATCCAACTGCCATTGTCCTGCAGGCCGCCATACATGTTGTAAGGTGTTTTGTTGTCACACGCCACGTGATAAAATTGTCCCACAGGTAGATTGTAAACAAACATCCATGTAGCACCACGGTCGAGGCTGAAGTATACGCCGCCGTCGGTGCCGAGGTACATTTGATTGGTATAGTTCGGGTTTATCCATAGCGCGTGATGGTCGCTATGCACCCAACCGCCGTCATAAGATGCATCGGTGAAAGAATAACCGCCATCGTCGGAATAAGAAAAACTAAAGCCGGGGCGATAGACACGTTTTGGGTTTTTGGGGTCTATTACCAGGGTACTGAAGTAAAAAGGACGGGAAACCACATTCATGGTTGCGCTTTGTGACTTCCAGTTTTCGCCACCGTCAGCAGAAATGTACAGGCCAGTTTCTTTTGACTCAATAATGGCAATCATGTTTTGCGGTGAACTTGGGGCCAGCGTTAGTGCTATGCGGCCAAATGGCTTTGCAGGTAAGCCATTTTTCAGCTCGCGCCATGTCTTTCCTCCGTCTGCGCTTTTCCACATGCCGCTGCCATTACCACCTGAATTAAAAGAGTAGGGTAGCCGCCTGAATTCCCAGGTGGTGGCATATATAATGTCCGGATTGGTAGGGTCAACGGCTATATCGGCGCAACCGGTCTTTTCATTTATATACAGTATCTTGTTCCAGGTAGTTCCGCCATCTGTTGATTTGTAAAGTCCGCGATGTTTGCTATCGCTCCATAATGGCCCGGGGGCAGCCACATAAATAGTGCTGGCATTTTTGGGGTCAATGATTATTTTGGAAATATGCTCTGTACTGTCAAGCCCTACCTTCACCCAATTATCACCAGCATCTGTACTCTTATACAATCCATCACCTATGGATACTGTATTTCGCATATTGCTCTCGCCCGCGCCCACAAATACAGTGGATGGAGTGCGCTGGTCTATGGCGATAGCGCCAATGCTCATACAGTATTTGTCGAATATGGGCTTGAAGGATGCACCTGCATTGGTGCTTTTCCATACACCTCCGCCGGCAGTGCCCACGTAAAGCGTTTTGCTGTCGGCATTCACACCTTCTATTGCGGTTATCCTCCCGCTCATGGTGCCGGGCCCGAGCCACCGGGCCTCAACGGCGCCAAAAGTATAGGAGTTGACTTTGGTTTGCGCACCTGCGATATGCGCAGCAAAAAACGCAATGAAAAAGAAAAATTGCTTTTTCATAATGATGCTGATTGATGAATGAAGAAGAAAATGTTAACTGCCTTGATCTCTGAGTTTACTTTTTATCCTCAGGTATTTTGAAGATGCTTTCGTCAACGGGTTTGTTAATCTCAACAGATTTCAATGTTAAAGGGCCGCCATTGTTGTCTATGGACATGGGAAACACTATGCCTTCAGGCAATTTTTGATAGTTGCTGAACGCACTGATGGCCTCTACCTCTTTACCGTTGGCTTTTGTTTTTTCAACCGAGCGCAAACAGTAATAGTTTCCTGCATCGAGAAAAATTGTTTCTTCTTTTCCGTTTTTTAATGTCACCTTCAGTTTATGACATTCAGTGCCTTCTACATCATCTTTGCCAAGGTAGGTTACTTTAGATTCTTTGGCTTTGTAGTCGATAAGCGGATCCATCATCACATCCAGTTGGTCTTGCTGCTCTTTTACCATTTCTTCAGGCAAGGCCTCTGGTTTGGTTTGCCCCTGAATCGGGAAATACATCCACCCGCCTGTAGTGGTAAGGATAGTATAGTTGGTCATACCGTTTATTGTAAATTCCATTCTTGATGCCTTCCCATTTAAAGTTGTAACAGTGACAGGCATTTCCATGCCTCCGGCATTCATGGAGCCTGTTAACTTTATAGAGTTGATTTTTTTCCAGTTATCAACGCCGCCAACGGCGTCGACATGTTTTTGTACTATTTCATCTGCGGTTTGGGCTGAAGCGTTTAAAAGGCTGGCGAATACCATTGCGAACGCCATGATGAAAGAACGTGTGTTTTTCATTTTTATATGTTTTTGTTTGAAGATATAACGTGCAAGATATGAAAAAAGTGTTCACCTGTTAGGGTGAACACAAGGGGGATATAATATTTAACAGTAATTAACTTTGTTTACCTCAATTCGAGCAAAGCCACATTTTCTATATGGTGCGTATGGGGGAACATATCTACGGGCTGCAGGCGGGTTATTTTATACGCCTCATCCAGAAATTGCAGGTCGCGAGCCTGTGTGGCAGGGTTGCAGCTTACATAAACCACTTTTGGCGCTTTAATTTTCAATAATTGCTGTATCAGTTTTTCGGTCATTCCGGCCCTTGGCGGGTCAGTGATAATTACGTCAGGCTTACCATGTTGCGTAAAGAAAGCATCGGTGCATATTTTCTCCACATCACCGGCAAAAAACAAGCAATTGTTAAGGTTATTCAAAGCCGCATTTTCCTTTGCGTCCTTAATCGCATCTTCCACCACTTCAATGCCTATGACTTTCTTTGCGCCACCTGAGCAGAAGATACCTATGCTACCTGTGCCACAGTAAAGGTCATACAGTGTTTCATTGCCGGTAAGCCCTGCAAATTCACGCGTTACCCGGTATAAGGCTTCGGCCTGATAGGTATTTGTCTGGAAGAATGATTTAGGCGAGATATTGAAACGGAACCCTTCCAGTTTCTCCTCTATATACTGTTTGCCGTGATAGCAAATCACTTCCTGGTCGTGAATGGTATCATTCACTTTAGGGTTGATGGTATAGTTCAGCGAGGTGACATGGGGGATGTTTTCCAGTATGTGCTTCAATATACCTATCCTGTTTTCTTCATCCTCGTGGTGTATAATCAGGTTAATGAGTATCTCCCCGGTTGTAGCCACGCGCAGTATCACATTCCGTAGCCAGCCATACTGGGCTTTGAAGTCGTAGTAAGGCAGGTTGCGTTCATTGGTGTATTCCCTGAGTATTTTTAATAAAAGGTTGGTAGGCTCCTGTTGTAAGTAGCAAGTATGTATCTCTACCACCTTATCAAACAGGCCAGGTGCGTGAAAGCCAAGTGCAGGCACGGGGGCTATTTTCTCCTGCCTGTCGGCTATCTGTTCAAAGGTGAGGTATTGGTGGGTAGAGAAAGTGAATTCCAGCTTATTGCGGTAATGCCGTTCATGCGGGCTGCCTATTATGGGCTGCATTTCGGGCAACTCTATATGGCCTATGCGCTGTAGCTGGTCGGTTACCTGCTGCTGCTTATATTGAAGCTGCATGGGGTAGGGCAACATTTGCCATTTGCAGCCGCCGCATACACCAAAGTGTTGGCAGAAAGGCGTTACCCTGTGCGGTGAGGGTGTTACCACTTTCAATATCCTGGCCTGCGCCCAGCTTTTTTTATCTTTTATGATAACGGCATCCACAACATCGCCGGGAATGGCGTTTTCCACGAATATAACTTTCCCGTCTTCCAGCCTTGCTATGCTCTTGCCTTCCGCCGCATAAGATTCTATCTTAATGTTTAATAAAGGGAGCGATTTTTTCTTTTTGCGCGACAAAATTTTGTTATAGTTTTTATAATAAGCGGCAAAATTACTTCTAAAGACATGCGATAGAACAGTTTTATGATTTATTTTTGGTTTTCTAAACCAACTCATATTTTTTCATCGCTGTCTTTCAGCGAAACCAAACTAACCAGACATTGTATATGAAAAAAATTACTTTATTTGCGATTCTGCTGCTTATGGGTATGGCAGAGTTATCAGTTGCCCGCCAGGCCTATCGTGTGCAAGTGAAAATGACCGATGTAAAGGATTCTCTCATCTACCTGGTACACTATTATGGCAAAGGCCGCCCTACTATTTTCATCACTGACTCCATGAACCTTGACCACAATGGCATGGCGACGTTCACCAGCACTGATTCGTCATTCGTTGGGGGGATATATATTATACTGTTGGGCGATAAGGAGCGTACCAATTTTGAATTTTTACTGAACAGGGGCGATGATATATCCATCACCGCTACCAAAAGTAAACTGCCTGACGGGGTTAAGTTCAAGAATTCGCCGGAAAACGACCGTTTTGCGGAATATGTAGATTACCTGAAGGGATACAGCAAAGAGCAGGAGAAATTAAAAGAAGACCTGACCAAAGCGAAGACCACCGCAGATACAGAGGTTATACGGAAAAAATCTATCGCTTCATCAAAAGTACTCACAAAGTACAGGCGCGATTATGTGAAAGCGCATCCCGGTACGTTATTATCCACTATTTTTAACGCTATGGAAAGCCCGGAAATACCTGAAGGCACCCATTACCTGGAAGATGGCAAAACAAAAGACTCCACTTTCGCATACCGCTACTATAAAAGCCACTACTGGGATGGGTTCGACTTTCGCGATGACAGGCTCATATTTACACCTTTGTACGACCCGAGGATAGAAGAGTACTTTACCAAACTGGTGCTGCCCTGGCCCGACAGCATGGAGAAGGAAGCTGACATGCTGCTGAAAAAGACCAAGGGCACGAAGGATATGTTCCATTACACACTGTGGTGGCTTACGCACCATGTAGAGAACAGCAAGGTGATGGGCATGGATGAAGTGTTTGTGTACCTGGTGGAGAACTATTACATGAAGGGTGACGCCTTCTGGCTGAAACCTGACGACTTGCAGAAATATACAAAACGCGCTATGGACATTGCGCCTAACGTGATAGGCAATGTAGCCCCGGAGATTAAGCTACCTAACATAGTGACCAAGAAAGAGGAGAGCATGTCGGCCTTGAAGGCGAAATATACGCTGATTGTATTTTATTCGCCCACCTGCGGCCACTGCCAGCATGAGATGCCGAGCCTTGACTCTTTATACCGCGCAGTGCTGAAAGATAAGGGAGTAAAGGTGTACACAGTAGCCACTGAAGGGGAGGAAAAAGCCATCACCGACTTTATTAATAAGAACAAAATAAACGAGTGGACAAATACATGGGATTCAAAGCATACAAGCGATTACCACAGCAAATATGACGTGTACAGCACCCCCACCATCTACCTGCTGGATGAGCGCAAGATAATACGTGGCAAACGCCTTGACCATGCCAATATAGGTAATGTGATAGAAATGTTGGAAAAGAAAGCCAAAGCAGCAAAAGAAAAAGGGACAAAGACAGGGCAGTAAAGTTGTGAGGGAATAGGATATATCGAAGAGGTGCCGCTATGGTGCCTCTTCTATTTTTAGGGCATGTTATCATAAGAAATGTGCGCATAACGGGCCCGCGCTCTAAACAAAATGAGCGAACGCGGGTTCTGCGCGCGTGTAGTATTCTTCCACCTCCTGCAATATTGCCTCTATTTCAGGCAGGTTGTCGGTGGTGACGAGGCGGTTGCGGAACTCCTTAACATGCGACAGCCCTTTGAGGTAGCTGGCATAGTGGCGGCGCATTTCGAGGATACCCAGTTTCTGCCCCTTCCATGCCACGGACCCTTGCAGGTGCTTGCGGCATGCCTGCAGCCTTTCGGATAGTGTGGGTGGTGGCAGGATTTCGCCGGTATTTATATAGTGCTTCACCTCGCGGAATATCCAGGGGTAGCCAATGGCTGCCCTGCCTATCATAATGCCATCAACGCCGTAGCGGTTCTTGTATTCAAGTGCTTTCTGCGGTGTGTCTATGTCGCCGTTGCCGAAGATGGGTATTGTTATCCGCGGGTTGTTCTTCACCTTGGCAATGAGGGTCCAGTCGGCATCTCCTTTATAAAGCTGCGAGCGGGTGCGGCCATGTATGGAAAGGGCGGCTACGCCAATGTCCTGTAGCCGCTCAGCTACTTCCTCAATGTTTTTTGTGTTGTCGTCCCAGCCGAGGCGGGTCTTTACAGTGACCGGCAGGGTGGTTGACTTGATGCAGGCTTTGGTGAGGCGCACCATCAGGTCCACGTCCTTCAGCACTGCAGCACCCGCACCCTTGCATACCACCTTTTTTACCGGGCAGCCAAAGTTGATGTCGAGCAGGTCGGGATTGGTGGTGTCTACTATTTTGGCACTCAGGGCCATCGCTTCTTCATCGCCGCCAAAGATTTGTATGCCTATGGGTTTCTCATAGTCGAAAATGTCCAGCTTCTGGCGGCTTTTCATTGCATCCCGGATAAGGCCCTCGGAAGATATAAACTCAGTATACATGAGGTCTGCCCCGTTTTCCTTGCAGACGGCGCGGAAAGGCGGGTCGCTCACGTCCTCCATAGGGGCGAGCAGCAGGGGGAATTCCCCGAGTTCTATATTGGCGATTTTTATCATTTAAACGATGCAAAGGTAGTTTGATTTGTTGATAGGTTAATAGGTTAATAGGTTAATAGGTTGAAACGTTAAAAGGGTAAAAGGTGGGGGTTATTGTTTAATGAACCGCTCTATATGCATTCTGTGGTCGCCGTGGAGGTAAACCTTTCCCCATAGATAGATGAAGTAGAACCCTCGGGGGAGTGTAGTGATGTCGAGTGTGGTGAAGGTTGCTGTGATAGGGGCGCGGGTAGTCATCTGCCCCATGTAGTTGATAATGGCATATTCAAAGTAAATGGCTGTATCGGCTTCTATGTTAATCTCGTGGCTGGCTGGGTTGGGGAATATGTTTTGCTCTTCGTAGCAATAAGAGGTAATAACTTGCCGGGTGATATTGCAGCCCGTAGGCAGGGTGTAGGTGATATTAGCCACACCGTCGCTTATGCCAGAGATGAACCCCGATAAAGAATCTATGGAAGCGGTATAGGGCCTGTCGGAACTCCATTTTCCTCCGGGTACTTCATTATATAAGTAGTTGCCGCGCTTCAGGCAAATTCCGGGGTCGCCTGTAATGGTTGCCGGCAGAGGGTTAATCGTTAGTTCTGTGCTTGTGGAGCAGCCGTTGTTTGCAGTAAAGCTAATCAATGAGCTGCCGTGATTAATACCTTTGATGTTTCCGAAAGAGTCAATCGTAGCAGCATCACTATTGCCGGTACTCCATTTTTTTCCGGTCAGGCTTGCAGTCAGGGTAGTTTCTTCATTGGGACAGATGCCCATTTTTCCGGTGATAACAGGCAGCGGGTTAATGATTTCTTTTTTAGTGACTGTGCATGAGCCCAATGTGTAGCTGATATACACTGTATCTGCGGCGAGACAGTCCAGCTGGCCACTCTGACTGACGGTAGCTATTGCAGGGTTGCTGCTGCTCCATATGCCACCGGGGTAGGAGTTGGTGAGGGTGGTTGACTGGTCTTTGCATAGTGTGTCGGGGCTGAGGATTTGGCCGGGAGGGTTGATATTTATTACAGTATCAGTATATCTTGCACCACATTGATTTGAAGATTGCAATGTAATGGTATCTAAACCGGGACTTATTCCTGTAAGAACACCAGACCAGCTAACAATATGCCCATTTTTGGTGGAATGCCAGGTGAGCATTCCTTTACTTGAGTCTGCCAATGAAATAGATTCGCCCACGCAAATTTCTGTTGTGGGAACTATAATAGGAAATATTTCCGGCGGCTCATAAACATTTACTGCCATCCGGAATGTATCTATTCCGCAATAGTTGGAGTGAACACCTATCAATATATCCCTACCCGCATTAACACCGCGCAAATATTTATTGGACATTACTGGCTCAGTATATCCGTATGATGAAAAAAGCAAGTGTGGATATTCAACACCGCCATTGATAAATACCTCTTCCCCAACACATAGACTGTATTTAAAGGAGCCGGGAATACCCAAGAAGAAATTCGCATTTGGCAATGGGTGTATTTCAATCAGTTTTGCTGTTCTGTCTGATCCGCAGGAGTTAGTAACTGTATAGTAAATGGAGTCGTAAGATGACCAAAACAGGTTATCAATGCCTATTATAACATTTAAACCTGTAACAACACCGCCTGATACAGATGCGTTATCATTTTCAGTAGACCATTCTCCACCAGCTACAGTGTCGGTTAATAAAATGCTTGCATAATGGCAAACAATATCCGGCCCTGTTATTACCCCCGCATTCGGCATATTCTCTATAGTCATAACAATGCTGGCTGAGGTGGCATACACTACAGTGCCCGGGCTATTCGTTAGAAGGCATTTAATTGTATCTCCATCAGTAAGTGTATTGGTAGTAAACCCGGTACTGTCCGTTCCTGCATCGAGGCTATTTACTTTCCATTGATAATGCGGCGATGATATTCCTGTTGCTATGGCGGTAAACGTGACAGGGCTTCCTGTACAAACTGTATCAGTAGGTACAGTTATAGAAATACTCTGTGCTCTTAGTATAGCGGGGAATAATAATAGTATGTATAGGAATTTATGCATAAGGTGTGTACCATCTACAACGAAGATATATGATATTTTTTCACAGAGCATCTGCGGGAATACTTTTTTTGTTTTTTGAATTTTGATTTTCTTTATTCCTAACTTTGCGTGCTTTTCACAACATAGTATTTATACATAAAGGAATTGGGACAGAACCTGCATAAGGCATCTTTGGCCGGATTTATCATTGCTCTCGGAATTATTTACGGGGATATAGGGACCTCGCCACTCTATGTGATGAACGCGGTGTGCAATGGCCGGGTAATAGATGAGTTTCTCATCATCGGGGCGCTTTCTTGTATAATCTGGACACTCACCATGCAGACCACCGTGAAGTATGTAATCCTTACGCTGCGGGCAGATAACAAAGGTGAGGGCGGGATATTCTCACTGTTCGCATTGGTGCGGCGGCATGGCAAATGGACGGTTTTCCCGGCAATGGTAGGCGGGGCCGCTCTCCTGGCCGATGGCATGATAACACCGCCTATCTCTGTAACCTCGGCTATTGAAGGGTTGCGCCGCATCCCCTCGCTCGGCGGCATAGGTACTATGACCATTGTGTATATTGTGCTGGCCATTATTGCGGGGTTGTTCTTTTTCCAGCAATTCGGCACATCGTCCATCGGTAAGGCGTTCGGGCCTTTGATGACTTTGTGGTTCCTGATGCTGGCTATTCTGGGGATACACCAGCTAAACGTGGCGCACAACTGGAATATACTTAAGGCCTTCAACCCGCAATACGCCATAGAGATACTCATAAAATACCCCGGTGCCTTCCTTATACTAGGGGCGGTGTTCCTTTGCACTACAGGGGCCGAGGCATTGTATTCTGACCTCGGGCATTGCGGGCGCAACAATATCCGTATATCGTGGCCGTTTGTGAAAATATGCCTCATACTTAATTACCTGGGGCAGGGGGCCTTCCTGCTCGACAACCATAGCAATAGTCCATGGAACCCGTTAGTGAAGAACCCGTTCTACGAGATAATGCCACAATGGTTTGTGATACCGGGCATAATCATAGCCACCCTTGCAGCGGTGATAGCGAGCCAGGCCATGATATCAGGTTCGTTTACGCTCATTAGTGTGGCCATGAAACTGAACCTATGGCCAAAGATGAAAATCAGCTACCCTACTGTGGAGCGCGGGCAGTCCTTTATCCCGGGCCTTAACAACCTCCTTTTTGCGGGCTGTGTGGTGATTACGTTGTATTTTCAGCGGTCATCCAGTATGGAGGCAGCCTATGGTTTGGCTATTACCACCACATTTGTGATGACCTCGGTGCTGTTTGCGTACTATATGTTCATCAAGCGCGTGCCGATAGTATGGATAGCCACTTATCTAGTGGTTTACCTTACCATTGAGTTGTCGTTTCTCACCGCCAACCTTGTAGAGAAGTTCAAAGAGGGTGGGGCGGTAACAGTGCTGGTGGCCGGCGGGCTTTTTATGACCATGCTGGTGTGGTACAAGTCGCGCAAAATAAAGAACAGGTATGTGGAGTTTGTACGGTTGGAGAATTACATCCCTATCCTTCAGGAACTGAGCAATGATACAACCATAAATAAGTATGCTACGCACCTGGTGTACCTTACCAGTGCTAATAACCCACGGGAGATAGAGCATAAGATAATTTACTCCATTCTGTATAGTAAGCCAAAACGTGCCGATATTTATTGGTTTGTGCATGTAGATGTACTTGATGACCCTTACACTACCGAATATGTGGTGCAAACTATAGTGCCTAACGAGATTGTACGGGTTGAATTCAGGTTAGGCTTCAGGATGGATCACAGGGTGCAGTATATGTTCAAGAAGGTGGTGGAAGAAATGGTGGCTAACAAGGAAGTGAATGTGGTGAGCCGTTACGAATCGCTGAGTAAGAATAACCTCATGGGCGACTTCAGGTTTATAGTAATGGAGAAGTTTTTATCCCGGGATAATTCTTTGCCAATGTGGGAGCGCATGATGATGCGCGGTTATTTCCTGCTCAAAAAAGTCAGCTTGTCGGAAGAGCGTGGATTCGGACTAGACCCTTCGGATGTGACATTAGAAAAGTACCCGATCTATGTGTCGGCGATACCTGATTACAATCTTAAGCGAATTAAAGAGGCTTAATACCTAATACCTATTGTTGTTAAAGTCGCCATTGCTGCGGTTGCCGTAATCGCCACGGCTGTTGTAGTCGGTAGTACGGTTGCTGTTAAAATCTGTGCGGGGCGTTCTTGGCCTGAAAGATCTGTTGGCACCTCCGGAACGGCCACCCGGGCCGCTCTTGGTGTTGTTTTGTTTCGCCTCCTTTACAGATATGATGTTACCTTCAAAGTAAGTGGCATCGAGGTTGTCAATTGCATCCATTGCATGGAACTTATCAGCCATTTCCACGAAGCCAAAACCGCGTGACATACCTGTAGCGTTATCAAAGATGATTTTTGCAGACACTACCTCGCCAAATTCCGCAAACAGCGGGCGAAGGTTGCTGACATTTGTTTCCGGATTGAGATTACCAACAAATAGGTTCATAACAAAGAGATTTTAATGGCACTTTCTACATGAAAATGTGAAAATGTTTGGCAATATACTCATTTATCCTGATTATAGCAGGGTACTTTCCGTCTATTCTGATAAAAAAACCGGAATGGCCTGTTATGCATTGAAAAGCATAGAACTTGTATATGAAGGCCTTTTACGTTAAGTTAAAATGAGCAAAATAATTTATTTCAGGATAAAGCACTGATTTTTTTATAAAAAAGTACAATGGAAAGCATTTTCATTGTATTTTTGCGACCAAAATAGCAAACCATTAAATAATAGCAAATATAAAACGGTTTATCTGTAGTTTAAAACGTCTCTCTTATGAAACAAACTTACTTTTCGAAAAAGCAATTTTTATCTTTGGTCTTTTCGGTGTTGTGTTTGAGCGCTTATGCACAAAGCTCATTATACGTATACACCGGTGGGATACAATCTTATACAGTACCGGCAGGTGTGTATAGTATTGCAATCACAAGTGTTGGTGCCCGCGGGGGTAACATCAGTTCGCACGGAGGAGCTATAGGTGGCAAGGGGGCTATAATGCAGGGTAATTTTGCAGTAACTCCAGGGCAGGTATTGAGAATATTAGTAGGTCAGCAAGGGGAAGATGCAACATTTACCGGCGGTGGGGGAGGCGGAACATTTGTGTGGGATAACGGCACAAATACACTGTTGATTGCTGCCGGCGGTGGTGGTGGTGCCGGCTGTAGCGATAATACCGGTTTTGGCCTTAATGGTTTAGATGCGTCTACCGGCGTAAATGGCATTAATGGATTTACGATGCCAAATGGTGGTGGTGTTGCGGGTAATGGCGGTACGGAGCCAACTGGCGGAGTGGATTATTATGCTGCGGGCGGTGCAGGTTGGTTTTCAGCCGGTGCTAATGGTATTAATCTTGGATTTTGTTCCAGTCCGTTTCCTACCGGCGGTAACACTCCGTTAGGTGGTGGTGCCGGTGGTATGTATGGCGGAACATCGGGTCTTGATGGTAACGGCGGATACGGCGGCGGCGGCGGCGCGCACGGCAGGTGCGGCGCGATAGGCGGCGGCGGCGGTGGCGGTTACAGCGGCGGTGGTGCAGGTGGCGAGCTTACTTCTTTGCCTAATGACTTTACGCCCGGTGGCGGCGGAGGCTCGTATAATGCAGGTACTGAACAATTAAATTCTCCCGGCAGCCCCGATGTTAACGGTAAGGTGGTGATTTGTGAGCGCGTTGAGCCAGGGGTAGTTTCAGGCACTTCTGTTATTTGTCAGGGTTCAACAACTAATTACAGTTCTTCCGGGGCGTCTGGTGGTGCATGGTCAAGCAGCAACACTTCAGTAGCTATTGTAGGTTCGTTAAGCGGTACTGTTTCAGGTGTTGGCGCAGGAGTAGCTACTATAACTTATTCAGTGACGAATTGGTGCGGTACAAGGTATGCTACTAAAGAGATAACGATTAATCCTTTACCGGCAGCAATTACAGGTACATTCAGTGTGTGTGAGGCCGGATGGACAACTGCATTGAGTTCAACAACTTCAGGTGGTACATGGAGCAGTAGCAATAACAGCATTGCTACAGTAGGCACAGCAGGTGTGGTAACAGGTGTAGCCGCTGGTACTGTGAATATAATATATACATTGCCTACAAGCTGTATGGTACAGCAGAACGTTACTGTTAATCCAATGCCGGCTGCAATTACAGGTAGCGACAGGGTGTGTGTAAGTTCTGTTATTGTATTGAATACGATTACATCGGGCGGTGCATGGAGCAGCAGTGATGGTGCTACAGCAAGTGCAGGCACTATGGGTGATGTGACCGGTGTATCGGCAGGTGCGGCAACTATTACCTATATGCTGCCAACAGGCTGCTATGTTACAGCCCCGGTTTCAGTAACTGCGTTGCCCGCAGTTAGCGGCGGTTCTGATGTGGCTATTTGCTATGGTAACTCAACATCAATGTCTGCTACAGGTGCTGATGTTTATACCTGGATGCCGGCAGACGGATTGTCTTGTACAAACTGCGCTAACCCAACAGCTAACCCAACCGTAACAACTACCTACACTGTAACAGGTACAACAAAGCAAACAATAGCATACAGCGAAGCATTTACAAATGGTGTTACGCCAACAACGCAATGTAATTCATGGCAATCTTTCAGGGCTTCATTGAACGGTTCTTACAACTACGTTGGGTTTACAATAAAGGGAAGTGAGAATACTACAGGTATATCATGTACTGATCCTGTTATTGCAGCGGCTGTGGCAAATGCCTTGAGGACAGGTACGAACTATTCAGGTAGTTCAGATGGACAAACCTGGACTGTAAGCGCCGGTGGTTGTTCATCGTCAACATGTGGCGGGCTTTTTGTTGAATTAGCAAATCAGGGAGGCTGCACATGTGCTCCCGGTTATAGCATACGTCCTAACATAACGAATGATAACTGGGGTGGAATAGACGGTAACACATGTGGTGCTGTATCACAAACAATGGAAGTAGAGTTTTATATAGAAGGTTGCACGAATATGGCTACCGTAACAGTAACGGTGAACCCACTGCCAAATGTATATAATGTGATAGGTGGTGGCAGCTACTGCGCAGATGGTACAGGTGTTGAGATTGGTGTTGATACAACTAATGGTGGCATCCGTTACCAGTTGTATTATGGATTAAGTACAATCGGCTCATTGGTAGATGGTATCGAAGACACCATCAGCTTCGGATTGCAGACAGGTGCCGGCAGTTATACTGTAGAAGCTATTGATACTATGACAGGCTGTACTAACTGGATGGCAGGCAGTGCTTCCGTAACCATCATACCTGTAGTTGTACCTTCAGTAAGCATTTACCAAAGTACCTCAGATACAGTATGCGAGGGTACACCAATAGCGTTCAGCACATATGTAATTAACGGTGGCTCTAATCCAACTTTCATTTGGAAAGTTAATGGTGCTACAGCAGGTATAGATAGTGCTGAGTTCGGTCACGTTCCGGGAGTAGGTACCAGCAATGTAAGTGTGATAGTGGTAAGCGATGCTGTTTGCGCAACCCCTGATACAGTAATGAGCGATACACTAACTACTACCATTTTTGCAAATGGCACGCCTACAGTAACGCTTGCAGCCAGCCCTAATGATACAGTATGTGAAGGTACGGTAGTAACAATTAACCCTACCTCTACATTTGGTGGGTACGGACCTACATACGTATGGGTTAAGAATGCGATTGTAGTAGGTACTTCTTCATCTTATACCTATACTCCAATTAACGGCGATTACATTTACGCTGTTATGACCAGCAACTATATGTGTCGCGATACAACGACTGCATACAGTAATGTAGTAGATATGATGGTTCAAGCCCCGATAGTGCCTTCGGTTGCTATCAATGCAACACCAGGTGTTAACGTCGGTGCTGTTGCAGATACATTTACAGCTGTAGTTACTAATGGCGGAACAAGTCCATTGTACCAGTGGTACTTTAACGGAGCTATTGTAGCCGGAGCTACTAACAGTACGTATATACGCAGCACTGTTGCGCATAATGATTCTGTAGGTTGCAAAGTCACACGCACAGATGCGTGTGGCCTGAGCACACTCAACTCAGTTGTTATTAACGCTAAAGTTGGTGTACAAACATTTGGAAGCAGCAGCATTTCGTTAGTGCCAAACCCGAATACCGGTACATTTACAGTGAAGGGTTCTTTGGGCTTACTGAGTGATGAAGCTGTAACTGTTGAAGTAACCAATATGCTGGGCCAAGTCGTTTACAACAATAAGTTCATGACGCAGAATGGTGATATTAATGCACAGGTGCAAACAACTAATCTTGCAAATGGTTCGTATATTCTGAACCTGCGCTCATCGAATGGTAATAATGTTTTCCATTTTGTGGTGACACAATAAGGTTGTTAGAATGATCTTTTTTAAGAGGCAGCCTTAGGGTTGCCTCTTTTTTATGCCTGAAAGTTGAGCAGTTTTTGTCGCATAATGCAGAGAAGCTATGTATATCATGTATTTGCTTTTACATTATTTCATATTTATTAATAAATTATTGATAATATTATGATTGTAGTTGTATCTTTAAAATATAATCATACATCTTAAAAAAACGTCGATGAGAAAAATCTTTATCCTAAATATTGCATTATCCCTGTTGGGGACAACGCTTTTTGGCCAGCTAGTGGCAAAGGACACGAAGGTGTTATCTGTAGAAAGAAATAAAGCAGATAATACACCTACCTCTGTTGTTTTCGCAGCTGATGCGGAATTTCATCCGGGGGATGCACAGGCGCTATTCAAGCAGTACCTGGGTGTCGGGAAGCACGGCGATGAACTGGTGCTGTATAGCACAACTAAAACTAAACTTAATACAACAGTATACAGGTATGCACAGTATTACAAAGGGCTAAAAATAGAACGCAGTTGCTACTCACTGATGGTAAAGGAAGATAAAGTAAATTTTATAACAGGGAACATTTATAGTATAGACAAGGATATATCGGCAGAACCGGTATTAACAGAACATGCAGCCTTTGAGAAAGCACTGCTTAAGATAGGTGCAAAAAAATATATGTGGCAAGAGCCCAAAATGGAACTGTTTCTGAGGCAAGAGACGAGGAAGCCCGATACGTCGTACTTGCCAAAGGGCAGTTTAGTTTGGATCGAAGACCCTTCTCCAAGTTCAAAAAGCCGCATTTTACGCCTAGCTTTTAGCTTTAATGTTTATGCAAAGGAGCCATTCAGCCGTAATATGGTGTATGTAGATGCTGTAAATGGTGAAATTATTGATGTTCATTCACTTATACAGTATAGCTCAGGAAACGGCCCTTCATACTATAGTGGTAATGTTAGCTTCAATACTGAAAAAATTGGGGGGGGCTATTATTTGCATGATACTGTACGTGGCGCTGGTATTAATACTTATAGCCTCGCACCAGATACAAGTATTGTTGAGAATATCAGCAGTAGTACTACTTGGGCACACGATGCATCACTTGATGCACATTGGGCTGCAGAAAAGGTATATGACTACTGGTACACTCAGCAGGGACGAAACAGTTTTGATAATGCCGGTGCAGCGTTAAATAGTTTTATCCACTTCGGGATTGGGTTCAGCAATGCATTTTGGACTGGTTCTGTGATGGTTTATGGAGATGGGGCCATAGGATCTGGTTATCCGCGTGTATCATTGGATATTACTGCACATGAAACAGGTCATGCTGTATGCCAGTATACCGCGGACTTAGGGAACAGTGGAGAAAATGGAGCGCTCAATGAGGGGTTTAGCGATATATGGGGTGCTGTTATTGAGGCCTGGGCAGACCCGCATGAAGTGGATGCCCAACCAAAGTTGATATGGAAACATGACGAGGAGTTAGGATTTATTATGCGCAGCTATGATACACCCAAAGATCAGTTATGTCCGGATACATATGGTGGCGTATATTGGGTCGATAATACTGCGATGTTACCTGATAGAGATAATGATTTTGGTGGAGTGCATTATAATATGTGCGTATTTACCCACTGGTTCTATTTATTGTGTGAGGGAGGATCAGGTGTTAATGATCTGGGTAACAGTTATAGTGTTACAGGGGTAGGTATATCTACCGGTGCTGATATAGCCTATCAAACAGAGTTGGTATTGTCGAGTACTGCAGACTTTGCCATATGCCGAAGCACAACTATAGCGACTGCTATTGCATTATACGGACCATGTTCTCCAGAAGTGCAGGCGGTTGAGAATGCCTGGTATGCTGTAGGCCTGGGGAAGGGCTATAATCCTGTGGCTGAAAGCATTTCAGGGGCTTCAAATGTATGTGTTGGGTCTTCTGTTACGTTAACCGATACTTTTTCCGCAGGTGCGTGGGGTAGCCATGATCCTGCAATTGCTGTAGTTTCTCCAGCGGGTGTCGTAACCGGCGTGGCTCCTGGCAATGTTTTTATCACGTATACAGCTAGCATGGGTTGTGGTACATTTTCTGATTCCGTTTTAATTGTAGTAAATCCAATACCAGCACCACTAACAGTTACTCCATCAGCGGATACTATTTGTAACAGTGGGAGCGTTATTATAAGCGCACCATTGGCTGTAATGCCAGGATTAAACACAGTATTATCAGAAAACTTTAATGCCGGACTTGGAGCATGGGTGTTGGATAATACAGGGTCTACAGGATCATCGACTTATGTGCCCTGGTTTACCGTTCCTAATGGTACGCTTGGCAGACGTTCTCCAGATTTGTCGGATTTCGCTCTTAGCTACCCATTGTCTGCAACATTTGGTGACACAACTAAAACACGTATAGTTTCACCTACTTTTTCATTGGCTGATTATGCTTCCGCCACACTATCATTCCAACATTATTACAGGTACAAAAGTGGAGATAGTGCAGTGAATGTGGAAATCTCGACAGATGGGGGTACTACATGGGTAACCCTGCATAATTTTTCATTGGCACATGTGCGGGATGGTTATTATAACTTCAGGTCTAGGTCGTTCTCACTCGACGCATATGTGGGGATGCCAAATCTGATGATGCGTTTTTATTATTATACCTTGGATGGAGATATTTGGGTGATAGATAATGTAGTCGTAAGTGGAGTACCCAAAGCTACGTATGTAGTTCCATCCTGGTCGCCGGTGACGGATCTATTCACAGATGCAGGCTTGACTATACCGTATACAGCCGGTGCCAGAGTTAACACTGTTTACGCTCATCCAACCACGATCACTGCACCAACTGTACGCACTTATACTGCAACCTCAACACAGGCAGGGTGCTCATCAACCGGTTCCAGCCTTGTAAGCATTACCCCGGGGTCGACATTTACATCAATAACCGCGAAACCAGGTATCACCATCAAGTCGGGGCAGAGCGATACTTTACAAGCTGTGGTAGCGGGTGCAGGAACAGTTCATTCCTACCATTGGAAGGTAAATGGTACATATATGGCCGGTGCTACAAATGCTACCTACATCAGTAACGCTTTTGCAAATAATGATACAGTAACCTGTTTTGTAGTTTCAGACGGGCCGTGCGGTACAATAACCGAGAGCAAATCAGTGGTTATATACATATCCAATCTCGGTGTTCACGACTTATCTGATGGAGCGGAAATTGTTATTATGCCTAATCCGAACAAGGGATCATTCTCTGTCAAGGGTAACTTAGGTGATTTGAATGATGAAAATGTGACAATGGAAGTAGCCAATATGCTTGGGCAGACTGTATACAGCAACAAATTCCCAGTTAAAAATGGTATGATTGATGCAAATTTGCAAATGCAAAACCTTGCAAGCGGTTCTTACCTTTTGAACCTGCGCTCATCAAATGGAAATTATGTGTTTCGTTTTGTGATAGAGAAATAGTATTTTCTTTTTACTATCTTAACAAAGGCAGCTATTTAGCTGCTTTTGTTTTGTAAAAACGGTTCCAGTGTAAGACTTTATATATTAGAATAGCTGTTGTGTGCAGTTAAAATCGAGTTAAACTGTTTACATATATTTTGTTGCCAATAGCTACGGGCTATTTTTGTACCTTCGCACACTTTTTGTAACGAACCTGATGGATAATTTGGCATTGATAGACCGCAGCAGGTTGCCTAAGCATGTAGCCATAATAATGGATGGCAACGGTCGCTGGGCAAAGGAGCGGGGAGAGGACCGTGTATATGGCCACTATGAGGGCGTGGTAAGTGTGCGCGAAATAGTGAATGCCTGCGGTGAGATAGGTATCCAATACCTTACATTGTATGCATTCTCGGCAGAGAACTGGAACCGCCCGAAAGGAGAAGTAGACGCGTTGATGGAACTACTGGTGAACACGATAAGGAAGGAAGCGGATGAACTAAATAAAAAGAACGTGCGGATGCATGTGATAGGCGACTTTGCCAGCCTGCCGGAAATATGCCAGAAGGAGCTGAACGAAGCAATAGGTATGACGGCAACAAATACAGGTCTGAACCTTGTGCTTGCGCTCAGCTATAGTTCGCGGTTGGAAATAACAGAAGCTGCAAGAAAGATTGCAGAGAAAGTGGTAAAAGGTGAATTGAAGGTTGAAGAAATTGATGATAGTGTGTTTCATCAGCATTTGCATACGGGACAGTTTCCTGATCCTGAACTTATGATACGCACAAGTGGTGAGTACCGTATCAGTAATTTCCTGCTGTACCAACTTGCCTATGCGGAGTTGTATTTTACAAATGTGAACTGGCCTGATTTCAGGAAAGATAATTTTTACGAAGCGTTGCTCAGTTACCAGCAGCGTGAACGCCGTTTTGGCAAGACAAGCGAACAAATTCAAACGAATACCCCGGAGCATGTATAACGGCCTCAGATATAGTTTAGTACTTTCTTTTATTTTCAGCTTTGGGATAACCAGCGCGCAGATAGGCGGTCAGCAGGGCGGTATGAACAGGATGATGTCGCAGCAGGGCGTAGCCGGGGCCGAACTGAACAGGCCGAGGGAATATGAGCTCGCCGGCATAACGGTGAGCGGAGCAAAATTTCTGGATGCTGATTTGTTAATCTCTGTTACCAACCTTTCGGTAGGGCAGCAGCTCTTGTTGCCAAATGATGAACATATTGCCAGGGCTATTAAGGCGCTGTGGAAGCAGGAACTTTTTTCTAACGTGAATATTACCATCACGAAGTACATTGATGACAAGGTGTTCATTAACATCGCGGTGGAGGAGCGCCCCCGACTGAGCCGTTATAACTTCAGGAATATTAAGCCGGCAGAAGCGAAGGAACTGAAAAGCAAGGTAGGGCTGGTAAATAATAAGGTGGTAACAGAATCTACGAAGAAAGAGGCAGTAGTAAGGATTAAGAAATTTTATGCGGACAAAGGATTTGGTCGGACTACTGTGAAAGTACGTGAGCGAAACGATACAGGGGGCGTGAACAAAGTGATACTCACATTTGATATTACCAAAGGGACAAAGACGCACATCAACCAGATAAATATTATCGGTGCGGAAAAAGCCAGCGAATTGCGCTTGAAAAAAGCAATGAAGGGAACAAAGGAAATGACCCGTTTTACATTGCGCCCGGATGAGGATAGGAGCGTATATGCAGAGCGCAGCGGTTCGTTTTCGGATTATTTAAAAGAGTTAGGGTTTCTTACGCCAACTAAAACTCTGGAAAAATTGGATCCTTATTTCAGGTTCAAATTGTTCTCTTCATCAAAGTTCAACCAGTCGAAGTATGAAGACGACAAGCAGTCGTTGTTGACGTATTACAACACGCTTGGTTTTCGTGATGCAAGTATAGTATCCGATACCGTATATACAGTACGCAACGGAAATATTAATGTGGATATAAAAGTAAGAGAGGGTAGGAGATATTATTTTGGTGATATAACCTGGAAAGGAAATACCAAGTACACGAGTGAGTTTCTTTCAAGGGCATTGGCGATAAAAAAGGGAGATATATACAACCTGCAATTGCTTGAGTCGCGAATAGGCAGGCAGTTAAGCCCCGATGGAACCGGCGAGGACATCAGCAGCCTGTATATGGATGATGGCTACCTTTTCTTCAATATTGACCCTGTGGAAACGTCTATTATAGGTGATACAATCAACTTTGAGATGCGTATCACTGAGGGATCCCAGGCAACTATACGGGATATAAACATAGCAGGGAATGACCGCACAAATGAACATGTGATACGCAGGGAATTACGGACCCTGCCGGGGAATAAATTCAGTCGGTCGGATTTGATTATGTCTCAGCGTGAAATTGCGAACCTTGGCTTCTTCGATCAGGAGAAAATAGGGATACAACCTAAGCCGCACGTAGAAGATGGTACAGTGGATATAGATTATACTGTGGTTGAAAAATCGAGTGATCAATTACAGCTGTCTGCCGGTTTTGGTGGTGGTGTGCGTTTTTATGGCAACGTGGGTATTACGTTCAATAACTTTTCTATCCGCAATATACTGAGGCCTAAAATGTGGGATCCATTACCTGTAGGCGATGGACAGAAATTTTCAGTAAGCTACGCTTCTAACGGCCCATACTACAATTCGCTGAGTACTTCATTCACAGAACCATGGTTGGGCGGGCGCAAACCAAATTCGCTGACGGCTAACTTGGTGTATAGCCGATTCTCGGCAGCGGCAATAGGAACAAATCCTAATAGTTCATTCCTTCGCATGTTGGGAGGTGGCCTTTCGATGGGTAAACGGCTCAAATGGCCAGACAATTATTTCATATTCAACTATGGTATATTCTACAACAATTATCGCTTGAAGAACTATGCTTTGATTGAGGATTTTGCAGATGGCTATAGTAATGACCTGCATTTTAAAATAGTGCTTTCACGCAATTCAATTGACCGTCCGCTTTACCCTCGCAGCGGTTCGAATGTTGCATTTACATTCCAGTTCACGCCACCGTTCAGTGCGTTCAGCGGTGTGGACTACACAAATGAAGTGGCCGCTAAAAAGTATAAATGGATAGAGTATCATAAATACAAGTTTGTTGCTGATTTTTATCAGAAGATTTATGGTAACCTGGTGTTGAGGCTGGCGGCTAAGTATGGCTTTATGGGCTATTACAATTCCGGTATCGGTTTCTCTCCATTTGAGCGCTTCCAAATAGGTGGTGATGGGATGACAATGGGTAACTTCTTCATAGGCAGGGACATTATAGCGCATCGTGGTTATGATGTTTATGCAAATGCGGCAACCATATATAATAAATATGTTGCTGAGTTACGCTACCCATTCTCGCTTAGCCCTACGGCTACTATTTATGGACTCATGTTTGTGGATGCTGCTAATGCTTGGGATAAATTTTCTGATTATAATCCTACAGGATTGAGAAGGGACGCCGGGCTGGGTATCAGGATATTCCTGCCTATGTTTGGCTTACTGGGGCTTGATTATGGCCTCGGCTTTGATAAAGGGGCTAATGATTTCAAGGGCATGGCGAAATTTACGTTCATGCTTGGGTTTGAGCCTGAATAGGATATTTTAACTTAAGGCTTAGGAAAAATACGTTTAACTTTCATTGATAATAATAGTCAAAGGTATATTGATAACCTTCTTTTGTTCAAAAAACAGTAATATGAAAAAAATATTGTTCAGTGTATTGCTCCTTATTTCAGCGGCGACTGTGGTAAACGCGCAACAGCGCTACTGCATTATAGATTCTAAGTACATGCTCGATAAAATGAGCGATTACAAAGACGCGCAGAATAAACTTGATGCCATATCAAAGACCTGGCAGGAAGAGATAGATAAGATGATGGCAGAGGTGGATAACCTGTATAAAAGCTACCAGGCAGAGAAGCCAATGCTGTCGGATGAGATGAGGCGCAGACGTGAAGATGAAATCGTAGCCAAAGAGAAAGCTGCGAAAGATATGCAGAAACAACGTTTTGGCTATGAGGGCGACCTGTTTAAGAAGCGTCAGGAATTTATAAAGCCCGTTCAGGACAGGCTATATAATGCCGTTCAGAAACTGGCATCTTCAAAGGCATATGAATTAGTGTTGGACAAGGCGGGCGGCATTACCTTATTCTATGCCGACCCGAAGCTGGACAAAAGCGACGATGTTTTAAAAATACTTGGAATAAACAAATAATGGCAGTTACTTTGCAGTTCTAAAAATAAAATAAAGAAAAAAATAAGATGAAAAAATTCGTATTTCTCCTAGTCTGCGGTATTATGGCCGGCAGTTTCGTATTTGGACAGACAGCGCCTAAGCTGGGATGGATAAACTCTTCCGACCTGCTGCTTGCTATGCCCGAAAGAGTAAAAGCAGATTCTGATATTACCAAGTATGCAAGGTCGTTTCAGGAGCAGATAGACATAATGATGAAGGAATACCAGACCAAAGGCCAGCAGTTTCAGGCGAATGAAAAGACGATGACAGAGGCGATGAAAGAGGTGAGGATGAAGGAAATACAAGACCTGCAAAACCGTATAGAAAGTACACAACAAAGCGCGCAGGAAAAACTGCAACAGAAGAAGCAGGATATATACGCACCGATATTAGACAAAGCAGAGAAGGCCATACAAGCAGTAGCTAAGGAAAAAGGGTATGATTACATCTTTGACAAGACGGCCGGGCTGCTCTATGGCAAGGAAGGTGATAATATACTGCCACTTGTGAAAGCCAAGATGGGCATAAAATAGGGTTCCTGATAATTGACAATATTGATGCCCTGTTTTGCAGGGCATTTTTTTTGAAATACTGATATACTTTTGTTGTACGATGCTACAGACAATAAATATCCTCGCCATAGAGTCGTCTTGTGATGAGACGAGCGCTGCGATAGTGCAGGGTGGTAGGGTGCTGAGCAATCATATAGCCACGCAGAAAGTGCATGAGCGCTTTGGCGGGGTGGTGCCGGAGATGGCATCAAGGGCACATATGCAAAACATAGTGCCCGTTGTAGATGCTGCAATAAAAGATGCCGGGATAGACAAGAAGGATATTCATGCTGTTGCGTTTACGCAATCGCCGGGCCTGATAGGGTCGTTGCTTGTGGGGGCTTGTTTTGCAAAGAGCTATGCTCAGGCGCTTAATGTGCCGCTGATAGCGGTACACCACATGCAGGCTCATGTGCTGGCACATTTCATAGACGACAAACCCGAGTTTCCTTTTTTGTGCCTCACGGTATCCGGAGGGCATACACAAATAGTGTTGTGCCGGGACTACCTGGATATGGAGGTCGTAGGGGAGACGATAGACGATGCGGCAGGCGAGGCATTTGATAAGCTGGCGAAAATGCTGGGTATGCCGTACCCTGGAGGGCCGCTGGTAGATAAGTATGCCGCGGAGGGAAATGCCGACAAGTTTAAATTCCCAATGGCCGAGATGCAGGGGTATAACTTCAGCTTCAGCGGTATTAAGACATCCGTGCTTTATTTCCTTCGCGACCAGAAGAAGTCTGACCCTGATTTTGTGGAACACAACATCAAAGATATTTGTGCATCGGTGCAGAAGACAATCATTAATATGCTGATGGGGAAGCTGAAGAAAGCTGCGAGAGACTATGGTATAAAGCACATAGGCATAGCCGGTGGAGTATCTGCTAACAGCGGTTTGAGAAGGACACTCAAAGAGACGGGAGAACAACTTGGTTGGACGGTGTACATCCCAAAATTTGAGTACTGCACAGATAATGCAGCGATGATAGGTATAACCGGGTATCACAAGTACCTGAAAGGGATATTCTCTGATCTTGAAGTAAGCCCAAACGCAAGGGCTACCTGGCAATGAGTAATACGTATTTCCAATTCAAACAATTCAGGGTAGAGCAGGATAGGTGTGCAATGAAAGTAACGACCGATGCTTGTATTCAGGGGGCATGGACCCCTGTATTGCCATGTGTGAAAGATGTGTTGGACATTGGTGCCGGAACAGGATTGCTGGCCTTGATGCTGGCGCAGAAAAGCAGTAAAATAATAATAGATGCTATAGAGATAGATAAGGAAGCAGCAGAGCAGGCGAGAGGTAATATAGCGGACTCGCTATGGCATGAACGGATAACTATTTTGGAAGGTGATGTTCGCAATTATCCTTTCGATAAACAATACGATCTCATTATAACCAACCCGCCGTTTTTCAGTAACAGCCTGCTTGGGGATGATGCCAACAAAAATCTGGCAAAGCATACTTTGTCGCTAAGTTTTGAGGAGTTACTGAAGGTGATTGATAACTACCTTAAGGATGATGGCTATGTATCGATACTACTGCCGATTGAAGAATACTGGCTATGGAAAACACGGGCTGAGAATGATGGCTGGCATGAGGTAAACGCACTGTTTGTGAGGCATACAGCGCGAATGCCTGTTAAACGAGTCGTGGGTTTGTTTTGTAAAAATGCAGCTCCCGGTCGACAGGAAAAAACTTTGGTGATAAAAGGTGATGAGCAGCAGTATACTGCAGATTTTATTGAACTGCTGTCGCCGTATTACCTGCATTTGTAAAACAAAGAACCCGCTTTGCAAAGCGGGTTCTTTAAATGAATTTCCGATTGGAGTTATTGCATCGATTTGGCATCTTTAAGAAACTGCTCAAGGCCGAGGTCGGTTAATGGATGTTTTAATAAACCAAGAATAGAAGACAAGGGACAAGTGCACACATCGGCGCCGGCCTCTGCGCAGCGAACGATATGGAGCGGTGTGCGTATGGATGCGGCAAGTACCTCGGTCATAAAGCCCTGGTTGTTGTATATGCTTACTATCTGCTCGATGAGCTGTACGCCATCCCAATTGCCATCGTCTATACGGCCTATGAATGGGGATACATAGGTTGCACCTGCTTTAGCGGCCAATATGGCCTGACCGGCAGAAAACACCAAAGTGCAGTTGGTTTTTATATCATTGTCGGTAAACCATTTTATGGCTTTGATACCGTCTTTTATCATGGGCACTTTCACTACAATGTTCTTGTGAATAGCGGCCAGTTTTTTGCCTTCTTCCACAATGCCTTCAAATGTAGTGCCTAACACCTCTGCACTTACAGGACCGTCCACCATTTCGCAAATGGTTTTGTAATGTGCCGTTACAGCATCATACCCTTTGATGCCTTCTTTGGCCATCAGTGAGGGGTTAGTGGTTACGCCATCAAGTATGCCGAGGTCGTGCGCTTCTTTTATCTGTGCAAGATTTGCGGTGTCTATAAAAAACTTCATTATTTATGATGTTTGATTTGTGATTTATGATTGTGTGTTATGCGGTGCAATTTTACTGATTTTTCATGTTTTTTATTGTGGTATTTTTCGTTGCCGATAAAATTTTGGTTAATTCTATTGATTCTCCAATTAGTGATGCCATTTTTTCCTGTGGTATTATTTTCAAGTCCATTAAGACTTCCAGCCAGAATGAAGACTCGTCAATTTCCTCCAGTGCTATGTTCAGTTTCGCGAGGAATTGTTTTTTGGATTGTGCGCGAGTGGCCGCCCTGTAATTAGCTGCCGCTGAGAGAGAAGAACGCAATAACTGTTTCGAAATAATCTCAGAGGTCAGTGTTTTCGGGAGCTTCTCGTATACTTTTATTGTCCGGTAGGCATAGGTTTTCAAGCGGTCTTTTAGTTCCTGAGCTGTCATGTTACAGAAGATTGGGAAAGTAAAGATAAAAAAGGGCTGGAGAATGCCGGAGAGCCAATCACACATCACCAATCAAATATCACAAATAAAAAAACCTGGCAAGTTACTCACATCGCGCCGCTACAACCGCCCACCCTTGCTATATTCCTATCCTGGGGGATTCAGCAGGAGCTGGCCGTATAAGACTTGCCAGGGGCGCAAAGGTAGGGAAAAAATAATTGCATTTAAATGTACCAACCGGAATTTTACATATTTTTTTATCCGACTTTAATTTATGGAGGTTTTAGGGGGGCTGAAATCGTCCATTGGTAAGATAATCCTTTTCCTATTTTTTTTTGGGGGGGGGGGGAGAGGTGTTTGGTGCATATGTAGCTAACAATCAGTTGTTTAGCATTTTTTCGTTTGCGCATTCTTTGCGCATTTTTGCACATTTTCAGCTCGTTTACTGCCCATTTTATTATTTTGAAAGCAGTATAAAGTAGATGGTAGATAGTAGATAGTCGCGAGAATAAATGCCCATCGGCAAGCATGGACCCTTCGGCAGGCTCAGGAGAGAGCAAGGATGAGGATGTTTACAACAGCCTGAATTTCCCCGCCACGGCGGGGCGGGACAAAGCAGTATGTCAAAGAACTTGGCCTGATTTTTTCAGGTTTTGGTAAAGTTCGGGAATGTGGTGGTGCCAACAAAATAAAAAATACGTCATGGTACAGAAACTGTACCGTGATGGTTTTTCGATGCAGTGTGGGCGCGGGTTTGAGGGCGATTTTTGAAAATTGGAATTAGGGGAAAATGTGCGAATTTTTTTAACCGCCAAAGCGTGGGCGCAAAGGTTAGAATTTTATTATGTTGTATAATTGAATCGGGCTTTATTTAAGCGCGGCAAAGTTCAGAGTTTTAATATGTCTTTACGAAGATTTGAAGTGCAGCCGAGTTTTGTTTATTAAAATATATTAACCCGAAGTAGAAAAAAACTGAGATGAACGGAGTCATGTTGTATAAAACCGGTTTTCAGGTCTATTTTGTTAAAAGTAGTGTCATATACAGAATATTTTAAGCAATAAAATGGGGCGTAAAGCAAAATTTAACCGAAAAAAGGCCGAAAACAATACGAAGGATTGCCTAAAAAAACAGTAAATTGGTGAGGATAAAGCAAATGCGGAAGGGGAGCGGGTTTGGGGGTGTTTTCAGGTGTATTTTGTGGTGATTATCGTATAGCGGGCAGATGAAAATTTCACTTTTTTTTTAAAAAAAGAACCAAAAATGCTTTTGTTGAATATTTTTTTACTATTTTTCGGCATTATTTCATAAACTATATTAGATATGGGATCAGGAATCTTTTACGTTAAACCGGCAAATACTGTTAAAAATGCTAGAAAGAATGGATTATTACGATCGTTCCTTTTTGCCGGTATGCTGTTATTAAGTATGCCCTTTTTCGCAAAGGCGCAAACACCCCCGGCTTTTGTAGATGGAGCCACACAGACAAAACAAGCGTGTATGGATGCACCGGCAGGGGACATTAGCCATTGGTTTAATGTCAGTGACCCTGATTTTGGTGAGCCTATTACCTGGTCACTATTGTCCGGGCCCACTTCAGGGTCTGTTATCGGGTTTTCTTCCTTTGCCGTGTCTAGTGGAGGAACCGTTACAACGTCTGGTATAACTTATCAACCTAATAGTGGTTTTACAGGTGTTGACCAATTTACCGTGCAGGTAACTGACGGTACATTCTTTGCTACAACTACAGTATACGTATCTGTAACTCCACTTCCATCTCTTAGTATAGATGCGATACCCGCGGTATGTGCCGGTGCTACCAGCACTACGCTGACTTATTCGGCACTGGCAAATGTAGGACCTACTACCTCTACTTACGTGTACACAGGTGGTGCTCAAACATGGATAGTACCTCCGGGTGTAAACACAGTTGATTTTGATGTGCAGGGTGCAGTAGGTGGCGGCGACAGCCACAGCGGCGCACCGCTACCCGGAAATGGTGGCCGTGCAACAGGTACTATTGACCTTAATGCCGGCGGTGGTACAACATCTTTGAATTTATATGTAGGTAAGGCAGGTGATAACGGCTCATCAATGGGTGCTGCAGCAGGCTGGAATGGTGGTGGTAATGCAACTTTCTATTTCTTTGGCTGCGGCGGTGCAGGCGGCGACGCATCTGATATACGCAGGAATGGTACATCGTTAGCAGATCGTATAGTAGTTGCCGGCGGCGGTGGCGGTGCAGGCTGGGATAGCCCAGGCCCAAGCTGCGGCGGTGCAGGCGGTACACTTATAGCCGGCAGCGGATGTAATAATGTAGGTGGTTCTCATGCCGGTGGCGGTACCCAATTGGGTGGCGGTGCAGGTGCAACCTATGTAGGCTGGGCTGCAGGCGCGAATGGTACATTGGCGATGGGCGGCAATGGCAGCACGCAAGGTATATCAGGCGGCGGCGGTGGCGGCTACTATGGCGGCGGCGGCGGCGTATGGAGCGGCGGCGGTGGTGGTTCTAACTTCGCGCACAGCACATTTGTTCCTTCTGTAATGCATACTGCAGGTTATAATATTGGTAATGGTATCATTAGCCTTAGCTATAATATACCTGGCACATTTAGCATCGTTTGGAGCCCAGCAGCAAACTTAGCAGGCTTTACGAACGTAATAGCGGCTCCCCTTACAGGCTCGCCTCTAACTATTCCTTTACCCCCAGGTGCTGCACCCGGTACTTATACCGGTGATTTTACTATTTCAAATAATAATTGTACCAGCCAGAATTACCCAATCAGCATCACTATCAATCCGATACCTGATGTAGATGCGGTGGGTGACCAGACCATGTGTGATGGCACTGTAACTACACCTGTAATATTCAACGGTGCAGTTCCCGGTACTACATTCAACTGGACAAACGATAATCCGGGTATTGACCTTCCTGCCAGCGGTTCGGGCCCAATTGGTTCTTTCACTGCAACCAATACTACTCCTAATCCACTTATAGCTACAATAACAGTGACCCCAACAGCAAATGGCTGCACAGGTACTCCGGTTAGCTTCCTGATCACTGTTTATCCTACACCAACACTCAGCACCACTTTATCTCCTGCTGCGGTTTGTGATAGCGCAATACTTAATTATATACCTGCCAGCCTTACAGCAGGCACTACCTTTACATGGTTCCGTAACCCTGTATTTGGTATAGCTAATGTATCGGCGAGCGGTGCAGATAATCCTGCTGAATACTTAGATAACACAACGACTGCAGATGTTACCGTGCCTTACTTGTATGTATTGGCTGCTAATGGCTGTATCAACAACCAGACCGTAAACGTAGTTATCCACCCAACGCCAACATTGAGCACATCACTGACTGCAGGTACTATTTGTAATCATGGTCTGTTCAACTATCCTCCCGGCAGCTTTACGGTAGGTACTACATTTACATGGAACCGCAATATCGTTTCGGGTATCAGCAATCCTTCAGCTACCGGATCTAACAATCCTAACGAGAACCTGCACAATACGACAACCGCTCCAATAGAAGTACCTTATGTATTTACATTGGTAGCTAATGGCTGTATCAATATGCAGACTGTAGTAGTAACAGTGAACCCAACGCCAATGTTGAGCACAACAACTACGCCAGCGGCCATATGCAACAACGCAATGTTTATATACGGCCCTGCTTCAGCAACTACAGGTACTACCTTCTCTTGGAGCCGTGGTTCTATCAGCGGTATCCTTCCTGCTACAAACAGCGGTGTTGACTCAATCATAGAAACATTGACTAACACTACTCCTAACACAATAGCAGTTACCTACACATATATGATGACCGCAAATGGCTGCAGCAATGCACAGAGCATAGTAGTGAATGTGTATCCGAAGCCAATGCTGAGCACAGCACTTTCGCCTGCACAGTGTGACAGCACTATATTCAACTATCCTCCTGCAAGCCTTACTCCGGGTACCACATTTACATGGAGCCGCGCAGTAGTGCCAGGCATCAGCAACCTTGCAGGTGCAGGTGTAGGCAGCCCGAACGAGACACTGAAGAACATTACAGCAAACGATGTGGTTGTTCCTTACGTGTTCATGTTATCGGCTAACGGATGTACGAACAGCCAGACAGTGAACCTGACAGTTCACCCAACACCAAAACTGAGCAGTTCACTTACACCAGGCGCTATATGTGACAGCGATATGTTCAACTATGTTCCGGTAAGTAATACAGCGGGTGCATCATTTGCATGGCACCGCCCATACATACCCGGTATATATGCAGTTGCATCATCGGGTACCGGTAACCCTAACCAGCAGTTAATCAACTCAACTTATGTAGTAGTTGACGTAGTATATACTTACACAATTACTGCTAATGGTTGTGACAATGAACAGAATGTAACTGTAAAAGTTAACCCAACTCCGAAGTTGAATGGTCCGTTCACAGCAACAGTATGTAGCGGTTCTCCATTAAACTATGTGCCTACCAGCTATACTCCGGGTGCATTGTACACATGGAACCGCCCATCGGTGAGCAATATCTCTCCGCTGACAAACTTTGCTCCAACAGGTAATGGTATTATTAATGAGACTTTGTGGAACGGTACATTGGCACCGATAGTGGTTGACTATGTATATCGCTTAGCTATCAACGCTTGTACTAACCTGTACACACAAACAGTAAAAGTGACTGTTAACCCAACACCGAATATTCCACAGATCATTACTACATCGCCTAGTAGCGTATGTGCAGGTACTATGTTCCAGAATTTTGGTGCAGCATTCCCATCTGATAAAATACACTACGAGTGGAGCGCTACTAACGCAGAAGTATATGCGACAGGCAGCAACAACCAGTATGCACTTGTAAACTTCCATACTCCGGGTACATCAACTGTGTTCATTACATCAAACGTAAACGGCTATGGCTGTAAGATCAGCAATTCGTATACTGTGAATGTAAGCACCAGCACAGCACAACCAGTGGAAGTTATCTACTTCAACGGCCAGTTCATTTGCCTGAAGAACGGTGACAACGTAAAATACCAGTGGGGTTATGATGACGCGAGCACGCTTGATTCAACAATCGTTAGCGGCGAAATCAACCAGCATTATAACCTTTCAAGCCCTGACTTCTCTACTAAGCGCTATTGGGTGATAGTAAATGAAGGTGACGGCTGCAATCAGAAAGCATACTATAATAGGCCTACAGGTATTGATGATGTGAATGCAATGGCTGCCGTGAATGTGTATCCTAACCCTGCTAATGATGTTGTTAATGTAGAAATTAATGCGGCTATAGGTGGTAAAGTACAAGTTGAAGTACTGAACCTTTTGGGCCAGAAGTTAAGCGTACAATCTGATGTTGATCGTAAGACGAGCATCAATGTAGCTAATCTTCCGGCGGGAGTTTATCTGATAGATTGTTACATGAATGGCACTAAAATAGCTACAAACAGGTTCGTTAAAAATTAATTTATTCAACATTAAAACAGGAATAGATGAAAAAATTGTTTTTCTTCTTATTAGCAGCAAACGGCGCGTTAGCAACGTTCGCACAGGATACAAATCCTACCGAGGAAACCTCTTCTAAAAAGAGCAACCGCAGGTGGTATAAGAACGACAGCCTTCTGCCAAGGTGGGTTGTTGATATAAATTTACTTGGAGGCGTGCTGACCCATGACCTGAATGTAGCCAACACTTATGGGAATTATACTAATGGCATGGCAGGCAACAATACCGGTGACCTGAAGTTCAACAACGGTATGTCGTATGGCGCTGATGTGCAGTTGGGTTATTTCTTCAGCAGGAGAGGGCATTTCGGTATCGGTACCGGCCTTATGTACCTCTATCAGACAGGGGAGTATACACTGGACAATTTCAAGGTTCAGTACCAGTCGACAGATGGGATGGGCAATACCTTCAGGCAGCATATCACTGCTAACAATACAGGAATAACAATGGCAAACAGGATCACTGAGAAAGTGACGATAGACAACCTGAACATTCCTCTGTTCCTGAAGTATAAGACCCGTTTCTCTAAGCGTTTCGGTTTTACTGCTGATGCGGGTATATTGTATAATGTTCAGGTTAAGAACACTTACGAAACAGACGCAGTATTTGATTATGAAGCCATTTACCAGTTTACAAAGCCCGGAGATGGCAAACCTACTGTTTATGATAACGGTGTGACACCAAGCACCAAAAGCTACCTGATTACCAAGCAGGCTTATACAAGTGCTAACCCAGGTGGTGATGTGAATGCGTATTTTAATTCTCAGCGCAACCAAGGTTATAATGTAGGTCTTGGAGTTCAGCCAACTGTAAAGAAAGGCTCTGTTGATTATCTGAGCGGTTCGGTAGGTTTTATGTTCCAGCCTTCGTTAAACTACTTCTTGTCTGATTGGTCTGCACTGAATATCGGCGGTTACTTTCTGTATCAGCCATTTAACAACTCAGTGCCTTCTAACTACAGGCTGACTGATGGTGTTGGTAGCTATAATTCGGTTACTAACGCAGTATCTTCAGGTAGCGCAATGTCTTATGGTGGTAACCTGGGTATCCGTTTCTTCTTCGGGAAAAAGAACCCACCGCCAGCAATTACGTTTGTTGACCAGACCGATCCAAGTGCTTGCGGTTCGTGTGATGGTAGTGTAATCCTTTATGGCTTACCAGCCGGCAGGAATGTGACTATTGCTTACAACATGAACGGTGTTCCACAAACAGGCTATACCGGTACAGTATCGGGTGACGGCTCTGTGAAGCTGAACAATATGTGCGCAGGTTATTACACTGACCTCGTTGCTAAAATCGGCAGCAAATCATCTGCGCCTACGACTGTTATCCTGAATGAACCAGTTATTAAAATATCATCTGCTACCTTTACTAATCCTACTGCCAATGGCAAGTGTGATGGTACAATCACTCTCGCAGGTATAGGTTCAGGAAGGTCTGTAACTGTTAACTATAACTACAACGGTACAGCTCAACCGGCTTACTCGGGTACTATAGGAATGGATAACAAACTTACACTGACAGGTTTGTGCGGTGGTAGCTATACCGGTATAGTGGTATCTGCTAACAATTGTACAGGTGGTTCTGCAGACATGACATTGGTTACACCTCCACCTCCACCGGTAGAGAAACCACGCCAACCAGCAATTGATCCTTCAACCCCAATCCTGTTTGACTTGGGTAAAACACAAATACATGAGTCTTCATTAGATATCCTTGAAGAAGCTGTACTTGAGCTGAACGACAATAAGGGTTCTTACATCATCATCGATGGTCACACCGATGACATTGGTACTCCATCATCTAACAGGGTACTTTCTTACAAACGCGCGCAAGCGGTTAAAGAATACCTGAAAGAAATGGGTATCGAAGAGAAGAGGTTGATAACTGTGGGCCATGGTGAAGAGCAACCAGTAGGTCCAAATACATCGTCTGAAGGCAGGGCTAAGAACCGCCGTGTTATCATGACTTTGAGGAATTACGATAACAAATAATTATTGAATGTTTTATTGAAGAGGCTACCGAGAGGTAGCCTCTTTTTTTTATGTGCCTGGCATGCACTGATATAAATCATAAATACGAGTGACTTGTATCATGTGTGGGTGCAAGGTACGATGGTAATATTGTAAGGGTAAAAATCACAATATGCCATTTTATCACACACTTGGAATAATACCGGAAAAAAGACACGTAGTAAGCCGCCAGCCGAGCGGTGCGCTGTACCAGGAAGAGTTAGTAGGGACGCAGGGTTTTGCAGGGCTTTCCTCATTAGTTTATCACTTATATCCACCCACACGCGTAAAGCAGAAGGGAGAGCCGTATTCGGTGAAGCCACGAATTGCTGTAGAGAATGGACTGAATGCGATGAGCTTTTCGGGGTTTGATGTGAAACCGGATGCTGATTATATAAAAAGCCGCAAGACGCTTTTTGTTAATAGTGCGATGCACATCGGACTTGCAGCGCCGCAAAATTCTACCGAATACTTTTATAAGAATGCGGATGCGGATGAAATGATATTTGTGCATAAGGGTAGTGGGGTAGTGCAGACAATGTACGGATCGCTTGAATTTAAGTATGGAGATTACATAGTTATACCTCGGGGTACTGTATATAAGATAAATTTCGACAGCGCCGACAACAAACTGTTGTATGTGGAGTCTTTTGACCCAATATTTACCCCCCGCAGGTACCGGAATGATTTCGGGCAACTGCTGGAGCATTCGCCTTTTTGTGAGCGGGACATCAAACGTCCGCAAAGCCTGGAGACCCATGATGCGCAGGGCGAATTTGATATTTACATAAAAAAGAAAGGAATGATTTTCCCTTACGTCTACGCCAATCATCCTTTTGATGTGGCCGGGTGGGACGGTTATCATTATCCTTATACTTTTTCGATATTCAATTTTGAACCTATAACGGGGCGTATACATATGCCTCCGCCAATACACCAGACATTCGAGAGTAAGAATTTTGTGATTTGCTCATTTGTGCCAAGGTTGTACGATTATCACCCTGATGCCATACCGGCCCCTTACCACCACAGCAATATAGACAGTGACGAGATACTGTATTATGTGGATGGTGACTTTATGAGCAGAAATAACATTAAGCAGGGACAGTTTACACTGCATCCCGGAGGTATACCTCACGGGCCGCATCCTGGTGCGATTGAGCGAAGTATAGGACAGAAAGAGACGAAGGAGCTTGCGGTGATGATTGATCCGTTCAACCCGGTGATGATTACCGAAGAAGCACTGGAAATAGAAGTTAAAGACTATTATAAATCATGGTTAACTGATTAGAAAACTGAATACTATGGCAACAGCAGACCTCAAAAATGTGACGGACTACAATTATGGAATAGAAAAAATATTTGACAGCGCACAGGATTTTCTGCCTATCAATGGTACTGATTATGTGGAGATGTATGTGGGCAATGCGAAACAATCAGCACATTTTTACAAAACGGCATTGGGTTTTCAAAGCCTTGCATACGCAGGGCTTGAAACAGGTGTAAGGGATCATGTATCGTATGTGCTGAAGCAGAACAAAATAAGGCTGGTACTGACAACTCCGTTGAAGTCGGATTCACCTATTGCCGAGCATATAAGAAAGCATGGTGATGGTGTGAAGGTAATTGCCCTATGGGTTGATGATGCAATAAAGGCTTTTGAAGAAACAGTGAAGCGCGGGGCTAAACCGTGCTTTGAGCCAATTGTAGAGTCGGATAAGGATGGTGATGTGATTAAGGCAGGTATACATACCTATGGTGACACAATACATGTATTTGTGGAGCGAAAGAACTATAACGGTATCTTTTTGCCGGGCTTTATTCCCTGGGAGTCTGAGTACAATCCAACCCCTGTAAATCTTCAGTACATTGACCATATGGTGGGTAATGTGGAGTTGGGCGCTATGAATAAGTGGGCAGATTTTTACAGGAATGTAATGGGTTTTTCGAACATTATTACTTTCGATGATAAGGATATTTCGACTGAATATACGGCATTGATGAGTAAGGTGATGGCGAATGGCAATGGACGTATCAAATTTCCGATAAATGAGCCGGCACATGGAAAGAAAAAATCGCAGATAGAAGAATACCTGGAGTTTTATGAAGGGCCGGGGTGCCAGCATATAGCTGTAGCCACCAATGATATTGTGTATACTGTTTCGGAAATGCGTAAGCGTGGTGTTGAATTCCTGCATGTACCCGGAACATACTATGATTCTGTGCCAAACCGGGTAGGGGAAATTGCAGAGGACCTGAATACACTAAAGAGCCTGGGCATAATGGTGGACCGGGATGAGGAAGGGTATCTGCTCCAGATATTCACTAAGCCTGTTGAAGACCGTCCTACATTATTTTATGAGATCATACAGCGTAAAGGCGCGAAGTCTTTCGGGAAGGGGAATTTCCAGGCGTTGTTTGAGTCGATAGAAGCTGAGCAGGCAAGGAGGGGTACATTATAATAACAGATTTATCAGTTAAATTAAGTTACTACCAATGGAACAGTATGAACAAATAGCCAGCGTTGAAGATTCAATGCTCAGAAATTTCGATGTAAAAATAGAAAGAGGAGACGCTATTGAGCCTCGGGACAATATGCCTGAGGGATACAGAAAGCACCTTATCCGGCAAATGTCACAGCACGCTCATTCGGAGGTGATAGGGATGCAGCCTGAGGGAAACTGGATAACACGTGCCCCCAGCCTCAGAGCAAAGCAGATACTGCTGGCAAAAATACAGGACGAAGGCGGTCACGGGCTATACCTATATAGCGCGGCTGAAACACTTGGCATCTCAAGGGATGAGATGATAACACAACTGCATACAGGTAAGGCCAAGTACTCAAATATTTTCAATTATCCGGCACTTACCTGGGCGGATATAGGCGCAATAGGTTGGCTGGTAGACGGGGCAGCAATAGTGAACCAGGTATCGCTACAGCGTACATCGTATGGCCCATATAGCCGTGCAATGGTAAGGATATGCAAAGAAGAGAGCTTTCACCAAAGGCAGGGCTATGAGATTATGGCGAAGATGATGAAGGGCACAAAAGACCAGCAGGAAATGGCGCAGGATGCAATGAACAGATGGTGGTGGCCATCGCTGATGATGTTTGGCCCGCACGACAGCGATTCCCCGCATACAGGCGATGCATTCAGGTGGAAGATAAAAAGACATTCGAATGATGAATTGCGGCAGAAGTTCATTGATAAAACCGTGCAGCAGGCTGAAGTGATTGGCCTTACTATACCAGATAGTGAGTTGAAATGGAATGAGGCAAAAGGCCAGTATGACCATGGTGAGATAAACTGGGATGAGTTTTACAGGGTGATAGCCGGTAATGGCCCATGCAATAAGCAGCGGATGGACCACCATATAAAGGTGCATAATGAAGGCGCGTGGGTGCGCGAGGCTGCTGCAGCTTACCGAAACAAACAACAATCTAAACAATCTTAAATCAGGAATTATGACAACAGATACACAGCTTGATCTTTGGGAAGTGTTTATGCAGAGCAAGCCCGGCGCAAATTATATTCATGCGGGAAGTGTTCATGCTTCAGATGGCAAAATGGCCCTGCAAAATGCAAGGGATACTTACTCGCGCAGGGGAGAGGGTACGAGTATATGGGTAGTGCCTTCCTCAGCAGTAGTGGCATCTAACCCGGATGATAATGATATGTTCTTTGATCCGGCGAATGATAAGATATACCGTCACCCCACTTTTTATGTAATGCCGGAAGGCGCTAAAGCGATATAATCATGACAGAAGCACAAGCACTATATAAATATTGTTTACGACTGGGCGACAATGCTTTGGTACATTCTTACCGGCTCTCTGAATGGTGCAGGAATGCACCCCTGCTGGAGGAAGACCTTGCCCTCACAAATTTTGCGCTGGATATGATAGGCCGCGCACAGGCTTTTCTGCAATATGCAGGTGATTTAGACGGGAATGGAAAGACTGCCGACGATCTGGCATACAGGAGGGGTGAACGACAATACTATAACAACCTGATAGTGGAATTGCCTAACGGAGATTTTGCGCAGACTATAGTGCGGTTACTGTTTGTGTCTGCGTATGAATTTTATTGTTTCAGCGAACTGATGCAAAGTAAGGATGAAACCATTGCCGCAATTGCCGCCAAGACACTTAAGGAAGTGAAGTATCACCTGGCGCATGCGACGGATTGGACCTTGCGCCTTGGTGATGGTACAGAAGAAAGCAACAGAAGGATTCAAAAGGCAGTGAACGATCTTTGGCAGTTTACAGGTGAGCTATTTGAAACAGATGAGGCAGACGCTTTGTTGAGAGAGAAAGGAATTGCCGCAGACCTGCAGGCAATAAAGCCTAAATGGTATAACCATGTGAACAAAGTACTGGATGAAGCTACGCTTTTGGTGCCGCAGGATGGCTACATGCAAACAGGCAGCAGGCAGGGTGTGCACACTGAACATCTTGGGCATATACTGTCGGAAATGCAATATTTACAACGCGCTTATCCTGATGCAACATGGTAATGTCGGTGCATAGTAAGGAAGAGATATTCGGCATATTGTCGTCGATACCGGATCCGGAAATACCGGTGGTGAACATACGTGAAATGGGTATGCTGAGGGACGTGGTGCTGACCGATAAAGGATATGAGGTGATACTTACCCCTACATATACCGGGTGCCCTGCAATGGGCATAATAGAAGAGGATATTAAGACAAGGCTTAAAGAAATGAATGTGTTCCCGGTTACTGTGAAACTGGTGTATGATCCTGCATGGACTACAGACTGGATGAGCGATGAAGCAAAGGAAAAGCTCAGACAATATGGTATAGCACCTCCATTGGCATCGGCGTGCAACAATGCGGATTTTTTATTGAACACGATATCCTGTCCTCTTTGCGGTTCGCATGAAACTGCGTTGGTGAGCCGGTTTGGGTCTACTGCCTGCAAGGCGCTGTATAAATGCAGCAGTTGTAAGGAACCTTTTGAGTATTTTAAATGTCATTAGGTGACGTGCAAATTCGATGTTGCTGACTATAATCATTTGCCGGTGTGATTCAAGTCACGGTTAATAGTCAGTGTGGTTGGTAATATTGTGTATGTTAAGGTTTTGTATTCTTTACAACTATATTATTTTATGTTTTCAAGTAGTTTAACTGTTGGTATCGCCATTATCGGTTCGAGCGAAAAGGCGCGTGTATATGCTGCGAGATTTGCATCAGCTGGCCATGAAGTATATATATCACCGGAGAAAGCTGATTCAAAGGTGCGTACTGATTTTTTCTATGATAATCTTCATATCTGTGGTATAGAAGAAGCTTCGAAAGCTGCGGATATTATTATCATTGCAACGGCTCCGACCAACGTGAGAGAGGTGGCGTACTGGATGGGCGATGTGCGCGGCAAGGTGATTATAGACGCAAGCGCAGACTTTGCTGAGGGGGATGAACAGGTGAACACGATAGGGGCTATAAAAGCGATAACAGGTTCTTCGAATGTGGTGAAGATATTCTGCACAGAGGGCTATGAGCAATTGCTTATGCCATTATTGAAAAACGACAAAACACATTTGATACTGGTGGGAGAGAACCCTAAGACGCGACAAGCAGCCAAGATAATTGCCAGGGATATGGATATTTATTCATTCATAGACTTAGGGGGATTTGAAGCCCTCCCATTGTTTGATTCGCTTGCCAACTGCTGGCGGGATTTAGCTAAAAAGAATAAAACAGAAAAGCGCATATCTGCTTAGATTGGGAGGGGTATGATTTAAAGCAAAGAGGTCATTTCTGTGAGCTCTTTGCTTTTTTCTTTTTCTTTTCAGGTGCCTTTGGCTCTGCTTTTTTGGCAATGGCGGTCTTCACCAATTCCTGCACTTCATCAAACGTAAAAGATGTTTTGTTTGCTGTTCTTAATGAAGGGATGGCGATTTTGGCAGATTCTAAGGGAATCAATTCGGCATCTGCAAAAGAATGATCATGTTCTGATACGAAAAAGTCTGCTGAAACGGATGGTACATGAAGCAGGTAGTAAGTGTCGTTCTCGCTAAAATTTGCGCTTTTTATCTCCAGTTCTTTTGCAAGTTCCGGGCTGCCCATGTCAGTTGCCCGGAAATTTCCTGAATAACCATTGACGGTAAGTAATACCCTGTGTTCACCTTTTACGGTAACGGGTACACGCCATTCATTTTTGATGTCAATATAATTTGTGCTTTCCTGCAATGGGCCTACATAAAAATCGCTGTTAAAGGCGATTATGCGGTATGGCTTTGTGATGCCGCAATTCTCCAGGTTGTCGCTTTCTTTAAAACCGAATTCTGCGGCGTGTCCCGGTTCTATTTTGCCTACAAAGGCATCCAACTGGCCTTCGGCAGCTTTCATCACCAGTTTGTCGGTACTCATATCCTGAGGTATAAGAAAACTACAGCAGGCAACAGACAATCCTATAAGAAAGGTTTTAAACATTTTGTCAGATATTTAGCGCAATATATTGAATTTAGGCAAAAGCTGCTAACAATGGTAATGAGGTGCGGGCCTACAACTTAAAGTTGTAGGTGATGCTGGGCAATATAGGGAGTATGGAAACCTGGTACACACTCATCTTTACTCCCGTAGCTACCGTGCCCTCCATATCTACATAGAGGAAGTAGGGGTTCTGCCGGTTATAAACGTTGTAAATGGAAAGCGTCCAGCTTCCCTGCCATTTCTTTGGTTTTTTGTGCTGTGGCGTGTACGTGACTGAAAGGTCGAGGCGATGGTAGGGTGGCAGGCGATATGCGTTGAGCGCACTATATAATTGCTGTATCTGTGCATCAATGAAATAATAAGCTGTAGGTAATGTGATAGCATTGCCAGATCCGAAAATGAAAACGGTTGACACAGTCCATTTTTTGTTGAACTGGTAGCTGCCTACAACGGAGAGGTCGTGGCGACGGTCATACTTTGCCGGGAAGGTTTTGCCGTTGTTCAATGCGGGGAAAGAGAGGTTGGTCCATGCAAGTGTATAGCCTATCCAGCCTGTGAATTTGCCCTGGGTTTTATTGATAAAGAATTCAGCGCCATAGGCTCTGCCTTTACCAAAAACGTAAGAAAGTTCAGGGTCTTCAATTGAATTAGGTACGTAACCATCTTTATACTGCACCTGGTTTTCCATTTCCTTATAATATACCTCTACGGATGTTTCCAGCCTGTCATTGAGGAAATTGCGGAAGTAGCCTGCGGAGTATTGCCACGCTACCTGTGGCCTTACGGAGTATGTGCTTGGTACCCATACATCTGTGGGTAGGGTAGTGCCGTTGTTTGACACAAGGTGCAGGTATTGGTATGTGCGTGAAATGCTGGTTTTCAGTGAAGAGACATCGTTTAGCGCAAAACGTGTGTTGAATCTCGGTTCCCAGCCGCCATATGATTTGATCGGCTGGCCTTTGCTATACTTGGTGCTGTCTATGTTATTGCCATTAAAATCGCGGGTGTAAGCTGTGTAGGGACCCACCTGTCCAAACCAGGAGTACCGTAAGCCAACATTTATTTTCAGCCACGAGGCGGCATCAAAATCGTCGAGTATGTACAGCCCAGTTTCATGTGCGTATTTAACAAATGCATTGTTCGGGTCGAGCTGTATGGTGTCTATTTGACCTGATACCTGGTTTGGAATGAATTTATGGTAAGTGTAAGCGAACCCGGCTTTGAAATGGTGGTTGTTTGATGCGTAATAATCGAAGTCGGTTTTTGCGTTGTAGTCGCGGATGCCGGATGCAATCTTTATGGAGAAATTGTTCTGGTTGAAGTTAGATGCGAAGTTATAGTCGTTATACACCAAAGTGGTATTGGCAAATAGTTTAGCATTAAACTGGTGGTTCCAGCGGAATGTGGCCGTCTTGTTTCCCCATGGGATATCGGCTTTAAATGTGCCGCGCTCATTGGCAAATTTGAATTTATCCACCCCCCAGTAACCGCTAAGGTATAGTCGGTCTTTTTCGCCTATTTTGTAGTTGGCTTTCAGGTTCAGGTCGTAGAAGTAATAGCCTGTGTTCTCCAATCGTTTTGAAAATGGCCTGGCTATAGCATCTATGTAGGTACGGCGGCCCGCCAGCATAAATGAGCCTTTATCTTTTTTTATCGGACCTTCCAGCGTGAGGCGTGAAGCGATAAGCCCTATACCCCCGGTGGCGTGATATTCTTTCATGTTGCCCTCTTTCATAGACACATCTACTACCGATGACAGCCTGCCGCCGTAGTTTGCCGGTGCGCCGCCTTTTACGAGCGTTACATCTTTTATTGCATCGGAGTTGAATACCGAGAAAAAGCCAAAGAGGTGGCCTGTATTGTATATTGTTGCCTCATCCAGCAGCACAAGGTTTTGGTCGGGGCCACCGCCACGAACGTAGAAGCCTGAATTCCCCTCGCCGGCCGATTGGACACCCGGTAATAGTTGCAGGGTCTTCAGTACGTCAACTTCACCGAAAAGTACAGGTAACGCTTTGATGCGCTCTATAGAAAGGCTGATGGTGCCCATGTCTGTGTTCTTTACGTTTTCATCTTTACGTGCGGTTGTTACTTGTACCTCTTTTAGTTGAGTTGCACTTTGCAATTCAGCAGTATAGGTGAAGCTTGTTGTTAGGTCTATGGCCTGTAATAGTGGTTTATAGCCCACAAAGGAAAAGGCTACCGTGTATTTTCCAGGAGGAACTGATACGGAGTAAAAGCCATAGTTATTGGATTGGGCATCTTGCCCTGCCTCTTTAATATATACTGTTCCCCCTACTATTGATTCGCCCGTTGAGGCATCGCGCATATAGCCACTCAGCGTTACCTTTTGGGCTAAGAGAGCGGTGGGTGACAGAAATGTAAATAGCAGGACGAACAGATAGCGTTGGAGCATGGTTCTTTTTATGAATTTATTACAGGGAGTCAGTTACTTCACCACACTCCAGCATCTTGTCCCCGAAATAGGGATTTCTGATGTCGCTTTCGTTACTCAGCCAGTAAGCCCCTTTGTCATTGAATGCCATAGGGCAGTATTGATGATACACCCGGGCGTTTTTCAGTTCGGCTTTTTTGGCCAGATCATAGACCGATGTGGAGATTCTCTCAAATGCGATGCGTTGCTGTTCGCAGGTTTCGTCTGATAGTGTGGTTATTATTTTGCCCTGCGTGATTATTGTGTCCAAGTAGGGCGCGAGAATCGGTTTGTGTACCGAGTCGTTTTGCAATGAAGCAAGAAAACCGGTTGCCTCAGTGGCTAACAGGCCTGCGGAACTAGTAACGTCAGCAGACTTAGTGGCAACAAGCGCGTTTTTCAGCGCAAAGTACTTTTTTACGACATCCATCAGTTTTGCGGTGCCGGGGTCGGCTAGGTTACTTTCAGGAGCTGCTGCCGGTGCAGGGCTTACTGATGTATTGTCTTTCTGTTCTTCGTTGCTTCCGCAAGCGGCGATGCCTAACGCCAGAGGGATAAATAAAATGAAAATATATCTCATAACTAAAAAAATATCGTTGCAAAATTACAGGAACAATCAATGCTAACCTCAAGGTTCGTAATTTTGCACACTTATGCTGATCTCATTACAAAATATTACATTTTCATTTGGTGCAAGGGCGATACTGGAAGATGCAAGCTGGCAGATACATACGGGTGAAAGGATAGGGCTGGTAGGCAGCAACGGGGCGGGGAAATCGACCCTGCTGAGGCTGATGACAGGTGCTTATAGGGTGGATAGTGGCACGATAAATAAGCCGAAAGATGTGTCTTTGGGGTTTTTCAATCAAGACTTATTGAGTTTTTCCACAAGTGAGTCTATACTTAAAGTGGGTATGCAGGCCTTTGAAAAGGCGCATGCAATCGAAAAGGAGATGGAACAGTTGCTAAAAGAACTGGAAAACAAGCCCGACGATGCCAAACTGCTTGACGACTACAGCCACGCGCTGCACGATTTTGAAGTGGCGGGAGGGTATGAGATGGAGCACCGCACAGCCGAGGTGCTGGAGGGGCTTGGATTTTCCACGACTGACCTGCAAAGGCCCTATGACCAGTTCAGCGGAGGGTGGCGTATGCGTGTGCTATTGGCCAAAATGATGCTGCAGCAGCCTGAGTTGCTGCTGCTTGATGAGCCTACCAACCACCTTGACTTACCCTCGATAGAATGGCTGGAGCGATACCTTATCAGTTATCCCGGAAGTGTGGTGATTGTATCGCATGACAGGTATTTCCTGGATAGGATGGTGACGAAGATAGTAGAGGTGTGGCAGCGCGATCTGCACCAGTACAGCGGCAATTATACCTTCTTCCAGAAGGAGAAAGCCGAGCGGATGGAGATACAGCAACGTGCATTTGAGAACCAGCAGGACTACATAAAGCAGCAGGAGCGGTTCATAGAACGCTTCAGGGCGAAAGCCACGAAGGCAGCCGCCGCGCAAAGCGCCATAAAACGATTAGACAAGCTGGACATTATTGAAGCGCCGGATGGCAGTGTGCCTTTAATGAATATCAACTTTGACGTGGCAGTACAACCGGGAAAAATTATTTGTGAGCTGAAAGATGTTTCCAAATCGTTTGGCGACCTGAAGATACTGGAGCATACAGGCGCGGAGATAAACCGCGGCGATAAAATTGCCCTGATAGGGGCTAATGGAAAGGGTAAGTCGACACTGCTGCGAATCATCACCGGCAAGGAGCCATATGAGGGTGAGCGCAAGTGGGGACATAATGTAGAAGAGTGTTTTTACGCACAGCACCAGCTGGAGGCGCTGAATGTGGAACTAGAGATACTGGAGGAAATGAAGCTGTGCGGCAGCGGTAAGAATGAGCTGGAGTTGCGGCAGTTGCTGGGGTGTTTCCTGTTCAGCGGTGATGATGTGTTCAAGAAGATAAAAGTGTTATCGGGCGGGGAGAAGGCAAGGGTGGCCCTGGCCAAAGTGATAGCTGCTAAAGGCAATTTCCTGCTGCTGGATGAGCCTACCAACCACCTTGACATGCAATCGGTGGAGATGTTGATAGAAGCGTTAAATAAATACAAGGGTACACTCATCATTGTATCGCACGACCGTTATTTTATCAGCAAAACGGCGAATAAGATATGGAACATAGAAGCTGGTAAAATAAATGAGTTTGTAGGCGGCTATGATGAATGGCATACCTGGTATGAGGACAAGCAAAAGCGGGTGCAGGCACCTGCCGCCCCGGTGAAGCAACAGCCTGTAGAGAAAAAAGAAGAGAAACAGGCACCCAAGAACAACGCCAATAACGAACAGATAAATGCCCTCCGAAAAGAACTGCAAAAACAACAGAAGCTTTTCCAGAAGCTGGAAGAGGAAATAAATAAACTGAAATCGGCCAATGTGGAACTTGAAGCAAAACTTGCAGATCCGGCATTTTATTCAAACAATAAAGAATTCCAGACAGTAGATGCGCAATACCGCCAGCACAACGCTAAATTAGAGCAACTCAACAGAGAATACGATAAGTCTTTTGAGTTGATCATGGAGATGGAGGAGAAACTGGGGTCGTGAGGGAAAAATTTCACAGGGCCCAGTTCGCAGAAAGTTCGGATTAAATGCCATAGGTGTCTTTCTTACCTAACCCTTCGCCAACTCCTCCCAAAACTCAGCGCCCCTGCGGGTATGTGGTATCACGATGGTGCCTCCTACAATATTGGCTACGGCAAATATTTCGTATACTTCTTCTGTGGATAAGCCCTGCTCATGGCATTTAATGAGGTGGTATTTTATGCAGTCGTCGCAGCGGAGCACCATACTGGCCACCAGGCCCAGCATTTCCTTGGTGCGGGTAGATAGCGCGCCCTCGGCATAAGTGTTGGTGTCAAGGTTGAACAGCCTGTTAATGACCATATTCTGCTTGCCGAGTATCACCTCGTTCATTTTACTCCTGTATTCGTTGAATTCCTGTAGTTGGCTCATGTGGCTTTGTTTAGTATAAAGTCAAAAGTAAAAAGTAGGAAGATGCAAGACAAATACATTTTCCTGTTACATACCAGTTGTTAATTCTCTATTTTTGTGTGTATATGAGTGATGAATCAGTAAGCCTTAATAAATATATCAGTTCATCTGGTTTTTGCTCACGGCGAGAGGCGGATAAACTGATCGAACAAGCCAGGGTTACCATTAACGGTGAACTGGTGATGGCGGGCGCCAAAGTATTGCCGGGCGATACTGTGGAGATAGATGGCGAACCAATAAAAACAAGCAAGAAGAAGCCAATCTATATTGCATGCAATAAACCTGAGGGTGTTACCTCTACAACAGATACCAAGGACAAGACGAATATCATTTCATTTCTGAACCATCCGAAGCGTATATTCCCAGTGGGCCGGCTGGACAAGGATTCGGATGGGCTTATATTTCTCACTAATGACGGGGATATAGTAAATAAGATACTGCGTGCCAGCAACAACCATGAGAAGGAGTATATAGTAACAGTGGATAAGGCGATTGATAACGACTTTGTCCAAAAGATGAGCAATGGTCTGCCTGTATTGGGGACCAAAACCAAAAAATGTTTTGTAAGGCAGGAGGGTGGGCGCAGGTTCCGTATAATACTTACACAGGGCCTTAACCGCCAGATCAGACGCATGTGCGAGTACCTTGGCTACAAAGTGCAGAAGCTGACAAGAGTGAGGATAATGAATGTGCAGCTTGGTAACCTGCCGGTTGGGCATTGGCGCTACCTTACCGGCCCGGAAATAGACAAGCTGAATGAGCTAGTGGCAGAGTCGAGTAAAACAGAGGACAGGCCGAGGGATAAAGCTGTGGTGCAATACATACCCAAAAAGAAAAAAAAGCCTTAGCGTATCATTTCAAGGAATTTTTCTAAACCCTTCTTTTTCTGTTCGTCAAGGTAATACTTAATATTTTCAGTATAATAAGTGCGCAGGTCGTAATAAGGGAATGAATTAGCCGCAATTATTTCATTCAGGTGGCCTAAGCCTATAGCGTTTGCCGCATTAAAGCCGGAAATAAAATCTGCCGGCAATTCTTTATTCGCTACCCATGCCGCAAAAATGAAATCAAGTCCTGTATATACTTTCCATGCAGCGGATAGATCATAAACAAATGGGTAATTATGTAATTGTTGTAATGCCCTGTCCCCAATGATGACCCCTGCACTTTCACCGTTTATATAATCAATGTAGTGTTCTGTAGCCTCTTTGTAAACAACTTCTTTTTTCCAATAATTTTTAAGCAGCAACTGAGCTAACTTTACTGATGTTCGCGATTGGTAATCGAGGTAGACGGTCTTTATTTCTTCGATAGGCACCTGGCTGAAAAGGGCTACGGAAACAACGTTGCCATCGGTAGCTATACCGTAGTCGCTGATAATCCGGGCGTTTTCGATTGTTGGGATGACGGCAACAGGCAGTAAGGCCAGGTCAATTTCCCCTTTCTGTAAACTCTTTGCTAATTGTGAGGGGTAGTTAAGAACAAGGTCAATGTCGTTAATGATATTGCTTTTTTCTATGCCATAAAGCAACGGTTTTGTGTTAAGATAGCTAACTGCTGCAACCCTGATCCTGGACTTCAAATGCTCAATTTTGGGCGCAAAGATATGGATAAGCGAAAACAGAAATGCCAAATGAGCCGTGGCTTCGGTTAGTTTTTTTTATTACTGTTTCATTTGTTACATTGCCTCCCGATTGAGTATCTTACCATGATCATCAGAGCGTGCCTGATTATTGTTTGTTTATTGTTTTTTCATATATCGTTATCGGCACAGGTAACAGATAGTCTGTCTCATATTGATTCGCCGGAAGTAAAGCCAATAGCGAGAGAAGATACTATAGTCCGCTCTCAGAAGGCGGCAGGTTATACTATTCACGGCAAAGCAGTAGATATGAATACAGGTGAGGGCATCCCTTTTGCCACAGTAGTATTTCAAAGCAGCCCCAAGGGAACAGTTGCAGATCAGGACGGCAATTTCATAATCAAGCTGGATAGGCTGTTATCTGATACGATGATAGTAAGGGCAATAGGGTATGTGCAAGAAGTCAGGGTACTAAATAAAAGCAAGCATGATTATAATTATATAATTGAGTTAGGACGCGCAAATACAAATCTAAATGAGTTTGTGTTCAATGCGGGTGAAGACCCGGCAGTGGTGCTGATGAAGAATATAATAAAACACAAGCCTCGGAATAACCCTGACCGGACGGATAACTACAAGTATGAGGCCTACAACAGACTTGAGGCCGACCTGCAGCGGCTCACAAAGTCGCAGTTTAAGAAGATACCAATACTTAAGAATTACACCTTTGTTTTTGACAACCTGGATACGGTATCAGAGGCTACACCGTATTTGCCGTTATACCTTACAGAGGCTATATCTGATTACTATTTTCAGCGTAGCCCGAAGAAAGACAGGGAGTATATTAAAGCGAGCATGGTAAAGGGCGTGAACAATGAGAATGTGGTTAAGTACCTGGGAACGCTGCACCAGAATGTGAATATCTACCGGAATTTTGTGCCTGTGTTTGATAAGAAGTTTGTGAGCCCTATAAGTGATGAGGGTTTGTTCTACTACAAGTATAAGATAAAAGACACTCAGGTTATCTATGGGCACAATGTGATACTGGTGCAATTCAGGCCGAGGAGGGCGGAGGAGAATTGCTTTACCGGTGATTTCTGGGTGGTTGACTCTGTGTTCGCAATCCAGCGGGCGAGCATGGATGTGTCGCAGCTGGCAAATATCAACTGGGTGGATCGCATCAGCCTATACCAGGAGTTTGCGCCGGTGGACAGCTTCTGGTTTCCGATGAAGGATAAGTTCATCGCCAACTTCACCATGTATAATTCAAAGCGGCTGCCGGGCTTCATAGGCCGCAAAACGACCACTTATCATAATGTGGTGATAAACGATACATCAGTAACCAATAAGCTGAATGACCCTAAAATGCGTGAACGTGTGGTGACCGCCAAAGGTGCAAAGGACATGGGTGATGAATGGTGGTTGCTAAACAGACCGGACTCGCTGAGCGCAAACGAAAAGGCCATCAATAAGATGGTAGATACCATAAACAAAATGCCCATTACCACCTACTATAAGAACCTGATCACTTTTCTTGCCTCCGGTGTCAAAGATTTCGGGCCTATTCAGTTGGGGCCATACTATTACTTATATAGCTCAAATACAATAGAGGGCAGCAGGTTCAGGGTTTCATTAGGTACGCCAAGGAAGCTTAAGAATATGCACTATACCGGCTATGCGGCTTATGGCTTGAAGGATGAACAATTCAAATATGGTTTTACAGGGTTGTGGCTGCTTAACCGAAAACCGAGAACCTACCTTTATGGCTATTACGCACATGATGTGATACATAGTTCAAATTACTATGACCAATTAGGCAGCGATAACATATTCAGCACATTGTTCAGGAAGAACGGGATACCGTGGAAACTGGCGTTTGCGGACGAGCAGCGGCTGGAGTTTTATAAGGAGTACTTCTCCGGATTCAGCCATGCTGTGGTTTTGCACCACCAGGATTTTATACCCTATAAGCCACTGCCGTATGCAGGCATATTCAAGGATGCTAAGGGGCGGCCATCAAACAATGTGGTAAGCAGTGAGGTGAGCGTGAACCTGAGATATGCCTATAAGGAAGACTACCTGGAAGGGCAGTACCTGCGTGTGAACCTTGGGAGCAAGTACCCAGTGGTGAACCTGCAATTCACTACGGGAATGAAAGGGGTATTGGGCAGCGCATACGAGTATCAGAAGGTACGGCTTTCGGTGACGGAGAGTATCAACATACCTCCCTTCGGGCATCTTTACTACAATGTGTTTGCCGGCAAGTATTTCGGTACGTTGCCATACCCTTTGCTGGAGATACATCCGGGCAATGAGTTCCAGTATTATAACCAGTATGCGTTCCAGATGATGAACAACTATGAGTTTATCAGCGACAAGTACGCGGGCTTTAACATAGAGCATAACATAGGCGGAGGGATATTCAACAGGATACCACTGCTGAAGAAGCTGAAGTTCCGGCAGTTCTGGACGGCGAAGGGGCTGGTGGGTACGCTGACTAATGCCAACCAGGCGCTGAACCTGAACAGGGGCCAGCCCGGCTACATAGACTTCAGGACACTGAAGGGCGACCCTTACCTGGAACTGGGTACAGGTGTGTCTAATATACTACAGATATTCCGGATAGACCTTGTGTGGCGGGTATCACCCGAATTGCAAACGAACGAACCTACGTGGAAGTATTTCGGGATATTCGGCAGTGTGCGGTTTCAGTTCTGATGGGTGCTTTATAAACCTCTCCCCCTGGCCCTCTCCGAAGGAGAGGGAGATGTTACGCAAACAGGCAACTTGTAGTAAGGGGTGTGGCTACTATTGCAGATAATGTGCTTTTAAAGTATAGCTGTTATTAGTACTCTTCTCCCTTGTAAAAGACCTTGAATATTCCTTGCCCTATCTGGTAGGTGATAACATCGTAGTTGAGCGACCAGTCTGACATTTCGGCGTTGGTGACATCATATACTTCGCCTTCTGTGAAGAGGCGCAGTGTATTAGCAGCATTGATATAGGCTATAGAGTTGTATTGAATGGTGTAGTTGTTTGGGTAATAACTTTCGAGGTCTGTGATGGTGCCTTTGTAAAAGGCTTTGAAGTAGCCGCTCGGGTCGCGGTAGGCAACTACATTGTCTGCGACCTCATATGTGGGGTTCATGAAGCCGATAGAGCGAAGGCTATCAGCATAAAAAACTTTAAAGTACCCATCGGTAGAAACAAATGCCACCATATTATCGCCTGCTTTGAAGGAGGTAGGAGGGTAGTCGTCTATTACATAGGTCTGCCCGCTATGAAATATCTTGAACTTGCGATCAATATCAACATAGGCTACAATATTTCTGCCTACCTCGAAGCTATTGACCGGATAGTCTTCCTGCTGTATCATCTGGCCGCGGTAGAATATCTTGAAGAGGTTAGCGAAGTTATCGTAAGCGATGATGTTGTCGGATATTTTGAGGCGGGATAGCGTGCTGTCGGGCAGGAAAGTCTCGGCTTGGTATATTTGCCCGTTGTAGTATACTTTGTATTCCTGCTTGAATGCATCGAGGAAAAGTACCACGCTGTCGGCGATGTGAAAATCGTCGCATACGCCTGCCAGTGTTTTGGTGTTGCCGCGGTCGAAAACGGAGAGTGTTTTCTGGTTCATATAGCCAACAAGGTTGTCGGTTACGAAGTAGGCGTTTGTAAAGCCATTGTTCACCTGCCTCAGGCTGCCGTTATAATATATCTTGAAGGAGCGTGAGTTGTCGAGATAGGCAATTGCAGAGCGGCCAATCTTCATGTTGGTAGGGGGGAGGAAGTCCACTTTGTGTATATAGCCTTTGTTCCATACCATTACCTGGTTCTGAATATCGACGAATGCGGCCAATGGCTGTGACCAGCTATTGGAAACATGCATAACAAGCAGTGCAAGGGCCAGGAAAAATGAACGCATATCCGGGTGTTTTGGCTGTAAGATAAGCAATCTGTGGGAATGAGGTTTTTGGGCGGTGTTTATTACTCATTTTGGTTTGCTGTTTGCTGTTTACGATTTGCAATTTTTACAAGTTTTTTGGATTGTGGTTTTAATGTGTAATTAATTGGTTTTTAATTTTATTATAAATATTTTTCTGGACACTATCTTTACACTTTTTTTACAATTTTCTTCGTTTATTGCTGTGCTGAAATTTAACCGCTCAGGCGCAAAGCCGCAAAGAAAAGCTGCAAAGAAAAGCTGCAAAGAATTTAGCGTGAAATAAAGTTCGATAATGGGGGAATGTTTAGCAAATAAAAAAGGCATGGCGGTACACTATCTGTACCATGGCGGTACAGTTTCTGTACTGTCATGGAATTTTTTTTTGGCTATGGGTAAGGGTTATAGCGGATTTGTGCGTGTTTTTTTTGGGTGGGTGGTTGTCTGAATCAGGATTGACAGGATTATGAAATTATCAGAATGTGTCGTCATCATCATGAAAAAGGTTGAAAATTTAGTTTAGGGTGGCGGCAGGGCATGTTTTGGGCAATGCATACTACCTTGGCGGCAGGGTAGAAAATCTTCTGGCTATACTGGCCATATGTTCAATATTATGTAGTGTTAGTATTCTTAATGTATGTGCAATTAACTTGAAAAAATCACCATTTTTTTCTTTTATCACCAATTTTTCATATCTTGCTCACAAATATTTTTCACATTACGAAAATACGTAACCCCTATTATTTAACTTCTATTTAAAACTATTGTATGAAGAAAATCTATTTTCTGCTTTTCCTATCATGTCTTTCCTTATTTGCGTTCGGACAAACGACAAATTTCAGCTACTCTGGTACTATCGTGAATTATACTGTACCAGCCGGGGTAAGCACCATTGGCATACAGGCTATCGGAGCGCAAGGTGGAAATTCGAGTAGTTTCTCGGGTGGTAGAGGTGCCGATATGTATGGGGTGTTTACAGTTACACCTGGTCAGGTGTTAAAAGTCTTGGTAGGACAACAACCTACCGGTAGTCCTAACCAAGCCGGAGGCGGTGGCGGTTCTTTTGTTTGGGAAGATGCTACATCTACATTGTTAATAGCCGCAGGTGGTGGTGGTGGTGGTGGGTACCCAAGTAGTGCTGCAGGTACAAATGCTTCTACATCTACCTCCGGCACTAATGGTGGTAATGGTAGTCTTCCTTCTGGTGGCGGAACCGGGGGAAATGGCGGAGGATCTCCAGGAACTACATACCGAGCTGGCGGTGGTGCAGGATGGAATACCGATGGGATTAATAGTACGGTTTCTGGCTCTTGTTATTCATTGGGCGGCACAAGGCCTCTGATGGGAGGTGCCGGTGGGACTATATCCGGTTTTTCAACTACAACAGCTACGCCTGGTGGCTTTGGCGGTGGTGGCGGAGGTAATGCGCGTTGCGGTGCTGTAGGAGGCGGAGGCGGAGGTGGTTATAGTGGCGGTGGGCCAGGCGGAGAGAACGGTTCAGGCCCATACACATCCGGTGGCGGCGGCGGCTCATTTAACGGAGGTACAGGCCAAGCCAATAGTGTCTCTACGGGTACGGGGAATGGTTCTGTTACCATTACTGTTTTATGTGGTTCGACAGGTTCAATCGTTGGGGCGAATACAGTGTGTGTTGGCGCAACGACAACGATGACTAATCCTACCGGTGCGGCTGGCGGCGCATGGAGCAGTAATAACACAGGAGTAGCCACCATTGGTTCTTCAACTGGTATCGTTACGGGTGTATCGGCTGGTGTCGCTACATTTACCTATTCTGTGTCCAATCCATGCGGTGCTCTGGCCACAAAAACAATAACAGTAAATGCATTGCCGGCATCAATAACTGGTTCGTCAACCGTGTGTACGGGAGCAACCACAACACTTAGTTCGGCGACAACCGGCGGCACATGGAGCAGCAGTGCGGGTTCGGCAACGGTGGGCGGTACAACAGGTGTGGTTAGTGGTGTATCAGCAGGCACACCAACAATCTCTTATACTGTAAATGGCTGTAATGCGCTGCTGAACATGACCGTGAATACTTCTCCGGCAGCAATCAGCGGTGCATCTACGGTATGCCCGTTCCTGACTACGACGCTGACAACCTCTACAACAGGTGGTGTGTGGAGCAGCAGCAATACTTCTTTTGCTACGGTGGGGTCTGCAACAGGTATTGTTACCGGGGTGTCTGGCGGTTCGGTCAACATTCAATATACTATATCAAACGGTTGCTCGGCAACCAAACCGATGATTGTTAACGCCATATCTGCCATTTCAGGTATATTGGGCGTGTGCACGATAGGGGCGACATCGACCCTGACCAACAGCGCAGCAGGCGGCGTATGGACAAGCAGTAATGTGGGTGTGGCTACCATTGGCTCTTCATCCGGTATTGTTACCAGCGTAAGCACGGGCACAAGCACTATTACCTATTCAATGCCGAGTGGCTGTATTGCCACGGCAATATTTGGCGTGACGGGTACACCTAATGTGTATACCGTGACCGGCGGCGGCGGTTATTGCGTGGGTGGAGCGGGTGCGACAGTGGGATTATCAAATACGGATTTTGGTGTGAGTTACCACCTGATGAATGGTGGCGTGCCAGTAGGCCTGGTGATATCGGGTTCCGGTTTTGCCGCGAATTTCCCGTTGACGACTGCTACCGGCACGTTTACGGTAATAGCGAACATGGGAAGTTCTTGTCAGACAAATATGTCGGGGTCGACAACGATAAGCACTAATGCATTGCCAACAATTTACAGCGTGACCGGCGGTGGTAATTATTGCACCGGTGGAACAGGTGTGAACGTGGGGCTTAGTTCATCAACCATTGGTGTGAATTACCAATTGTATTTAAACGGCACTACCATGGTAGGTAGCCCGGTTGCGGGTACAGGTGCAGCACTGAATTTCGGGTTGCAGACAGCAGTAGGGGCATACACTGTAGTAGCTAACCATGCCACATTGGGCTGTGTAAATAATATGAGTGGAACTGCTACCGTAGGTTTAAATGCGCTGCCGCAAGCCTATCTGGTTACCGGTGGCGGTGGCTTCTGCAGTGGCGGCACAGGCGTGCCTGTGGGGTTAGCCAACTCGGAAACAGGAGTAAACTACCAACTTTACTATGCCGGGGTGGCTGTAAGCGGTGGTGTATTGGCAGGCACGGGTTCTGCTATATCATTTGGGTCAAAGACAGCAGGGGGACTATATACGGTTGTGGCTACACATGCTACGTCAGGATGTACAACTACTATGACAGGGTCAGCCAATGTAATAATTAATGCATTACCCACAGTATATACAGCAACAGGCGGAGGGGCTTACTGCTCAGGCGGCTCGGGTGTTGCCATCGGCCTTAATGGCTCTGAGGTAGGTGTTACTTATCAGCTTTACCGCGGCACAACGGCTATAGGCCCAATGACCGGTACCGGTGCAGCACTTAATTTCGGGATGCATAGTACAGCCGGTTCTTACACCATAGTAGCTACTAACTCCACTTCGGGCTGTTCGCTTAATATGTCGGGCAGTGCGAATGTAGCCATCAACCCGTTGCCAACACTATTTGCCGTAACAGGTGGTGGTTCCTACTGTGTAGGCGGCACAGGTGTGAATGTAGGCACTGCTGGCTCGGCGGTAGGCTTCACTTACCAGTTGTGGTTGTCAACTACCTTAGTTGATGCAGCACCCGGCACGGGTTCTGCGATTAACTTCGGGCCACAAACAGCGGCAGGTTTTTATACCGTGGTGGCAATAGATAATACTACTTCGTGCTCTGCTAATATGACCGGCAGTGCAACTGTTGTGATCAACCCGCTTCCGGTAGTAAGGACGGTAACAGGTGGCGGTGCATATTGTGCCGGTGATGCAGGTGTTGCAATAGGGCTTGACGGTTCGGCTGTCGGCACATCATACCAATTGTTAGCAGGCACTACGCCTTCAGGCACAGCGGTAACCGGTACAGGCGTCCCAATAAGTTTCGGATTGCGCACCGGCGCGGGCTCTTATACTGCGCGTGCAACTATAACAGCAACGGGCTGTACAACACTTATGACCGGCAGCGCGGCAGTGGTCATCAACCCATTGCCAACAGCTACAAGTGTAACAGGTACCGGCGGCTATTGCGCGGGTGGCACCGGCCGCAATGTGGGCCTTGCGGGTTCGATACCGGGTATCAGTTATCAATTATACAGGGACGCAGCACTTACCGGGTCTTCAATGCCCGGTACCGGCGCAGCGATAGATTTTGGCCCGCAAACGCTTGCGGGTACTTATACGGTAGTGGGCACAAACACCACTACAGCCTGCAGCGGCAACATGACCGGCAGTGCAATCGTGACCATAGATGCGCTTCCCACTGCGTATGCAGTGACCGGTGGCGGCAACTACTGCTCGGGCAGCGCAGGGGCTATAATAGGTGTGAGCAGTTCGGAGACGGGTGTATCTTATCAATTATATAATGGTATGGCCACATCGGGCGCGGCAGTATCGGGTACAGGCTCAAGCATTGATTTCGGGTACAGGACAGCGGCAGGTACTTATACTGTTGTTGCTACCAATACTACCACAAGCTGTGTACTGAACATGACGGGCAGCGCGGCGATAGGCATATGGGCTTTGCCTGCGGTATTTACAGTGACCGGCGGCGGAAATTATTGCGCAGGCGGCACTGGTGTGCATATTGGCCTTTCTGCATCAACATCGGGCATCAATTATCAATTATATAACGCATCGGTACCTGCAGGACCAGTAGTAGCGGGTACTGGGGCAGCAATTGACTTCGGGTTGATAACGGGCGCAGGCACTTATACTGTAAGGGCAACAAACCCTATTACTACCTGCTTCCGCACTATGACCGGCAGTGTGAATGTGGTGGTAGACCCATTACCTAATGTTTACGGGTTGACAGGTGGCGGTAACTATTGCTTCGGTACTACCGGTGTTAATATAGGCCTGAGCAATTCTGACGCAGGTGTAAACTATCAATTGAACCTGGCGGGCAGCCCTGTTGGTGCGCCGACACCGGGTACCGGATCAGCGCTTGGTTTCGGGTTGCAGACAGCAACAGGTTTTTATGATATCGTAGCTACTGATGTGGCTACGGGTTGCAGCATAGCTATGGCAGGCGGAAGCATAGTGAACATAGACCCGCTGCCGGTATTGCATAACCTGACAGGCGGTGGTGGTTATTGCCCCGGCGGTGCAGGTGTTCAGATTGGTTTGGATGGCTCTGAAATAGGGTTTGACTATCAATTATATATAGGTGGCGTAGCGACAGGCGCAGCAGTACCGGGGACGGGTATAGTGATGGACTTCGGCCTGAAAACTGCATCCGGCACTTATACTGTGGTGTCTACTAATACTGCTACCGGATGTTCGGTAGGTATGACGGGAAGCAAGGTTGTTTCTGTATTCCCGGTGCCTGGAGCGTATGCTGTAACTGGTACGGGTAATTATTGTCCGGCAACACCAGGCCTAAATGTAGGCCTGAGTGGTTCTGACCTTGGTGTTAATTACCAGTTGTATAATACAGGCGGGCCGGTAGGTACCGCAATGATAGGAACAGGGTTGCCGCTGGACTTCGGTTCGCAATTGGCAGGTACTTATACGGTGGTTGCTACCAGCACATCAACAACCTGTAACAGTAATATGACAGGCAACGCTGTGATAGGCATACATACATTGCCTACTGTACGTACCATGACGGGTGGCGGCAGTTATTGCGCCGGTGGTACAGGTGTGGTTGTTGGCCTTAATGGTTCGGATGCCGGAGTGGATTACCAGTTGATGCTGGGTAGCTCTCCGGTAGGGGCCGCAGTTGCAGGCACAGGCAGCGCGATAACCTTCGGAATGAAGACAACAGCAGGTATCTATACTGTAGTGGCAACTAATACTACTTCTACCTGCAGCAATAATATGACCGGCAGCTCGGTAGTAGTTATCAATGCCCTGCCGACAATGTATAATGTGACCGGCGGAGGTAATTACTGCGCAGGCGGGACAGGTGTACATATTTATTTAAGCGGGTCGAATACCGGTATCAGCTACCAGTTGATGAAGGGAGTAACTGCGGTGGGCGCTCCTGTGGCAGGTACGGGTGCAATGCTTGATTTCGGACTGATAACTGCAAGCGGTATCTATGCTGTTGTGGCTACAAACACTTCAAGTCTGTGTACTGCAAATATGACCGGTAGTGTGAATGTGGGCATTGACGCATTGCCGATAGCGTATACTGTTAGCGGCGGTGGTAATTTCTGTATTGGTGGTAGCGGATTGAGTGTTGCGCTCAGCGGATCTAATACGGGAGTAAGCTATCAATTATTATTAGGAGGTTCGCCGGTAGGCGCGGCAATACCAGGTACCGGTTTTGGAATAAATTTTGGATTACAGACAGCAACAGGCAGCTATACAGTAAGGGCTACAAATACTGTTACCGGTTGTGTGAAAATGATGACAGGTGGTGCTGCAATTGCAACGACGCCATTGCCAAACGTACATTCGGTGAGCAGTACCAGCAGTAACTATTGTAACGGCGGTGCTGGTGTGTTCATTGCCCTTTCGGGTTCTGACGCGGGCATCAACTATCAGCTATACCATTTGGGTGCTGCGGTTGGCAGCCTTGTTCCGGGTACGGGCGGGGTAATTGACTTTGGCAGTCATTTGCCGGCAGGTATGTATACAGCAAAAGCAATAAATGCTACTACAGGCTGTATGAGCAACATGGCCAGCAGCGTAACGGTAGTAATAGACCCATTGCCAACTGTGTATACAATAACAGGCGGCGGCGGATATTGTGACGGAACGCCAGGTGTGCACGTAGGGTTGAGCAGTTCTACACCTGCTATCAGCTACCAACTTTACCTTGATGGCGTTGCTACAGGCAGTGCGGTTACAGGAACTGGTGGTGCGATTGATTTCGGTATCAAATCGGCTAATGGTTCATATACTGTTGTTGCCACTAACCCGGCCACTACTTGTGTAAACAATATGTCGGGTGCGGCAAATGTGATGCTGAATGCGCTCCCTGCAATGTTTACGATGACAGGAGGCGGTAATTATTGTGTGGGCGGTGCGGGCGTTTCTGTAGGAATATCCGGGTCACAGGCGGGGGTTAATTATCAATTGAAAGTGGGTGGCGTAAATGCCGGCCCTGCAATAGCAGGTACGGGCAGCGCACTTGATTTTGGTATGCAGACCACTGTGGGTTCTTATACAGTTGTTGCCTTAAATGCATCAACAGGCTGCACACGCAGTATGCTGGGTGCATCTTCCGTAGGTACTAATGCAGCGCCTGCGGCTTATCCTGTAATAGGAGGTGGTAATTATTGCGCAGGTGGCACAGGGGTGCACGTAGGGCTTAGCGCATCGCAGGCAGGGGTGTCTTACCAGTTATATAATGGTGGTGCGCCGGTTGGCAGCCCGATGACAGCTTCCGGACCATCAATTGATTTCGGACTTCAAACAGGGACAGGCGCTTATACAGTAGTTGCTACTAATACAGCAACCGGCTGTACAAGTAATATGTCGGGTTCTGCTACTGTGGGAACTAATGCATTACCTACCTTATATAATGTAATGGGTGGTGGTAGTTATTGCTCCGGCACAGCAGGTGTGCATGTAGGTATGAACGGCTCTACGATAGGTGTGAATTACCAACTGTATAACGGATTTACGCCGATAGGCCTCCCAGTAGCAGGCACCGGTGCAGTTCTTGACTTTGGCGCAATATCTACTCCTGCAACATATACTGTAATTGCTACAAATACTACGACAGCCTGCTCAAGGACAATGGCAGGCAGCGCAACAGTAACGATGAACCCATCGGTTGTTCCTGCCGTAAGTATTTCTACTGCTTCGGGTGATACATTGTGTGCAGGCAGCTTTACCACTTTTACGGCTACTCCGGTTAACGGTGGTATGTCTCCGGCCTATCAATGGAAGGTAAATGGCGCAAACACAGGTACAAGCAGCACATTCAGTTATATCCCTGCTAATGGTGATGTGCTGAGTGTGACACTGACCAGCAGCGCGGCATGTGCTGCTCCAGCTACGGTTACGAAGAGCTCTGTGCTTAATGTAATGGCGCCGGGTGCTCCTGCGATTACGGTTACTGCTAATCCGGGTACACAGGTTTGTGAGGGCACGTCGGTTACTTATGTTGCCAATTCAGTATTTGGTGGTACAAGTCCATCATACACATGGGTGAAAAATGGTGCTACTGTAGGGTTTGCCCCATCGTTTACTTACACTCCTGCAAACGGTGATGATATTTATTGCCTTGTGCTGAGCAACTACCGTTGCCGTACGGCAAATTCGGCAATGAGCAGCCATGTAATCATGACCGTTGATGCGCCGGTTAACCCAACTGTGGCAATATCTGCAACACCTGGTCTGAACCTGGCTGCCGGACAAACAGTAATGTTTACGGCGAATGTATTGAACGGGGGAGCAACACCATCGTTCCAGTGGTCGGTGAATGGTATTGTGGTGCCGGGCGCTAATATGCAGACCTACTCTACCAATACACTTGCTAACATGGATGTAGTAAGTTGTCAGGTAATGTCGAGCTCAGCATGTGCAGGCATGACAGGAACAGGGTCGGCAACAGTGAGCGTATCGGGGACAGGTGTGAATACTATATCTGCTATCAGTAATGTGAGCTTAGTGCCTAACCCGAACAAGGGGATATTCACTGTTAAGGGTTCACTTGGTATGACCGCTGATGAAGAGGTATCGCTGGAAGTTACCAATATGCTTGGCCAGGTTATCTACAGCAGTAAGGTGACTGCCCGCAACGGTGAGCTGAACGAAAGGGTGGAGTTGGGTAACAACATTGCCAACGGTATGTATATCCTGAACCTGCGTTCGGGCACAGAAAGCAAGGTGTTCCATATGGTGATCGAACGATAATATTTATTAAGTAATATTTATGAAAATGGCCCGCATCAATCAAGGTGCGGGCCATTTTTTATGAGATTTATTGTTTTAGCCAATACACCTATTGATAATAATTGCGGATATAGGCTGATATTTGTACCCGGATACAAAGTATATGAAAATAGGCATAGTATGTTATCCCACATTTGGTGGCAGCGGGGTACTGGCAACAGAGCTAGGTATCGCCCTTTCTGATAAAGGTTATGAAGTGCATTTCATCACCTATGAGCAGCCTGTGCGCCTGAACCAGGGCTTTCACCCGAACATTTATTTTCATGAAGTGAAGGTGCCTACTTATCCGCTATTCGACTTCCCTCCCTATGAGACTGCGCTTGCCAGCACAATGGTGAATGTAATAGTGAACCAGGACCTGGACCTGCTACACCTGCATTATGCCATACCGCACGCATCGGCGGCCTACTTTGCCCGACAGATTCTGAAGAAGACAGGCAGGGACATACCGTTTATAACTACGCTGCACGGCACTGATATTACCCTTGTGGGCAAGGACACCACTTATGCGCCGGTAGTAACTTTTTCCATCAATGAGTCGGATGCGATCACTGCTGTATCAGATAACCTGAGAGAAGAAACATTGCGCCATTTCAAAATTGAAAAAGAAATTCACGTCATTCCCAACTTTGTTGACATTAAGCGTTTTTACCAGACAGATAAGGAACATTTCAAGCAGATGCTGGCACCTAACGGAGAACGTATCCTGGTGCATGTGTCGAATTTCAGGGCGGTGAAACGGGTGGGTGATGTGATAAAGATATTTGAGAAAGTGAAGCAGCAACTGCCGGCAAAATTGCTGATGATAGGTGATGGGCCTGACAGGCTGAATGTAGAGGAGCTGGCACGTTCAAAGGGGCTCTATAATGATGTTCGTTTCCTTGGCAAGCAAGAGCAGATAAGCGAGATATTGAGTATAGCCGACCTGTTCATCCTGCCATCAGAGACAGAGAGTTTCGGTCTTTCGGCACTGGAGGCGATGGCGTGTAATGTACCTATAATATCTACCAATGCAGGTGGGCTTCCTGAAATCAATGCGGAGGGTAAATCGGGCTACCAGAGCGATGTAGGCGATATTGATTCAATGGCAGCACATGCCATCTACATACTTAGTGACACAGAGAGGCTCCAGCAATTCAAGAAAGGTGCAATAGAACAGGCGCGGAAATTTGAAAAGCAGCATGTTATCCCCATGTATGAAGACCTTTATAAGCAGGTGATAGCAGAATACCGGGCGAACAAGGCTTCCGTGGTTTAGTGCCGAGTGCTATTATTTGCGTTTTATTTTTATAATTTTATCCTCTCAAACTTATTCTATGCCATCCTTCGATATAGCCAGCAAGGTAGATCTGCAAACATTAGACAATGCAGTGAACATCGCCAAGAAAGAAATTGACAACAGGTGGGATTTCAAAGGTACTCATGTGACTTTTGAGCTGAATAAAAAGGACATGACTATAGCGATAGAAGTGGAAAGCGATATGAAGCTTCAGCAATTGGAAGATGTGCTGCTGACTAAAGCAATGCGTCAGGGTATTGAAGCCAATAGCTTTGATATAAGTAAAGAGCCGAACGCATCGGGTAAATACATCCGTAAAACAATAACTATCAAAAATGGCATTGATAAAGAAAACGCCAAAAAGATAGTGAAACTAATAAAAGACAGCGGACTCAAAGTGCAAGCTGCCATTATGGATGACATAATACGCGTGACCGCTAAGAAAATAGATGACCTGCAGGCAGTTATCCAGCTTTGCCGCACCTCCAGCCTGGACCTGCCGCTACAGTTTATAAATATGAAGAGTTGATTGACGTAGTGTGAATTAAAATGTAATCCAGGCATCTTTAAGCATTGGCTGTAGCTTATCTTTTTCAGAAATGATGGCCTCGTTCACATTTATTTTCCAGTCTACACCTATTTCTGCATCAGCAAAGTAAATGCCTCCTTCGGTGGGCTTATTATAAAAGTTGTCGCATTTGTAGAATACTTCAGCAGTATCGCTAAGCACTGCATAGCCATGTGCAAAGCCATGTGGTATTAGCAATTGCAGCTTGTTCTCGGCGGTAAGTTCTATGCCGAACCACTGCTTGTATGTTTTGCTGTTCTTACGGATGTCAACAGCCACATCCCATATGCTTCCTTCCAGCACGCGAATCAGTTTGGCCTGTGGCACAGGCATATTTTGGTAATGCAGGCCGCGCAATACATTTTTTACTGAACGCGCCTGGTTGTCCTGCACGAATGGGGTAGCGTAATTGCCGGCTGAGGATAATGCCTGCATATTGTAACTTTCAAAAAAATAGCCCCTGTCGTCACGATGAACTTTGGGTTCCAGTATCAGTAAGCCTTCTAAAGGTGTGGTCGTTACATTCATCGTTTAGCCTATTAATTCAAGAACATTTGTAGTAATGAAAGAGAGTTCTTCTTCGGTAAGTTCGGTATGTATGGGCAAAGAGATCACGCAATCCTGCAGCATATTGGTCACCGGCAGGTCAAGATTTGCAGTGCCGTATTCTTTCAGCATATTCTGCTTATGACAAGGCACCGGATAGTATATCATGGAAGGGATCTTTCTTTCAGCAAGTTTTGCCTGTAGCCCGTCGCGGTCCACACCTTTCAGTTGCAGGGTGTATTGATGAAACACATGGTAGCTGTATGGCGCGCGGTATGGGGTTATGATCTTAGGGTTATTTTTAAATGCATTATCGTAATAGTCGGCTGCTGCACGACGGGCAGTGCAGTATTCGTCGAGGTGCCTGAGTTTTATGCGCAGTATGGCAGCCTGTATGGTATCGAGGCGGCTGTTGCAGCCTACGATTTCGTGGTAGTAGCGTGTTTTTTGACCGTGGTTGGCGACCATTTTAATGGTTTCTGCCAAGGCGTCATCATTGGTGAAGATTGCGCCGCCATCGCCATATGCGCCCAGGTTTTTGGATGGGAAGAAAGAAGTGCAACCGATAATGCCCATTGACCCTGTCTTCTTTTTGGAGCCGTCGCTGAAAGTGTAAGTGCCACCTATAGCCTGCGCATTATCCTCAACTACAGGTATGTTATGTTCTTTTGCCAACGCCAACAGCGGCTCCATGTTCACGCACTGACCATAGAGGTGGACGGGTATTATTGCCTTTGTTTTTGGCGTGATAGCTTTTTTTACACTATCAATATTCATTGTGAATGTGTCTGCGTCCACATCGACAAATACGGGTTTTAAACGCAGCAGCGCAACAACCTCCACAGTAGCTATATAGGTGTATGAGGTGGTAATCACCTCATCGCCCGGCTCAAGTCCAAGTGCCATAAGGGCGATCTGCAACGCATCAGTACCATTGGCGCAGGGTATCACATGTTTTACATCAAGGTATTGGGCAAGTTCTTTAGCGAAACTTTGTACGTCCGGGCCGCCAATGAATGCGGTACTTTCCACCACATTTAAAATAGCTGTATCTATTTCGGACTTGATCTTATGGTATTGACGTTTCAGGTCAACCATCTGGAGGTTTTGCATATTCAGGTTTTGAGGGTGCAAAAGTACGGTTTTTGAAGGATTGCTTCCTGTATTTTTAACCTTACTGCCAACGATTTACAGCACCTACAATAAAAAAGGCCCCGTTAAGGGCCATTTTTACATTGAATAATTTATCAGTTCAACGGTATCCTGCTGCCATTCTCGGCCAGCCAGTTGTCAAATGACTTCAACGCAGGGTTAAGCGTTTTTGAAAAACTCACGTCGCGTGTGCTGTTGCATTCGTCAGCAAAGTCGCGGTATATCTGGAACATATTACCGATGTCATCGGCACCAGGGAAACCAAAGCCACGGTATTGTTCCGGTGTCACTTCATTGTAGCCCACTTCAATGTCGAGTGTTTTCGATATTTTTTGCGCCATTTCAGCAATGCTTAACTGCTCTCCTGCTACACCAATTCGCTTGCCTGCCAATGACGGACCTTGTTTAAATATGCCGTATGCGCATTTGCCAATGTCGTCTGAGCCAATGCCCGCCATTTTCTTATCGCCCATCGGGAAGGTGAGGTAATACTTGCCATCAGGTCCTTTTTGCGGGCCCATGCCAAAGTAGATGAGGTTGTCCCAGTAATAGGAAGCGAGAAGGTAAGTGGTAGGTACGCCTGAGTTCTCAAAATATTGGTCGCCCTCACCCTTGCCGTCGAAGTGCGGTACTTTGTATTTTTCCTTTAGTGTGGGCATACGGTCATCGTGCAGCGGCACCATTTTGCGTGTGTCTTCCAATGTAGACCAGATAACATGTTTTAGTCCGGCTGCTTTTGCTGCCGCGGCCATAATTTTAGCTTCTTCTATTTCTTTTTCAGGCGAGAAATGCGCCCAGAAGAATGTGACGAAATAAGCACCATATGCCCCCGCCAGCGCGCGCTCCATGCTCGCCGCATCATCAATATCGGCGGCAACAACTTCGGCGCCCATCGCTGCCAGTTCTTTTGCTTTGTCTGAAGTTACGTCTCGAGTAATAGCGCGAACGGAGAATTCGCTGTTAGGGTCGCTAAGTATGGCGCGGGCCACGCCGCCACCCTGAGCGCCGGTAGCGCCAAATACTACTATGATTTTTTTCTGTTCCATCTTTTTTATTTTTTTGAGATGTTAAAGATAGTGCCGCCGAAGGACAACCATTATAATAAATGTATCTACAGCTATTTGGTTTTCTTATAAAGGCCGATAAGTGTTGATTCTCCCAGTATGTGGCCTTTCATTGCTTCCTCAAGTGCTGCCTTATCGGTATGGGTGGATAGGGTGAGCATCGTGTCCAGCGCGAAAACGGTGAAATGATAATGGTGGGTGCCACTTGGTGGACACATACCTACGTAGCCTGGTTTTCTTGCGCTGTTCATGCCCTGTGGTGCATTGTTGAATTTTTCAGTAATAGCAGTATTGGGTTTTATGTTCCACATTACCCAATGCGTGAAACCGCCCTTCATAGGCGCGTCTGGGTCGTGGAGAATAAGGGCCAGCGACTGTGTGCCTGCGGGCAGGGCTGATATGTGCAATGGCGGGTTGATACCTTCGCCTTCGCAGGAATATTTTGAGGGTATCACGCCGTTGTTCTTAAAGGCGTTGCTGGTTATTGTTTGGGCAAATGAAATAGAACTAATGCCCATGACGACTGAGAATAGTAAGGTTGAACGCATCGCCTAGTGTTTATGATGTAAAAGAATAGTTACCGGAATTATAAAAATCGCACCGAAAGTTAGGACAACAATAATTTATAATCACATATCCCCAATCCAAATTCGTAATAAATGGGGATTTTATTTTACTTTGTAACCTCATATTATGCAGCGAATTGACTTAAAGCCACATTATGATGTTACTGTTATTGGCGCAGGGGTAGGCGGGCTTACGGCGGCTGCTTTGCTTAGCAAGGCCGGTTTATCGGTCTGCGTACTGGAGATGGCAGACCATTCGGGGGGGTATCTTGCAGGGTTCCGGCGAAAGCATTTTTTATTTGATACGGCCATTCACTGGCTTAACCAGTGTGCTCCGGGAGGCATGGTGCATAAAATATTTGATATTTTAGGGTCCGACCACCCGACGGCAGTACCTCAAAAAAGGATACGCAGGTTTAAAGGCGACAATTTCGACTACCTGCTTACCAATAATCCCGATGAGTTCCGGGACAGGCTGATAAGTGAATACCCGGAGGATAAAGAGGGGATTATCCGTTTTTTTAAGGCTGCAAAAAGGATAGGGCGTTCGTTTGTGAATTTCAGCAGTTTTTTCAGGACGGAGGAGACAATGGGCTTCTTCGAGAAGATGGCCAACAAACGACATTTGCTTAAGTTCGCGTTGCCGTTTATCCCGTTTATAAGCTATGACGGGGAGGAAGGGATTAAGAAAGGGCTGAAAAAATATTTCAAGAACCCGAAGATACACGACATTTTTTCTTCAGACAGCAGCCTGCTGTCGTGCCTGGTGCCTATAGGTTGGGCCTATTATGGGGATTTTCAAAGCCCGCCCAAGGGTGGCGGGCAGGCCATACCGCACTGGCTGGAGCATGTGGTGAAGTATTACAAGAATGACATTTATTATAAGTGCCGGGTAAAGCAAATATTGCTGGACGGAAAGACTGCCAAGGGGGTGAAATTTGAGTGCCGTGGTAAAGAATATGAGGTAAACAGTAAGTATGTAATACCTACCTGCGATATAGAAACACTATATGAAAGGATGCTGCCGCAAGATATGGTGCCGGAGAAAATGAAGGAAAAGCTAAGGGCGGCAGAGATATATAGTTCGTCGGTGACGCTATCAATTGCGCTTGATTGCCCTACGGAAGACCTGGGGCTTGAGGAAGAGGCAATTCATCTGGGCAGCGAGGCCATACCTCGCAGTGAGCATATGAGCGGCGACCCCGAGCGTACAGAACTGATTATATTGCCCCCATCGCTGAGGGATAAATCTCTGGCGCCGGAGGGAATGGGTACGCTGGTCATTTTTATGCCGGCTTATATGAGCTACAAAGATAATTGGCATACAGAGGTGGGTAAAGACGGCAATTATGTGCGCAATGAAGCATACAACAAGCTGAAGCATGAAATAGCCGAGGTGCTGATAAGAAGGGTAGAGGAACGATTGGTGCCTGACCTCAGAAAACATATATTATTTTATGATGTGGCTACCCCTGTAACCCACCACAGGTATACAGGCAACAAGAACGGCACCATGATGGGCGCCAAGCCGGGACGGGCCAATATGCAGAACAAGATAGCCCATTACCGCACACCGGTAAAGAACATGATACTGGGAGGTCATTGGGCAGAATTGGGTGGCGGGGTGCCCATAGCTGTAAAAGCCGGATCAAATGCAGCATTGCTTATATTGCAGCAGGAAAACAAAGAGGCATATAAATTGCTGGCCGGATATATGGATGCGAAGATTGGTGCGGAGGAGGTAATTAAGGCTTCTTGCTTCGTTCCTTATGACAATTCCTGGGTGCAGCCGCTTACCCCGGCAGAAAAACTTGCCCTAAGAACGGTAAATGAAGTAAAGACAGATAGGTAGATTTGAAAATTTTAATAAATTTGCAAAATATAAAATAGTTTATGTCAAGAACAACAGGTAAAGTAAAATGGTTTAATGATGCCAAAGGTTTTGGTTTTATCACCGCAGATAATGGCAAAGATGTCTTCGTTCACTTTTCAGCTATTAAGTCCACAGGATTTAAAGCGCTGAAAGAAGGGCAGCAGGTCGAATTCGACATGGAAGATGGTCCCAAAGGCGCCCAGGCAGCCAATGTAACCCCGCTGTAGTCTTATCTAAAGCATTCAAGGCTTCTATTTTCCATCCACGCAACTACTTCACGACTCGTGAAACGGTAAGCTTTTTTCTTGTGTTGAGGAAAGTAGGAGCTTTGTATTCGTATATGTGGGTCTGCCGGACTTCATTTGTATCATGCTTTTTACTGCCATTATGCCCATTACCTGTTTTTAAGTTAAAATCGGGGTAAATGACTATGGTCATAATAATCCATCTCAAATATCCGGAACTTCGGTTAGTTTTTACTTAAAGTTCTATAATGCGTATAAATAAAGCCGACCGCCACACATTCCATATTCCTGTTCTTGGATTAAGTTATTCTATTGATACGCCAATCAAGGTTGCCCGTTTTGGAATATCCTCCGTTGTTTCCATCATTGAGGATGAACTGGTAGAGAAAATGAGGGCGTACCACGCCTTGCGTAATGGTGAGGAGTATACGCCCATAACCGTAAAGGAAGATGATTTTCGGGGTAAACGCATTACAGCATATCTGAACCTGCTGAATAAGATAGTGAACAGGCAGGTGGCTGAATTGCGTACGCAGCCCTTCCTGCCCGGCAATGATATTGTGCAATATTTTGAGATGTTGCCGGAGGTATCGCATATAAAACAGCGATACCTGGAGATGAAGAAGCTGGAGGATGGGGCGCAGAAAACAACATTGCAGGAGCAGTTGAGGCAATTGATAACTGCCGGGAGTATAGATGTCAACATCATGTCGAAGGTGGATAAACTGGGCTATGATGCGGATGGTAACCTGCTACCGCCAGAATATGCTGATGCTATGTCTGCCCTGCGGGGCTTCGCCAACAGCGACCTGAGTTCTTCTGTCGTGTTTTCCGCCGGTTATAACCCGCGACTGTACAATTACATTGAATCATTTAAAGACTTTCTGCCAGATAGCAACGGGCAACTGAAGAAGAAGGTAATACTGAAAGTGAGTGACTACCGCTCGGCAATGATACAGGGTAAATTACTGGCCAAGAAAGGTGTTTGGGTATCGGAGTTTCGTATAGAGTCGGGCCTGAATTGCGGCGGCCACGCATTTCCTACCGAGGGGATGCTGCTAGGGCCTATCCTCGAGGAGTTCAAACAGAAGCGCTCCGGGCTTGAACAGGAGTTGTATTCATTGTGCCAAACGGCATTATTGACAAAAGGAATGGGCTTCAAAAGCCAGCCCAGCCTTAGTGTTACGGTACAAGGGGGTATAGGCACAGCCAACGAAAATGAATTCCTGATGGAGTATTATGGCATGGATGGCACAGGGTGGGGCAGCCCGTTCCTGCTGGTGCCTGATGTGACAAACGTGGAAGAGTATACCCTGCAGCAGCTGGCGACAGCGAAAAAGGAGGACTATTTTTTAAGTAACGCGAGCCCGCTTGGTGTACCATTCAACAACTTCAGGAAGAGCACAGCCGAGCAGCAACGCATGGAGCGCATAGAGAAGAACAGGCCGGGCAGTCCATGCTATAAAAAATTCCTGGCTACCGATACTGAGTTTACAGAAGAACCTATCTGTACTGCATCGCGTCAATACCAGAATTTGAAAATTAAGCAGTTGGAGGAAAAGCACCTGCCGGATGAACAATATAGGGCAGAGTTAAGCAGCATTACTGAAAAAGACTGCTTGTGTGAAGGGTTGGGAGTTTCGGTATTATTGAAGGATAAGATACCGGTGCCGCATAAACTAACAGCTGTTACTATTTGCCCGGGGCCTAACCTTGCTTATTTCTCCGGTATATTCTCCCTTGGCCAGATGGTAGGACACATATATGGCCGGATGAACCTGCTCAATTCACTGCCCCGGCCCAATATGTTTGTAAACGAAGCCCAGCTGTATATAGACTACCTGAAAAAGACAGTTGAAAAAAGCATGAACAATGTGAACGCGAAGCAGGCCAAATACCTCGATTCGTTCAAGACAAATTTGCAGGAGGGTATTGAATATTATAAATCTCTGGTGCCTGCATTTAAAAAAGAGACACGCCAATACATAGATACATTTTTAGCCCAATTGACAGAACAGCAAATGGTATTAGCCGGGTTATACATTCCTCATGCAGGGGATGTGCTCGCTGTATAGCAAACCTCTATTTTACCGTCATTTTATTTCCTTTGGCTTCGTGGGTCAGCAAGGTCAAGGGTTTCTATGAGTGGCTGCACATACATGCCAAATCTGCTGTATGGGTTATGTTTTATCCAACTTAGTGTAATGAAATGGTGTAAATTAATCAACAGACGTTACCAGCATAAGCGTGGCATTGCCCATAATAGTCACATTAAACAAAAGAATGTTCCTGATGGATGTGCTTGACCCTTGCCGGTATATTACTTCCTTTGGAACTGATTGTGTGCGGCAAAGGTGGTCGGCAAGCCATAGCCCGAACCCGGAGGCGGTGTCATATTCCCCGCTCAGATGTTTGAATGCGGCTATTGTAGTGCGTTGCGGGCAGTCTGCAATAACCGGCTCAATGAGGTGATTTACCCTGCTGTCGCCATTCATGCCACACACCAACACGTCAATTTCATTTATGCTTATGTTGTTCTTTGTCAGTATGTTAGTGATTTCTGATTGAAGTTCTTTGCTAGTTGGGTTATGCAGCATAGACACAGACCGCATAACGCTCGTCGCGTTGGCCGGATCATTGCTAACGGTAAAAAAATGGGCGCCCTCTCCACCTATAGAGCCGGGGGTGTCGTTATGCTCGAGCAGGCGCAGGTTATTGGGTGTGCCTTGTTTGTAATAACCTATTTTGCCGCGGATACCCATGTATTCATTGGTCAGCTCATCAAAAGCGCCGACCAGCAGTTTTTGCTTACCTGTCGCTTCGGCGAGGGTCAGTTGGGCATCAAAAAGGCACAGCTCCAGCGTGAAGCCACGGTGTACATAAGTCTGATTATAGCCGGTGCATTTGGATAGCATGGCAAGCCAGCCGTTAACAGAGTTGTAGGTAGATTGTATGAAACCTGCGGGGTTCAGCGCCTGCTCCTCCAGTTCTATCAGCTGGTGCAGGAATATTTCCATGTCGGTAACACTGCCCCGTGATGTGCCTACGATAATGCCGTCGGGTGTTGTCACGCCTGCGTCAGCAAGGCTGCACATACCGGCAGATATGCCGCGTTTCAGCATACGGCTCATACGCCTGATGGCAACAGGGTTAATGTATTTAGTATAATCCGGGTCAATGACAAACAACCGGCCATCATCACAGCTCATAACGGGTTTAAGGAAATTTTCCCGGTCATAGGTGTGCTGTGCTGATATGGTGCAAGCCGATATGATATAGAGTGGTTGCGTCATTTCTTATGGCTTACTGAATATGAGTGAAACATTACTGCCCCCAAACCCGAATGAATTACTGAGCACATGCCGCAGGTCGGCGTTTTCTACCAGTTTTGTGGCAGGTTGTATCTCCAGTTCTTCCATGCGGGTCTCAAAGTTCAGGTTAGGTATGATTATTCGTTCCTGCAACGCCATCATACTGAAAACAGCTTCCACCACTCCCGCAGCGGCCAGAGTGTGGCCGGTATAAGGCTTGGTGGAACTGAATGGCGGCGGCTGCGTGCCAAATAGTTTTTGCAGAGCCTGACCTTCAGCTGCATCGTTATTTTGCGTGGCAGTGCCATGTGCGTTGATATAGCTGATGTCTGCGGGTTGCAGGCCTGCCATGTTCAGGGCTTCCTGCATGGTGCGGTAAGCGCCTTCGCCTGTAGGTGATGGTGCTGTGGGGTGGTAGGCATCATTGGTATTTGCGTAGCCGCTGAGCACAGCAATAATGTTTGCTCCTCTTGCTTTTGCCACGGACTCAGCTTCAAGCAGGCAGAAACCTGCCGCTTCGCCCAGGTTCAGGCCGTTCCTATTCTGGTCAAATGGTTTGCATGGGTTTTTATCAACATTTTTGAGACTGTAAAAACCGTTCAGTGTAAATCTGCTTAATGCATCTCCGCCGCCGCATACCGCCCGCTTTACTATGCCTTGCTTTATCATGCGCGCGCCAAGGAGAAACGAATTTGATGAAGAGGAGCAAGCCGTGCTGATGGTCGCAGAGAAGGGGTTGAGTTTATAAAAATCTGTTACCCTTTCGGTGCTTTCGGCACAGTCGAGGGTGTCTATGTATTTGATGTTTTCTTCTTTGGTGTCCGTTTTAAGAACATCTGCGTAAATGTCTTCCATTTTGCTCATGCCGCCCACGGTATTAGCGTTGATAAAAGCAAAAGGCTCTGCGCGAAGCAGGTCCACGCTTGTTCCTTCCAGCAGGTCTTTCATTGCGGCCAGCGATAGCAGCGCGGTGCGTGTATGGCCATTGTCGCCAACCGGCAAGCCAATGTAGGCCGAGAGTTCGTCATTGGTCATGCGAATCTCGCCCAGCACAAATTCATGCGAATGCACCGATTTTAAGATAGAAATAGGCCTTACCCCTTTGTGGGTATTGCGCAACGCGGCAATATGCGCTTTAATGCCGGTGCCTAATGCGGATATGATCCCAATACCAGTTACTACAACTCTTTCCGCCATGAAGTGGCACTATTTTTTATTTTGCTGAATGTATTCTGCCATCGTCTGCACGGAGGTCAGTATCTTGCGGCCTTCACGGGCATCTTCGATTTTGATGCCGTAGTTACGTTCGAGCAATACCATCAGTTCAAGGGAGTCGATGCTGTCCAGCCCGAGGCCGTCGCCAAAAAGGGGAGCATTGTCATCAATATCCTCAGGTTTCATTCCCTGCAGGTTCAGCGAATCTATTATCTGCTGCTTAAGCGTTACTTTCAAATCTTCCATGAACTAATAATGTATTATTGTAAAAGCGTTTTATAAACTGCCGTAAAGATACCAAAATACGTATTCCATAGGGAGAAAAAAACTACGAAATAATATATTTCAAATTTATGCAAAGGCTTCATCTACAAGCTGTTGCTGTTCAATAGCATGTTTTTTAGCAAAACCTGTAGCGGTGGATGCACTTGCCGGCCTGCTGATGTACCTGATAGCAAAATCGATAAGGTTCATGTTCAGGAATGATAAAGCGCCCATATTGCGTGGTTCTTCCTGTACCCAAACCCATTCAGCCTTCTTGTATTTATTACGGAGCTCATTCAATTGCTGCTGAGGCAGGGGGTATATCTGCTCCAGCCGCACCACGGCCACATCGCCTCGTTTTGTAGCTATCTGTCGTTCGCTAAGGTCAAAATACATTTTTCCTGTGCACAGCAGTACTCGTTTTACTTTTGTGGCTTTCGTAATGCTTTCGTCATCAATCACTTCTTTAAAGTCACCGGAAGTGAACTCTGCCATTTGCGAATAAGAGCGCGCATGACGGAGGTTGGCTTTGGGAGAGAAATTAATCAATGGTTTGCGGAACTGCCAAGTAAGCTGTCTGCGCAGGGCGTGGAAAAAATTAGCCGCTGTGGTAATGTTGGTGACTATTATATTATTCTCCGCGCTCATTTGCAGGAAACGTTCCAATCGGGCGCTGGAATGTTCCGGCCCGCCGCCTTCGTAGCCGTGAGGCAGCAGCAGCACTAGTCCGTTCATATTCGTCCACTTTTGCTCGGCGCTTACAATGTATTGGTCAATTATGGTTTGTGCACCATTGGCAAAGTCGCCATACTGTGCTTCCCATATCACCAAGTTGTTGGGATTTGCCATAGCATAGCCATATTCAAAACCCAGTACCGCGAATTCGCTCAGCAGCGAATTGTAGATGTACATTGTGCCCTGTTCCCCGCCCAGATTACTCAGTCGGTTATAGGGAGCGTTGTTATTCTGGTCGTATATGACCGCATGGCGATGAGAGAATGTGCCACGCTTTACGTCTTCGCCGCTCAGGCGCACTTCATGGCCTGCCGCCAGCAGGCTGGCGTATGCAAGCAATTCGCCGGTGGCCCAGTCCACTTTTCCTTCAGTGTCAAACAATTTTATTTTGTCCTGTATCAGTTTTTCCACTTTGCGCAATGGGCTGAAACCTTCCGGCCATTGCATGAGCGAACCGAATAGTTGTTTAAAGTGATCTTCTTTTATAGCCGTGACCGGCGAACTAATGAAATCCTCATCCTTGGCCTTACGTAGCTCCTGCCACCATAGTTCCGGCTTCTGATAGGTGTAGGGGAGTGGTTTCTGCTTCACTTCATCAAGTCGTTGCTGCAGTTCTGCCCAGAACTGTGCTTCCATTTCTTTGGCAAGGTCCTGCGCGTCCGTCTCGCCATGCTGCAAAAGGTATTTTGTATATACCTCGCGTGGGTTGGGATGCTTGTCTATCAGGGAGTATAACTGTGGCTGCGTAAACTTGGGTTCATCACCTTCGTTGTGGCCATGCTTGCGGTAGCATACCATATCAATAAAGATATCTTCATTGAATTGCTGGCGGTAAGCTATTGCCAACGCGGCGCATTTTACTACCGCTTCAGCATCGTCGCCGTTCACATGGAGTACCGGGGCGTGGAGCATGGATGCCATACTAGTACAATAGTCGGCAGAGCGGGCATCATCAAAATCGGTGGTGAATCCTATCTGGTTATTGATTACATAATGTATGGTGCCGCCTGTATGATAGCCCTCCAGCTTAGACATTTGCAACAGTTCATAACCTACACCCTGGCCTGCAATGGCCGCATCGCCGTGAATGAGGATAGGTAGCACTTTGTGGTATTCGTTGTTGTAGAGTGTGTCTGCTTTAGCACGTGCAAATCCTTCTACTATGGGGTTCACCGCCTCCAGGTGCGAAGGGTTGGGTGTGAGCTGCACATTGATCACTTTCCCGCCCGGAGTGGTAATGTCGCTCTGGAAACCGAGATGGTACTTCACATCGCCGCTGCCCATAGTCATATCCTCGGGCATGTGGCCTTCAAACTCCGAGAATATCTGTTCGTAAGTTTTGCCTAATATATTGGCCAGTATGTTCAGCCTGCCACGGTGTGCCATGCCTATAACCACTTCTTCCACGCCTGCGTCTGCGGCACCATTGATGATGGTGTCGAGCGCCGGGATAGTGGTCTCACCACCTTCCAGCCCGAAACGTTTCTGGCCAATGAATTTAGTATTCAGGAATTTTTCGAATATTACCCCTTCGTTCAGTTTTTCCAGAATACGCTTCCGCTCAACTATGGAAAGGGGCTTTTTCATGGCATCCTCAAAATTCTTTTGTACCCAATGGCACTTTACAGCATCCACAATGTAGGTGTATTCGATACCAATATTGCCGGTGTATATTTTCTGCAGTTTTGCAATGATGTCTTTCAGCGGGGCATCTTTTGCACCTACAAATCGACCTGCGAAAAATGCAGTGTTCATATCTGCATCGTTCAGGTTAAAGCGTTCCAGTTCTAATTGTGGGTGGCGGTCTTTTCTTGCCCTGATAGGGTTAGTGGTAGATGCCAGATGGCCGCGTTTGCGGTAAGCCCGTATCATTTCAAAAACACCTATTTCTTTGGCTAATTGGTCGCTGTTTACAGTTGTCTTTCCAGGATTTGCCTGACCGTTTTCTGATGTGCTTACTGCGAAATCAAAACCCTCAAAAAACTTTTTCCATTCCGGGTCCACGGTGGCAGGGTCATTCACAAACTCAGTGTAAAGTGATTCAATATATACCGGGTCAGGGCCGGTGACGTATGAGAAATCTTTCATTTAGTAAAAATGTATAAATATTGTTCCGCCAGCCTTAATAAACGTGCGTTTCGGGTTGCAAAATTAGGGGATTGTAAGGAATTTGAGGGTGTGGCGCAATGGTTTTATGCTAAATAAAAAAGCTTTCACAGTTTTTTTTGTGTTTTTGCGACATTTATTGTGCATTTTGCGGAAATATACAAAAAGCAATGGCACATAGGATGGAATCTAAAAATTCTTGAATTGTGGCTATTCTATACCTATTTCATAAATATTTGTTTAAATAAAACAATAAAATGTTGTGCAATTAGTAAAATTTGTTTAAATTCCGCAGCAAAGTATATTTTGTGAGTATAATCACTGGTAAAAAAATATTTTTTTTAAAATGGAACAATACATAAATCAAACTGAAAATTTCGAACCATCCCCAGATACCAAATTTAAATGGTTAAGAATCCGCAAATCAAAATCAGAATTTAATGTTGGTACAAATTACCATTTTGAAATGCCAAGTTATTTTAATTACAATGAACAATATCGTAGAGATACATTGTTATTTTGGTGTTCAATAATTCTCGAGTTGTGGGGATTGAGTAATATAATATTTGCTGGGCAAGATAGTCCTCTGATTCTTATTGGGGTGCCAATTGCTTTTCTACTAGATATTACTGCGGCTATTTGTGCTCACTGGTTCGCTGGCGAGAATTGTGAAACAAGAAGTAGAATTTTTTTAGTCCAATGTGAAAAAAATAATAATAAAGAAAAAGGGTTTAGAAATGAATTAAAAAGTCGAAAATATATGAAAATTATTTTCAACATGCTCATCATATTGATATGTTTTTTTAAAATAGTTGTATTTTATGGTTTAAATAATGGATTTGATCTATTAACTTTTGGTATTTCGATTTCTTATATAATTGTTGCATTGATTCATATTAATATTTCTGGTTTTTATATAGCGGAAGCACATTTTAGATATCGGTTAAATTTAGAGAAAAAACATTTACAAAGTGATGCTACGAGAGGTGTTCAACATGCTGATTTTTCGGTTCAGTATTTTAGGTCTTATAAATTTTCTTCACAAAATGAATTGATTGAATCAAAAGATGGTGAACAAGAATTGATTCTAAAAAATAAAGAGGATGAACAATATATATATGAATTTAAGACTGCGGGTATTTTTCAAGATGATGAATTGCACAAAATTATTAATAAACAAAAACCTGAAAATAAAATAATAGTAGCTTTTAATGGATTGTCACATCAGCGAGAAATAAGAAACAGTTTCATTGAAAGAAATCTAAAGAACCCAATTACTGGCTCAAAATCATAGACAATAAATCATATGGCACGAATAAACATTGTACTTTTATTTTTTTTTATTTTAAGCTGTAAGTCACAAGATAAAAAAAAAATTATTTCTTATAATCAGAAGATAATTTTATCGAACAAATTGTCCGATAAAAGCGAAGATTTATTTCCGCCTGATTTAGTCGAGTTATGTTCTGTATTTGAAGCTATAAATAAACAGAACCAAAGTGTCTATGACCCTACCTCGTCCAACACTTTTATAAGAATTGATATTGATCCATCAATGGAACAAAAAATAGAATTAAAAAGTAGTACTGCTAATTTAATTCAAAATTTGTTTAAGATAAAAACAATGGAACGAATTAATGAACGGGTTAAAGAAACTTTTGCAGAAAAAAAAATAGGAGGTCTATTTTCTCAAAATTCTTCAAATGATAAGGAATCATTGTTATATAATTTTCTTTCTGAAAATAAAGATGCATATATTATTAGCTACTCTAATTCTAATAACCAAAGCATAGTTATAATTAATTCTAAAAATTACTTCAACTATAGCATTATAGATAGTGTTAGAGATAAAATTGTAGCTGCTCTATCTGAAAATCCTCGTCGAGAAATAATTATTTTATATAATCCATATATAAGGAATAGTGGTACAACAAATACAAATACAAATATAATTCACACTGAACATAAGATAATGTCTAGCACGTCTTCTATGCCTGTTTCAGTTGCAAAAACAATTATCAAAACAAAAACAATTGAAACGACAATTGAATCCCAGATGACTGCTAATTCCTTGGAAGAGTATTTTCGTAAATTGGGAGATCCCAATATTCCATATAAAAGAAAAGCGGGAATAAAATCAGGTATTCTCTCATATTTCATATCAGCTAGTGTTCCGGTAATAAAAATGAATAATGGGCAAGAAACAAACGATGGAACTAAAATCGGTACTTATGTGGAATCGGTACGGATGCTTAATAAGCAGGTAACAATTAATAATAGGGTTATTAATAATGGGAAAATTTCAAAAATCTATATAACTGAGCAATGATAAAATATATTCACAAATCGTTTTTTATTTTTTTATTTTTCTTGTGTATTAGTAAGATTTCTGCTCAGGAAGAATACAAATTATTACCCGAGCAAATAGATGCATTTAAAAAACAGGCTATTACATCTGTAACAGAACTTTCAAGATACATTTCAATTATTGCAGATAAACGTAAAGAAACTACTAGCCGAAACAATGCTATTGAACTTGCCATAAGTTTATTTGCATCAGAAAATAATGTTGTTCAGGTATCATCAATAAAAGGAATGACTAAATCTGTTAAAATCCGTAATTACTTCAATAAAATAAAAGTTTTACCTTATAGTTCAGTAAAAATTACTTGGTATGACATTTATCTTTCTTCGGATTTCATTCAAGGTACTGATGGCAAATATTATGGGACAGCAACTATTTTCCAAAAATTTGAAGGCACATATAATAAGGAAATGGGTACATATAGAGATATAACTAAGAAAAATATTTCACTAGTAGTTGAGAAGGTAAAATATGTAGACGGTCTGAATGAGAAAGAAAGGTGGGTGCTGAAATTAGGAGATATAAATGTGGAGGAAACTCGGGATGAATAAGTTGTGTTTTTTATTATTTATTTCATTTAGTATATCAATAAAAACATATGCTCAATTTGATTTTGGGTATGATTCAGTTTTACAACAAAAATTTAATTTTCAAGTCAAACAACTTTCTCAATTTTTTGATAGGTTCAATTATCATGAACATTTAAAGTTCATGGATAATAGTAAAGTCTCTAGAGAAAAAAATTTGGTTAGCTTAATTAATTTGAAGGACAAATCATTAACTACTGATTCGAATATTGTTACGTTTATAAATTCAGTTTGTAGTAAAAAAGAACCAATTTATATTAATTATTCTGATAGTAATTGGTTTGCAATATGTCATTGTGATTTTATCTATAAAGATAAATTCTTTAATATAGACGTTGTTCTTAAACCAGAAAGAAGTATTGGAAATGGGTATAGGTGGGTAATAGTAAATGTTTTGAGCAATTTATTTTCATTTGCTAAAAAGGAGAGTATTGCAAGTGTATTTATTAATCCGAAGAATCATGAAGTTGGGTTTACTGAATTATCAAGAGCAATAAATGAGAAAAATAATATAACCTCATATACCTCACTTATTTATAGTCCTAGTAATCTTAGTGTTTTTTTATGGTTGGTACAAAACGGCGAACTCAAAATTAAAACTATTAATAGTATTGACTTTAGTTTCTTTCAAATTGAGAGCTGGACGTTTACAGTAAAAAATTTCAATAGACAGGATTATAATTCAGGATGGTTGATAGCGTCTATAAAGCATATGGGTACATTAGATAAAAATGCCTACATAAATACATTGTATAAATAAGTACTTATGAAATACATTATATTGTTATTGATATGCAATATTTGCATTGAAAACCTGCAAGCAGAAACTATTGCTTTTACTGAAGCAAAATCCAATTATATGAAAGAGACATGTAGTAAGCGTGTCAAAACGTATAATTCTTATTTAAATAATCTTATGTCACCTCTTTCAGGAGAGGATAAAAATGCTATGACTTTTGCTGCCCAAGAAGAATTATTTCGGAATTCGGATACTAGAATAGAAAGCGATATTAGTACAATGACACAACAGGATTATAAAGTAGCAGAATACCTCGATAACATTGCTATGTTATATGGAAAACTGGATAATGTAAAAATTGATTTTACAAAAACTACCATTAGTGATATTTATTATAATGATATAGAACGATATTATTTTATTATCGCTTCAGTTGAAAGGGAAATAATTGTTGCAAAAAATGATAAGGACAATAAACAAAAAGTTGACAAAAATCATATTGATATATATTTTAATTTCGATGCTTCCGGTAAATTGAAATTAAAAATATTTAGTATTCAAAATCATAAAGAGGAAGTTTTGAAAAATCGTAAACCTGTGCCTATTATTTCCGAAGATGAGGCTGAAAAATCACTTGCGAAAAACATCCCTTATTTTATTTTTGAAATAAAGCCTTCAACTTCAGAGGTGATTATTGATGGGAAGAACATAGCATATTTTTATGGAGAGAAAGTAGCGACAACACCTGGAAGACATACTATAGAAATTACAGCACCGCGTTATAAATCAATTAAATTTGATGTGACAGTAAGTGAGACTGGTTTACAAAAAATCAAGCGTGATTTAGTACGTAAAGAAGGTTACCTTAGTATTAGGTCATTAGACCAAGATCGAGGTGCATATGTATATATAGATGATGCCGAAGTTGGTGTTGTTCCCATACAGCATTATTCATTACCTGTTGGTTTTCATACTATTATTGTTAAGAAAAAGGGCTTTTTCAAATACAAAAGAACAGTAAGGATTTCCGAAGAAAATCCTACAACTTTAAATGTGAAACTAAATAGCAATAAGCATGTAAAGAATGCTGCTGTTGTTGGAGGTCTTATTATAATAGGGACAATATTAAGTAAATGATGCTTGTTTTTTTAATGCACCTTTGTTCTATCACAAATTATCTAAAAATTCAACTGCCCCTGTATTCTCAGCAGGCTGCCGTTCTGTAGGTTGTTCTGGGTTTTAAAATCTTCAAAACGTCTTTCGCTTATGGTGTACATGGTGGTAAGTTCAAAATTCTTGAATGGCTGCCATTCAATACCTATTTCATATTCGGTCACATCATAGCTGCGGGCATCGAGTTCATGCTTTTTACCTCCGGAGTACATATGCCCCCTGAAAAAGGGCATGATTACCTGTTTTTTATACTTCAGCAGATAAGTAAGGGTAACATAGCCTCCCTGTAGGTCCTTTACCTCAATTGAGTCTGTTATCTTATTGAATTCAGGGCCTTTACCTATATTATACTCTGCCTGAATGCCGAATGGCTGTGGGAAAAGTACAAAAGAAGCTGCAGCGCGCTGATCCAGGTAGCTGCGATCGCCCCGAACTTTTACGCCTGTCGATAATTGGTCTGTGGGTAATACAAAATGCCCCGTGTAACCCTGAATGCCCGGTTCTATGATTTGTTTGCCTATTTTTATCGGGTAAGATATTCGTCCCACCATATGCAGCGCATTGTTTAGCTCAGGTTTGTTGGCTGTTTGTCCGTTGTATACCCCAAAGCCAACCACGCCATAGTCGCCAGACCCCTTCAAGCCGTCATTTACCAGGTGCGTGTATAATTTTCTTGTTTCAGATGGTGCCCAATAAAAGAATGCCCCCATGTCACGCTCATTAGCAACCGCGCTGTTAAGCGCATCATTACGGTCAAGCGGGATACGGTTCTGGCTCGATTGCATGTTTTCAAAACCATATGGCACCTTGCTTTGTCCCAGCCTTACCCGGAATTCGTTCTTTTTATCGAATCCTAGATCCATATATGCATCGCGCAACTGGCCAAAGTGCAGCCCGGTAGATGAGGCGCTGCTGGCAAAATCGGGTTGTATATAGATGTACACCTGCTTATGCACCTGTCCGTAAAATATTATACGCATCCGCCTGATAAACAGGCCGCCATTTTCTCCCCATGATTTATCACCCTGTTCGTTCTTTAATTTTTCATTGGTTTCCAGTAGTCGGTTATAACGTACCTGCATATAACCCCGTATGGCAAAACTCTCATACCAATGTGTCTTTTTAGGTGCTTCAGACTTGATGGAATCAGTTTGAGCGAAAGCACTTAATGGGCCGAGGAAACAATAAAGTAATAATTTCTTCACGATTGTTTAATGTTTTGGCAATATTAGAATTGTAATGTTACCAATACATTACCGCCAAATTATCAGAATGTTACCTGAATATTACCAAATTGTTAAGTGATGTATGTTGCTTGGAATTTTGGGATGTTTCGCATGTAAAATACGAAGCTGCTACTTTTTTCCGAGCATGGGATAAAGTAACCTGAACGCATTAAATGCAGCCTGATGGGCTACAGTAGCATGGTTCTCGTTTGGTAGGTAATCAAAATAAACATTTATGTGTTTATTTTCAAGTTTTTTAATTTTATCAAATAGCAGGTTAGCATCCACTTCCATTACATGTGGCTGCGCGCCGGGTGTAAGGCCTTCTTTGCCCACGCCTATGTATATGCCGGTTTCCCTCTTTGGGAGTAGCTTCACGGGCCTGTTCAGCAGGGAGCCATTATCCCACCACAGGCTCGGGCTGATAATTATATACCTCTCAAACAGATAAGGTTTTGTAAATAGTATCTCTGTGGCCAGCAGCCCGCCCAAAGACTCGCCTATAATAGTTTTTGAGCTATTTGTCCTGAACGTATTATTTATATAAGGCTGCACTTCTTTTTCGATGAAGGCGATGAATTTTTCTGAACCACCAGCGGAGGGGAATTTTGCTTTGTCGGCTTTTACGGCAGTAGGGTAGGTCATATCCCGTTCCCTGTTGGTATTAGTTATGCCCACTACTATGGAGCGAGGCACTCTGTTTACCCACGGAAAACTATTGAACTGCACCAGCCCGACCACATGAATGAAGTCTTCATCCAGCCCGCCATCCAGCAGGTAAATGACCGGATATCTTATTGTGTCTGCGCTGTTATAACCTTCGGGGAGGTAAATATTCAATGTGCGCGTTTCAGATAGTTGACGGGATATTATTTCATGAGCCTCGCCAAGTGTAATGGGCTTTTTTGATTGGCCGGATGCCGACCCAACGAGAAAAATCAGGATAAATAGAATCAATTTCATAAGCGTTAAAGTTATAGCCTTCTTTTCACTTTTTCGTAAGCTACTGACAAATATCACCCTGAAGCATGACCAATATCCTTTCTAGCAACGGGTATTGTTGGTTTATTTGCTTTTAGTTTTTTTAAAAAAATCACATATATGTATATCAAACAAATGTACACCAACTGCCTGGCACATGCCGCATATTATATTGAGTGTGGCGGCGAAGCCGCTGTTATAGACCCGCTCAGGAATCCGGAACCCTATATTGCCCTTGCCCATGAAAGGGGCGCAACGATAAAATATGTGCTGGAAACCCATTTTCATGCTGACTTTGTGTCCGGCCATATCGACCTAGCCAATAAAACTGGCGCGGCAATAGTTTTTGGCCCTGATGCCACTCCCGGATACACGGCCTATATTGCCAAAGACGGCGAAAAGCTACATTTAGGCAACGCCCACATTGAAGTACTGCACACTCCAGGACACACCATTGAATCTACCTGCTATTTATTGCATGATGAGAATGGGAAACCCAATGCTATATTCACCGGCGATACCCTCTTCATAGGCGATGTGGGTCGGCCCGACCTGCTGAGCGGTAATCTGACGAAGGAAGAACTTGCCGCTATCATGTTCCATTCTCTTCAGCAGAAGATAAAGACCCTGCCTGATGAGATAATTGTATATCCCGGCCACGGTGCGGGTTCGGCATGTGGGAAGAACATAGGCACAGAGTCGCAGTCCACCATAGGGCATGAAAAGCAGTTCAACTATGCTTTGAAAATAGACGATAAATACGAATTCATCAAGGCTGTGACCACAGACCTGCCCGTGATACCGGCATACTTCTTTGAGGATGCTGCGATAAATAAGGCAGGCGGTGCAGGGTTTTATGAACTGTTAGAGAAGAGTATGAAAGCGCTATCAGTAAGTAACTGTATTGCGCAGCAAAAAGAAGGTGCTATGGTACTGGATACAAGGGACCCGCTGGATTTTTCAGCCGGGTTTATTCCCTGTGCTATCAATATTGGCCTTAACGGGGATTTTGCCGTGTGGGTGGGTACGCTCATAAAACCAGGCACGAGCCTGGTGCTTGTGACAAATCCCGGAAAGGAAAAAGAGGCAATAGAGCGCCTGGCCAGGATTGGGTACGACAAGGTGCTGGGGTACCTGGATGGCGGTATGCAGGCGTGGTTCAGGGAACACTTGAAATATGGCGCGATACTGAATTTTGACAGTCATGATATTAAAAGGCTGCTTGACGAAGAAGGGTACACCCTGCTGGATGTGCGCAACAGGAGAGAGGTGGCCAAAGACCGCATTGCGGGGTCGGTGCATATAGCACTGAACCAGCTTTCTGAGAAATATAATACGCTGAACAAGGACGATAAATGGCTCATATACTGCGCCGGTGGTTACCGGTCTATGATAGCTGCCTCATACTTGCGGTCGAAGGGTTTTCACTTTTTGGCCAGTGTGGAAGGAGGAATAAGCAATGTGAGAAAAAACCGGCCAGAACTCATAGAACTGGGCCAGGAGACAGAGTAGTTTGTGCGAACAAACCGATAATGGATATAGTTATACTTTTGCAGGCATGAGAAAGGTAGTTATTGCAGGCCTGGTGGGTGGGGTAGTTGCGTTCTGCTGTGCTTTTTTTCCTGCGCCGCCACCTGCGGCCAGGTTCTCATTCCGTGGTGAGCCGAAGACAAAGGAGCAGCTCGGCGAAATGTTGTTTTTTGAAAAAATGCTTTCGGCCGATAGCACAATAAGTTGTTCTTCCTGCCACATCCCTGAGTATGCCTTTGCCGATACCGTTGCCTTCAGCACTGGGGTAGGCGGTAAGAAAGGGTTGCGTAATGCCCCTTCCTGCACCAATGTTGCGGGCAGGCCGTATTTGTTTTACGATGGCCGCGCTGCATCTCTTGAGGACCAGGTGAGGTTTCCGATAGAAGACAAGAATGAAATGAATGTGGCAATTGCCGAGGTGGTACGGCGGCTGAATGCCCACCCGGCATACGTGCAGCGTTTTAAAAAAATATTCAATGCCGCACCCGGGGAGAATAATCTGAAGATAGCCATTGCTTCATTTGAACGGACACTGGAAACCAATGATTCCCCCTTCGATCGCTATATGGAAAAAGACGATCCTAAGCTGCTGGATTCGGCTGCGATACGGGGCAGGGTGCTATTCATGGAAAAAGCAAAGTGCTTCGATTGTCACTTTACGCCCGATTTTACCGGCGATGAATTCAGGAATGTTGGCCTGTTTGATGGTAGACAGTTCAATGATTCAGGGCGCTACCTCATTTCAAAAGACATGGCCGATCTGGGTAAATTCAAAGTGCCGGGATTGCGAAATGTTGCCGTTACCGCCCCTTATATGCACAATGGCATGTTCCGCACACTGCGCGAGGTGATAGAATATTACAACAATCCGTACCTTATTGTGGCCAGCCCTGTAAATATGGATAGCGTGCTGGCAAAGCCACTCAATCTCACGGAACGGGAGAAAAAAGACCTCGAGGCATTTCTTATTTCATTGACCGACGATAAATATCAACGACCAAACAAAAAATGATGCCGCTTACCCTGCAATATTGCTCAGACCTGCACCTGGAGTTTGAACGCAACAGAAAATGGCTAAGTAAATACCCGCTGGCAGTAAAAGGCGATATACTACTGCTGGGCGGCGATATCATGCCGTTTGCGCAATTGGAGCAGCACAATGACTTCTTAGACTACGTGGCAAGCAATTACCGTGCTGTTTACTGGATACCGGGAAATCATGAGCACTACCACGGACATATTGCCGAAAGGAGCGGTACGGTGTACGAAGCTGTAAGGGACAACGTATTTCTGGTGAACAACATCTGTATAAACATTGGCGATACAGACCTCATTTGCAGTACCCTTTGGAGCCATATAAGCCCTGCGAACGAATGGGAAATTAACCGCGTGATGAGCGACTTTAAAGTAATAAAGGGGAAGGAAGGAATGCTCAGTGTGGCAGAATACAATCAATTGCATGCACGGGCAAGGCAATTTGTGGAGTACGCAATAATGGGTAGTACAGCAAAACACAAAGTAGTGCTGACGCACCATGTGCCCACGCTGATGAACTACCCGCCAAAATACAAGGGCGATGTGCTGAATGAGGCATTTGCCGTGGAAATGCACGACTTTATCGAAACCTCAGGCGTAGACTACTGGCTCTATGGCCATACCCATTGCAATACGCCTGATTTTACGATAGGAAAAACGCGGATGCTCACCAACCAGCTTGGCTATGTGCAGTATGGCGAGAATAAGCACTTTGATAATGGTATGACTTTTTCCGTGGCATAAAGGAAAGGGAAAAAAATACGTAAACAAGTCGGTATAATTCTCCATCACGAGCTTGGATAAAAGCAGAAAACCGCTACGATAGCGGCTTTCTACATTTCTTATCAGTATTCGATTACTTTTTCTTTTCTGCTGGTTTTGCTGCCGCCGCCGCAGGTGCCGCCGCAGCTTTACCTGCTGCAGGTGCTGCTGCTTCAGTAGCTTCCTGGCGCAGGGCGCGGGTAGTAACCACCGACGCTATTGGTATACGCGGAGAGTTCATGATTTCCATGTTATCTGCTTTCACGTCTTCTACACGTATGTTGCCATGCAGTTGCAGGTTGGTAATGTCCACGCTGATATTCTCCGTAAGATATTTAGGATAAGTACGCACATGTAGTGCCTTTATCTTCAATTCCAGACGGCCTCCGTCTTTCACGCCTTGTGACTGACCGTGAAACCTGATAGGCAGGGTAGCGTTAACCTTGCGGTCTTCCACCAGCTCCAGAAAGTCGATATGGTTCAATTCGTCTGTAACCACGTCAAACTGCAGGTCTTTCATGATGGTTTTGTACGTTTTGCCATCTACTGTTATCTCAGCAAGCTGAAAGTCAGGTGTGTACACCAACGTGCGGAATGCCATTGCAGGCGCGCTGAAATGGATTGTTTCTTTACCACCGTATATTACGGCTGGTACATTGCCTTCAGAACGCACCTGGCGGGTCGCTTTCTTGCCAAGGTCGCTTCTTTTGTTACCTTCGATTTTTACACTTTTCATGTGTATTTGTTTTGTTTTCTTCCAGTCACGGGCGCTTTTCCGCCTAACATCCGTACTGAAATCCGTTTTTAATAATTAGGTACCCATTCGTGGGGGCGGATTTTTTTGCTTAAACAGTCGTTATTCTAATTCGTTAATTTGATAATTCAACAATTAGCCAATTGCAATATCTCTGCAAAACAATCAGTATTATCGAATTGCCGCATTGTCAAATTGCCTGATTATTTCCTGTTACTATGAATAAATAAAGAACTTATCGATTTATTCTCAAAAGTATTACGAATGGCTACTGCAAACAGGTCGCCGGTGGGCAATACTTTTATTTTACTACATTCTTTTTTCAGCGGAATGGTATCACATACTACCAGTTCTTCCAGATCAGAGTTTTCAATGTTGTGGTAAGCGTTGCCGCTTAAAACCGGGTGTGTGCAAAACGCCCGCACTGATAATGCCCCTTTTTCCTTCAGTATAGCGGCACTCTTGCAAAGTGTACCCGCCGTATCACAAATATCATCTATCAATACCACGTTCCTGCCCGTCACATCGCCTATCACGGTCATTGCTGCTATCTCGTTGGCACGTTTTCTTTGCTTGTCGCAAATCACCATATCCGCCTCAAAATACTTGGCAACTTCCCGCACCCTGTTGGTACTACCCACGTCAGGGGCCGCAAAGATAAGGTTTTCTATCTTCAGTTTTTCAATGTATGGTATAAATATTGCCGATGAATCGAGGTGGTCCACCGGTATATCAAAAAAACCTTGAATTTGAGGGGCGTGCAGGTCCATAGTCATCACGCGGTTGGCGCCCGCTTTGGCCAGTATATTGGCTACCAGCTTAGAGGCTATGGCCACACGGGGTTTGTCCTTCCTGTCTTGCCGGGCATAGCCGAAGTAGGGTATCACGGCGGTAATGTAGCCAGCAGATGCCCTGCGTGCGGCATCAATCATCATCAGCAGTTCCATAAGGTTGTCCGATGGCGCGTAGGTGGCCTGCACCAGGAAAACATAGTCGCCACGGATAGATTCCTGGAAGACCGGCTGAAACTCGCCATCGCTGAATTTCTGTATAGTGAGTGCCCCGAGCGGTTTCCCGAAGTTCTTGGCTATTTTTTCCGCGAGGTAGTGGGAGGCATTGCCGGCAAATATCTTTACTGAGGAGTTCATGTGCTAAAAAATGATGGCAAAGGTAATAAAAACACCAACCCCGCTAATGGCTTTTTTCCCCAAAGTGCTAACAATAAACGTTTAACCATAAGGGAAAGCGCCTTAGATTAGAGATAGGAAAAATATTATCAATCGGCCATTATAAGATTAAATCCATTCAGTCTCTCACTATTGGTATTGCCGAGAGTGGGAGGAGGGGCGGACAAGAAAAAGCAAAACCCCTACTTTATAATTATCATTTGTCTGCTTTCGGTGCCTGCCGGGGTACATAATTTGTAGTAATATGCTCCCGGGGGCAGGTCGCCCGTGTTCAGTGTTACCTCATGCCGGCCTGCGTTCATGTGGCTATTCACCGGTGTAGCGACCAACTGCCCCATGATATTATATACCGTTAACTGAACATCATTTTCTGCGGGCAGGTTGTACCATATTTTAGTGACATTGCCCGCCGGATTAGGTGTATTCTGGCCCAGAATAACTGCCGTATTGCGCTCCTGCTCTGTAACGCCTGCCAAGCCGGCTTTTCCTTTTATAATGAAATTCAAGCCTATGTTCAGTCCGTTATCGGTTGCATATTGCCAGGTGCTGCCTACTCCTATCCTCGACATTTGTCCCGGTGGGTTTAATCGTCCCGGTAATACCTGATAGGGGGTCACTGCCGGATTAGTAGTAGGGCTGGAACTGACGGCAGCCGACCAGCACAGCCAGTAAGTGCCAGCCGTGAGACTGGCTGCCGGCGACAAATGCAGCTTTAGCGCCATTATGGGCCTTTTTATAGAAAGTAATGCACCATCCGATGAAAATGTGTCCACCTTGTATATGCCCGTAAATGCTGAACTGCTTAAGCGGTTCGCGACTGTATCTCCCCATATCACTGTGCCGCCCAAACCCGGAGTGCCATTGAAAATCTGCAGGTTGCAACTGATGAATGGAGAAGACAGCGGACTGCTGGCATATTGGTACCCGTACACTATGACTGTATCAAATGTCCATGTGGCACCGATGGGAACTGTAAATGCATCGGCTACCCATACGCTCTGCGTTCTTTCCATGTTCAGGCCGTTATACATCATTCCGTTTGTCTTGCAGCTTGCAGGTGCGCCCCCATAGCCAGGGTCGGTTACAAATGCCGTGTCTGCCAAGTATACGGTCTGCGCATTTGCCTGAAATGTAAGGATAGCGCAAAGGAAGGATATCAGTTTCTTCATATTATATCAGTCGTATAATACGAAATTATGTAAATTATTTTTATCATCAAAGGGGAGTATTCCAATAATGGAAGTTACGGATATGGCATGGTAGCATACCGGAAAAGGGTATTAAAAAATACAAAAACCTGAAAAGCCCGGAATGAGTAGGAAGACCGGGGCTTTAACTCAATTTTGCCAGTGCCGCGCTTATACGCTCCATGGCCCCCATGAGGTTGGTCATGGATGTGGCAAAAGAAAGACGGATGCAGCAGTTATCTCCAAATGCGCTGCCGCATACGGTGGCCACATGGGCTTCGTGCAGCAGGTACATGCTCATGTCATCGTCATTATTTATGACATGGCCATTATACTGCTTCCCAAAGAAAGAGCTTATGTCTGGGAATGCATAAAACGCACCCTGAGGGTCGTTACTCTTTACTCCGGGCATTTTTTTAAGCGCGGCTATCACATAGTCGCGCCTTTGCCTGAATGCCTCTACCATTTTAAGAGTAGGCGCAAGGTCGCCCGAGAGAGCAGCCACTGATGCGCGCTGTGTAATAGAACTGGTAGCGGAGGTAACCTGCCCCTGCAATTTCTCGCAGGCCTGTACCACCTCGCGCGGGCCGGCCATATAGCCCAACCGCCAGCCGGTCATCGCAAACCCTTTAGACATGCCGTTTATCAGTATCACCCTATCCCTGAGTTCTTCAAACTGCGCAATGCTTTCGTGCCGTCCGGTATAGTTGATGTATTCGTATATCTCATCGCTGATGATGGCTACCTGCGGATGTTTTTTGAACACCTCTGCAAGTCCTGCCAACTCTTCACGGGTATAAAAACTACCTGTGGGATTGCAGGGCGATGAATAAATAAACAGCTTGGTATCGGGGGTAATACTGGCTTCCAGTTGCTGTGGGGTAAGTTTAAAATCAGCATCAATGCCGCAGTGGATGTTCTTCACAATCCCTCCGGCCAACTGCACCTGTGCGGCATAAGTAACCCAATACGGCGTGGGTATAATCACCTCATCGCCGGGGTTGACGAGGCACATAATAGCATTATATAACGACTGCTTGGCCCCTGTGGACACAATTATCTCATTTGTGGCGTAGCTAAGGTTATTATCCCTTTTTAGCTTCAGGCTGATGGCCTCGAGCAGGTCGGGGATGCCCACCACAGGCGTATATTTGGTATAACCGTCGTTCAGGGCATTGACAGCAGCGGTGCAGATATGTTCGGGGGTTCTGAAGTCGGGTTCACCGAGGCTCAGGTCTATGATGTTGATACCTTTAGCTTTCAATTCGCGGCTCAACTTAGCCATCTTTATCGTCTGAGGCTCTACTACGGAGTTTAATCGTTCTGCTAATTGCATTCTAATTGTAAGGTGTTGGCTACCACAAATATAAGCAAGTTACGGATATGGGTATCCATACAACTACATTTCCTTTAAAAAGCAAAAACAAATGGAATATTAACTAAAAAATACAAGGCTCCAACTCCCTTACCGACTTTTGTGCTTTCAGCTCCACTTCGCCGAAAACACTGATATTCCTGTTGCTGCCAGCTGAAAAAGCGGCATCGGCAAGTTGCATATTTTTGATGCGATAGTAGTCATTGAGTACAGTACCGGGAGTCCTGAAGTAGGTGAAGGTTTCCATATCCCTGGTAACATTGTTTTCCAGCAGGTCTTGGAAAGTAAATGACACGTTTTTCATTGCGTATAGTAGATTGTTTGAGTAATGTTTCTTTTGCGTGCTGAAAAGTAGAACGTTTTCGTTCATCAATACCCTTTAATCTTTTAAAGCATTTGTTATTAGCGAACGTACAACCTAACTGATTGTTATCGGCCACAGGCCATTAACAGGTCATTATCAAATATCTTTTTGTGGGAGAACGAACTCATTATTCAGCTCACCGATGTAGGCAAGAATCTCTTTGCGACCCAGAAATTTTACTGCGCTGCTCATAAAGCTACGCGGAATGAATTCCCATTCCTGCTTCATGGCTTCTACGAACTGCCGGGCATGTTTGGCAGCCTCCCGCTGGGTGGTCTTATCGGCTTTGGTGAATATCATATTGAAAGGGATTCCCCAAGCACCAAGCCTGCGCAGAAATTCGAGATCTATATTTTGGGGCTCGTGTCGGCTGTCTATCAGCACAAAAACTGTAACGAGATTATCGCGCTGCTGCAAATAACCGGCAATCATTTTCTCCCATTTGGCACGTTGTACCTGCGACACTTTCGCAAAGCCATATCCCGGCAGGTCAACAATATAGAAGGAATTGTTAATAAGAAAATGATTGATCATTTGTGTCTTGCCGGGGGTATTGGAGGTCTTTGCCAGCTTGCTTTGATTGGTCAGCATATTGATAAGTGACGACTTGCCTACATTGGAGCGACCAATGAAGGCGTATTCAGGCTTATCGGGCTTGGGGCAGCCTTCCACATTGGGGCTGCTGATGAGATATGTGGCTTTTGTAATTTCCATTTTAAAATTTTCTGCCCAAGCGTAAAAGGTGCCAATGTCTTACTTTTGTGGCAATGCAAACAATACCAGAAAACCCGGCGGCAAAAGTAGTGCCGGACACGGCATCAAATTTAAGCAAGAAAGCGCAAGTAGCCGAGATGTTTAATAATATAGCCGGGCGATATGATTTTCTGAACCATTTTTTATCACTGGGAATAGATAAAGGGTGGCGTAAAAAAGCCATTGCCGAGGTAATCGAAATTAAACCCAATACTGTGCTGGATGTGGCCACCGGTACAGGAGATATGGCCATAGCGACTGCGACTATTCATCCTTGCAAGGTAACCGGAGTGGATATAGCCGACCAGATGCTGGAAATAGGCAGAAAGAAAATAACTACAAAAAAACTACAGGATAATATTAAGCTGCAAACAGGCGACAGCGAACAGATGCCTTTTGCTGACAGGAGTTTCGACGCGGTGATGTGCGCCTATGGAGTACGTAATTTCGAACACCTGGAGGCAGGGCTGAGCGAGATGAGCAGGGTGCTGCGCCCCGGCGGGAAAGTAGTAATACTGGAGTTCTCTCATCCCGGCGCATTCCCGGTAAAACAACTGTATAGTTTTTACTTCAGGTACATATTGCCCGTATTGGGTAAGTGGCTGTCGAAAAATGCCCGCGCCTATAGTTACCTGCACGAATCGGTAATGGCTTTCCCCGAAGGTAAACAGTTCTGTTTCATATTAGAAAAATGTGGATTTAAAGGGGCGAAGCACAAATCGCTGACTTTTGGGGTGACGACGATTTATACGGCGGTGAAATAGCGCTCATGCGAATGAACCAGTCATCGGCTGCCATTGCGGCGAGGCTGTGGAATAGTATCGCGGGATGCATCATTAATTTTCTTCAGCTGCATATCTTTTTCTCTTTGTGCAAACTTTTTGCCCCTGAAGAAATCGGGTAGGTTGTCGAATGATTTTCTCCAGGTGACACCCAGACCGCTCCTTACAATAGACCTGTCAAGCGTAGCATCGTAGTCTGTGCTGCGGAATGCGTTGAGGCGCACGCCACTGGTAGGTGTTACCTTATACTGCAGGCGGAAGTCGCCGTTGATGTTTAAGCCCGTTGCACTGCTGGTGGTGCTTGAAGGTCGTCCCCAGTTAGAGGTACTGCCAACCTCTACCTGCAACCGGTCGTTTAGCAGGGACTTGTTTACACCAAGCTTTATCTCGTTGCTGCTGCCGGCAGATGCGGTCTGTTCGCCGTAGTTGGTGTATTTTACGGCCACATTAAGGTCTTTATCTCCTGTTATCTTGTTGAGCAGCGAAGTGAGCGCCGTTGAAGCACCCTTTGAGATAACCTGGCTGAGATTATTTACCGTGCCGGATACAGCAGCGCCCGAGCCTATACCTTCGGGTGAGGAGAACTGGCCGGTAAGCAATATGGTGGCAATCTGTGTAAATTGAGATCGTGCATCACTATTCATGAGCATCAGTTTGCGGTAGGCGATAGAATTTTGCGAATGTTTGTCCTCAAGGTCCAGGTTGAAAGTGAACAATGGTTTTGCCAATGGACCGGCCATATTAATTTTTACATTCACCCATTGTGGTGTACTGGCATCGGTGGCCTCGGCATTCTGAAGGCTTCTTTTTTCTGTTTCGGTAAGTAGGTCGGCCAGCTTGGCTTTTACACGGTAGGTGGCATTCACATTAAGGCTGGTAGAGGAGAACGGGCCGTTGAAGCTTATGGTGCTGCCGGCATCGAGCCTGAAGGTGCGTTTCAGGAGGTATTGGTTAAATGTATAGGTATAAGTTCCGTTTTCCACCACATAGAGGCCGGTCATGGTCATATCGCTGTTGGCAGGCACATCTATCTGAATCCTTCCGTCTCCTTTGGCTCGTATCTCATCTCCGTTGGATGGATCGAGTACAATGACCATTTCCGCCAGTGTGTTCATATTGGCATCGATACTTATACTGAACTTGTCTTTGCGTTTCTGGACTATCTTATCCTGTGTTTTATTGTAGTTTTTAAAAGTAACGTAGGAATAAGAACCGGCTTCTCCTGAAGAGCTGACCGGAATAAATATTCTTGACTTAGCGGCGGGTGACACATTATGCACGCTGAGCCTCAGGTCGGTGAAACGCCCCCTGAGCGTAACGGAATCGAAGCTGGCGATAACATTTCCATAGAAAAGGTTATTCTCGTAGCTGGAGAGGTTCATTACCTCAAACTCATTGGAGGTGACCTTAATGCGGCTACGCATATTGCTGAAGAGATTGTGAGAGAAGTAGCCGGAGAGCACAGCAAACTTTGAGTTCCGGTCGAAGATCATGATCTTGCCCAGTTCTATCCTGCGGTTATTCACCTTTACGGTAGCAAATGGTATGGTATAGTTTGTGCCCATATAATCGAGGCGGAAAGCACCTTTGAACAAATTGATAGTGCCCTCGATATCGGGTGCGTATGCAGTACCTCCCACATTTACAGAGCCTTCAATTGTGCCTCCGAGATGGCTCATCACACCTGTGAGGAAGGGTGTGGCCCAGGCTACCGGAGTATTCTTAAATACGATGTTGCCATCGATTTTCTGTCGCGAGGTGCTGTCAAACGACATGATGCCGGAAGCCACGACAGAAGCATCTTTATTGAAGATGCCGGTTTTAGGGTCAAGGCTTAAAAGTTTTTTTGTATTGTCGTAGTTGCCAATGAGGTTTACTGTGCCTACGTCTATGTTATTGAATTTCACATCAGTAGCTTTTATGTTTACATCAACAAGTAGCCTGCTGAATATCTTGTTAATCCTTATCATCCCGTTCACCCGCCCATCCGGCTGGTAGGCGGCCAGCCCGGCCCAGTTGCCGAACTGGCCAAGGTCGAGATTTTCTGTGTTGATAACGAGGTCTTTATCTTTATTTTCCAGTTCTGTAGCTGCGGTAATTTTTTGCAGGCCCGATGAGAGCGACAGCCCCTGAACGTTAAGATAGTTATCGCTATATACAACACGACTGCCGCCGCCTATGTCCCATTTGGCCTGGTTGAGATAAAACTGTGAGGGGAGGATGGAAAGGAACAGTGAGTCGCTGCGGGCTTCGATATGGCCATTGAGCGATAAGGAACTGCTGGTGTCGGAGGAGGTAGTGGCAATAGTGAATCCCACAGAATCGTGGGCCACAGTAGCGGTGAGGCTCAGAGAGCCATTCAGCACGCTGTCACCTATTACCAAATTGCTGACAGTAGTGTTTATGCCAAGCATATCAAAATCGCCCTGGCCAAGGATTGATACATTATACAGGTTGAAATTGCCGATGCTGGCATGAGGGATGGATGCATCCAATGTCAGTTTTTTTGCTGACATATTCAGTGATCCGGTGAAAACAGAAGAGTCAAAACCTCTGAGCATAGGCAGCGTTACGGCGAACAGGCTGTCAATGTTGTTCGTGGTTATTTTGAAGGTAAAATTCTGGTCCGGTGCGTATTTGCCGGGTGGTTTGATATAATTGGGGATGTACCGGGACAGATAGTATTGAACAGAAGTAGGCAGTTTGCTCAACTGGTACCTGCCGTTGATGGTAGCGGCTATATCGTTGCTTTTTATAGAGAGGTACCGCTTTATGCTGTCTCCGTTGGCATTTACCAATATCGAGTCGAGCGCCAGCCTGTGGGTGTTTCTCCGGAGGTCTATGTTATTGAGTTTGGCATAGCCGGAGAAATTATCCATATTGCTGCCGGTGCAATTCAGGTCGAAATCGGCAGATAGGGTGACCAAATCTTTTGTCAGGTACAGCGCCTTGAAATTGCAGGAGAGTAAATGGGCAGTAGCATTGATGGCAATATCTTTTTGCCCGTAGTTAATTCCTCCGTTAAATGAAAGTGCAAGGTTGGGGTCATCAACCTGGATGTTACCGTTAAATTGTTTTTTAGCCACTACACCATGTGTGGTGATATTGTGGTAGGTATAACTGTCGATACGAATGTGCTGAACATTACCGTCAATCTTTAGCTGCAAAAGGTCGGGGTCAAAAGAGCTGCCTGAAAAATCTTCTTTGAGCGATACGCTGCCTAAAACAGGTTGCTTCAGGAATTCCCCTATCTGCACATTTTCGGCAATAACAGAACCAGAGTAAACGGCTTTGCCGGCATCAAAACCGGGAATCTCCATTTTGAGGTTCGTGGTAATTTGGCCGAGGTTTGTTGTGATAATACCATCCACTGCAAAGTTTTCTATTGTGCCCTCATATTTTCCTTTAAAGAAAGCGTAAATAATATGGTCGATAGCCATGTTAGGGTTATCCTTCAGGGCAGGCGCATATCTCAGTATGCCTTTGCCCGTGGTTGATATTTCCGCATCTGTAATGGCTATATGGGTAGTGTTAATGTCAGGCAGCCCCTTCATTGACACATCCCCTTTAATAATGCTGCCACCGTCTGTAATATTCAGCCGGTTCACTTTTAGGTCGGCTACTGTGCCCTTTCCGTTACCGCTTACTTTTAATATAACATCAGGGAATTCCCTTAATTGTGGCGCGAAGAAAGCAATATCCCGTTCATCAATAACAGCATCTTTCAGGCGAGCTACCATTGTCACACTGTCAATGTAGTAGTTGAACGCAGGGAAGTGCTTATAGTGCATTGCATAGTAATCTTTGAGCTTGCTATGGTCGGTCTCCAGATACAGGTCTTCGCAAATTGACGCATTAGGAGAAACGGTTGCCTTGCAACTCAACTTTTTAATGTTAAGCCCGCACCGCTCCCGGGCGCTCATATGCTTAATGTTTCCGTGCAAGGTATCCCCTTTGATATTGATGTCGTCGGCCAGCAGTTGGATGCCGGATACGGAAAGATGGTCCTCATCAAATTGGCCTTCAAGCGGTGCTTTGTCGCTGCCCAACAAATGGAAACTACAGCCATCAAGCGAAAGGTCACTTACCGAGACCTTCCAGTTTCCGGGATTAAAGGGGGGCTTTTCGTAAAATTCTTCCCATGGGTGCCCTTTCTTTAGTTTGGGCGGCCTCCCGCCTTTATATTCCCTTATGCTGATATTGGCATTGGCAATAGCGACAGCTTTGATATTGAGGATTTCCCTGGTCATATCGAATTCACGTGCGTTTACTCCCAGCCGACCTATGTCAAAATCCAAGTCTTCGCCCACCCAACTGTCATCCATATGGATACGCACATTTTCGAGCTCTATTTTTTTGAAGTCGAATTCAATGGGTTTACTTTTAGTTTTCGTGCTTTTCTTGCCTGTGCTGAATGCATCAGCTATGAAATCATAATTCCACACTTTCGATGATGCTGTGCGGTATAGGTGGACGTAGGTATTTTGGAGCGCTGCATAATGCAGGGTAGTTGTATTTTTTGAGAATAATATATCCGTGATCCTTACCTGAATCTCGCCTGCATATAATAGCGTGTCATGCGATTGATCTTCTATATAAACGCCTTGAATCAATAAATGGTTTATAAAATCAATCCGGATGTGCTCAATGTTCACTTTAGTTTTCAGCTTATCTGCGAGTATTTTGGCTCCTTTTTGGGCCAGAAAATTCTGTACGAAGGTGAAATTGACCAACACTACCGCCAACAGCAGGATGGTCAGCAAAGTGCCCAGGGTATAGCGTAATATTTTAAAAAACCGTTTCAGTACCAGTAGCTTATATCAACTTCTTACAAATGTAATTTCAATTAGGCTCAAAGCCATAAATAAACTGTTAAGGTTTTCCATATATCAAAGGAAAACTTTGGGTGATAAGGTGGGTGATGGCATAGTCACAAAAATACGTTTATTTTGAGGGCTATTATAGCACACCATATTAAAAACATAGTAATGAAAGCGTTACCATTCTGCGTTTCGGTATTAATGATAAGCATGACTGCACAGGCACAAAAACAAATGATACCGGGCAAGTACCCTGTAACAAAACGGGAAAGTCAGGTAGACGAGTACTTTGGCACTAAAGTGGCCGACCCATATCGCTGGTTGGAAAACGACATGAGCGAGGAGACTAAGAATTGGGTAGTGGAACAAAATAAAGTGACCAATGCCTATCTGTCGCAGATACCATTCAGAAATGAGATAAAGGCAGACCTGAAAGCATTGTGGAATTATGAAAAATACTCCGCTCCGTTTAAAGAGGGGGAATATACCTACTTCTATAAGAACAATGGGCTGCAAAACCAAAGTGTGCTGTATCGCCAGAAGGGTGATGCATCGCCGGAGGTCTTCCTTGACCCTAACAAGTTCTCTGCCGATGGTACTACCTCTATGCAGGGGATACAGTTCAGCAAGGATGGCTCGCTGGCTGCATACCAGATAAGTGAAGGGGGCTCAGACTGGCGTAAAGTAATCGTTATAGACACAAAAACAGGCCGGAAGAAGGACGACACTTTGCGCGATGTAAAATTCAGCGGTTTATCGTGGTTTAAGAATGATGGTTTTTATTACAGCAGCTATGATAAGCCTAAAGGAAGTCAGCTATCGGAGAAGACACAGATACACAAACTGTACTATCATAAGCTGGGTACACCGCAGAGTTCTGATAAACTTGTATTTGGCGGGGAAACAACACCCCGCAGGTATATAGGGGGCGGTGTGACAGAGGACGAGCGTTTCCTGGTGATAAGCGCGGCAAATGCCACCTATGGTAATGAGTTGTATATACAGGATTTGTCTAAGCCGGTAGCAGCAATAGTACCGGTAGTAACCGGCTTTGAACATGAACAAGACATTGTGTATTCGGAGAATGGCAAATTATATATTCTCACCAACCAGGATGCGCCTAACCGCAAGTTAGTGGTTGTGGATGCCGCAAACCCGGCGAAAGAAAACTGGGTGGAAGTAATACCGGAAAGCAGGTTCCCATTGTCAGTGACTACCTGCGGCAAGAAATTTTTCGCGCATTATATAGAAGATGCGGTGACGAAGGTTTACCAGTACAGCATGGACGGGAAAAAAGAGATGGATATTGAACTGCCGGGTCTGGGTTCTGCCGGTGGCTTCAGCGGCAAGACAGAGGAGACCGAAGTTTATTACAGCTATACATCTTACGTTTTCCCTCCTACTATTTTTAAGTATGATATTAATAAAGGAAAATCAACATTGTACAAGAGTTCCGGTGTAAAATTTGACCCGAAAGAATTTGAGAGCAGGCAACTATTCTACACATCAAAGGACGGCGAAAAGATACCGATGATTATTACCTATAAGAAAGGAATGAAACTTGATGGTAAGAATCCGGTGCTGCTGTATGGGTATGGGGGATTTAATGTGAGCCTTACACCGTCGTTCAGTGTCAGCAACCTGGTATTTATGAAACATGGTGGTATCTATGCCGTGGCCAATATACGTGGCGGCGGCGAATACGGCGACTTCTGGCACAACGCAGGCATACAGCAGAAGAAACAGAATGTTTTCAATGATTTTATTGCGGCTGCTGAATACCTGATAAAAGAGCGGTATACATCAAAAGATTACCTGGCCATATCCGGTGGGTCAAATGGCGGGCTGCTGGTGGGCGCATGCCTTACGCAACGCCCTGACCTGTTCAAAGTTTGTTTCCCGGCTGTGGGTGTGCTGGATATGCTGCGTTATAACAAATTTACCGCCGGGGCAGGGTGGGCCTATGACTACGGCACCGCAGAAGATAATAAGGAGATGTTTGAATATCTCTACAGGTATTCTCCTGTGCATAATGTAAAAGAGAAGAGTTATCCGGCAACTTTAGTGACCACAGGTGACCATGATGACAGGGTAGTACCCGCGCACTCTTTTAAGTTTGCCGCAGCGTTGCAGAAAGGGCAAACAGGGAGAAGCCCGGTAATGATACGCATTGAAACGAAGGCAGGGCATGGCGCAGGGAAACCTACAGATATGATTATAGCAGAGCAGGCAGATAAATGGGCTTTTCTGTTCTGGAACATGGGGTTAAATTATAAATAATCAGCCTTGTTGTTAATGTTGTCAGGCTACCCCTTGGGAACCCTGCCGCAACTTACATAATATCTGTTCCAGTATTCTTCCGTTAAACTACTGATCATTACCCCGCCTGAGGTGGAGGCATGTACAAACCGGTTGTTGGCGAGGTAAATACCTACATGCGATATGTTCTTGGTGTGTATACTGAAAAACACGAGGTCGCCTTCTACTGCGTCTGAAGGTTTTTTTATGAACCGGCACTTGCGGAATTGGTCCATCGCTGTGCGAACAAGGTCTACCCCATATACCTCGCTATATAGCTTTTGTACAAAGCCGGAACAGTCTATGCCATTAGCATCACAGCCGCCTGAACGATACCGGGTACCATACCACCGGTCTATGAACCGGTATAATGTAAGGTTAGTGATTCTTGACGGAGGCACTCCAAGCATTTTAGCATATTTCTGCTTTAGCACTGCGGGGTCGCTGGCTTTGCGCTGAGGCTGTGCCGCCCGTGTAGGGGGCGCAGGCCTGACTGTTTTGCTTTTGGTGGTTTGATGACGATGTGTTGCCCTTGCTGCGGCTTTTTTGCGTGAATGGCAACTGTCTAGTACTGCGATGACAATACATGCGATGGTGAATAAGTATAAGGCTTTCTTCAAACGGGGCATGTTTGCGGTTATGCAAATATAATGATATGTTGTAGAAGTAAAACAAAAACAATGAAGCAGTTATCATCTTGTGGTTAGCCCTTAGTTCAGGAATTCCCTGATAATGTCATCGTAGAAATCATCGTGTTCCCAGTAGTTGCTATGGGTGAAAGCAAAGAAGCCCTTGCCCTTAAAGTCGCAGTCCACATTCACAACTTCCTTGTAGTAGTCCAGCGGGCCGCTCACTGCATCATGCTTGTCGTGATAGTTACGCCATTTTATACTGTCAAGCAGCCGGTTGGTAGTACAATTTTTAATTGAGAAATAGTCCGGCATTTTTTCGGTAGCTTCTGACAGCACCCAGTCCCGTTGTTTGAAAGCAAGAAAATCGGCGATGAGCTGCTGCCGCAGAAACTGGTTTTTAGGAATGTTCTCACGCAGGAAGAAGGCTATCTTATCGAGTGGGCTTCCAAATGTAATGTAGCCTTTTAACTGGTCTTTGATGGCCGATTTTTTGTTGTTTCTCAGTTCAGGATACTTATAGTTGCCATCCGGATTGTAATTGGCGACCCCATCATTGTTTACGAGGAAATTTATCCTGTTGATGGCATCGTAGGTTACCTGGCTGCCTAACGAATGGCCGGCAATGATAACGGAAGGGTAGGCCATTCCGCTATCGCTTTCTTTTTCTATTATATATTTTATCGCCTTTACTGCGCCATCAAGTATGCTGCGGCGCACCTGGTAGTATTTTGATTTTGCGTCCGTTACATTGTATGCTACAACATCGCCCACTACATTGGCAATATCATTAGAGATGCTGTCCGCAAATCCCGTAGGGATGAATTGAACGAAAGGTATCTTTTTCAGGAGTTTTTTGATATAGTTCCACATAAGCACAAGGGTGAGCAATCCGTTGATGAACAGGGTGTAGCGCCAACTTATCTGCCCATCATGATATTTAAAGAACGTACTGTCTTTACCTTCATATTTTTCAGCGATGGCTTTGTTCTCATCATAAAATTTTTTTGCCCCTTTCAATACGCCACTTATCCAGCTTTTTATGTCTTCCCAATCGGTCTGGTCTTCTGTGTAATGGGCCCAGTAATATTCATACAGGTCTATGTAGGTGTTTTCTCCCTTTTTCCTGATTCTGATAATGTTGTCGAACCACTCGCCGCCTTTTTCACCTGCATTCTTTTTTTCTACCCGGTGTTCTATCTCGTAACTATCTATCCCCCCTTCAGTGTTTTTTGCATACCCCTTTATTAGTCCCCGTCCAAACTGGTCGAGTGTTTCCATAGGTAGTTGGTTGCCTATACCGTGAACAATGAGCATAGCCGTATTTTCTGATACCCATTTGTGCGGCGAAGAGCTGCCTTTTAGTAGCTCGCCGGGGTTTACAGAAATTCTGTCCTTATAGGTATGTTGAATATTGTTTTTCATATTGTGCTTTTGTGGTGTTAGTTGGTAATAGTAACAAATATATTAATAATATTCTAAAAATGAAAAATTGGCTATTAGCCGGTATTTTCATTTAATCGCGAGAGCAGGAGTGTGACAATGCACTTAGGTTTTTTGCCGGAAGGCTATTGTACATAATATGCAAAAAAAGCAACCATTTTCATGATTGCTTTTATCTGTAGGCTCGATAGGGGAAATGTCGAACCAGATATTCGAAGATTTGATTAATATATATAAAGTTTCGGTGAAATTGAAGTTATAAAATCATTTTATTTATAGTATATTAAGCTGATTTACTCTAAGTAGAGCTTGCTAAATAACTTAGCAGCCATCTATTTAAAAATGTGGGCGTAGTGTCTGTATTTTTGGCCGACAAGTAGAATACTAAGAACATATTGGTAAAGGTAAAGAAGTGCATGCCTCATAATATTGACGGGGTTAAGCACTAAGGCTATACATGCAATCCATGATTCGCCGGTCTCTCTGAGTTTTGCTTTGATGCAGTCCAGCCCGTAAGCCAATTTGCCCTGCCTTAATTTACCTTCTATCGGATTGCGTTTGCCAGGTCTTAGGTGGACTGCCACTCTCACCGCAACTGGTCGACCCAGTGGTTTAGCCATTTGCTTGATATCCTTTTCTTCATCCATAAAGAAGGATTTTTATTCTAACATTAGGTCTGCACATTTGCCCCACAGCTTGTTGATGGGCATTGTGCACGTCACAGGGTTATAGAAATCTGCACAGGGTAGCAAGCCATACTGGAAAATCCAGCTCTGATTTCCAGCTTGTTTTTTTTGTCTATTGTTTCCATAGTATTTCAAGTTTACCTGTGGCTTTAAGGTAGTCAAGAAAATAAAGCCAGTATTGCATTCTGTTGCTTTGGTAGTTGGCATCAAGCTTTTGGAGATCCGCCTCCTCTATATTAAGATTTGACGATGATTCTTGACCTTCGGATACACGTGCCTGGAAAATACCGATCGATTCGATGCTTAGTGCTATGTTTTCTTCCTGCACTTTCAATTCAGATAGAATCTGTTCCATTCTGATTTTTGCAATAAGTCCGTCCTTAAAGTACTGAGCAGTTCTATCATCTTTTTGCTGATAATATTGGGTAGACTGCAACTTTAGTTGTTGCAATTTCCTGTGTTTATCCTCTCCAAACAGCAGTGGATATTTCAAATCTATTCCAACAAAACTTAAACCGAACCATGAATTTGCTGCAAAGGGGTCGAAACTGTTTGTGTACTGGTTAGCACCGATAAAGCCTTTCAGGCCGACGGTAGGCAGGTACTTGGCCTTTTCTGTTTTTGTTTGTATGGATGTCAGATCCCCTTTAAGTTGTAATTGTTGTATTTCAGGTATGTTTGAAACATTTGGTTGCTCGTTCATATTCGTTACCTGCTTATAGTTTAAAAAGGCTTTATCAATAATAAGGTCAGGGTATTCGATATCGTTTTTGCCTGTTAAGAATAAGAGGTAGACCTTATCTTCTATCAATTGCGAAATAGCGTTTCTATATTGCTGTATGGCGGTATTATGATTGATCTTAGCCTTATTAAGTTCTGACTTCAGTAGCCGTTTTTGCTCAAATTTATTTTGCAGCAATTGGTAGCTGATCCACGTCCTGTATGTATCTGCAATAGCTGATCTGATCTTAGTTTCCTGCAAATCGATGTCGATATATACCTGGGCCACTGTATAAGCCAGGTCATATTCGTTTTGAGCTTGTGAGGCCGCTGTTATTCGTTCCTGCAATTTTGCTTCATTGATCTGCATGTTTATAGACACATCAAATAATGGCTGGTTTAATGTTAGACCAGCTGTTTGCGACCATTTTGTGCCAAATTGAATACTCTTAGTCGCATCAGCGGGGTAGGCAGGATTGAATACACCAATTGGCAGAATGGAAGTTTGCAAAATCGGATTGTAGCGATAGGCGTATTCTACATTTACCTGTGGCCAGTATTTCCGGTACAAAGCATCCGTTTGCAGCTTCCGGATTATTTGGTCTGATTTTCCTGCTTGTATATTCTTCCTGTTTGCAATAGCATTATTTATCGCTTGCGATAATGTTAATTTCTCTTGCGCCTCAGCAGAATACTGTATTGCAAACAGCAAGACTATTGCTATGCACCAGCGGTGAGCCGCAATATATATATCAGTAAAATAATGTTTATTTTTCATAGAAAACTTTTAAAAGATCATCTGAAAACAGCAGCGGGTTCCACGCTTCTTATCCTACTCAACGCAAACGATGCTCCACTTAGTGAGATTAGACCTATTGATGCAAACATGCCCAGAAGCATCAGCGGTGAAAAAGAAAAGATTAATCCAGAGCTGGCAACCCCTCTTCTGAATCCCTCAAGTAACATCAAACCGATCAGAAAACCGACTATAGAAAATAAAGCTGCCTGCGCCAGGATCAAACGAGTTATATAGCCATTCCCAGCTCCAATAGCCTTTAAAGTTCCATAATCTTTTAGCCGGTCTAATGCCGATGAATACATAGTTAACCCTATGATGAAAAAACCGGCTATGAGCGCAAAAATGATCAATGTGCCTGTGCTTAATGCTATACCGCTGCTGGAGAGTATTTTCTTTATAGATGATTCAGCTAGTTTTTGCGCTGGCCACGCCCTAACCCCAGTTATATCCTTGTTTATATCAGCAACTACATCATCCACATTTACACCCGGCAGTACATTTACCAGCACTGCGCTTATTGTATTTACCGACTGGTTAGAATAATATCTGGCTCTTTCAATAGTTGTAACACAGAAGCTGCTGCCGAATCCACGAAATCCTTTGGTCTGCAATGCAAAAAAGGCACGCTTACCGTTTATCTCAAAAGGCGTTCCAATATCTATTGTACCGCCCAGGTTTTTCTTTTCAAAATACTCACCACTTACTGCACCATCCAATTGCAGATCGGTTGTTTTACCTGCCGTTACTTTTTCGGGTTTTAGCACTGCCATTACTTTATTTGCGTCAACACCAATTAAAGTAATGGCCCCACTGGTGCCATTTTCATAATTACATGAGCCTCCAGAAATGAGTAGTGGAAAAGCTTCTTTTACGCCATTTATGCCTTGTACAGCCCTCAGATTTCTAACATCAAGCCTGCCTAATTGATTGACATCATTTGTTTTGCTGTCTACTACCCATATATCTGCTTTTACATCGGTAGCTAATGCCCCCATAAGGCCGGAGAGGAAGAAGAATACGCCTAATTGCTGACCTATCAGAAATGTGCTGATAAGGATACCCACAATTACCCCTATACTTTTGGCCTTGTCAAATCTGACGAATTTCCATGCAATCTTTAACATTGTTTCATTTTTTAAGATCACCCGAAATATTCACTACACATTCAACCCTGGCGTTCAGCAGTAATCTGTCTGGCTGGTCTAGCATTATCTTAACTGTTCTCACCCTCCGGTCTTCTTTTTCGCCTGACTGGTCTGTAAAAAGGGACTTCTTTTGCAGAAATGATAATGCCAAATAAACTGTACCTGTCGACAGTGTATCCTGTGTGCCAACATTACGTATCCACCCTTTTTGCCCTATGGATACTTTGTCTGCATACATTTCATCAATCTCACAAACCGCAATGGTTTTGCCAATCGGACTAATCTGTGCAAATGACTGACGGGTATCTATAGAACCACCAAGCAATGTGCTTAGCTCTAATAACGTCCCATTTACCGGGGATTTGATGATCTTCTGATCCCGCTCAATTTGTGCAACTTGCAGTGCCGCTTTCGTTTCCTGCAATTTGCTTTTTGAAACAGTAACACCGGCCTGTAACCTTTTAAGAATCGACTGATAACCCTTAGCGGCTGTGTTGGCATCGTCGACTACCTGCTGTGTCTCTGCTCCCTTAGCCAACAGTCGTTGAAGCCGCTGTACCTCTAATACTGCATTGCTATATTTTGCTTCATATTCTCCTACGCTTGCTTCGTCTACCTTTATTTGGTCGGCTTGGGTATTTACCTCGGTTACAAGTTGTTTCACTTTACCATCTTCCAGTTGATGATCTAACTCTAATATTGGTGTACCCTCGTCCACGGAGTCATTTTCCTTTTTCAGAATTTTCTGAACAATTCCATTTACCGGAGATGATAATTGTACAATATCGCTTTCCGGCTCTATTTTGCCAATGCCTACTACCTGGTTAAAAGTTCCCGCGTCCTTGGTTTTGTCTGCGCCAGTCTTCTCTTTTAACTTGTTATTGCCACAAGAGCTGAATATTGACGACAGTAATAGAAGGCACAAAATTCGTTTCATAATTGAAATTTATTTTTTAGCAATTTCTTCCTCTGTCGGTTTATCAGATATGCCACCATCTATAACATATATTATCCGATCAGCAAAAGGGGTGAGACGGGTGTCGTGAGTAACTACTGCTACAGCTTTCCCTTGTTTAGCCAGCTGCTTCAATTCATTCATTACAATACTCACACTTTTTATGTCCAGCGATGCGGTGGGTTCATCGCATAACATCATTTCGGGATCCGTGACTAATGCCCTTGCAATAGCTACTCGCTGTTGCTGGCCTCCACTCAGGTCATTACTCAGGTTTTTCATACGGTCACCCATACCTACCTTTTCCAGTGCAGCAACAGCTTTTGTTTTTGCTTCATTTTCATTGATGCCTTGCAGGATTAGCGGCATCATCACATTTTCAAGAGCGGTGAGTGGAGCAATAAGGTTGAACTTTTGAAAAACGAAGCCAATCTTCTTGAGTCTTATTTGTGCCAAACTTTTTTCATTCAACTCGTTGACTTTAATGCCGTCAATCCATACTTCACCAAAGCTGGGATAAATTACACAACCTAACAGCGACAGTAATGTGGTTTTGCCCGACCCGGAGGGGCCTATTATAAGCGTAAGTTCTCCTGAACGCAAATCAACTGAGCTCGCCTGCAATGCGGTTATTACTGTGTCACCTGCTTTATATTCTTTTCCGGCACCTATTACCTTTGCTACAATCTTATCAACTGTTCGTATCAATGTTCGCGCATTATTGTTGTAAGGTACAATATCCACAATTGGGAATCATTGACCCTGGTCAGATATTAATAAATTTTTCCCCTCATTGCTGAGATTAGGTCACCGTGAGCATATCTACGTTTGATTTAGTGTATTGGTTAGTGTGTATTTCTGAAGATTTCGCACGCGCGCGAGAAAAAAAGTTACTATTAACAGACTTATCTACCTCAACAGCATATATGAAACGGCAGGCAAGAGAATATGTAGGGGTATTAGGGTGTTTGTTGAAAACAAATTTCCTCACAAATTGCAGCAAATGACCCTGAACCGTACCCCGACAACAAAAATGCCTTGTAAGTTATTGATTTACAAGGCATTTTAATATTTTAAGTAGCGAGAACAGGGATCGAACCTGTGACCTTCGGGTTATGAGCCCGACGAGCTACCGCTGCTCTATCTCGCGATATGGATGCAAATGTACGGGCTGGGGGGTTAGTAAACAAACTTATTCTTTAGTAATAGGAGTATTTTGGCCTCATTTTAACATGTTGGGGCTGTAAATTGAGTGATACGGGCTAACTTTATGGGAATTAATGTGGAAAGATGGCAAAGAACAGCAAGAGAACGACTAAAGACCAAAGTTCAGGTAAGAAAACATACAGCGGCAGGCTGGAGGTGACACGGAGCGGAATGGGCTTTGTGGTAGTGCCCGATTTGGAAACTGACATAATGATAGAACGGGATGGCATAGGCAACGCCTTGAACGGAGATGATGTGAAGGTGGAGGTAAGGGGCTATGCTGATAACAACAGGCGGCTGAAGGGGACGATAACCGAAGTGGTGCGGAGGAAACAGTCCGAGTTCAGCGGCAGGGTAGAGGTGCATCCGCATTTTGCGTTCCTGGTGCCTGACAGTGATAAAATGCCTGTGGACATTTTCATTCCGCTGCACCTGCTGAACGGTGCCAGAAATGGCGACCATGCAATGGCGCGTGTGGTAGAGTGGACGGGCAAGAGCAAGAACCCGGTAGGAGAGATAGTGAGCGTGCTTACCAACGAATCGGTGAATGAGATAGCCATGCAGGGGCTGCTGATAGAAAATGGCTTTCCGCTAACCTTTCCGGACGATGTGCTGGAAGATGCGGCACGATATCCTGAGGGTGTGGATAAGCAGGAGATAAAAAAGCGTAAAGACATACGCAATATCCTCACCATGACGATAGACCCGGTAGATGCAAAGGACTTTGATGATGCACTTTCTTTCCGGGAACTGAAGGGGGGATGGTTTGAGGTGGGGGTGCATATAGCAGATGTGTCGCATTATATAGAGTCCGGCTCTGCGCTGGACAAGGAAGCCTATCGCCGCGCTACCAGCGTTTATTTGCCCGACAGGGTATCGCCTATGCTGCCGGAGCGCCTGTCTAATGAGCTTTGCTCCCTGAGACCAAATGAGGATAAATATACTTTTTCAGTCATTTTTGAAATAAACAAAGAGGGCAAAGTGAAAGATCACTGGATAGGCAAAACTATCATTCATTCTGATCGCCGTTTTGCCTACGAAGAAGTGCAGGAGATAATAGAAGGCGCAGCGGGCGACCATGAGCAGGAGATACATATCCTCAACAGCATTGCGAAAAATCTTCGGGCGCAGCGTTTCAAAAAAGGGGCTATCAATTTTTCGTCACAGGAGGTGCGTTTTGAACTGGATGAATCGGGCAGGCCGATAGGCATAGTAGTGAAAGAAAGCAAAGAAGCGCACCAGCTTATAGAAGAATTTATGCTGCTGGCCAACAGGACCGTAGCTGAATATGTTGGCGCACAGGAATATAAAGAGGCAAAAATACCTTTTCCATACCGTGTGCATGATGTGCCCGATGAGGATAAGCTAAGGCTGTTCACTATGTTTGCTGCACGTTTTGGCGTGAAATTTGACCTGAAGACACCTGCCAGTATTGCAAAGTCTTTCAATGAAATGCTGGCGACAGTGCAGGGTAAGCCGGAGCAGCATGTGCTGGAGCAACTAGGAATACGCACTATGTCGAAAGCGGTATATACTACCGATAATATTGGGCATTATGGGCTGGGATTTGAGCATTATTGTCATTTTACATCGCCTATCCGCCGTTACCCTGACGTGCTTGTGCACCGTATATTACAACAATGCCTGGACGGTACAGCCCGCCCCATTAAGCACTTAGAGACACAATGCCGCCATTGCTCTGATCAGGAGCGACGGGCTATGGAGGTAGAACGGTCGGCTAATAAATATAAGCAGGTTGAATTTATGCAAGACTATGTGGGCGAAGAATTTGAGGCAGTGATAAGCGGGGTGGCGAGTTTTGGCTTCTGGGCAGAAACTGTGGCCCATAAATGCGAAGGGATGGTATCTGCAAGTAGCCTCGCAGAGATTGATGACTTTGTTTTCAGTGAGGGAGATTATGCATTGGTGGGCAGGGGCACAGGCCTGCGCTTTGCCATGGGCGATAAGGTAAAGGTACGCGTGGCAGCAGCAAACCTCGCGAAACGCCAGATAGACTATGAACTGCTGGAAGTGCCTCAAGGGAGCCGGAAGCGGACTGCATTGTCGCTGGATAATGTACATTTGGGCAAGCAAAAACGCAGCATAAAAGGCAGTGACAGGCACAAGAAAAAAAATACTAAACATAAAAAGAGATAAATGCATTCTTTTACTGACCTGGCAAAACTTTTTGAAGAACGATATATTGCCTCACTACCATTCCCGCTGTCGCCTGCCTCGTTGTACGACCCCTGCCGTTACCTGCTCAACCTGGGTGGTAAAAGAGTTCGCCCGGTGCTGTGCCTGATGGCAAATGAGCTTTTCGACGGGATAAATGAAGATGCATGGCAGGCAGCTTTTGGTATAGAGCTGTTCCACAATTTTACGCTTATACATGATGATATAATGGATAAAGCACCGCTGAGGCGGGGAAATCCTACTATACACGCAAAATATGGCCTTACCGCAGGAATCTTATGCGGCGATGTGATGAGTATTTTTGCCTACGATCACCTGGCAAAAATAAAGACAAACCTGCCGCAGGTATTGCGTGTGTTCAATAAAACGGCCATAGAAGTATGCGAGGGGCAGCAATTGGATATGGATTTTGAGGCACGGAACGATGTGAGCATAGAGGAGTACCTGCATATGATAACCCTGAAAACATCGGTGCTTTTGGCGGGCAGCCTGAAGATAGGCGCATTAGTGGGCGGCGCTTTTGGCGACAGCGCCACTAAGCTCTATGAGTTCGGTAAGAATATGGGCATCGCCTTCCAGCTACAGGACGACTACCTCGATGCTTTTGGCAACCCCGAAAAATTGGGCAAGCAGAACGGAGGCGACATAAAGGCAAACAAAAAAACATTTCTTCATGTAAAAGCCCTTGAACTTGCTCGGCCGGCACAGCGAGCTGAAATAGAGCGGCTGCTACAGAATGATGGTGAGGATAAAGTAAAGGCCATGCTGGCTATTTATACCGAAACAGGTGCCGGGGCTGCCTGCCGCGAAGCGGTGGCCTCATATTCGCAAAAGGCATTTGACTGTCTTGAGGAACTGGCTGTGCCGGCAAAACGTAAGGATCCTTTGATAGATTTGGCAAACTTTTTGCTGTTAAGGGAGAAATGAACTTTTTTATGAGGAAGCTATTGGCGGTTATGGTAGTGTTCTTTATGCTTACCGGTTTTAAATGTTCAAAAAAAAGTATTCAACCCACATCGGGTGTGTATAAGGGGGTGATCATTCATAATGTATGCTGTCAGGCCGTTATACAAGTGCTTGATACGAGCGGTGTAGGGCAGAATAGTTGGGTGGACAGCAATAAAACGCCACACGTTACTTGCAATAATGTATTCAAGGTGGCTAACCCCTGCCAGTTTGACGGCCCCAGAGAAGGGGACACTATCAGGTTCCGGTTCCTGTCGCATACTGTAGCCCAGACATGCGCTTGCTGCCTGTTATTCCTTCATACACCGGGTATTTCGTATCCTGTTGCCGTGGTTAAATAAATACAACTTTGGTGTTATTATGACCCGCATTATATATTTTTGATGCTATGAACTACTGGCTTGTAAAATCAGAACCGAGCACTTACAGTTGGGAGCAACTGGTAAAGGATAAGAAAGCGACCTGGGATGGCGTTCGCAATTATGCCGCTCGAAACAATATGAGATCGATGAAGAAGGGTGACCAGGTCTTTTTCTACCACAGCAATGAAGGTATGGCAATTGTGGGCATAACTGAAGTTGTTAAAGAAGCCTATCAGGACCCTACAACCGATGATGCGAATTGGGTGGTGGTAGACCTGAAACCGGTAAAAGCGTTGCCATCCCCGGTAACTCTTGCTGCACTCAAGGCTGATAAGACTTTTGAGCAAATGGCTTTGGTGCGCATAGGTAGATTGTCTGTAAGCCCGGTGAGTGAAGCTGAATACAAGAAGATATTAAAGCTGGGTGGATTGTAAGCGGGTCTTAATCTACAATAGTACCTTCCTCAAACAAAAAGACGATATTACCGTCGATGGTGTCAATTTTGAATTGGAAATTTATAAGTTCCGCGCCGGAATATGATATGCCTTTTACATTTTTGAACTGCTGCATTTTGTTTGGGTTCTTGATGTCAATGTACCCCTTTGCGCATAGTTCGTAGCCAATGATATCTACCGTCATGAATGGCTTGCCGTCGATTTCCTCATATTTATCAATATAGTATCGTATATCCTGAAAATTACGCAAATGGAATTGCCGTGCCAGTTCGGCTTTATACTCATTGCTCTTGGGGCCATAGTGTTCAAATCGTTTATTGTAGTTGGTGCATTTGGGCTTGTCGCCGCATGAGGCTAAGATGATTGCAGCTAAGAGGGTAAGTAAATATTTCATTACGCAAATATATCAATCAACTATCCAAACTACATCGTCAAAGATAAAATTATAGTTTCCGTCAGAAGAGTCGATGTGGTATACAAGGCCCTCTAATCCTGCACCGCTATAGGAAACGCCTTTTACTTTTTTGAATTGTTCCAGTTCCTCCGTGTTTTGTATGTCCAGATACCCAATGGCGCAAAGGTTTTTGCCTGAAATATCTATTTTCATATAAGCTATGCTGTCTATTTCCTCATATCCTTTTATTGAGTAGTCAATGCGTGAGAAATTCCTTTGCTGCAATTGTTTTACCAGTTCAGATTTGTATTCTTTGCTGGTTGGCGCGTGCTGCTCAAAAATGGGGTTGTGATTGGTGCATTCAACCCCATCGCATGAGGCTATGCCCAAGGAAAGCAAAACAAATGTTGCAATTATGTAGCGCATAGATAATCAGAATAACGTCTTCCGGTAAAAATTATTTCAATTTCACCGGATTTTCTTTCTGGTAGTCTGCCTGTAGTTCCTTCGATGTTCGGGTGCTGCCGTCATGGCTCCATCCCGGTGGGCGAAAGAGATAGTTGAATTTGTCTTTTATAGAAGGGGCTTTGCCCAGGTCTCTGCTTATATCTTTCCATTCATGGGTAACAATGTAAACAGGGTGGAATGGTTTTTCAATTGGTTTTGTTATTCCGTAATGAGGTACCTCATCCTTCATTTCTTCTTGGAAGGTGCCGAACAACCGGTCCCAGATAATGAAGATCATACCCATATTCTTATCAAGGTATGGGATATTGCTGGCATGGTGCACCCGATGGTGCGATGGGGTTACGAAAAGATACTCTATCAAAGCAGGTAGTTTTTTTACATACTGCGTGTGTACCAATATGCCATAAATCTGTGTGGCAGAATACATGAAAACCACATCAACAGGATGAAAATTGAATAGCACCAGCGGTATGAAATAGAAGTATTTGTAAACCGGCATAAGTACCGATGACCTGAAACCGGTCGTCAGGTTATACTCTGGCGATGAATGGTGGGTGACATGCACTGCCCAGAAGAGCCTGCAGCTATGATCCACATAATGCTCTGTCCAAAAGAGCAGGTCTTCCCCCAGCAGTAGTACAAGCCAATATATGATAGGGTTCCATTGAATGTTAAGATGGAATTGGTAGAAGAAGTTAAGTGTTGCTAATCCAATGAAAATACGCAGAAGCAGGTCTATCCCTGAATTGAGGAGGTTGAGGTAAATGTTCATCAATGTCTCCTTCCAGGTATAGAATTTGTTGTGCCTGAAGTTACTCAGTATTATTTCCAGTGGGATTATGATGGCATAAATAGGTATGGATAATAATAGTAGTATTTGCTCCCGTAGGTCCATAACTGTTACGTGACATGTTTCCTTCAATTCCTCATCCCCGATTCCCGTCTTACACGGTCATTATTTCTTTCTCTTTATCCTTGCAATGCTGGTCGACCAATACTATGTTTTTGTCTGTAATACCCTGGATGCGGCCTTCGCCGTCTTTGGCTATATCTTCGCTAAGGCCGTCTTTCTGTAGTTTTTTTACCTGCTCTATGCTGTCCCTGCGAATATTACGCACCGCTATTTTTGCATTTTCCCCTTCAGCGTAAACGCGTTTCACCAGGTCTTTGCGGCGCTCTTCGGTAAGTGGCGGAAGGAAGAGGCGGATATAAATGCCGTCGTTCTGGGGTGTCAGCCCTATATTGGCAGCCATAATAGCTTTTTCAATAGGGGCAAGCATATTCCTCTCCCAGGGCTGTATACTGATAGTGCGTGCATCAGGAATCGTTACATTGGCAACTTGTTGCAGTGGGGTAGGGTTGCCATAATATTCCACATGTATCCCGTCTACGATTTGTGGTGTGGCCTTGCCTGCGCGTATCTTGCTGATTTCGATTTCCAGGTGCCCAATGGCTTTTTTCATATTTAAGGACACTCCTTCTATTATTTCTTCCAATGACTCAGCCATACTTATGTTTTTTTAGGTGAGCAAAAGTAATTTAAAATCCAAAAAGTAAAAGGTAAAAGCAGGAAAAATACTATCTGGCACTCCCTTTACTTTTGCTCAATAGCAGTATAATTATTAGTAATACTTTAAGTGTCCGGATTTGGTCGGGCTATGAACAAAGTGTAAATTTGCATAAATAATTGTCTCTATGGAATTGCTTACAAGCGCGCCTGTAAAACTAACTGAAAATGCAGTAGCGGAAATTAAGAGGCTAATGAATGAGCCGGGTTTTGATAACGAAATGTATTTGAGGATTGGTGTGAAAGGCGGTGGCTGCTCGGGTCTTAGCTATATTTTAGGATTTGACAAGCAGGAAGCCGACGACGAATTGCATGAAATAGAAGGTATAAAAGTGCTGGTGAAAACGGCGCATGGTATTTACCTTTACGGTATGCAGGTCGATTTTTCAGACGGGCTGAATGCAAGAGGATTTGTGTTTAACAATCCAAACGCTAGTTCCACCTGTGGCTGCGGAAGTTCTTTTTCCGTGTAGTACCCGGCTGATTTTTGTTTTCGGATGTTATTTGTGTTATTCGTCTTCCGTTCTTAATATTTCATAAAGTATTTCGGCATCAAAGTTGGTACCCCCAGATTCATCCTGCAATTCCTTTAGCAGCTTCTTTAATTTTGCTATCCGCTCATTGTTTACCGCCGTTTTAAGCATTTCACTCACCTGTATTATAAGTCGCTGTTTTTTCTCGGGGCCAAGTTCTTTATAATTATTCCAGGTCACTTCATCTACTTCAAGTTCGATACTGATTTTCATAGTTTTTTTTGATTATTTAGTAAAAATATTCTTTTTAAGGTTAAATCACATTTCATTAACAGTACAAATTAATCAAACATCTGTAAATTGTCATGAATTTAATTACAATAAGGAATATATATATTCTTAATAATACTCGTGCCATTGTACTTTACGCATGGTTTTGACCTATTAAACATTTAAAAATGAACCACTTAGAAATTGCTGCTGAACTTAACAGGAACAAAGACATCTTTAGAAATTTATTTGAAGGGATAGAACCGGCTCAGTTCATATGGCGGCCACAGCCTGAAAAATGGTGCCTTTTAGAGATATTATGTCATTTATACGACGAAGAGCGGGAAGATTTCAGGGCGAGAACTAAGCACATATTGGATACTCCGAATGAACCTATGCCCAAAATTGATCCACAGGCTTGGGTGAAAGAAAGGTTCTACATGGACAGGGATTATAATGACATGCTTGAAAAATTCCTTAAGGAGCGAGAAGCATCAGTAGGCTATCTCGAGAATCTGGAGAACATACGATGGGAGAATGTGTATATGCACCCGAAAGTGGGCCCGATACCGGCCAGTCTTATTATGCACAACTGGATAGCCCACGATTACCTGCACATCAGGCAAATCATTGCTACAAAATATCAGTACCTTAAATCGCGCACAACCGACCCTCTGGATTATGCCGGAGAATGGTAAGTATATTTGGGTTTCGGATGTCCCTTCACATACTTGACAGCACACTGTGGTTCCCGCCTGTACATGAGGCAACGCCTGATGGCTTGCTTGCTGTGGGTGGCGACCTGAGTGTTGATCGCTTGCTGCTGGCATATAGGAGTGGGATTTTTCCGTGGTACAACGATGATGAGCCTCCATTATGGTGGTCGCCCGATCCACGTTTCGTGTTGTTTCCCGATGATCTGAGAGTAAGCAAGAGCATGGGTCAGGTGTTGCGAAGGGGTGAATATGAATTTAGGGTAAATACTGCTTTTCGTGAAGTGATACATTGCTGTCGTAGTACAGTGCGCAAGGGTATGGATGGTACATGGATTAGCGACGATATCGAAACTGCTTATACGGAGTTGCACCATGCAGGCTACGCACATAGTGCGGAGGCGTGGCATAACGGCCAATTGGTGGGTGGCCTGTATGGTATCTTGCTGGGGAGGATGTTTTTTGGTGAGAGCATGTTCAGTTTGAAAGATAATGCCAGTAAGTTTGCTTTTATACATTGGGTGCGTGAGCTTGAGGCGCGGGGTATTGTGCTGATAGACTGCCAGGTGTATACCGCTCACCTGGAAAGCCTTGGCGCACGTATGATACCGAGGGAACAGTTTATGGAAATGCTTGGCAAATATGCAGGGGGAGATACATAAGCAACGTAAGATAATCCATATAGATATGGATGCTTTTTACGCTTCGGTGGAGCAGCGGGATAACCCTGAATACCGTGGTCGTCCGTTAGTAGTGGGCGGCCCGCCACAAGGGCGGGGCGGTGTTGTAGCGGCTGCCAGCTACGAGGCCCGGAAGTTTGGTATCCGTAGCGCCATGCCATCAAAAAAAGCACTCGAGTTATGCCCTGAAGTTCTTTTTATATACCCTCGTTTTGCCGCGTATAAAGAGGTTTCCGGAAAGATAAGGGAGATATTCCACAGGTACACAGATATTATTGAGCCACTGTCATTAGACGAGGCCTACCTTGATGTGACGACCGACAAACAAAATGTTGGGTCGGCAATTGAAATAGCTAAACAGATAAGACAGGCCATAAAAAACGAATTGCAACTGACCGCCTCCGCTGGTGTGTCCGTTAATAAATTTGTGGCCAAGGTAGCATCAGACCTGAACAAACCTGATGGCCTTACATTCATAGCCCCGGCCCATGTAGAGGCGTTTATGGAAAAACTGCCCGTGGAAAAATTCTACGGGGTAGGTAAAGTAACGGCTGATAAAATGAAAGGTATGGGTCTCTACACAGGTGCCGACCTGAAGAAACTGACAGAGACAGAATTAGTTGGTCATTTCGGGAAGGCAGGACATTTTTACTACAACATTGTACGGGGAATTGATAACCGCGAGGTAGTGCCGGAGCGGGAAAGTAAATCAGTAGGGGCCGAAGATACATTTCCCTACGACCTGACAAATATTGACGAGATGCACGCTGAACTCGACAAGATAGTCCAGACGGTAAGCAACAGGCTAGAGCGATATGAGCTAAAAGGCAGGACGGTGACCCTGAAAATAAAGTACCATGATTTTAAGCAAATAACCAGGAGTCTTTCCCTGCAAGCACCGGTTTCAGATGTGGGCGCTATAGCAGATACTGCCCGGCAGTTGCTGCAGCTTGCAGATCTTGCAGATAAAAAAGTGAGGCTGCTGGGTATATCCCTCTCTAATTTTAATGAACAAAAAGCGCCTGCAAAAAAAGATAGCTGGCAATTGAGGTTGTTTGAATGATCTCGGTCTTTATATTGAGTTCATATTACATCAAAACAGTGCAGCAGATCTATTTCTTTTTCATTTGCCGTCTCATACCTATTATCAAAACTATGAACAGGCCAATGCCTATTATCAGGAAAGCCATGGGATATATTTTATGGTTAAAAACAACATAATTGATGCGCCTGTATTGCTATGCCCCTATTTTGTCCTTATCTCTTTGAGGGCAAGTTCAAAATCTGTGTGCATTCTCAATATGATAGGGAATGATGGTGAATTGTAGTAGGTAAATGCATCATCGCTTGTGGGGTCTATCATCCATTTGCCGTCTTTTAGTTTTTTTGCGGGTTTCACCCACTTGTCATACATTTTATAACCGTTGCCATCCACCTTTACCAGGTATTCGCCATCCATAAATTGTTTCATGGTAGCCGGAGGGTCAGTGGGGCTGTACATGCATATTTTTATCGCTTCACCCTTTACCAGCGATTTGATGAGTTTTTGGCTCAACCATACCGCCAGTGTCTGGTCATCCAGCGTCCTTTCTTCCGAATGGAAGTAGTTATACATTTTATAGGCATTCAGCAGTGCTTTATCTGTATGGTTTATGGTGCCTTTCATGTCGGCGGGTTTGGTCATTTCCCAGTCAAATGATTTGCCCTTGATATCTTTTACAGTTACAATAAAATCATATGTTGAGCCCTGGGCTTTTACCGTGTATATAAGTTTAGTTCCCGGTTTCACTATTTCTTCCAGTTTCACCTGGGCCTGGGTATTTAGGTATGCGATACATAACAACAATAATGTGTACAACTGTTTCATTTGAATTTTTATAAGGTCAAAAATAATGTTCTAATATATACTGCATATACCACATTTGTGGTATTTTCATAAAAATATTGAATAAGCTATATAGTCATTATATTTATAAACTAATGGCTATTTCCTATTTTTAGTGCATAACCCTATCTTTGTATAGTAATGAGTTTAAGCCATATTCTTATGCCTGAGGTTGCTGCAAATCCGAAGTCTGTTAGGTTATCTTTTGAAGAATTCAAGCAAGGGGTGCTTGATGATTATCGTTTGGCAGTGGCCAGCCGTGAGGCCAGCCTTATGGGGCGCCGCGAGGTGCTGACCGGTAAAGCCAAATTCGGCATTTTCGGTGATGGTAAGGAATTGGCGCAAATAGCTCTTGCCAAGTGTTTTAAACCTGGCGATATTCGCTCCGGATATTACAGGGACCAGACTTTGATGTTTGCTACCGGAATGAGCGACTTCCGGAAGTTCTTCGCACAGTTATATGCGGACACCAGCACTGAAAATGAGCCCGCATCAGCAGGCCGTATGATGAACGGCCACTTTGGCACCCGCTGGCTCGATGAGCATGGCGAATGGAAAGATCTGACGAAAGAGCCACATTCGTCGAGCGATACATCGCCTACCGGCAGCCAGATGGTTAGGGCGCTCGGACTGGCCTATGCGTCAAAACTATACAGGAATATTGATGAGTTGCAAAGCGGATTTGAGAAATTTACCAATAAAGGCAACGAGGTTGTTTTCTGTACCATAGGCGATGCATCCACTTCCGAAGGTTTGTTTTGGGAGAGTGTGAATGCCGCAGGTGTGTTGCAGGTGCCGCTTGCTGTATTTGTTTGGGATGATGGTTATGGTATATCCGTTCCCCGGAAATACCAGACCACGAAGAATTCTATTTCCGATGCGCTTGCAGGTATGCAGTGGGACGATAAAAAGGGCGGCATCAACATTTATACAGTAAAAGGCTGGGATTACCCCGGCTTGGTGCAGACTATACAGCAGGGGATAGCCCGCGTCCGCGAAACGCATATCCCCGCCATTTTCCACGTACAGGAACTTACACAGCCACAAGGGCACTCTACCTCAGGCTCTCATGAGCGGTATAAAAGCAAAGAGCGGCTGGAGTGGGAAAAAGAATGGGATTGCATTGCCCGTATGCGCCAGTTCCTGGTGGACAATAAAATCGCCAACGAACAGGAAGTAACTGACATAGAAAATGATGCCAAGACCATAACCCGTGAAGCCAAACAAAAGGCTTGGGAAGACTTTATTTCGCCAATAAAAGAACAGATACAGCAGGCTGCAAGGCTGGCGGGGCAGGTGGTATATGACGCGGGCGATAATGCACCGGCAATCGCAGCAATTATACAGGAACTCACAGCTATTCGTGAGCCTATTCGCAAAGATGTGATGCAGTCTGTGAGAAAGGTGCTCAGTCTGTGCCCGGTGGATAATGAATCGGTGAGGGCATTGCGCAATTTCTACAGCTATATTCAAGATGACAATAATGAAAAATTCTCATCTCATCTGCACTCAGAGTCACGCCATAGTGCGATGAAAGTGAGCGAGGTGCCGGCACAATATGATGCGGACGGTGCTACGCTTAATGGTTATGAGATACTAAACAAATATTTTGATCACATCTTTGCCACAAACCCTGCCGTGGTTGCCTTTGGTGAAGACCTGGGCAAGATAGGCGATGTGAACCAGGGCTTTGCCGGCTTGCAGGATAAGTACGGTGTGATGCGTGTGACGGATACCGGCATACGCGAGGCATCGATAATAGGGCAGGGCATAGGCCTGGCAATGCGTGGCCTCCGTCCCATAACCGAGATACAATACCTTGATTACCTGTTGTATGGCCTACAACCCCTCAGCGATGATGTGGCCACGCTGCAATACCGCACACGCGGCGGGCAGAAATGCCCCATCATTGTGCGCACACGCGGCCACAGGCTGGAGGGTATTTGGCATAGCGGTTCTCCTATGGGTTTGATCATCAACTCACTAAGGGGAATGTACCTCTGCGTGCCCAGGAATATGACACAAGCTGCGGGTATGTACAACACTTTATTACGTAGCGATGAGCCGGGATTGGTTATTGAATGTCTGAACGGCTACCGCCTTAAAGAGCGGGTTCCCGCTAATCTTGATTCTTTCACAGTGCCTTTTGGCGTGCCTGAAGTAGTTAGGGAAGGGACGGATATTACTATTGTTTCCTACGGATCTACCTTGCGTATCATAGATGAGGCCATAAACAATTATCTCTCGCCACAAGGTATCAGTTGTGAGGTGATAGACGTGCGCACATTGCTGCCGTTTGACATTAACCATATGATCGTGCAGTCGCTTGAAAAAACTAACCGCATTGTATTCATTGACGAGGATGTGCCCGGTGGCGCCACCTCATATATGTTCCAGCATGTAATGGAAAAGCAGGGTGGCTACAAATGGTTGGATGTGGCCCCGCGCACAATAAGTGCGAAGGCGCACCGTCCGGCGTACGCTACCGACGGCGATTATTTCTCGAAACCAAATGCTGAGGATATAGCTACTGTAATTGAGGAAATGATGAGAGAGTAAATGATTTTTTATTTTTTTTTTGAAAATGCCGGCAAGTAGTCCGGCATTTTTCATTGATGTACGGATAAATGAAATAAAGCCATAACAAAGAATAATACTCCCATCCTTGTTTGCTTCACTTTTTGCCTTAATTTTCCCGAAAAATTAAAGGGATGAGAAAAATAGGTATTATAGGTTCAGGTGTAGTGGCCCGTACATTGGGCAATGGTTTCTTAAAGCATGGGTATGAAGTAATGATGGGTACGCGTGATGTGACAAAATTAAGCGAGTGGAAGGAAAAAGGAGGCGACAAAGCCCATGTGGGCAGTTTTGAGGACGCCGCGAAATATGGCAAGATAGTAGTGCTTGCCGTAAAAGGCTCAGCTGCCGCTAAAGCCATAGATGAAGCAGGCCCGCAAAACCTGCAATGGAAGACGGTAATAGATACAACAAACCCGATAGCTGATGCTCCGCCCGAGAATGGAGTGATTAAGTTTTTCACAAATTTTGATGAATCGCTCATGGAGCAGTTGCAGTACCGGTTCCCTGAAGTACATTTTGTAAAAGCATTCAGTTGTGTGGGTAATGCCTACATGGTAGACCCGCCTTTTGCCGAAAAACCTACCATGTTTATTTGTGGTAATAACGATGATGCCAAAAAGAAGGTGCGGGCAATCCTGGATGAATTCGGCTGGGAAGTCGAGGGTATGGGTAAAGCTACCGGTGCAAGGGCTATAGAACCTTTATGTATGCTTTGGTGCATACCCGGCATTCTGAACGGGAAATGGAATCATGCTTTCAGGTTGATAAAACAATAAGTTAATTTTATTTCATGGAGCCGATTATTACCGTAAGACAGTTAAATAAGCAATATGGCGAGAAGGTTGTTCTGAACAATATCAATCTGGATATTTACCCCGGACAGATAATTGGTTACATCGGTCCGAATGGCGCTGGAAAATCAACAACCGTAAAAATTATTACCGGTATAATACATGACTACAGCGGTGAGGTAACAGTACTGGGTAAAAACCTGCGCGATAATGTGCTGGAGGTGAAGAGCAAAATAGGGTACATACCTGAATTGGCCGAGTTGTACGATTTGCTTACCCCTCGCGAGTACCTGACTTTTGTCGGCAAGTTGCATCACCTCGCCGACCATGTCATTGAAGAAAGGTCACAGAAAATGCTGGCATCCTTTGGCTTGCAGGGAAATATCGATCAGCGCATGGACAGCTTTTCAAAAGGTATGAGGCAGAAGGTACTCATTACTTCCGGCCTGTTGCATAATCCATCTATTGTTATAATGGACGAGCCACTCTCCGGGCTGGACGCCAATGCGGTAATACTGGTTAAAGAGCTGCTGCAGGCAATGAAGCAGGAAGGAAAAACTATTCTTTATTGCTCGCATATGATGGACATAGTAGAAAAGGTATCAGATAGAATCGTGCTGATTGACAATGGAAGCATTATTGCAGATGGCACTATCGACCAATTGAAGCGCGATAATGCTGATACGCTGGAACAGATATTCTCACGCCTTACATCAAATGGTGACCAGGTACGCATAGCCGATGACCTGGCTACTGCAATGACAAGGTAATTTGATAGAAGGCTTTATCCTCAAAAATATTCCTATTCCGGCAGATGAATAAATTTTTACTCTTTCTTGTAATGCTGCCTTCCGCCATTTGGCGGAGCATGGGGGCTGATGTGGAGCAATTACGTGCCATCCTTAATGTACGCTTGATGCTGGATGACCGTAAACCAGTCACCCTGATGCGCAGTCAGAAGCAGAAGAAAGACCGCAAATACGGCTCAATCACCAATTTTGTTATTTCGCTTGCTATGGGGTTCTTTTATATGTTCCCCGTAATGGTTGTCCATGACAGGATATTTTCACTTACCATTTATTTCTTCCTGTTCCTGTCTGTTATCACATTTATGCTGATTACGGACTTCTCGAATGTATTGTTTGATGCAAGGGACAAGTACATCCTGTTTCCACGGCCTGTAAATGATAAAACGCTCGTTTTGGCCAGGTTACTGCACGTATTTATTTACTTATTCCGGGTCGTATTGCCTATGGCCCTGCCCGGCTGGATTGTGCTGGGTATTGTTGATGGCTGGAAATCGGCAGTTCTTTTTCCTCTTCCGTTGTTGCTGCTTGTTTTCATGACGTTGTTTCTTGTAAACAGCGTTTATCTTCTTGTATTACGCCTTGCAAAACCGGAGAAATTTCAGGACGTAATTAACTATTTTCAGGTGATTACATCTGTTGTATTTTTTGCAGTAGTTTATCTTGTTCCCCGTGCCTTTGACAGGAGCGATCCTGCAGATTTGGCAATTACTAACTTTCCCTGGCTTAAGTATACACCTCCATACTGGCTGGCTTCTTGTTGGTCTTGGGTAGGGGAGCCGGTCTTGCTTGCCGGCTCCGGTATTTATAGCCTGCTTGCCATAATTGTACCCGTCGGTTGCGTATTTGTTCTGGTGAAATACCTCACGCCGCAGTTTGCGCGTCGTATAGGTGGGATAGATGTAGTAGATACTGGCGAAGGTTCCGGCGCCAAGCATACGATTGTTAAAGACAGGCTCTACCAAAAGTTAGCGTACGTCTTCAATAAAACAGATGAAGCTCGCGCTGGTTTTATGATAGGCTGGCTGCAAACGGCGCGTAGCCGGTCATTTCGTATGCGGGTTTATCCTTCGTTCGCGTTTATTCCCATTTATTTCATTTACCTTATACTTCAAAACAGAGAGGCGACATTCAGCGAAGCCTATGCGCATCTGGGCGAAACACATATGAACCTGATGCTTATGTACATGTCGTCCTTCGTAATGATAACCGCGCTTACTTATTTGTGTGTTTCAGAGCAGCATCAGGCTTCATGGATATATTATTCCGCCCCGCTTGCAGTTCCCGGTAGGGTAATGATAGGTGCTTTCAAAGCGTTAGTGGTGAAGTTCTTCTTGCCATTCTTTTTGCTTATATCTGTTTTTGTGGTATATATGTGGGGGCCTTCTTCCATTTGGGATATACTTTTGGCATTTGTAAATGTGCTTGTATTTATTGTCAGCATAGCGCGCATCAATTTCAGGTATCTGCCTTTCTCTGTTCTTGAGCAGATGAAGCAAAGTGGTGCCCGCGTCATGAAATCAATGATTTCCCTGCTTATTCCCGCCGTGTTAGGTCTGGGGCATTATCTTGCGGTGAATTTCTTAGTACTTAAAATTATATTTCTCGTTCTCTCTTCCGTTTTCCTGTGGTTAGTGTGGACAAGCTATTCCGGCACCACATGGGCAAATCTTACACAAAAGGAGGCAGAATAACCGCCTCCTCGCACTAAATGTTTACTTTTATAGCTTCACTAAATACATATGAAGAATATTCTACTTTTAATTACTGCGCTCACATGCTTGTTTGCATGTAATAGTCCTAAAACGGCCAAACAACAAAAGCCGGGCAATGATTCTTTGGTCGTTGCTAAAGACGTGCATGCGCTTTCCAATGCTGATGAGGTGGAAATGAAACATCTTGATCTGGATATTGAAGTAGACATGCAGAACAAACAAATAAGAGGATGTGCATTGTGGACAATCCAGAATAAGGCAAAGGTCAAGGCACTTACCCTCGACACCTACGACCTCACCATTGACAAAGTATTAGTCGATGGCAATGAAGTGAAATTCGTTCTTGATTCACTCATACGGTTCTTCGGTAGCGCGCTGCATATCCCTATCAAAGACAACTCTGCCACAGTAATGGTATGCTATAAAACCGGAAAAAGTGCCCGAGCCTTGCAGTGGCTTGACCCGCAGCAGACGCATGATAAGCAGAAACCATTCCTTTTTACGCAGTCTGAATCTATCTATGCCCGTTCATGGATTCCATGTGCCGATGGGCCGGGCATCCGCTTTACCTACAATGCTAAAGTAACTGTACCCAAAGGGTTGATGGCATTGATGAGCGCAGAAAATCCGCAGGCAAAGAATGATAGTGGTGTGTATAGCTTTTCCATGGATACGCCTATTCCCGCTTATCTCATGGCGCTTGCTGTCGGCGATATCGCATTCCGGGAGATTGACGACCGCACAGGTGTCTATGCAGAGCAGGGCATGATAGAAAAAGCTGCTTGGGAGTTGGCAGATGCAGGTCGCATGGTTGATGCTGCCGAGCAATTATATGGGCCGTATAGGTGGGGTAGGTATGATGTGATCGTGCTGCCTCCCGGCTTCCCGATAGGTGGCATGGAAAACCCCAGGCTGACATTTGCTACACCAACAATCATTGCCGGAGACCGCTCTCTCGTGAACCTTATTGCCCATGAACTGGCGCATAGTTGGAGTGGCAACCTTGTAACTAATGCCACTTGGAATGATTTCTGGCTGAACGAGGGTTTTACTGTTTATTTCGAAAGGCGTATCACAGAGCGCATGTTGGGCAAGAGCTATACCGATATGCTTTGGGAACTTGGCTATCAGGACCTCGTGACCGAAGTAAGTGAAATGGGCAACACCAGCAAAGATACCCGCTTGAAATTGGACCTTACTGGCCGCGACCCGGACGACGGGCTCACAGATATTGCTTACGAAAAAGGTGCGCTGTTCCTACAGCTTATTGAGTTGAATGCAGGTAGGGATGAGTTTGATAAATTCCTCGCTAAGTATTTTAACGAACATGCCTTTAAAACGATTACCACAGAGGCCTTTCTGAAATACCTGGATACCGCGCTGATAAAAGGGAATGAAGACCTCCGGAAAAAGCTTACTATAAATGAATGGGTATATGGTACAGGCATACCCGCCAACTGTCCACGGGCACAGCAGGAACGGTTTGGTAAGGTTGATAGTCAGCGGGCTCTCTTCCTTAGTGGTGCAGCCGCTGAGCAAATGGTAACCGTGGAATGGACAACCCATGAATGGTTGCATTTCCTGCGTAAGCTGCCCGCTACAGTATCAGTTGCACAGATGAAAAAACTGGATGATGCATACAATCTCACCAATAGCGGCAACAGTGAGATAGCAGACTTGTGGTTCGTATTATCGGTCAGGGCTAAGTACTCAAAGGCCTATCCGGCAATGGATAACTTCCTCAGCAGCGTTGGCAGGCGTAAGTTCCTCGAGCCACTATACAGGGAAATGATGAAAACACCGGATGGTGCAGCAATGGCCCGCGGCATTTATGCCAAATACCGCAAGAATTATCATCCTCTAGCCCAGGAGATGATAGACAGGATAGTAGAGAAAAAAGGGTAAGTGGTGAAGTGGGTAAATGGGTAAAATGTGTCCTTTATCCAGCATCCAGCATCAAGTATCAAGTATCGTCTTTCGTGTAGCCCGGTACAACAAGTAACTGCCATAGATTACCGTGGCTGTGTACCAAAGCGCTATTACCTTTGAGGCGTAGATAAACTTGTAATGTACTATTGGCAGGTAACCGTCGGGGAACGAAAAACTTTTATCTAAAGAAAGTATATAAGGGATGGATGCGAGTACGAAGAGCGTGTAGTTTTTTGCTACCACGCCATAGAAGAAAAAGAAGATGATGATAGGGTGGGCGTACCTTTCGTGCATCTGCGTATTGAAATAGAAGAAATACAGGCATAGCATTCCGGTACTTAGAAATAGCAGCTCATATTGTTTTTCATCGAAAGGCAGGTTATTCTTTCTGCATAGCCATGTTCTTCTGAATAAGGGTATCAGTACCACAAGGGCAGCAACGGCAAACATGGCGAGCCCGTATGTGCGGTAGGAAAATAGGGCATAGGTATCTGTATCCTTGATGAAATATGGGTTGCCACCTGTTATCAGGTACCATATATTGAATGCCGATATGGATAGATTATGGTAGAGCCCCACCGTATTGGCAGCAAACTGTACCAGCCTCCCCACACCGCCATCGTGCATGAACGGTGACAGGATGGCGACCTGTAGTACTGTAATTGCTATAATACCCAGGATGATGGTTTTAAAGTTCCTTACGCTATGTAGCAAAACTGCAAACATAACCGGCAGGAATACGATTGCCTGCTGCTTGGTATTAAGGGCGAGCAGGTAGAGCAATACACCGGTCACCGGGTAGCATATTGCTGTAACGATAGCTAGGAACGCAAGATTGGCATAAATGCTGTCTATCTGCCCCCATACCATTGAGTTGAATACGTAAGCAATATTCAACATAAGGAACAGGTAGGGTATTTTGAAGGAGAGTATCTTTTGTCTGAAGGCACACAGTACCACAATTGGAAGAAAGTCGAAGCAGACAAACAGTATCTTAATATCGTTTATATTGCGAACGATGTTTGCCTCAGTGCCCTGCAGCAGGCCAAACACTTTCAGCGCATACACAAATACCGGAAAGTAGTTGATAGGTGATCCTTGTGCATATGCATTCCTTAGCCCGTGTTTGTGGATATATACTGCCCATTCGCGCCAGAAACCCATATCATACTCCATATACACCCTTGGAAGGATGAATAGGTATAGTACAAAGAGGAGCAGTAACTCTATGCGTGTTTTGGAGAGGCTGTTTTCCATCAATGTTCAAATGTAAAAAGTTGTAGGGTATAATCCTATTTTGTCATACTTCTGCTATCCCTTATCTTTACACTATGGCTTTTGTCGTAATGCTTATTTTCATTTTGGTGCTGGTACTCCTGTTTTTTGGGTTTATTTTCAACGTTATCGTTGCCATTATTTCAGGTATTTTCAGCACCATTGTTGCTTTCTTCAGGTTCCTGGGAGGCGGCTTCAGGCGATAACCGATTAATACTTCATAATGCTCAGATTATTACCGGCCATACTCATAGTAATATCATTTCTCACTATCTGTGTAGGCGCATACTTAAAGGTGCAGGATCATCCTGCTGCAAATTTTGTGATTATTTGCGGCATCGTAGGCGAAACAGTATTTATCCTTTTTAACAGGATGATGATGTCGAAAAGTAAAAAAGACGATCGTTAAAAATCCTTATTTGAACATTTTCGCGGTAAAACTACCTTTTTCAAATACGGTCGTATCCTTGGTGGTAAAAGTGAATGTACCGGATATGGTCTCATCAGAAACAGCATTAATGATTAGTGTACCATACATGGATATTTTATAAGTATTTGCGTCGGTCAGGTAACGTGCATTTGGGCTGCCCAGCGTACTGTCAAGCACATACGGCCCGGTAGCTTTGTGCCACCTCGGTATAGCTATAGCCAGGTATGGATATGTTGGGAAAGGGGAGGAAGTGTTCAGTCCTTCTATTACCAATGTATTATCTGTAAGCACCGCTGCGCAATTAGGAGTAGAATACTGCTCTTCTCCTATTTTGAACTTCATAGAGTAAGATGTATTGGTTTTTGCTTTACTACAACCCAAAAAAATAGCAGAACTACCTATTCCGAGGAGTAATAATAAAGTGAGCAATTTATTCATAACCTTCCAGATTTTGGCATGAAGATAAAAATTTTGGTCGGGATTGCAAAAAATACCTTAGGCTAGTTTTGCATATAACTTACAGAATGGCTAAAAATCAATAATAGTGGCTGATGCCATCGTGCCAATGGCCACGGGGGTGCCAGTGGTAGCGGTGGCTATTGCGATATGTGTGGTTGGCGCAACTGGCAAACAGCATTACCAACATAACTAAAACCAGGAGTATCTGTATCTTTTTCATCCGACTGATTTACGTGTAAATGTAATAAAATGTTTGATAATTGCATCCTGTGAAGCGAGTTAAAATAGGGTTAGCGTATTTTGCCGCAAGTATTTTAAGTTTACCTATTTTCGATACTGATTGGCATGGTTAATATAGATAAGTTACAATACAGAGTACTTGATCTCCCGGGGGTGAAAACATTGGTTTCGTGGGCTGATGCCGAGGGCTGGAACCCCGGCGTGAACGACGCCGAAATTTTTTGGGCAACTGATCCCGGTGGGTTTGTCGGGTGTTTTTATGATGAAGAAATGGTGGCTGGTGGTTCCGTTGTGTCCTACAATGGCGATTTCGGATTTATGGGCTTTTTCATTGTGAAGCCGCAATATAGGGCTTCCGGTATAGGCAAGCAGCTTTGGCATTATAGAAGGGACAAGCTATTATCCAGGCTGCGGCCTGTCGCTTCCATTGGCATGGATGGAGTAGTGGCAATGCAGCCTTTTTATACTAAGGGCGGGTTTAATATTGCCTTCCGCGACGAACGGTATTTGCGGCCCGGTGCGCAATTTGATATTGATAGCCGGATTACCTCTATCGATGTCAGTGATTTGCCGGCAATCCTTTCGTATGATGAGCAGTGTTTTGGTTTTCCCCGCCACCAATTCATGAAGCCATGGCTCTACCAGGTTGGTGCATCGTCATTCAAATTTACAGAGCAGGGAGAGGTAAAGGGCTTTGCTCTGCTGCGCGAGGCAAGGAAAGGATACAAGATAGGCCCGCTTTTCGCTGATACCGCAATAGTAGCGGCAGAACTGTATAAAGCCTGCCTTAATGCCGCACCCGAAACTCCCGTCAGCATTGATATCCCTGTTGTAAATGCCGATGCGGTAGAACTGGTCAGGCAATTTGGTGCGGAATATGTCTTTGAGTGCGCCCGTATGTATTACGGACATCCGCCGGATATTGCACTGGGCAAAATATATGGTATTACGTCCTTTGAGTTAGGATAGTATAAGCAAAAAAATATGCAAATGTTTCCATTTGCATATTGACTATTAGTTGGCAAATTTTCAGCGCTATAGTTTTTTATTTACCGTTTTTTTTCGGGTACGGAACAATAACTTTATCTTCTCGAACATAGCATTGCCATATCCTTTTGAGAGTTCTTTGCTCAGATGTTCTTCTATGTCCGCTATCTCCAGGTTGTCTTCTGGCATACGGGTCGGCCCATAATTTTTATTTTGCTTGTATTTATACATTTCAGTTAGTATAAGTTTGAATGATCAAACGACCTCTCTGTGATCAATTGCAATAAACGAACGAACTGCACGGTTAGTAAAATACCGTTCTAAATATCATGCCATGTATGAAGATGGCAATTCCTGATGAAGGATTAAATGGTAGACGTGGGTGGGCCCCTTAATGTAAATGAATACTTTGCTCTCGTGAATACCGGGGTAGATAACGCCGCCGCATAAACACGGTCTAAGCCTAAAAACAGGCATGTTGTTTCGGGCGCTAATACAATATCATAATAGCAATGCTCCTCCCGGTATTTTACGCGTAATCTTGTCTTAACTTTTGCCTCTTTGAAAGAAGAATTGTGATCAACGAGGTGAATATAACTGTCGTGCCTGAGTACATCCCGATGCGCATTTTCAAGAATGATGGTGCAACCAGGGTATTCATCAACATGCGAAACAGGATTACTGAGAAAAACAAACAGCAATACCGTCAGGCATTTTAATATGTTATACGCGTTGTTCAAGTTAAATATTCGTCTTGCGTTTGCTAAATTAACGATTTATTTTCAGTTATAATCATAATTGGTAATCAGTGACTTCTGGTGTACATGGGGTGCATTGTCTTTTTCTGCCCGGTATTTGTCGCCAATTGCCCCTCAAATTTATCCGGGCAACAATAACTTTACTCTTACAAAAACAATATACTATGAACAGACAGCAATTTAAAACGACCATCAGCGCTCCCCGCGAAAAGATATGGCGCATACTTTGGGATGATGCTACTTACCGGCAATGGACATCCGCATTTTCAGAAACCTCTTATGCCGTTACCGATTGGAAGAAGGGGAGTAAGGTGCTTTTTCTTGATGGCAGGGGCATGGGCATGGTGTCACGCATTGAGGAGAACATACCCAATGAGTATATGTCCATTGAGCATCTGGGCGAAGTAAAAGATGGTGTGGAAGACACTACCAGTGACAGGGTAAAGCAATGGGCCGGGGCACATGAGAACTATACATTGAAAGACATTAACGGGGCTACCGAACTCACCGTGGATATAGATCTGACCGATGAATTCGCTGAAATGTTCAGGGAAATCTGGCCCAAAGCGCTTGCCAAGCTAAAAGTACTGGCTGAAAAATAGGAAGTCCGTATATTTGCTCTATATGAGGGGTGTTATTACGGCTTTTTACATTATGCTGACCGTTTCCGCTTTTGCCCAGAGCGATGACAAATTGTTTGGTCCGGCGGATGCGCCAAAGCCGCGCAGGGGCTTCATAATTAATGGCAATGCCCAGTTCGATATCCCTGCGGCTGATATGGCAAAGCGCTTTGGCTATAGCTATAGGATAGGCCCCGGTGTGCTGTACAAAACCTTCTCCAATTATATGTTTGGTGCCAAGTTCGACTTTATTTCAGGCGGGCAGGTGAAAGAAGATTCGCTGATGATAAACGTCAGGGATAAATACTCAACCAAAAGTACGCGTTTATATGAGTTCATTGACGCCAGTGGGCGCCGCGTAGGTGTTCCTGTTTATGAAAGGGGCTATGCTGTGGGCCTTGTTTTCGGTAAAATATTTTCTTTTTCTAAGCAGCATCCTGATAATGGACTTACTCTTTTGGGTACTGTAGGATTTATACAGCATAAGATAAATATCTTCGACCGCGATAAAACCGTTATGCAGCTTAGGGGCGATTACCGCAAAGGTTACGACCGCCTTACGAACGGTGGTTTTGTGGAAGCATACGTGGGTTATACCCATTTCTCAAAAAATGCCCTGCTCAATTTTACCATCGGCCTCGATGGGCTCTTTGGGTTCACACAGGGCAGGCGATCTTATCTCTACGATGTTATGCGTCCTGATACGCAGCAGCGGTTAGACATTTTATTCGGTGTGCGCGGCGGATGGTTTATACCTATCTTCAGGCGCAAGTCGGCAGACATGTTTTTTGAATAGCACACTTATTTTACCTCCGTGTACTCTGATCATGGCGGTACGGAAACCTGGGTATACTTATCGCCCGCCTTTACTGATGCTCGTTCTGTATGCCAGTATGTCCCGGTCAAAAAGATAGAGGCCGCTCCTGTCTTCACCTATCATTTCCAGTTTTTCGTTCAGGGTTCGTGCCAGTCTTTCTTCTTCTATCTGCTCTGCCACATACCATTGCAGGAAGTTGTGGGTAGCGTAATCTTTTTCCTGTAACGCCAGGTGTACTATGTCATTTATGCTTGCCGAAACGCCGGTTTCGTTCCTCAGGAATTCTTCAAATAGCTTTTTCAGTGATGGAAAGGTAACTATTGGTTGCTCAAGGGCGGGTACAAGTGCCATGCCGCCACGCTCATTGATATATTTTACCAGTTTCAGCATATGTTGCCTTTCCTCTTCCGATTGTTGGTAAAAGAATTCCGTCACCCCCTGCAGGCCGGGTTGAATGTCGCACCACGATGCCATGGCAAGATAGCTTTGTGACGATGCGGCTTCGTGCTTTACTTGTTTGTTCAGTGCCTCCTGTAGTGTCGTACTGAGCATAGCTGTGAATTTATAGTAAAGTTAAAACGTAAACAGGTTAAAATGAAATATAAAACAAAATTCCCGAATACAAATTCCAATCCTTATTTTTGTCCTATGCGTGTTTTTATTGCGTTTTTAATCTCAGCTTTTCTTTGCGCTGATACCACTGTTTCAGCACAGCAGGGTGGTAGTGAAGGTAATATATGGACGTTGCAGCGTTGTGTGCAATATGCCATTGATCATAATATTTCTGTTAAGGTAGATTCACTTGATGCCCGCTTGGCAAGATATGCCTTACTGCAAAGCCAACTGTCCCAATTGCCCACTTTTAACGTGAGCGGCAGCTATGGCCAGAATTTGGGTCGTTCTATTAACCCCGCTACCAACCAGTTTGTTGATGCCAGGTACAACTTTGCCGGCGCTTCCGGAAACGGTAACCTGCTTTTATTTGGTTGGATGCAGGTGCGCAATACCATCGCCCGGAACAAATACCTGCTCGATGCAAATCTTGCCGATCTGGACCAGTTAAAGGATGATGTATCGGTAAATGTGGCTACTTCTTTTCTTACGGCGCTGTTAGCGAAAGAACAGGTAAGCATCAGCACAAACCAGGTAAAGCTGACAAAGGAACAATTGAAACAGACTAAGGCTTTTGCTGATGCAGGAAGGCTGCCGGAACTGAATGTCGCCCAACTGGAATCGCAACTCGCAACCGACAGCTCCAATCTTGTTAATTCAATAGCAGGTTATAATGCTGCAATACTGGACCTGAAAGCCTTGCTTAATCTTGACTTTTCAGTACCCTTCGAGCTGCAAACACCCGAAGTGAATGCCGGCGAGCAATTAAGCGTATCTGTGATGGAACCGGAAGAAATATATAAAAGTGCCAGCACACACTTCGGGTCTATCAGGGGTAGTCAGTTGAGGGTAAGTGCGGCTGAAAAGGGTCTTGCTGCGGCTAAGGGCACCCTTTATCCTCAATTGTCGGTTGGCTACCAGGCAGGTACAAACTTTGCAAGTAATTTTCGTAACTATCAGCAGACAAGTGAATTGGTTGGCTACGCACCTATCGGAATTACCGGCAACTCTTTTGATACCGTTTACCAACCTGTTTTCAGGACACTCGCTCCAAGCGTGCCTTTCGAAACACAGTTCAGCAATAACTTCAGGCAGTCGTTTTTTGTTGCTTTGAATATCCCTGTTTTCAATGGCTGGCAGTCGCAATACCAGGTGCGGCAGGCAAAAATTACTCTTCAGCAGCAGCGCCTGAACGAATACAGCGTGGCGCTTATGCTGAAGCAGAATGTTTACAAGGCGCACAACAATGCCGTAAATTCCATACAGAAATATTACGCAGCCAAACGTGCGGATGATGCCGCCACACGCGCGCTCGATTTTGCAAGAAAACGCTACGACCTTGGCCTTACCAGCACTATAGATCTGCTGGTGACGCAAAACCAGCAGTTTGCTGCCGCCGCTAACCTGGCCAGCGCTAAGTACGATCTTATCTTCAAGCTGAAAGTAATAGATTATTATTTGGGCAAAGAGCTAAAACTATGATGAATGGATGAACTGAAAGAAACGCTGCTTACTGCCACCAAAGAAGCCGGAAGGATTATCCTCCAATACTTCAATGGTGTTTTCAAGGTAGGGCATAAGGAAGGGGTCAATAATTTAGTGACCGAGGTAGATAAACTTTCAGAAGACCGTATTATCGAAGTGATACGAGCCTCCTTTCCATCACATACTATTATCAGCGAGGAGGTCGGTGAGTTGATACAGCCATCAGAATACCAATGGATAATAGACCCCATAGATGGCACGGTGAATTTTGCTCATGGCATACCGCTATGCTGTGTCAGCATTGGCCTCATGCACCAAGGCAAGCTCATATTAGGCGCGGTGTATAACCCCATGATGAACGAACTATTCTTTGCCGAGCGTGGCAAGGGGGCCACTCTGAATGGCGAGCGTATACAGGTTTCTGCAAAGAGCGATTTTACAAAGGCATGTCTCGTTACCGGGTTTCCATACAAATGGCCGGAGGCCGAAGAACATCCCATTAAAGTCTTTGAACGTTTCGTGCTCGAAGGGTTGCCTATCCGCCGACTTGGCTCAGCCGCGCTCGACCTTTGCTGGGTGGCATGTGGCCGGTTTGATGGATTCTGGGAATATAACCTCAATGAATGGGATGTTGCGGCAGGCTACCTGATAGTGCAGGAAGCGGGTGGCCGCATCACCGACTTCGACGGCCTGGAATACAACGTTTTCGAAAAGCAGACCCTCGCCACCAACGGCCTCATCCATGAGCAAATGCTGAAGATTATCAGGAAGAAGGTATAAGTAAAAATGCCCCGCATCAGCAGGGCATTTTTACCTCTTTTATAGAATAACACCTCCCTTTAGGGTCGGGGTTTTAATTATGCTTCGACGACATGAATTTCTTCGCCTCTATGCTTAGCGTGGCATGAGGCACCGCGCGCAGGCGTGCCTTGTCTATCAGCTTACCGGTTACACGGCATATGCCATATGTTTTGTTTTCTATCCGCACAAGTGCTTTTTCCAGGTGGCTCATAAACTGTATCTGGCGGCTGGCAAGTTGTGCCAGTTGCTCACGCTCCATAGCGCCGCTGCCGTCTTCCATGTTCATGTAGCGGTTTTCGGTATCTTCGGTGCCGGCCTCGTCCTTGCGGGTAATAAGCCCCTGCAGGTAGTTCAGCTCCTTGCGCGCAGCGTCTAATCGGCTCACGATTATTTCCCTGAACTCATTCAGTTCCTCATCGCTGTATCGGTACACCGGGCCCTGTATCTGCTGCGGCTCATCCAGTATCGACCTGTATGTTTCAGGCTGGTATTGCACCATCGTATTGGTCGATTCTTTTGCTTTTGATTTATTCTCAAGGCGGCGGTGAGCTATAATTACAGTTGGTTTTTTATCTACCGGGCGTGCTGCTGGCGTGGCCATAGGCTTTGGTGCCGCCGGGTTCACCTTCACAGGCATCTGCGTATGCGTCAGTTTTTTGCCGGTCGGCCCTTTCCCCGATTTCGGCTTTATCGCTTTCACTTCCGGCTTTGCAGGTGCCTTTGCTGCCGGTTTTGGTTCCGGCTTTGCGGGCGTTTTAGCTGCTGGTTTAGCCACTGGTTTAGCTGCTGGTTTCGCTGGTGCTTTTGGTGCTGGCTTCACTGCCGCCTTAGCTGCCGGTTTCGCTGGTGCTGCTTTCTTGGCCGGAGCCGGTGGTGCTGCTTTTTTCGCTACCGGTGCTGCTTTCTTAGCCACGGGTGCTGCTTTCTTCACAGGAGTTGCTTTCTTGGCTGGTGCTGCTTGCTTGCTGGTTTTCTTATTCACAGTCTTTTGGTTATTGTTTTTTGCTGTTTTATTATTGGGTGTCGCTTTCTTTATTGGTTTTGCTGCAACTTTTTTAGCTGCGGTTTTTACAGGTGCCTTTTTAGCAGGTGTCACTGCTTTTTTGGCTGCTGGTTTCACAACGGTTTTTTTCTTTGCCGTGGCCACAGTTTTTTTAGCAGGAGCTGCTTTTTTTACAACTGGTTTCGACTTTGAACCTTTCGACGTTTTGGCGGCGTTTTTGTTGTGTGTGGCCATAACTTTATGTGTTTTTAGATATGTGTATGTTCAGCATTACATCGTTCACTTCTATTTCGGTACCATCGGTTACCTCTGGCACTATTTTTATAGTATCGGCTAAAATTTCGGCGCAAATATAATCACAATAATTAATTATTGTACTTTTAAATGGTTTATATTCCTTTATTTGTACTACAATCCTGTCCGACACCTCTAGTCCGCTGTCCTTACGCATTTTCTGTATCCGGTTCACTAGTTCCCTGGCTATACCTTCCTCCAGCAATTCAGGAGTAATGGTAATGTCCAATGCCACCGTCAGATTGTCCTTATTGGCCACGCTCCAGCCCGGTATGTCCTCAGCTATAATGTCCACATCTTCTATGCGTATCTCCACAGGTTCGCCTTCCACGTTCAGGGAAAGGCTTTTCTGCCTTTCCAGTGCGCCTATATCCTGCTGGTCCATGTTGGTGATGGCTGCTGCCACACTTTTCATCTTAGCTCCCATTCGGGCGCCAAGCACTTTAAAGTTTGGTTTAAGTTTCTTTTTTATAAATCCTTCCGTATCGCTCAGGTATTCTATGTTTTTTACGTTTACTTCACTCTTTATCAGTTCTTCTACTTTAGTTATCTGTTCCTTTGTGCGCTCGTCCAGCACAGGTACTAATATGCGGTGCAGTGGCTGCCGCACCTTTATATTCACCTTCTTCCTTATAGACAGCACCAGCGAGGATATGTCCTGCGCCAGGCGCATACGTTCTTCAAGGTCTGTATCTATGCTGCCGTTATTTACAGTGGGGTAGTCGGCCAGGTGCACAGACACCTGCTCCTGTACTTTGGTAGTGTTGTTCAGGTTCTGGTACAGCCAATCGGCAAAGAAGGGCGCTATCGGTGCCATTAGTAGCGATAAAGTCTCTAAGCACTCATATAATGTCTGGTAAGCGCATATCTTATCAAATTCATATTCCCCCTTCCAGAACCGCCTCCTGCACAACCGCACATACCAGTTGCTCAGTTGCTCGTCCAGGAATACCTCCATCGCCCTGCCCGCCTGGGTGGGTTCGTAATCCTCCATATAGGTGGTCACGTCCTTTATCAGGGTGTTCAGGCAAGAGAGTATCCACTGGTCTATCTCCGGCCTTTGTTTTACAGGTATATAAGTTTCCTTGAATGTAAAATTGTCTAAGTTGGCATACAGCGCAAAGAACTGGTAGGTATTGTATAGAGTTCCAAAATACTTCCGTTGAACCTCCTTAATTCCTTCTAAATCAAATCTTAAGCTATCCCATGGCGATGCATTGGTGATGAGGTACCAGCGGGTAGCATCGGCGCTATACTTGTTAATAGTTTCAAATGGGTCTATCACATTACCCAGCCGCTTGCTCATCTTGTTGCCGTTCTTATCCAGCACCAGGCCGTTGCTCACTACGGTCTTATAGGCCACATTGTCAAACAGCATTATCCCCAGCGCATGCAGGGTATAAAACCACCCGCGCGTCTGGTCCACCCCCTCGGCTATAAAGTCCGCCGGGAAGTTCTTTGTTATATTCTTATCAGTGCCTTTATCAAACGGATAATGGATTTGCGCATATGGCATCGCCCCGCTGTCAAACCACACATCTATCAGGTCTGGTTCGCGCTGCATCGCCTTTCCACTGTCCGATACCAGCACTATCTGGTCCACATAAGGCTTGTGAAGGTCAAGTGTTTTTTCTTCTATTAACTGGTTGGTTCCCAGTATTTTGTTTGCCTTATCTACTTCTTTTTTTAGCTCTGCTATGCTGCCTATGCACTTCTTCTCTCCGTCCTCGCTTACCCATACCGGCAGGGGAGTGCCCCAAAACCGGCTTCGGCTCAGGTTCCAGTCCACCATATTCTCCAGCCAGTTGCCAAACCTTCCCTCGCCCGTAGCTTTTGGCTTCCAGTTGATGGTCTTGTTCAGCTCTATCATCCTGTCCTTCACCGCAGTGGTTTTTATAAACCACGCATCCAGCGGATAGTATATGATTGGCTTATCCGTACGCCAGCAGTGGGGGTAGGTGTGTTCATATTTCTCCACCTTAAAGGCATGGCCGCCCAGTTTCAGCTTCACGGCTATATCCACGTCCACATCCTTATAGTCAGGGTCGTTCTTATAATTTTTCACATACCTCCCGCTGAACTCCCCGGTATAGTCGCCAAACTTACCTTCCTTGTCCACCATCGTCAGTATGCCTATGTTGTGCTTCTTGCCCACACGGTAGTCATCCGCGCCAAATGCCGGTGCCGTATGCACTATGCCCGTACCATCCTCAGTGGTCACAAAGTCGCCCGTTATCACGCGCCATGGGTCGCCACCGGCCACCTCGCGCGTATTTCCCTCAAAAGGCAGTAGCTGCTCATACCTCAATCCCTCCAGTTCGCTGCCCTTATATTCACCTATTATCTTCCACGGCAATATTTTGCTTTCTGCGGTATATATAGTAAAGTCACTTTCCTGTCCCTCGGGCTTAAAATACTTACCTAAAAGAGCCTTCGCCAGTATCACATTAGCTGGCTTATGGGTATACGGGTTAAACGTCTGTACTAATACATAATCTATGTTCGGCCCCACCGTCAGTCCGCAGTTGCTGGGCAGCGTCCATGGGGTGGTCGTCCATGCCAGGAAGTAAACCGCCGCTGCTTTATCAGCCTCAGCCAGTCCGCCACCTATAGGCAGGTTCACAAAAGGTTCCCATGCATTTCTTGCTGTCTCATGCAGGCGTGTCTGCAACGGATTCATAGGCTCCCCGCTCTCCGCTCCCCGCTCTCCCAACTGGAACATTGCCACCACCGTAGTGTCCTTCACATCCTTATAAGTACCTGGCTGGTTTAGCTCGTGGCTGCTCAGTCCCGTACCTGCGGCAGGGGAGTAGGGCTGTATGCTCACACTCTTGTACAGGTAGCCCTTGTCAAACAGCGTCTTCAGCGCCCACCACAGGGTTTCTATATATTCATTATCAAAGGTGATGTATGGGTTGCCCATATCCACCCAGTAGCCCATCTTCTCCGTTATCTCCTCCCACTTATCCTTATACCGCATCACCACCTCGCGGCACTTCTTGTTATAGTCCTCTACACTTATCTTTACCCCTATATCCTCCTTCGTTATGCCCAGTTCCTTCTCCACACCCAGTTCCACAGGCAGGCCATGTGTATCCCAGCCCGCCTTGCGGTTCACCTGGTAGCCCTGCATCGTCTTATAGCGGCACACAAGGTCTTTAAGTGTACGGGAGATAACATGGTGAATCCCCGGCATACCATTAGCGCTCGGTGGCCCTTCGTAAAACACAAACGGGTCCTTACCATCGCGCAGCTTCACGCTCTGTTCAAAATACTGCTCCGCCTTCCATTTAGCCAGGTAATCCTGCTCTATGGACGGCATATTCAATCCTTTATATTCGGGGTACTTCATGAATTCAGTCGTAAGTCATAAGTGGAAAGCCGTAAGTCTGCGAGAAATAAAAAGTACAGGAAATACTACGCCCAACCTATTAAAAAAAATAGCTGCAAAGGTAGGGGAATTTTTTGGATTAAAGAGGGGATTAATATAGGTCTGTGGATAAGTAAACCCAAGCATGATAGAGTAGACAAGCTAAATTTACAAGACAATTATATCAGCATGAAAAAAAGAGATGATTTACATATCGACTTGTTTGACGAAGCGGAAAATAAATTTAAACAACATTTGACTATTGAAGGCAACGAACGAATAATTTTTTCAGGAAAATTTGGACACGGTAAAACAACTTTTTTAAAGGAATTTTTTGGACCTGATAATTATCAAGAACAATATGAGGTTATCTCACTTTTTCCCGTTAATTATTCCGTTGCATCAAATGAAGATATTTTCAAGTATATCAAGTATGACATTATATTGGAAATGCTTAATAAAAACTACAAAGTTGAAGAAGTGCTAATTGGCGAATTAGAAACGATACCCTCATACCTGCATGAAAATTTGTATAAAATATTTAGTGTAATAATTTGTATGATTCCACAAGTCGGAAAAGATTTGTCGGAAATGCTTGATAAAGTTACCAAGTTAGTTAGGGACTTTAAGAAATATCATATTAATGCTGAAAATGAAGCGAATGAAGCAAACAAATTGATTGAGTATATTGAAGAAATACAGCAAAAAGAGGGAAGTATTTTTGAAGACAATATTGTCTCAAATATTATCGAGAAAATTCTGACTAGATATAAACGTGAAAAAGAGAGTATTTTACTTATTGATGATTTAGATAGATTAGATCCGGAACATGTCTTTAGGATACTTAATGTTTTTGCTGCTCATTTTGACAGAAAAAATATTAAATCAAAAAACAAGTTTGGATTTGATAAAATAATTATTGTTTGTGATATTGAAAATATAAGAAGCATTTTCAGAGCAAAATATGGAGTTGACACTGATTTTAATGGTTATATTGATAAGTTTTATTCGCGTGAAATTTTTGATTATAATATTGGTTTTAGAATTGAATCGCTAGCCAGAAAAATAATAATAAATAACGCTAAATGGGAGATTACAGATACTTGGTATGAAGGTGAAGACCGCTATTTTAGAGATAAGTTTTTTCGACAGAGATTCTTTGCGGATATATTAACAATGCTAGTCGAGAGTAGGCAAATAGATTTACGAAATATTTTTAAGTGGCAAAACCTAACAATTCAATACAAAGACCATACAATCTTTAAAGCCAATGTAAGTGTTGAGGAAGAAAAGTTTCCAATAATTTTTCATTTACGACTGTTGTCAAGAATAAAAGGTAGCCCCGAGAGTTTAAAATACGCAATTAAAAATGTAAAAGGGGATGTCCACAAAAGAATATGCCACGAGTACATTAAGGAACTGGTTTATTTAAATACTTGTCTTGATCATGAATTTAAATTGGCAAAGGGTCATTTCAGATATGTTTTAGACGATATTCCTATTTATTTAAAAATTGATGAGAATGGTAGTTATGCAATCGAACCGATTGATGGACGTGGAAATTTGGCGTTTAATCAAGAGCATTTATCGTGGATTATTTGTTCAAGCATAGATTTCTTATTAGCTCTAAACGCATTATAAACCCAGTTGTTCCGGGTGTGTACCCGGAACTGCAAATAAAACCCCTTCTGCGAAGGTATTCATTGAACCAATGCTGATGCCTCACACTGATCCTCGAATATTCCAAGTATCACATGGCGCGGCGTTTGTAACGCCCGTATTTGCTACATGTTTTTTTATGCCAATGAGAGATTAATCTAATCCAAAAGATGCATAAGTATCAACCCAATGGCTGACGATCACACCGTCGAGCGAATAAGTGATACGGTCATAACAGGTCTTGCATGAGGCAAGCAGTGCAAATTGTGTCTCACTGTTATCCTTGAGTGTTATGTCTTTCACTTTATATACTTTCCCGGCTGGGTATAGCGTAATAATATAATCATGCACGAGGTCAAACGTATAATCCAGTCTTCCTTTGCCATCATACAGGGTATCTATTGCTACGTGCGGCATTACATTGTTCAGCGAAGCAAAGCCCGTACCTTTCACATATACTTCCACTTTGGCAAATGAGTCCTCGCCTCGTGAGTAGTGGATCACTGTAGCCGTCATGTTGTGTAGCGTCCGGCATTTGCACTTGGTACATGAGTACAATGAAGAAGTTGCAATACCTGTGACAATGCAAATAACTGCATACTTTTTAACGGCTGAAATATGTGGCTTCATAAGGTTGTTTGTTGTATTGTAACAAGAATAATGCCAGATTCCGTCCTCCGCGAGTGTCCCAGCCGATGTCTCCGCCCGTGTTGGTGTCCTCACCAACACGTCGCGCAGGATTAAAATGCTTCGCTGCTGAGATTGTGGTGCATGTTGAAAAAAGTAGCTAATTTCAGGAAAATAAATAGCTATGAGAAAACTCATATTTGGTATAAATCTCACCATAGATGGCTGCTGCGACCATACCAAAGGGCGGGGTAATGATGAAGTGCACGAATACTTTGCTCAGCTGATGCGGGATGTGGACACTTTGCTGTATGGCCGTAAAACCTATGAGTTGATGATACCCTTTTGGCCCGATATGGCAAGAGACCGTTCGGGGGCTACAAAGGCTATGAACGATTTCGCAGATGCATTTGCATCCATAGAAAACATCATTGTCTGCTCCCGTTCGCTGGAAAAAGTGGAAGGAAAAAATACGGGCATCATCCGCGGCAATTTAAAGGAAGAAGTACTTAAGCTGAAACAACAACCGGGCGGGAATATTTCCACCGGGGGCGTAGATATACCTTCGCAGCTTATAGCGCTGGGCCTCGTAGATGAATTTCATATAGTGGTGCAGCCGGTAGTGGCCGGAGCCGGAAGACGCTTTTTAGATGACACGAACTTACAGGAAAGCCTGCAGTTGAAACTTGTGGACACTAAGGTCTTTGATTCAGGAGATGTTGCGCTGCATTATGTGAAACAGTAACCTGATTGTAGTAGCCCCAAACTCGTCTCGAATATTCCAAGTATCACATGGCGCGGCGTTTGTAACCTTTTTGATTGCAAGTCTCCCCACTCGTGGCGCAGGGGATTAATAGCCGGGAGTGCACAATAAAAAATGGCTCATAAGAGCCACTGGCTGCACAACCCGTAGGCTGCGACAGTACAAATGTACAATTTTTTGACCAATGCCCCCCTATGGCCATCGAATGTTTCGAGGATCACATGTCGCGGCGTTTGTATCGCCCGTATTTTCAGGGCAATCAGTTTAATCTCGGCTAACCTGAGGTTCAGATATTTTCCAGTGTCTCCCTCGGCATTTACACCCTCCATACATGCGCAACAAATAATCGCTATATCCACCTCAAACCCACGCCCACACTACACCGCAAAACCATCATGGTACAGTTACTGTACCGATATGTTTTTTTTATTTGCCCGTAATCACCACATCCCCGAACTTTACATAGACCGGAAAAATATCCTGGCTACGCTCTTTGATTTTATTGCTTTGTTATCCCGATAGCTATCGGGATTGTGGCCTTTGTGATTTTTTCTACTCGCAGACTTACGACTTATGACTTACGACTTATGACTTACGACTTATGACTTACGACTTATGACTTACAACTTACAACTTATGACTTATGACTTATGACTTACGACGAAAAATTCTGTAAAAAAGTGCGCAAATAGTGCGCAAAAATTATTTTGTTTAATATTGTTAATCAGCAACTTATATATTAAAAGCGCTACCCAAAAAAATGTGCAAAAATCACTTCTCTCCCTTAGCTTTTGCGATGGCTGTAGCCACCAGATAATGCCGGGTAGTATGGTTCAATTACTTGCTGATTCGGGGTTTGGATATTTTATTAGTTTTGGGGTAACAAAAAACGGCAAAATGAAAAATATACAGCTTGTGTTGATTGCAGCAATGCTATTCGTTTCCATCGGCAGCCAAGCCCAGGTCAATCACATCAGGGTAGTTAACGCGCGCAACTTCAAAACACCCCCCATCAACTGGAACAACCCCGACGATGTGGCCACCTACTTTGTTGACCTCGCCCGCCACAAGCACCACGAGGTGAATGTGTACCAATACAATGCTTACTATAGGATAAGCTATTTCCAGCAGGAGGGAGATTCCGTCAGGGTGCATGGCTTTAATATCAATGAGTCCGGCCCGTCTTTCGACCGTGCATCCTACACCTGGAACAATGACACGCTCAACCTCCACCTGTTCAGCAGCACCTCCGATGCTAAGTCAAAGGTCTACAAAGGGTACGGATGGGGTACCAGCTCTTCACTAAAACTTGACTGATTTGTTTAGCCATTCCTGAATAGTCACCCTGAAAATTCATCATTACATAATTTATACAAACGCTTATTATGAGAAAATCGTTGATCATCTTTTGTGCTGCTTTAATTGTTGGCCTTGGCTTTAATTCATGTCGCCGGTCAGGTGTGGCAAATACTACCATTAATGTTACCGGCCTGTTTTCGCTCACCGGCAATTGGTCCACGCTGGGCGTTAATTCAAAAGCTGCAATAGAGCTGGCTACACGCGATATCAATTCATATCTCCAGGGCAAGGGGGCTACTTTCCGTATGTCCGTATCCACATACGATACCCGGCTCAACCCCGATAGCGCACGCATGTATTTTGTAAAGGCCACCGGCGAAGGCACCCGTTTTATCATTGGCCCGCAGTCGAGCGCAGAGCTTGCTGTAGTTGAGCCCCTGGCCAATGCCGCCAAAATGATTGTGGTAAGCCAGGGCAGCACTGCCGGTAGCCTCGCCATCGCCGACGATGCCGTATTCAGGTTTTGTCCACCCGATAAGGTGGAGGGCAACGCCATAGCCAACACTATCTTTAAGCAAGGCATAAAAGGCCTGGTTACCGTTGCCCGCGATGACGCTGGTAATAAAGGCTTACAATCCGCTACGGGTAGTGCATTTACAGCCAAAGGGGGAGTGGTGAACGCCATTACTCCATACAGCACCACCACCTCCGATTTTGCATCTGTTGTTGCTTCCATTAGGTCAAAAGTGTCTGGTCTTTCGGCTACGCATGGCCTTGCAAATACGGCTGTCTATCTGGCTTCATTCGATGAAGGTGTCGCATTGATGGCCCTCGCAGCATCAGACACCTTACTCAGCAAAGTGAAATGGTACGGCGGCGATGGCATAGCGCTGAGTGCCCAGTTGCCAGCCAATCCTTCTGCATCCGAATTTGCAATAAAGACAGGTTTCTTTGCTCCTTCCTTTGGCCTCCCGGTTTTACTCCAGAGTAAGTGGCACCCGGTGGCTGTCCGCATTCAGTCAGCTACCGGCATTGAGGCCGATGCTTTCGCTCTCGCTGCATATGATGCTATGTGGGTTATAGCCCATACCCTCGAAGTTACTCATGGCTCGGTAGATGATTTTGAAAAACTTAAGACAACATTTGCCGAAAGAAGCAATGCATACTCCGGTGTAACCGGAGCCACTACACTCGATAGCTATGGCGACCGCGCATCGGGAGCTTTTGATTACTGGGGCATCACACGGAGCGGTTCTGCCTACAAATGGGCGGTTACCGGCACGTCAGATTAGGGTTATATACATCATATGCTCCGCCTCATTCTGTCCATCATATTGTTGCTGCTCGGACTCATGTGCGTGTTTCCCGCGCCTGAGTACCATCTGTGGCTGGCATCGGTGGTGATCACGGAGTTTCCCTGGGTGTTTATGGCTATAATTTTGCTGCTGCTGGCGTGGGGTAGGGTGGTAAAGAGGTTTCGTATGGTGGGCAATGTGATTTGCTTTATAGCGCTGGTATTATTTTTCTACCCTATAGCTTCTGCAAATATTATATCCGCCAGGCTGGATGATGATTTCGGTGCGGCTTTCGGTGTAGGCAATCTGCAGTCTAAGGCGGGTGATGATGGTTCGCCATTCAGTTTTCTGGAAATGTTCTCCGGCTTTGGTGAAAAGCAAATGCCTTACGAAACGCTCACCTACGCCACCACACCCGATGGTCCGCTTACGCTCGATTACTACCGGGCACCTGTGCCCGGGCCTTGCCCATGCGTCATTGTTATTCATGGCGGCTCGTGGTGTGGGGGTAACAGCACGCAGTTGCCGGAGCTCAATACCTATCTCGCAAAGCGTGGCTGCAATGTAGCCTCCATCAACTATCGCCTCGCGCCAAAGAATAAATGGCCGCTCCAACTCGATGATGTGCATGAAGCGTTGCACTACCTGCGCACAAATGCCGCAACGCTGAATGTGGATACCAATAATTTTGTATTACTGGGCCGTTCAGCGGGCGGGCAGATAGCATTGGCTGCGGCATACACATTACATGAGTCCGGACTGAAAGGCGTAATAAATTTTTATGGCCCGGCAGATATGGCCTGGGGTTACAACCATCCCGCTAATCCCTTGGTGCTTGATACACGCAAAATCATGAGCGATTATCTGGGTGGTAGTGTTACTGATGTACCGCACAATTACAGGGCGAGTTCCCCGTCGGAGATTGTAAGTAAACAGTCTCCTCCTACGCTCACTATTTTTGGGAAGAACGATCCGTTGGTGCCTTATCAGAATGGTACCAAACTTTCTCAAAGGCTGAATGAAAATGGGGTAAAGAATTTTCTGCTCCTGCTGCCCTGGGCCACCCATGGCTGCGACTATACGCTGCATGGCCCTTCAGGTCAGTTAAGCACATATGTCATCGAAAGATATCTTGAGGCGGTTATCCGGAAATGAAACGTGAGTTCAGTTTTAGTTCAGTCATGGTTACAGGTACTGTGGCTTAAATCTCCACAACCTTAATCTGTTGTTGAAAGCGAATGCCGGGTTCATGACTCGCACTATTGTTGCCTCAATCCATGTGTATCCGTTTCTCCCCATCCTTATTGCGAGCAAATGCGTTAACTCCCCATACAGGATGCCACCTATCGGGGTTGATATTAGGTCCTGGATGCTGGGTTGCTCCATACCGCCTTCCCACACATACTCCCACAGCACAGACTGAGCCGTGCAGAAAAGTGCTGAGTGCCATGCGCTTGCCCCCTGTGACCGCATAGCATTATAGTAATACCCGCCTTGATATGGATGCCCGAAGTAGTTGACCGCAAAAAGGTCGTCATCAATTACCGGTGCGGTTGTGAATGACCGTCTATATTGAGCACGTATGGTCGGCATCTGAAACTTATCCTTCTTATGCCAGTTGGTTACATACTCTGGGGCTACAAGCAGGTAGGCTCCCATGGTTAAGTTATACTCGCAGGTGTAAAGCGTGGCCCTGGCGATCTTATTTGATGTATATTTTTCTTTGTGCCACAGATGTCCATCATACAAATATATCTTACCCTTCGGCATAAGGAAAGATCTAAGTGTATCTTTTAGAGAATGAGGATTGTATTGCGCAACTACCGGATCGTGTAGGTATAAAAGGCAGAAAAATATAAGGGGCATATAAGCAATCTTGCTGATGTGGGAGTTGTTTATCAAAGAGACCGGTATTTTTCGCAAAAGTGGGATTTATGCTATGTATGTCAGATAACCATTCTCATAAAATAACATGATTTTGATCAACTATATTACCTTAATGGCTATTGCGGTAGGTATGTCTCATAGTGTTGCTGTTTTGAAAGAAGCTCATATACGGTGAGGATATGGGCGCAGTTTTCCACATGTGTTGCAAAAAAGGATATTAAATATGATTTAAAACTGCTTTTATAAGTTGAATATTCAAAACTTTTTAAGTAATTTTGAGGCATTAACAATTTCTAAACGAAATTCAGGAAAGTCAAAATAACATCATAAAACATCATTTATGAAAAGAAATTTACTGGGTGTATTGTTTCTTACTGCTCTGCTTTGTGGTTTTCAGAACAGTCTTTTTGCTGCTTTGCCAACTATTACTCCTGGGTCTATACCTACGGTTTGTGCAGGCACATATTCTACGCTGTCATATTCATCTACTAATTCGCCTACCACTTACAATATTTCGTGGGTTGGTTCGCCCGCAGGCCTACCTGATGTTCCTCCGGGTACAATATTACCTTTAACGGCAATTCCTATTATAGTGAATCCAACCTGTCTGACAGGTACATACACAGGCACAATTGTGGTGACGAATGTTTCCGGTTCAAGTTCTCCGATGCCAATAAGTATTACAGTGAACGGATTACCAACAGTATATTCGATAACCGGTGGCGGAGGTTATTGTTTGGGTACTTCCGGAGCCCATATAGGTATTAGTAATACCGATGGAGGTGTTATATACCAGTTGAATCGTGGTGGAGGCCCTATCTCAGGCTCTTCTCTTTGGGGCACTGGTGCTTCCGATGATTTTGGTGCTTTTACTATTCCTGGTACATATACTATTACCGCTCGCAATGCGGTAACACTTTGCAGTGTAAATATGAGCGGCAGCACAACTGTTTCAACGCTTAGTGTACCTGCTCCAGTTACCGTTACTGGTGGTGGCACATTCTGCGATGGAGGAGTAGGGGTTCCTATCGGATTGACAGGGTCGGTTTTCGGTGCTACTTACCAATTATACAGGGGGGGGCTTCCTGTTGGGTCTCCTGTAGCGGGTATCGGTATGGCTATTGATTTTGGCCCACATGCTGTCTCTGGTGTATATACTGCCATAGCTACTGATACTGCAACAATGTGTACCTCTTCGATGATAGGTAGTGCAACAATAACAGGTGTTCCTATGCCAGCCGTCTTCTCTGTTACAGGCGGTGGTGCTTTTTGCGCCGGAAGCTACGGTGTTCATATTGGCCTTAGCGGCTCAAATGTGGGCATTAACTACAAATTATATTTGGGTTCCTCATTTGTAAGTTCTATGCCTGGTTCTGGAGGCTCGTTGGATTTTGGTCTGTTTACATCCGCCGGCGCTTATACAGTAAAAGCTGTAAATTCTGTTTACGGTTGTTCGACCGATATGTCAGACACGGCCTACATATCATTAATTCCTATTGTGATTCCCGATGTTACTGTTACTTCCGACGCTGCTGCTAACGCAGTATGTGCCGGCCGTACAACAGTATTTACCGCAAACCCTGTAAATAGCGGACCTGGCCCTACGTATACATGGACAGTAAATGGATCCTTTGCTGGTACAGGCTCATCTTTCTCATACATTCCATCTAACTCCGACTATGTGAAAGTGGTAATGACTAGCGATGCTACGTGTGCCGTACCTGGTATTGTTGATGATGGAATTTTTATGATTGTTAAGTCGGCTATCATACCCACTGTTGTCCTTAATGCGCATCCTGGCATTACTATATACAACGGGCAATATGACACCCTTACAGCAGTGGCAGTCAACGGCGGAGTAAACCCCACTTTCCAGTGGTATGTAAACAATGTTCTTGTTGCAGGTGCTACCGGTCCTAAATTTATAAGCAATGCCTTCAAAAATATGGATACGGTGGAATGCAGGGTTATGGGTTGTTCTAATGTTCCGGGTTCAAGTTATGTAGTAATGCGTGTTTATCCTCGGGTGGGCGTTGGTAGCGTTATGAACAATGCCAATATTCAAATAACACCAAATCCAAGTAAAGGTATCTTTTTGATTTCCGGTGCTGTTGCGTCCTCTTCAGTTTCCTTAAAAGTGACTGATGTTGTCGGCAGGCTTGTTTATAGCAATAATGTAAAAGTTACTGATGGTAGTATCAACGAGGAGATTCATTTGCCTTCTAACATTTCCAGCGGAATGTATATATTGAATATGTCTTCCGAAACAGATAATTTCGTATCTCAGATTGTTATTGAATAAGCAATTACCTCAACGATTTAATGTAATCCCGGATATATTTATCCGGGATTTTTTTTGTTTTTTTAGGGTGAACATAAACACTTTGTTTTCATGAAAAATGCAATGAGCAATAGTTTTAATTAATAGAAATACTTCTTAAATTTACATGAAAGTTGTATTTTAAATGCCGATGATACGGAATAAATACAATCCCCAAAATGCTATCAACGAAATTGATATAACTATAATCTTATGCCAAAAATACGTTTGTTGATATTAGAAGATATGGATACTGATGCTGAGCTGATAAAAATTGTACTGAAACGCTCAGGATTGAATTTTGATGCAATTGTTGTTCAAGAAAAAGAAGGGTTTTTAGCAGCACTGAACAACCAGGTATTTGATGCGATATTAGCTGATAATTCATTGCCGCAGTTTAACGCAGTAGATGCTTTGGAGATACTAAAGAATAAAGGCATAGAGATTCCGATCATACTTGTTACCGGGTCTACCTCAGAAGAGTTTGCTGTAAAGATGATGAGGGAAGGAGTGGCTGATTATATACTTAAAGACAGGTTGCAGCGTCTTCCAAATGCATTGCTTTTCGCAATTGATAAGTTTAAATTAGAAAGTGAGCGTAAGAAACACATCGCAGAATTAATGGCTAATGAGTCGCTGCTGAAGGAAACTGCCCGAATGGCCAGCTTCGGCAGCTGGGAAAAGGATTTGGTCAACAATACTGAAAGATGGTCTGATGAACAATATAATATCCTTGGATTTGAGCCTGCGGAAATAGAGCCTTCAATTGAAAATTTGTTAAGGATGGTACATAATGAGGATCTGGAAATAGTGAAAAAAGCTTTCGAAGAAATATATACGAACGGAGAGCGGCAAAAGTGCGAATGCCGGATAATAGATAAGGAAGGACGGTTAAAATATATTGCCGCCGAAATGGCTTCTGATATGGATGCGCAAGGCAATGTGAGGCGAATTAATGGGTTTATTAAAGATATTTCACAGGCGGTAGATGCAGAACTTAAAGAAAAAAAAATAACCGCCGATCTTATACAAAGAAACAAAGACCTGGAGCAGTTTGCCTATATTATATCCCATAATCTTCGGGCCCCGGTAGCAAACATAACTGGTTTGTCGGATGCCATTCTTGAAAAGAATTTAAATGAAGATGAAAAAGAACTGTTTATTGAAGCAATAGCTAATTCTATAAAAAAGTTAGACGATGTGATTATTGACTTGAATAATATCATACATGTAAAAAACAGTATTAATGAGAGTAAAACTTATGTATCTTTTCGCCAATTAGTTGAAGAGGTTATATCGGGTTTCGGTAATGCCATACAAGATAACAACATTTCTGTTGTATATAATTTTGACGAAGTGCCGGAAATGTTGACACTAAAAAGCTACATGCACAGTATATTCTATAACCTTATTTCCAACAGCATAAAGTTCAGAAAGGCAGGTTCTATACCCGCTATTAATATAAAAAGCTACAAGGAAGAAGATAAGATCATATTGATATTCAAAGACAATGGTATAGGTATAGACATGGAAAAAAAAGGGCATTACCTGTTTGGCCTGTATAAGCGTTTTCATCCCCATCATGCCGAAGGTAAGGGTATGGGGTTGTTTATGGTGAAGACCCAGATTGAAGCCCTGGGTGGTAAAATCACTCTGATAAGTAGAGCAAATGAAGGTGCTGAATTTAAAATTGAATTTGATCAGCAAATTTTTTAGCCTATAAATATGAAAATAGAATTTTTAATGGTAAATTACAATCTAAATTTTTTGTCATGAGCTTTTTTCAGGAATTTATTATTATTGATGACGATGCAATTAATAATAAAATATGCTCCAAAATACTCGAGAAGACCTACCCGAACATAGGAATATCAGATTTTGTTGACCCGCAGGAGGGTTTTAATTATATCGTAAATAATTATTCGCAAAAGTCCGGCAATAAAAATGCTATATTACTCCTTGACATAACAATGCCTGTGATGGACGCTTGGGACTTCCTTGAGCTTTTTGATAAGCTTGACCCAAGTGTAAAGAGCAGGGTAAAGGTTCATATTCTCTCCTCGTCTGTGAATAAAGATGATATGGCAAGGGCGCAGTCGAATAAAAATGTGGAATATTATCTGATAAAGCCGCTTACTAAAGAATCTATCCGGCTTATAGTGCATGTGCTGGAAAGAAGACTTGGCATTAAAGCCATGTAGTCGTGGCTTTTTCTGCTTTTAGTGGATGCGGGGCATCACTACGCATTTTATGAATTAAAAAATGAGTGCAGCGCCATATCATAACCAAATTGATTTCCGTAAGATATTCGAGTCCTCTCCTAATCTGTACTTGTTACTGTCGCCTGCATTGGTAATAATAGGGGGGAGCAATGCCTATATAAGTGCAACCCTTACTAATAGGGAAGAGATAGTCGGACGCGGGCTGTTTGAAGTATTTCCTGATAATCCGGATGATCCTGTTGCCGATGGGGTTTCTAACCTGTCGGCATCTCTAAGTTATGTGCTGGAGCATAAGAAGGCACACACAATGCCTGTGCAGAAATATGATATCAGAAAGCAGGACGGAACATTTGAAGAAAGGTTTTGGAGTCCGCTGAATACCCCTGTGCTGAATGAGGATAATGAAGTAATGTATATTATTCACCGTGTGGAGGATGTAACAGAATTGGAAAGGACGAAAAGAGATTTTGAGCGGTCGTCACTGGTTAATTCTCAAAAGATAAAAGAAGGGGAGGTGCGTTTTTATAAGATATTTAATTTATCGCCGGTTGCTATTTACATGACGGATGTTGCCGATGGCAGGTTTCTGTATGTGAATAGAGCTTTTGAGCAATTGTTCACGATGAGCAGCAAAAAGGTGATAGGGAAGACGGTTGTAGAGTTAGGTATAACAGATGCAATCACCCGATCAGAAGTAATCAGGCAGATTAAAGAAAAAAATGGCAAAGCGACAGGGTTAGAGGTCTCATTGCGTGTTGGCAACGGCGAAATGAAAAGTATGCTAGTCTCAACTGAGATTATTGAGTTGGACAGCCGGAAGTGTTTTCTGGTAGCGCTTGTTGATATTACAGAACGAAAAAAGATTGAAGCTGAATTAAAAACTGTAAACAAAGAACTGGAGGCATTTACCTATTCAGTGTCTCATGACCTGCGGGCGCCATTACGTGCTGTCACCGGTTTTGCCAGAATACTTGAAGACGACTATTCATCAGTGTTAGATGAGGAAGGGATGCGGCTCCTGTCTACTGTCAGTAATAATGCTGTGAAAATGGGCATGCTTATTGATGATTTGTTGTCGTTTTCCCGGCTTGGCCGTAAGGCACTACAGAAAAGGAGTGTGGATATGGCTGAAATGACAAGGGCGGTAGTTGCCGAGATTAGTAAAAACACCCTGCACAATGCAATAATACGTACAGGTGAGTTACTGAATGTGCATTGCGATCCGGTACTTATGAAGCAGGTGTTGATAAATCTTTTGGGGAACGCTGTGAAGTATTCTTCAAAGAGCCCGCACCCCGTTGTGGAAATTCATTCCACATTGTCTGGAAACGAGATTGTGTATACGGTCAAAGATAATGGTGTAGGTTTTGATATGCGTTATGCGGCCAAGTTATTTGGTGTCTTTCAGCGTCTTCATTCAGAGCATGAGTTTCAGGGTACGGGTGTTGGGTTGGCCATTGTGCAACGCATCATTCATAAGCATGGTGGAAGGATATGGGCTGAAGGCAAAGTAGATGGGGGGGCAACATTTTATTTTGCATTACCGGTTTCTTAAATAAACTATAGTTATGGGATTCGAAGAAATTGAAATTTTACTGGTTGAAGATAACCCGCATGATGCAGAACTTACGATTAGGGCATTGAGAAAAAATAACCTCGCCAACAATATAAGGCACCTGAACGATGGGGCAGAGGCGCTAGACTATCTTTTTTGTGAAGGAGGTTTTGCGCAAAATGAAACGCTGCCGAAACCCAAAGCAATCCTGCTGGACCTTAAGATGCCAAAAGTGAATGGAATTGAAGTGTTAAAGCGCGTTAAATCCGATGAACGTACGCGGTTCATCCCGGTGATAGTACTTACATCTTCAAACGAAGACCCTGATGTTGCTGCCTGCTATGAGCTTGGAGTGAACAGCTATATAGTGAAGCCTGTGGATTTCGAAGGTTTTTTGAAAGCAGTATCTGAATTAGGGATGTACTGGTTGCTTTTGAACCAACCCCCGAAGAGATAAAAAAATCCGGATATTTAACTTATAGCAATAAAATGCATAATGCATTAATATATGTGATTTTTTCTTTAAAAGTTTTAACAAATATTCGTAAATTGCCCTAACGTTTTTAATTTTTAATCTGTCTTTAATAACAACACTGATTATTACCACATTTTTAAGCCCATTTTAAATAGTTCAAATTATGAGAGGAAAACTTACTCTTTTAAGCCTGTTAGCACTGTTAGGAGTTAGCATACGGTCTATTGCACAATCAGCGTGTCCGCCCAATATTGATTTTGAGGAGGGGACCACAGCGAACTGGACTTTTTTTATCGGCACATGCTGCCCTTCAGGTGCTATATCGGCTACTACACCCTCTCCTCCATTGGTGAACAGGCATGAACTAACAACTGGCGCAGGTACCGATTTTTATGGTGGCTTCCCTACCGTCGCCCCGGGTGGTGGTGTTTATTCTATGAAATTGGGTAACAACAGTACCGGCGCGCAGGCTGAGAAAGCACGTTATTATGTTCGAGTACCAGCGGGTTCAGCGAATTATGCGTTGGTTTATCGGTATGCAGTTGTCTTTCAGGATCCCGGCCATGATGAAGAAGATCAGCCAAGATTTGAAGTACGGGCTGTTGACTCGGCAACAGGCCTTTCTGTCCCTTGCGCGGAATACACTTATGTTGCCGGTGGTGGACTTCCCGGTTTTTTGGCATCACCTGTTACTTCGGGGGTACTGTATAAAACATGGACTACAGCTACAATCAATTTAACTGGGCTTGAGGGAACAACAGTTCGTATTGATTTTGCCAGTGGTGACTGTGCCCTTGGCGGTCACTTCGGCTATGGCTACTTCGATATGAGTTGCGGGCTGTTCCAGGTACAGGGTCTTACATGCGATGATACAGCAACCGTTGCAACCCTTAGCGCACCGCTTGGCTATGAGTTTTATCGTTGGCTCGATTCAAACACCTTTACTACATTGTATGGTACCACACGTACAATTACTATTCCTATCCCCGGCGGACCTACTACATATGCAGTGATTCTAACACCCTATGTAGGCTATGGCTGCCCTGATACACTTTACACAAAACTTTCTCCTTCCAATCTACAGCTTGACCCAACTCCCGATACACTAATCTGTAATGGTTTTGGCGGGCCTATTTCTTCAGGTGCTACAGATATTGCCATGCCTTTAACCTATAGTTGGGCTCCTGCTACCGGATTGAGTTGTACCGGTTGTGCAACGCCAATCGCTACGCCGGCTACAGAGACCGTATATACTGTTACTGTAACCAATGTGGTTGGTTGTACTAAGGATACAACAATACGTGTAAGGGTAGGTGAAGTAACCACTTCCATGACACACACTGACGTTAACTGCGCAGGATATACAACTGGTAGTGCGACCGTAACCGTCCTGACCGGGCAGCCGCCATTTACTTACTCATGGACTACTGTTCCGGTTCAGACTTCACCAACTGCTACAGGATTGACCGGCGCACCAGGGACAGGAACGACTTATTCTGTTACCGTCACAGATGCTATTGGCTGTCAGAATGTAAGAAGTGCAACTATTATGGATGGCGATTCAACTACCATTGCGATAATAGGAACTTCAGATCCTACACAATGTCTTGATTCAAATGGTACCATTACCTTAAGAGGTCTGGATCCCGATAGTACTTTTACTGTCCATTATTTGTTTAACGGCGTATTGACAACGCAGACTCATGTTGCTGTCCCTGTGGGGATCACGGGGGTTATCACCCTCACCGGGCTTAAGGCAGGGCTGTATACTAATATTAGCGTATACCCTACGTTGCCTGCTTTTTGTCCATATAATATAGTTGGTCCTGTAATGTTAAGGGACCCATTGCCACCCGTGCCACCTGTGCTTACTAACAACAGCCCGGTATGTCTTGGCGCTACTATGAATTTCTCTGCAACTACAGCGTCTGACAGTACCACTTATTCCTGGTCTGGCCCTGGTGGGTTCTCATCAGGATCAACGGCTATAGTTAAAGCTCCGGCTGCTTATTCTGATTCGGGTGTTTATGTGATTACGCTTAATCGTAAAAATTGTTTTACTTATGATAGCGTAAGGACTAAGGTAATTCCATTACCACTTCCGTCTGCTATTAGCAACACGCCTGTATGTTCAGGAGATACATTGTTCCTTGCCGGTTCTTCGGCTAATGGTGCATCGTCTTATACATGGCGTGGGCCAGATGGCTTCTATTCATATTCACAGAACCCCTTTATTGATCATATACAAGTACCGGGTTCGGGCACTTATACCGTGACTGTTTCATTAAATGGGTGCTATGCTACCACCACTACTGATGTGGTTATCAATCAAACACCCGATGCGCCGATTGTTTCGGATACTGAATATTGCCAATTTGATGTTGTGCCTGCATTTACTGCAACTGGAACTAACCTGAAATGGTATACTGCTGCTACAGGTGGCATAGGTAGCACCACGGCACCTGTACCTTCTACTCAGTTACCCGGTAAAACTACCGTTTTTGTAAGCCAGACGTCGCCAGAAGGTTGTGAAGGGCCAAGGACTTCAATTAGTGCCGACGTAGAGTATTTTGCCACACCAACAATGGCGGTTAGCGATTCTGTTATATGCAGGGGGACAGACATCCTTTTCACTGCTTTAGGTACTGGCGATAACATGCAAAATATAAACTGGTATTTCAGTGACGGGGATAGCACCAAAGGTTCGAACCCGGTTATGCATTCATTTGTTGATGTTGGTAGGTTTTATGTTACAGCGACAGCATACTATAAAATTTGTCCTGTAAAAACTGTAACGAGGAATGTAGATATTGTGCCGGCACCAGCACATATTTACCTAGGGGCTGACACAACTATTTGTCCCGGAGGTGTTGCCATTACGTTAAATGATGGTAGCAACGCACAAAATAAAGATGCAAGGTGGGCATGGAGTACGGGTGAGACAAAATCATACATCCGTGTTACGCATCCCGGAACATACTTTGTGAAAGTTTATATCAACGGATGCTATTCTACAGATACCATTCAGGTAGCAAAAGATTGCTACGTTAGCCTGCCAAACGTGTTTACTCCAAATGGTGATGGGATGAATGATTACTTCTTCCCTCGTGATTTACTTACGCGCGGTTTAACATCGTTCGATATGAAAATTTACAATCGCTGGGGTGAATTGGTGTTTACTACCAACACACTTAGCGGCAGGGGATGGGATGGTAAACTGAACAATATTCCACAGCCGGAAGGTGTCTTTATATACATGATTGAGGCCACGTTTAAGGACGGGCAGAAAGAACATCATCAGGGTAATGTGACACTTTTGAGATAATTAAACTATTTGTGCGAATGCAAAGGAAGCTACCTGAATTATGAGGTAGCTTCCTTTTTTTACCGTTTTATTGTAGTTATACAAATTTGTAACGCCTCTCAAAAACAAGTAATTTTGTTTTCTGTTTATTACAGTTCGAATTTCGAATATTTTCTGTGAGGAAAAAAGAGCAAATGTAACGAGTAATCAGGAGGGAGCGTGTGTGGTTAAAAGCACAATGGTATTTTCCTGTAAAAACCCAGGGCAATGCTCAATATTATGCTATTATTATTTACTTTTAACGAAAAGAAAGCAGTAAATGAGTTATTTTAAGGATTTTGTTATAATTGATGATGATATTATTAACAATAAACTGTGTCGTAAAATAATAGAAAAGACCTATCCGGATGCAGAGATAACAGATTTCACAAATGCGCGGGAAGGGTTGGATTTTATTATTGAGAAATATACCCGGAATGCGGATGAGAAAGTAATAGTGTTGTTGGATATTAGTATGCCTATAATGAACGCATGGGAATTTCTTGATGTTTTCGATACGCTGAAGACTGATTTGAAAGAACGGGTAAAAATTCATATTCTGTCTTCTTCTATTAACAAGAATGATATGATGCGGGCGCAAACAAATCCCGACGTTGAATATTATCTCATTAAGCCACTTACTAAAGAATCAATAATGCTGATTGTGAATGTGCTTAATAAAAAGTTAGGGTTAGATACTTGAAAATGATAATCGCATTACATGGCTAATCTCCGCATTGATTTGCTCGGTCAAATTATTGAGATATGCACGAATAAATGTTCCATTTAAATCCCCAGGGGTATTTTTTTTAGTGATTTTTTCAGTGTTAAACATTCTGAACATTAAGTTTACTACATTGTAGACTGTAAACAATTGACATTAATGAAAAAGTATGTAATTATTCCGGCGATATTATGCCTTGCTGTAGCTGCTAATGCAAAAAATAAGAAAAAAGACAAAAATATTAGCTTGCCGTCGGTGCCTGCCGGTGCCGCTAAACAATCGGATAGCAGTGCAGCTAAAAAAGGCCCTAAGCCTTATGGGAAAGTTATTACAGACAAGGCTGTTACAAACAGAGGATTATTTACCGTTCACAAGATAGATGATAAGTGGTTTTTTGAAATTGCAGATTCGTTGCTTAAAAGAGAAATGATTGTAACCACCCGTTACAGTAAGACAGCGGGAGGAGGTGGTGTGTATGCTGGTGAGATTGTGAATAACCAAACTATTCTGTGGGAGAAAGGACCGAATAATAACATATTCTTAAGGGTAGTAACAGTGATTAGTAAAGCCGACTCAACCGATGAAATATATAAAGCAGTAACAAATTCTAACCTCAATCCTATTGCTGCAAGTTTTGATATTAAGGCCTTCGGTAAAGATTCCTCTTCTGTGGTTATAGATGTAACGGATTTCTTTAAAGGAGATAATCATCCAATCGGCCTCGGTGAGTTCACGAAGAAAAAGTTTAACCTGGGAGGCCAGGTAGCAGACCGAACCTATGTGCAGCATATAAATACCTATCCCATAAATACAGAGGTAAGGGTAGTACGCACGTTTAATTCTACGCCATCGTTTATGCCACCCAGTACGCAAAGTCCGTTTCCTTCTGTAACACTTCCCGCAGCGTTTACTGCCGGAGCTGTAACACTGGAGATGAATAACTCTTTTATACTGCTGCCGGAGGTGCCAATGAAGAAAAGGTTGTACGATCCGCGTGTAGGTTTCTTTGCCGATGATTATTCTGTTTTTAATGACAATCAGCAGAAGGTTGACAATCAGGTATTCATAGTGCGTTGGAGGCTCGAACCAAAGGAAGAGGATATGGCTAAATGGAGACGCGGTGAGTTAGTAGAACCTAAAAAGCCAATAGTGTATTATATTGACCCTGCAACGCCTAAGAAATGGCGGCCATACCTGATAAAAGGTGTTAACGATTGGCAGAAAGCATTTGAGCGTGCAGGGTTTAAGAATGCTATAATGGCTAAGGAGTGGGATACCAAAGATTCGACTATGAATCTGGAGGATGCCCGCTATTCTGTAATGCGCTATCTGCCTTCGGATATCGCCAATGCTTATGGCCCCAATGTACATGACCCGCGCAGTGGTGAGATAATGGAGAGCCACATAGGCTGGTACCACAATGTAATGAAACTGGTGCATGACTGGTATATGATACAAGCTGCAGCAGTGGATCCCAAGGCAAGAAAGATGGAGTTTGATGATGAGTTAATGGGGCAGCTTATACGCTTTGTATCATCGCATGAGGTAGGGCATACCCTTGGTCTGCGCCATAATATGGGCAGCAGTAGCCGCACACCTGTGGAGAAGCTACGCAATAAAGCATGGGTGGAAGCTCACGGGCATACGGCATCAATAATGGACTACGCACGTTTTAATTACGTGGCCCAGCCGGAAGATAACATCGACGAGGTAGGTTTGTTTCCCCGCATAGGTGAGTATGATATGTGGGCGATACAATGGGGGTATAAGGCAACGACTGCAAAGGACGAAAAAGAAGATGAAAAAATTGTAAATAAATGGGTGGTGGACAGCCTGAAAGCAAACCCAAGGTTGTGGTTTGGTACAGAAACAAACCCTCTGGATCCTCGCTCTCAAACTGAAGACCTTGGAGACAACAGTATGAAGGCGAGTGAATATGGTATACTAAACCTTAAGAGGATTTGCGCTAAACTGCCTGAATGGACAAAAGAAGATGCAGATAAATACGATAACCTGAGGGACATGTATGGTGCGCTTGTAGGTCAGTATAACAGGTATATGGGCCACGTGGTGAAGAATGTAGGCGGCATATATGAAACTCCCAAGAGTGTAGAGCAAACCGGGGAAGACGTGTACGAGCCTACCCCAAAAGCAATACAACAGGAAGCTATCGCATTTCTGAACAAACAATTGTTTGAGACCCCCAACTGGATACTGAGCAGCGAGATATTGAATAAAATCAGCAATCCGTTTTCTTCAGAGCAGGTAAGTAATGTTCAGGTAGGCATTTTGAATAGTCTGCTGTCAGGTGCCCGCCTGAACAGGCTTGCTGTTTGTGCAAATAGGTATGGCACAAAAAACACATACGCACTTGATGAGATGATGGATGATGTGAAGAAAGGTTTGTGGAGCGAACTGGTAACCAAAAAGCCGATTGACGGGTATAGACGTAATCTGCAGAAAGCATATGTCGAGGCCCTGGTAACAATAATTGAGACAAAACCTCCGCAGTCGGCTACAGCGCCACGTGGCTTTTCCGCTATGATGAATGCTAATACAAGAAATACCGATGTTACATCTGTAGCCCGCGCCCAATTGGCAGCATTAAAAGCCCAGGTAGATGGAACAATACCGGTTATTACAGACAGGATGAGCAAGTATCACTTGCAGGATGTTTCATTCAGGATAAAGAAGGCGCTAGACCCCAGAGGGTAAAAGTTGAAGAAAGTCAAATAATGATTTACGTCTTACTTATTTAGGTAAAGCCGATAGTGTTTGCACGCCTATATGTTTGTTGAATAATTTTCCTACAATAATGCCGATTATTGCGCCGATTAATCCGCCGCAGGTCACATCTACAGGGAAGTGTACGCCTACATATACCTGTGAATAAGAAACAAGCAATGCCCATGCTATGGCTACCGGCCATACCCATTTTGCAAATTTTCCTAGCGTAATGGCGCTGAATATGCCCATAGCGAAATGGTTAGCTGCATGTGCAGATGGGAAACTATAGCCGGAACCACACTCCACCAGCAGGTGTATTTTTTGTGCCAGTAACGGGTTGTTGCATGGACGGATACGGTGAAAAAATGGTTTGATAAGATGTGCCGCCGTCTGGTCTGCGAGAGCAAAAACAATGATGTAAGTCATGCACCATGCCCAGCCTTTTCTTCCAAATTTGAAGGGTATGAAGATGAGCAAAAATAAATAAAGCGGTATCCAGAAATACTGGTTCCTGAAAAAAGGAATGATGGTGTCGAGGAATGGAGTGTGCCACTGTGTATTAAGGTAATACCAGATAGCATGGTCAATCTTTACAACCAATTCCCGGATTCCGTTAGGCATATTTCTTTTTGAAGATCATGATAAGCCTTGGGGAGTCAAGCGGATGATACTGGCCAAGGTTGTAATCGCCGAAAGTGCCTACCAGCGACATTTCTGCGTTCTTGAACATTTTATTGAAATCAGCTAATGTGAATGCTGCAACACTTTCATTATAGTGCCGTTCAATGTTCTGCGCATCAGTAAAACTGATCCCTTTAACAATATGATTGCGTTCCAGTTTGCGTGTTATATGAAAGTCGTATCCATCGCGTTGTATGTTCTCTTCTTGCACAAGGTTGGCTACCACATGTTCATAATTGAGGTAGTCAATAACAAGAATGCCATCCGGTTTCAGGGCAGCAGCAAACGACCGTGCTGCGAGGTCGTGGTCGCGGTCATGTTCAAAGTACCCGAAGCTGGTGAAGAAATTGAATGCATAGTCGAAGTAGTTGATGTAAAACGGCAGGCGCATATCATGCGCGAAGAACTGCAGGTTATTTACTTCAAAGGCTTTAGCCGTGTTGATGCTCTCTGCTGAAATGTCGATACCGGTAACATCAAATCCATGTTCTGCCAATTGCCGTGCAAACCGGCCTTCACCACAGGCTATGTCTAGCATTCTGCTATCTTGTTGCGGCCTTAGGTAGGCGAGCAGGTTCTCAACAAATTCACGGGCTTCATACTCATCCCTGTTTTGATAAAGGATTTTGTAATAGGGTGAGCCAAACCAGTTCAGATACCAATCCATGTTTTAATAGTAAGTAGTGAGTTGTATGCAGTAAGTAATTGGCAAAAATAGCAGATACTTACAGAAGTATGGCAGCTTGCGCCAATTTCTTCAGCAAAGCACCATTTAGTGTTTCAAAAATACGGTATATTTGCCGCCCAATTTATATTATGAATTTAAGGCGTATACTAGTTTTCTACCGTTTACCCATAGCAATTGGATTGTTAGCCCTTGGTTTTCTGCTTGGTTTTGAGGTCACTTGGTGGGTGGCGTGGATACCAATGCTGGTTGCAGTACTCATGGTAGTTGCCTACTTTATGGTCGGCCCTATGACGCTCATCCAGGGCTACATGGAAAGCGGTGACATGGAAGGTGCGCAGAAATTGCTGAAAAAAGTAAAGTTCCCGAACTTGCTTTACAAGCCTATAAGATCCTCGTATTATATGCTGCAAGCCAATTTCTCATCAATGGGCGAAGACCTTGATTCTGCTGAAGCGCAGCTGAAGAAAGGATTGGAAATGGGCACTGAAAAAGAATATGAAGGAACGGCTTATCTGCAACTTGGGGCTATAGCGCAGAAAAAAGGTAATAACAAAGAAGCGCTCGAGCATTACCGCAAGGCTGTGCAATTAGGCTTACCCGATAAAGATAACACCGCCACTGCTTATCTGCAATTGTGCCAGCTCTATATCCAGCGTCGTGACTTCAGGAACGCCAAAATATATTTCAACAAAGCTAAATCGTGCAAAGCCACCAATGCACAGGTCGTGGAAGGCATTAAAGAAATGGCAAAATACATCGCCCGGATACCGGGATAGTAGTTTTTTTATATAACTTACTCTTTGTTCTCTTTACTTATTGATTTGTTTTAATTTAATAATACAGATTTATTATTATTATAAGTCTGTGTTTTTCATTAAAATAATCGAGGTATTTCTTTTGTCTATTACTTATTTTTAGTAAGTTTACCCCTTATTAGGAATGTTTTATTCTTTATCTAAGATCTGGCTTATGAAACAAAATTTTGTACTAGCATTAAATTCCATTTTTCCTTTTTCTCATCTCAAAGCAACAAGGGTAGCTTTTTTGGCTGTACTTTTTTCTTTGATAAGCTATGCCGGTATTGCGGCTGTGACGGTAACCCCGGCCAGTGGCGGAACAAATATTTGTTCCACGGTCGCTACCTCTCCAACCTCTTTGGGAGTAATTACCATATCAGAAGGGGCCACTACAGATTTTCCTAACGGGAGCAGTTCAATAACATTGGCCCCGCCTGCCGGATGGCAGTTTGTCGTTTCGCTGCCTTCCATTGTGGCTTCCGGCGGAGATGTATCTATAGGTGTTGTCAGTATCAATGCTTCTAACTTGACTATTAATTTCAACGCTTCAGGAACCGGGAGCATTGATGTTGTGACTATCACAGGCCTACAGATACAAGCTACATCGCCATTCTCATTGGCAGGCAATATAAATGCTTCTTTGAATTTTGGTATTTCTGGCATAATTACGGGTTCCGCAGGTACCAACTTCGGTTCACTTTCCATTCAGACGGCATCTGCGCCTTCTGTTACAATAGCCGCAGCGCCATCCAGCACAGTTTGTGCAGGTAGCCCGGTTGTATTTACCCCAACCCCCACCAATGGAGGCGCTTCGCCAACTTATAACTGGTTTGTAAATGGCGGTTTTGTGGGCAGTGGTGGATTTTTCTCTAGCAGCACACTCGCCAACGGGAATAATGTAAATGCAGTGATGACAGTAGGCGGAGGTGGATGTATTTTCCCATCTACAGCTACTTCGAATACAATTTCCATGACCGTAAATGCTTTGCCCAATACTCCTATAGTGTTCGGCGCCGGTACATTCTGCGGTACTACCACGATTAATTCTATCCTCCTCGGTCCTGGTACATTGTTTTTTCAGGGAACTACATCCGGTGGAACGAGCACCGTATTAGGTGGTTCTCCACAGACAATCACTACATCGGGCACTTACTACTTCAGGGCACGCTCTGCGGCTGGCTGCTGGGGACCTGAGAATAGTGTTGCAGTGACCATAAACCCCGCTGCTACTGCAAACGCGGGAGCGCCTGTAACCATGTGTGCCGGTGAAACGATTACACTCGGCGGTGTTATAGGCGGATCTGCTACATCGTCAACTTGGAGTGCGCCAAGCGGCACATTCTCTAACGTAAATTCGCTCACGTCAACTTATACACCGTCAATAGCAGGAGGCACTGTAACGCTTACACTGACTACCGATGACCCTGATGGTGCAGGCCCGTGTGCGGCTGCTGTAAGTACAGTGCTTATTACCGTTAACCCAATACCCAATCCCGTATCTGTTACAGGAAGCGGCACATTCTGCGGAAGCACATCTATATCAGCTTCACTTGTCGGACCGGGTGGTATTTTCTTTCAGGATATGACGTCAGGAGGAACATCTACAACGTCAGGGGGCACTCCTCAAACAATTACTTCATCAGGAACTTACTTTTTCAGGGCACTTCGTGGCGGTTGCTGGGGACCTGAAGGCAGCGCAACAGTTACCATTAATCCTGCTGCTACGGCTAATGCCGGAACTCCGCAGTCGGTTTGCGCAGGTGGTACAATAACACTTGCCGGTTCTATAGGTGGGTCTGCTACATCGTCTACATGGAGCGCAGGAAGTGGTACATTCTCTGCGTCTGGTTTACTTACGTCTGATTATACGCCAAGTATACCCGGTGGTTCTGTAACATTGACTTTAACTACAAACGACCCCGATGGTGCTGGCCCATGCGCGGCAGCCACAAGCAATGTACTTATCACTGTTAATCCATTGCCAAACACTGTAACTGTGAGTGGCGGTGGTACATTCTGTAATACTGCTTCGTTAACAGCAAGCCTTGCAGGCCCGGGCACAATATTCTTTCAGGGAACAACATCGGGAGGAACTTCAACAGCGCTCGGCGGCACACCACAGACCGTAAGTACTTCAGGCACTTACTTTTTCCGTGCACGGTCAGGTGCCGGTTGTTGGGGCGGCGAGGGTAGCGCCGCTGTTACCATCAATCCATTACCAAATCTGTTCAGCGTTACCGGAGGTGGTAGTTACTGCTCTGGTAGCAGTGGTGTGGATATTGGCCTCAGCAGCACAGAGGCAGGTGTAAATTATCAGTTATTCAGAGGCGCTACGCCTGTAGGGGTTCCGGTGGCAGGTACACTTGCTGCTATATCATTTGGATTGCAAACAACGGCAGGTACATATACGGTAGTTGCTACTAACCCAAGCACAGGTTGTTTCCGCACAATGACTGGCAGTGCAAATGTGGCCATTAACGCATTACCTACGACATTTACAGTGACAGCATTCGGGCCAACATCTTATTGTGCCGGAGGAGCGGGTGTAAATCTGTTTTTACTTGGTTCAGCAAGTGGCATTAGCTACCAGGTGATGCTCGGGGGCTTGCCGGTAGGGGCACCTGTAGCGGGCACAGGTGGTATCCTTTCTCTGGGAGCATTTACGGGTTCAGGTGCTCATACAGTAATTGCTACAAATACAACAACCGGTTGTACAAATACAATGACCGGTAGCGTAAATATTACTATTAATTCGCTGCCTACCGCGTTTTCGGTGATTGGCGGTGGTGGTTATTGCTCCGGCGGAACCGGCGTGACCGTTGGCTTAGGCGGTTCATCAACAGGCGTTAATTATCAATTATTCAGGGGGGCCACTCCTGTCGGCGGTGCTGTAGCGGGTACGGGTGCTGCGATAAGTTTTGGCTTACAAACCACAGCAGGGACTTATACAGTTACTGCTACTAACGCTTCAACAACTTGTCAAAATGCAATGACAGGCAGCGCAATAGTAACTATTAACCCATTGCCGACTTTATTCACGGTTACCGGTGGCGGCAGTTATTGCTCAGGTGGTACCGGTGTGACTGTTGGGTTGTCTGGTTCGGCAATAGGTGTAAACTATCAATTATTTGCCGGCGCAACCCCGGTTGGTAGTGCAGTGCCGGGAACTGGTGCTGCCCTCGACTTTGGCCTTCAGACAATAGGTGGTACATATATAGTTGTAGCAACCGATGCCACCACATTGTGCGTAAGGAATATGACAGGTAGTGTAACAGTAACCGTACTGGCTTTACCAACAGCGTTTACAGTTACCGGCGGTGGCAGCTATTGCCTTGGTGGACCTGGCGTTGATATTAGCCTTTCAAATTCTACAGTTGGCGTTACTTACGAATTGTTTAATTTATTTACAACCACTGGCATCGCAGTAGCGGGTACAGGTGGTCCCATCAGTTTTGGCTTCCAGACTACTGCAGGTTTCTATACAGTGGTAGGTACTAATACTTCAACTACCTGTACAAATTCAATGGCAGGTGGAGTTGCGGTTACTATTATACCATTGCCAACTGCTTACACTGTAACCGGCGGCGGCGGCTATTGCGTGGGTGGTGCCGGTATCAGCGTAGGCTTAAGTGGTTCAGACCTGGGTGTTGATTACCAGTTATATAATGGAGTTACGCCGATAGGTTCTCCGATTCCCGGAACAGGTGTGGCACTTGATTTTGGCTTGCAAACGCTTGCTGGCGCATATACTGTTGTAGCCACTGAGACTTCTACTACCTGCGTCAACAATATGTCAGGATTTGTAGTGGTTACCATTAATACATTACCTAACACATTTGCCGTTACTGGCGGCGGTGTGTACTGCGAAGATGGTGCTGGTGTTTCTGTAGGCCTGGCTGGTTCTGATGCTGGGGTTAACTACCAGTTGTTTAATGGCGCAACTGCAATAGGTTCGCCAATGGCGGGTACAGGAGCAGCGTTAGACTTTGGTCTGCAAACATTAGCAGGTACCTACACAGTTGTGGCTACCGATGCTACTACCGGTTGTACAAACACGATGAGTGGTACAGCTATTGTTATTATGGATCCAGCTCCTTTTGCTTATACAGTAATAGGTGGTGGCTCCTACTGCACAGGCGGTGCCGGGGTAAATGTTGGTCTGTCCGGCTCTGATGCAGGTATTGATTACCAGTTATTCTACTTAGGCTCTTCTATTGGTAGCCCGGTTGCAGGTACCGGACTTCCGCTTGATTTCGGACTTCAAACCGGCGCTGGTCTTTACACGGTTGTCGCTACTAATACGGTTACTACTTGTACCAAGACTATGGCAGGCAGCACTACCATATCTATCAATCCTTTACCAAACGTATACGGTGTTACCGGCGGTGGAGTTTATTGTGCAGGCGGTACAGGGGTGAACATCTCTTTAAGCAATTCGGATGCCGGAGTGAATTATCAGCTGTTTAACGGCGCATCACCTGTCGGTTCTCCTTTGGCAGGCACAGGTACTGTTCTTGATTTCGGTTTCCATACAGCTACCGGTACCTACACTATTGTCGCTACCGATGCAACTACTGGCTGTAACAATACAATGAGCGGCAGCGCAACAGTATCAACTAACCCGCTGCCAACGGCTTACAGTGTTACAGGTGGTGGCGCTTACTGCGTGGATGGTACGGGTGTTGCGGTCGGTCTCGGCAGTTCGGATCTGGGCATTGCCTACCAGTTATATGAAGGTACTACCACAGTTGGTGCTCCCGTTACCGGTACTGGCCTTGCTATCAACTTCGGCCTGATGACAACTCCCGGTATCTATACAGTGATGGCTACCAATACCTCAACTACATGTACAAACCCGATGACCGGTTTTGTAACAGTAAGTGTAAGTGCTTACCCGGTTGTTGCCGCTATCATGGGTTCTACAACAGTATGTGAATCAAATACCACAACCTTTACCAACGATTCGACCGGTGGTGTATGGAGCAGCGGTAGCCCTGCAATAGCTACAGTAGGCGCTTCTACAGGAGTTGTGACAGGTGTGTCGGCAGGTACTGCTACAATAACATATACAATAACCAATGGCACAGGTTGCGCTACTTCGGTAACTATGAACGTAACTGTTCTGGCTTCACCAACAGTAGCAGCAATTAGCGGACTGAGCAGCGTATGCCAGGGCCAGATCATACACTTGTCGAATACTACAGCGGGCGGCGTATGGAGCAGCAGCAATACTGCAACTGCTACCGTGAGCACTTCAGGCAATGTCACTGGTGTTTCTGCGGGTATCGTATTTATCTCTTATACAGTAACATCCGGTAGCGGTTGCACTGCAAGTGCGGTGTTGCCTATCACAGTAGGTAATGCAATGCCAACAGCGGCATTACTACCTGCCGGCTCTGCAACATTGTGTCATGGAAATCCGGCTACTCTGAATGTTATTATTTCAGACAGCACTGGTATCAGTTATACATGGTACCTCGGTGGGGTGCTTATACCCGGTGAGACAAACTCATGGTACATTGCCACAACATCTGGTATGTATACTGCAAGGATTGATAACGGCACCTGCTTCCAGGAATTCTCTGGCACTAATGTTATGGACCCGCCGGTTGCCAGCATCACTTTGGATACACTTGCAGGTCTATTGTTCACTGGTCCGTTTGTAGGTTACCAGTGGTTCATCAACGGTACTGCAATACCAGGGGCAACAAACAACAATGTTACTCCCGGCCCGATAGGAAGTATTATGTCAGTAGTGGTTACAGATGTGAATGGTTGCACTGATACTTCAGACATATTCATAGTAGTTCCATTACCGATCAGTGTTAACGATGTCATTGCGAGCAAAGACATCAAGATTTACCCTAACCCTACAACGTCTGTACTACATATAGATGCACCTGCAAGGGTATTTGTATCGGTAATGAGCGCAGATGGCAAAGTACTGATAGAGCGCAAAGAGGCTATTAGCCTTAATGTAGGTCAGCTCGCCGATGGTATGTATATGATCTCGATTTACGATGAAAATAATAATCTTGTAAAAACGGAGAAATTTGTGAAAATACAGTAAGCAATAGTCTTTATAAATGATGAGCCCCGCAATCGCGGGGCTTTTTCTTTTTCTATTTCAGCTTTTCATTGTCCCTATGCCGATCGGCATCGCGTATGTTCTTTTTTCTGAAATTCTTTTCCAGTGCGTCCGTAAGGTCTACACCCGTCTGGTTGGCAAGGCACATAAGCACCCAAAGCACATCGGCCATTTCATCTGCCAGGTCCTTTTGCTTGTCGCTTTCTTTAAACGACTGCTCCCCATACTTCCTCACCATGATACGGGACATTTCACCTACCTCTTCCATCAGTATGCCCAGGTTGGTAAGTTCACTGAAATAGCGCACGCCTACAGTACGTATCCATTCATCTACCTGCTGCTGCGCCTCTTTTATTGTAATATCCACGATAATTATGTTTTTATATAGATTTAGTATTTGTTTCTTTACGCAAAATAATAGAACTTTCACGTTTATTAAGGTAAAGTACAAAAAGTACCCATAACAATGTACGCATACGCAACAGATATAGAGGCCGCTGACGCGCTCAAGGAAAAAGTATCAGTAATAAAGAAGGCAATAGGAAAAGTAATAGTAGGGCAGGATGATGTGGTGGAAAAGCTGATCATATCAATTTTGTGTAATGGCCATAGCCTGCTGGTTGGCGTGCCGGGACTGGCAAAGACACTGCTGGTAAAAACCATAGCCGATGTGCTCGACCTTTCTTTTAAACGTATCCAGTTTACCCCCGATCTCATGCCGAGTGATATAATAGGTGCGGAGATACTCAATGAAGGCAGGCAGTTCCAGTTCATTAAAGGTCCCGTATTTGCCAATATCATACTTGCGGATGAAATAAACCGTACGCCACCCAAAACACAGGCAGCCCTGCTGGAAGCCATGCAGGAGCGCAATGTTACTGCCGCAGGGGTATTGTATAAGCTGCCCGCTCCATTCTTCGTATTAGCCACCCAGAACCCCATAGAGCAGGAAGGTACTTACCCGCTCCCGGAAGCTCAGTTGGACCGTTTTATGTTCCAGGTGACGCTGGATTACCCAAGTTTCCAAGAGGAAGTGATGATTGTTCGCAATACTACAGGCGCTCAAGTTCCTGAACTTACTAAGGTAATGACTGGCGAAGATATTTTATACTTCCACGATCTGGTGAGGCGTGTACCTGTCGCCGACAACGTGTTGGAATATGCTGTTGGTCTGGTGCAGAAAACACGACCAGGTTCGGAGAACACTTCGTCAGCAGCTAACCAATATGTAGCCTATGGCGCAGGCCCTCGCGCTTCGCAATACCTGGTGCTGGGCGCTAAGTGCCACGCTTTGATAAGGGGTAAGTATTCACCCGATATCGAAGATGTTCGCGCTATGGCTATGCCTGTGCTGCGCCACCGTGTGTTGCGCAACTATAAGGCTGAGGCAGAGGGAATAACGCAGGCGTCACTGATAAAGCAACTGATGTAGTTCTGGAATTAGGGATTGCAAATTAGTAATAGGATTGGAGTATAACTTTGCGCCTCCGCGTCTTAGCGGTAAAAGCACTTTTAGGTTTTATTTTTTTTGACTTTTCATTTATATGGAAAACCTCATTCAGAAAGCAGATTTTTTAAAGAACCAATATACGAAAGTACTGGCTAGCCTCAGCGCCGATGCACCGCGTAAGTGGGGCAAGATGAATGTGCAGCAGATGATAGAGCATATGAGCGAATATGTGCGTATAGCCAGCGGAAAGGTTACGTTGCCCTCTGTTACTCCGGAGGAGCACCTGCCAAGGGTGCAGGCTTTCCTTGAGAGTGAGAAGCCATTTAGGGAGAATACACCAAATTCGTTGATGGGCGATGATCTGACTCCGGTTAAGCACACAACAATACAGGAAGCAATAAACGAACTACAGGCGGAGATAGATTACTTCTTTACGGTGCATGAGCAGGAACCAGGGAGAACTACGCCCAGCCCGTTCTTTGGTGTGCTTGATTTTGACCACCAGGTGCAGTTGCTGCATAAGCACAGTACCCATCACTTAAGGCAGTTCGGTCTGGATTATTGACGAACAAACTTCCCTGAATATACCTTCCCGTTTTGCTCATCTGTTACACGGTAATAGTAGAGGCCGGATACTGTGATTTTATCGCCAATCAGCAATTCATTTTCATTTGTAAAAGACGCATTCACAATTACCTGCCCGATGCTATTCAATACCATAAGGCTTCCGGATAGATTGTCTGTGAAAACTATTTTGGTCGTGTTATCTATGGGGTTTGGAATTACAGAAGTTTTTTTTGCTTTTGAAAGATTGTTAACATTCAAGCCAAAGGTTAAGCTGCAACTACTTATATTATTAAAATAAGGGCCAACAGTACGGCTTAAAGGAGGTATTGTGCCGTGATTATTAAAGCAAGTAAGTGCAATGCAACTTTCATAAAAATGCATTGGGCTTAATGGAGTATAGGGAGCACAAATAGAACCAATGCCTTCAATAACATAGTACGGAAACGCTGTGTAACTGCTTGGGCAGCCGGGGCAATTTACAGGCACCATTAGTAATGTCTTGTGCCAATAACTATTTATCAAAACAGAGTCGATTGAAGATACATAATGTGTTGCTACTGCACATTTAAAAGTATCGCCTATATTGAGGTTAAAGTCATAGAGCAATTGTTCAACTGTGTCAGTCGGATATATTGTAAATATCTTTTTGGCCATTACATCTTCCCTTATAAAAGCGGGTGGTAATCTTTTATATGTAGTACCTCGGTAGATAGTATCAGATAGATAACTATGAACGTAATAGGATGCCCCATGATCTCCTACGCAACTATATGAGAAGACTTTCCAAGTATTCGTACTATCCGTAAACCTTATCTCCTGTCCGAAAGACGAGAGGTTAGCAAGCGCAAGTAGCAGAATAAGTATGGCCCTTTTCATAGGCTTGGTTTAATAAACAAACTTCCCCGAAAATACCTTTCCGTTTTGTTCATCTGTTACCCTGTAGTAGTAGATGCCGGGTGTGGTCATTAATTGGCCAAAGGGTATAATGTCCTGGTCAGCGAAGGCAATCGTAAAACTAAGTTGCCCGAGCTGGTTGTATATCGTCATTGTGCCCGATGTTTTAAAGGGTAGTAGTATCCGTGCACTCGCATCGGCAGGGTTAGGGACTACACTGCTTATATCCCTGCGCAACAGTTCGTTTACATTCGTCACGTCGCGGATAACAGGAGCGCTAAGGGCTGAGTAGAATGCTGTGCAGGTGCTGTCATTGTCATAATTAGTGGTGTAGCCCCAGCCATAGGCAAGCACCGGATTGCTTAAGCCGCTCGTGATGTTCGAGTTATTGTTGAAACAATACAGGTGTTGCGAAAAAGAGCTGACGCTATATGGGTTTGAAGGATAAAAAGGGCCATTGGTGCAGCCTATGCCTTCAATCACATTATAAACAACACCCCGCACCGAATCAGAATAGTATGTATTAGTGTCACGTCCTTCAAAGTGCCACACCTTGTACCAATACCCTTGTAAATAAGTAGAATCTATATTGGTTACCCATGCCACATACCTGTTGCCCGGATAATTAGTGCGCATTGTATCATATAGCCCTAATGTAAAATCGTACATCACTCGTTCTGTGGAATCATAATTGTCTAAAACGTACACTTTCCCGGCATCCTCCCGTATCAGGGCCGATAGTAGTTTAGTCATAAGGTATTGGTAAGTATGCCCGTTATGGTTTACGGTTATGCTATCGTAGCGCACGGTGTTATAGGCCGTTATTACAGGTATGCAACAACCTACAGTGCTGTCATATATGTGCCATTTATTGGTGATATTGCCGAATTGTATTTTCTGTGCAAAAGAAGATACAGCCAATAGGATGAATGTTGAAAATAAGAGTAACCTTTTCATGAATTTATAAGACTTCCAAAGATATGATAATAATTTGAAAAACGGTGGATGCTTCTCATGTCGGGCGAATTTCAGATTGTGGGGTAATAGCATTTAGTACGAGAGAGATTTTACTGGCAAATTGTAATGATCCGTAGGAGCTATCTGTTAGTAGTTATCAAACACAGCGATAAGTTATGCCCCTTCGGGGCTACCCCCAATTCGCGACAATTTGAAATGCACCCTTTCAGGTCTTAGTTGCAACCGGATCGATGAGTGCTTCTTAGCAAGCGCTGACATTATGCCGCTGGTTCTTATCTCTTTTCTGAAAATTTCCAGGCCTCATAAAGAAACCACCACCCTGTTATCAATATATTATCCCTGTAAATTCTAAATGCTGAATATCCCCCTCAAACCCGTGCCCACACTGCACCCAAAAACCATGACAGTACAGTTATTGTACCATGATGTTTTTTTTATTTGGCAGCATACATATCCTTTCGGAACTTTACCTCATACACCCAAAAATTACCGGGGCAAGTTCTTTGACCGACTGCTTTGTGCATGCCCCGCCGTGGCGGGGAACTCCCTGCTGTGGTAAGCATGCAAACCCATATGCCATCCTGAGCTTGCCTAAAGGGCTGAGCCTGCCGAAAGGGTGGTTTTTCCCTCCCGGCCTTATACCTTCTGCTTTTTACCACCTTCTTTTACAACGACTTATTCCTGAACGATTATACTTATATATTCGTTTTTTATACCTTTTATGCAACTTTTTATACCCGTTTATACCTAAACAAAAAAAGGCATATAGTTGCCTGTAGCGTATTTTAGCTACGCTCACTACAAATTATTTGCCCTGCCCGACAAGTCACGAAATTTATACCCCTGGTTCGGAGTTTTTAAAAGTAGAAATCCACCTTATGTTAACGATGATTTTGTAATGCCACACCACTATGTCCTTACTTTGCGTTTGCATATTTTCATATTATCTTTGAAACCAAATGAAAACGCTGCTTAATAATGACCAGTTGGATATAACGCTGCAGCGCTTGGCTCACCAGTTGGTAGAAAACCACCTTTCCTTCAGCAATACGGTAATCATTGGCATACAGCCTCGCGGCGTGCTTTTGTCCGACCGCATAGTAAAATTGGTTAAAAAAATAACAGGAAACAGTTCTCTTGACTATGGGAAGCTGGATATTACTTTTTACCGCGATGATGTGAACACGCGTGATATACATGTGCCAGCCGATACTAATATCCCTTTCAGTATAGAGGGCAAAAATGTGATACTGGTAGATGATGTGCTGCATACCGGCCGCACCATACGCTCGGCAATGGATGCCCTGATAGATTTTGGTAGGCCGAAAAAGGTGGAACTTCTGGTGCTGGTCGACAGGAGGTTCAGTCGTGAATTGCCTGTTCAGCCTGATTATGTGGGGCATACCGTGGATACCATCCTTACTCAAAAAGTAATCGTGAACTGGCGGGAAAAGGACGGGAAAGACGAAGTGATATTAAAGGATAAAGCGTAAAGAAAATTGTGATTTGGTACGCTTGTTAAGATTGGTGGATTTGGAATTTGTTGTTTGGAATATTAAATTTGATACTTAATATGTCGTTATCTGTAAAGCATCTGCTGGGAATAAAGGAACTGAACCTACAGGATATTGAACAGATATTTCAAACGGCTGATAATTTCAAACAAGTATTGCAACGGCCTATTAAGAAAGTGCCCACACTCCGCGATACTACCGTAGCTAACATATTTTTTGAGAATTCCACCCGCACCCGCCTTTCCTTTGAACTAGCCGAAAAACGCCTTGGCGCTGATGTGGTAAATTTCTCCGCATCCGGTTCTTCGGTATCCAAAGGCGAAACGCTCATAGATACTGTCAATAATATCCTTGCGATGAAGGTGGATATGGTGGTGATGCGGCACTCTGCCAGCGGCGCTCCATGGTTTCTTGCGCAGCACATAGATGCGAGCATAGTAAATGCCGGCGACGGCACTAATGAGCACCCCACCCAGGCTTTACTTGATGCCTACAGCATGAGGGAGAAACTCGGCAGCCTGAAAGGGAAAAGGGTAACCATCATAGGCGATATAATGCACTCACGCGTGGCGCTGAGCAATATTTTTTGCCTGGCAAAACTCGGCGCTGAGGTTACAGTATCCGGCCCCCCTACATTGATACCTAAACATATAGCATCACTGGGTGTAAGGGTAGAGTACAATGTGAAGAAAGCGCTGGAATGGTGCGATGTGGCCAATGTGTTGCGCATACAGCTAGAACGGCAGCATAAGCCGCTGTTCTCCACACTCCGCGAATACGCCATGTTTTATGGTGTGAATAAACAGATGCTCGATGGCATCAAAAAGAAAATCATCATCATGCACCCCGGCCCCATAAACCGCGGTGTGGAACTCAATTCAGATGTTGCCGACAGCAAACAATCCATTATACTGGATCAGGTGGAGAATGGGGTAGCTATAAGAATGGCGGTGATATACCTGCTTTCAGGCAAGAGGGAGATGGAATAATTTACTGTAACCATTTCACTAAATCGTGCAATACATCGTTACTGATAGAATGCCCCATGCCAGCATATTCATGGTATTCGGGTTTTAATCCCATACTTTTCAGATAGCTGTTTGCTGCTTTTCCTTCGGCAATGTTTATTCGGTTATCGGCGGTGCCATGGGCAATGAATACTTTTAGTTGCTTCATTTGAGGAGACGCATTTTTTATATTTTGTCTTACTGATGAGAATATCCTGCCACTGAGAGGTGCGATACCTTTTATTTTTCCGGGATTATAAAGACCTACATCATAGCTCATCATAGCACCCTGGCTAAAGCCGATAAGGTATACGTTTTGTCTGTCAGCTTTGTATTTGACAATAAGCCCGTCTATAAATTTAACTATCAGTTCCCGGCTGTTGCCTATCTCCGGCTGGTCATCGAGGTTGTTTAGGTTGAACCATTGAAATCCGTTTGGGCCAACGGGGTTGGGGGCGCGGACCGATGCCACAAGGTATTTTTTGGGCAGCACCTCCTTTAATCCAAATAGGTCTGCTTCATTGCTACCATAGCCATGCAGCAGAATGATGACAGGCGTATTTGCCGATTTTTCGGCTGGAGGTTGTATGAGATATTTCAGCGCAAGATCTTGCTGCAATTGCGCGATGGACACTTTTGCAGCAGTTAGTACCAGATAAAGTACAAAAAGTATCTTTTTCATTTGAATGATTTTAGTGTTCTATGAAAATAGTATAGTCTCCATATGTAAAACAAAACCCGCCTTAAATTGCCGGCGGGTTATGCTCTTAATTTACTCTATTATTATATTTTCCTCGCTTCTCTTTTTTCCTCCAGTTCATCCTCACGAGCTTTGTCACTGTCATACGCCCGTATGATTTGCTTAACCAGTTTGTGGCGTACCACATCTGCTTCATCCAATTTTATCTGGGCTATACCTTCAATGTTCTGGAGTATGCGTGTAGCTTTTATCAGGCCTGATTTTTGGTTCTTCGGAAGGTCTATCTGTGTTAGGTCGCCGGTTATTATCGCTTTTGCCGATGAACCTATACGTGTCAGGAACATCTTTAGTTGCAGGTCGGTAGAATTTTGCGCCTCGTCAAGTATGATGAAGGCATTGTCTAATGTACGCCCGCGCATATAGGCAAGAGGCGCAATCTCTATGATGCGGTTTGCCATATAATAGTTCAGCTTGTCGCTGGGTATCATATCATCCAGGGCATCGTAGAGGGGACGCAGGTATGGGTCTATCTTTTCTTTAAGGTCTCCGGGCAGGAAACCAAGGCTTTCGCCTGCTTCCACCGCCGGGCGGGTAAGGATTATTTTTCGCACAGCCTTATTTTTAAGCGCACGAACAGCAAGGGCAACGGCTGTATATGTTTTGCCGGTACCGGCAGGCCCTATGGCAAAAATTATATCGTTCTTCTCCGATGCCTGCGCCATCAGCTTCTGGTTCTGCGTCTTTGCACGCACAACCCGGCCATTGGGGCCAAAGACGAGTATATCATTGTCTTTAGATTCCTCAACCTTACTATCTTCCTGTTCCTCGTCGCCGAGTATTTTAGAAAAATAGTTTTCTGACAGGTGGCCATTGCGTTCCAGGTATTGTATTATCTGGCTTATTTTGGTCTGGGCTGCTGTTACTTCGTCTGGTTGTCCGGAAATCTTTATCTGCGAGCCGCGGGATAAGAGCTTAAGCAAAGGAAACTTACGCTTCAGGATCTCAAATTTGCTGTTGTTCACCCCGAAAAACTCAATCGGGTTTACTGTTTCAAGATTAATGATAGCTTCTGTCAAAGTGTTGAAGTTTTGGGTTAATAATTAAATGTACAAACAGTATGCCAACTCTTGATTAAGACATTGTTAAGTTTCAAATACTTATTTGATAGGTATCAAATCCGGTAATCCTTCGCCTTGAACTCAGCAAGTTTTTCAGCCACTGTGTTATCTGACAAAGCAAGTATACGTGCCGCAAGTACCGCCGCATTCTTTGCGCCGGCCTTGCCTACTGCAAGCGTGCCAACTGGCAGTCCGGCAGGCATTTGTACGATGCTGTATAGCGCATCAATACCGCCGGGCAATCCGCCATCTAAAGGCACGCCAAGTACAGGGATAGAAGTGTACGCTGCACATACGCCTGGTAAAGCGGCAGCCATGCCTGCTGCGGCTATTACTACACCATATCCGTTACTTTGGGCATTTACGATGATATCCCTTACTTTGTCAGGGTTGCGATGGGCTGATGCAACTACCATATCATTTTCTATTCCAAACCACGTAAGCCATTTGCTGCTTTCCTGCATTACATTTTCGTCGGTCTGTGACCCCATGATTATTAGTACCTTCATTGAAAATAATAAAATGGTTTCAGTGAAATTAAGAAATAGGATAGTTACAGCAATGCAGTAATTATCCACCTGTTCTGCATATCTTTTTTTATAAAAAGTATAAGAGATTAATAATGTATGCAGTTGTGGCTCGCTGAAGTTGGGGCGGACTAATTGTCCTTTGTGTTGAATTTTTCGGGAGCGTCCGTGCGGCGGCGCACCAACTTTAATGACGGGTGATTATGTCCATATTTCAGAAGGGATTTCTCCATGCCAAAAATATCATCACCATATACGTATATGGTCTTGCCTTTCAGCTTGCTGAATACATGTGTAATCAGCGTGTCAATGTCCCTTTCATATTGAATATCTGCTACCTGGAGGTGACCCGCAAGCTTATTCTGTACTACATTAAAATAGCTCAGGTACCGTGTATTGTTCACAGTAACACAAGTGACGAACGACTTATTCTCCAGTAACGGGTCTTCAACATAGGTGAATTTTGAAAGAAAGTTATTGAAGTAGGGTATGAGTGTTTTGTAGTCATTAAAATCTTTTACTGCCTCGTTATCTACTACAATATAATTCTTCAGTAACTTGTCGTAGTCCTTGTCGTTGTACACCGAATCATTATAATCAACAATAGTAAAATCCTTAGTGTTCATGGCCGACATCAGCTCCTCATAACGCACAAGCGGCACGTTTAATTTTCCGCCATCTTCTACTCTTTTTGAGAAGAATGCCCCCTCTGGCTTATTAGCCTGACGTGCCCACCAGGTCGCCTTTACGCCATCTCCTGTATTGAACAATGCAAGTGTGGCATCAATATACTCCGAATAACTAAGGGTGACTTTTCTGCTTTTTGAACCTGGGTTGATAGTGATAGAAGGTACGCGCGCATTACTTATCTGTATGTAACCCCATTTTCCATTGGAGAATTCATTGATTTTTTCGGATTTGCGTTCTGTTTCTTTTTTGTTGCTTTTAACAAACCCGGTAAGGTCGCGGCCGTTATTATCATACACCACACCTGCGGCATAAGGGTATAGGTTGTGGCGCACAGTTTGGGTAAACTGAGCATAGGAGTTATTTACACCTATGCCTAATAATCCTAATGCCGCTATTTTAAGAGAGTTCTTTATCATACCCCGGGTATTACAAATTGCTTATTAATGAGCCAAAATAGTAAAATACTGGCAAAAAAGAAAGAATATCAGTCTAATGCATAACCTTGACATTCCTATGTGGTATCACCACAACAAAATCACCACCCCAGCAACTCACCAATTCTTACTGCCACACTATCAGCATTGGGCAGCATAGCGGCTTCCAAGGCCATGTTCATAGGCACGGCAGGTAAATCAAGCGCACCTATTGTTTGCACGGGGGCGTCAAGGCTTTTAAAGCAGTTTTGTGCTATCCTGCCTGCAAGGGCTTCACAGAAGGAGTTACGGAGCTGCTCCTCGGTCAGCACTATGCACTTACCATGTTTCCTTACAGTATTATAGATAAGCTCTTCGTCAAGCGGGTATATCGTGCGCACATCAACTATCTCTACCTGGCCGGGGTACTGTTTAGCGGCATTTTTTGCCCAGTAAACTCCCATACCGTAGGTAATTATGCAAATCGAAACCCCGTCATCTACAGCCTCCTGTGAGGCTGCCAGTACTATATCCCCCTTGCCAAAGGGTAATACATAATCCCGTCCCGGCTCTATGGTTTTGGCATCCTCAGTGCCCGGGTTTTTACTCCAGTACAGGCCTTTATGTTCCAGCATTACCACCGGGTTGCCGTCGTAGTAGGCAGATTTAATGAGCCCTTTCAGATCGGCTGCATTACTCGGGTAAGCTATTTTTATACCTTTAATAGTGGCCAGTGTGCTTTCTACGCTACCGCTGTGGTAAGGCCCGCCGCCGCCATAGGCACCGATTGGCACACGAAGTATCATAGATATAGGGAATTTGCCGCAACTCAGGTAGCACGATTTGCTGATTTCTGTAACCAATTGGTTCAATCCAGGATATATGTAGTCGGCAAACTGGACTTCTACAATTGGCTTCAACCCTACAGCGTTCATTCCAACTGTAGAACCTACAATGTATGCCTCCTGTATAGCCATATTGAAAACCCGGTTATCCCCGAATTTATCGGCCAATGTAGCGGCCTCACGGAACACACCACCAAGGCGCTTGCCCACGTCCTGGCCATAGAATAAGGCTTCCGGGTGGTCTTGCAGTATTTCTTCTACCGCATGTAGTGCGGCATCTACCATTACTACCTTCTCGCGGCCTTCCGGTGAGCGCACGCCTCTTTCTTCTGTTACTGGCGTTGGTACAAAAACATGGTTTGAGACAGTTGTTGGGTCGGGCTCAGGGGCTGCCACTGCCGCATCAAACTCGTTTTGCACATATATTCTTTGCTCTTCCTCTATTTTGTCCAGGTCGGCCTCGGAGATACCTTCCATTTGTAAAAGCAACTTCCTTAGCTTAGGCCCCGGGTCATCGTTAGCATGTTTTGCCAGGTCGAGTGGTGTGCGGTACCATTCTTTTCGCACGCCGGAAGTATGGTGGCCTAATAACGGCACTTTAGCGTGTACCAGAATAGGCATGCGGTGCTTTCGTACCCACTCTATGGTGTACTCCATGGTATTGTAAGAGTCGGTGAAATCACTTCCGTTCACCCGCACCCGCTCCATGCCCTTAAAACCCGCGGCAAACTCATATGCATCCATGGTGCGCGCTTCATCGCTGCTTACAGATATTCCCCAGTCATTGTCCTGCACGAGGTAAATAATGGGCAGTTTCTTCAGAACTGCAAACTGGAAGGCTTCGCCTACTTCGCCTTCCGTAACGCTGCCATCTCCCAATGAGCAAATGGTAACGGGTGGAACAGGGTAGTCGGACAGTTTCTGCTTTTCGCGGTACTGTATTCCCTGGGCAATGCCCGTGGTGGGTATGGCCTGCATGCCTGTGGCGCTGCTTTGGTGGATGATAGTGGGGAAACCATCCCTACGGATATTAGGGTGATTGTAGTACTCTCTACCACCGGTAAACGGGTCGCCGGCTTTGGCGAGCAGTTGCAGCATTAATTCATATGGGCGGTACCCCATGCCCAGCATCAGGCTCTCGTCACGATAATATGGGCTAACATAATCACATGGTTTTAACAGGAAGCCTGTTGCCAGTTGAATGGCCTCATGTCCGCGAGATGTGCTATGTACATATTTGCAAATCTGCCTGTTCGCATCATAAGTTTCTGCCATTGCATGGGCGGTCATCATCAGCCGGTAAGCCTTCAGCAATAATTCTTTGGAGAGCATGGGGCGCAAAAGTAAGATAAAAGGCGTAATGGGGGATGTGCCCTCCTGATATTACCTTACAACTTACTTGAGATTTGTAAGCTGTTGTAAAAAGCACTTTTTTACATTTTATCGTACATTTTTGAGTTGACCTTTTAATGTGTAATGCATTAATATACAATCTATAACAAAATATTTTTTGCGCACTATTTTTACACTTTTTTTACAGTAGTCATGCAGTTGCAGATAAGCGAGCGTGTTTTCTGCGCAGTTTTTTTGGGGGGGGAAGATAGGTTGCGCGCATAAGTGAATAATAATCATTTGTTTAGCGTTCTTCCGGTTGCGCATTCTTTGCGCACATTTGCGCATTTTCAGCTCGTTTGCTGCACATTTTTTTGTTTTGGAGATATTAGTTAGTAGAAAGCCCGCGAGAAAAAATGGTTATTGGCAAACATGTGGCGTAAGGTGCGGATACTTACCACAGCATGGAGCTCCCCGTCACGGCGGGGCAGGCACAAAGCAGTAGGTCAAAGAACTTACCCATTTTTGCGGGTATTCTGTAAAGTTCAGGAATGTGGTAATGGCGGCAAAATAAAAAAAACGTCATGGTACAGTAACTGTACCGTTATGGTTTTTGGGTGCAGTGTGGGCGCGGGTTTGATCCGGATTTTCAGGATTTGAGAATTTTCAGGACTAAAACAGAGTTTATCGAAAGAAACCTGCTACTTTACAGGCACAAGGAAAATGCCGGAATCAAGCGGGGAAATGTAATTGTTGCTATCACTATGCCGGCAATGTAACCTTAAATACACTGCCAACGCCGGGTGTGCTGTCCACCTTTATGCTGCCATCCAGCGCATCTACCTGTGCTTTGGCTATAAAAAGGCCGAGGCCTTTGCCGTCTGCGGTATTCTGGAAGCGTTTATTAAGTGTAAATATTTTGCTGCCGTGTTTCTCCATGTCTATGCCGATACCATTATCTTCAAACCGAATCATTACGCCTTCATGCATCCGTTCGGTAGATACTTTGATGACCGGCGCCCTGTCTTTGTGCCTGTAGTCGAGACTATTGGAGAGCAGGTTGTAAAGTATGTTATGCAAAAAAGACCGAATAGCAGTCACCTCGCTAGCTATGCCGAAATCACATTCGATAATGGCTTGGCTATGGGCAATAGTGCTGCTGAATTCCGACCGCAGGTCTTTCATGAGTTGGTTCAGGTCGATTTTTTGTTTCGGTTCAGATGTTTCGCTTTTTGCATGAAGGAGGTGGTTCATCTCCTTTACTACGGCATCCAGTTTGTGGGCCGATTTGCTCACCCCGTCCAATATAAAGTCCTTTTCCTCGTAGGTGAGTTCGTCGCCCAGCATATTGGTAAGCCCCAGTATTGCCGCAAGCGGCCCCCTGATGTTGTGCGATACTATCTGGGCAAACTCATGAAGGTCTTTGTTTCGCCGTATAAGGTCCGACAGCATTTTCTGCCGTTCCATTTCCATGTTTTTCCTGTTGGTCACATCCAGTGCGCAGAAACCATAACCAATTAACTGGCCATCGTTCAGGATCGGAGAAATAGACACACTGAAATAGCTTTCGGAACCCGTATTACCGTACTTTGTTTCGTATTCTACAGGGTTTGTTGTAGCCCTCACCACATCCATCGCTTTATTCAGGTTATCCCTTTTTTCCGGTAAGATCAAATCCAACAGGTTCTTCCCCACTTTCAGCATATATTCCGTTTCCTGAAAATATCTGGTCAGGAAGTAATTGTTATATGCTACTACATTACGGTCGGCATCAAGCAGCAGGTAGCCCACCTGTGTGTTGTCAAAAATGGATTTAAGGTTAGCTTCTGATTTTACGAGTTCGCTGTAGAAGGTTTTTCTTTCCGTTATGTTTTCTATCTGTGAAACATAATAGATAGGATTGCCGATATCACTTTTTACCACCACAACGCTTACATTGACCCAAATGGCTGTTCCGCTCTTGTGCATGTACCGTTTTTCGACCTGATAGTGGTCTTTTTTTCCGGAATGCAACTCAGCAAGTACTTCAACATCTTTAGGTAGGTCTTCGGGGTGGGTCATTTTCTGAAAAGTTGTTTTCAAAAGTTCAGGTTCGGTATAACCCGTCATGTCACAGAGGGTTTTATTTACCATAAGCCAGTCGCCTCGCAGCGATACAATGGCCATGCCCACGGCAGCAAATTCAAACGCGCTGCGAAAGCGCGTTTCAGAATGTTCCAGTGCGTCCTGGTGGGCTTTTTTGTCAAAATACATCTGAATTATGTTGACAACTGTCCCTATCAGGTCATCTTCTTCTTTTATGAACGGTTCTGCGGCCATCCAGATTGCGCCTGTGTATATTATTTCTATATTTCCTTCTCTTCCATCGTTTAGCCTGAATTTCTTTCGCAGATGATGAGCAGACGGATGATACCCATCTGTTTTATACACCTTGCCATTGAAGTCTATCTTTGCCTCACACATACCGGAATGCTGCCAGCCTTGCGGCAATACATTAACTATGGCTTTGAATATATCGTCCACAGTTTGTTCTTCGTTCTGCAATATTTTATGAAGCTGATGGACGACCGATAATTCTTTCATCCGCTCTTTAAGCTGGTGCCTGGTCTGCTCTAAATCAATCTCTTTTCGTTTGGTGTCATCTATGTTTCTTGCTGTCAGTAATATCCCAAGCAGGTCGCCATCATTATCGTAAACGGCTTTTAACTTAAATCGGAACCAAAAAGATGTTCCGGCGTTCACGGTTTCTTTTTCCACAATCACCGTTTCACCGTTAAGCGCCTTTGCAAAAGAGGCAGTATATAATTCGCGGTTTTGGTCAATGACAAACTCCCTGTAGTCATCTCCGATAGCCAGTGTTTTGCCATGTATCAGGCGCAGGTTATGCCTGATTACATCATTGAGCATGATGACTTTATGGTACTTATCAATAAGTACAATGCTATCAGTGGCATTATCCAACACAGCCTGGAGCAATAAGCCCGAGGTTTTGGCAGCAGTATTCAATTAAGAAGTGTAGTTTGGGTGTAAAACTACGATACATAAATGAAAAACAAGCAATAAGATAAATGTTGTGGTTATAATATTAACCGAAACTTTATTTCGTGGCAGTTCCTGTCTTTACATCTATCTCGCTCAGCGGGAAAGTCTCCTTGATGCGTATCCGGCCATTATCTTCAGTCAGGGTGCAGCATTCAATCTTTGGGTCGTGCTCAAAGAAGAGTACCCAGTTATTGGCTACGGCCTCGTTTAGCAGCCTGTGCTTCTCTACCAGCGTATCTACGGGCCGCATATCATAGGCCATTACCCACGGCATGGATACGTGTGCGGCACTGGGCACGAGGTCGGCACAGTAGAGCAGGGTAGTGTTGTTGTATTTCACCTGTGGCAGCATCATAGAGTCGGTATGCCCGTTTACGTATCTTATCCGTATGTCCTGCAGCCATTCTGCTGCCTCGGCTACTTCAGTAAAACGCAGTTGCCCGCTTTCCTCAATAGGTAATATGTTTTCCTTCAGGAATGACGCACGCTCGCGTTCATTTGGGGTGAGTGCGTTATTCCAATGCTTATGGTTGGTCCAATACTGTGCATTTTTGAATGCGGGTACTAATTTATCCCCTTCGCGTACAATAGAGCCTCCGCAATGGTCGAAATGCAGGTGGGTGAGGAATACATCGGTAATATCATTGGGAGTAAAGCCGTGGGCAGCCAGGCCTTTTTCAATCGAATCTTCGCCATGAGGGTGGTAGTGGCCAAAAAATTTGGCGTCCTGCTTATTGCCCATGCCGTTATCCACGAGTATCTTGTAGTTGCCATGCTCTATCAGCAGGCAGCGCATAGCCCAACTACACATGTTGCCCTCATCAGCCGGGTTTACCTTGTTCCACATACTTTTTGGCACCACGCCATGCATCGCGCCGCCGTCCAGCTTAAAATATCCTGCGTTTATTGTGAATAGCCTCATAATGTCTTAGTCTGAAGTCAAAAGTATAAAGTAGAAAGCTGTACTCCAAATTCCCTGTACCAATTCCTAATTCCCCCTTTCCAATTCCCCCCTTGTTATTGCTTTGTACAAAATCAATGCCCCTATCACGAAAAACACAATAAGGGCAACTACTGCGCTCCTCATGTTCATGATACTATCAATAAACCCAAAGGTCAACATCCCTATTACGATGGCCATTTTCTCGGTCACATCGTAAAAGCTGAAAAAGGAGGCTGTATCGTGGGTGGGTGGCATGAGTTTGGCATAGGTGGAGCGGCTTAACGACTGTATGCCGCCCATCACCAGCCCCACTATTGCAGCAAGTATATAAAACTGGACGGCAGTATATGTATAATACGCAGCTATGCATATTCCTATCCATAGAAGGACTACGAAAAGCAATACACGGAGATTGCCAAACCGTGCAGAAAGCCTTGCCATTATAAAAGCACCGGCAATGGCTACTAATTGTATTACCAATATGACCGCTATGAGCTGGTCAGTAGCGAGGTGCAGTTCTTTGCTGCCAAAGAGTGCTGCAGCCAGCATTACTGTGTTCACGCCCATGCTGTAAAAGAAGAACGCCCCTAGGTAGGTGCGCAGAACGGGGTGCGCCTTTACCTGCTGCCACACCTGCTGCAACTTGTGATAGCCGGAAAGCCATATGCGCGGTGTCTGTTCACCGGAGGGCTGCGCGCCATCAGGCAACTTGAAAAAAGTGATCTGTGAGAAACCCGCCCACCAAAGGCCAACCAGCAGGAAGGACAGGCGGGGAGCGAAAGTAGCATCTGTAATGCCAAACCATTGCGGCCTGAGGACAAATATGAAGCAAATAACCTGCAGCAGCACACTGCCGATATACCCATAGGAGAACCCAAGGGCGCTTACATGGTCGCGGTCTGCTTCTGCGGCTATTTCGGGCAGGTAGGCGTTGTAAAACACGAGGCTGCCGCAATAGCCCAGAGCGGCTATAGCCGAGCAGACAATGCCCAGCTCAAGCGTATCACTTTTGAAGAAGTACAGGCAGCAACAGGAGATAGCCCCTGCATAGCAAAACAATTGCATGAACCGCTTTTTATTGCCTCTATGGTCTGCAATAGAGGAAAGGATAGGCGATACCAGAGCGATGATCAGATAGGCGGCAGCTATGGAATAGTCGAACAGCGAGCTGTTTTTTACCCGGATGCCGAAGAACGAAACGGTGTCACTTACTACTTTGCCATTTTCGGTGACGGTGGTGATGGCGTTATAATATACAGGGAATATAGTAGAGGTAATAACAAGGTTGTATGCCGAATTGGCCCAATCATACATAGCCCATGCGCGGTGCAGTGGCTTAGCCGTTTTTACATCCATCAGGCTAAAGTAATGGATTTCCGGTAATGAAAAAGGTGCCATACGTGAGCGTATGGCACCTTTTAGTTATATTTTCATCAACTTACGACTACCCTAATGCACCACTAACAGTTTCTTAGTTAATATCTGCTGGGTGGTCTTTACCAATAGTGTGTAGGTGCCGGGGGGCAAGCCGGAAACGGAGTATGTGAAAGTGCTGTAGCCATTCTCGATACGTGTACTGTTCATAAATTGGCGCACTATCTTACCCTGCATATCCATAAGCTCGATAGAAGCTTTGTCGGGGTCTTCCATGAAGCACTTCACCACAATGTTATCCACTGCCGGGTTGGGGCATACATCAAGCAGTTGCTGCCCGTGGTAGTAGTTATTGTAAGGTATGTTAGGACTGGCGAGAATGGCGCTATCCGCAATAATATTTTCATCGCCGGGCTGGTATTGCGTGAAAACGAAGAAGACAATCATCATTTCATCAGTTGTAGCCTCACCGGCAAACACATCCTGTGGGGGAGAGTTGGGATTTTCCGGATTGGCTGTTGTATTGTCATAGGTAGCCTCCGCCCTGACCCTCGTTCCTACCGGTATTTTCTTCAGCTTGCGGAACATGTAGAAGCCCTGCCAGTGGAAGTCCCATGCATTTATACGGATGTATTTGTCCGTATCTCCGGAAGGGAGAACACCATATGATTTTATGGTCTTGCCTATGAGGTGCATATGCGGGAAAGCGCCAAGCAGGGAAATATCGCCGGTGAGCATGAGATATACCGGATCAAGTGCTTCTTCATACGTTTTTACTGTATTGGCAGGTATATGCAGCGGCCCGCCTATAAGGTTGAAATCGTGGAAGAGTATAGGCTGCATAATTACCTCGCGTACGCCGGTGGATGGCGCAAAGAAGAAGCGAACCTCTGTGCTGTCCTGCAGGCCTACAGTGCCGGCGGGATAATGCACCTGCACCACAATATCCGCGTTCTTCGGTAGTTTCAGGCCGAAGCCGTTGGGGTAACTCATCGGGTCACTGCCGGGCACCCATACACCCAGCATAGTAGCCGCATCGGCGCCCACGCCCACACCGCCGAAGTTGGGGTAGCCGGGGCCCGGAACAGCCGCATCAAGGCTGTCGCATGTGCCGGTGGTATCGGCGAAAACCAGTACGTGGTGCACAATTGCAGGATTGCCGGGTATCGCCTCAAATGATTTTATGAACTTATCTACCAGCAGGCCGCTGGGTATCACAAAGCACTGGTACACATCGCCGGTGGCTGCTGTAGAGGTGTAGGTGGGTATCTTCACTTTCAGGTCGGGCGTGCCGGGTATCATGCCGGTATTGTTATACACAGGCACCGGTGGCGCCAGCGAAGGTGTGCCTTGCGGCGTGCCGCCATCGGCCCAGGCTGTTATGGCTGCTATATCGGCTGCCGAGAGCAGGCGCTCATGTGCCAGCCGCGAATAATTGGGGTCGGGTGGCCAGGGCGGCATGCGTTTTGCATTCACTGCGCTTTTTATAGCCCCTGAGTTCAGCACCGCATCGCTGTATGTGATGAGCGAGAAGGGCGCAATGCCATCATCGTGGTGGCACGAGGTGCAATGATTGTATAGTATGGGGGCTATTTTAGTGCTCCATACAGGCGTTTGCGCATGCAACACAACGGACGATAGCGCCGATAAGGCGGTAAGTAATAGTTTTCGCATAAGTGTAGATAAGTATTCAAATATAAAAATAGTTATTTATTTTCAGATTATAACAAAAAAATCCTGCCTGCCGGAGGACGGTTTGCGCATTCACATGCTATCCAATTCTGCTGGTTCTCGCATTTCTGTGATTTCCTGCTACTCAAAAAAATATTACCTTCTGAATATGTAAAAATGTATCTTCGTTAGCGCAGGGGATGGATTTTTTAATCGGAAAACAATAAAACAACCAATATGGAATTTGAAAAGGTTAAAAAATTTATCCTTAAAAAGCTACAGAAAGAACTACCCAAAAATCTTACCTATCATAGCGCCGAGCATATCAAAGATGTTTATAGCTCGGCTGAAACAATAGCACGGCTGGAGAAGGTGGAGGGCGAAGACCTTACCTTATTGCTTACCGCCGTCCTGTTTCACGATGCCGGCTTCCTCAGGCAGCAGAAAGACCACGAGCGCCTATCGTGCGAGATAGCTATGGAAACCCTGCCACAATACGATTACACCCCTGAGCAGATAGAGCGTATCTGCGGTATGATACAGGCCACAAAAATACCTCAGACACCCCACAACAAGCTGGAAGAGATTATCTGCGATGCCGACCTCGATTACCTGGGCCGCGATGACTTTTTTAAGATAGGCAACGGCCTTTACGAAGAGCTGTGCATGTATGGCATCATCGACTCCGAACACGAGTGGAACAAGCTACAGGTGCGCTTTCTTGAGAAACACAAATACTTCACCAAATCAGCAAAAAAGCTGCGCAAGCCCAAGAAAGACGAATACCTCGCTATGGTGAAGGCCAAGATTAAAGAATAGTTTTTTTACCACATTTTCCGTCACCAATGTGTGAACTTCAGTCGTGTGCTTGTTCCGCCCGATGTTATGTTGATGATGTAAAATCCTGCGGGCAGGTGGCTTATGCCATTATCGTTAATAAGCCCTTTCTGTATTACATGCCCGTCGGCGGCTGAAATGTAATATTCGCCATCGTTGGCGTTATCAATATACAAATGCTCATGTGCCGGGTTGGGGTAGAGTGTGGGCTGCGTGGGTTTTTCCACGCCGGTTGTGGCCAGCGGCATGTCTTCGCAGGCCCATTGGCTATAGGCGTGGCTTGTCGCGGTACTCCATGCCTGGAAGGTGTCAAACTTTTCATTGATAGTAGCCCACACCACCTGGTTGGCCGCCACGAGGGTATTTATAGAATCGAGCAGTTGGTTTACTTTGATTACGAATGCTGCTGAGAAGTCACGTTGATTTATCATTACGGACATCGAGTAGAACCTGTCCGTCGGCCAGTAGCCCGACGATATCTTTTGTGCCACATCCTTTATAGTGTTGAAAACATCAACCGGATCTGTAGTGTCGTGCAGCACGGCAGAGCAGCCATTGCCCTCTACCCACACAGGTGTAGAAGGGGAATGGGTGAAAAAACTTGTGGAGTCTGTTGCCCCCATCGGTTTCCAAATTCCAAAATTGTGTGCGTCATGCGAATGGGCAGGGTTGCTGCCTGCGCCCCACAGTATGCGTGCTGTCCATAAGCGGCCATAGCGCACGCCTGTGATAGGCGATAGGTATGGTGTCCAGTCGGCAGAGGTGTAGGGGTAATAGATGAACCCGCCCACGGTGCGGCTGTCAGGCACGCCCACCGAGTCCAGCAGGGTTACCACATCGGCTATGTTGTAGGTGTATAGTGGTGGTTGCGTTTTCGACCTCGGGTCTATCTGTATGCGCCCCGTGCCGTGCATCCATTCCAGTATGTCGGTGGATGAGGTATCCCCGTGCTGGTACTTCAGCACTGCCAGCACATACTTTGAGCATGTCTGGAAATCCCACTTTACATTTTTCGCCACTACCGATAGTGCTATCTGCCGCGTATAGTTAGTGATACTGTCGAAATGCAGCGAGTCGGTGTCGTAGTTCTCGCCCGCCATTTCGTTGTGCGAGTTCAGGTTCAGGTACAGCTTGTTTTGCGCGCACGCGGCTATGGGCAGGGCGCAAACGAGTAGTAGTAACAGTATTTTCATAGGTGCTTTTTTATTATGACTTAATGATTGGTTAAAAGTTTAATAAAGTTAAAAAATTTTGTTTAACATAGGGAAATGCAAATTTGTTGGCATTATATTGAAATAATTAAACCCTGAAAATACTACCGCTACCAAATTTTTTATGGGTTGGATGCGCTATATTTGTATAAGAGATGATGATAAATTATTCTTTTGTGAGTGACGGTTGTTGCATCGTATTGTTGTGTTCAGGTTGTTGATTGGCTTTTGTTAATAAATTATCTTTTTAGTTTGAATTATGCGAAATTTTTTGTTCTTACTGTTTGTCATCGTATGGTTTAGTATCCAAACAAGTCAAGGTCAAATAATTTCCACTTTTGCAGGAATGGGAGTGGGTAGTGGTGGTTATAGTGGAGATGGTGGATTGGCAACTGCAGCGCACATTGGAGGTGTTGGTGGTAGTGCATTTGATGCTTTTGGCAATTTATATTTTGCCATTAGGGGGGGACACAGAGTTCGTAAGGTATCACATACCGGTATAATCACTACTGTTGCGGGAACAGGTTCACCTGGTGCTGTTGGAGATGGAGGAATGGCTACGGATGCACAAATTAACAGTCCTTTAGCTGTAGCCATAGATACATCAGGCAATTTGTACATTGCTGATTATTACAATAGTAAAATTCGTAAGGTAGATTTTGCTACTGGAATTATTACAACCATAGCCGGGAACGGTACTCACGCTTTTTCAGGCGACGGAGGACCAGCAACCGGAGCTTCTCTTAATTACCCTAATAATATTTGTTTTGATTACCTTAATAATTTATATATTGCTGATTGGATGAATCATAGGGTACGTAAAGTTACACCATCCGGAATTATTACAACGGTAGCAGGGAATAATAGTATTGGTTATACAAGTGATGGTGGTCTTGCTGATACGACTACTTTAAATGATGTATGGGGTATTGCGGTAGATTCTAGTAACAACGTATATCTTGCTGATAATGGGAATTATAGAATAAGAAGGATTGATAATGTTACTGGAATAATTACAACAATAGCCGGTAATGGGAATGGTGTATATAATGGTGAGGGTCTAATTGCTACTAACGCTCAGTTTGTTCCATATGGATTGGCGTTCGACATTGTCGGCAATTTATATTTTGCTGATAAAGCATGGGAAAGGGTGCGAAAAGTAGATACCAATGGAAGAGTATATACAGTTGCAGGAACGGGAACATCGGGATTTAGTGGTGATGGTGGACCCAGTACATCGGCATTGTTGTATAATCCAGAATCCATATCGACAGACATTTGTGGAAGTATTTATATTTCTGACTTGCAAAACCAACGTATCCGTAAAGTATCATTTCCTACTCCGATTTTCACCTACCCCACAATATCTCTTTCTGGCACTACGTCTATGCCTTTGGGTAGTACGGTAACTGTAAATGCAACGGTTGCCAGTGCCGGGAGTAGTTATATTATTCACTGGATGAACCATGGCGTGCTATTTGCGAGTACCACTGTGCCGGTAGTTACCTACACCAAAACACCGGGCGCAGATACAATAACCGCAAGGGTAGTATCTACTGCCACTTATGGATGTTATGATTCCACCACTTCATTAGGTCATATAGTCATTTCAGCTACAACCGGGCTTCTTATGCCCGCAGGTCGGGACATTTTCATTTACCCCAACCCTGCAAATAACGAGCTAACAATAGAAAACGCGCAGCCCGGCAGTGAGTATAAACTCTATGATGTAGTAGGTGCTATAAAGCAGCAAGGCATACTGCCCCAAAGCAATAACACCATACCACTACACACCCTACCATCCGGCATGTACCTGCTGCAAATGGCAGATACCAAAGGAGCGCGTACCATACATAAAATAATAAAAGAGTAAAAAATAAGTGCTGTGTTATTGTCATGGTGAGCTTGTCGAACCATTGCCGAGGATTAGGAAGCAGCTTAATCACGGAACTTCCATCAGCTATTTGCAAGCCCTCAACATTCCTTCGACAAGCTCAGGATGACAATGTCCGCCGCCGTTGGTGTCCTCACCAACGACCTCGCGCAGGACACCTCGCGCCATGCAGAAATATCAGGGCGTGACAAAATCCCCCCACTCCTCGTTTGCGATTACGGGCTATACACCACCCAAAATTTTACACACGCCACAACCACCTGCCAATCAATCATATACACATATTATCACTAAATTCAAAAACCCGACAAACACAATACCGGCAAGCATTTCCACGGAAATACATTTTTCCATGACGGTACAGCAAACTGTACCATCATGCTTTTTTTATTTGGCGGCAACAAAAGCATTATTGAACTTTACACAACTCCAAAAAAAATATTGGGGCAAGTTCTTTGAATGACTGGTTTATCTGCCGCAGGCACGGTTTATCTGCCGTAGGCATGGCAACTTATTTATCTGCCGTAGGCAGACGACTAAAATATGTCTAGTCCTGAAAAAACCTTACACTTTTAAAAGTGTAATTAATGGAACCAAC
>CAZBPS010000008.1:0-228551 GCA_964493865.1 uncultured Flavipsychrobacter sp.
AGTCCCGTCCGGTCCGCAAAAAGCCTCACAAATGTGAGGCTTTTTCGTTGTTAATCATTCTACTTATTTACTCTTCGCTATTGTTCTTCATTTTCATCAGGAGTGTATATGCATTTTTTATGACTATTTTCCCATTTGGCAAAGTAGACTTTATTTCAACAGAACCGTCTTGAACCATGCCTGTTTCTATCTGGTACATTTTATAGGTATTTTCTCCTGCTTCTGAAAATATGTACTGGATATTGTTCCATTTTACAACTGCTTCTTCCGGAAGTGTATTGGCGGTTAACTTTTTTATTTCTATTTCGCTATTCATGAACATTCCCGGCAGCAGCTCATTGCCATATCCGGAAATATGGCAATGAACTTCTGTTGATCTTTCCTTATCTATGTTGGGGTTAATATAATGAATGGTTGCTTCATATCTCTTGCCTGGGTTCGTATTGGTGAAGCATATTATTTTCTGACCTGCTGTCAGCGCAGCCGCATCATTTTCAAATACGGTAAGTGTCAGGTGGAGTTCTGCGGGGTCCTGTAGTTCAAAAAGTATGTCAGTCGGGCTGGCGTATTTTCCGGGGTTTACATTCACCTTTGTAATAAAGCCACTGATAGGTGCTTTTATGTATATACTACGTGAGATATTATCCTCGTTGAGTTTTTCAGGGTTAATTCCTATTAACCGGAGTTTTTCCCCAAGGGATCTGAATAATATTTTTTCACTTTCAAATTCGCTCTTTGCCAGCTGATATGTTTTGTCGCTTACAGCTTTCGTTTCATTAAGTTTCAGCTGCCGGTAGTATTCAGCTTCATAGTAGGTAAGTTTACTTTTGGCTGTGAGGTAATCCTGTTGCAGCTGTATGTATTGCTGGTCTTCAACTGTGGCCAAGATTTCTCCGGTATGCACCTGCTGTCCGGGTATTAGCGACATTTTTTTTATGTAGCCACCAAGCGGGATACTTACGGAAATCATGTTGTCCGGAAGCACGTCGAGAACGCCACTTACCTTTAAAACTTTGTGAATCTCCTTTGTTACGGGTTGTCCGGTTACTATTCCGGCATTTTTTGCTTGAACGGAGGATAGCCGCACCAAGTTGTCGTTCGTTCCTGCTGCTGTGGCAGGTTTTTTGTCATCTGTGCCTGTATTGCCTTGTGAGCAAGAAAGGATGAAGATAGTTACAAAAAATAGATATGCTAATTTATACATGATAGTTATTATTTAAATAGTTTAGTTAATGCCGGTTATCCTCTCTACTTCAAATGCAGCTTCATTCATTTGCTGCACGATGTTAAAATATTCGCTGCGTACCTGTATCGCTGAATTGATAAGCATTGTCCATTCCAGGTATCCAATCTCGCCCGCAGATAATTTCTTATCTGCCGTATGTATAACAACGGACGCATTGGGCAGCATTTTATTCTGGTATGTGTGAACGGATTTCCTGCGTTGCAGGTATGTGCGCATCGCGTTTTCAAGGCTGGTTTGCAACTGCTGTTGCGTGGCATTCATTTCTTCCTTCCGTTGGAGCTGTAGTTTTTCAGTTGCGTTTATTTTTGATCTCTGCGCCCCATAGAACAGCGGCACTCCCAAGTCAACGGTCACATAAGAAAACCTGTCTTTGCTACCATAGTATCTTTCTGTACCTGCACCTGTTGCCTGCCAGCCGATTATTGACAGATTATTATAGCCGGCATTGATACTGGGATATAATTTGTCTTTCTCCAGCTTCTCCTGAAGATCCGATAGACGAACCAGTTCCCGGTGCTCCTTTAAGACAGGGCTTTGGTTCAAATCTGTATATTCAGTATTGAGTGGCAGGCTGTAGATAATTGAATCCGCTGCCGGCGCAACACCCACCGGGGAATTTATGACGGCTTTGAACAAGTTGAGAATAATGATCTGATCCGATATGAGGGACTGCAGTTGGTTGTGTATCTGTAACTGTTGGTTTTCAACGGTAGTTATTTCAGCAATGTCAATGTCTCCCGCATTGAAGCGAAGCCTGCTTTTTGCTACGAAACCATGGTATATGCTGTCGGCTTCCTTCAACAATAGTATTTTTTGCTCAAGGATCAGCAGTTCATAGAATATTTGACGGACACTCGTTTTGATCTCTATTTCTTTTTGTTGCCTGCCCGCCTCACTTAGCGCAATGTTTGCCCTGTTGATCGCATTCTGGTGAACATATACCGTAGGGAACTGGATTGTCTGCGAAATAGCAAATCTGTTGTCGTTCGCAGCACTATTGAATTTTCCGTATTCTAATACCACATTCGTTTTGTCAATATCAGTTCCGCTGCGTCTTAGTTGCCGGTAGTAGCTTACTTCTGCTGCAGCCGCTTTCAACCTGTAGTTATTTTTTACTGCGCTATCTATGGCCGCATGAAGCGATATTTTTTGCTGTGCTTGAGCTGGTATGCCCAGCACAGTCAGGGCTATTAATATGGCTACATGTGTGGCCTTGCGTGGCATGAATGATCTCGATCTGTTTTCCAACATTATGTAGAGTATAGGCAATATGAATAGGGTAAGCATTGTGGAAATGATCAATCCGCCAATCACTACAGTAGCCAATGGTTTTTGCACTTCCCCACCGGCGCCAGTACTTATGGCCATCGGTATAAACCCGAGTGAAGGTACAAAGGCGGTCATCAGCAGGGCCCTTAGTTTCGATTTGGTAGCATGGACCACGATGCGTCGAGCATCCAGCCACCCTTCACTTTTCAGCCGGTTAAACTCAGAAACCAGCAATATGCCATTCAGCACCGCGACGCCGAATAGCGCTATGAAACCAACCCCAGCCGATATGCTGAAAGGCATTCCCCGTGACCATAATGCCAGTATCCCGCCTGTGGCAGACAATGGGATGGCAGAGTAGATGAGGAGTCCCTGCTTTACAGAACCAAAAGCGAAATACAAAAGCAGGAAGATCATTAGTAGCGCTATGGGTACCACGATCGTCAGTCTTTCTTTGGCTGCATTCATATTCTCGAACGAGCCACCATATACAATATTATATTCTCTGGCCATGCTAAGTTGATTACTTACTTTTTGCTGTAGTTCGTCAACAACGGTTTTAACATCCCTGTCTTTTACATTAAACCCAACTATTATCCTACGTTTGGTATTTTCACGTTGTATCTGGTTGACACCCTCCACCTCTTCAATTATGGCTACTTGTTGTAGTGGTATCTGTGTGCCCTGTCTTGTGCTGATTGTTAAGTTCTGAATATCCGACAGGCTGTTCCTTGCTTCACCGGCCATTCGCACTACCATATCAAATCTTTTCTCACCTTCATATACCTGGCCGGCTATCTGACCTGCGAAACCTGTATTCACCACCTTGTTTATTTCGCCGACGCTCAATCCATACTTTGTCATGGCGTCTCTGTTATAGGTTATTACTACCTGCGGCATTCCGGTTATTCTTTCTTCATAAATATTTACGGCTCCATTTACGGAATTTATTATTTCACTGAGCCGGTGTGCATACTTGCTAAGGCTATCCAGGTTTTCTCCATATATTTTACAGACTATATCCTGCCTTGCGCCCGTCATCAGTTCATTGAACCGCATTTGTACCGGAAATTGGAAGCCGGTAGTTATTCCGGGCACATCCTCCAGTGCCTTACCCATTTTGCTACTCAGGTCATCAAAAGACGACGCCGAGGTCCATTCCTTTTTATTCTTTAGTATCACCATCATATCAGCTGCTTCAAATGGCATAGGGTCCGTTGGTATTTCTGCACTGCCAATTTTAGTCACCACTTTCTGCACTTCTGGAAACCCTGTTAATAATATTCTGGAAGCTTGTTGAGTGGCATTAATAGTGCTGGAGAGGTTACTGCCAGTTAGTAACCTTGTTTCTACTGCAAAGTCGCCCTCTTCCAGTTCAGGAATAAACTCTCCACCCATGCCACCAAGTATGAATACAGAAACTGAAAATAATAGCAGTGTAACGGCTACGGCAGTTTTAGGTATCAGCATTATCCGCCTTAGCAGGGGATGATATTTCTTTTCAAGCCAGGTCATAAGTTTGTCTGCATACGTCTTTTTATGGTTGAGCTTTTTATTTAAGCACAATGCTGCCATCATTGGAACGTAGGTGACAGAAAGTACAAAAGCACCCATAATGGCAAAGGCAATAGTATAAGCCATTGGCTTGAACATTTTCCCCTCAATACCTTGAAGAGAAAGGATTGGCAGATACACGATCAGGATAATGATCTGGCTGAATACTGCTGATTTGATCATTTGCCCGGTTGAGGCAGCTACCTCATTGTCCATTTCCGGTTGGCTTATCTGGATTATGTTCCTGAATTGCTTTGAGTGTGTGAAGCGGTGCAAAATAGCCTCAACTACTATAACGGACCCATCCACGATAAGTCCAAAATCAATAGCACCCAGAGACATAAGGTTACCGCCAATCCCGAATTTATTCATGAGTATGATCGCAAAAAGCATGGATAAAGGAATCACCGAGGACACGATAAGACCGGCGCGGGCGTTGCCGAGAAAGAAAACCAATACGAATATTACTATCAAGGCGCCCTCTACCAGATTTGTCTCGACTGTTTTTATGGCGTTGTTCACCATTTTCGTCCTGTCAAGAAAAGGTTCGATCACTACCCCTTCAGGTAGCATTTTCTGTATCTCGGCTATTCTCTTTTTTACCAGCTTTATTACTGCTGATGAGTTTTCTCCTTTAAGCATCATCACTACCGCTCCTGCCACCTCCCCATCGTTGTTATACGTCATGGCACCGTAGCGAATCGCGTTTCCATATTGCACCGTAGCTATGTCCCTTATCAATAAAGGAGTTCCATCAGATAAGATTTTTACAACTATCTTTTCAATATCGCTTATGCCTTTTGTAAGTCCTTCTGTTCTTATATACAACACTGTCGGGCCTTTTTCTATGTACGCTCCTCCTGTATTCTGGTTGTTTTTTTCTATCGCATCGAAAACATCGGGTATGGTGACTCCGTATGCTTTCAACTGCTCAGGCTTTACGGCTATTTCGTATTGCTTCAGTTTGCCGCCAAAGCTCGCTACCTCAGCTACACCTGGCGTACCCAATAGCTGCCGCCTCACTGTCCAGTCTTGTATTGTGCGCAGCGCCGTTGCATCATACTTGCCCTCAAATCCCTTCAATGGGCGCACCACATATTGGTATATTTCGCCAAGCCCGGTCGAAACCGGTGCCAGTTCTGGTAGTCCGATACCGGTTGGCAGGTCCCGTTCTACGGATTTCAATTTTTCGTTAACCTGCTGCCTGGCCCAGTAGATGTCCGTCTCATCGTCAAAAACAATGGTCACAAGCGATAACCCAAAACGGGAGAAACTTCTCACCTGCTTTTGTCCGGGGATGTTACTGCAAGCTTGTTCGATGGGGAAGCTGATAAGTCGTTCCACATCTGGTGCGCCAAGTGCCGGCGACACGGTGATGACCTGTACCTGATTATCTGTTATATCCGGAACAGCGTCAATCGGCAGCCTGGTCGTTTCATATACTCCCCATACAATCAGAAAGAGTACGAAAAGCGAAACGATCAGCTTATTGTTTATGGAAAAGCTAATTATCTTATTAAGCATGATTTTTTTTATTTGCTAAACGAACAGTCGGACAAGCCATTTTATGTTCATTCACTTTTGGAAATGGTTATTTTCTTTACGCCGGAAAATAGAGACAGTAATTTCTGCAACAGTATAAAATACAACAAAGGTCGTTCTCGGATTTATGTTAACGAATATCAGCAGTCCGGCGATAGTGCTATCAGAAACAATAACATGCCATTATTAGTACCTGGGAGGCCGAAAGAGGCCGGGTATCAGCCGTGAGCTAAGAGCTTCTTCTTTATTCAGCACTTCTTTATTTGCGATAATTTTTAATTCACGCAGGGTGATACATATAGTTGATAAGGGAGTGGCAAATTGCGGCGCACTAGTAAAGTCTACTGATTTTAATGGTAGTTGGTTGTCTTGTATATCGTCATTGTCATCAATGTCCTGATTGAAGTAATGCATGCTGAGAAAATCAGGTACGGAAAGGGCATTGTTTCTGTGCCAATGGTCAATGTAATGAACTGCCAGCAAGGGGACTTTTGCAAATTGATTAAGCGTAACCGTGTTGAGGGCTGCTATAATCAAAAAAGTATTCAGCAATATTTTACCCATTATCCGCAAGATGAAAAGCTGATCCAGTATTATGACTATCACCTTTGGGCAAAGTTAACACAAGTGGCAGCAAGTGGGAAATATCATTTATAATTGAAGACACTTTTCTCTCCAAGGTACGGTCATTGATTAGAAACACTTCTGTTCCAGTTTACTCTATGTCAAAGTTAATTGACATGCGGCTTTTGTCAGATGATTATAATCATGTTTCCCGAGAATTACTGTCTGTACATTTGCACCGAATATGAAAATTAGTTTCAGAAATTATATATCAGTATACTTTTTAACTTCATTATAAGGAAACAAAAATAGTCCACACACGCAGAAGTATGAAAACAATAATAGAGCCATTCAGGATAAAATCGGTTGAACCTATATATTTTAATACCCTTGAGGATCGGCAAAAAATTTTAGAAAGGGCATATTACAATCCGTTTCTCATTCATGCGAAAGACGTATTAATTGACCTCCTTACTGATAGCGGCACCAGTGCTATGAGCAGCCACCAGTGGGCAGGCATCATGCAGGGCGATGAATCGTATGCAGGAAGCCCCAGTTTTTTCCGATTCGAGGAGGTAGTGCGGCGCATAACCGGAATGCCTTTGGTCATACCCACGCACCAGGGCAGGGCAGCCGAAAAGATATTGTTCAGCATACTTGGCGGTAAAGGAAAGTTTTTTGTAAGTAATACGCTGTTTGACACTACACGAGCCAATATTGAGTTTTCAGGAGCAGAAGGTGTTGATTTGCTTTGCCCAGAAGGCAAAATACCCTCTGTGCCTGCCCCATTTAAAGGGAATGTAGATACTGTGGCGCTCGAAAAGTTTATCAATGAAAAGGGTGCGGCCAACATCCCGCTCTGCATCATCACAGTTACCAATAATTCCGGTGGTGGCCAGCCGGTAAGTATGCAGAATATACGGGAGGTGCGGAGGATATGCACGTTGCATAATATCCCTTTGTTTATTGATGCTTGCCGGTTTGCAGAAAATTCCTACTTCATAAAGATGCGCGAGGAAGAGTTTTTTAACAAGTCTGTACCGGAGATAGCCAGGGAACTTTTCTCCTACGCAGATGGCTGCACGATGAGCGCTAAGAAAGATGCATTTGCCAATATAGGTGGGTTCCTTGCAATGCACAACGAGCAACTGGCCATCAAATGCAGGAACCTGCTTGTTATTACTGAAGGTTTCCCCACCTATGGGGGCCTTGCGGGCAGAGACCTTGAAGCCATTGCCATCGGCCTTAATGAGGTATTGGATGAAAATTACCTACAGTACCGTATCCGCAGTATTGAATATCTCACCAACAAACTGATAGCAGCGGGTGTTCCCGTTATGCAACCCGCCGGCGGACATGCGGTTTACATTGACGCTAAAGCATTCCTTGCACATATACCCGTAAATCAGTATCCCGGACAGGCACTTGTTGGCGCTTTATACGTGGAAGGAGGAATCAGGAGCGTAGAGATAGGGTCGCTGATGTTTGGCAAGTATGATGCCGGGAACAAATTAGTTCCTGCTCAAATGGAGTTGGTGCGCCTGGCCATTCCGCGCCGGGTATATACCCAAAGCCATATAGATTATGTAGCGGAAGTAATCATAGAGGTATTTGGTAAGAGAGCAACTATAAAAGGGCTGGAGATTACTGAAGAAGCGCCCCTACTGAGACATTTTACAGCAAAATTGAGACCAATTGAATAATATATCATAATGAGACAAGAACAAAAAAGAAGCTGGGCAGAGCCATACAAAATAAAGATGGTGGAGCTGCTGAAGATGACCACATCAGCACAACGCCGGAAAGCGATTAAAGAAGCCGGCTATAATACATTCCTGCTTAAGTCAGAGGACGTGTATATCGACCTGCTGACCGATAGCGGCACGTCGGCCATGAGCGACAGGCAATGGGCCGGGCTGATGATGGGCGATGAAGCCTATGCCGGCAGCAGAAACTTCTATACACTTGAAAAAGCCGTTAAAGAACATTATGGCTATAAGTACCTGATACCCACTCACCAGGGCCGTGGGGCAGAAAATATCTTGTCGAAAGTGATGATAAAAAAGGGCGATATCATCCCCGGCAATATGTATTTTACCACAACAAGGCTTCATCAGGAACTGGCGGGCGGCACATTCATAGATGTTATAATCGATGAAGCCCACAACCCAGAGGACCCACATCCCTTCAAAGGGAATATTGACCTCGATAAATTACAGCGAATCATAAAAAAGCACGGCGCCAAACGCATTCCGTATGTATGTGTGGCCGTTACGGTGAATATGGCCGGCGGTCAGCCTGTGTCTATGGAAAACCTGAAACAGGTGCGTGAGCTCACCGCCAAACATGGCATAAAGATCATACTGGATATGACGCGCATTGCCGAGAACGCTTTCTTTATAAAACAGAGGGAAAAAGGATATGCAAAGCGAACAGTAAAGAGCATTGTGAAAGAGATATGCAGCTATACCGATGGAGCGACCTTCAGCGGGAAAAAAGATGCACTTGTGAATATTGGCGGGTTTCTCGCGTTGAATGACGAAAATGCGTTTAACGAGGCCAGCAATCTTGTGGTTGTTTATGAGGGGCTGCATACCTATGGTGGATTGGCCGGGCGTGATATGGAAGCCATGGCGATAGGTATTGAAGAATCTGTTCAGGATGAGCATATGAAGGCGCGGATAGGGCAGGTACTCTATTTAGGCGAGCAATTGCAGCAGGCAAGCATACCTATCGTGGGGCCGGTGGGTGGCCATGGGGTTTTTATTGACGCACGTAAGTTCCTGCCACACCTGACGCAGGACCAATTTCCCGCACAGGTGCTGGCAGCCGAGCTCTATGAAGATGCCGGTATAAGGGCCATGGAGCGGGGCATTGTTTCTGCGGGGCGTAATATAAAAACAGGCGACCACTACTACCCTAAGTTAGAGTTGGTGAGGCTTACCATTCCGCGTAGAGTGTATACGCAGGCGCATATGGATGTAATCACCGAATCTGTGATAAGGGTATATGAGCGCAGGGATAAGGTAAAAGGTCTGAAGATGGTTTACGAACCCCGTTACCTGCGTTTCTTCCAGGCAAGATTTGAGAAATTATGATGTACTGCCAGTTGTTTCTATTAATTTAAGTATTGAATGCTTATTTTCCGACGGTTCACTTTCGACTCAGCACATTTTTTGCCAAACGTTCCTGAAACGCACAAATGCAGAGCGGTGCATGGGCACACCTATACGCTGACCATCTTTCTTGAAGGGGCGCCCGACGAGCAATATGGCTGGGTTACCGATTTTGCCTTAGTAAAAGAAATAATGGAGCCTGTACTCCGCCTTGTAGACCATAAATTGCTCAACGATGTGCCAGGGCTCCAGAACCCTACCTGCGAGCTACTGGCAATGTGGCTATGGCAGCAAGTGAAAACCGGGCTACCCTCTCTGAAAAGGATAGAACTCAATGAAACGCCGACTTCAGGTGTGGTTTATGAGGGTCATTAACGTATCCTCTTTTAATAGTTACTGTTTGGGGTATAATTGTCATTTACATATAATATAATGCGCACGCCCGAATTAAATAATAATTATCGTTAGACATAAATGCGATAATATTTACTTTTTCAGATTTCTTTTTCTATTTTGTGCCTCCATTTAAAAAATCCATTTATATGATGACAGGAACTTTATTCTCCCCACCGAGAGCATCGGCCACTAACTTCAGAAGAACAAATATGAAGAAATTGTTCTTTTTGCTGGGGCTGATCTTAACTTTCTCTACCGGCAGCTATGCGCAAACAGCTGCGGGCTATGCATTTACTCGAACTACGGGTACTTACAGCAGTATTGCAGGTACGGGAACCCTGATCGGGTCTCTGGCATGCGATGATTGTGGTGCGGCAGGTATCCCTATCGGTTTTACATTTAATTTCTGTGGTGTTAGTTATACCACCTGTCAGGTAAACTCAAATGGCGTAGTATCTTTATCAAACACAGGGGCGTCATTTATTGTCGATGCCGCTAACATTAGTGGCGCGGGTTGGTTGATGCCTATGTGGGCTGATAATGCAGGTATAGGCGGCGGAGGCAGTTCTCCCGCCTGTTATTACCAAACGACCGGAGCTCCCGGCAACAGGGTATTTACTGTTGAGTGGGCTGACTGGGCGGTATGCTGCTTCTCGGATTATTTTATGAACTTCCAGATAAAACTATATGAAGGAACTAACCGGGTAGAGTATTGTTACGGCACATTCGTAAGTTCGCCTTCCGGTACTATTGGTATAGCTAACAGCACTACCGATTTTCAGACACTGCCAAGCACAGCATCCCCTACGACAAATACATCATTTAATGATTACGCTTGTACGCTACCTTCAAGTGGTGAGATTCTGGCTTTTGCTCCTCCATGCACAGGCACTCCTCCCGCACCGGTATTGATGACAGGCGGTGGTGGCTACTGCATCGGTGGCGCAGGTGTTAATGTAGGCCTTGCCGGTTCTGCTATAGGCATTAATTATCAGCTATACCTTGCAGGCTCACCGGTAGGTTCTCCTGTTGCGGGTGTTGGTGCGGGTTTCAGCTTCGGCCTGCAAACTGCAGCCGGGGTGTACACAGCAACCGCAAGCAATCCAGCCAACGGGTGTACGACTAATATGTATGGTAGCAAAACAGTAATTATTTATTCTTTACCCGGCACACATACCGTGACCGGTGGTGGCAACTATTGCTCAGGCGGCCCCGGTGTGGTTATCGGGCTGGGCAGCTCTGACATTGGCGTTAAATACCAGCTATACAGGGGTGGCGTTCCTGTAGTTAGTACGATTGTTTCAGGTACCGGAGGCGCTATTTCTTTCCCAGCGCAAACAATAGCAGGTACCTATACCGTTATGGCTACTATGGCCAGCTTTACAGGTTGTATGCAATTGATGACCGGCAGCGCTACAGTTACCGTTAATTCTCTGCCTCCTGTGTTTAGTGTAACCGGTGGTGGCAGTTTCTGTTTTGGCGGCGCAGGTATGGCTGTAGGCCTTGCAGGTTCTACATCGGGCGTTAATTACCAATTATATAGAGGCACAACAGCAGTGGGATCACCAGTTGCAGGTACAGGCAGCTCAATTACATTCGGATTGCAGACAGTTGTAGGCACATATACAGTAAGGGCTACAGATGCCACTACAGGTTGCACAAGCAATATGTTTGGCAGTGTTGCAGTTAATACGCTCCCGGCTCCCGTTGCATACCTGATGACAGGTGGCGGCGGCTATTGCACCGGCAGCGTAGGGGCCATTGTTGGCCTCAGTGGTTCTAATGGCGGAGTAAACTATCAGTTATTCCTGGCCGGCTCTCCTGTAGGCAGCCCTGTTACCGGCACGGGATCGGCTCTAAGCTTTGGCCCACAAACTGGTGTTGGCGTTTATACAGTAGTAGGCACTAACGCATCTTCAGGTTGCACAAACAATATGACAGGCAGCGTTACCGTAAGTATTAACCCACTTCCTAATGATTATACAGTTACCGGCGGCGGCACGTATTGCTCCGGCGGTGCTGGTGTGGCTATCGGGCTGAGCAGTTCTGAATCAGGTGTTCTTTATCAGTTGTACAGGGGTACAACCACCATCGGTGGCCCTGTTGGCGGCACCGGATCTGCTATCACCTTTGGCCTCCATATTATTGCGGGGACATACACAGTGTTGGCTTACAATCCCTCTACCGGCTGTTCCCGCACTATGACGGGTTCTGCGGTTATTACTGTCACGCCACTTCCAACAGCAATCACTATGAGCGGCGGCGGCGGTTATTGCGCCGGCGGAACAGGTGTTGCCATTGGGCTCACAGCATCAGCAATCGGCATCAACTACCAGTTATATCTTGGCGCTACCCCGGTGGGTAGCCCTGTTGCTGGCACCGGCGGTGCGCTTTCTTTCGGCCTGCAAACTACAGCCGGCACATACACTGCCACAGGTACAAATCCTTCTAATGGTTGTGTAAACAACATGATTGGCAGCAAAACAGTTATTATATATGCTTTGCCCACAGCCTATACGGTCACCGGCGGCGGCGCTTATTGTGCCGGCGGCACAGGTGTAGCGGTTGGCCTGAGCGGCTCCAACTCAGGCGTTTACTATCAGTTGTACAGAGGCGGGCTTCCTGTTGCAGGTGCAATACTTGGCGGCACAGGTGGCACGCTCAATTTCGGTATGCAAACAGTGGCCGGCGTTTACACAATTGTCGCCACGACTTCCGGCGCTTCGGCTTGCACCAATACTATGACAGGCAGTGTTACAGTTGTTGTTAACCCTCTGCCTACAGTATATACTGTAACAGGTGGGGGTGGCTACTGCGCAGGCGGCTCGGGTTCTGTTATCGGCCTTGCAAGTTCTGATGCAGGTGTTAACTATCAATTATACAGGGGCACTGCAACAGTAGGCTCTCCTGTGGCAGGCACGGGTAGCGCTATCAGCTTCGGGCCACAGTCGGTAGCAGGAACATATACCATTAAAGCTACTAATGCCACAACCGGTTGTATAAACACAATGGGCAGCGTTGCAGTTACTATCATACCATTGCCCTATGCATTCACAGTTTCGGGTGGTGGCAGCTACTGCCCAGGTGGCACCGGAAAAATTGTAGGCCTGACAGGCAGCACGGTTGGTACAAACTATCAATTATTTCTTGCCGGTTCTCCTGTAGGTTCTCCAGTAGCAGGCACGGGCACAACGCTCTCTTTCGGTATGCATACAGCTACAGGCACTTACACAGTAGTGGCTACAAATGCCACTACCGGTTGTGTGAATAATATGGCTGGCAGTGTTACTATATCTATCAGCGCATTGCCTACCGCTTATACTGTTCTCGGCGGCGGCGGCTATTGTGCTGGTAGCACAGGTGTTCCCGTTTATCTGTCAGGCTCCTCTACAGGTGTTCAATATCAGTTATATCGTGGCGGTTCTGCTGTAGGCGCTCCGCTTTCAGGCACAGGTGGTGCGCTTTCATTCGGCATCCAGACCGTTGCAGGTGTTTATACCGTGGTAGCAACCAGCGTTGGCACATTGTGTAACAACAGCATGACAGGCAGCGTTACAGTGGTAGTAAATCCATTACCAACAGTTCGTACAGTTCTCGGAGGTGGTTCCTATTGCGCAGGTGGTTCGGGTGTTGGAGTTTATGTTGACACGGGTGATGCCGGCATCAACTACCAGCTATACCGCGGCACTACAGCAGTAGGCAGCCCGGTAGCCGGCACAGGCGGCCCATTGAGCTTTGGCTCTCAAACCGTTGCCGGCACTTATACCGTAAAAGCAACTGATGCAACAACAGGTTGCTGGAGAAGTATGACAGGCAGCGCAACTGTTACTGTTATCGCATTACCTACTGCTTATACAGTAACAGGCGGTGGCAGCTATTGCGCCGGTGGCGTAGGCCTCCCTGTTTATTTAACAGGCTCGCAGTTTGGGGTAAATTACCAGTTATATCTTTCAGGCAGCCCTGTAGGCAGCCCCGTTGCAGGCACCACTGCTGCTATCAACTTCGGCTTGCAGACAGCTGCCGGTGTTTATACTGTAGTAGCCACAACAGCTTCAGGCGGTTGTACTAATTCTATGACAGGTTCTGCTACCATTGTTGTTAACTCCGCACCTACTGCATATACTGTTACAGGTGGAGGCAGTCTATGTTCTGGTGGCACGGGCGTTGCGGTTGGCCTTGCAAGCTCTGATGCTGGCGTTAACTATCAATTATACCGCGGTACTACATCAGTAGGCAGCCCGGTGGCAGGCACAGGTTCTGCTATTTCGTTTGGCCTGCAATCTGTAGCCGGAACATATACAGTTAAGGCTACTTTGGTTACCGGTGGTTGCATCAGTACGATGACCGGTAGTGTTACAATCACCGTTGGTACAGTTCCCGTTGCCGTTTCTATGACCGGCGGTGGTGCTTACTGCTCCGGCGGTACAGGTGTACTCATCGGCCTTTCTGCTTCTGTAAGTGGTGTCAACTATCAGCTTTATCTCGGCGGCTCGCCGGTAGGCAGCCCGGTAGCCGGCGCTGGTTCTTCTATAAGTTTTGGCCTGCAAACTGCGGCCGGAGTTTATACAGTTATTGCTACAAACGCTACCACAGGCTGCACCAATACTATGACAGGCTCCAAGACAGTATCCATATCTGCTAACCCTACTGTTTATACGGTGAGCGGCGGCGGCGGCTATTGCTCGGGCGGCACCGGATCGCCTATCTACCTTAGTGGCTCTGCTTCCGGCATTACCTACAAATTATTCAGAAGCGGCACTCCGGTTTACGCCATGTCGGGTACTGGCAGCGCTTTGAGCTGGGGCCTCTACACTACAGCAGGTACTTACACAATAGTGGCTACAGCATCAGGTACAGGCTGCACAAGTAGCATGTCAGGTTCGGCCGTTGTTACAGTCAACCCGTTACCCACGGTTACAGGAACTATCTACACTATGATGCCGGGAGGCAGCATTACGCTTACCGGGTCTATCTCGGGGGGTAGCTGGAGTAGCAGCAATGCAACGATAGCCACAGTGGGTTCAACTACAGGCGTTGTAACAGGTGCATCATTAGGCACTGCAGTAATGACGTATACATTGCCTACAGGCTGCTATGGCACACGCATTGTGTATGTTACTCCAACAGGCAGAAAAGAAGCTCCGGCTACTATCGAAGAGTCAACTGCTCAGAACACCTTCAGCGTGGCACCCAACCCAAGCAGAGGCGTATTCTATGTTAAGGGCACACTAGCCGATGCTGTTGATGCTGAAGTAGCGATACAAGTTACCGACATGGCAGGAAGGACAATCAGCACAATCAGGGCTATTGCTAAGAATGGCACCCTGGATGAAATGATATCCCTCGGCAATGTGGCAAGTGGCATGTACCTTGTAAATGTGAGTTCAGATAAAGGCCGCCAGGTGTTCCATATGGTGGTTGAGCAATAAACAGTTGTTTAGTATACTAAAAAGCGGGTTGCTGTTGCAGCCCGCTTTTTTTTGCCTATATCGTTATGGTAAATTGCTTCGTAAACGTAATAGGCACCGTCATACATCAACAAGCAGGCGCATTAGTTGCTGTATCTCTTCGGCTTTCTGTTCTTCGCGCCGATAGCGGTAGCATAAGCTCAGCTCTTCCATCATTTTGAAGATAACGCGCTTCGCATCCAGGGGTTTGGTGTATTCTTCACGATCGTGGGCGTTTATTTTTCGCAGATAGGTATCTACGTCCTTTTGGGTATACACCAACCCGTTTATGGGGTCAAGATAAAATTGCACCTGATTCAAGCCCTTTTCGGGAGTCAGGAAACTATAGAGTGTATCTATATAGGCAAAGATGAACTGCCGCGGCACGTCCACCGCAAAAATGGGGATGTCCAATATCTCGGCCAGTGCCAGGTACAGTACGCCTATTGTGTAACCATTGCCCTGCTTGCTCTCCAGCACCTGGTTAATGAAAAAATATTTTGGTTCCCGCTCCGTAAGCTCATGCCCGTGCAGTTTGTAATAATTATACAGTATGCTGTTAAACACGTTTACCTGCTCCAGCGATGTAAGGTAATTATTCAGCTCCAGCCAAATATTTCGGCGTATCTGGTCAAATTGGGCGAGAATAGCAGGTACGTTCAACTCCGGAAACTGATAGCGGGCCACAAGTATAGCCCCGCGCAGCAATTCGGGGTGCTTTGCATTGCTCCACTCCATAAAGTCTTGCTGCAGGTCGTGAAAATGCACCCTGTGTATGAGCAGTTCTATACGCTCCTGCACCGCTTCATCTTCCGTCACCTCCCATAGCTGCTCCAGGTTTGGTATTATCTCCTTACCATAATACAGCAGCTTCGATGCCACGGTGTCATACACCTCATCATCCGGATCATCTATAAGCCGCAGGAGTGCTGTTATTTCTTTACTTGTGTTCAATAGCCAACGATTAAGATAACACATGACCGGTCAGGGGCGACCATGTTTACACATAGAAAGTTACGGAATTATTTAAGAAATCCCTTCATGTGGCCGGCAATGATTTCCACAGCCTGTGGGTATCCGTTATTTCGCTTTCCTGCCCCTGGGTACTTTCTTAGGCGGGTTGGCCTTTGCTTCTTCTATGATGGCTTTTACATCATCAATGGTCAATGCACCCGGGTCTTCTGCTTTTTCTTTGGGTATCTTATAGTTGCGTAGGCCCTGCTTTATGTACGGGCCATAAGGCCCTTTTAGTATGCGTATCTTTTCTTTAGCAAACACCTTTACCTCGCTTTCCGCCTTAGCCTTCCTCTTTTCCTCTATCAATGGCGATACCTCTGCCATTTCTACTGTATAGGGGTCCATCTCTTTCTTCAGGGAATAGAATTGTCCTGCATGTTGCGCATACGGGCCGAAACGACCTATGTTCACTACTACATCCTCCCCTTCAAATGTACCAAGGTTCCGCGGCAGCCTGAAAAGTTCCAGGGCCTCTTCCAGCGTTATTGTTTCAATGCTTTGGTTGGTGCGTAGTTTTGCAAACCGGGGTTTTTCACCGCCTTCCACTACTTCGCCTATCTGTACCATTGGGCCGAAACGGCCAAGGCGTGCCACCACAGGTTTGCCGCTCTGTGGGTCTGTGCCCAGTTCGCGTTCACCCTTCGCCCGGCTGGCATTCTCTATGGTATGCTCCACTATCTCATGAAAGGGAACATAAAAATCATGCAGCATTTTGTTCCATTGCTGCCGCCCTTCGGCTATATGATCGAACTCTGCTTCTATTTTCGCCGTAAAGTCATAATCCATCACCTTACCGAAGTGCTCACGCAGAAAATCAGTTACCACCATACCGAGATCGGTAGGGAACATCTTATTTTTTTCAGCGCCGGTGTTCTCGCTTTCCGTGCGCTTTTCTACTTTATCATTTTGTAACACCAGCACCTGGAAATCACGCTTCACACCTTCTTTATCACGTTTTTCCACATAGCCTCGCTGCTGCACGGTGCTTATGGTGGGCGCGTAGGTGGACGGGCGACCAATGCCCAGCTCTTCCAGTTTTTTCACCAGCGATGCTTCCGTATACCTTGGCGCCGGGCGTGTGAACCGCTCTGTGGCCACCATCCTTTGAAAGTCCAGTTTCTGACCGGCAACCAATGGCGGCAGCATACCTTCATTCTCATCGTCCCCATCTTCTTCATCATGTCCTTCGCTATACACCTTCAGGAAACCATCAAAACGCAATACCTCACCTGTTGCGGTCAATGGATCCGGCTGGGTAGATACTTCTATTTTAGCAATCGTACGCTCTGTCTGCGCATCGGCCATCTGGCAGGCCATGGTACGCTTCCATATCAGGTCATACAGGCGTGTTGTGTCTGCATCGCCTGCTGTAGATACATTCATATCCGTAGGCCTGATTGCTTCGTGCGCTTCCTGCGCCGATTCGTTCTTGTTCTTAAAAATACGCTTCTGATAATATTTGTCCCCATACTGTTGGGTGATGGCGGCCTGAGTTGCCTCTATTGCTGTTTCCGACAAGTTTACCGAGTCAGTACGCATGTAGGTGATATGGCCGTTCTCATACAGCTTCTGCGCCAGCAGCATGGTCTTGGAAACGGAATAGCCCAGTTTACGGCTGGCCTCCTGCTGTAGTGTAGATGTGGTAAATGGTGCCGAAGGCGTTTTCTTGCCGGGTTTCACCTGCACATCTTTCACGGTGTAATTTGCGCCCTTGCATTTATCCAGATATTTGGCCGCGCCATCCGCATCGTTTACTTTATCGGGCCCGTCAGCTTTAAAAGTTACTTTCTTCTTATTTATATCATCTGCCGAAAACAGTGCCTCGACCTTAAAGCTGCTGTTTGTCTTAAACCGCGTTATCTCCCGCTCGCGCTCTACAATAAGCCTCACCGCCACTGATTGCACCCTACCTGCTGAAAGGTTGTTGCGCATGCTCATTTTGCGCCACAGCACCGGCGACAATTCAAAGCCCACGATACGGTCCAGAATCCTGCGTGCCTGCTGCGCATAGACAAGATCCATATTCACCGTGCGCGGCTGCTCTACGGCTTTCTTTATGGCCGGTTTGGTTATTTCATGAAAAACTATTCGCTTAGTGGTGTATGGGTCCAGTCCTAATACTTCGCACAAATGCCACGATATGGCCTCACCCTCACGGTCCTCATCCGTTGCCAGCCACACACTTTCCGATTTTTTTGCAAGCGACTTTAATTCCTTTACTACCTTTTGCTTATCTTCTGATACTATATAAGTAGGTTTATATCCGTTCTTCAGGTCTATTCCCATATTCTCACGCTCCAGATCACGGATATGCCCATAGCACGACTTTACCTCAAAATCACTGCCCAATATTTTTTCTATGGTCTTCGCCTTCGCAGGCGACTCCACTATCAATAGATTTTTTGCCATTCCTTAGTTTTCAATTTATTGGCAGCCAATTTCGTGCCAAGCGTGTGCAATAATAGAATATTGTTTCCAAAAAGAAAAAAGAGGCTTCTCTATAAAATAAAAAAAGTGGGAACAAGCCCACTTATTACAATAAGAAAAGGGCAGGAAAACCTGCCCTTTTCGGTATAAATGATTATGTAATAATTAGTGTGCTATAACAACACGGCCGGTTGCACGGTCACCTTTAGCAGTAACTGTGTAGATATAGTGGCCTGATGCCAAATCCATAGTGTTGAATACGGCTTTGCCATCAACCATTTGCTGTGTAGCAACTACCTGACCTAATACATTAGTGAGGGTAGCTACAGCATCGCTTTTGAAAGCACCATTGTAATTAAGCACAAGGTTTTTATCAGCAGGGTTAGGTACAGTAGCAACATTTGCCGCTTTCTTATCGTCCACGCTTAATGAAGTGATTGGCAGGTTAGGACAAGAACTACAATTTACATGGAATCCAATTCTTGGGAACTGGTGGGGGTTAGGCGTAGGTGATGCAGCTGTGCCCGATATAATGTTCCAGTTTGGAGTGTACCTTGTATCGTGGTATGGCCAACCACCACCTTCTATAGCAAAATGACCGGAAGCCCTACCCATTTCCATGTAACAACCGGAACAGAACAAAGCAGGGTCACCGCTTGTAGATCCCGTTGACAAGTACTGTACCTGTGGTGACCAAACGTTATATTTACGAACAGCAACAGAGCCACCCACAATAGTGCGTATTGTATCACCAGGATGACCTGCCGTTGGTCCATAAGCAGGATCACCGCTCTTGAACGATACCGTTGCAGCAACCGCATTGCCGGCTGAAACAGGATAGTTGATTGCAATGTCGCCATGACCAGCACGTGGGAAAACAGCATTTTTCGGAGCCAGTGCATTGGTATCTGTATTATTCAGAAGGAACTTATAAACCGCATTTGTAGCAGTAATGGTTGCAGCATTAAATCCAGCAGCCCTATTATATATAGTATCATGAAATATTTCTGTAAAAGTTAGGGAAACACAGGTAGGGCAATATCCGGTAACTAGCGATGCCGCAGATGGCGGAGTTGTTATTGAGCCTGACGTAATAGCCGAAGTAGCAGAACCATTGCCCTGTGTTAGCGTTACGATAAGCGTATCCACAACCGCAATTTTTGGTCCCGTGTAGATATCGCTACGCGTATACCAACCTACAATGAAAAGCGAATCGATAGTATAGGCATCTGTTGGCCTTACTCCCATCTCTCCAGTCCAATCCAGAGGATATGCAGTAACTGTACCTGTGCCATCGGCATTATTCCAGTAACTGGCCATAGGATCCAGACCCATACCAACACTTATTAATTGATTATGCTGATATGGTGCATATGGCCCGGTAACTGTACCGGTATAGCCAAATAATGCGGTTGTATCGTTCCACATAACAGGACTGATGTAAGACATGTCTCGGGAAATACTACCTGCATATAGGTCAAGATATTGTGAACCGAACAAATACCACCTCGTTGGAGCAGCTGTTGTTCTTGCTCCCCTGTCAGGTGTAGACCTAACATGGGTATCCAATCTATGCGCCTGCAATTTGTGTTCTGACGGCTCAACAGGAGAAGTAAGCACTTGCTGCGCATTTGATGTAAAACCAGCAATCAAACCAGCAGTTAAAAGTAAAATTGATTTTTTCATAACTATTTTTTTGGAAGAATTGATTTAATGTACTTTTTATTAGTTTAAGACCGTAAAGTTAAATGTATTTAAACGAAGTTGATTAGGTGCGTAATAATATTTTTATTTTGAATACTTTACGCTGCAACTTATTGCATAGGCTGAGGACCCTTACCCTGAATCAAAAAATATCGTCATCATGAAGTATTGTACTGCAAATTACATACCACGCATTTTTAAAAAAACCTAAATCGGATATATTCACCCCCGTTTTGTGGGTCTTTACCACAAAATATGTCCACCGACGCTCACATTGTTCGCAAATACTCATTGGGACAGCCCGTTTCTCCCTATTCCGGCATTACTTCCTTACTGACGCGTATCAGAAATATCCGCAATGCCGCATGTAATGAGCGAACAAATTTGCCATACAAGCACACTAATCAAATTCAGAAGCTACCTTTACGGCACTAAATATCATTATGCTTCCCGTTTTTGAGAATACTGAGATTGCCTTTAAATACCGCAGTGATAAACAGCTAAAACTGGCTGCATTCCTTTTTTCTTCTATGGGTTCGCCTGTGCTTACCAGTATAGGCATGAAGCTCACCCAATTTGCCATCACCTGGAACCTGCCCGTGCAGGGATTGATAAAATGGACCCTATTCAACCAGTTTTGCGGCGGAGAAACGATGGAAGAAGCAGCGGAAACAGCCGCTGCAATAGGAAAATACGGGGTACATACTATTCTGGACTACGGGGTGGAAGGCAAAGAGAGTGAAGAGGAATTTGATAAAGCGGTGCCTGAGTTCATTAAAGCCATCAATTTTGCCGCAACCCAAAAAAACATTCCCTTCATTAGCATGAAAGTGACGGGGTTTGCCTATTTCTCCCTGCTTGAAAAGATTCATGCCGGCACAATCCTTACTGAACAGGACAAACAGGCCTGGGCCAAAGTGCATGACCGCATAGACCGCATATGCAAGGCCGCCGCCGAAAAGAATATAATGGTGCTGATAGATGCAGAAGAAAGCTGGATACAAAAACCTGTGGACGAGCTGGCCGATGCAATGATGGAGCGGTATAACAAAACCAGGGTGGTTGTATATAATACTTTCCAGCTCTACCGGCACGACAGGCTGGTGTTCCTCAAAGAATCATATGAACGTGCCAGGGGAAAAGGATACCTGCTGGGCGCAAAATTAGTGCGGGGGGCATACATGGAAAAAGAGCGCAACCGCGCAGCGGAAAAAGGCTACCCATCTCCCATACAACCCGATAAAAAAGCAACAGACAGCGACTATGACGAAGCTGCAGATTTTTGCCTGAAGCACTTGGAGCATATTGCCCTGTTTGTAGGCACACACAATGAGACCAGTTGCCTCAGCGTAGCGCGCTATATGTACAACAACCATATACCCGCCAATACAGAAAAGGTCTATTTCTCCCAACTGTATGGCATGAGCGATAATATTTCTTTTAACCTGGCCCATGAAGGTTACAATGTAGCAAAATACCTGCCCTATGGCCCCGTAAAGGACGTACTCCCCTACCTGATGCGCCGCGCACAGGAAAACACATCCGTAGCCGGGCAAACCGGGCGGGAGTTGTCGCTTATTAAAAAAGAAAAGAAACGCAGGGGTTTATAACAGATTGTTAGCATCGCTGCTGAAGCCGGTATCCTCAATAAGTCCCTTTCCATCGGCAGCGGTGGTGGCCAGTATGTCGCACCGGTTGTTCCATACGTTATCGGCATGGCCTTTTACCCATACAAATTTTATGCGGTGCTTTTTATGCAACTGCAGGTACTGCGTCCACAGGTCGGCATTTTTTTTGCCTTTATACCCATTTCTCGCCCAGTTGAACAACCAGCCCTTTTCCACGGTATTCACCACATAGGCCGAATCACTGTAAATGGTAACATCAAGGCCATCCCGTTTCAATAATTGCAAAGCGGCAATTACCGCCATCAGCTCCATACGGTTGTTGGTGGTGTGCTTATACCCCTGCGATATTTCTTTGACCGTACTCCCCCAATGCAGCACGGCGCCATACCCCCCCGGACCGGGATTGCCGCGCGCCGCGCCATCTGTGTATATTACAAGTTGGGACACTTATTATGATTTAAAAAAGAACAAAAAAAACATTCATCCTGCTATTCCCACTTAAAGGTTTTGATAGATATGGCATAGATGACCACTCCCCATATCAGCAGCGCCAGAATATCGTACCGTATCTCCCAGAAACCCGCACCATAAAACGATATTTTACGTAGGGCGTCGTTCAGGTAAGAAAGTGGGAGCGCATTGCAAAACGGCTGTAGCCATTTCGGGAATACCTCTATCGGGAAAAATGTACCTGCCAGCAGCATCTGCGGCATCACTATCAGGTTGGCCATAATAGGTATGGACGCATCGTTGCGCGCTATGCTGCTTACAATGAACCCGAACCCCATAAAGATGATAATGCAGAGGGCGCATATGAGTGTCATGTCCAGAAACGTTACCCATCCTTTATAGAGCGTAAAATCGAATACATAATAGCCTACGCCTATTATCACTACCACACTCAGCAACTGGAATATCATACGGGCTATGGCCTCGCTTATCACGATTATCTCTTTCCTTACCGGGGTGGCAAAAAACCGCTTAAGCACAAGGGTTTGCCGCAGGTTGAAAAATACGAACGCAGTACCGAAGACGGCTGAAGCAAGCAAGGAAAAACTAAGTTGCCCCGGCAGAATGAAATCTATACTCCGCGATTCGCGCACAGTGGCTTCATGCAATTCCGTCTTCACCAGCTCCGCCTGCCGCTTCATTATCTTCGGGTCTTGCGATGCCACCACCGACTCAATGATACGCTGCAATTGCAGCGCCTTGTCCATTTCTGATGATGCACCATTGACAATCACCTTATACTCCGGCACCGAATCCAATGGCTGCCTGCGGATGTCTATTGTGGCTACGATGTCCCCTTCCCGCAGCAACTTGCTTATTTTGGCGGTGTCCGCATGTACCCACCGCAATACCCCCACCTGGTGCAGAATGAAGTTGAGATCGGTGGTTGTATCGCTGCCCGGCGCATGGGCCACCCTTATCCTGAACGCAGAACCACCCCCCATGGTGCCAAACACAAGAATGAAGATAAGCGGGAAGGCAAAGGCAAAGAATATGGCAGAGGGTGTTCTGAATATGCCCTGCAGGCTGGCTTTTATTAAAGCGCGCAAGGCGTGTATGTTGCTGTAATTTGCCATATTTATTGGTCAAAAGTAGATTGTAGGAGGTAGAAAGCCAAAAGCTATTCCTTATTTATTGAACAGTATTTTTAAATAGAATGACGGTTTTCTCAATTGATCCCTCATATCCATATCAGCAAACATGCAACTTATGGTATTTCGCAGCGATGGGCTTTTGTAGGCTTTATTCACCACAAAATTGAACAGCCAGGGATAATTGCAGAGGCGCTGCAATGTGGCGCTTATCTTAAATTCCCCACCCAGCCGTTTATAAACCACGTCATCATAGGCCTGCTTTAAGAAACCCGCCGAAAAATCATTCTGCTCACCGGCCTCTTTTATCGCTGCAGCGGCCAGCATTCCGCTGTATAGCGCATTACCTATTCCCTCGCCGCTGAAAGGGTCTACCAGGCAGGCGGCATCACCCGTGAGCATAAAATTATCACCCGACAGTGGCTGCCTGTTCATAGCCAGCGGCAACCCCCACCCTTCTATTTTGCCCTTAAGCCGGGCATTGGCAAAGCGGGGTGCAATCGTCGGGTTAGATTTTATAGCGCTGAGCATTTGCTCCCGCAGGTTTATTTTTTTGTCTCTTATTCGCTCTGATAGAATACCCACGCCCACATTAGTCATACCATTGGGCATGGGAAATATCCAAAAATAACCCGGCAGCATTTCTTTAAGAAAATGCAACTCGATAAACTTTTCCTCATGCATGCCGGTTATTCCTTCATAATATGCCCTTAGTCCCACTGCGGAGGTTTTGGGTGCCGTATTCTCCGGCAGAAATTTTTTACGTACGATACTTTTGTCTCCATCCGCACCCACAATTAGCGGTGCAGAGATAAGATACTCCTCTCCATTGCAAATCATCTTCACCACCACCCCATTGGCTCCGCTATCAATATCCGTCACGGTGGCGTTCTGGTAAATAATGCAGTGGGGCGAAGCCATTTTACTGAAAAGGAAATTATCAAAAACAAGCCGGGTTGCCGTGAAGCCGGGTGCTTTCATCTCGGGTGTACGGTCTATGGCAAAAGGTACATGCAGCGGCTTGCCGTTAGGCGCGGCAAAGGTTATCCCCCAGGATGGTAAAAAACTGCTTTCAGTATCCAGTATCTCGTCCAGCCATTCGGGATTTGCCCTTTTAATCACGAGTGCGGTCTTCCCGCTACAGCCATCGCCGCATACCTTATCACGCGGAAAGGTCTCCTTTTCGATGACAATGTGGGGTATGCCATATTTGGACAGAAAAAAGGAGGTTCCGGCACCTGCCGGGCCTGCCCCTATAATAATGACCGAAGTGTGTAGTTTTTGGTAGCCCATTTGCTGTAAGGCCCAAATATAGCAGTAATTACCTTACCGCTCGAGCAACGCAGTAACGCAGCTAAACCTCGCGCATTCTGTGCTTATCGTCGCGGACCGCTTTAATCAATAGGGAAACGGATGCAACAGCAAGGACAAACGCTAATGCTGTATTGGATAATTCAAGCGTGATGATGTTTGAAAAGTTTGAGAAAGTGTATGCAAGTGCCGCAACAAATAATAGCGAGCCGGTTAATGCATAACTGAAAATGCTGTTGGTATTTTTGATTTCACGTTCCATGGTCTCTCCTTTTTCGTTTTTGCTGTAAAAATATTGTGCCAGCTATTTTTCAAAAATACGGATTCGGTAAACAGCAGGCTTTAAGCGGTGAACAAGATATTGTTAAATGTTCTTTAACGTTTGCTGGCACGGTTCTGCTGGAATCACTTCATAACTTTTAAAAACACTTTTTTATGCGTACTACAAAATATGTGCTATTCGGGGCGCTGGGTATAGGCGCCATACTATTGCTAACGTCTGAGCGGGCGAGGAAATTGCGTATGCAACTGGACGATAAGGCCAAAGAAAACGCCGACCTACTTAAAGACAAATTGTGGCTGTTTAACGGCAGTGCCGGTCACACCCTGACAGAACTGAGGGAACTACTGAAAGATGAAGTAGAGGGCCTTGGTGATGATGCAAGGGCTAAGATAGAGCAAATACTGAACAAGGCATCAGCAAAAACCAATGGCCTGAAAAAGGACCTGGTTAAAAAACTGGCGTAACTGTTCGGGGATATGCGAATACAAAGGTGGGACAATTCCGCCTTTGTATTTTTGCTATTTATCCTCCTCTGCCGGCACACGGCGTGAATGCCCGAAACCGATATAGAGGTAGAGATATATCATGCGCGAGAGGCGCATAAGATATGGCTGGGCCAGCACCACTACAAATGTGCTGATGGCCAGATAATAAAAGATGCTATTCTTACCACCCAGCACGCCGGGCTCATCTTTGTATGAAAGGCCGAATACGGGCCAGTACCACAACAGGTTGAGGAAAAAAAGCATCATGGTGAGGGCATAGTTTATGCCACCGCCATTATTTTTCTCCGACTTCAGTTTTTCTCCGCATACCTCACATTCGTCTTTAAGGTCCACAAGCTGTCCCATGGGAAACATGCTCTTGTTTACGAACACATGGCCCTTCCTGCAACTGGGGCATTTCATCGCAAACAAAGCAGCAAGCATGGAAGGTTTTCCTGATTCGGTGGCCATGGCGCAAAGTTAATTTTTTTTTCAATGATGGCGGCCAAATGATGCGATGCCCGAAAAAAGCAGAAAGATTTCCATTTTTTTTGGGGGGGGAGCTATTTCAAAGAACTAACTAATTGACAATAAACACTTAACGATAAACCTCATTGCGCACTTTCAGCTCATTTTTTGCGCATATTCATCTCTTTTTTGCGCACTTTCAGCTCGTTTGCTGCCCATTTTTTGTTTTGAATGGCGTTGGCAGTTTGATTGTTTACCGTGGCAATTTATAAGACGGTGTAAACCAACTTTGGGTTGGTGAGGCGGTGTTTAAGTTTTGTTAATAAGGGCTGAACCGTCATTGATGGATTTTGTTGAATTTTTGGAAAAGAAAGGTATATCCCCGGCTTAACAACCGGCAATCAGGTTTTCTATGTAGCTTAAATATTCTTTGGCCGGGGCTACAAACTCTGCCGCTTCATCTTCATCAACAATCATAAAATCATTATAGTCATCTTCTATCCGCTCTTGCATTAAACGGCTGAAGAAAGATGCATGCTCCAGATCGAAAAGACCGTTTTGCACAAAATGCTGATGTAAAAGGGTAACCACACCACTATGTGTTTTAGGCACCATGTCCTTAGTAAGCAATAAAGCTTTGGTTGCGTGGAATCAACTGTAATATAACCTGTTGATTGCTGTAATGTAAAATTTATTAGACATCAGCACATCAACTTCTGCCATCAAAGCCTTTGCCTTGGTTATCTTCAATTTGATGGACGCCTCTTTATTATTCATATCAATATCATGTTGTTGCCAACCGTTTGATGAAGTGCATAATAAGAAGGATTTTGAAGCCACTCCTGTTCCTGAACAATCAATGTATTAATGAATGAGCCCGCCTGCACACTGATGGGAAATATTACTTTATGGATCTGTTTTTTTAAAGCATTGTCCACCTGCCGCTGTACCAGCACCAGGATATCCCAGTCGCTCTCTTCCGTAGGTTGGCCGTAAGCCCTGCTGCCAAACAGCAACACGTTAGCCCCCGGCACTATACTATGTACCTGCGATTTGATAGTATGTAAAATGACATCCCGGGCTAACATGAAGCAAATTTACTTAATATTTTTATTATTACGCTGATTTTAGTTCCGTGATATGCTGCCCCATGCCAGTAGCCTACTCTGTTGAGGAAGCACTGCCGGGGCAGAAATTTCAACTTCAGTACTCTACTGCCGGTTGCAAACCGGATAGATTGCTCAGACACGAGTTGGCTGCCGCAAATGCCTACGCGCCAAACGCGCCAGTGGGTGATACAAAATTTAATATTCCACATCCAACCCCTGATAAAAAGTGGCTGTGGTATCATGGCGCACTATTGCACCTGACATATCCACTTGGTACAGTATATACCCTTCGCCAGTTACCATGGGTAATAGTGCAGAATAAATATACCTGTTTGTACAAGGGTCGAATGTTCCTGACATGTAATCATCATTGAGTACCAGCCCGGTTGATACCGTACTTACAGCACCAGTTGCCGGGTTTATTCTTACGAAATTACCTCCCATCGCCGTTCCGGTCCTTTGCATTCCATAGAGCATGTGGTCATTCTTGTTGAACCTCATTTCATGTATATAAGGAATCGATGCGACCATGGTAGTTGACGATGCACCGGGATGATATTTTTCCAGGTAATTACTATAAACCGACGTATCAACAGTTTGCAGGTACATATCTCCCGTAGTGGCATCTACAGTTATGTTTGAGGTTGGTAGATACGAGCTTGTAGCCACGGGTGTTACTGAGTAAGAAGTAACACCTACGGTTAGTTCGCCTAACGAACCGGCACTTGTAATACAATATAATTTATTATTCACCCGGTTATAAATGACTGCACCATATATCAACGAATCTGCCGGAACAAGGGGTGAAACAGCACCGGCTACATCTATTTTATTTAATATTCCATTAGTTGCATGTGGCACAGACGCATTTATAATTGAATAGTAACAGTTGTCAGAGGTGTTATAGCTACCTCTCTCGGAGAAGCGCATTAACCCCATAAATGAGGTTGATGTGGCTATAATACCACCGGACGGGCTAATGATAATATGGGTGCAGGGAAATGGGACATCAGAACCAATAATGCTATTAGGCCCTGTAAAGCCGTGCAATTTAGATGTGCAGGTTGTATCGACTATCCTCTTCCGGCAAGATGTAGTAAGGGCGCAAATCGCGCAGCATATAACCACTATTATTTGTGTAAGGTCCTTCATAAGATTAGGTTCTATCTGTATAGACGTATTTTTATAGTAAAATCTTTGTTTTTCAGAAAGTTTATTTTGGGTATAATAGGCTCAACAGCAACTATCCGCAACCATGTGCCACAATGAGTGCTACTATTTTTTGTTAAAACATCACTAACAAAGTATGTAAGTTCCTCAATTTTGTTGTAGTATTCTATCAGTTTTGACATGTAAGTAAAGGTACCTAACGCTGCTCAGTTTAAATAGAAATGAGTTATAAAACAATTCTTTTTGCTTTAAGTTGACAGAAGATATCCACATTTTACCTCAACACAATACAGCCCGCTGATTTTTAAGGTAATTTACACCCCTCAATGAGCATCAAAGTAAAGATAGTTAACGACCCGGTATATGGGTTTATCCGGTTTCCGGAGCCGGAGCTGATGCGGGTGATAGACCATCCGTGGTTTCAGCGGCTTAGGAATATAAAACAAATGGGGCTGGCGCAATTGGTGTATCCCGGTGCGGTGCATACGCGGTTTGCACATTCGCTGGGGGCATGCCACCTGATGGGCAAGGCGCTGGATGAGCTGAAGGCAAAAGATGTGACACCGAGCAAGGATGAATACCTGGCGGGAAGGCTGGCCGCGCTGCTGCACGATGTGGGCCACGGGCCATTCAGCCATTCGCTTGAGTATGAACTGGTGGGTGTATCGCACGAAACACTTTCGCGCATCATTATGCGGCGCATGAATACGGAGATGGGCGGTATGCTGGAAAAAGCAATAGAAGTTTTTGACCACTCGGGTACTCCTGATTCTTTATTTGGCAGCATTGGCCCGCGCTACCTGCACCAATTAGTAAGCAGCCAACTAGACGTGGACCGGATGGACTACCTGAACCGGGACAGCTTTTATACCGGGGTATCGGAAGGGGTGATAGGCTATGACCGCATACTGCAGATGCTTACCGTGCGCAACAATGAGCTGATGGTAGAGGAAAAAGGAGTGCACTCGGTAGAAAAATTCATAATAGCACGCAGGCTGATGTACTGGCAGGTGTACCTGCACAAAACTGTGCTGGGGTCTGAAATGCTGCTAATTAATATATTTAAGCGGGCAAAGGAACTGGTGCGGCAAGGAAAAGAGCTGTTTGCCAGCCCGGCTTTAAGTTATTTTCTCAGTAGCCACCTTACCGAGGAAGATTTCATCAGCGAGCCCGAACACCTAGACAGATTTTGCGAGCTTGACGATAATGATGTGATGGTTTCTATTAAAGTGTGGCAGACAAATGAAGATAAAATATTATCGACCCTGTGCAAAATGCTTATTTTAAGGAAATTGTATAAAGTTGTCTTCAATCCTGAATCTCTGGCAAGCATTTTGGAGGATAAGAAAGAGCGGGCGAAGGCAATGCTGGGATTGAATGATGAGGAGGTCAGATATTTTGTTTTTGAAGGTGTGACCTCTAACAGCACCTATAATCTGAACGACGAACTGATAAAAATTGAAACGAAAGGCGGGGAAATTAAAAATATTACAGAAATCGACAATCCGTTAGTCAATCAAACACTTGCCAGACCCGTACATAAAAACTACATTTGCTATCTGAGTGAGTCTTAAGTCACCGGTGGTGAGTTGCGTGGTTGTATAGCCCGCCCCGGCGGGTCGGGGTTTTATTTTTAAACAAAAGAAAGCAAGGTAATGCAGTTTACAGCACAGCAAATAGCCACTTTGTTACAAGGGAAGCTGGAGGGCAACCCCGATGCAAAAGTGAGCAGCGTGGGAAAGATTGAAGATGCGGGGGAGGGCTGCCTGTGCTTTATATCCAATAGCAAGTATGAAGAATACCTGTACACATCGAACGCATCGGTAATACTGGTAAATGAATCGCTGGAGATAACCAAACCGGTAACACCTACCCTTATAAAAGTGCAGGATGCCTATAGCAGCTTTGCGATGCTGCTGGACAAGTATAACGAAATGGTAGCCGGACAAGCTAAAACAGGCATAGAGCAACCCTGCTACATTTCACCCACGGCAAAGATACCCAACGATGTATATGTAGGCGCGTTTAGCTATATTGGCGAGAACGCCAAGATAGGAAAGGGCGTAAAAATCTATCCCGGTTGCTATATAGGTAACAACGTGACTATCGGTGATGGTTCAAAAATATATGCCGGGGTTAAGATTTACGATGAAAGCCTGCTTGGCGACCGCGTGGTGCTGCACTCCGGCACGGTGATAGGCGGCGATGGATTTGGGTTTGCACCGCTGGCTGATGGCACATATAAAAAGATACACCAGATAGGCAACGCCATAATAGAAGACGATGTGGAAATAGGTGCGAACACAACCGTGGACAGGGCAACAATGGGCTCTACAATCATCAGGAAAGGCGTGAAATTAGACAACCTGATAATGGTGGCGCACAATGTGGAGATAGGCGAAAACACAGTGATAGCAGCCCAAACCGGCATATCGGGCACTACAAAAATAGGCAAGAACGCCCTGATAGGCGGGCAGGTAGGTATAGTAGGCCATATACAAATAGCCGATGGCACACGTATCAATGCCCAAAGCGGATTGTCGAAATCTATAACCACACCGAATACTACGATTAACGGAAGCCCTGCATTTGAATACAAAAGCTCATTAAAAAGTCAGGCAATTTTCAGAAATTTGCCTGAAATGCAGCACCGCCTGCAAAAGCTGGAGGAAATGGTACAGGAATTAACCGCAATATTAAGTTCGCAAAACCTGGAATATAAAAAGTGAGTAGCATAACTATTTCGGAGCAGGCAAAAACACATACGTTGCAACCGACAAACAATAATCAAAACCAGCAGACACTGAAAGGCTCAGTGACGCTGCATGGAGTAGGATTACATACAGGCAGGCAGGTAACGATGACCATGAAACCGGCCAACCCGGGCTTTGGCATACGTTTTCAGCGTATTGACCTGCCCGAACAGCCCATAGTAAAAGCAGACTGCGACTATGTAGTGGATACATCGCGCGGCACCACAATAGAATATAACGGCGCACGTGTGAATACGGTGGAGCATACCCTTTCGGCATTAGTGGGGCTGGGCGTGGACAATGCGCTGATAGAATTAGACGGGCCTGAAGTGCCGATACTGGATGGCAGTGCGCGGGAGTTTATGGAGGCAATAGAAAGCGTGGGCATTGAGGAGCAGGAAGCCAAACGCATCGTGTACTCAATAGACAGCAATATACATTATTACGACCCGGTGAAGAATGTGGACATGCTGGCCATACCATCGGCTGAGTATATGATCACCACCATGATTGATTTTAACTCGCCGGTATTAGGTACGCAGCACGCATCACTGAAAAACATCCTTGAATTCAGGGACGAGATAGGCCCGTGCCGCACCTTCTGCTTTCTGCACGAACTGGAGTACCTGCTGGACAACAACCTGATAAAGGGTGGCGATGTGAGCAACGCCATAGTGGTAGTGGATAAAGTGGTAAGCCAGGAAGAATTAGACAGGCTGGCCAAAGTATTCAACAAACAAAAGATAGAAGTAAAACAGGAAGGCATACTCAACAATATACAGCTTCGCTTCACCAATGAGCCGGCACGCCATAAGCTGCTGGATGTGGTGGGCGACCTGGCACTGGTGGGGCACCCGATAAAGGCGCATATTATAGCCAGCAGGCCGGGCCACGCATCGAACGTGGAGTTTGCAAAAAAGATAAAGCAGTACATCAAGAAGAACAAGCACCTCTCGGGCGTGCCGCATTACGACCCTAATCAACAGGCTATTTACGACATACCACAGATACTGAAGAAATTACCGCACCGGTATCCGATGCTGCTCATTGATAAAATCATAGAGCTGACCGATAACCATGTGGTGGGTATAAAGAGCGTAACATTCAACGAAGAATTTTTCCAGGGCCATTTCCCCGGCAATCCAGTAATGCCGGGCGTGCTACAGATAGAAGCACTGGCACAAACCGGCGGAATACTGGCAATGAACAATATTGCCGACCCGGAGAACTACGATACCTATTTTCTGAAAATAGATAAGGTGCGCTTTAAACAGGTGGTGCGCCCCGGCGACACACTGATACTGAAACTGGAATTGCTGAGCCCTATACGCCGCGGAATATGCGAAATGAAGGCAGCAGCTTATGTAGGAAATAAACTTGCTACCGAGGCAGAGCTGGTGGCGCAAATAATAAGAAAAGACAAAAAATGATCCATCCGCTGACATACGTCCACCCGGACACAAAAATAGGTCCTAACGTAAAGATAGACCCATTCACTACCATACACAGGAATGTGGAGATAGGTGAAGGCACATGGATAGGATCGAACGTGACGATAATGGAAGGGGCGCGCATAGGTAAAAATGTGCGCATATTCCCCAGCTCTGTCATTTCGGCAATTCCGCAGGACCTCAAATTCAAAGGCGAAGACACGGTATGCATCATTGGTGATAATACCATCATACGCGAATGCGTAACCATAAACCGTGGCACGGTAGACCGCAATATGACCAAGATAGGCAACAACTGCCTCATTATGGCGTATACGCACATTGCACATGACTGCGAGGTAGGCAATTATTGTATCTTCTCTAACAACACTACCCTGGCCGGCCACATTGTGGTGGGCGACAATGTGGTGCTGGCGGGCCTTACTGCCGTGCAGCAGTTTGTGCGCATCGGCTCACATGCATTCGTTACGGGTGGTTCGCTGGTAAGGAAAGACATACCACCTTATGTAAAGGCTGCGCGCGAGCCGTTGTCTTATGTAGGTGTAAACTCTGTAGGGCTGAAGCGCAGAGGGTATTCAATCGAAAAGATCAACCACGTTCTGGACATATACCGAATACTATTTGTGCGCGGCTACAATGTATCTAAAGCACTGAGCATCATTGAAACTGAAATACCTGTATCAGACGAGCGGGACGAGATTATCTCCTTCGTTCGCGAAACAGGCAGGGGTATAATGAAAGGTTACAGCCGCAGGATAAGCGCGGAGGATATGCCGTAAGCCCCTGCCCCTAAAGGGGTTCACGAAATTAATATTCCCTGATGAACATTTCCCTTGAGCATATAAGCAAGCGGTTTCAGAAATACTGGATATTCAAGGATGTTAACTACACATTTGCGAAACCGGGGGCTTACGCATTGCTGGGGCCTAACGGCTGTGGCAAATCTACTTTGCTCAGGATAATAGCCGGGATGCAGGCACCATCGAAAGGGAAAGTATATTTTAAAGATGCAGGCAGCAATACCTTACCACAAAACGATGTGTTTGCCCATACCTGCTTTTGCGCGCCGGGCATGGAACTGGTAGAGGAGCTGACCCTGCGGGAATTCCTGAGCTTTCATTTCTCTTTTAAAAAGCCGCTGAAAGGTTTAACTATTGATAGCATCATTGAACTGACAGGATTAACTGATGCCGCTGATAAACAGATAGGCGATTACTCATCGGGCATGAAGCAAAGGGTGAAGCTGGCACAGGCCATTTTCTCTGATACACCTGTATTGCTGCTGGATGAACCCTGCACCAACCTGGACCAGGCCGGCGTGGACCAATACACCACATGGATGGATAAATATGCCAAAGACCGGTTGGTGGTAGTGGCGTCTAACGATGAGCGGGAATATTTCTTTTGTAAGGAGGTGATAGAGATAGAGCAATATAAATGACGGCTTGCAGTATTACCTGAATTGACTTACATATTTTTTCCAGCCACCGATTTTGCCCATAACCAATACTACTCCCTTCAGAACAGACCCAATAAAAGCAGGCTGGGGCGCAGAAAACTCTTTAACGTTCAACTGCATACAGACGTAGAACGCCTTTATCATGTTCATCATCTTGCCGGGGTCTTTTTCATCAAATGCCGCAACTACTTCAAACAGGCGGTGCGTGTCTGCGCAAGGCTTATAAGTTACATTCATCTCCACCTGTTCATGTCCTGCATTCTTTATGGCGTGGGTCACACCCTTAGGCACCATTATCTCCTCACCGGCTTTTTTTATAAAAGTCTCCCCGTTCACAATAAACTTCATTTCTCCTTTCACAACACTAAAATATTCATCCATATGCACATGAAGGTGAGGGGGCACCCCACCGCCTTTTTCAAGTGTATAGTTCATTACGAATGAATGCTCATCATAAGATTGCGGATGGAACATTTCTTTGCCCATCTTCAGAGGGCGGAAGATATTCGTTTGTGCGGCCATAAGGAAAAATATTATGTGGATAAAATGCAATCAAATATAATTAATCATCTGCTAAGATGTTTGCATAATTATATGTGCCAGTTCTGCATCACATCACATAATACCCCTCATACTCAGCAGCAGGGCGGGGTATGTATTCGCCATTATACATGTACTCCTGTATGGCCTGCTTCAGGTCCAGTTCTATTTTCCCGGCTATGGTGGTAACGGGTGTGTCGTTGGGTTTGTTCTCAAAGGGATCTTGCAGGTGTATGGCCATCTTCTCTATCAGCAGGAAGCAGGCTGATATGGCTGTTACGGCAAGTATCTCCATTATGCCAAAGAACTCAATAAGCCCGAAGGGCAGCAAGCCAATGAACAGCAGCATGGAAAAGCGGATATACAAGCTGTAGGTGGAAGGGAAGATCGTATTCTTTATGCGCTCACATTTGCCTTGCGCGTCGCAAAGCCTGCTTAATGTCCTGTCCAGCTCCACCTGCTGGTAGCGGTTTATCCACCCTTCGCGCAACGCCACTGCAATATCCCTGGCGTGCATGTTCAGCATTGCTGCGGGCTTGTTTGAATAGCCGGACAGCAGTTCCAGTTCTCTTTTTTCTATCCATTGGTTCATTCCATGCATAGGGTCTTTGCCGCGCAAGTGCTGCCCGAGGCTGAATGACCAAGCAATCTGCCTGTTCACCATTCGCACGGATAATTCGCAGGCCGCCTCAGTATCACCGGCATTCTGCCCTGTAAAACATATCACCTGTCTCGCCAGTGTACGGGAGTCGTTAACGATGGCACCCCATATATGCCTTGCCTCCCACCACCGGTCATATGCCTGGTTGGACCTGAAGCCCAGCAACAGCGATATAACGGTGCCCAATATTGCCGGCACGGCAAGCGGTATGGCTATCCGAACGAAATGAAAGTTATGGTACAGCACCCATACCAGTATAGAATAGCACAGTATTACCAGCACCTCGTACTTTATTTTCCCGAAGGTGTATTTAAACGGTATCTTTTCTTTTAACAGCATAGTTCTTTGTTTTCATGGTTTTATATACACTATCTCCATCAGCTTGGCTTCATGGCCAGTTTGCGCGCCACATAATGCTCATGCGGGGTCAGGTCGCGTAATATTTCAATGCCCGACTGCTGCATAATCTTTATCATGTTCACGCTGTCCCTCACAGCCGGCACAAAAGAATAACCATCGGGCAGCACTATCATATCAATTTTATTGGCTTCGGCATAGTTCCTGAAAGCTGCTTTGGTGGTGCCGTACATATACTTGAAGCTGATGTTGCTGATGTTGCTGATGTTGCTGTGGGCTGCCTTCAGCCTTTTGCATTTTACCCGTATCTCTTCGGTAATCAGGCTGTTAAAGCCCCCGTTGTGTGAGCGTATCATAGCATCGAGCAGGCTGTCCGGCATATCGAATGCGTGGAATAACACTGCATTGATTTTGTCCGGTATTGCCCGCGCTGCAAACGACACAAGCTCCAGTGAGTGTAAAGTAATGTCTGTAGGTATCAGCACATTTCTCATCGGCAATGATTTTGTGGTTATTCGTATTTTCATATCTTCCACAAAAATGCACCCCGGGCATTAGGAGGGTATTAGCAAAGCCTTGCATCGCTATTAGAAAGAAATAAGAGCCGATTAAGAATAAATATATAATATACGATTTTGCGTAAATAGCTTAGGAAGTATAAAATGTGTATATTTTTTAATTAAAAATGTTGAAAGGAAATAGCCGGTTAAGGTAATTTTAACATAAACACAGTGATAACGCGGCAGGTGCATTGAGTTTAGATTTCCTGCCCTACGCGCTTTTCAGCGATGGGTCCACTGCCCTCGTAGCCCTTATAGCCGGATACCACGATACCAGCAGCCCCACGGCTGCTATGGTCACAAAAACCAGCGCTACGTCCATCGCCTGTATCTCTACCGGGAAGGCATTTACGACAAAAGATTCACCCATCTTTATGAGCTCAAACTTCATCTGTAACACGCACACCAGCACACCCAGCACCAGACCTGAAAGGCCGCCTGCCAACGACCACAATATGCCTTCTACCATAAAAATGCTTCTTATTGAGCCCGGCGCTGCGCCCATTGCCTTCAGTATAGCTATATCTTTTTGCTTCTCCAGCACCAGCATTGACAATGCCCCCACCATATTGAAAGAGGCTATCAGCATCACCATCAGCAGTATGGCAAACATCGCCCACTTCTCCGCGCCCATCACCATATACATGGTCTTGTTTTGCTCGTAGCGTGTTTCCACCCTATATCCGTCTCCGTATATTTTTCTCAGTGCCTCCTGCACCTGCCGCTCCTTCCCTGCTTCTGCATGTATCTCTATCGATGAACACATACCTTCCTGCCCGAAAAGCTCCTGTGCCACCTGTAGTGGAGCAAGCACATAACGGCTGTCAAAATCGTCCTGAATCTGGAACACGCCGGCGGGACGTACCCTCACCGTCCTCAGCCCCGATAATGGATTGCTGCCGGCATCCGTGGCTTTAGCATCGGGATAGTTGAGGGTGATGTAACTGAGTGAGTTGATGTCGGTACCCAGTTCGTTTTGTATGCGCAGGCCCAGTATAGCCGTGTTGGGGTTGCCGGGTTCCGTATCTCCCTGTGGCCGGGCTGCCATTACAAAGGTGTCGCCTTGCTCAATGTAGGGCGCCACATCATTTACCTGCATATAATGCTCATCTATCCCCTTCAGTAAGATGACCTTCTGCTGGCTGTAATGCACAGCGAATGCGTTGTCCTCTATCACCACAGATACCCCTGCAACGCCGCGGGCCTCCTTCACCTGCTCAATTTTCTCCTTGTCGATGGTAAAGAATTTGCCCTTTGCCACGCTAATCCTTATATCCGGGTAAAAGGCTACATAACCCTCTTTCGCTATCGTCTCCAGCCCGTTAAATACAGAGAAAATAATAATCATGGCAGCGCTGCTCACGGCTATGGCTACCATACTCACCCGCGACAGTATAGGCACGGCATTGGCCGAGCGTTTGCCACGCAGGTACCTTATTGCCAGTTGCCAAATAAGCAGGTTGTTCAAAAAGTAAAAAATAAAAAGTAAAAAAGTAAAAACCCGATAGTGGAGGGAGGCAAGCTACACTTCGCTTTCAGGCGTTGGGGGTATCGTGCGCTCCTCATTTATCTTCCTGAATAACTCCTCCATCTTGAACACATGGTCCAGCGTATCATCCGGGTAAAAATTCAGTTCCGGCACCCGGCGAAGCTGGTCTTTTACCCTGTGGCCCAGTGCCTTGCGCCACTCCCACCCACGGTCTGTTATCCTGCGCAGCAGGGCATCCCGGTCTTTTACCTGGAAAAAGCTCAGGTACACACGTGCCTCCAGCAGGTCGGAGGTTATCATCACTTTCGATATGGACACCATGCCCCCATCCACTATGTTCATGCCCTCCCGCTGAAAAATATCGCTCAGCTCCTCCATTACCAGTTTCCCCACCTGTTTTTGCCGTTTGTTCTCTTCCATAATCTGTTATTGCCCGATAAAGTTATGAATTAATATGGCTTCGTGGCGGAGGGCAGCCACGCACGCCATAATTTCACCATTATTTAGTAAATTCGTGCCTTATCTTCAAATCATGAATAAAGTTTTATTAGCATTTATCTGTTGTGCCGCTTTGCTGCTGGAAAGCTGTGCCGGCTGCAAGGAAAACAACCCTAATCTCGACTTCGGCAACACCAGCATCAGCGATACTACCTACGTACTGGCGGCAGGGTCATTCCCCACAACGCCAAACCCGCACAATGTACTTGTGGAAGAGTTTACTGGCCAGGGATGCTCCAATTGCCCGGCGGCGCACGACCTGCTGAAAACTTCAGCGGCAGCCAACCCAAATCGTATCAATATCATAGGGTTATATATCTACGGCCCTACGCAAGGCAAGCCGCCGCATGGCTCCATCCACGATTTCAGGGATTCTATAGCTAACCGGATAAATTCGCAGGTGTATAACGGTCTCAACAACTTACCCAGCGGAGGGGTTGACAGGGTGGCCATTGCCGGCCAGGTATCCCTGGCCAAAGACCTTTGGGTGAATGCCATCAATACCCAACTGACCACGGTAGATTCATTGAATATAGACGTTGACACACGCTATAACGCCACTGCCGACATAGATACCATCATTGTAAAGGTCACCTACATAAAGGAAGTGAAAACTATCCAGAACCTTTCGGTGGTAATAGTGGAAGACAGTATGCGCGATTTTCAGGAGAATGGCTTGCACATAGAAGCTGACTACCTGTTTACCAATGTGTTCCGCGATATGGTTACACCAGTACCCGGTGGTGTGGAAATAGGCTTAGACAGGCCGGTAAAAGAGCCGGGCAGGGTTTACCAAAAAATCTATACCTACAAACCAAAGCCACGCACGCTTGTGGGTGAACCCGCAATTAAACCGAAAAATTGCAAGGTCATCGCTTTTGTGAATAACTGGGGCTCGGGCAATTACCGTGTAGTTCAGTCGGCACAATGCCCCCTGCGGAAATAAGGAAATAAGTGGTGCAAACTATCAATTTTATCCCGGATGACTTTTTTAAAGCCAACAGCATTTCTTTTTACGGCTTCGTTACTGCTCGCTTGCGGTGCAGACAACAGTCATGAGCAAAAAGATGCCCCACCCACGGAGGTGATAACCGCCGCACCCGTGAATGCACCACAATTTGATGCCGATAGCGCTTATAACTACATTGGCACGCAGGTTGCGTTCGGGCCACGCACACCCGGCTCTCAGGCACAAGTGCAGTGCGCAAAATGGATGGAGGGCAAACTCGCCTCCTTTTGCGACACAGTATATAAACAAGAGGTAAAAGTGACGGGTGGAGATGGAAAGTCATTGCCTTGTATCAACCTTATAGGGTCCATTAACCCCCAAGCCACAAAACGCATCTTGCTGCTCACGCACTGGGACAGCCGCCCCTGGGCCGACCAGGATGTAAAAGACAAAGACAAACCCATACTGGCAGCCGATGACGGCGGCAGTGGCGTGGGCGTGCTGCTGGAGTTTGCGCGTCAGCTAAAAGCAAAAGGGCTACCCGAAGGATTGGGTATTGATATTCTGTTTACAGATGTTGAAGATTATGGGCAAACCCGCTGGGGAGAGGATTCCTACTGCCTTGGCACCCAATACTGGGCGCGCCACCCCCATATTCCCGGCTACCGTGCCGACTTCGGCATACTGCTGGATATGGTAGGCGCACGCGGCGCGCAGTTCCCGCTGGAGGGGATTTCCACACATTTCGCCAGCGATGTGCAGCAAAGGATATGGCGCGCAGCAGCCGAGGCAGGCTATGGAGGATATTTCCCATACACTGCCGCCCCACAAATAACCGACGACCATGTGCCGATAAACGAACTGACCGGGATAAGGACAATCGACATTATTAACCTGTCGCAAGACCGCGAGAATGTATTCCCGGCGCACTGGCACACTCATGCCGATAACATGGACATTATAGAACACAGCACACTCAAGGCCGTGGGGCAAACCCTGCTTTACGCCATTTATGAGTTGGCAGGCGGCCTCAATAATGCATAGAAAAGTTAAGAATACCCACAGACGCGCTCATATTTGTTTTTTCATTACCCTGCGTTCTGCTGTTTGCAGTATATTTGCCCACATTAAACTTATAGCTTGAAATACCGTAGTGCATTACTTATAGTTCTCCTCATCATCATTGCCGACCAGGTACTGAAGGTGTACATAAAAACTCACTTTACCATAGGCGATGAGGTGAAGATGCTGGGCAATTGGTTCAGGTTGCACTTCATAGAAAATGAAGGCATGGCCTATGGCATGAAGCTGAGTGAATCTGTGACCGGCAAGATAGTCCTTTCTTCTTTTCGGCTGGTAGCGGTTGTATTCGGCTTCTTCCTGCTTTACAAGCTGGTGCGCAAAGAGTATAGCAAGGGCGCAATAATTTGCGGCTCACTCATACTTGCCGGGGCGCTGGGCAACCTTATAGACAGTATGTTTTACGGACTGATATTTTCTGATAGCCCTTACTCTTGTTTTGCAGGCAATTATGATAACATAAAAAGCATGGTGCAGAACCAAAACCATGAGGCTATTGCAAAATATACCAGCTTCGGGCACGGATATGGAAAATTCCTGCAAGGGAAAGTGGTGGATATGCTTTACTTCCCCATTATTGATACAAAGATGCCGGGATGGGTACCGTTTTTCGGCGGTAAGAATTTCATTTTTTTCGAGCCGGTCTTTAATATAGCCGATGCGGCTATCTCTATCGGTGTGCTGACACTGGTATTTTTTCAGAAGACGCTGATACATAAGGTGAATAAGACGGATGCAGATAACCTTGCAACACAATAACTATGTCTGAAGAAAACACCATATCCATAAAAGTATGGCTTGCCGGCCGCAGCTACCCCATCAGGATTAAACCGGAAGAAGAATCTGCTGTGCGCAAGGCCGTAAAGCTGGCTGATGAGAAGATACACGAAATGAGGGCGCAGTATGCCGGCAAGGACGACCAGGACTTTATGGCCATGTGTCTGCTCAGCTATGCCGCCGACAGCGCACTTGAATCGTACAACAGCCCCGTGTTGCAGGAAGAACTTGAAAAGCTCTCAAAGAAAATTGACAAGGTAATTATGCCCGGTATTTAATCCCCGGCACCACAGCTACTTATCTGGTTGCTTCCAGGTGCACTTTCACATTTACATCCGGCCTTATGAATTTGTCGCCCAATGATTTATCATTGCCATAGGTTATACCCCATACAGTACGGTCCAGGTTGAATTCAGCATCGGCGGTTACGCTCTCTTCGTCTATATTTATCTTAGCGGGAAAAGTGACGCCTTTATTGATGTCCTTAATCTTTAGGTTCCCCGTGATCATGTGAGTAGCCCCGGCCATCATTACTTTATCATTTCCGGTACCTTCCTCCACATTTGTTATCTCAAAGGTCGCTGTATTGTACCTGCTCACGTCAAAAAAATCTTCGCTTTTCAGGTGGCCTGTTAGTTTGCTGTTCTCAGCGCCATCTTCGTCATATGCCTTCAGATTTTCAAGATCAATAACAAAACGCCCGCTTTGAATTACATTACCTGATGCCTGCAGTCTCCCCTCTTTCAATGCAAATACTCCCGGGTGTGTACCCGTAGGTTTTGCGCCTACCCATTTGATGCTGCTTTTCTGAACGTCCACTTTATATTCAGCGGCCGATGTGGCCATCACTTCTGCACTCTGTGCATCACTGGTCTTTGCTTCGTCCGCTTTCGGGGTATCCTGGCACGATGTAGCCATTAACATCATGGTTGCTACACTATATAATATGATTTTCATCTTCTTTCTCCTTTATCTGGTTCAATATCGAACGATAAGAAAACCGCGCCCACAAAGCATGTGGCTGTATAAATTTAACAGTTCGAACAAGTTTATTCAATAAAAAACCGCCCTGCTGCTTATGCAAGGCGGTTCACTTATCTATTCTTTCGGGGGGCTTAACTCAATCCCTCTATCTCTCCGTTCACTAATTTAATGTGCAATGCCTGAGGATCTTTTGGCAGGCCCGGCATACGCATAATCTCTCCGGCTACTGCCACAATAAACCCTGCTCCGGCATTAATCACCAGGTCGCGTATATTGATGGTAAACCCTTCGGGCGCACAGATTTTCTTCTCATCGTCAGAGAAGGAATACTGTGTTTTAGCAATGCATACAGGCAGGTTGCCCCATCCATTGGCCTCAAATTGTTTCATCTTTGTGAATGCGCTGCCATTGAATACCACTTCACCTGCCCTGTATATTTTCTTGGCTATCTTTTCAATTTTAGATTTAATGCTGTCATTCAGTTCGTACGTGAAGTTGATGTCTTTCGATGGGTTGTTCTCTATAACATTCGCTACTTTTTGCGCCAGGTCTGCTGCACCGGCACCACCACGCGCAAAGCCCTCATTGATAGCAAACACCACTCCCTGCTGTTCGCAGAAGTTAGCCAGATGATTAATCTCCTCTTCTGTATCATGCTTGAACTTGTTGAACGATACAATCACGCTCTGCCCGAAGTTCTTCATGTTCTGCACGTGCCTTTGCAGGTTGGGCAGGCCGGCTATCAGCGCCTCCATGTTAGGTTTGGTTATTTCTTTGGCATCTACTCCGCCATGCAGTTTAAGGGCTGCGGTAGTAGCCACAATCACTGTAGCTTTCGGGCGAAGGCCGGAAAGGCGGCATTTGATATCGAGGAATTTTTCCGCGCCAAGGTCGCTGCCGAAACCGGATTCCGTTACCACATAGTCATTAGTGCTCATCGCCATTTTAGTGGCCAACACTGTATTACAGCCGTGCGCTATATTGGCAAACGGCCCGCCATGCACAAACGCCGTGGTCTGTTCGGTAGTCTGTACAAGATTGGGCAATAAAGCATCTTTCAGCAACACGGTGATGGCCTCTGCCACGCCGAGGTCTTTTACCGTGAATGGCTGCTTACCTACTGTGTAGCCCAAAACAATGCGCTCAATTCTCGCCTGCAGGTCGTCCACGTCGGTAGCCAGACAGAACAGCGCCATTATTTCAGATGCGGGCGTGATGTCAAAACCAGCTTCTGTTGGTATACCATTTGCGCTGCCCCCCAGGCCGGTCACTATGCTTCTCAGCGAGCGGTCGTTCACATCAGCCACACGGCGCCAAACGATGCGCTCCAATGCTTTATCGGTATGCCTGTTCTGATACTGGTAGTTATCCAGCAGGGCCGATATCATATTGTTGGCACAGGTAATGGCGTGAAAGTCGCCGGTAAAGTGCAGGTTGATATCCTCCATAGGCAACACCTGTGAGTAACCGCCACCTGCTGCCCCGCCCTTCATGCCGAAGCAGGGGCCAAGGCTCGGCTCGCGCAGTGCTACTGCCGCCTTTTTGCCTATATGGTTCAGCCCCAGCGACAATGCCACGCTGGTCACTGTTTTGCCCACACCTGCCTTGTTAGGCGTAATGGCGGTAACTAATATCAGGTTGCTTTTCGCTATGTTGGCCTCGCTCAGGTAAGTAAGCGGCACTTTCGCCTTATATTTTCCGTAAGGGATAATATCATCCGCGCTGATCCCTATTTTTTCAGCTATCTGCGCTATCGGTTTCAATACTGTTGAACGTGAGATCTCAATGTCAGAGGGAAATGGTTTTGCTGCTGTATCCGCCATAATATTTTTTTGAAGTTGAGTGAACTAAGTTTTTATAACAGTCAAATATAGCAAAAACGTTCTATTGTAGTAGCCTATACATATTGACTTTACGAAAATGTGGCACACCTTCCGGGTGTGCCACATGCGTCATATACGGTTGAAAAGAAGTTTTACCTCGTAATCAGTATTTTCTGGTGCACATTTCCTCTGGGTGTAACAATTATTGCATAATACAGCCCTGTTGGTATGCTTTGTGGTAACGATACAATGCTTTCGGTGAGCGTAGCACTGAATACTTCCTGCCCATACAGGTTAACAAGGCGCAGCACATCCGTTTTTTCAGCGCCGTTTATTTGCAGGTAATCTTTCGCCGGGTTAGGTATCACGGTAATGGCCGGGGTGTTCATTTCTTCCACTCCTGCGCGCACAGGGCGTGTCACTGTTTTGCAGAATGAATCCACGCAGGTAAGGCCATTTTTCCTTTTCACGGTTACATACAGGCATACGTTATAGGTACCTGAAAGACTATAGGTATGGTCAGGGTTCAATTTGGTAGAAGTATCATTCACTCCCGAAGCCGGATCGCCAAACTTCCAAAGACGTGTTACCGTATCTCCGGTGCTGCTTGTAGATTTGTTGGTGAAGAAAATCTTCTTGCCGGTAGTCGGTACGCTGTCAGTATAGGTAGCATCAAGGTTGCCGCACACAGGGTTATCAAGCGCGAGGTCGCTCACGAGTATAGCCCCTGCCGATGATTTATTGAACAGGAATTTTATCTTCCTCACCTTGGCAAGGTTGATATTCTTGAAGCTGTCTAATGGTATGTGGATGGTATTGAACAGTACTTTTGGTAATGTACTGGGCTCGGCACCCTGAGGATAGAATATAGCGTAGGTATGTTTTTTCACGGCCCTGCTGCTGATAGCCCCTGCAGAATCTATTAGTTGAACTGTAAAATCGTTATTGGCAGTCGGTATTGTTTCGCTGAAATTAACACATGCCCTGAACGAAAGGTTTTGGTAAGTAGTAAAATCCTGGTATGCAGCAGGCACGGCATTCTCATAAGCATGTGTCGTGTCCGACCACCTGATCCTCATTTGCCCCAGCCCTTTTATAGAGGCCGTTCCTCTGTGTGGTTTCTGCTCATTGCCCAGCCCTGCGTCACACACAGGTAAAGTGAGGCCGCCACCGCAAATAATCGGAGATGTAAGCCCTGTTGATGTTACAGTGCCTGAAAGTGTATTAGTTGTAAGGTTTGATGCACCGTCCATTGTGTTCACATCCAGCCTGTCGGTTTTCCCTGCATGGTAAGACACATAAATGTCATTGGTGTCAAGGGTCGATGAAGTAGGCGGCATAATGTCATTTACTTCCAGAATGGGGGCAAATTTTGTTTCCCCGCCCAGGTACAAACGATAGAAAGCTGCTGCATAAGTATTGTACATTGCCATCTGTTTAACGGTGTCCAGCCGTGAAGGTTGTGTAGTGCCGCAATGTGGGTCAAACGGGTCGTAGCCATAATCTTCCCAATCGTCAGCCCCGCCTGCTATCCATGAGCCGGGGGTCCAAACAGTATTATAAAAATTATGGTTCGCGCCCATTACTACGATATTGTGCTTGGGTGCTTCGTCTGTAACCACATTATAACGCACATCATCATAAAAATGCACACCCTGCAGGTCTGATACGTCTCCGTCGCAATTAGGTGCTATATTCAGCAATGGTACGTTGTTGGCAACATGCCTGTAGAAGTCTACCGGGGCAAGAGTGAGTATCGCTTTTATGCCATACGGACTGCCCAGGCTTGCATTGTATTCAGCATTGTACACAACCCCTTCACCCCCGCGCGAGTGGCCCATAGTACCCACCTTCTGCAGGTTCAGCTTGCCTTTAAACAAGCTGCCGAATGGTGTGGTGGAACCGGTATCGGTAGTGCTCCAGCCTTTCCATAAATCCAGGTGGTGCTGCACCAGCACTCCGCGTGCGTTCATACCCGCATCGGGCAATCCACCGTCATGCGCATTGATTGAATTGGCAGATATGGAAATTACAATGTAGCCATGGCTTGCCATTGTGCGGGCCGCATAGTCGTATCCTTCATAGCTTAGTATGGGTGCCCGTCCGGTAGGGCAGGGCCATGCGCTGCTAGGAGAAAGTGTTGTGGTATTATAGCAAGTGGAGTGCCTGCCATGCAGCCATACCAGCACAGGCATCGGCCCCATTGTAGCAATATCAGCAGGATAATGCACCGACCCTCTCACTTCCATTGCCCACGAGAAAGCTGCCGCAGCAGGTGGCGTATAGGCGGCATCGCCCAGGTTGTATTGGCCTTTCAGCACTGCGTGTGTGCCTGTCAGTCCCGGGTCGGGTGTCTGTGCCACACTATTGAGGTTCGCTGCGCAAAGAATAACCAACGCAAATAAAGCCTTGATATTCTTTAAGGTAATTCTGTTATTCATTACAATTCGGTTTAAAAATGATTTTTTTCAGGAACGGGATTATTTGGTCAGCATACTTGGGCTGAATTTGCCTAAATGCCAGCATTTATGGCTTCGTTGCGCATGTGCGGCTATATCCTGCTCTTCTATATTTATATGTCCGTAGCTGACATACACATCTGCCCCTTCCTTCAGTGCGCTGAATTCCCCGGTACCAATCAGGAAGCTGATGGTTTTATTATTTTCATCGGCAGGGGTTTCACTCCTTGTAAATTCTTTGTCGCCTATATAAAGCACATACCTGTTATTCCCGAATATCAGTGGCTTTGAAGAGGTAACTGTAAAGCGGATCACCTCTCCGTTTTGCTTCACAGAAGCAATTTCAGTCTTAGCTTTTTGTGCCTGTAAGTTATTGGCATACAATACCATCACAGCCATACTAAAAAATAAAGCAATAATTTTCTTCATGCGTATGATTTTCGATTTCAAATGTACCGAAAATTGGTTTTCTAACTTCATTTGGGGTAAAATAAAGGGGTAAAGGTTTTGATTTCTGACGTGTAGGATTGCAGTATTATAACCCGCAGTTAATCCGGTAGGTTAAGTAACAAAAAAACGCAGGCATCAGCCTGCGTTTTTGTAGCTTCGACAGGAATCGAACCTGTATCTGGAGCTTCGGAAACTCTTATACTATCCATTGTACTACGAAGCCGTTAGCGGGTGCAAAGTTATGTGTTTGGTTGATTTGTTGTTTAGATAATATTAATTCAATATCAATTGAATAAGCTTTTACTAGTTATATTATACAAAAAGTAAGCAACCGTTTACTTTATTATTTTTGAGTACGCACTAAAACTGATTTTTTATGTCTTTCCCATTCCAGATAAAATCATCCGAAGAATACAAAACAGCCTATGAAAAAAGTGTTTCCGACCCGGCGCATTTCTGGGGCGAAATAGCAGGCCACTTCGTTTGGCGCAGAAAATGGGACAAGGTGCTGGAGTGGGATTTCGAGCGACCTGATGTAAAATGGTTCATAAACGGGAAACTGAACATCACAGAGAATTGCATAGACAGGCACCTGGCCACACGCGGCAACAGTCCGGCCATAATATGGGAGCCCAACAGTCCCGATGAAGCGCACCAGATAATTACCTACAACGAGCTGTATTTTAAAGTGAACCAGTTTGCCCAAGTACTCAGGAATAATGGTGTGCAGAAGGGCGACAGGATATGCATCTACATGGGCATGGTGCCGGAACTGCCCATAGCTATGCTGGCGTGCGCGCGTGTAGGGGCCATACACTCAGTAATATTCGGCGGCTTCAGCGCGCAGAGCATAGCCGACAGGCTAAAGGATGCACAGGCGGAATTCATCATTACCTGCGATGGCGCTTACCGGGGCGGCAAGGACATACCCCTGAAAAACATTATTGACGATGCGCTGGTAACCTGCGATTTTGTAAAAAGGGTAATAGTATATAACCGCACGCATACACCCGTGAGCATGATAAAAGGCCGGGATGTGTGGTGGAGCGAAGAAGTAGAAAAGGTGGAGGCGCAAGGCAATCCCGCAGAGGCGGCAGAAGAAATGGATGCGGAAGACCCGCTGTTCATATTGTACACATCGGGTTCTACGGGCAAGCCGAAGGGCGTGGTGCATTCATCGGCAGGGTATATGGTGTATGCCGCTTACTCTTTTGTAAATGTATTTCAGTATGAGCCGGGAGATGTGCATTTCTGCACTGCGGATATAGGCTGGATAACAGGCCACAGCTATATAGTGTATAGCGTGCTGTGCGCAGGCGGCACATCGCTGATGTATGAGGGGCTGCCCACCTGGCCCGATGCAGGCCGCCTGTGGGACATTGTGGACAAACACAGGGTGAACATCCTCTACACCGCGCCCACGGCCATACGCAGCCTGATGGCCTACGGACTGAAACCGCTGGAAGGGAAAAAACTAGACTCTCTGAAAGTGCTGGGAACCGTGGGCGAACCCATAAATGAGGAAGCATGGCATTGGTATGATGAACACATAGGCAGGAAGCGCTGCCCTATAGTGGACACATGGTGGCAAACAGAAACCGGCGGCATCATGATATCGAATATGGCGGGAGTGACTCCGGCAAAGCCAAGCTATGCCACACTGCCGCTGCCGGGCATACAGCCTATGCTGGTAGATGAGCAGGGCAGAGAAATAACCGGGAATGATGTGAGCGGCAACCTGTGCATCCGCTTTCCGTGGCCATCTATAATACGCACCACGTATGGCGACCATGAGCGGTGCCGCATGAATTATTTTGCCACCTACCGGGGGCTGTATTTTACCGGCGACGGCTGCTACCGGGATAAGGAGGGTAACTACCGCATAACCGGGCGAGTAGATGATGTGCTGAATGTGAGCGGCCACCGGATAGGAACTGCAGAGGTGGAGAACGCCATAAATATGCATACCGGGGTGCTGGAGAGCGCCGTAGTTGGCTACCCCCACGACATGAAAGGGCAAGGCATATATGCCTATGTGATTATGGAAAGTATGCCGGACGACGAGGACAATATGCGGGCAGATATTACACAGACGGTATCGCGCGTGATAGGCCCTATAGCACGGCCCGATAAGATACAATTTGTAAGCGGACTGCCTAAGACGAGGAGCGGAAAAATAATGCGCCGCATACTGCGCAAAATAGCTGAAGGGGAACTAAGCAGCATAGGTGACACATCTACCCTGCTCGACCCTGGCGTAGTAGAAGACATAAAGAATGGAAAGGTATGATGTAAGGGCATCAGCGATCAGGAATTGGCATGTATTTAAACCTTCTGTTAATAAAAGGATAGAATATGTTGCACGGCAGCTATAATGCTACATTCTTAGGATTTAAAAACGTAAATTTGTTTAGTCATCGTTCCTTATATGAAATTTCGTTTAGCGGTCTTTTTGTTGCCTGTACTTTTCCTTTGCTGCAATAAAGGTACCGATACTGTCACAAAGCCGCCTGCCCCGTTTTCATTTACCAGCAGATACGATTCTATTTATACCTGTTACCCTAATAGTAATGTTACCTTGTCATTCACCATAAACGTAACTAACGGCGACATACTAGGCAATCCTGTGACTTATACAGTGGCCGGGCTGCCCCCGGCAATAACGGCAATGCCGTTAACACAAACAGTGGGCGGGGTAATGGGCGGGGCCTTCACGCTGACATTAGGAGATATAGCCGCCGGAACCTACATGGCCGACTTCATTATCAGCAGCACGGTAACCGGGGTGGATTCGCATAAGTTGATACTGAATGTGCTTAAACCCATAGACTACGCTCTTTTGCTTGCGGGTACTTACGACAGCGCTTATGATTTTTGCTACCCGGATAGCTTCTTTCATTATACGTCTGTGGTATCTATTGTTGCCGATACCCCCTATTTGGTGAAGATTAGCAACATAAAGAATCTGGGTGCAGGATTTAAGATTAGGGCTTGGCTGAACAAAACCATAACTGTGCCCCTGCAATATGTGGGGGGCTATACCATATGGGGCAGCGGCAACTACTATAAAGACGGTGCCGGGTACAGAATGCGTATAGATGACACACTGGTAAAAGGAATAGACACACAGCGGTGTACTATACATATTGAGGACTAGGCAATTGTTTTCTGCAAGAGCACATTGGCTGTAGCCACAATCCCTTCTTCCCTGCCTATGAAGCTGAGCTGCTCGGTGGTGGTGGCTTTTATGGAGATGGCATCCGGGGTAGTATCGAGTATACCGGCAATTGTATTGCGCATTTCATCTACATACTTCCTTATTTTGGGTGCTTGCAGCAGAATGGTGCTATCTATGTTCACGAGTGTGTAGCCTTTTTCACCTACAAATTGGTAGCACTTTTGTAAAAGCACCTTGCTGTCTATGCCTTTATAAGCGGCATCGGTATCGGGAAAGTGCTGGCCTATATCGCCGAGGGACAGTGCGCCCAGCAAAGCATCGCAAATGGCATGGAGCAGCACATCGGCATCGGAATGGCCGAGTGCGCCCTTGCTGTGCGGAATAAGGATACCACCCAGCCAGAACTCGCGGCCTTCTACCAGCTTATGAAAATCTATTCCTTGCCCTATACGAAACATAAACCCCAAACCCCTAAAGGGGCTTCTCCATGTTTTAAATTATTAAGCCAAATTTTTTCCCTGTTTCTATCGCCTCATCATAGCCCGCATCAGCATGGCGTATAACACCCATTCCCGGGTCGTTGTATAGCACACGCTTCAGGCGTTCTTCAGCATCCTGTGTGCCATCGGCCACTATCACCATACCTGCATGAAGCGAATAACCCATGCCCACTCCACCGCCGTGATGGAACGACACCCAGCTAGCACCACCGGCGGTGTTTATCAATGCATTGAGTATCGGCCAGTCGGCTACGGCATCGCTGCCGTCTTTCATGGCTTCGGTCTCCCGGTTAGGCGATGCTACCGAGCCGGTATCCAGGTGGTCACGGCCTATCACTATCGGCGCTTTTACTTTTCCTGTTCTCACCAATTCATTAAACAGCAGCCCGGCTTTCTCGCGGTCGCCCATGCCCAGCCAGCATATGCGTGCAGGCAACCCCTGGAAGGCGATGCGCTCGCGTGCCATGGTTAGCCAACGATGCAAACCTTTATTATCAGGAAAAAGCTCCATGAGGGCCTTGTCTGTAGTATATATATCCTCGGGGTCGCCACTCAGCGCCACCCAGCGGAACGGCCCTTTCCCTTCGCAAAAAAGCGGGCGTATATAAGCCGGCACAAAGCCGGGAAAATCGAATGCATTGGCGACACCACGTTTATCGTGCGCCTGGCCACGCAGGTTATTGCCATAGTCGAAAGTGATGGCACCACGTTTTTGTAACTCCAGCATCTGCCGCACATGGCGGGCCATGGTATCGAGCGAGCGGCGTTTGTATTCCTCAGGGTCGGTGCTGCGTAGTGTATTCGCTTCCGCAACGCTGAGCCCTTCCGGGAAATAACCTATCAGTTCATCATGTGCCGATGTCTGGTCGGTAAGCGTATCGGGTGTGATGTTCTTATCTATTAGCCGCTGCAGCAGGTCCACCACATTGCAGCAAACGCCTATGGAGATCCGTTCGTTCTTTGCTTTGGCATCCAGCGACCAAGCTATAGCTTCATCAATATCCGAAGTATATTTGTCAAGATACCTTGTTTCCACCCGCTTTTGTATGCGCCATTCTTCCATTTCGGCCGCGAGGCATACACCTTCATTCATGGTGATGGCCAAAGGTTGAGCACCTCCCATTCCGCCGAGGCCGGCGGTTACATTAAGCGTGCCTTTCAGAGAGCTGTTGTAATGTTTGTTGGCAAGCGATAAGTATGTTTCGTAAGTACCCTGAACAATGCCTTGCGAGCCAATGTATATCCAACTGCCTGCGGTCATTTGCCCGTACATCATCAGGCCTTTGGCTTCCAGTTCGCGGAAGTGTTCCCAGGTAGCCCACCTGCCCACGAGGTTAGAATTGGCGATGAGCACTCGTGGTGCGTTTTTATGCGAGCGCAGTATGCCCACCGGCTTGCCCGACTGCACCATGAGGGTCTCATCTTCTTCCAGATCTTTCAGGCAGGATAGTATCTTATCAAAGCTCTCCCAGTTGCGGGCAGCTTTGCCTATACCGCCATACACTACCAGGTCTTCAGGGCGCTCAGCCACTTCGGGGTCCAGGTTGTTCTGTATCATGCGGTATGCCGCCTCTGTTACCCAATTCTTACAGGTAAGATTGTTGCCCTGCGGGGCGCGGATGATACGGGAGGATGTTGTTGTTTCTGACATAATTCTATTACTACTTCAACTGGCTTAATGCTTCTATTAACTTCTTTTCCTCTTCGGCATGGTTCACATCATGCTTCACGAAGGTTTTTCCTGTTACAACTTCGAACAGCTCAATATAGCGTTCTGATATTTGCCCTACCACCTCTTCTGTCATTTCAGGCACCGATTGTCCTTCTTTCCCCTGAAAACCATTTTCCATAAGCCACTCGCGCACAAACTCTTTTGAGAGCTGGCGCTGTTGCTCGCCCTTACGCTGCCTTTCTTCATAGCCCTCCATGTAAAAATACCTGGACGAGTCGGGAGTATGTATCTCGTCTATCAGGTATATAGTATCGCCTATCTTGCCAAATTCGTACTTAGTGTCTACAAGTATCAACCCACGCTCTTTGGCCATCTCGCGTCCACGCTCGAACAGGGCGAGCGTATATTTTTCCAGTTGCTCATATTCAGCTTTCGATACCAGTCCGCTGCTGATTATCTCATCGCGGGTAATGTCTTCGTCATGGCCTTCATGAGCCTTGGTGGTAGGAGTGATTATTGGCCTTTCAAAGAAATCATTCTCTTTCATGCCGTCGGGCATTGCTACGCCGCACAACTCGCGCTTGCCTGTTTTATAGGTGCGCCATGCATGGCCCGTCAGGTTGCCACGCACCACCATCTCGACAGGATATGTTTCGCATTTATGTCCGATAGTGGCATTGGGCAGCGGTACGCTGATTTTCCAGTTAGGCACTATGTCCTGTGTCGCATCCAGGAATTGCGCTGCTATCTGGTTCAGCACCTGTCCTTTGTATGGTATTGGTTTAGGCAACACCACATCGAATGCCGATATGCGATCGCTTACTATCATCAGCAGATATTTGTCTGCTATCGTGTACACATCGCGTACTTTTCCTTTGTAAAAATTGGTTTGTTGCGGAAATTGCATATTTAAATATTTAAGATTCAGGTTTTGAATAAAGGATGGCAAAGATAGGAGGTAAAATTGATACGTTGATTTGTATCTTCGTTTACGAATGCTTAATGTTTGCGTTATTTTAACACCAAATAAATACAAGACCTGGAGCGGCGATGCCTGATGCTATAATAAAAGGAATATTGGTTGGTTTGTTTATGGCCATTTCGGTTGGGCCCACATTATTTATTATTATTAAATACAGCCTCAACTACAGCCATAAGGCCGGCCTGGCTTTTGTGTTGGGGGTTTCTGTAAGTGATGTTATCTATGTAACCCTTGCCAATGTGGCCGCCGCCTGGTTGCAGTTACTGGCACCGTATGAAAAATACATCGCCATAGGCGGTGCCATTGCGCTGATGGCCATAGGGCTGAGGGGTATTTTTGTGAAGCATAAACCTAAGCGCCCATCGGCCCTGCCATTAGCTATATCGCGAAGTGACTATTTTAAAATCTGGCTGAGCGGATTCCTGGTAAACACGCTGAACCCCGGTGTATTGATTACGTGGCTGGGGGCCGTTTCCATTATTGCAAGCAGGCCGGGCAGCTACCGTTTGGTATTATTTGCCGTGGCACTGCTGATCATACTCGTTATTGATTTTTTGAAAGTCTTTCTTGCAGATAAGCTAAAGGGCCTGCTGACCGTTCGGAAGGTCATTTATATGCAGCGGTTCTCTGCCCTGTGCATTTTTCTTATAGGTGCAGCCTTAATGATTACGACAATATTTAATATGCGCTCCGAAAACAAAGACGGAAATAGCTCTATTAATAAAATGCTGTCTTATAACAAAGTTGCGTTATAGGTTTTAATGATTCCTGCATCACCTACATATACGCCCCCTTTTTAACTTATGTGCAAAAGCGTATCTTTGCGGCCTGATGTCTGACGCTCTAAAGCACGAATGTGGCCTTGCATACATACGGCTACTGAAACCACTCTCATACTACCATCGCAAATACGGTACTGCCTTTTTCGGGCTCAATAAACTATACCTGCTGATGGAGAAGCAGCACAACCGCGGACAGGATGGCGCGGGTATAGCCACCGTGAAGCTGAACATAGAACCGGGGCACCAGTTCATGCACAGATTGAGGGTGAGTGGCGCGCAGGCTATCTCAAAGATTTTCCAGAATGTGAACGAGGAGGTTACTGACCTGGAGAAAATGTACCCGGGCATAAGGCAGCATCCCGGCTTGCTGAAAGGATACATGCGGTTTATAGGCGAAGTGCTGATGGGGCATCTGCGCTACGGTACACAGGGAAAAAATAATGTAGAGTTTTGCCATCCATTTTTAAAGCCACACATCAACCCTACCCGCCACCTCACCATGGCAGGCAACTTTAATCTGGTGAATACGGATGAGCTGTTTGATATGCTGGACCAGCACCCTACCAGCACAATACGGGAGAGTGACCTTGGCGCAATGATAGAGACCATACACTACTACCTGTGCATGGCCGATGACACAAACCCTGCTAACCTGAACATAGAAGGCATACTGAAGCAGGCGACCACCCATTTCGATGGTGGCTTCGTGTTCTGCGGGCTGATAGGCAATGGCGATAGCTTTGTGATGCGCGATGCCAACGGCATACGCCCCTGCTATTACCATGCCGATGATGAAGTGGTGGTAGCAGCATCTGAGCGGGCAGCCATAATGACGACCTTCAACCTGACACAGGACCAGATACACAAGTTGGAGCCCGGCCATGCAATCATCGTCTCATCGACCGGAGAATTTAAAAATGTGGAGATACTGAAGCCGAAGCAGCATATGGCATGCAGTTTTGAGCGTATCTATTTCAGCCGTGGCAGCGACCCGGATATATATCGCGAACGCATGGCATTGGGACGCAACCTTGCTGCCCCTGTACTGAAGGCGTTGGACAACCACCTGAAACACACCATAGTATCGTTCATACCCAACACAGCCGAGATAGCTTTTTACGGCCTTATAAAAGGGCTGGAAGACTACCTTACCAAAATAAAACTGGAACGCATACAGGCCCGGCCTGACATGCCGAAAGAAGAGCTGAACGAACTGATCAGCCGCAGGGTGCGCATAGAGAAGATAGCCATAAAAGATGCCAAGCTCCGCACATTCATTACCGAAGATTCGGCAAGGAATGAGATGGTACAGCACGTATACGACATCACCTATGGCACCGTAGAAAGAGGCGTTGACACACTTGTAGTAATCGATGACTCGATAGTGCGCGGCACTACGCTGAAGGAAAGCATCATCAAGATGCTGGACAGGCTGGGGCCAAAGCGCATCATAGTGGTATCATCGGCGCCGCAGATACGCTACCCCGACTGCTATGGCATTGATATGAGCCGCATGGGCGATTTTATTGCATTTCAGGCGGCGGTGGGTTTACTTGCAGACACAAAGCAGGAAAACAAACTACAGGATATATACAAACAATGCAAGGAAGCGGAAGCACAAGGAAAGCTGCATGAGCAGAATTTTGTGAAGAGTGTTTACGATTCCTTTACCGCTGATGAGATAAGCAAGAAAATAGCCAAGATGCTGCGCCACGAAGAGGTGACCGCAGAAGTGGATATCATCTACCAATCGATAGAAGGGCTGCACGAAGCATGCCCACACAATCAGGGCGACTGGTATTTTACCGGAAACTATCCCACACCGGGTGGCAACCGCGTGGCCAACCGCGCATTTATGAAATATATGGAGAAGCAGGAAGGAAGAGGATATTGAGTTGCGAATGATTATCTTCGTATTGTTCAACTACGCAAATGAAACATATCCTGCTCATTGCTTGTATCTTATTTTCTTCTCTTGGGAGCTATGCGCAGCATAAGGATACTTTTGAAGTTCACTTCCGGTTTAATGTATCAAAACTGGACAAGGAATATCAAACGTATATAGACCGGCTTGTGGCTAAGGATACGCTCAGGCATAGTGATAAACTAATGGTGCTTGGTTATGCCGACTTTGTGGGCGGCAGCAACTATAATGATACGCTGTCTATGCTGCGGGCAACGAATGTGCGCAATTACCTTGTCCAGGCAGGATTTGATGAGCAGAACATAAAGCTGTGCGTAGGTAAGGGAAAGATAGACAGGGCAAATAATACAGCAAAAGACGGGTACGCGCCAGACAGGAAGGTGCAGATAATTATAGACCGCGAAGCAATGGCTATAAAACCTCCGGAACCACTACAGCCCGAACCAAAAGGAAAAATAGACATCAACAAATTGAAGGTGGGTGAAACCTTTGCGCTATATGAAATATACTTCAAGCTGAACAAGCCTGAGCTGCTGCCAAAATCGGAACCAGACCTCGGAAAGTTACTGGAGTTCATGAGCGGCAACCCAACCGTGCAGGTGCAGATTGAGGGGCATGTGTGCTGTATGGGTCCTACAGAAGGTGTGGACAGCAGGTACAAGGGGCGCAACCTCTCGGAATGCAGGGCGGAGGCCATATACAACTACCTCGTAGAAAAGGGCATAAACAAAGATCGTATGAAATTTGTAGGGTTGGGCAACAACGACCCCATTGTAAAAAATGAACTCACCGAGGCCGACAAACAGAAGAACCGCCGGGTAGAAGTGAGGATATTGAGCAAATAGATATTTAATGTACCTTTGCATTAAAGAAACTAACATTATATGACCGGGATAAATTTTGTAATGAATGATAAGGGTGAGAAAACTGGTCTTCTTATAGATATTGCCCGATTAAAGCAGGAGGGTAAAACTGAAAATGATGTAATGGAGTTCATTGAAGACCTTGAAGATATTTTAGCTGTTGAGTTATCTAAAAATGAGAACGATTACAGTAACTGGGATGACGCTAAAAAACGCTTGAGAGACAAAGGCATAATTGATTAGCATGTACGTTATCGTTATCAGTCGTATAGCGGAAAAGCAAATCGCAACTTTCCCCAGGCACGTAGCCAATAGCGTTGTCGCTAAAATAGACGCACTAAAAGATAATCCACGTCCCCACGGCTCTAAAAAACTGGAAGGGAGTGACATGGAATACAGGATACGTAGTGGCGATTATCGCATCATCTACAGAATCGAAGACTCGAAATTATTTATTGAAGTCATACGCGTAGGCCACAGGCGCGATGTTTATAAAAACAAATAATGACATTACCCGACATTCCATCACATTCTCCACATTTTTCACATTCAATTAAAACGCCCTGTTTATCCCGATCACATACCTGAACGTTGCGTACTGGTTGTTGCTGTATGGCGGACGATTGAGGAATGCAGGCATATCAAAGCGTATGGTGAGTGGTTTCGCTTTATCAAATACGCCCCACTTCTTTATAGTAAATGCCACACCCAGGCCTGCATCCACACGCAGGTCGCTCCAGTAGTTGGTTGGAATAAATACTGATTTACCAAACGAAATCGGTTTCATTTCGCCTAGTTCTATTACACCCGCATCACCGAATGCGTACAAGTTTGCATGTAGCCAGCGGAAGAAACGGGGACGCCAGGGCATATAGTTCTCAAAGCCTATCTCCAAATTGGCAGATGCCCCACTACGACCTTTGTAGCCTACGTACTGCACACCATTCCGGGTATCAGGGGCAAAATAACCTGAGTAGCCCCGCAGGTTCAGCCCGCCACCCTGATGGAAATGATTAACATCATACTGCGAAATACCCTGCCAGTCATCGGGTACTATGCCCCTGCTGCGCGTGTATTTATTTTCCATCAGCTCCTCAGGATTTGCACCTGCCATAAAGAGCGCGCTTTCGTAGGGTATATTGTTGCCCAGGCCATATCGTCCAAATACACGCGTGCGTATCTCCAGCTTACCGAGGTAATTGCTGTTCACCGATTCAAGCTGCGCGTAAGAATAATCAAACCCACCGTTCTTATTATTCAGGAATGGCGCACGGAAACTGAATATGTACCTGCCCGCGCCACGCATATAGTTGTAGCTGTGCCCCCATGAAAAATTAAGGGATGTGTTGGTACTGTTCCGGTCACTGCTCCATTCTCCGGAGTACACCAGATAAGGAAATTGATTGTAACTGCTGAATGGCGACCTATAAAAAAAATCGCTGTTATACTGCCACATGCTTTGTGCATATACCTGTATCATGTTCTTGTCGTTCATATGCCAGTTGAACCCGCCCCTGTGATACCAGAGGCCATCCAAAAACCTGCTGTTTACCTGCATTTGCAGTTTGGGCATATAGCGTGTTATTGGCGACTGGTAATTCAATGTATAATGCACCGGCTGGAAATAAGCATACAGGCCTTCAGTGGCGAGAGTTTGATAGGTAGGCTGCTGCAAAACATGTGTATTCAGCCACACCGTAGCATCCACCTTATTCAGTATGCCCAGGTAATCACCTTCAAAATGTACACCCGCCTTTATGCCGTCTATCGGGTTCCACCAGAGGTCGGGACGCACATATAGGCGATAGTGCCTGCGGTCCATCGGCGCGGCGGTGCCTCCGTCAAATTTCACTTTTATATCCCTTGGGTTTAAGGTCAGCCCTTTTCTTTTGTAATTGTCCACCATGTCTATATCGGCCATGCGGTAGCTGGTATCTATGCGCACACTCCTCACACCCGAGGGCACCTGCACACGGGCGGTATAGTGCCTGTTGAACGAGCCCCAGCCTGTCCATTTCGGCAGCTTAGTGGCGGCACTCTGTTTCTCGAACCACGTGTTGGGTATGTAGAAATCATGCTTGCTGCCGTCTTTCGCTGTAACGGTGAAATCAAGCGGCATCTGCATTTCGCTGCCGCGGTAAAATTTTATAGCGAAGCTGTCAGCGCCTTTTATCTTTTTAATACCACATATGCCATAGTCAAGTGTCTTCGCCGTTTCAAACCACTCATCAAAGAACCACGAGAGGTCAACGTGCGTGAAATTTATCACCGAAGCACGGAAGTCCTCGAAATAAGGATGGGCCATTTTCCATTGGTCGAAATAATGCTGTATGGCGGCGAGGAATAGAGAATCCCCCAGCACATATTGGAGGTTGTAGAGCATGGTGGCTGTTTTATAATACACTTGCCCGTAGCCGCCGCCGTGGTTCAGCGCGTTGTTAAAATCGTCTGAATGGGTGTTGAGTGTATTCTCCATACCATGGAGGGCCTCATAGGTATAGCGGTTGAGCACTCGCAGGTCGATGGCCCTTGTAGGCTCTGCAAACATCCGCCTGTACTTCGATTTTGGTTTACCTTCCACCATATTCTCGCCATCAATGCGGTTCAGGCCCCATGCCGTAAGGAACTGTGTAAACCCTTCATCCAATGCCGCACGGTAGGTTTCGTTACTGCCCACCTGCCCGTAAAACCAGTTGTGCCCTATCTCGTGTACCAGCAGGCCGCGGTAGCCGGGGTCGCTGCCGCCATCCAGGGTCAGCATCGGGTATTCCATACCATCAGCGGCATCGGCAGCTACTATCTTGGGGTAGCAATACATACCTATGTCTTCAGAGAAGGTCTTGATGATCTTTGTGATATAGTCGGGAGCATTCTGCCAGCCGGCGGCGTGCGGCTCCTGCACTAAGGCCACACATTCCACGCCATTCCAGTAGGCAGTGCCTATACGGTATGATGGATCGGCAGTGAAGGCAAAATCGTGCACATTGCTGCCCACAAAACGCCATTGCTTGCGCTTGCCCTTTTCATAGGGAGTGATTTCAGATGGCGCTTCGTCCCATTTTTTAGCGGCGAAGTTTTTTATGTCTAATTTGTCGCGCAGGTCTTTCGGCAGCACTTCGTCCCTGTTTTGCAGCACGCCCGTAGCTTCTACTATATAATTCGATGGAAAGTCGAGCGTCACATCGTAGAGGCCATAGTCGCCATAAAATTCTTTGTTCAGGTGCTGGTAGGTGTCCCAGCCATGCATCCGGTCATACACGCACACCTTCGGAAACCACTGGCAGCCATTGTAGTGCATAAAGCCCCACGCGTTATACATTTTCATGCGGCGGCGGGTATCGCCTTTATCATACCAGGTATTGAAGTTCATGCTGATCACCACTTTTCCGCCGGGATACAGCGGCTTTGCCAGGTACACCTTCAGTATAGTATTATCCAGTTCCGACCTTGCCGGTGTGCCATCCGTTTTTATGTTTTCGGTTGTGGTCCCTAATCCTGCCGCTTCATTCTTGCCCATTCTCGCATTTACCTTGTTCATCTTCTCCAGCTGGCGCAGGTACGAGCCATTCACAAATGCATTCTGGTACAGGTGAAAATAGACGTAGGTAAGTGTATCGGGTGAGTTATTCCAGTAGGTAAGCTCTTCTGTAGCCTCAATATGGTGATCCTCTTCGTGCATTACGGCACGTATTTTATATTGCACATCCTGCTGCCAGTAAGCGGCATCGGGCATACGGTTTTTCCAGTAGTATTTGTTACTGCTGCTCCGGTATTCATTATCTGTCATCGTGAGCCCCGCCGAACGAGACTGTGCAATAGAGGAAATAGATGTGAGCACCAGTACAAGTAAAAATAAATATAACCGCATAAAAGAGATTTGGGATAAAAATAGCTTATTCGGCGTAAACAGGTATCCCCCTGTTTCTAACGTGCGGCTACGGCTCTCAGGATAATTGGGGATCTTATATATAATTAATATGTTATTTTCGCTCTAATTATTACAAGCAAGAGATTGGTATAAGGATTTGTTGGAAAATACATTGCCATTCACATCATATAATCCTCATGTGGAAAAAATAACCCCCTGATTTACACGACTAATTATTATTTTTGCAGCCTGTTTTATTTATTTTCATAAAAAAATAACATATGCAAGAATATGGCAAAAAAAACCAGTCGGTTAACTTAGCTGACCTGGGTGTAAATGCGGCAGTTGTGCATTGGAACATTTCCCCTTCTGACCTTGTAAAGAAAACGCTGGAACTGGGACAGGGTGTATTGAATGATACAGGTGCGCTTTGCGTGGATACCGGCAAATTCACCGGCAGGTCTCCGAAAGATAAATTCACTGTGAAAGATGCCATTACGGAGCATAGTGTGGATTGGGGCGATGTAAACATTCCTTTTTCGCCGGAAGCATTTGATAAATTATACAACAAAGTTGCTGCTTACCTGAGTGGTAAAGAACTATATGTGCGCGATGCATATGCCTGCGCCGACCCCGCATACCGCCTTAATGTGCTGGTAGTGAACGAGACTCCCTGGGCTAACCTGTTTTGCAACGACCTCTTCCTGCGCCCTACAACGAGCGAGATAGAAACACAAAAGCACGACTGGCTCATACTTCAGGCACCCGGCTTTCAGGCCGACCCTGCCACCGATGGTACCCGCCAGGGCAACTTCACCATAGTGAACTTTACCCGCAGGGTGATACTCATAGGTGGTTCCGGCTACACCGGCGAGATGAAGAAAGGCATCTTCGGGGTGCTCAATTTTGTGCTGCCGCACAACCACAAGGTGTTGAGTATGCACTGCTCCGCAAACGAAGGCAAGAACAAGGACGTAGCACTGTTCTTCGGCCTCAGCGGAACGGGCAAAACAACCCTGAGCGCCGACCCTGAGCGCCATCTGATAGGCGATGATGAGCACGGCTGGGCCGAAAGCACCGTATTCAACTTCGAAGGCGGCTGCTACGCAAAATGCATTGACCTCAGCGAAGAAAAAGAACCACAGATATACGGCGCTATTAAACCGGGCGCACTGCTCGAGAACACAAGGTTCTATGAAGGCACCAATAAAGTGGACTACGCTAATGCCAGTGTCACAGAGAACACTCGCGCAGCTTACCCCATCGACTTCATAACCAATGCAAAAGAACCTTCTTACGGAGGCCAGCCTAAAAACATTTTCTTCCTTACTTGTGATGCGTTCGGCATATTGCCCCCTATATCCAAGCTCACCAAGGCACAGGCTATGTACCACTTCATCAGCGGTTACACGGCCAAGGTAGCAGGCACAGAGGTAGGCGTTACCGAGCCGCAGACCACTTTCTCGGCATGTTTCGGCCGCGTGTTCCTGCCCCTCCACCCCGCAAGGTATGCCGACCTCCTGGGCAAGAAGCTGGAAGCGCACCCCGAAGTGAATGTATGGCTGGTGAACACCGGCTGGAGCGGTGGCTCTTATGGCGTAGGTAGCCGCATGAAGCTCAGCTACACCCGCGCCATGATTACCGCCGCAATGACCGGGCAAATGGACAACATAGCCTATCACCCGCACCCCACATTTGGTGTGTTGATGCCCAAAGAAATAGCCAACGTGCCAACCGAGATATTGAACCCACGCGAAACATGGGCAGACAAAGAAGCCTATGATAAGAAAGCCAATGAACTGGCACAACTGTTTGTGAAAAACTTTGCGAAATACGCCGACCAGGCAAGCGAAGAGATACGCTCTGCAGCACCTACGGTGATGGTAAGTGCTTAATTACAGAACTGATATAATAAACAAAGACCGCCAATTGGCGGTCTTTGTTTATTATTAGCGTGTGGTATTTATCCTCTTCTAAAAAGTCCCTAAATCATCCCCCTCGTAATCAGGCCTTACACCCGGGCAACGTAGCTTCACGTGGTAGGTAGTCCGGCAGTTGTCCTGAAGCCATCACGCATATCCATCGATGTGGTATCAAGCATGGCTATGCCGGTATTCGCCGTTAGCTTCGAGTAGTCGTTGTTGTTGCTGGTACAGTTACACATAAATATATATTTTCAGGTAGGAAACAGGTGTAATTAATTATCTTGAAATTAATAAAATATTCTGATGATAATACTATTGTATGATAAAAAGGTCTTTGCTCACGGCGTTTCTAAATCAATTGTGATTGTATAACCAGATTTGGGGTCAGGCTTATAATTATAATATTGTATTTTATCCGACAAAAAATAATAAACAATTCCTTCACTATGGTACTGACCGTTGCCAACATATTTCATGTTCAAAAATGACAAAACTGAATCTGAGGCTACATCAAAATAAAGATGAGTACTACTTATTGTATGAATTATTTCCGTATTACTTAAGACAATAATGGAAAAAGAATCGTCTATATAATTTATGACGCTGTCATCACCTGCAGTGTGATATTCTTTTGTACCATGCCAATGACGTTTGCCTGCCATCTTTGGTGTATGGTCTGTCGGGTGTGATTTATTTTTCTTACAACAAACAAATGATAGCACAAAAAATACAAGTACCACCAACGCCATCTTGTTCCACATAAAATATCTTTACTACAAATATAAGGAAACCTTCCCCGTTGTTCCGGGTGTGTACCCGGAACTGCAAATAGATCTCCTTTTGCAAAGTTCGTATGTTTTCGCCGTTGCAGGTCTTATTTTGACCTTCAACAACTCTCGCAGGACACTCACGCAGGAATTCGTCCCACACGTGCGAGTGTCCCGCCCGATGTCTCTCCATAGCGTAAGCATTGAGCGAAGGTGGAGTACCCCGTGTTATCCGGAGTGTTCAGGTATTAAAAATAAAAGCAAAAATTAACCATAGTAGGGGCAGAAAATTTTCTGCCCCGTTTGCCGATTGCCCACCTACACCCCGTTGTTCTGGGTATATACCCGGAACTGCAAATGGAACTCCTTTTGCAAGCATTCAACGAGCTAAAGTTTATGTTTTGCAATGTAGCTACCCTTCGGTACCCTTCCCATCGGCAATTTTCACACACGCAACAACCAACTGCAAACCAATCATATACACATATCTACACTAAATTCAAAACCCCGCCAAACATAATACAGGAAAGCGTTTCCGGGAAAATACATTTTTGCATGACGGTACAGAAAGCTGTACCATGACGTTTTTTTTATTTTGCCGCCACTCCCACATTACCGAACTTTACCTGAACCTGAAAAAATCAGGCCTAAGTTCTTTGACCTATTGCTTTCTGAACTCCATGCTGGTGAGCATTCAGACCCACATACCCATCCTGAGCCTCGAAGGGCTGAGCTTGCCGTGAATGGGTAGTATTTTTACTCCCGACCATCTACTAAAGACCATTTACTATCTACTAAAAATCTGTAAAAAAGTGTGCAAATAGTGCGCAAAAATAATTTTGTTGTGGACAGTATATTAGTAGATTACACATTAAAACACCAACCCAAAAAAATGTGCAAAAAGTGCTTTTGCTAATCTGATTTCCACTCCCGGACTTACGACTTACGACTCACGACTTATGCTGCCCGAAAAATGACTGAGCTCCTTTCTCATTAATAAAAGGAAGAAGACATTGATATACACCCCCATCTGCACCTCTAAGGCGGTGTCTATGAGCAGGTGCAGCATAAACACCATCCATATGGCAAAGAAAAAGAAGCTCTGCCGGTTGCGGCGCAGCCAGGTAAGCGGCGCAAACACCCATAGCGTAAAGATGATAATAGCGGGTATGCCGGCAGCCACACCCACTATAAGGAATTGGTTGTGCGGCACCAGCCGGTCGCGCTCCAGCACCTGGGGGTAATAGGTATCATACCCCTTCTTCATCTCGTCCAGTATGTCGCCGGAGCCGGCACCGGTTAGGGGTTTATCTTTTATGATGCCTATCGCCAGCTTATAAGACATCAGCCGGCCTATATCGCCATAGTTGCCCGATCTGTCGCCCTGCATCAGCATCTGGTAGGTATAGTCTATATATCCCTTCCGCTCTATAAACGTGGGTATATAATTGACTGCGAATATGAGAAATGAGGGTATAGCAACAATGATGATGATGCCGAAGATTTTTCGGCGGCCAAAGGCCACATAGATGCCCCACGCCACCAGGAAAAGGTAAAGGGCCACAATTCCGCTCTTGGCGGCCAGCACATGCAGGTAGGTCATGATGATAAGCACAATAGCCGTAACGAAACCTTTCATCAGCTTCGTATCCAGGAACTTCCAGCTATATATGGCCCAGATTATGTACATCACCAGCCCCAGGCTGAAACTGACATGATCGTTGCGGGCGGGTGTGGGCAGTATATGGGAAAACTTGTAGCCATGCAGGTAATACTCACGGTCCTTAATAAGGAAAGACAGGCTGTATTCCACCCCCGCAAGGAGTATGATGCCCATGCCTAAGGTAAGGATACGCATCTGCTTCGGCGTAAAACGGGGAGTATAGGCAAAAGCCAAGGGCAACAGCAGAAAAGGCAATTTCACCTGCAGGCCTATGTTCCAGTACTCCTTATTATCGGTCCAGAAAAAGCTGACGGCGTAGCAAAGCACCCACCCTATTCCCAGCAGCCACCATTTATCACGAAACCAGTTTTTAGGATGCACACCCCAAAGGCCATTCACCCCATATATTATCATAGCTATCGATAATACCGCCGGGGATGCAAGAAACCCTGCTGACATCGCCAATATGCAGAATAATGCAATATTGGATTTATCTAACAATTTATTACTTAGTACGCTACTTTTGTCCACAAGTTTGTTAAAGGTTCTACAAGAACGGTCAAAGCTCAATTTTAGTGCAAAGCAATATACAACAACTTCATAAGGAGATAAGGGAGGGGAAATTTCTTTCCCTGGCAAGGGGGATAACCATTGTTGAAAATGAGCTCAATGGTTACGAGTCCCTGTTGCTTGGCCTCCGCGAGCAGCACCGTGCAAGGGTAGTGGGTATAACGGGGCCGCCGGGGGCGGGCAAAAGTACATTGGTAAATGTATTGCTGCACCACTGGCTCAAAGAAAATAAAAAAATAGCCGTTATCGCAGTTGACCCCTCATCACCATTCAATTATGGCGCGCTACTAGGAGACAGGATACGGATGAGCGAATTTTATACTAACCCCAATATCTACATCCGTTCGCTGGCCACAAGGGGGGCATTGGGAGGATTGAGCGCCAAAATAATAGAGATAACCGACCTGGTAAAGGAAGCCCCCTTCGACCTGGTGCTGGTAGAAACCGTGGGCGTAGGGCAAAGCGAGGTGGAGATAGCAGGGCTGGCAGACTGTACGGTGGTAACACTGGTTCCGGAGGCTGGCGACGAGGTGCAGGCAATGAAAGCGGGCATAATGGAAATAGCCGATATTTTTGTGGTAAACAAAGCCGACCATGCCGATGCAGAAGGGCTGTATCATAACCTGCGTATACTTGCGCATGAAAAAGCAACCGACGGCAAGGAAATCCCCGTTGTCAAAACTGTGGCCACCGCGCGCGATGGCGTGGAATTGCTGGCCAACGAAATATTGAATTACCTGGATGCCCAAAGCGGACTTCCGGAAAAACGGCTGCAACTCCTCACCGAAAAAAGCTGGCAACTGATACAGGCGCAAAAGATGAGACACATAGACCGGAACAAGATAAAGGAGCAACTGGAAGCAGCCATTAAAAACAGGGAATTCAATTTATATGCGTTCACAAAACAATTTTTGGATTAAACCGTTAGGATAATATCACCACCGATTATACATGCTGTCTTCATTACCCCCATACCTCCTTTACCTTTCGGCTTTTATACTATCATGTGTCATCAGCTTGTATGCGGTTAAGAAGACCATTTTTATCGCCCGGAAGATGAAAATATATGACGTGCCGGATAAAATAAGGAAGATACATAGCGCAGGAATATCGAACCTGGGAGGGATTGGCGTGTTTACTGGCTTTATACTGGTTGCTGTATTTTTCTGGTCACGTGACAGTTTTTTCATGCCTGCAATCTTATCTTCCTGCGCGCTCCTGTTTTTTACCGGTATCTACGATGACCTAGTGAACATGAAACCCAGCAAAAAGCTGATTGCGCAGCTTACAGCATCTTTCATAGCAGCCTACTTTGCTGATGTAAGGATGGAGCAGTTCTTTGCTGCATTCGGAGTTACAGAAGTACCCTACTGGATCAATGTCCTATTCACGATGCTGTGCTGCACATTCTTCATCAATGTGTTCAACTTCATAGATGGGATAGATGGCCTGGCCTGTTCTCTGGCCATTTTATATTTAGGGATACTCGCCTGCTTATTCGCAGTAAGCGGGCAGGAGATGACTGCGGGAATGATCTTTGCTTTGCTTGGTGCCACTGTAGGGCTTTTGTGGTACAATTCAGCCCCGGCGAAAATATACATGGGGGATACAGGCTCAATGTTCCTGGGTTTCATCATCTTTAATTTTACTTTGCTGTACCTCAGTCAGCCCGGCAATTCAGCAGGAGTATACATTCATGGCACGAGTCAGGCGGTGCTGCTCTCAATTGCTATGCTTTTCATGCCTGTTTACGATGGCATCAGAGTGTTTGTATTGCGTGCCATGAAGGGCATCTCTCCCCTTAAGGCAGACCGCCGTCACCTGCACTATTATTTGCTGGATGCTGGCTGCACTCATACGCAGGCAGTGGGCATCATAGTGGGTATGAATGTGCTGGTAATTGCGCTGGCATGGTTGATGCAGGATATGAGCATTTATATTGCACTGGGGAGTTGCGTGATATTAGTGTCGGCTATTGTGATGATGATATATAAATGGCGCGAAAAGAAGATGCTGTAGTACCGACCGTAAAAAAGCCTACTGTGTGCGCGACACACCGCCCTCATAACGGGTGAGCAATATGTGCCGGTTCTCGTTATAGAGTATGTAGCCATCCGCATCACGGAGTTGCTTTATCTCAAACTTGGTGAAAGGGGCCGCCGAGTTATCGCTATAATTGGTATTGAACATGGTGCCGTATTGCTTCAGGAGGCTGGCATACCACATCATTGTTTCATATGCATAATAAACGGGTTCAGACGCTTTGCCGCCAAAAAACTCCTTATACTGGCGCGCCACAAACTTTGCAGCAGGTGCGTTTGCATCAACCGTGTTTATTGTAGGTATGTTCACACTGAGATTTGGGAAACCGGTCTCTTTGCGCAGTGCCTTAATGCCACCCCAGGTATGCATACCATACACTTCAAAATGTGTGGTGGGGAAATCTTTTGATAGCTTGCGCATCAGCGAATCGGCAAAGCCTGCTTCCATGATAGGAATGATGACAATGTTAGGCTTTGTAACATCAAATAGTGTGGCGAGGTCTTCCTTCGATGGCAATATATTGCACAACCGCTGCTTGAAAACTATCTCGTCGCCACTAATGATATATCTGTAAGCATTCTCATTTTCGGCAGAAACAGAACGGTACAACAGCGAAACGTTCATGCCGGGATATTTACTGACAACATCCTTCACAATACGACGGCACTGGATTTTGAGCGATGGCTGCAGCATGGTGAAGTATTTATTTCCTTTCACCCCTCCATCTGAAGTAGAGAATGCGGATACAAAATTAATCTTCCTTTGCTTTGCGTAGGTGGCGACTCTGGCCATATCATCCCCTTGCACGGCACCTATTATGAGATTGGTGGAATCCATTACCCCGTTACCTATCAGCGAATCGAGACATTCCGCCTTAGTGGTAATGTCGTGTACATAAATATCAATGTTATACCCGGCGCGCTTCAGGCTGTCAGCAGCTATGCTGGCCCCTTCATAAACAGATATACCTGTAAGCGCCTTTTCCGGTATTACGTCTTTGCCGGATTTTGCTTTGGCTTTGGCCTGCACCAATTCATCCAGATACATATATGCCAATACATCTACCCTGTATCGCGGTTTGAAAACAGTAGGCGGGTATTTAAAATTAGTGTTGGCCGCGGTAGATCCGGCTGCAATAGAGGAAACCTTGTCTTTGCCCGTAGCCCCATATTCTTCAAGGTAGCGCTGCTTACGGCGCTCGCGCCTCATTTGTCTGCGCTCTTCTTTTTCTTTTCTTTTCTCATCCTTCGGGCTCACTGCTATCGTCTCGCCCGCTGACTTCTGCCCCAGCACCGGGAGAGCAATCCCTGCTGCGAGGAAGGTAAACAGTATGGCTATGATAATTTTGTGCTTTATCATAAAAGGCGAGGTGCTTTCAGGGTAAAAAGGTAATACTTTTCTTTTTATTATACTACTCCCACTCTATAGTTGCCGGTGGTTTGGAACTAATATCGTACACCACACGGTTAATACCACGCACACGGTTGATGATATCATTAGATATACGCGCCAGCAGGTCGTAAGGCATATGGGCCCAATCGGCAGTCATGCCATCTACCGATGTCACGGCACGCAAGGCGCAAGTATATTCATAAGTGCGTTCATCACCCATCACACCAACACTCTGCACCGGCAGCAATATTGCCCCGGCCTGCCATATCTGGTGATACCAACCGCTATCGCGCAGGTGCTGTATGTAAATAGCATCCGCCTCCTGGAGCATGATTACCTTTTCTTCTGAAACAGGCCCAAGTATCCGTATGCCCAGGCCCGGCCCGGGGAACGGGTGACGGCCAATGAATATCTCGTCTATACCCAGCTCACGGCCCACTTTGCGTACTTCGTCCTTGAACAGGTAACGCAATGGCTCCACAAGGGAAAGGTGCATGATGTCGGGCAGGCCACCTACATTGTGGTGGCTCTTGATGGTAGCCGACGGGCCGCCATGCACGGACATAGACTCAACCACATCGGGGTAGATAGTGCCCTGGCCCAGGAAGCTCACATCTTTCAGCTTTACCGCCTCGTCATGAAATACATCGATAAAAAGGCGGCCTATTATCTTTCTTTTTTTCTCCGGGTCTGACACTCCGTCAAGCTCTTTGTAGAACAACTGACGGGCATCTACACCCTTTGTATTTAACCCAAGATGTTTGTAGCCTTCGAGTACCTGCTCAAATTCGTTCTTGCGCAGCAGGCCGTTATCTACAAATATGCAGTACAGGTTCTCGCCTATGGCTTTATGTATAAGTGTGGCGGCAACTGTGGAGTCTACGCCACCGCTAAGCGCCATTACCACTTTTTTATTACCAACCTCTGCCTTTATCCTTGCGACAGTTTCGTGTATGAAAGCTGCCGGTGTCCAGTCCTGCTCGCATTGACAGATATCTACAATAAAATTCTTGAGCAACTGGCGGCCATCGGTGCTGTGCGTTACCTCGGGGTGAAACTGTATGGCGTGAACAGTATTCTTTGCGAAGGTGATATCCGTTTTAAAAGCCGCCACGGGTATGCTTTCTGTACGGGCCAGAATGGAACATCCATCGGGCAGGCGCTTGATGGTATCGCTGTGGCTCATCCATACCTGCGAGCCTTGGGGGATAGTTGAGAACAACGGGCCAGGCACCACATCTTGCAGGTGTGCCCTGCCATATTCGCGATGCGTGGATTTGCCTACCTCGCCCCCGGCCTGCACGGCCAGTAACTGCGCGCCGTAGCAAACGGCCAGTACAGGCAATCTGTCGGCCATAGCCTTTATATCGGGCTTTGGAGCATCGGCATCGTTTACCGAAAACGGGCTGCCCGAAAGGATGATACCCTTCAATGCGCTGTCGTAGGCAACCGGCTTTGTGCATGGCTGTATCTCGCAATATACGTTCAGCTCGCGTATGCTGCGCGCTATAAGCTGCGTGTATTGGGAGCCGAAATCAAGTATGAGTATTTTGTTGTTCATCAATCACCCCAACCCCTAAAGGGGTTTTTCTTATTTTGTTAAAAATATTATTTCACTCCTGCAACCAAAGAAACCTTCTTTAGGGAGCGGAGGGGTCTATGCCTGCGCCGGGGGCGTACCGAAATTGAATGGCATTGCCGGTGTTTCCTGGTCTTTTATGTTGCCGTATTGTGCTTCAAAACGCTTCACATTATCTATGAGGGCTTTCATCAGCCTTTTGGCATGCTGCGGGGTCATCACTATGCGCGATTTCACCTTAGCTTTAGGCACATTGGGCATTACATTCACGAAATCTATCACAAATTCGGCGAATGAATGGGTAATGATAGCAAGGTTGGCATATTCTCCATCGGCCATTTCTTCAGTTAGTTCAATGTTCAGTTGTTGCTCGGGGATTGGTTGGTCTGGCATAAATAGCTTTTTTTATATGGCTGCGAAATTAGACTATTTTGGCGATTAGCCGAAAGCGGTATGTCTAATCGGCATTTCCTGTATCTTTGAATACCATGTACAAGATAGTTGCACCACTCATAGTATGTATTTGTATAGCATCGTGCCGGCCACCGGCATATACACCCAAACCTCCCGGGTACTATAAAATTGATACTCCGGCGGCACATACCTACCGGGTTTTCAGTGATCCGGGCTTCCCATATAGTTTTGAGTACCCCACGTATGCTGAAGTTAGGCCCGACTCATCATCTTATGAAGAAAAGGCCGACAATCCATATTGGATAAATATATATATACCGGATTTAGGGGGAATTATCAACTTCACATATAAGGAAATAAGCACTAAACAAACGCTAAATGATTTAATTGTGAGGTCGTATGACCTTACCGCATTTCATCATCAGAAGTCGGCCGGTGAAGAGAGCAAAGAATTTTATAACGGGGCGAATGTGTTTGTATTGACCTTCGCGCTGGGGGGCGATGCTGCCTCAAAATTCCAGTTTATCGCTACCGATTCGGTAAAACACTTTATTAGGGGCGCACTATACTTTGACGTGACACCGAATGCCGACTCCCTGCAACCGGCCTATGATTTTGTAAAAAGGGACATAGAACATATGCTGATGACCCTGCGGTGGAAAGGGCCGAATGGCTCAGTAAGTATATCTCCCGAATGAAAAAATACCTTACTTTTGCAACTCTTTAAAAAAGAGCTGGTCTCATAGTTCAATGGATAGAATAGAAGTATCTTAGTAGATTGTTATAGCACTATTGATAGTCAACTATTTACAGAGAGAAATAACTGAAAGTGGAACACAAGTGGGACACAATTAAGATACGCATAAGATACGCAGTTAGCGTGTTTCAGTTCTTACAAAGTAATGAAAAATGGGCGATTTTATCAAAAATACTTTGCGTGTTTTTGGTTACTTTCGCAAACTCAAAATCAGCGGAAACGCTTGGCTGCGTAGTTCAATGGATAGAATGGAAGTTTCCTAAACTTTAGATACAGGTTCGATTCCTGTCGCGGCTACTTCACACAAAACCCTTGCTCTGCAAGGGTTTTGTTTTTCTGGTCATATTGTAAAATCGAACCTTTACAGTATTAATACGGTAAATGATTATATTTAAATATGATTTGCAGAAGCATATTGCGTTAGTAGATGGGATTTAAGTATTATGGGGTTTTGCCATTTTTGGTTCAATTCTTAATATGCTATCTGAACAATAGATACTAACTAATAGGTGCTAAAACAACTTGCCCATTATTAGATGTGGCAATCTTAATATCAATATTTGGATTTAATGCTCTTGCCCACTTTATTAGCTCACCTTTTTGAGGTTGCGATACTTTATAACCAACAATCAATTCTTTGTACGCCTTACCTTCTATTTTTCTCTTTCTTTCATCGTCTTGTGGTGGTAATTCTTTTTCAAAAAATTTAGTAGCCCTATATTCTCCCTCCTTTAAATAATCAATTAGTTTTGAATATACGGCGTTCATATACCTTTCGTCAATATCGTGATATGGAGTTAGGTTTGTTTTTTCTTCAACATATGCTATAGCGCCGGCACCGCCACCAACATTTTCAAAAAAATAGTCACTATCAAACCCAACGCAAAATCCATCGTAATCGTCTGAATATTCCTCCCACAACTCATTATTGGTTCCGTTATCACACATTGAAAGGATGCCAATATGGTTAATTGTTTCTTCGTTGGCTTTTTTAATATTCGCTTTTGATAGATTACAGGTATTTGTCCAATCTTCTGCCTCTTGTAGCAATAGAAAATGACCTTTCCAAGGGGCTAGTTCCTGTAATTTTTTATAGTACAAATCAATAATTTCTGGTTCAGTGAGATAATCAAAACCAAGGATATTTTCAAGTTCTGTTTTATCACCAAATTCGGATGCGTGGGCATAATACACTTCACCTTTACTTAACACTTCTATGTGGTGAAGTAGTTGGGCTTTGCGGTATTTAAATACTATTTCAGGTTTCACAACCTTGTCTAGTGTAGAGTTATTTTTATAAAAGCCTTGCGACATAGAATATTAAAATTAAGGCGCGTTAAACATAAATACCTCTGGTGCTGTGCCACCAATATTATCGTCTATAAATTTAATACCCGCTGGTGACAACATTCCAACAGGTTTAAAGGGTGCCCATTGATGTAACTTTAGTAATCGCTTGTTGACTACATAACTATTTTTAAAGCCAACAGTATAACCATTAGCTTTATCTGGTGTTACAAAATGTGAAGAATCCATTGGAATATTGCCGTGGGCTTTTGAGGTAGTTATCATAGCACCCATAAAATGGTTTGCATCGTGTGGTTCTAAATAAACAATATAATGAGGTGGGATATAACCACCTTTTTTAGTCTTAACATTCTTATTCTTATCACTCCAAAGTATCTGACCTTTTACAGCTTCAGTTGCCGGGTTATTTATCATAGGGTATTCTTTGGTACAAAGTTCAAATAAAAACAATTTAGTCAGCAATTAAAAAACCAGTACGAAAACATTCGCTTGATCCGCCGGAGACAATAATTATTACAGGCTCCACATTCATAGCCCGGATTTAAGACTTTAAAAATATGAACGCTCACCAAAAGGTTAAGAAATTAACCTGATGCCCGAAATACACCACCGAATCCTTTGGCCATCTCTGAACCAATATGCATTAGTTCTTTTCGTTCAACAAAAACTAAGATTGCTATTATAATCGGAGTGAGTATTTTAACTAAAGCAAGTATAAATACTAATACTTTTGGCCCCTCTATACTATCGTTTCCAGAACGGAATTTAAGTCTGTCATTTGTAGGCATAAACACCAAATTTTAAAATCAACAATTAGTTTACTGGTTGATTCTATCATTTGGTTTTTAGTATGTCAAGCGGGCATAACTATTCCAAATGAAAAATCGTTACATCCCTTTGGGCATATGTTTTGCTGCGTCAAAGGGTGTGGCTACACTTCGTAACCGTCAATAGGAGCTTTTCCTATCGTGTTGTGGTCGGAGTCACATTTTAGATAAAATATGGTCTACCACCCTTGATTTTTATTTGGATCTAGTTTGACTGATTGCCAAAACTTTTCACAAAACCTGTTTGGTCGTGCGCTAAATTCCTATTACAAATATACAAATTATTTGGTTTCGCCAAGAATAATCTTAAACATCCTCCTTTTCAAAACGACGCCTCATGTTCACGCTTTTGAATGATTAGGCAACATTTAGACTACGTAGAACTATACTAAATAAATTTAGCAAGTTCTGGTCATTTGTTTCATTCTTTTTAGGATAGCTCTATTGCAGGACTGAGAGACCTTCTTATTTTGAGTCTGTTCCCCTGTATATTTCTCAAGTCTACTTTTGCAACTAAGCCACACGGCTTTCGCCATCTGTTCTTCTGCTATTAATTTTGCCAGTTCTGTTTTCATATTAACAGGCGTTTTGTCCAAAAGATTAATGTAAGTTTCACGGAATTAGGAATATTCTGCTAGTAGTTTCTTCACCCTGTCCAAGCAGTGTTGTATTTTCTTTTCAAAGTCTTTACCATGACATTGACGGTATGGTTTCCTGCTTCTGCAATAACAGTAGCTTGTAGGTTTGTTGCCCAAAAGAAAAAACACCTCAATTGCCCCGCTTGCAATATCCAACTCGGTAACTGCATCGTTTACGCATTTTGGGAATATTACAACCTCTACGTCTTTACGCTTACCATACTCGTAAAGTTTGCATACTGCGTACCGTAGTTTGATATAGTCATTAATAAGAGGGCTGCCTGAAATGTTCAACACTACGTTTGATATGCTTACACCCTTATACGCACGATTATTATCAGGTACAAACATTATTTCATCATAGTGTTCTTCGCTCGGTGTAATACATACTAATTCACCATCGCCATTTTCCCATACTGCGTGGTGCTCTGCTTCACATAGATAATCTGACATCCAAATAGCCCAACCATAGAATATCTTACCTCCGTCACGCCTTACTTTTTCTTCAACATTATAGTAACACGACTTTTGCTTGGCATCTGGTTCAACTCTTACAGGAATAATCTCTGGTTCATATTCTGCCTTGAGAGTAGTAAGCAATCTTTCAATGTGGTTGTTAACATTTTTCGGGCTAATAGCTACTTTCTTATGGAACGGCAGTTTTTGTATTTCCTCAAACCGTTGTATATCTATTGGTGTCATTTTAGCAAGTTAGTACTTTTCTAAAGCTATATTTCCTCTTTCATAGGCAATTCCGAGTACCGTTAAATGTAGGTAATTCGTTTTTGTAGGAAATTTCGGGAATAGATTTTTTCTCCTGTACCTGATTACAGAATATTCAATTCTAAACGCCTTCGTTTCAGGAAATTTCCTAATTATTGGTTAACCAGTCCTGAAAAAGCACATAATATCCAAATGCTGATAACCGCCACCAGAGCAACTTTCAACCATTTATTTAACAGTCATTAACACTTTTGTATTGATAGTGTACGTATCTTTGTGCAATCGTAGCGATAGTCTCTGTGTTCGGTTGGCAAAATCATTTCTGTGTAGTTCGTCCTAGTGTTTGAGTGTCATTTCTTTTAATGATTAATACATACTTCACCAAGTAAAGGGGAAGTATAAACACTCCCAAAACAAATAAATTTTATGGTAAAAAACACGTCACTGGAAACGGTATCAGCATTGCTATTTGTTGAAAATGGCATAAAGTTTGGTCGGACTGAAAATCCCAGACCCCAAGAATACATTAATTATATTATTCACATCTTGTTCCCGAACACGAAGTAAAACACACACATAATTATGACTATTGATTTTACTCCAGTCTTACGAGACGTGAACAAACTACGTCCCAATGCGTACTCCACTAAATGGATGAATTACGATAAAACAACCGATGAATATAAAGCCATAAAAAAAGACATACAGGAACGGGGACTGCACACATATCCACATGTATTACCTGATGGCACTATCATTGACGGTATTACGCAAGTAGAAATTTATAAGGAACTATTGCAGGAAATAGGCGACCCAAAATATTCCACGATTCTAACATTAACTATCAATGACGTTGCCGAAAAAGAAATACCACAAATAATCCGGTCATTCAAAACAAGAAAAGAATTACGCCAATGGGAAAAATGTGAGATGGCATTAGCTTGTTTACCTCCTGATGCCCAAGGTAAAGACCAAGGCGGCAATACTAAATGGGAACTAGCTATAGCCAAAAGTGGAGTCACAGGTGTTTCAACTTCATTGCTCCAAGACTATGATGCAATAAAGAAATTTCACGCAAATCGCCCAGAGAAAAGGCTATTGGACAAGGTGCAAAATGTCCTTGACCCCATGAAGATTACCACAGCGAGAAAGCTTGTTGACAGAACCAAAGAAAAGGAAGATAGATTTAACAAAGTCCCGCCTGAGCAACGCTATGATGTAAAGGACCCCATTGTTGTAGCAAATCCACAGCATTTCGTTGCGGACAACTTCCAACTATATAATCAATCAAACAGAAAACCCTGGTTAGTTAATGATAAGATCCAACTACTATTTTTTAGCCCACCGTATCTAAATCAGCGGCACTATAAAGATGGAAAGTATGTGCCAGAGAAACTAGATGACTATTTGCAGAAGATATATTTTGCTGTAAAAGAAGGAAAGAAACACTTATCAGACACTGGTATTGTTGGTATCAATTTAGGAGAAGCATACAATTTTGGCGCAAGCTATATAACCATAGAAAGACTAATAACCAAATTGTGCGATAAACTTGGGCTGCACTTCTTCTACAAAATGATATGGCACAAGAAGAGCTGTTTAACGAAAGGTAAGGAAGAAGGAAAACTCGGCAGGCCCTTATATAACTATGAAGAGATACTCTTCTTTTGTCAGAGTGAACATTACCAGTTCGAACCGATTAAGTATTACCGTAGAGACAAGGAAATTGAAGCTTATAAAATGGCAAGCCGCCTGAACTCTGATGGTAGTATGTCTGGGAAAAAGTGGGTGGTGAGTAAGCCTTATGAAGTATTTGATCAGTTCATAGACCAACAGCTATTTCACGATGTAATAAGTACAGAAGCTGCAAAGGAAGACAGTAGATTGTTTAATGCTAAATACGAAATTAAACATCCAGCAGTAATGCCATTAGCAGTACCGCTTTATCCTATACTGTGTTTCTCAAAACCTGGGCAAATTGTAGCCGATTGTTACGCAGGGTCAGGCACAACGCTTGTAACAGCACTACTATTAGGACGCAAGGTATTTGGTATAGAAGAAGAAGAAAAATTCTTCAATCCAATGCAGAAACGAATCATTGATACGTGCAACATAGTCAATCCGGAAAACGCAAATGAGATTGAGCTAAAATACCTACAAGCATTCCATACAACTGCAAAGCAAATACCGTTGTACGGATCACCTCTTTCATCAACTAAAACAAAATAAAATGGAAAAAATGAAAATTAAACTACAACTCGGTCTTAATGACCATCAGAAAAAACAAAAAGAAAAGAGCGGCGTAACCGATACTCCTTTGGAAAAAGGATTTAACCGTCAAATAGATTTGGAAAAGTTCAGAAAGCATATGAATAAATTCTTGAGAGATGATTACTCAGATGGATTGAAAAGAGTAACCTACAATGTCCATAGAGATGCTGGTCTTTTTAACGCCTTTGACTTGGACGAACAAGTGAATTTAAACACTTTCTTACTTACTGCGCAAGGGTTTGTTGAATATAATCGTCTCGACAAGAAAGAAGAAATTGAAGCAATTCTTGGTAAGAAAATTACTTCGGCTCAGTTAGTAGTGTTCAAAAGGGAAGGCTATTATGAATTAGCAGGCTCACTGGATCCGATGTGTATAACCATTGGATATGTACCTGCCGATGACGAATTAACGCGACTTGAAGTAGTATACCGATAGTACGTCTGCCAAAGTTCTTTGACATATTGGAATACCTATAACCCAATACAGTCTGCATTTCTATGCCGACTTTTTTCTAAAGAATGAGAGGCGAAGCGATAGATTATAGAGAGCTCACGTTACGTGCGCTCTCTTCATCTATCGCTAATTAGGCATGACTATTTATGCGGCCGGACTTTATGTGCCGGACGCGACTCCATTAACAACTCGGCAACGGTGACACTATATAGCTAAAACTGGCGTAGCCATAGCTAGGATCGTTGGGGTTTATCGGCACTATAGGTGGAACTTAGCCTTACAAAAAACGATAAAATTATGTCAACCAAAACAACAGCAGAAATGGCTACTGGCGCAAGTTCCGCCAAGAATGAAAAATCAAAAAAAGTGGTTACAAAAAAGGCAGGTAAGGTAACCGGAGTTACTGTTATTGAACTTACAGAAAATGCCGTACCGCAGAATCCTGACAATGCAACCGAGCAACCAAAAGAAGTAGCCGCAACAGTTGAAAACAAGTCTAAAACAAAGGCTACAGCTGGAAAGAAAGTTGCAACCAACAAAGCAGTGAAACCTGTGACAAAGAAAGTTGGTACAGTTAGTAAGGCTATTGCTACTGGTGAGAAGAAAATTAAATTGGCTGCAACCTGCTATCACTATTACCGCAATTGGCTAAAAGATTTCTTGCGTTCTTATGCAGGTGGTGTCTCTAGTGCGAGGTTCCAAAAATCTCCTGATTCATATGATGGCCACTTAGTAGTACTGGAAAGCGAAAAGGCAAAGGGACTCAAAGCACTTGAGGCATGGAATAAGCAAAACCCGGACACCAAGGAAATGTTCTGGGACATCAAGAAGTAAGAAACCTATTATCTAATGAAGGGCTTCCTGTTGAAGAAACAGGGAGCCCTTCTTATATCAACGAGATATGAAACCGACAAAGGAAATTATAAGTAGGGTTGACAATGATAAATATCCAAAAATCACTAAGCAGAGTATCGCACAACATCAAGTTCAATTTCGACAACGGTCAATGACATTGGCAGAGTGCATTCTTTTTTTACAAACGGAAAAGCCAGCTTGTAATAAAATCAAGTTACAAAGGCTAAAATGACAACGTCTCATAACCTTCAAAAAAATGTGCAGTTCAACAACAACTTTTCTGTTTTTGAGAGTATCATTTAAAAACAAACAAAACAATTTTATTATGCCACAAGATTCAAAAATTGAATGGACGGATCACACTGCTAACTTATGGTGGGGCTGCACCAAGGTCCAATTACAAGGCGGCTGCGATTATTGCTACGCCGAGACATTAGCAAAAAGATGGGGAAACAACGTGTGGGGCAATGACAATCCACGAAGACAGATAACAGCGTTTTGGTCTGACCTGAATAAATTTCAAAAGAAAGCAAAGAAGGAAAATACAATACACAAAGTATTCGTCGGATCTATGATGGATATCTTTGAAAAGCCAATGCCACTTTGCGATAAAGATGGTAATCACATTCAGGGAACAACTGCTGAATTAAGACAAAGGTTCTTTGCAAACATTACTACGGGTATGTATCCAAACTTAATGTTCCTATTTCTTACTAAGAGACCAAGTAACATAAACAAATACATACCGGAGGCATGGAAAGATACCCCACCTAAAAATGTTATGTTCGGCACTTCTATTTGCAATCAACTTACTGCGGAAACCCTTTTGCCTCAACTCTTGCAAGTAAATGGTAGCAAGTTTTTGTCGGTTGAGCCACAACTTGCTGAAATTACATTGTTGCCCTGGCTTGTAGACCGACAAATAGATTGGTGATTCAAGGAGGTGAAAGTGGTAGAGGTAAGAGGCCGTTTGACACGGACTGGGCAAGGAAAATGAAAGTAGAGTGTGAGGCAGTCGGCATACCTTACTTTTTCAAACAAATTGATAAGGTGCAGGAAATACCGGACGATTTATTGATAAGGGAATATCCGGATCAGGTATTTACAAATGCTCAAAAAGCCTGTGGTGGTTGTCCAAATAAAAATGAAGTATTCTTCAAAGGCTTCACAATCTAATCAAAATTGAATTTTACAAACAATGACAAAACTAATACCTAACTCGGACGGAAGCCTAATATGCTCTTGTGGTGCTAAACTATTTACTACAATGGGCGATACATTCGGCATCACAATTATTGAGTGTACTAAATGTAATAGTCGTACCTCAATTATAGAATCAACTCTTATAGCTGAGAAATTATTGAGCCCACTTGGGGAAGACTACTGCAGGGTATATGGCACTTTCCAGAACGACTTCCTGTTTGTTGACCGATTGGTATTTACTGATTTTCAAACTGAGGTTTTAATTTCTGCAAATGATAGGCTGACTCAGATTCGCACTGCAAAGTTGGATGCAATCAAAAATGAATGGTTTGAGCGAGCGGCCAAATTAAGAGAGGAGGAGAAGATTGTTGAACGCATTTTGTCGCTCAATGACAAATCTTGCAATTACTAGTTTGAATATTGTCATGTCATGTTAATATAGTCCGGATTCGTCTCAATAACTAACCTCCAGCCCAATACCAAGCCACAGGGTTCTTTATGGCAGGGACTTCATATTCTTCGGAATTATCAACTTCAATTCTATTTATTTTACGAAATAGCTTGAAGAGTTTTTCATCATCAAACTCAATATATAAGCCGTAGTGAGTTGCAATATCCATTGTTTTCGTGTACGCCTCAATTATGCTATAACAAGCGATGGCCTTTCTTTTGGGTGCTTTAACAAAAAATCCACCTTCATGGGTATATACGAGTACTTTGCCCCAATAGTAAGCCATATGATAAATTTTAGCAAAAATATAAAATCCAATGTTTTTGATAGTCGTGCGTCAAGTCAATTGTTTCAATTCCTTTGCAATGCGTTTAACTTTAGCAATGGTCGCTGTTGACGTGTCGGTGAGTTTGGCAATTTCCCTGATAGTATTATCTCCTTTGCTGAGATACTTCAATATAGATTTGTTCTTGTCCTTATTCAGGAAATCAATTTTGCGCTCATTGCTCCCCGTCTTTCTACCAAACTTAACGCCCTGCTGCCGGGCTGCAATCTTACCCATTTCAGTACGTTCTTTTATCAGTTCACGTTCCTGTTCTGCAATGACAGATACGATGTAGCTAAACATCTTAAAAAGAGGGTTCAATTTGCCCTCAACGTGGCTGGACAAGTTCATATTGAGGATATGAACATTGACGTTGCTCTCTTCGCATGTTTTTAGTGTAGATAGCGTATCGTAAGCATTTCTGCCTAAGCGGGAGAACTCTTCGACATACAACTCTTTCACTTTGCCAGTTTGAACTAGTTTTAATAATTCTGCACCTTTCGGACGCTTTGGGAACGCAATAGACCCGCTTATTTGCTCTGATAGAACTAAATCATAGTTTTTATCGTCTAACAACTGCCTTGCCGGTGACTGCGATAATGTACTCCAACGAATATACTTTACTTTCATTTTGTCTTAATTAATTACTTAGCTTTAAAATTAAAACAAAACACGCAGTAAACCTCGTTTTTCGGGTACTTTAACGATCCCCTAGCTGCCTCATTTTAATTGTTGAATTTTATTGAGGCAACATTACGAGAAGAAGTAAAACAATAACAACTGACCTAGTGTTATTGGCGGTTGCGTTTTCGCTATAGTCTTACGCCTGTTCAAAAGCGGGGGGATGTGGAAGGAGTACATGCCATAAATAAAACGGCTCAACTTTAGCCACTACGTTTGACAATTTATTCAGTTAATATCTAAAACAAGAAAAATGAAAAAAGTAACACAGATTGCGATTGCGCTATTGCTGGCAACATCAGTTAGCAACTATTCTTTTGCACAGGAAATGAAAGCACATAAATGCGGCAGTATGTGCAAAGATGGCAAACACATGTACGCCCATGGTGAAAAAGAGCACGAATGTACAGAGGCTTGTATGGGTAGTATGAAAGACCACCAATGCACCAGCGGTTGTAAGGATGGAAAACATCTGTACGCCCATGGGGAAAAAGGCCATGAATGCACCAAAGCCTGCAAGAAAATGATGAAGAATATTCATTGGTGTTTTGTGTAATTTTGGGGCAGGAATGCCCCAAAATTATTGTTGTAACCACCTTACTTATTAAATCGTGCTTTAGCCCAAATGCCTAATCGCTTGCTGAATATTATGCCAATGAGAGAGGATAGCTTTGCAGAGTGGAAGGCGAAACAGTGCGCAAGGTTCATTATTTATTAATCATATATAGTTGTTCTGTTGTCTGCAATTTGGGTGATAAAATTGATAATGCCTAATTCAGTAATCATCCAGAATTTATTCTCCAACTTGTGGGTTAATGTTGTGAAGGATGTTATTTGCAACACCCCATACAGGCTGGGTTTCCAATTTTAGAATTAGCACCGAACTACAATATGAGCCGTTTCCAATATTTAGTTTGTAGATTTAGAACAGTAATTTACGGTTTACTATTTCGGTTTGAGAAATAACATTCAAATAAAAAATAAGGTTGAGGCTACATTGGATCTCAAAGTTTCTCCGTTCCGGGCGGAGATCAGGAAAACTACGCCTCACAAACACAATAGTTATTTTGAGATCATTTACCTTTCTGCCGGGAACGGCTATCACGTTATTGATTCAAAAAAGCACCTTGTTAAACCACCTGTTGTATTTTGTGTTCGCAAAGAGCAGGTGCATCATTGGGAGCTTACAAAAGAAGGGGATGGCTATGTGCTAATTCTTAAAAAATCATTTATTGATAAGAGTGTTGATAGCGGATTGAAAGCGTTATTGGAAAAACTTAGCGAACATTCATGTCTTCAGTTAAAGGAACAAAAAGCAATCGATAGCCTGTTTGCGATATTTGTGGAAGAGTGTAAGAATGAAACCCAGGAGTCGTTTGTAATTGCAGAAGGTCTGCTAAAATCTCTTATGGCAAAAATTTTGCAAGTAGCCAAACCTCTGAAACAAAATAAAAACACCATCACCAATCTCTATCAGTCATTTAAGATACTACTGGACACTGATCAGGGCATAAAAAACAATGTGGCTCACTATGCGGGAATATTAAATACAACGCCTCAAAACCTGAACGCTGCCTGCAGAAAATCTGTTGATAGGGCGGCTTCAGAAATTCTCGCTGAATTTATTATCAGCGAAGCCAAACGCTTGCTGATCTATACAAGCAATACTGTGGCCGAAATTTCAATCGCGCTTGACTTTAAAGACAATTCACATTTCATAAAGTACTTTAAACGCCATACGGGGCATACGCCTCAATCCTTCCGAATCTATCAGTCCTGATACCATACTATTTTCAAATAGACCACAATTTATTGTTTTTGTTGTTTCAAATTTGTAGCGGTAAAATCCACTAATTTTTGAAACATAATGAAGATATTCATTTCTATCCTGATGGCTGCCTTGTTGTTTTCATGCAACCAAAAAGAAAACGAAGATAAAACGGCCATGCTTGAAGGGAAAATAAAGTCCTTAGAAGAACGGATAAACAATAGCTACAGTCCGGGTTTTGGTGATTTGATGGGAAGTATTCAAACCCATCATGCAAAATTATGGTTTGCCGGAACGAATGAGAACTGGAGGTTGGCCGAATTTGAAATTCATGAAATACAAGAATCTCTTGAGGGCATTCAGAAATTTAATTCACACAGGCCGGAAACGAAATCTATCTCCATGATATTTCCCGCAATGGACAGTGTGAGCAATGCAATAAAGCAGAAGAATCTGCTACTCTTTAAAAGCAGCTATAACCTGCTTACCAATTCATGCAACACCTGCCATCATGCCAGCCAACATGAATTTAATATGATTACTATTCCGTCTCAATCACCGTTCAGTAACCAAAGTTTTAAACCCTTGCAATAGCATGCTAAAAAACATAATCAACACTGGATCAAATCCCACCATTATCCTTATTCGCTTAATGGTGGGGGCTGTTTTTCTTTCGGAGGGAATACAAAAGTTTTTATTCGCGGAAAAGTTGGGGGTAGGCCGGTTTGAGAAGATTGGGTTGCCCGCGCCTGGGTTTCTTGGCTCATTTGTAGGAACATTTGAAATTGTTTGCGGCATGCTGATTTTAGTCGGATTATTAACGAGATTATCAGCCGTTCCAACATTGATCATTATGATTGTTGCCATCACCACTACGAAGTCGCAAGTTTTAGCAACAGATGGCTTTTGGGAAATGATGCACGGAAGTCGGACAGATTGGGCAATGTTGCTCGGCAGTATATTTTTGATAATTACAGGAGGCGGAAAATGGTCGGTAGATGAACAAATAGTAAAACACAAAAAATGGAAATTATAATTATATCGGCGATTGCTTTTATTGTCGCAATACTTACGTTCTTTTCCGGTTTTGGATTGGGCACAATCCTTACGCCTGTTTTTATAATATATTTCCCTGTCGATCTGGCTATCGGGCTCACAGGCGTAGTTCATTTCCTGAATAATATTTTTAAGCTAATACTGGTAGGAAAAGGCGCTGACAAAAAAATATTATTGCGGTTTGGAGTTCCCGCAGTTATAGCTGCCTTTGCAGGCGCGTGGTTATTAGTTCATATTCCGGATGCAAAACCTCTATTCAGTTACACTGCATTCGGGAGGCAAATAGAAGTATATCCGGTAAAATTCATCATCTCAGCTTTGTTATTATTCTTTGCAGTGCTCGATGTTGTTCCTTTTCTCAATAAAATACAATTTGAGAATAAGCACATGCCGTTTGGTGGAATTTTAAGCGGCTTCTTCGGAGGGCTGTCTGGTAATCAGGGCGCACTCAGGAGCGCATTTTTGATTCGTTCCGGGCTGGCAAAGGAAACATTTGTAGCTACAACAATTGTTATTTCCTGCGTTGTTGATTTTACAAGGTTAACTGTATATGCCTCTAAATTCTCTATAGCTGATTTAAATAACAATCTCGCATTGGTAGTAAGCGCAACGCTTGCAGCCATGGCAGGAGCGTTTATCGGCAATAGACTATTGAAAAAAGTTACACTGAAATTTGTTCAGGTAATTGTGGCTATTATGCTGATATTACTTTCACTGGCATTAGGCGCAGGCTTGATCTAAGACTAAAAAAATGAAATTAAAACATACACTTCTTGGTTATGTTGTACCACTCCTTTTTGCGAATACCGGCAAATTGCAAGCACAACAAAATACAACATTACCCCAGTTGCTTCAAATAGCTGAGCGTAACTATCCTTTACTGAAAGCAAAACTACTCGATGTGCAAGCAGCACATCAAGCAGTGAATGTAAGCCGAAGTACACTTATCCCATCAATGGATGCTTCGTACCAGGCTAATTATGCGACTTACAACAATTTAACAGGAATGGCATATCCGCAGTTTCTTATACCTATTAGTGGCCCACCATCATCTGACAATAACATGAACGGCGTTTATGGGAGTGCCGCCAGTTTACTTTTGAATTGGCAACCATTTACGTTTGGCCAACGACAGGCACAGGTTGATGTTTCTAAAGCTAATCTCCAATATGCGAGTGCAGATGCGCAAAATGAAATTTTCCAGCATAAAATCAAAGTCATAAATGCTTACCTCAATGCAATTACAGCAGAAGAATTAATTAAAGTTTCTGAAAATAATTTAAAACGAACCGAGGCCAATTTACAAACGTTACAATCTCTTGTTGTCAGCGGCATTCGTCCTGAGGTAGATACTGCATTATTAAAATCCGAATTGTCGAAAGCCAGGGTTGAGTTGTTGAACAGTAAAAAATACAAAGAACAAACACGGATATATCTATCTCAGTTGTTGGCTGTAGACGACCCTCAAAAAATAACAGATACTTTTTATTTTTCAAAGCTACCTGCAATAACGCTCACAAAGGATTCTGTTAAACACCCCTTGCTCGAAGTTTATAATTCCAATCTTGAAATTTCACTTGCACGTAAAAATGCGTTAAACAAAACCATGATGCCAACATTGGGAATGTGGGGAACTACTTATGCCCGTGGATCAGGTATTGCTAATACGGGTGTGGTAAACTCTTCCGATGGGTTAAATTTTCAAAGATTTAATTACGGAGTTGGTGTGCAATTAAGTGTACCACTATTGCAGTTTGCACGAATTAACCCTCAATTGCGACAACAAAGCTTAATAATCCAATCTGGTCAGGAGAGATTAAATGACGTGCAGTTACAACTGAAAAAGCAAAGGGAACTAGCAGATACGACTTTAGCAAATTCACTAAGTATAAGCGAAGAGAGCCCTCTATTTTTTGAATCGGCAAAGTTCTCCTACAATGCTGTTCAATCGCGCTACCGGGCGGGACTGGCGAATATTTCTGATTTAATGCAGGCTCAATATGTTTTAATAAAGGCAGAAACAGATTTAAAACTGTCTTACCTAGGCGCGTGGAAAGCACTTTTATACAAAGCGGCAGTGAATGGCGACTTAAATTTATTCATCAACCAGGTTAACCAAAAATAAAATGAATTTATTAAAGAGCGCTTTGAAAAAACCTGTTACAGTTATTGTTGCAATACTGGCGATTGGCTTCTTTTCATACATCTCTATTAAAAAAATGAGGATAGACATTTTTCCGCAGTTGGGTTTGCCAACCGTTTATGTTGCCCAACCCTATGGCGGTCTTTCTCCTGAACAAATGGAAGGTTTTGTAACATCTTATTATGAATATCACTTTCTCTATGTTACTGGTGTTAAGTTTGTTGAATCCAAATCCGTCCAGGGAGCCTCCATCATAAAAATTCAGTTTCAGGAAGGAACTGATATGAGTCAGGCCATGGCTGAAGTGGTAGGATATGTAAATCGTTCAAGAGCATTCATGCCGCCAGGTACGGTGCCGCCTTTTATTACACGATTTGATGCGGGAAGTGTTCCTGTAGGGCAATTAGTGTTTACTTCCGATACACGCTCATTGGGCGAAATTCAAGACCTTGCCCTGTTCAAAGTGCGACCGATGTTTGCTACGTTACCGGGCGTTTCGGCACCTCCACCATTTGGTGGAAATCAAAAAACAGTTATTGTGAAAGTTGATCCTGACAAGGTGCGCAATTACAATTTGTCTCCTGATGAAATTGTGCAGGCTCTGGTGAAGGCTAACAGCATTACTCCCGCCGGAAATGTTCGCATTGGCGATCAAACGCTTATTACCTCACAAAATGCAGTTGTTGAAAATGTAAAAGAACTTGAAAATGTTCCGTTGAAAACAGGCGCTGGGCCAACTATTTTTATTCGTGACATTGGAAATGTTGAAATTGGCTCTGATATAACAACAAGCTATGCACTTATAAATGGGAAACGCTCTGTTTACATACCTGTTACAAAACGTTCAGATGCCTCAACGTGGGATGTAGTGCAACGTGTAAAAGCAGCCTTGCCTGATATGCAGGCGGCTGTACCGGATGACATTAAAGTATCTTACGAATTCGATCAGTCTGGCTATGTAATTAATTCAGTAAAAAGTCTTTCGTTTGAAGGTGGCTTGGGTGCATTACTCACAGGTTTGATGGTGCTTTTGTTTTTGAGAGACAGAAGAAGTGCGCTGATTGTTGTTTTAACTATTCCATTGGCATTGCTCACGGGTATCACTATGCTTAGCCTATTCGGCCAAACAATTAATATTATGACTTTGGGGGGATTGGCTTTGTCGGTAGGGATACTCGTTGATATGGCAACTGTCACCATTGAAAATATCCATCAGCACTTAGAGCAAGGTAAGACAAAGGCAAAAGCCATATTAGATGGTTGCCGTGAGGTGTCGGGGCCACTGCTATTGATCCTGTTTAGCATATTAGCTGTGTTCACCCCAGCTTTATTTATGTCGGGGGTTCCAAAAGGAATGTTCATGCCTTTATCACTTGCCGTTGGGTTTTCATTAATTGCTTCGTTTTTGCTTGCACTTACCTTTGTTCCGGTTGCGGCTAACTGGCTTTTAAAAGCTATGCCACATCGCGAGCCACAGCAAGACAAAAAAAGGGGATTTGAAAAATTCAGACACAAGTATATTCATTGGCTTGAGAAATTTATCAGGCATGGACAATGGAAATCATGGTCCTATGTACTTGTTTCTATTGGATTGGTTGCTTTATTGTTTTCCCTTATTGGCACCGAAATATTTCCAAAAGTAGACGCAGGACAAGCACAGGTAAGATTGCGACTACCAGTAGGCACGCGCCTGGAACGAACCGAGGCAGCTACACAAAAACTATTACACATTGCAGATAGCCTGACAAGTGGCAATGTTGAAATCAGTTCTGCATTTGTCGGCACACAGCCTTCGAGTTATCCTATAAACAATGTTTATTTATGGTCAAGTGGCCCGCAGGAAGCGGTTGTAAAAATTAATCTTAATAAAAATGCAGGAATTGGTATTGAAGAATTTAAAGAACAACTTCGTTCAGCTGTAACCAAATCTATGCCCGATGCTTCTATTTCTTTTGAACCGGGAGATTTAGTTGAACAAGTATTGAACCTTGGCTCAAACAACCCTATTGAGATTGCTGTGTTGGGAAAAGATCTTGCCCAGTCACGCAAAGTTGCCAAAGAATTAACTGATAAACTTAAAGCAATAACTTATTTAAGAGATGTTCAAATTGCAACCCCGTTGGATTACCCTGGTGTGAAAATCACTATTGACCGCGTGAAAGCAGGCCAGATGGGATTGACTGTTGACCAGATAACTAAGTCAACCGTGGCGGCAACGTCCTCCAGCCGTTTTACGCAACCCAATTATTGGTTAGACAAAAAAACAGGTACGGCTTATCAGGTTCAGGTTGAGTACCCTCAATACCGCATGAACAGTATCGATCAGTTAGAACTTGTGCCTGTATCGGGAAATGTTGGCACACCTGTTTATTTAAGAGATATAGCAACCACACAAAAAATATATTCACCCGGCGAGTATGACCGCATTAATCAGCAACGGTTCATCACCATTTCAGCGAACATTCATGATCAGGATTTAGGTACTGCAGTTAAGGATGTGAACAGAGCAATTACTTCACTTGGCGAATTACCGAAAGGAGTAAAGGTCATGGTAAGAGGTCAGGCGGAACTGCTGGCGCAAACAATGAGCGAATTACAATCAGGGTTATTAATTGCTATTGTCGTGATCCTCTTAATGCTTACTGTGAACTTTCAATCCTTTAAATTGTCTTTTGCAATACTTTCTATTATCCCGGCAGTAGTGGCAGGCTCTGTATTTTTGCTCACCATCACCGGAAACACGTTAAATATTCAGTCGTACATGGGAACTATTATGGCAGTTGGCGTTGCGGTAGCAAATGCAATCTTATTCATCACCAATGCTGAACATCACCGCAGGCAAAATCACTCCTCAGATTTTGCTATTATGGGCGCATATAACCGTTTACGCCCAATTTTAATGACCAGTCTTGCCATGATTGCAGGAATGATCCCAATGTCATTAGGTTTAGGAGAGGGAGGCGACCAAACAGCGCCATTGGGAATCGCGGTAATTGGAGGATTGGTATTTTCAACAATCAGCACATTAGTATTTCTTCCAATGGTTTATTCTCGGATTATGGGAAACAAACCTTTCAAAAACCCTTCGCTCGACCCTGAAGATGAAAACAGTTCATTATTTGAATTAAATATTTCGAATCACATTACAGAATAAAAGCAACATGATAAATCAAAGGTATATCGCCGTATTTTCATTAGGAGTTTTATTATTTCTCTTTAGCTGTGGTGACGGCAGCAAGCAAACTGAAATAAAAACAGTTAAAACAGATTCAATTCCTTCATTCATGTTAAAGAGAGAAAATCTGAATAAGGAAATTTCCTTTCCCGGCGAACTATCGCCCCTGGAACGTGCAGAGATATTTGCAAAAGTTTCAGGCTATATCAAAACCATCAATGTTGAAATGGGTGATAAAGTACGACAGGGACAAGTAATTGCAGTATTGGATGCGCCTGAAATGGTGGCCAATTACGCACAAGCAAATTCAGAACTGCAAGCGGCAAGATCAAAATACACAGGCAGTTTGGATGCATATAGGCGAATATTGGATGCCGCAAAAGTTCCAGGGACAATGGCGCAGGGAGAGATCGAAAAAAGTAAAAACCTGATGATGTCTGATAGTGCCGCATACGAAGCAACTAAAGCAAAATCAAATGCTTATGGCCAACTTAAGGAATACCTAAGTATTCGGGCACCCTTTACAGGCATTATCACGCAACGAAATATTGATCCGGGTACTTTAGTTGGTAACCAGAATGCTAAACCTATGTTTGTTGTAGAAAACAATAACACTTTGCGTTTACGACTTCCCGTTCCTGAAGCATACACTTCAGCATCGCTTGAAGGGAATGCGGTTAAGTTCACTTCTGATGCGTTTCCTGCTGAAGTGTTTGAAGCGGAATTGGCGCGGAAAGCCGGAGCGATCAATCTGAGCAACAGAACCGAGACCTGGGAATTTCTCTACGACAACAAAGGGGGTAAATTAAAATCGGGAATGTTTGCGAATGTTTCCATAAAATTTGAACGAACAAATCCTTCTTTTGTTGTGCCAGCAACAGCCGTGGTTACCTCTTTGGAGAAGCGTTTTGTGATCCGTATGAAAAATGGGATTGCAGAATGGGTTGATGTGCGTAATGGAATAACCGTTGGAGATAGAGTGGAAATTTTTGGTTCGCTTGAAGAAGGGGATATTTTACTGTTAAGGGGTAGTGATGAAATTAAGCCTGGCAATAAACTAATTCCAAAAATTTAGCTAAATTCAGTAACAAGATGAAAGCGATAAAAATAGCCGGATTGCTGATTTTTATTCATTCTGCGACTTTAGTAGATGCGCAAAATAGTCGTAACTTTTATTACCTGATTAGAAAGAAAGACGTGGAAAGTGGCAAATTGAAACTCATTTACAACAGCCCTGATGGTTCTGTGAAACCACTCAAGATGTGTTACACTGCTTTAAAAGCAGAAGACCTTCAACTTTCCAATGGTGTTCCGGTTTTTCATTTTGAAGCGATTCCTTCCAATCGATATGATAGTATTAGCAATTGCATTTCAAACAAAACTCCCCTTGGTGGTTTTGAGATTGATGTGAGTAAAAGAAAAATCGGGGATAAAAATATAATAGCTAAGATTCCTTTTCGTGCATGGAACTGGGGTATTTCCATACTCCCATACAGAATGCGTTTCCCACAGGATTCTTTACCACTTACCTCCGATTCCAAGGTTGATTTGTCAATCATGTATGGATATACATCAGGCTTCGCCAAAATCAATCATGAGTCAATTACCCATTATTATTGTACTGGAAGCGCATTCGCCGGTTTGTCAACAGCTAAACTCGAAAAAGAAACAGTTACCAATCCGAATAGGCTCAAACAGAATCAAAGTAACGTGGCTCTTTCTTATGGCGCGAATATTATGTTCGGACGGAACAATTTCGGGGTGAGTTTATCATTAGGCTATGATATTGCATTAGGCCAAAACGCATCGCTTTGGATTTATCAGAACAAACCCTGGATAGGGGTTGGGTTTAGCACGAATTTTGGAATGTTTTAGCCTGCATTATTTTGTTGATTTATTAGATAGTTATTAAATATAAATTATGCGAATGCTGGCGGCGATTGGGTTGATCGCATATTCTTTCGGTATTCTTACATAAATAACAATTAGATCCATTCAAATCGTACAAGTGTTCAATCAAACCAGTAATTAGAGATTATCTTACCCAGGCAGAGATAGATACTATACGAACCAAGGAGATGCCCAGAGCCAGCCTTCATAATATCCCGAACATTTTTATCTTTTCATGTTACACTGGATTTCATGAGTTCTGGTGTATGGAGGGTGGAAAGGTTTATTATTGAGTTTTGCTTAAGAATTTCAGAAATAGAACCGCTAGACGAAATCCTAAGCAACAAATCATTTATTCATATTTTCAAATTGAACTAAGCAAATGAAACAAGCACTTATAGTCAATGCAAATATTCTCTGGCATTTCAGGAATTATTTTAATCCTTTTCAAAAACAAATTTGCCAAACTTTTCGAATTGACAACCGCGACTCCATTTTGGATTATTGGAGTGGCTTTAATTTTTTTCTCGCTGACCATTTCGTATGAAGTGAAAAAACAAAACCGACTTAGAATAATATGGATAATTATTCAAGACACGCTTTGGTTTTTCAGCAGTATATATCTTCTTATATTCAATACATTTCACGTTTCAACAAGCGGAAACTATGCTATTGGTATAGTTGCAATCATTGTATTACTAATGGCAGTAAATCAGGCGAAAGCCTTGAGGAAATTGTCAAATATTGGCAAATAGCTCATTAATAGAGATTGTATTTTGCAGTATCTTTTCTAATCTAACTATAGATATATCATTGAAACACCTTTAATTAATGCTATAAGTCTGTTTATCTGGTTCATAGTTCATACATTTGTGAACTAATAAATAATGATGCAGAAACAAAAGCAAATCTATAAGCTACATGCCGATGTATGCAAGGCATTGGCTCACCCACTAAGAATAGAGGTAATTGACATTCTTCAAAAAGGTGAACAATGTTTTAGCGACATATTAGAGAAAACAGGCGGGTTAAAATCCAATCTAAGCCAGCATTTATCAGTTATGGTAAACAATGGCATTTTGAATGTACGCAAAGACAGCAGGTGTAATTATTATAGCCTGTTTTCCCCAAAAGTTGCGAAAGCTTGTTCCTTAATGCGTGAAGTACTTATAGCGAGTATAGAAAAACAGCAGGAGTTACATAAACAACTTTTAGATTAAATCTTAATATTCAAAACAATAAAAAAAATGACATATATGATACTTGTCAGCCTTTCACGGATAATCCAAATAGCCGTCTTAATCGTGGGATTAACAGCCAACTGTTTTGGGCAGTCAGCCAAGACCGAGCCATGGGCACAAAATCAATTGATGCCCCCGGCAGAACTAGCTAAAATCATTAACGAAGGAAAAGAACAGCCGTTGATATTTAGTATTGGGTTTGACGCTATCATTATTGGTTCAATTGACATTGGCGCAGCAAAGGAAGAGCACAGCCTGAAAAAATTTAAACAACATCTTTCAAAACTGCCCAAAGATGCAGACATAGTAATTTATTGTGGCTGTTGTCCCTTCGGCCCATGCCCCAATATTCGTCCTGCATTTAATTTACTTAAAGATATGAATTTCACTAATTACAAATTACTAAGCCTTCAAAGAAACATAAAAGCTGATTGGATAGACAAGGGCTATCCTACCATAAAGTAGTCTGTTTGATATTGGTTGTAGTTTCTCTAAAATAGTCAAAATGAAAATCTTATTAATTATCAATGATGCCCCTTACGGAAGTGAGAAGGCGTATAATGCCCTGCGAATAGCTAATCAGCTAAGCAAAGAACACACTAAGGCAGAGGTTAGGGTTTTCTTATTGGCAGATGCCGCGAATTGTGCCATTGCAAACCAAGCAACCCCAAATGGTTACTACAATATTGAACGTATGGTCAGGTTATCGTTAGCTAAGGGGTCAAAGGTTAAAATATGCGGGAGTTGTGCAGATGCGAGAGGATTAAAAAATATACCACTTATTGAAGGCGTGGAAATAAGTACGCTTGCCGAACTAACGGAATGGGTAGTTGACAGCGATAAAGTTTTGACTTTCTAATTTCAAAAAGAAGTAATGGCAACACCAGTAAAATTAGGGTTAAAAGAAAACCGGGCACAGTTTGCACTATTAGTTATTGTCAATGGGTTTGTAGGGGGCATGGTAGGGCTGGAACGCTCTATCCTACCGCAAATAGCGGAGTGCGAATTTGCGATAGCTACAAGAACAGCAATACTGTCATTTATTGTTGTTTTTGGCATCATAAAGGCAATTGCAAATTATTATACCGGTACACTGGCTAACAAATTTGGCAGAAAGAACCTTTTAATTGCGGGATGGGTAATTGGCATCCCCATTCCATTTATATTAATGCTTGCACCTAACTGGAATTGGATTATTGCTGCAAATGTTCTTTTAGGCATCAATCAGGGCCTGACATGGTCGAGTACAATAGTTATGAAAATTGACCTTGTGGGTGAGAAGCAAAGAGGCTTTGCTATGGGCTTAAATGAGTTCGCCGGCTATATTTCGGTAGCAATAGTCGCGTTTCTTACAGGTTGGATAGCGAGCGAATATGGAGTGAGGCCATATCCATTTTATTTGGGTATAGGTATAGTATTTCTTGGCCTGATAAGTAGTGTGTTTTTTATAAAAGACACCAAGCAGCATGTGGCAATGGAGACTGCAACTAACACTGTGCCAAAACTGAAAAATGTATTTTGGGAAACGACCTGGAAGAATAAAAATCTGGGATCGGTAACCCAGGCCGGATTAATTAATAACCTGAATGATGGCATGACGTGGGGTATATTACCCATTGTTCTTGCATCAAAAGGGTTTACTATTGGGACGATAGGGATTATTACTGCAATATATCCGGCAGTATGGGGTATAGGGCAATTATTTACGGGGAAAATGGCCGATAAATTTTGCAAAAAGGATATGCTCTATATGGGAATGTTGCTACAGGCGATTGCGTTAATTTTCCTTGTATGGGCAAACACAATGGTTCATTTTGTCATTCTCTCGGCTGTATTAGGATGGGGTACGGCAATGGTCTATCCAACTTTTTTAGCTACTATAGCTGAAAATACAAACCCGCAGGACAGGGCAAAAAGCATAGGGATATTCAGGCTTTGGAGGGATATGGGGTATGCCATTGGTGCAATACTAACAGGGATAATTGCTGACCTTATAAGTATCAATGCATCCATAATTTTCATCGGTATTTTGACGTTTATTTCGTCTATTGTTATCTATTATCGAATGAAATGCAGTGATGGAAATGCCATAAATATTTTGGTTTGGGTAACCAATAATTTCAAACATGATGCAGGAACAACAAGCACTCGAATGCCTTGCGAAAGATTACTTTCAGCAAAAGTTTGTGCAATTTCTTGATGATCGATGACAAACCACTCCATCGCGATACCATAGTTAATGACTCGTTTCAAAAACTGAATATATTTTATTGTCGTGTTGTGTCCTATATGTTCTTCCGATTTTAGATACAATTCAAAGCCAATCAGAAAGGCCCTATTAAGTTCAATAACCAGTATATCCTCTTGTCTGTACTCTAACTTTAGATAACTTGTAATTTTTGAGGTTAGAGTTTTATATTTTGTCTTGGTAGCTTTCGTGACATCACTGCCAACTCGTCTTGCAATGTATCCGTTGTGTTTCTCCATCAATTGCAATAATGTTAAGTGGTCCTTATCCGGACTCGTCAATTTCACACGGACTGTACGAGAACTAATCGGCAATTTCGCTTTAATTAGTTCAGTATATATTTCTGTAGCTCTAGTTTGTAAAGCCATAAGGAGATTATTTTTGGTGAAGTAATCACTGTCTATCGGTTTAATTCGTCCTTTAGTCGTATCCCATTCTTCGGGACAGGTGTATACTCCAGTATGAATCGATTCTCTTTTGCCAGCTATCGTAATGCGGAGATATACCGGGAATTTCTTCGTTGAAGGACGTTTGTTGATAAACAAACACAGATATAGTCTATTGTTCATAATTTTTGAACAATAAGGTAAATGACTTTGTTCAAAGAAAGACCAATTGAGCTTTCATGTAAATGACCATATATTCTTTCAGCGGTGTTGTTGGATGCATCTCGTTTTCCAACGAATGATCGCCACTCTCATGCGTTTTCATGTAATTGGACAATCAGATTTCATAAAAGCCGCGTACCTCTAAGCAAGCATTAGAAATTACAATTTTACCAAAGTGCGCCTTCATGATTATAATATATAGTAGTAAGAGACTAAAATTATATTCCTCACATGACACTGAAATCCTTTTTGAAAAACCTAAGAAAAACAATGCTGGCCGGGGTGAGAATTTACGAAAATAGAATTGAATTTGACAGAGCCAGGGCCGAACAAAAAAAATACGGCCAGGATGATATTGATGTTGCTCAGTTTATTTTTACTAATAATGGCCATTTCACGGACAAATTTGCGCCTGAGATAAAACTCCTCTTTTCCGGCAGCAAGTTTAATAGAGAGCCTGATTTCTCTCCAATACAATTTTACATTCCTTTCGTCAGAATCATTTTCATGATTAACGTGAAGGAGCAAATATCAACACGAATATTTGAAGAGAACTTGATAGGACATATTGCTGCAAGAGAAGCAATAGAAAAGTATGTTGATACTCCCCAATGCGAACTTGGTAGGCAGCAACCCAAAGTTGAGTTCAAATGGTAATGCTGCATCAAAAAGCAATCACGGCTCCGCACCTTATGCGGTTAATGTATAAACCATAGACCAAGTTCTACTATAAACGTAAATTTCAACCATGGAGGCAATAAAATTCAACCGACTACGCCAAATAATCCTTGATAGCGCAACTTTTGTCGCTTACGGAGTCTGTTTTGATACTCAAAAAGTCTACGATAAAGGTTTTTCTGACGAGGAAATAGCCAATGCAGAGTATCTTTTAACCGAAAGCAGCTACTTTGTAAGCGATTTTGTACACGAAGTCAAGCAAATAACCTCGGATGTCGAAGCTGAGTTTCATGTTTTTCTAGTGGAATTCGCCAAAATCATCTTTGTGGTGTATGAGGACAGCCAAAAGTCAATACATTTTTTTAAAGAAGAGCTGCAGAAAATGGTTTTATTGAATCAATATCACGGCTATTGCTGTAATTTTTTGCAGAAAAAGTCATGTTCTTGATATCAAAGTTTGTTAACCAAAATCGAAGTTTAACCAATATGTATTTGCACACTGAAAAATGTTGTCAGTTAAAGACATTATAATAATTTAGTTGCAAGTTTGTCGTCGTCTTATTCTAACAATAAAAAACACTGTTTCTAAGCAATACGGGTTGATCTGGGAGGGTCTGAGTGTTTTTTAGAGGGATTGTGCATTAAACTCTCTTTCTGAAAATTTACGTATCAAAAACGCTTGTAAATAATTAGTAATTCAAACTGCATTTTGAACGAGCATAAAAGACTAAACTTCACCGAATAAATAACGTACTGTTTTGATGGCAATGGTTGTGGTGATTCGCCTTCTCGGTTATTCGTTGTACCAACCTCACTATTTGTGAAAGAAATACCTACTTATACGGATAAGATAGCCGGTTATTAAGAACTCTATTTGCAAATGAAGATGAAATAATCGCGGTTCCCACCAACAATTCGACACTACTAAGAAGTTATTCTTGTAGATTGAGTCAGGTGTTTTGGCTAAAAGCCAATGATGTCTAACTAAAATAACCTGAATTTTCCCCAGATATCCACGATTAGTACCCAAAATAGCCGCAGAAACGCCAGCCTTCAACCATTTTGCGGAGCATTTTTGGTTAAAATGAAGAAATAACTGCGGCATTTAGCCTGAATTCAATCTTGTCGTTGGAAAAACTTGCTCTTTCCGTTAAGCAGCAGCACTTGCCTCTAACATTGGCGGGGCAATGTAGTTGCTGTACTTCTGATAACCACTAATTCGTGCTTTTGCAATCTCAAAATAGTCCTGTTCTAATTCAATACCTATAAAATCAAAACCTTCGAGCTGAGCTGCAATACCTGTTGAACCACTGCCCATAAACGGATCAAGTATTATACCACCACTTGGCGTGACCAGTTTGCACAGGTATGACATTAACGTCACTGGCTTAACTGTTGGATGGTCATTTTCACTCAACATATTGAGTAAATCTAACCCAAGATTTTTCTCCTTCTTGCTTGTCTTAGCTACGTAAAAGAACTTTGATAATAGTGCATTCGTTTTGCCGAACTGCTTGTCTAATACACCTGCTGCACATTCATCAAACAATATATTAGCTGGGAAACGGCCTACATGCTCGGTAGGTTCGAAGTTTGCGTTTGCAACAAACCCCTTGTCTCCATATCCTTGAGTTTTAATAACGTCGTCGCCAATTTTGCAAGCGTCAATATTGATTCCTCCTGTACCCCACTTAACAGTGTTTAGCGCATTGTTCTTTTCGGATAACGGCTTTCTCGCAACACATATCGGTTCGTTGGCCGGTTTTAATGCAGTACCCCAACCGTTATAATCAGTCAGGCCGCTCAGTTCTACCACTTTCTTGCCTATGTCTGTACTCTTCGGAAATCCTGTGCCGTATATCCACATTATTTGGTCTCGTATTTCAAAGCCAGCATCTTCAATGTTTACTACCATTCTGTGATAGGTTCTTGTACCGCCGAACGACAGAACGTGTCCTCCTGGTTTGAGCACTCTATATACTTCTTGCCAGAACTGGATGGATGGAACATCGTAATCCCACTTTTTATTCATAAATGAAATTCCATATGGTCCATCTGTGATTACGCTGTCAATAGAGTTGTCTTGTAGTGTTTTTAGTGTCTTTAAATTGTCTTCATTAAATAGTTTCATTTTCAAATTGTGAAGCAGAGTCTGTTTTATGTCTCTGACTTCTGACACTTGTATTCATAATGATGACGCATGTTTTGTATTTTTTTAAAAATATGTAAATCGTCAAAACAACTTTCTTCTCGCGTGACTATAGAATACTCAGAAAGCGCAAAAAATCAAAATGCTTTCATTAGATAAGATGAAAATAGATTGGAAGACAAAAAAATATGGCAACATAGAAGTTTCAACGTTCGCCGCAATCACGCCAAAAGGCGTAGTAATTAATCCTGAGTATCAGAATGAATACAACGATTATAAAAAGAAGAGGTTAGCCGAGATGCTGGTTCCTCTAATTATGCCAAACTGTAAGAGAAACAAGAATGGTAAACTGAACAAGCAGGACTCAAGCAACAGATATTTTATAAGAAGGGCTATGAGTGAGGATTTACAGTTTTTAGAGGAATGGTACAACCATGAGCAACAAAAGCGGTTAACTACGCCAGCAATACAGACAACTGGAACGGCTTTGCCTAAACAAAGCAATCAAAAACCTATAGACAAAAAATAAAAATACCTATGAATTATTATCAAGCAAAAATAAACGTAAAATCAATTGAAAGTAAAGACCATCGCTATTATGATGCTCTCATAACAAAAAGACAGCATAGACTTAGACGTCGATACAAAAGGGCATTTACAGCCGGACAACTATCTTATGAGAAAGGAAAACTACTTACTGATTGTCCTTACCGCGAATCAATATACGTAGTTGGATGGTGCGATGGATACCTATCACTTTTTCAATAATTCTGTAAAACTAATTTCAACCAGCATTCTCTCATTACTCGTGTGCTGGAATAGTCCAGAGAAATAAACCCGTTGTTTCGTCAATCTGAAAGGGTTGACGAAACACTAAACAAATAAAATACAATAATTATGGAAAAAGAAAAACTAGTATGTGCCGAATGTGGCAGCGACGAATTAACGTTCAGTGGCACAAAAATTTACACTACGGATGATGAAGAAGATTTTGGCGACGACATTTGGTTCTGTCAAAATTGTCACGAACCTTCTGATTTTATCACTGAGAAACAATATGCCATTATCGAAGAAGTTGAGACACTAATAAAACAGTGGTATTTGATACCCAAAGATTGCTGCGACTGCCGTGAGTTTGTCATAGACTCATTATATCAATCAAGTGACCCCAAGGAAATAACCCTTTGGTATGGCAGGAAGTATGACTTGACTGCATTTCTTTAATATGAAATCTGGTTTTATACCTGTATGCTTACGCCCGTCTGCATGAACAGTGTTGCAAAGAAGCTATCTGCCAATGTCACAATACAATTTGTGGAGACCTTTGTGTGCGCTTAGGGCGCACACGTCCGGCAGATTGTGTACACTGGTATCGGAAGGCTGATGCTCATTCGGCAATTAAAGAGGTTAATGTGGTTAGAATGGGATAGCATAGTTCCATTGCCTCAACAAAAACTACAACAAAAACTAAACGACATTATGAATAATCAATCTATTCTGCGCTCCATTCAGGAGGCAGTTGAATCAATAAATGAACTTACACGACTACAAAAGGAAAAGTCAATCATGATATGCAAGGGCATGTTTAATCAATTTATCATTGACAAGACCTGCTTCTCGCAATACAAACAATTTGCCAATAACTGGTTCTATACAGTAGTGCCTACCAAAAAGTACTATAACCTTAAACATCTTTTGGTAAAGCACGGCATTCTTGAGTGCGATGACTGGTATAAATTCAAGAAAGACTCCAAGAAAGGTATAGCTAAAGGGTATAGATTTAATAGTAAGTTTTTCACCGCATTCAATACATCAAGTACAGATACAACATTTACTTTTTCTAACTCAAGTAAAGAAGCAACTATATCATATTATTGCCCTACCTCTGAGAACCAGAAATACCAGGCCTACTACTATAACCTTTTACCACGATTGAAATTCGATAGTGATGTAGATGAGCTGATAAATGAGCTATCAATAGTTAGATTAAAAGACCTAACCCTAAATGAAAACATTAAAGAAGAATATTTGAAAATTTCGAGTGATAAAGAAGAGCCAAGATGCAAAGCGGCCACTGCCCTAAATCGTGCCCGTGCTGCTGGTATGGACCTGATAAAATTCAACAAGAAATTCTACATAGACCATCCAGAGCATTTTATAGTTAACAAATCCACGCAACTTAAAATCACCTATTGCCAGTCCGTGTTTAATATTAACAACGGCCTCTTTTACTGTAATAGGAACGACACAAACTATCGGCTTGACTATAACCTAACAGCTTTAAAGAAGAAATTATTTACTAAGCTGACATTCGATGGAGAACGTTTGACGGAACTTGATATTGCAAATGCACAGTTCGCCATAGCTGCGCACATCAATCCAGATATCGATGAACCGTTTGTTTCCTACTCGCAAGCAGGAACTATATATCAGTATGTTGAGAACAAACTCGGTTTACCTGAAGGTAATGACGAGGGCAAAAAGTTGATGTTTCAGATAGCGTTTGATAAAGTCAAGTCAATTGCTGAATACGACAGCATCCGGACCTTATTTCCGAAGTTTATGACTTGGGTTGACCAATACAAAAAGAAGCATGGTTATAAATCGTTCGCTAATCTCCTACAAAGAAAGGAGGCTGAAATTATGATAGATGGGTTATTAAAGAATCTAATTGATGGCGGTTACGAAGTTTTTACTATACATGACGCAATTAGAGTAAAAGAATCCCAGGCAAAAGAAATTCATGAAGTTGCAACTAACTACTTCAAATCAATCGGGTTCTTATGCCATTTACGAGATGAAACGCATACCAAACAAAAGGAGGACGGAAATCAATAAACAATCCTCCATAGGTTTTGCCCAGATTGTATGCCCCGGTTTCGTAAAAAAAGTGAACCTATCATTAGGCTTGATTCATGGTATGCGCACTTCAAAGAAGAGTTTTACTACTGTATATGCAAATGTTTTTCGCGAATTAGTGTGCAGCGGATTATTTGTTCTTCTTTCCTTAGCTGTGCGGCCCTTTCATACCGCTCACCTTTTACAGCCTCTTCTTTTGCTGCCAGAATCCTATTAAGCCTGTCATTTGCTGATACCATTACTGCGGTATCAAACTGCGGGAATAAAAGATAATCTACCGAGACTATGCCATTTTCAAACACACTACCATCGCTTATTACTTTCCCAAATACCTTACAACAATCTTCACCCTTCGGACTTGCCAATTTCGCAGCTGTTAGCGAACTATCCATGATTGAGTTTCGGTTGTTGCATAAGATACACTCTACCATCGTGTAGCCAAAATTGTCACCCATGGCAATGAAAGTATCGCCACCACAAGAGCATATTATTTGTTGTTCTCTTTGAATTAACCACATAGTTTAAAATGAAAGTAGCAAACCGAATGATTTGCTACTTCTTTTGTTTTTACCAGTTAAATATTCGTGTGATAATACGTGACAACCTGTTCCACATATGTGGACCACCGTCTGTGCAAGTGCCATTATAAGGAGAAGATGCCATCTTACCACATTTTGTGCATTGATAATTGCTGTCTGCCATAGAATAAAGATTTTTGAGATTAGAGAATACAGCTAAAGTAATCAAAAGTCAACAATAATGTTTACTTATTAGAAGCATTTTTTTTGACTTTTCATTAAATGATTGAGAGAGAAAAGTCAGAAGTGGAATATTTAAAGAAACTCGGTAAGCGTATTAAAACAATACGCAAAGAGAAATCTGTAAAGCAAGTAGATTTAGCGTATGCTTGCGATATAGAAAAACAAAGTATGAGTAGGATTGAAGCTGGCAATACCAATCCCTCGGTGTTGTTACTTCGGAAAATCGCTGAAATTTTAGATGTAAAAATCATCGAGCTTTTGGAGTTTGAATAATACAGTCCCAAAACCTAGTATTCCATAATTCTGAGCATTTTCTTATCTATGCAATTATAACAGAAATTTAATGTCCTGTTATTTAGGCTTTCCGGTACTTCTGCTTATTGCCAATCTTACTTGTGTAATCATCTCCGCTGTTTTTGAAATTCTTGTGGCGCAAATACTTATCAGTTGTTGCAAGGTTAGTATGCCTTAATCTATTCATAATTTCGTGAGTAGGTGCGCCCTCGTTTAATAGTAATTGTGCAAATGAATGCCTTGCAGCATGTGAAATCATATTGGTTATGACACCTGTTTCTTCTGCTACCTGTTTCAGCTGTCTATTGTAAAGTGTTTCACCATTCAATAATTTTTGATGCTGTGTTTTGTCTAATAAATTTTTAAATCCTAAATCGGGCCGCGTCTTAATACTGACGAAAAATTGACTTTTTAAATGCGGAAACACAAAGTTATTTTCACAACCAGTAACAATAATGTGACGAGTGATACAATACATTGCGTCCTCTATTAGTCTCGCCACTTTCTTTTCTTTTTCTTCAAATATCCAATCTATTGCATCTTTTAATTCTTCTTCCTTCTCCTTTTTAAAGTAGTACCCTTTATACTCTATGATAACTTTATCTGTTTTCTTAGGCTGTGTTATACATGCTTCATTTACTTTATCTTCTATTTGTTGGAATGTCGGTGCTGTACCCTTAAACATCGGAGGTAGAAATAAGTCATTGTAAAGTGAATATTCTAACACTTCTTTCGTTCGCCATTCGTGCCCTATTAACTTCATAAGAATAATACATAGATTGTATGTTATGGGAGTTTCAACCAAGGCATCCGTTTTATACATTCGGTACTTTAATACGGGATTTAGCTCTTTTCCAGTGGGTAATACTGGTATCATTGTAGACTTGCTAATCGGTAGGCCAGTAATAATATTATTCCAGCGCAACAACAATAAATCAGAAACACGCATACCATCCGCAAAGATTTGAAACAAAAATTTATCACGGTTCAAGTCTATCTTTTTATTGCGTAATTCGCTATTCAATAACTTATCAATGTCAATATCGGGTAATACGGGTCTGTCTGTTTCTTTCTTCTTATCATAGCGTACACCAGTAAACGGGTGTATAATGTACAGCCTTGGTTCATCCTCCAATTTTCGGTCAATTACCATCTTAATGATTTTCACATAATGCGTAGCGGTACCGGAGCAGCAACTCTTCGGGTCTTTAGCTGTTTTTAAATAGTCATAAAATTCTTTGATTAGTTCAGGCGTGATTTGATTAAAATATAACTCAGACAAATTTTTAGTAGCTAAGTACTTATCTAACTTTATCTTCACCCTTTCATATACTTTGCGGGATCCGTGGTTCTTTATATTCTGTGTATATAGTTGAAAGAAGGTAAGGAATGACTTTTTGTCTTTTTCTCTCGGTATGATTTGGCCGTTGGTCTTTTCAAGTTCTTCTAATGCTTCTTCTATTTGCTTATTTAATAATTTATAGTTTGGCATTCCCGATTTGAAGCGCATATCTGTTTCGTTCCAATATCGCTTAAATAATTTAGGGTCCACACGCAGTCCACCAAGTGATTTTTTAGTTCTATTTGTTCTACCTTTGCTGCGAAAGAACAGATAACCCTCTTTGTCTGTTTTGTTCTTTTTGATGCAAACTATACTGTTTTGATTTTTCATAAGTGTGTGCGTGGAGTTACAAACTTATAAAAAGTGGGACAAAAGTGGAACACATTTACGTGTAAAACAGCATAGTGGGACACATTTCAACAACGCAACAAATTGATAATCAATTTGTTGTAGGTCTGCTTGGAGATTAGAAGTTTCCTAAACTTTTGATACAGGTTCGATTCCTGTTGAGACTACCAAAGAGGGAACATGCAATTCAAATTGCAGTTCCCTCTTTTCTTTTTCCCCTGAAATCCTTGCCAGTCGTGCGAAGTAGCTGAATGCATTATTTACTTTTGGGGTTCGACACTCGTCTTTTTTCGATTGTAGTATATTCCTTCTGGAAAGACCATATACTGAAGTACCTGCCTGTCGTTGTAATCGGCAGAAGCCCATTCTGGAGCGAGTGTATGTAGTCAAACTAAAGTGGACTTTTTGTTAGATAGTGTTTCTTGATTTCACGAAGTTAAATTAAAAGTTTTTAGTTTTCATGTGATAGAGGTTAATTTCTGGATTAGATAGCTATTTTTTCTCCTGTTCAAAGTCATCTGTTTGATGCGTTCTCGTTCCCTCAGTTAGAAACTATTATGGCATTGATTCTTGCCAAGTTACAAAAAATGGAATACCTTATATTCTTCGGCAGTAATATTAGTGGTCAATCCGCGCCGGTCTACTATGGTCAAATGGCTCGGCTTTTGCACATAGTTTTTCATCTCTTCCGAAATACGCTCATGTCCGGATTTGGAAACTGAAAAATGACCGCTCAAAAAAAGAAGCGTTATAATTATCGCTAGTGCTAATAATGTGACCATGCAGATTGATATTATATACTAAATGATGACAAAAACTGGACTGTAGTATTACTCAGATTTGTTCACTACATCAAGTATTCGAAAGCGTTTCAGCCTAGCAGGCATCTTCCATTTAACTTCGTCCGATTTCCTAAAACCGATTAAAGCCGCACCCATAGGAGTCAAAACAGAAATTTTGTGCTGCTTTATATCGGCGTATTCAGGTAATACTATCGTAAACTCAAGCACCTTCTGGGTATCCAGATCAAGTACCGATACTTTTGAATTTAATCTTACGCCATCTTTAGGGAAGGCTTCTTTTTTAACGACCTCTGCGCGTTTCAGCTCATGAGCTAACGACATCTCATCATTTCTGTCCGGTAATTTATCAATATAGGGTTTGAGTAAATTATAATCCTCTTGTGTAATAAATACCGGATTTTGCTCTTGAATGTTCATAATTTGCAATTTTTAGTTTAGCATAGAGGCACCTAGCCAGTTATCTTTTAACCGGTCGCTTTGGGTTTTGTTGAAGTATATCTGCTGAAAGTTTTGAGTGTGCAAAGCATCAACCTTTCTGAAAAATCTGGAGGGAACAATATCATTCAAAGTTTTGAAACCGCATGCTTCCATCATTTCTGCAACTGCGTGGAGCGTATTTTTATGAAAGTTGGCAACGCGGGCTCGTTTATCTGTAACACTAAGCCCTTTGTATAAGGTAGGTTGTTGAGTAGCAATCCCAACGGGACATTCGCCACTGTCACATTTTAATGCTTGAATACATCCTAACGACATCATCATTCCCCGTGCACTATAACATGCCCCCGCCCCCAGAGAAATCGCCTTTAAAATATCGAATGCCGTGATGATACGACCTGATGCGATCAGCACAATATCTTTTCTAAGATTGAATATATCCAGCGTTTCTCGCACAAATGCGAGTGCATCATACAATGGCATACCAATATTGTCGGTGAATTCCAAAGGGGCTGCCCCGGTGCCACCTTCTGAACCGTCAATGGAAATAAAATCCGGAATGATGCCGGTAACGATGATAGCGTTACATATATCCAGGAATTCTTGCTTATCACCAATACAGAGTTTAAACCCTACAGGCTTCCCATCGGAAAGTTCTCTGAGTTGCCCAATAAACTGTATTAGCTCTATCGGATTAGAAAAAGCTGAGTGTGCCGGTGGTGAATAGACCGTTGTATGAGGCTCCACATTCCTGATTGAGGCAATCTCCGGCGTGTTTTTTTCGGCTGGCAGAATACCGCCGTGGCCGGGTTTCGCTCCTTGGGAAAGCTTCAATTCGATCATCTTTACATTGGGGCGCGTAGCAATAATATGAAACAACTCGGGGAAGAATTTCCCTTCGGAATCTCTACAACCAAAGTATCCTGTACCGATTTGCCATATTAGATCGCCTCCACGCCTGTGATAATCGCTGATGCCCCCTTCGCCGGTATTATGGGCGAATCCCTCCAGTGCAGCACCTTCATTCAATGCACTGATTGCGGTCTTGCTGAGCGCGCCATAACTCATAGCTCCTATGTTGAGGATGCTTGCATTATAGGGTTGATTACACTGACGGTTACCAATTTTCACACGCAAATTTTTATCATCTACATGCACCGGAAATGTGGTATGTGCAACCCATTCATGACCCGGTTTATCAGGATCGTCCTGCATGCCAAAGGGTATTGTTTGCCGCACATTTTTCGCTCTCTGATACACTATGGATCTTTGTCTTCGGTTAAAAGGTCTTCCATCAAGGTCCGATTCACCAAAATACTGCCGCATTTCAGGTCGTATCGATTCAAAAAAATATCGGAAATAACCGAGAAGAGGAAAGTTCCTAAGTATTGTATGCTTATTCTGGCGGGAATTATAAATAGCCAGCCAAAATGCTGATATCGTAATAGATAATGCAGACGGTAACCAGTAATTTTCTATAAGTAAGGCCGTAGCTAGGATTAATACGTTCAGACCAAACAATGTCCAAAGTATAATGCCCTTAGCCGAAACCTTTATGAGATTTCGTGACATATTTGTCCTATATATTTTGTAAATGAAAAAGGATGTACCGAAGTAGTCCCCGGACCAGTATTTAGCAGGCCGGGGCTATGGTATTAAAGTCCTTAAAGTTGGACAGATAGTACAACTTGTAGCAGAAGCAATGAAAATGCTGAGGGTGCATTTCATGTACCACAATATCACGTTCAATGCCATGATTTTTGGCAACTAAATGCGATGTATATAGTGGTGTAAACATGATGATGCAAAGTTAAGAACTATTTCGATTCAATTTATTAAAGTACATTACAAAATTCTGTATAAAGTAGATGGAAAGAATCAGAAGAATTAATGCAAGATTACTTTAACATACCCGATAAGGTTAATTGTGTAAATTTGAGTTCAATCATGAAGCGTTTCAGCACATACAATTTTCTTACGGCCGCACATCCGACATCGGTGACCATTGTTATTTGTATGCCCGCTGAACAATCGCATAATCTTTATCGTAGTTTTCGTCGTTTTTCAAGCTTGAAAGATTTTATTACGATTTCCCCGGCTTGTACAAACTATAACCGGGGCTAGTTTCCAGTATCACTTTTCTAAGAACATTTATTTGCAGTCTTGATATACATCAAGACAAGAACATGCACAAACGAAATTTCAATGAACAATATCTATTTGATTAAATAAGAAAATTATGAGCACAAGCGTAAAAAATCCGGTTATCATTACGGAAGAAGATTTCCAACAATTGAAAGGGTATATCAATCATGATGACCGTCAGGATGATGAAATGACGTTAAGTGGCGAATTAAAAAGGGCTATTATCCTGTGTAAGGATGCCTTTCCTCCCCACGCAGTTAAGATAAATTCCAAAGTAACCGTATTGGATCTGAAGACTGATAGGACTATTGAATTTACCTTGGTTATGCCGGCACATGCCGATATGCATAAAAATAAAGTATCCATACTTACGCCGATGGGCGCTGCATTGATCGGATTTCGAAAAGGTGAGGAAGTTGAATGGAAGGTTCCAGCAGGACTTAAAAGATTTCGAATACTGGATGTTGTTAACTCAAAATAGTTTTTACAATTGCCTATACCCCGAGCTGCCTTTTCAGGCAGCTTTTTTTACCTGGTCGTTGAGCTATAATAATATTATCGTGTTGATCTTCTGCTGCCATTTCTCGGCAACAGCCAACAGGTTCATTTTCTCCCAAAAGCCATCGTGGATTTCATTATACACCGGTACATCCATTATTAAATTCCCTTTAGACATAAAAGACATACAGTTTCTTGCTTTGCGCTGTTGGTGCTGGGGAAGTTTACCGGCTACTATTGAGATAAATATGATATTATCGATCCCGGAATTATTTCAAGGAAACATAATGTGGCCAAACTTATCCAGACTCCCCGGTCAGCAATATCGGGCATGTTAAATTCCATAGATCTACGGTATTAAAAGGTTCTACTTTTTTCTTGTAGATAGAAACTTGATAACAATCGGCGCTGTCGTAACGACAACAATACCAATAATTATCATTTCGAGATGCTCATTCACCCATTGATTCTCTCCAAGGAGAAATCCTGCCCCTGTTATACTGCCTACCCAAATGAATGAACCCAGGACATTATACAAGGAAAACCTTCTCCCATTCATGTTTACCATTCCCGCTACTATCGGTGCAAAAGTTCGGATGATAGGTAAGAATCGCGCCAATACTATAGCACTTCCTCCTTTCTTTTCATAAAAATTATGAGCCTGCAGCAGGTATTTCCGCTTAAATAAACGACCGTCTTTTTGCTGCAGAACGTTGCCGAATTTCCGTCCGAACCAATAACCGAGATAGTTGCCGGCTATGCCTGCAATCGAGATCAGAAGTATCCAGTAAAGGAGCGGGAGTATAGTGGAGCCGCCGGGTATTACGACATTAGCTATCAACATTCCTGTAATAAATAAAAGCGTGTCTCCCGGCAGGAAAAAGCCAACGAATAAACCTGTCTCCGCAAAGATAATAAACATTACAACATATAACCCGCCATGTTGCATGATCCAATCGGGATTGGTCAGATTCTGAAATATTTCAAGCATAAGTTCATTTTCTAATTTTCCTACCAGCCGCCTCCTGACGAGCGGTAAAGTGTTATCAGAGACATAAACAGGTTCTTCTTTGTTTCCACCTGGTTTATCTCCGCTTCAAGTGTGTTTCGTTGTGCGCCGATTACCTCCAGGTAGGAAGCATAGCCCGCTTTAAACAGTTCATTCGATGTGCCGACAGCCTGCGAAAGGACCTGCGCCTCCTGTTGGTTAAGGGCATAAATACGTCTCAGGTTTTCCATATTAGTTAGGGTTGTCTGCACTTCACTGAATGCGCCTAATACTATCTTGTTGTAGTTATAGTATGCCCCCATCTTTTCAGCCTCGGATTTGTTATAGTTTCCCTTTATGGCGCTTCGATTAACCAATGGTGTGGCCAAGCCGCCAATAATACCGTAAGCCAGCGATCCGGGATTAAACAGCAATGCACTGTTAAAGGCATTGTAACCCACGAATGGAGCAAGTGTAAGCGAAGGCAGGAATGCAGCCTTAGCGGCAGCCACATCTGCTTTACTTGCTTTAAGGTCGGCTTCTGCCTGGAGCACGTCCGGCCGCTTGTTTAAAATCTGCTCCGGTAAACCTGCTGTTAGTGACCCCGGAATGTCATGCTCAAGAAAATTTTTAGCCCGTTCTACCTCCTGCGGGAATCTTCCTAGCAGATAATTCAGTTCGTTTTCTGTTTTCGCAATATTTTGTTCCGTTTGCACTAAAAGGCTTTGCGTTCTTAATAACTGGGCCTGTAACTGCTGAATACCAAGAGTAGTGGTTCTGCCTACTTCTTGCTGCACTTGTGCTATATGAACTGCGCTATCTTGTAAAACAAGGTTTCTTTGCAGTATATCCAGTTCTTCATCCAGTGCCAGTAGTTCATAGTATCTAAAGGAGACCTCTGCAACCAGTGTTGTTATTATCAGGTTTCTGGCTTGTTCGGCGCCCAGCAGCCGCATATATGCGGCATGTTTTTGATTGCGCAGTTTGCCCCAGAGATCTACCTCCCAACTACTTCTGAGCCCGAGAAAATAATATGGAACAATCGGTAGCGGTACTTTTTGATCTTCATCAATATTACCGGACAGGTTGGTATCGAAGTTCCCGACACCTTCCATAGTATAGTCGCCATATCTCTGAGCAGAGGCATTGACTGCGGTCTCTACAGAAGGCAGCATCGCACCTTTCCTGATCCTGAAAAACGAACGTGCGGCATCTATTCGCTGCATAGCTATCGATATATCAGGGTTTTGTCTTACCGCAATATTTATCAGATTCACCAGAACAGTATCAACAAATACTTTAGAGCGACTCACTGTGTTATCGGGCAGCGCTGCATTGTTATTTTCAAAACGTGGGGGTACTTTTATGTTTTCAGGCACGAATACCGATCGGCTCGTCTTGCAACTTACGATGCTGAGAACACTTACCATCAGTAGAAACAATGCCGGCAATTGCTTGTTAAATGACATATTATTAGAACAGTTTTTTAATCAAAATCAAATAGATCTCCCAAGGAGGACTTTTTTTTATACGGTTTCCCATGATATCCGTCTTTTTTCTCTTCCAAAGTAATCCGGGTAGTTTTTCTGAGGCTCAACTTTTGCCGCGTCATGTTTATTAGCAGCATATTCCAGCATCTTGTCAAGCTCACCTTTATCAAGCCATATGCCCCTGCATGAAGGACAGTAGTCGATTTGGATACTATTTCGTTCAGACATCAGAAACGTTTCATTGCAATTCGGACATTTCATATTTGCGTTTTTTGATTTTTTAATTAAGATTTTGGCCGGTGATCGTTTCATGCGCCGTTAAATGCGTTCCGGGTATTCTGATATTTCCCTTTTTCTTTCTGCGCTTTGTGCGTCCGATGCTAGCGAACAGCACGTATAGGCCCGGTACAAGTATGACACCGAACAACGTACCTGTTAACATTCCTCCGGCTGCTGCCGTGCCAATAGACCTGTTACCCATAGCACCGGCACCGGTTGCTATACATAGCGGTATCAGCCCTGCTATAAATGCGAAAGAGGTCATTAATATCGGCCGCAGGCGTGATACGGCGCCGTCTATCGCTGATCGCAAAATGGTTGCTCCTTCATTTCTTCGTTGTATTGCGAACTCGACGATAAGTATGGCATTTTTGCCCAAGAGGCCAATAAGCATGACTAAGGCCACCTGCGCATATATATTGTTCTCAAGACCCGCCAGTTTTAAAAATAGGAACGAGCCAAATATCCCCGTAGGAAGCGACAGTATTACGGCCATTGGCAACAGGAAGCTCTCGTACTGCGCTGCAAGCAGCAGGTACACAAAGACTAGGCATATCAGGAAAATGAAGACTGCCTGGTTGCCTGAGAGTATTTGCTCCCGCGTCATTCCCGACCATTCTATATCGTAACCCCTTGGTAGTTCCGCCTTGGCCACCTTCTCTACTTCAGCTATGGCATCCCCGCTGCTATATCCTGCAGCTGCCTCGCCGTTGATCATGGCCGAGGTGTACATATTGTATCGTGTGAGCTGCTCAGGGCCATATACGCGTTCCATGCGTATGAAGGTGGAATAGGGCACCATCTCGCCCTGGTTATTTTTTACATAGAGATTCAAAACATCTTCAGGCTTGCTTCTGTATTGAGGACCGGCCTGTAACATTACCTTATACATTTGGCCGAAGCGGATGAAGTTAGTGGTGTAATAGCTCCCGAGAAGTGTCTGTAGCGTGGTTAAAGCTTTATCAATTGTAACACCTTTTTGGGCAGCCATCTCTTGGTCTACATGGATGAGGTATTGAGGAAAATTTGGGTCGAAGCCCGTAAATACATTAGCAACAGGTTCAGACGCATTCAGGGCGTCCACAAATCCTTTAGTGACTTCAGCTGTCTTCTGCAGATTATCGGAACCTGACTTATCAAGCAGTCTCAATTCAAAACCGCTGGCATTTCCAAAACCGGGGACGGTGGGTGGTGGAAAAAATTGAATGCTGGCATCGGCAACACCTTTCGTTCGTTGTTCAAGTGCATGGACAATTTTTTCTAACGATTCATTTCGCTGATCCCAGGGCTTAAGGTTGATCATACCCATACCATACGAAGCTCCTGCCACATCGCTCATAAGACTAAAGCCTGCAAGCGTAGAAACAGACTCCACCGCATCCATGCCCTTTGTAGCCTGTTGAATCTTGTTTAGTACATCCTCAGTCCGTTCAAGTGTAGCGCCCGGCGGAGTGGTTACGTTCACATAGATCATGCCCTGGTCTTCGGTAGGGATAAACCCGGATGGAAGGATGGCGCTGAAACCCCATGTAGCAAGAAAGAATAATACCAGTAATCCAAATGTTATGGCCCTGCGACCAGCTATTCGTCTTATCAGCGTCGCATAATTATTGGATAGCTTATCATATCCCGCGTTGAATTTTGTAAAGAATTTATTCAGTTTTCCTTTTGATACTTTGGTAGGGTCATGAGGACGCAACATAATGGCGCATAGCGCGGGAGTCAGCGTTACAGCATTGATGCCGGAAATAACAATAGCGATAGCAAGTGTTAAAGAGAATTGCCGGTAAAATACTCCTACCGGTCCCGACATGAAGGCCACGGGTATAAAAACAGCTGACATCACCAATGTTATAGCTATAATAGCACTGCTTATATCCTTCATTGCAGCTAGCGTTGCCTGCAAAGGAGGCAGATGTTCCTCTGTCATTTTAGTATGCACGGCTTCCACTACGACAATCGCGTTATCTACCACTATACCTATTGCGAGTACGAGCGCGAATAGCGTCAACAGGTTAATGGAGAAACCAAGCATTTGCATGAAGAATAAAGTGCCGATCAAGGCTACCGGTACTGCCAGCGCCGGAATAAGGGTAGATCTGAAATCCTGCAGGAACAAGAATACCACTACGAACACCAGCAGAAATGCTTCTACAAGCGTTACCAGCACTTCACTGATAGAAGCGTCCAGAAAGCGGGAAACATCATAACTGATATTGTATATCATACCTGGAGGAAAAGACGATTCCTTCAGTTCTGCCATACGCGTTTTTATATTATCTATTACTTCTTTCGCATTCGATCCGGGACGTTGCTTTATCATGATAGACGCAGACGGGCGGCCATCAGTCATTGAGGTCATGTCATAGTCAAGCGATGCAAACTCTACTTCTGCTATGTCTTTTAGCCGCAGCACCGAGCCATCGTTTTCCGCCCTCAGCACGATGTCTGCATACTGCTCCGGCTTTGTGTACTTTCCGGTATAGCGTAACACATATTGAAGTGGCTGATTCATTTTTCCCGAACTTTCACCTGTTTTGCCAGGTGCCGCTTCTACATTCTGTGCCCTGATGCCTTCTATTACTTCATCTGTAGAAATATGATATGCATGCATCCTGTCCGGCTTCAGCCAAACCCTCATGGAGTAGTCACGGGCACCCATAATTTCTACAAAGCCTACTCCGTCAATTCTTTTCAGCTCCTTGAGTACATTTATGTCCGCAAAGTTGTAAATGAACATTTCATCGGCAGTCGTATCTGAGCTCAGTATGTTCAGATACATCAACATGCTGTTTACCTCTTTTTCCGTAGTGACGCCGGCTTTAATAACCTCCTCCGGGAGCTCATCCAATACGGTAGTAACACGATTCTGAACGTTTACCGCAGCAATATCCGGATCGGTACCTACCTTGAAATAGACCTGTATTACGGTCATGCCGTTGTTACTTGTGACAGTTGACATGTACGTCATTCCCGGTACGCCATTAATAGCGCGCTCCAGTGGCGTAGCTACTGCTTTTGTACATACTTCGGCATTTGCTCCGGTATAGTTTGCGGTTACTATTACTGAGGGAGGAACTATATCGGGAAATTGGGTAATCGGAAGATTAGACAATGCCAGTACGCCCAACAGCACAATAATTAAGGATATAACCAGCGATAGTACCGGTCGTCGTATGAATTTATCGAACATCAAAGATGGTTTTGAACTAAAAGCTATCCGGGCTGATATTCAGCCTAAATATTTCCTTTTACTTATCTGTTATAGAATGTTTTTTCTGCTCAGGCTATCCAGGTGCACTAATTGAGGGGATACCACCATTCCGTCCCGAATATTCTGTATGCCTTCATATACAATCATGTCACCTTCATTTAATCCCGACTCAACTATATAGAACATGTCAAATCTTGCCTTCGGTACAAAGTTCCTCATATGCACTTTGTTACTCTTGTCAAGTACGAACACATAGTTCTTATCCTGTATCTCAAACACCGCTTTTTGGGGGAGCACCAACGCATTATCCACATCCCGGCTTAACCTGATCTTGCCGGAGGCGCCGTGCTTGAGCAAAAACTGCGGATTGGGAAACCTGGCTCTGAATGCAATAGAGCCGGTATTCTCCTCAAACTCGCTTACTACCGTTTCTATTTTCCCTGTATATGCATACTCTTTACCATCCGAAAGAATGAGCTGTACGGTATTATCTGCGTCATCCGTGTTATTCGATTTACCACGTTGATATTCCAGGTATTCGTTTTCAGATATATTGAAGTAAGTAAACACTGAGCTTATATCCGATACAGTCGTTATCAATGTCCCTTCGTCAAGCAAACTGCCGGCTTTCAGCGGAATACGGTCTACCACACCGTCATATGGAGCTCGTATGGTCGTGTATGAAAGGCGGGCCTGCGCATGCCTGAGTGTCGCCCATGCCTCCTGAACACGCGCATTCATAGCATTGAGCTTGGATGTTGCAACCTGCAGTTCCGTATTCGATACTATTTTTTTGTCTACCAGCAGCTTTACTTTCTCCACTTCAAGCTCTGCGGTCCTTGCATCGGCGAGCATACTATTCACCGTAGCTTTGGTTTTTTCTACCTCTGCCTTATATTCTTCATCGCTCAGAGCAAATAATACTTGGCCTTTTCTTACGTATTGGCCTTCGTCCACGTAAATCCTGTCCAGAAATCCCGGAACGCGACTCCTTATTTCGACATTTTGGATGGCCTGAATATCTGTTACATAAACCTTATCCAGCTTAATATCTTTTTCGACTATACTGACTACAGGTATTCTTTCTACGCCATCAGTTTTCTTTTCTTGATTCGTTTCACAAGAAGTTAGCAGCAATCCCATTAACGGAATGCACGCAAATGCGATTTTGCCCATGTTTGTGGGAAATTATGTGTATGACAATAATTGATAAGCAGATGTGCTTCCTACCGGCGCAGGAAGTTAATTACAAAACATCTACGATCAGAAAGGAGTTAAACGAAAGAGAAAACTATAATAGGCAGGCCTGACAGAGAACAGCACGAAGAAAAGTGAAGTAGCAATGCCGTCTGCAAAGTAGGTAGATATTTCCGGTCTTTGGATGGAAATAAACTTCTTGAAGAAGGCTTTCACTTTAACCTTTCCACGCACCAGCAAGTCAGAGTTGTGTGATAAACTGCCTTGGTGGATACCTTCAACAGAATTGTCAGATATTGGATTTGCAAACCATTCCTTGTCTGTCTGAACAGCGTGAGAAGGATATTGCTCGCTGGTCGATATAAATGATAAGGTAATGAAACCCAATAGCAACACAGCTATAAGCGTGCGCATGGCAGAAGCATATACTATAGTTGCAGATTTTATCATATCGATTCTTGGTTGCGGCAAATTTAGTCTTATTAGCTTTTTCTAAAAGTTAAGGTTTGCTTAAAGTCAGCTTGTTATATGTCACCTTCGCTAGTTTTCGTTTGTTTTTAGATTTCTTAATGAGTTCCTGTATTCTTTTCCTGTCTCCTACCAACCAAACTATATCCCCCCATTCAAAAGCAATATTGGAATCCGGGTTTAGTATGCGTGTGTCGGACCTTTCTATACCAATAATCAGGCCGTGTGTGCGCTCCCTTATCTTGGAATCTCGGATGCTTAAACCTTTCAGCTTAGTGTGTTCATCTACTACTATCTTTTGTAGTGAAATGTCACTTATCATTATCTGGTTACCTTCTACTGGTTCCAGTGCATCAAATACGAGCTTGAATACTTGCAACTGCTCATCTGTGGCAATTATGCCAACGTGATCAAGAGGAAAAAGCGTTTCATCCCGATTGGGAGCATGTATCAGCTTTTCACCACGTTTTATGTATGCTATGTTGATCCCATATTGCTCGCGCCATGCAAGTTCCGATAAGGATTTACCCAAATATCCGACGTGCTGATTCACCACGAGATCTACTATATGTGCTGACCAGGGTAGAAGGCTCGATTGAAGTTCTATGTTTTTCTGAAACACTTCAGGCGAAATAGAACCTTCGCCTGCGGCTGCTAATTCCCGGTAGTCGGCAGCACTGCAGTATATTTTAACTTGAAATTAAGGCCAGGAAACATCATAAATCAATTACAGAAATTGCGTAAACCTATTAAAATGGAAAATTTGCAATAGAATTATAGCTGTTTAAATCGATAAGATACTTGGCTGCAATACCGACTAAACTCAGGATATTGTGTATTTGACCATTTAGTACAATAGATATGACTTTCGTCATAAACCATAATGATTATTCTATATTACTTTATGCGACTCTTTTAGAGAACATGAAGAGACTTAACAAACAGACAAATAAGACACCATCGACGTCAGAGACTATAATGACAGAGGTTGTTTATCCAAATGATGCAAATCCCATGGGTATGCTACAGGGAGGGCGCCTAGTACAATGGATGGATACCGCTTCGGCGATATGCGCGCAGACACACGCGGAACGAATAGCCGTTACAGCATCTATTGATAAAGTTGAATTCAAAAACCCTGCAAAAGTAGGTGATATCATTTCCATTAACGCCAAAGCAACAAGAGCTTTTAAGCGGTCAATAGAAGTGTACGTATATGTTTCGGCAAGGAAAGTAATAAGCGGCGAAGTATATTCTGTTTGCGATGCATACTTCATTTTTGTTGCCTTGGATGACAACGCTAGCCCGGCTTTAGTTCCTAGAATTAAGCCTGAAACTGCTTTGGAAAAATCACATTATAAAAATGCTTTGTTAAGGAAGGAAGATAAGAAGTTGTAATAATCTTGCTGCCGGATTAACATGATGAAAATCATTCTTTTCTTGCCTGGGATATGATTGTGGTAATAATTGAAGCGCCATTATAGGCATAGTTTTGCGATAAAAAGTAAGCAGGATTTATTTTTTGAAAAAGTTGTTTGCCATATTTGCGTTGCTTGGAGTTTTGCTACAAAGCTTTAATTCGGCTATTATAGTGTTGGACTATTATGCAAATAGAGAATATATAGCTAAATACCTCTGTGAAAACAAGGATAACCCCCGATTGAATTGTGAAGGAAAGTGTTGCCTTAAAAAGCGATTGGCAAAAGAAAGCAGAGATCAAGTGCCGGGACAGCGAAATCAGAAAAACGAAGAGCCTGTCACTTTATTCTGTTGGTATACAGACACTACAATTTATTCATTAAGTCCAATCTTTATCCGGGAGGTTTACTTTACGTTCAATGACCTGACACTTTCTGAGTTCTGCAAATCCGTTTTTCGCCCCCCTGCGTTTTACTGCTAATATTTAGTGTCCCTTTTACAAGCCATTTTTCTATAGGGTTAATTTATTTGTGGCCCGTGATTTCATGCTTTGTCATGCTGTGGAATCATGGCTAAAAATTTACTGCAGACATCTTTGGTATGAGATGCAATGCAATTCGTGTTGACTGTAGGGCTGAGGGATGTTCATTATCAATTATTTTTCATCAATTTTTTTATTTATTAAATTGGATATTATGAATCGTAGTAGAATTTTATTCAGCGCGTTTGTGCTTGCTGTTTGTTCAATGTTAGTATTTGGTTGTAAAAAAAGCAGTAATAATGTTGCGGCTCCTTTGCCTACAGCGGGCTACATAAAAATCGCCGAGGGCTATGCAACCGGTGCCGCAACAAAAGTCGAAATATATGCCTTTGATTCAGCATATACAGGGTATAATAAACTATTCATAGCATTGCTTGATTCAGTAAACAACACGTTTGTGGAGGCCGCGCAAGTGACACTCATGCCAAATATGAACATGATGAGCATGAGCCACTCTGCCCCGTATGAAAACCCGACATCGACAACGGCTGTCAATAAACTGTTTCCTTGTAGTGTTTTTTTTATTATGCCGTCATCGGGTGGAGCGTGGACCCTGACAGTTAATGTGCAAAATTTTATTAACTCAAAAAATGGTGTGGCAACCTTAAACATTAACGTAAAGGATCCATCTACGGCACGCATGTTTTCATTTATTTCACTTATAGACTCCGGTAAATACTTTGTTAGCTTTATCCCTCCTGTAAAACCAATAGTGGGTATCAATGATTTCGAAGTAGTTGTCTATAAAAAGCAATCCATGATGATGTTTCCTGCAGATAGTACACTAGGTATTTCATTTATACCCACAATGCCTACCATGAGCCACAGTTCTCCTAACAATATAGATCCCGTTCATACGGGAAAAGGACATTACAAGGGAAGAGTGAACTTCACTATGACTGGATTCTGGAGGTTAAGTACGACTTTCAGATCAGGTACGACTGTGGCAGATTCTGCTCATTATTTCGACATTACATTTTAACCATTCATCCGGGTTGATCTTAACTGTTGGTCAACCCGGTTAATTAATTTCTATGAAAAAAAGCTACTTGATATGTCTGCTAGTCTTCCTGTGTTTAGCAAGCAAATCACAAGTTTATAAAAAATACCCCGATAAGGATACTACAGTTAACGTCCAATTGAATGAGATTACAATTAAGGGACCGTTAATCGGCCGCGGGCAACGACTGAAAGACTTCTTTATGGCCAACAAAGCTGCTACAACTGAGGACGTATTATCTAAGCTGCCTGAAATCAATATGATAAGGCGCGGGAGTTATGGAGTAGAGCCTCTGATCCGCACCTATAATACCGGGCAAACGAATTTACTAGTGGACGGCATGCGCATACATGGTGCTTGTACCGATAAGATGGACCCCGCCAGCATTTATATCGAACCCAAAAACCTGCAGAGCATACAAGTGCAGACATCACACGGAACGCAGGCGGGTTCAACAATCGGAGGTACAGTAGATCTAAAGCTAAAAGAGGCTGATTGCGGTTGTGGGAAGTTATTGTCCGGCTTCGTGAGTAGTGGTTATCAGAGCGCTGCAAATTCTCTTTTTGAAACAGCAGGTTTTAATTTAGGTGGAAAAAAATGGGCCGTAAGATCAAACATTACATACAGGCATGCAGATGATTACCGAGGTGGAGGTGGCAGTATCGTCAAATATTCGGCTTATAATAAATTGAACTATGGTTTATCCGCCAAGTATATTTTTGCCACGCATTGGTTAGCTAAGGTCGATTTTATCTATGACGATGGGTGGAATATTGGCTATCCGGCACTACCGATGGATGTTGGTTACGCAGCAGCCAGAATTGCTGCGGTGAGCATTGTGAAGCAGAATCCTGATGCAAAATGGAGCAACACAGAATTTAAAGTGTACGCGAACAATGTATACCATTTAATGGATGACACGCACAGAGATAATGTATTAATTCATATGGATATGCCGGGTCGCAGTACTACCTATGGTTCGTATACAAATGCTACATTACAGCTTTCCCCTGCCGGGCGTATGGAGATCAGGGCCGATATATCATCGACTGACCTGACAGCATCTATGACAATGTACCAGCCCAATCAGCCTCCAATGTATATGCTTACATGGCCGGACAACAGACGTGTTCAGGGTGGTTTTGCCGCTACCTACAATAATAAACTTGATACATCAACATCAATTACAATTAGTGCACGTCTTGACCAATTTGTTTCTTATCTCACAAAATCGGCTGCGAAAGATCAGTTATCTGTGTTGCAAAATCCTACTGATGATATATGGAGGAGATTGAAAAATATTTCGGCAGAAGTGGAGCGTGATTTTAATTCACGGTATAAAATTTCTGTAACCGCTGCTTATGCAGAAAGGATGCCATCTTCCAGTGAATTATATGGTTTTTATTTGTTTAATGCTTTCGATAATTATGACTATATCGGCAGCACAATACTGAAGACTGAGCAAGCATTCAAAGCAGATGTAAGTCTACAGTACATTTCCCCCAAAATTCAGATTTCTTTCACGCCATTTGCATCTAAAGTCAGCAATTACATATTCGGGATCTATCAGCCATCTTTCACTGCAATGACAATTGGTGCCAGAGGAGTGAAGGCATACAATAACATAGCATATGTATATATGGCGGGTATTGAATCCGGCTTCATATACAAGGCAAGTCATGATATTCAATTCATTTCTACGTTCAAATACAATTATGGCGAAGATAATAACGGCTGCCCGCTTCCGCTGATTGCTCCTATTAGAATTGTAACTTCGATCAGAAAGCAATTTAAACATTTGGCTGTACAGGTAGATGCTGAAGGTGCTGGTGCTCAGGATAGGATAAACAAAAGTTCCGGTGAAACATCAACCGGCGGATTTTTCATTGCCCATATCAGAGGGTCATATTCAGGTGTGCTGAGTCAGAATTCTTTCCGTATTGATTGTGGTATCGAAAACCTATTCGACGTCATATATAAAGAACACTTGGATTGGGGCAAAATATCCAGACCGGGTAGAAATATTTACGTTCAGGTAAGTTATTCCTTTTAGTCGTGAATATGTGTCTCCAACCATAATAACAATAAAATAAGAAGTTCATAACGAAGGGCTATTTTATTCTAATATTATGTCTGCATATTTGCTCACAGTGGCTTGAAGGGCATTGTGCAAGTCGCTGGGTTATAGATATCTACACTGTATAGCAAGCTATACTGGAAAGTACAATTATGTTTTCCTTCGGTACAACAAGATCATGCTGTCAGAATCATTCTCTAGAAAGACTTATTCGCATTGGTGATAAGTCTTTTAATGTCAAGTATCTGAATTTTTCGGCCACTCAAATGTAATATCTTTTCATCGCTATATTCAGACAGTATACGTACGACGGTTTCTCTGGATGTGCCGGCAATACTGGCAATTTCGTCTCTCTTGAGGCTTATATTTATTACATAACCTTCCTGTTCGTAACCATAAATATCTTTCAAGATGATTATTGATTCAGCTATTCGTTCTCTGGCAGGTTTTTGCGCAATGCTAATTGCCTTATCTTCTGCTGCCTTAAGGTCGTTTGCCAGATGCTTCATAAACTGAATGCCTAATTTAGCATTTTTCGTGATTAGGTTAAGAATAACCTCTCCAGAAATAAAACAAACCTGAGTCTCAGATATTGCTGTTGCCGAGCACGAATAATTATCGTTACTGAAAAAAGACCTGTAGCCAATGATATTGCCTTTTTTTGCAAACCGCACAATATATTCTCGGCCTTCAAATCCATATTTTGAAACCTTAACCTGTCCTTCCTGTATTATATAGATACCGAAGGGTCGTTGCTTTTCTTTGAAGATGAGTTCGCCGTCACTATAAGAAATATAGTTCTTAGCGATTTCTAATTCGTAAAGTTCGTCTACGGTAAGTACGCTAAATACTGAATCAGCTCTTGCAAAGCACAGATTACAGGCGGAGCAATTATTAGTATCAGAATTACGCACCGGGACTATTTTTTGGATGTAAAATATACATCGATTAAGTAAATAATTATGCGTACAGTCATAAGTGTACAGCAATCCGATATGACTGACATCATATCAATGAAGGGCCGTTCCTAAAATAACCTCATTTAAGCTTGTCTGTTTACATTTGTGATATACGTCACATTTCGTTGTATTTAGAAACACATTTTTTCATTACTCCCGTCATTTTATGCCTGGTAGGCTGATAATAGCTTTGTTGTGAGATTAGAAGGAACATAAACGTAAATGCAATCAATATGAAAAATAATAGGTGCAAATTAATGATAGCTATTTTCGTGCTGTTCGTCCATAACAATCTTTTTGCTCAAATTGGAGAAAAGAACCCGTCAGATAATTATATAAAAATTTCGGGACAGTACAGGATCAGGCCGGAATATAGAAGAGGATATAGATTGCTTGCCACTGATACAGCCAAAGATGCATTTTTTATCGGGCAACGAGCCCGACTCATATTTGACTACAAGAAAAGTGGTATTTCTTTTTATTCTTCCATCCAGGATTCGAGGACATGGGGTGATGAGGAGCAGCGAAAAGACTTAGGTGGTCTACAGGTAAACGAGCTTTGGATTGAAATACCAACGTTTAAAAAAGTAACACTAAAACTTGGAAGGCAAGAACTAGCCTATGATGATCATCGAATACTGGGTAATCTTGATTGGGCAAACCTGACTATTTCGCACGATGCGCTATTGCTTAAGTATGCTGATAAAGAAAAAGGGTTTAACTGGCATCTTGGCGGTGCATATAATCAAGTAGGAGAACCAATTTTCGGAACAGTATATAATCTCAAAAATTACAAATTCCTTGGAGTTTCATGGATAAAAAAAGATCTTAAAAAAATACATAGTACAGTATCCGCACTAGCTGTTCTTAATGGCCTTACTTCCACAGATACTCTTCATAAGGCTGCAAAATCAAGCTATACTGTCGGCCCGTTATTCAACTATCAGAATAAGGGGTGGAAAATATTGCTTGGGGCCTATTACCAGGGAGGTAGATCTGAAAGTAATCTTTCCATTAACGCGTATATGATTAACGCTTTTGCTCAGTATCGTATGAAAAAGTTTTTTGGCGGATTAGGAGGAGATCTGCTATCCGGAAATTCAGACAATACTCCCAAAACGGAGACAAACAGTTTCTCTACGTTGTATGCTACCAACCATAAATTCTATGGATATATGGACTATTTTCTGGCTATACCGACAGATACCAGACAGCGAGGCTTAATGGACCTGTATATGCGCATTGGTTTTGTTCCAAAGAAAGATATGGTATTCACACTTGACATTCACTCATTCTCCTTAGCACAGGCGAGCACAACTGCTACGCAAGCAATAGGGAAAAACCTTGGGACAGAATTTGATATGCTATTTGACTATCTGTTATCTCCAAATATGCATATACAAGCCGGGTATTCAATGATGTTTGGCACAGCAAACATGGAACTGTTAAAGGGGGGGGATGCCGGTAGTTACAATGGATGGGCCTATGTAATGTTTAAAGTATCGCCGACTCTATTTGTTCACGAATTCACTAAATAAAATCAAAAATAGTATGAAAAAGCAATTCCTACAGTTGACAATAATTGCATTTGCTTTCCTGTTTGTGGAAACAGGGTGCAGGAATACGGATGAAAAAGTTAATAACACCGTAACTTCAGAGACATTGAGCGGAGAAGAGGTGGCCGTGTTAACCGACGCTCCAAACGTACCACCACCTATTACACGAAAACATCCAACTAAGGTAATAGTTACCCTAGAGGTCATTGAGAAGGAAATGGAAATGATGGACGGTGTGACATACAATTTCTGGACATTTGGCGGCAGTGTTCCCGGGAAATTTATACGGGTAAGGCAAGGAGACTTTGTGGAATTTCACTTGAAGAATAATCCCAACAACAAGCTGCCGCATAACATAGACCTACATGCTGTATCAGGCCAAGGCGGAGGTGCTGCTGCTACATTTACAGCACCAGGGCATGAAACCCAATTTTCATTTACTGCTTTGAACCCAGGTTTATATATATACCATTGCGCTACAGCCCCGGTAGGAATGCACATTGCGAACGGCATGTATGGCCTGATACTTGTTGAGCCGAAAGAAGGCCTTCCGAAAGTAGATAAGGAATATTATGTATGCCAGGGGGATTTTTATACAAAAGGGGCTTATGGAGAATCGGGTTTACAACAGTTTAATATGGACAAAGCTCTGAAGGAAGAGCCGGATTATGTGGTTTTTAATGGTAAGGTTGGGTCGCTCACCGGAGAGAACGCCATAAAAGCAAAAGTTGGAGAAACTGTGCGGCTATTTGTAGGAAATGGTGGGCCAAACCTTGTGTCAAGCTTTCATGTGATAGGTGACATTTTTGATAATGTTTACCAGGAAGGTGGTACCGTGGCGAATCACAATATTCAGACAACCCTTGTGCCGGCCGGCGGTTCTGCTATTACAGAATTTAAATGCGATGTACCTGCAACATTGATATTGGTGGATCACTCAATCTTCAGAACCTTTAATAAAGGATCATTAGCAATGCTTAAAGTTGAAGGCGCAGAGAATAAAGATATATATTCCGGACAACAGGACGACAGAATATATCAGTCAGAAGGTGGTGCGTCTCAAACTATGCCTGATGGTCCGGCTGTTGTTGCAAAGCCATTGACGAAGGAAGAGAAGATGACTCAGGGCAAGGCACTATACACAAGTATCTGTCAAGCTTGCCACCAGGCCGATGCTACTGGTATCAATGGGTCATTCCCTCCTTTGGCGAAGTCGGACTACTTTAATTCAGATCGAAATAAGGCAATAAGGGCTGTGGTTCACGGATTGTCAGGTAAAATTACTGTAAATGGGAAAGCATATGATGGCATAATGCCAAAGCAAACATTGAGTGATGCCCAGATAGCATCTGTTATTACCTATGTGCTGAATAGCTTTGGCAATAGTGGCGGTGAGGTCAATGCCGTTGACGTGGCTAAACAAAGAAAGTAAATATATGAAATGTGCCCTTACAATAATTATTAGTTGTGTCGCAAACCTACTGCTGGCACAGTATAATACCAATGATATTAACATGTCTGCTATAAAAGGTGGGACTTACATTCCATTGTATTCGTCAGACAGTCAAAAAATCAATGTGAACGGTTTTTTAATGGATATATATCCGGTAACTAATGCGGACTATATGACTTTCTTGTCGAAACATCCTGAGTGGAAGAAGAGTAAAGTAAAATCGATTTTTGCTGATAGCGGTTACCTGCGCCACTGGGCTACAGATTCGACATTTGACCACAAAATTTTGAATAGTCCAGTTGTTAATGTGTCTTGGTTTGCGGCAAAAAAATATTGTGAATGTATTGGTAAGCGGTTACCGAGAGTTGCAGAATGGGAGTTAGTGGCTAAGGCTAGTGAACAGGCTGCTGATGCAAGTAAAGACAAGAAATTCAATCAGTGGGTGTTGAATTGGGTGTCAAAACCCAGCTATGCGGTTTTGCCAAAGGTGGGGTCAACTTTCAGAAATTACTACGGTGTGTATGACATTCACGGATTGGTTTGGGAGTGGACCTATGATTTCAATAGCGCTTTGACTACTGGTGAATCAAGGGGGAATAGCAGCCTGGACAATACTTTCTTTTGTGGCGGAGGGTCTTTTGATTCTAAAGACATTAATAATTATGCTTCATTTATGCGTTTTGCCATGCGGTCAAGCGTGAAGGCGAATTATTGTATTCCCAATATTGGTTTCAGATGTGTAAAATAGCAACATTATGATAAAGGCAAATCTTATAGCATTTATTTTCACTGCAGCGGTTCTTGTATCATGCAGCAATGGAGATGCAGGGCTGCTGACGGGAACCAGTGATTCAACAATGCAATGCTGTAAAAACGATAACAAACAGGGTTCTGTAGCGAGCGCTATACCCGAAGAGTCTATTTTCAATATCACGACAAGTTGGACGGATCAGGATAAACGTGCGTTTCATTTTGACGATCTTTCCGGAAGTATCACTGTTGCGGCTATGATATTCACATCTTGCCAGTCAGCATGCCCACAAATTATGGGCGACATCAAAAATATTGAGTCAAAGTTAAATGCTGACATGCAAAAAGATGTCCGGTTCTTGCTTATCACAATGGATCCTGAGCATGACACCCCGGAAAGGCTAAAGGCATTTATGAACGAGCATCAGCTGAATTACAAATGGTCGCTAGTCTGTTCTAATGATGATGCGACAATGGAGTTGGCCAATGTTTTAGGAGTCAGGATAAAAAAATTATCGGATGGAGGATTTGATCATTCCAATGCGGTTTTTGTAATCAATAGGAATGGAGTGATCGAACACAAACAAGATGGCTTGGGGCAGGATCCTGCAGAGACAATTAAGACAATCATGGAAATACTTTGATTGCAACAGGCACTAGAGATACAATATGGTTGATTTTTTAAATTAATAAATATACTGTTTATGTTATCTAAATCACAAGCAAAAATATTCTTCCTCGGCGGCACTGTAATAACATTTGCCATATTTCTTGCTTTATCATGGAGCTCACTTAGCAACGAGGTCCCCAAGAGGACACACGAAGAAAATCTTACACCCCAGGTTGTAAATGGCAAACGTATTTGGGAGTCGAACAATTGTATGGGGTGTCATACAATACTTGGAGAAGGCGCCTATTACGCGCCGGAATTAACCAAAGTATTTGAGCGCCGAGGAGAAGGATATATTAAAGCAGTTTTAACTTCTAAAGTGCCATGGTCTCCACGGGGGCGTAAGATGGTTGCATATGCTTTTAGTGAAAATGACGCCAATGATGTTATTGCTTTCCTGAAATGGATAGGAGAAACTGACCTTAATGGATTTCCGCCAAAACCAGACTTAAAAAAATAATTAACCCCACAAAAAATATCGTATGAAATATAGATCACAAAAAGTAGCCTATTGGTTCTTTGCATTATCGATGCTATTGTTATCGCTGCAGATAATCTATGGATTCATAATGGGGTTTGCCCATATGGGATTTGATAATCTCCATAGTGTTATCCCTTTCAACACCGCAAGGGCGGTACATACGAATCTGCTGGTTGTATGGCTTTTGTCAGGATTCATGGGGGCAGCATATTACATCATCCCCGAAGAATCAGAAAATGAGTTGATTAGTGTGAAGTTAGCATACCTGCAATTAATTACACTTGCTATTGTAGGCGTAATCGCTATTGTGGGTTATCATTTTAATTACTGGGAAGGAAGAAAATTCCTTGAAATACCAAGACCTTTAGATTACCTCGTTGTAGTAAATGTGCTCACATTTTTGGGTATTATAGTGGGCACGCTTTTTAAGGGCAAAAAGAGGACTACGACTTCGCTAGTATTGACAATGGGATTGGTTTTTGCTGCTTTGTTGTATTTGCCGGGAATGATATGGTTCGACAATCAAACAATGGATTCCTTTTTCCGGTGGTGGGTTGTCCATTTGTGGGTAGAGGGCGTTTGGGAATTAATAATGGGTGGAATCCTTGCATTTCTTTTAATTAAGATTACCGGTGTAGATAGGGAGGTTATAGAAAAATGGCTTTATGTAATAGTAGGGCTCACATTTATATCGGGTATATTAGGTACCGGACACCACTATTACTATATAGGTGTTGGGAAAATATGGTTGATTGTAGGTGGTATCTTCTCCGCTATGGAACCTTTGGCATTTCTTGGAATGGCTTTGTTTGCAATAGCTATGTATAGGAAGGGGGAGAAGAAGCACCCAAACAAAATTGCTCTGAGCTGGACCCTGGGTACAGCAATTGTATCTTTTGTCGGTGCGGGTTTATTAGGGCTGGCACATACCATCCCCCAGGTCAATATGTATACACATGGAACATTGGTCACTGCAATGCATGGACATTTAGCATTCTGGGGTGCTTATGCTATGATCGTACTGGCCATTATCAGCTACTCATTGCCCAATCTTACCGGCAGAAAATACTTTGATAGTGCAGCAGGGCTTTGGGCATTTTGGCTATCAAACATAGGGATGCTTGGAATGACTGTGGCATTTGGTGTGGCCGGCGTGGCTCAGGTATATCTTGAAAGAAAAGTTGGCATTGAGTTTGGAGATGTACAGAAGGAAATACAGGTACACTTTTTTATTCTCGTATGCTGTGCTACCATGTTCACCAGCGGTATAATTATGTTTATATACGAGTTTATCAAGCATGGGAAAACCACAGATGAAGCACTAATTCAGCAATAATATAGTACCAGCAAGCAAGATATCTGAATGTATGAATAAAAGGATTTTTATATGATTGATGCGTCTCCATATTATCGCCCGATAGGAAAAGAAGTTGAAGTATTTGAACATGCTTATGTAAATCATATCCCTTTTCTATTGAAAGGCCCTACCGGTTCTGGGAAATCAAGATTCATTGAATTTATGGCTCACAAGCTGAATAAGAGACTTATTACTATAAGCTGTCATGAAGAAACATCATCGACTGACCTTGTGGGCCGGTTTATTATCAAAGGGGCTGAGACAGTGTGGCTCGATGGCCCTCTTACCACAGCAGTAAAGGAGGGGGCTATCGTTTATATGGATGAGATTGCAGAGGCACGCCCCGATGTTATTGTTGCTATTCATCCGCTAACCGACCACCGAAGAGAAATGTTTGTAGATAAGCTTGGTGAAACTCTGAAGGCTCACAGTTCGTTTATGCTTGTGGCATCATTCAATCCCGGTTACCAGAAAGGTTTCAAAGATTTAAAGCCATCCACAAGACAACGCTTTATTGCAATGGCATTCAACTATCCCGATCCGGTAGTAGAGGTAGAGATACTTGTTAACGAAACAGGAATTAGTGAGGTCGATGCTAAAAAATTAGTACAGATAGGAAATAGGATAAGGCATCTGACGGAACTGGGATTGACAGAAACTGTTTCTACTCGCTTATTAGTTGATGCAGCCAAACTGATACATAGTGGATTGGCGAAGCGCCTTGCAACAAAAGTAGCAATTGTAGAGCCATTATCTGATGATACAGAGACAGTATCGGCGCTTTCAGATCTATGTAATCTTATGATATAATGGCCTTAGACGAATATCTGTTTGGGAAAATTTCAGCCTATTTAAGAAAAGGCAAACGGGTGTCCGATGATTTGATTGCAAGAACTGTCAAATTAGATGACATAAAACCCAGGTTTATCATTTTAGCCTCCGCCTTGTCAGGGGAGAAAATTGAAATATTTCCTGCCGATCGCGAAGGAGGGTACAAGAATAACAATTTCTTTTTACCCTCTTCGTTTTCCTTGTTCCCGTCAGCGGAGGATAACTATTCTTTTTATCTGTTTAGAGTCTTTTATCTTTCTGTTCAAAGGCATCTCTCACTAAATTGGCACGAATGTGCAGAGCAACCTGTTATCCTGTCTCAGAAGAAGGCCGAAGATACTGCACCTCATGTGTTATACGAACTCTTTAGATTGTATCCATCATTGCGTGAGTTGCATCGGAATTTAGTTAATTATATCGTTTCTGCTTCAGGCCAAAACAAAGTTGATTATACATGGTTGTACGGAAAATGGATGCGCAACGAAAATACGCAGACTCCGGACAGCAAATTGAATAATATTTCGGACAGTATCAAAAAAGCATCATTGCCGAGCCCGACAACAATTTTGAAAGCTATGGCAGTGGAGGATGTGACGAGTATTTCGGTTGATACAAAACAGCAAGAGGATTATGTGTTGACACATAACTTTGAGAAAGTAGAAACCGCAGACGATTTTAATGGCGTATGGAGAGACTTTGATGGTGACGACGAACTTGAGTCTCATAGTGATGCATTGAGTGAATTGAGCATGAAGTTCACGGTCAGGGTCGACGATCCTGTGCATTCAGTGTATGAGGCGGAATTTGTTGAGAATGCTACTATATCTGAAAGCATGGAGGCGTCTAGTGAACGCGCCTGTTTTTTGTACTCAGAATGGGATTACGGCAAGAGAGTGTATAAAGAAAATTTCTGCAAAGTGTATCCTGTAAAGCAAGCACAGAAAGACGGAGGATACTATCGATCAATAATATCGGGAAATAAACCTTTACTGAATAGATTAAGAAAGAATTTAGCGAATATAAACAACAAGCTACAACAGCAGCGTAGGCAGACACAAGGAGAAGAATTTGATATAGATTCAGTTACAGATATGTTTGCAGATATAGTCAGCAGACGTACACCAACAGATAAAATATACCTTTCTAATCGTAAGAAAGAAAAAGACCTTTCAGTATTACTACTGTTGGACATTAGTTTATCGAGTGATGGCTATGTAGATGGAAACCGTGTTATTGATGTTGAGAAGCAAGTGTCAATTTTATTTGGCGAAATACTTAACGAGTATAATATTGATTTTGCCATCAAAGGGTTTTATTCAAAAACCAGGAATTTTTCAACTTACCTGTCGATTAAAGATTTCGATGAGCAATGGGAAATTGCAAAATATAGGATAGGAGCTGTGGAACCGCAGGGGTATACACGAATTGGCCCGGCACTTAGACATTCGGGGGCACTGCTTAATGCCAGGAAATCCAGAAATAAATGGGTTCTCCTGATTTCAGATGGTAAGCCAAACGATTATGATAGATATGAAGGGCGTTACGGAATTAATGATGTAAGACAGGCCTTGCGTGAGCTAAATGAATTTAGTATCAATTCGTATGCATTGGCTATCGAAGCAAATGCAAAGTATTATCTGCCACAAATGTTTGGACAGAATCACTATCAAGTCTTAACCAAAACTACAGACCTTATCCATTCGATGGTTGCGTTGTACAATAAAATGAAACATATGGATTGACTTTTATTTGTTGAATAAGAAGCAAAACTGGTTACTTTTGGTCTAATACTTACCGACAGTTTTGAGCAAATCTACATGCCTTTCTTACCTACATAGCATCATTTGGAGGATTATTCTTTAACACCTTCGCTTTCTCTTCCCGAAAAACGGAATGGCCAGTGCAATGATGCCTTCTATTCCAACTACTATAGTCCCAATGCTGAACCCTCCTCCCTTTGGTAACGGCACCTATTTATCTTCATCTGGCCAACAAATTTTTCGGAGAAGGCCAATAGTTATCGTTGGTAAAGTAAATCACCTTAATACAATTTTAGCCATGACCAACATGTGTTTTTTAAAATTTTAGCTTCATCGCAATATTATAAATTTTAATCAAATCTTCGAATATCTGGTTCGACATTTCCTCTGCCCACTCTACAGGTGAGCGGAGAAACAAGGTGCATGGGCTTGTGTTTCTCCGCTTTTATTTTACGGTATTTTCTCTTGGCGAAAACCATTTCAAATTCCCACCTACAAGGGCAAGCAATTATCGCTGAGTAAAAAGTATTTCCCTATTTTTACACTAAACACCTGCATGAGATCGGAAGCGAAAACGGTAACGGAATATTTAAGCTCTTTGCCCGAAGAACGTATAGGGCCGATGGACAAATTATATAAAGCGATAAAAAAGAACCTGCCTAAAGGTTTTGGCGAAGGTATGGGTTATGGCATGATGGGCTGGTCGGTGCCACACAGCCTTTACCCGGCTGGCTATCATTGCGATCCTGCGCAGCCATTGCCTTTCATAGGCATCGCCTCCCAAAAGAATTTCATAGCGGTGTACCACATGGGTATTTACAGCGACCCCGGACTAATGAAATGGTTTACCGATGAATATCCCCAGCACTGCAAGCGAAAGCTGGATATGGGCAAGAGCTGCATCCGCTTCAAGTACATGGACGACATACCCTATAAACTGATTGGCGAACTGGCATCGAAGATGACACCTAAAGAATGGATAGCTATGTATGAGAAGGCGCTGAAAAGGTAGGGGGCTTTTCTTCCTACTTCGTCGTTTCCATCTTCATCTCCACACCCATCTTCTCATACTCAACATCATTAGGCTCCCACAGCTCTATCTTGTTCCCCTCCATGTCCATTATGTGTACAAACTTTCCGTAGCTAAAGGTTTCGATAGTGTCTGTAATGGTCACACCTTCTGTGCGCAGCTGGGCCACTAATGCCGTAAGGTCGGCCACCCGGTAGTTGATCATGAACTCCTTCGTTGACGGGGCAAAATACTTCGTTGTTTCTTTAAAGGGGCTCCATTGCGTAAACCCCTTTTTCGTGGCATCCATCGCCTGCCGCCATTCAAATACACTGCCGTACTGGTTAGTGCTTAGCCCGAGGTGCGTTTTATACCACTCCCGCATCTTGCCGGGCTCTTTGCATTTAAAGAAGATGCCGCCTATCCCCGTCACTCTTTTCAGTGGTGCGTCAGCGCCCGACCCAGCACTCATAAAATGACTGAACGCAAAGCCCAGCCCGAAAGAAATGCTAAGCGCGAAAATGGTGAGTATAATTTTTTTCATGTTCAGATATATTTAGTGTTTCTGATAAAAGTAAAAATAAAGCAACTCGGACGCGAACTATCAAGTTTATAAAATGGCTCTCACCAGGATGCTACGCACCAAAAAAATATTAAGGAACAATTTAGTGCTCAATCCTCTATTGCCTCAATACCCTGTTCCTTCAATCGTTCCAGGTTGTCTTTCATAGCCTTTAATTGTTCCTCGGGATGACCTTGCCAATTTGTTACTTCACCTGTTACCCTGAGCGGATCTTTTGTGCGGTATGATTTTGTCGGGTTGCCGGGAAATTTTTTATCTGTCAGGTTCGGGTCGTCCTCTATCGGTCCGGTAGGCTCTACTATGTATATCCTGCCACGCCCTTCGCCTATGGCCAGTTCAGCGCCCCAGGTAGCAGCATCCAAAGTAGCTGTGAGATAGATATAAGCTGCTTTTTTCCGACTGCCGTAGTTTGAATTAAAGCCCGGCTCTATCATGTCTCCCGGTTTCAAATCTGCTTTTGTGCCGTGATAGTATAGTAGTGTACTCATTGCATTCGTTTAAAAACTCATTGCAAAGTTATAAAAGTTGTATATTTATTTTTTCTAAACACTCACAAAAACACTTTTTATGGAAGGGACTATTCAAATTAACTTTGTAGCAATAGGTGTTGCTGTAGTAGCAAACTTCGTTCTTGGTTTTCTTTGGTACACGCCGCTCTTCGGTAAGCTTTGGGGCAAAGAAATGGGCTATGATATGAACAATAAACCCAAAACATCAGATTTCGTCAAGGGGATGATATTTATGGTGATAGGCAATTTCCTGCTGGCGTTCGTGCTATCTCATAATATGGCCGCATGGAGCTTTGTGCCGGAGACCAAAACCATGACACCTACGGCAAATATGACATCGGCTGCAGTATTCACCTGGCTGGGTTTTTATTTTCCCGGCGACCTCGGCTCGGTGGCCTGGGAACGTAAGTCATGGACGTTGTTTTTCATTAACACAGGTTATCACCTCGCTTCATTATTTGTGGTGGCCGGGATACTTACGTTTATGCCCGCATAGGTAATGTGTTGCGAAACGCGCATGTTGCTTACCATCGCTTATACCTGATAAGCAGCTTTACATACAGCTTAAGTGCCAGCATCAGGGTAGACGGGCTGATGTGCATAGATAGTGCGCCGTTTATCTGCCGGAGCGCACCCTTATCATCACGAAAATGGTGATAAAGCGCATGGGCCATCCAGGCAGAGTAAACCGCGAAGTTTTCTTTGGCTTTTTTCAAAGTCTCCTTTCTCCTTTCGGGAGGAAGATAGCCCTGGATGATACCTAAGACCTTAATTATGTCTTTTACGTTCTGCCCCGATGCCAGCGACTGCCCGGTGATGTTGTTGTTGTGTACCCTGTAACAGGCCATATACCTGGGCGAGTGGGCCACTTCGTAATTGGCGGCTATCCGCGCCCACATTTCCCAGTCCTCGCCATACTTTACAGCATAGAAGCCTCCAAGCTGCTCGTAAGTGGCCCGCTTTACCACCATGGCGGGTGGCTGTATGCGTTGCTTATAACCAATGTATAGGAGCCAGTCTTTAAGTATGCCGGGCTTCTTCAGCAGCCTTTCATCAGCATACATACCTTTCCCGTTGGCATCTACATAATAATAGTCGGTAAAGGCCGCGCCTATTTCGGGGAAGTTCTTATACAGCTTTTCTATTTCCCGATAAAAACCATCTTTCAGGAAATCATCTCCATGCAATATATGTACAAGATGGCCTCTTGCATGGTTAATGCAGGTTTCAAAATTGCGCAGGCTGCCCATATTCTGTTCCTTGCGGAAGTACCCTACCCTGCCTTTCCCTATCGCCTGCACCATAGCGCCCACATCAGCATCAGTGCTACAATCGTCCACCACTTCTATCTGCATTTTTTTGGGCCCCATGTCCTGCATCAATACACTACGCAGGCACTTTTCAAGGTAAATGCTGCAATTATATGCCGGTATCATCACCGAAAAAAGCGGCCTGTCCTTATCATCGGCAGGCAAAGGCGTAATATGAGGCGGTGTAGATGGTATTCTTTCGAGCATAATCCTGCAGACTTTACAATGGTGCAAAGTTTAAGTTAACAGGAATCGCGGGGCGCACATACCCGGTCCAGCCACCATACCCTTCTCCCGACTGCCGCACCTCGAACGACAAGCAGGCATCAAAGCCATATAGTTTCTGTTGCTTATCCTTAATAAAATCGACCGAGACGTAATATACGCCGTGGCTAAGGAAACCCGCAGGTATGGTGCAGCCGCCACTTACCATGCCTGTGCCGCCGGCATAGGCCACCGAACTTATATCAGCCACACATACCCACGACCAGTCGTAAATATGAATACCTACCATGCACTCCCCACTATCTTTGGCATATTGCCAGAATGCAAACGAAATATTCAAAGGTGTGGCCGCATCAAAAAAATCTTTACCTGCCGTGCTTACCGAAACCTGCTTGATGCGCACATGCTCATTGCCCGGTGCATCGGCAGGGTTATCAAACTGCTGGCTCAGATATTGCATTTTCTCCCGCTGCAGGTAGTTGCCAATTACATGAGGCGGCGGGCCATCGTCTATAATGTACCCATCATACAGGCACATGAGCCTGCTGCACAGGTCGCGGATGGCCTGCATATTGTGGCTCACAAAAAGCACAGTCTTGTTTTCCTGCTGCGTAATACTGTGCAGCTTTTGCAGGCACCTGGTTTGAAAATCGGCATCGCCCACCGCCAGCGCTTCATCCACTATCAGTATATCGTGTTCAAGATGGGCGGCTACCGCAAAAGCAAGCCGCACGTACATACCGCTCGAATACCGCTTTACAGGCGTATCAATAAAACGGTCAATACCCGAGAACGCTACTATTTCGTCAAATTTCGCCAGCACCTCCTTCTTCTTCATGCCAAGTATGTGCCCGTTCAGGAATACGTTCTCACGGCCTGTAAGCTCGGGATGAAACCCTGTGCCCACCTCCAGCAGGCTCGCCAGTTTACCAACTCCTTTTACGCTGCCTGTAGTAGGCAATGTGATGTGCGAGAGAATTTTCATGAGGGTAGATTTTCCGGCACCATTGCGGCCTATAAAGCCTACGGCCTCTCCACGGTTTATAGTAAAGTTAATATCCTTCAGTGCCCACAATTCATTGGAAGGGATTTTGGTGCCGGTGCCTTTTAAAGCCGCATAGATATCCTGCTTCAGCGAACCTGAATTGAGTACGCCAAGCCTGTATTTCTTTGATATGTTTTCCGCCTTTATAACAGGTGCAGCCATGACTATCTATATGGTATCCATTACTTTAAGTTCCTTTTTCCTGAACAAAACAAGTCCGGCGAGTAATACAAATGCCGAACTTGCAGCACTAATGAAAAGGTATACCGGCTGTAACGGGCCGGTATGAAAGAATATGCTCCTGAAAGATTCTATAACCGAGGCCAGCGGGTTTAACCAAAACAGCGTGCGGAAACCCTCCGGCACAATGGACGCCGGATAAAAAACAGGCGTAACAAACATGAACAGCCTTAGCACAAAAGCCATAATATGCTCCACATCCCGGTAGCGGGCCACGTAAACGCTCATTATCAGGCCAATGCCCATAGCGAAAGCGACGGTCTGCAAAAACAGCAGCGGCAGCAGCATCAATCGCCAGTCAAGCCCTAAAGGGCCAAACATTACCGCATATCCGGCATACACAAGCAAGAAAAGCGCAAATTGGATACCGAAACGAACAGAATGATTGAGCATAGTACTCAGCGGCACCACCAGCCGTGGAAAATACACTTTGTTGTAGATATGGGCATTATGGAGGAAAGAATACATAGCACCACTCATACAGTCCGAAAAAAACGCCCACAATATACTGCCGGACATATAAAAAAGTACTGGCGGCACACCATCGGTAGATATTTTTACAATCTTGCCGAAAACAATAATATAGAACAATGTAGTGAGCAGGGGTTGCAGCACAATCCATGATACGCCAATAATAGTCTGCTGATAAGCAGCCAGTAATTCGCGGCGGTAAAAACTGATGACCAGGTCTTTATAATGAACAAGCTCCCCGAGGCCCAGACGGTACCATTTGTGGCCGGTAGTAATCTCCCATTCCCATTTTGGCTCGTTGCTCATATTTCTAAAGATAATAATTGCTCATTATTACGGGCTATGAATTTATCCAGATAGTCCAGTATTTCACTGTCGGTGTACATATCAAACTTCCTGGCAAACAGGCTACCGCTCTGAATAAGCTGCCGCGCATTGGCTATCGTCAGTATTTTGGGGCTGGGGTTTTGTTCCGACCAATCTATATAACGCATGTTATCATTTGTAATCGCCTGCCTGTAAGGAGAATTGTATAACACAGACTGAAATACCATTTCATCCGGCGCCCACATATACCTGAAGATGTTTGCAATCTTTTTATTTTGTTCGAGAAACGCAACTACATAAGCCGCACATTCCAAAGGAATTGTAAACCATTGAGACGTACCCATTGGCTCAAACCCATCAGGAAACTTTCTTGGCTTCAGGATCCGGGCAATTTTCTCAGCCGTATATTTACCTCTTACATTAATTGCGGCAAAATAGTATTGCTTCAACTTGTATTTGTATTCCGTGAGTTTATCTTCTTCAGGAAAAATATCCATAAAAAGCATCCCGCGATGTTCCGAGAAAAACCGGTGTATCATGGCCGGGGGCATTAAAGGGTATTCCTGCCCGCTAAGCAAATTAACAAAATCATATGCTATCCCTGTCCTCATAATTTGCCTGATACCACTCAGTGTTGCCTCCACAATACTGTATCCGCCCCAGTACACGGTGACCCTGCGCTGAATAAAGTGAACATTCGGCAATGCTGCTATCGGCAAAAACGGATCAATGGAAACTTTCCTATCCACATGGATATATATATCCGCATCGGGATGCAGTAACGCATTGACCAGCCTCATCACCTGCTCAGGGTTAATGTGACATATTATCAGATGAGCCAGTCTCATTCAATCGGCGCGCCGGTTTTTTATTTATCGTAATCAAAATAAATTACCACAATATACAACCAATCAAACTTTTTGTTTGAAAGATGGCCTGACATGCATTAAAACAGAAATTATTTAGTTGATTGCCAAACAGATAGGCCGGTTATTACTGTGAAAAAAATAGTCTGGTTGTATGAAAGAGAATACCTCTCCCGAACTGGCATGGAATTATATTGCATTATACTAAAACACATTATCTTCGCACCCTTTTTACCTATCCTCCAACAAAATGAGTAACCATGGCAAGGGCATAAGCTTATCAAAAATATTTTCAGTTGTTAAGCAGTCGCTGAATGGCGAGCAGCAGGATTATACCGTGGGCAGCATACCTCGCGCTGTTGTATTGCTGGCCATCCCCATGATACTGGAACTGAGCTTAGAGAGCGTATTCGCCGTGGTGGATATGTTCTTTGTAGGCAAGCTGGGCCAGAACGCCATTGCCACGGTGGGGCTCACTGAATCTGTAACTACATTGGTTTACTCTATCGCCATCGGGCTCAGTACTGCGGCAACGGCGATAGTATCCAGGAGGATAGGAGAAAAGAACACTGATGGCGCTGCACATGCAGGCGCGCAATCACTTATTGTTGCAATAGTGATTACCGCGGCCATTACAGTAGCCGGGATGGTATATGCGGCAGATATACTCTCGCTTATGGGCGCAAGTGCAGATGTGGTAAGAGAGGGTGCGATATTCACCCGTATCATGTTTGGCGGCAGCCTTGCTATTATTCTCCTGTTCCTTATCAATGGTATCTTTCGCGGGGCGGGAGATGCCGCCATGGCAATGAAGAGCCTGTGGCTTGCCAGCATCACCAATATTATCCTCTGCCCCATATTGATTCACTACTTCGGGCTAAAAGGGGCGGCCATAGCTACAGTTACCGGCAGGAGTGCCGGTGTGCTGTATCAATGCTATCACCTGTTCAAAGGTAGCGGCATAGTGAAGTTCCATAAACCTCATTTCAGGTATGATAATGAGCTGATAAAATCGATTATCAAAATTGCTTCACCTGCCACATTCCAATTCATTATAGCCAGCGGTAGCTGGATAGTGCTGGCAAAACTCGTGGCCGACACCGGTGGCACTACCGCGTCGGCTGGTTACCAGATTGCCATACGCAATGTTGTATTTTTCATTTTGCCGGCATGGGGACTGAGCAATGCCGCGGCAACACTTGTGGGCCAGAACCTGGGGGCGAAAGAAATGCACCGTGCTGAAAAAAGCGTAATGCTAACGGTTAAGTACAATGCCATATTCATGAGTTTCGTTATGCTGTTGTTCCTGTTTTTTGCCAAAACTATCATTAGCCTGTTCACACAAGATGAGGCGGTTATAGCGTATGGAGCCGAATCGCTGCGCATCATCGGCACAGGTTATATTTTTTATGGCATAGGCATGGTAATGACCCAAGCGTTAAACGGCGCCGGTGATACCCGCACACCCACTATTATTTATTTTATCGGCTTCTGGCTGTTCCAGATACCATTTGCGCATTTCCTGGCATATGGAATGAACCTGAAGTCAACCGGTGCTTTTATAGCTATTCCTGTTGCCGAAACCCTGATAGCGCTAATAGCCTGGTACTATTTCAAAAAAGGGAAATGGAAAGAGGTAAAAGTGTAATCTGGCGAATATAGCATTCTACCTCAGCTGCTAGTCCACTCTCACCATTTTTTCCTGCAATATGGCATCGCCTTCTTTCAGGCGAATGTAGTATTTACCAACTGGGACATTCTCTGCTTCAAACTCTACATTAAAACGGTGGCCCCTGGCCCCAAATTCCTGGTTCTCAAATACAGGCTGTGCCATTGCCCCCGTAGAGTCAAATACCCCCAGCGTCAGCGTCTTCGGCGCATCAAGGCGCACTTCAAATTCAGCATATATCTTCAGCACCTTCGGGTCGTATGCCGGTGAATTAGGGTTCTGTTCATTCGGGATAAGGGCATAATATTCCGGTTTGGGCTTTCCGGTAGCTACGCTTACCAGCTCGATAAGTTTTTTAGAAACCGCATCTCTGTTGGGGTCATAGATACCGTTCAACTCGTGGCCGTTAGTTATGGCCCATACGGCATGCTGGCCAAGAAAGTCAAACAAGGAATTTGTCTTTACAAACCGCAGCACTTTCACCAGGGTATCGCCGGCCACACGGTCAAATGAATAAGCAAGGTCTTTTCGGGGGCATCCTTTTGGTGCATTGCCGCAAAAAGTCTGCACCATCAGTTCGCCCTGTGCATTTGGCAATACTGCCAGCATCTCTTCGCCGGCCAGCAGCATAGGCTGGTATGTGGGTTCCTCGGGCTTTAATAGCGTGCCCAGGTCCACCGTTATCTGCAAAACAGACTTAGTATTATTAGTTATGAGCAGTTTTGTTGTTTTGCCGTTATACTGCCCTTCCGTATTTACTGCACTAAGCTGTATTGATTTGTCTTTCAATGCCTCGGAAAGGGTCTTTTTATGCGTGGCAGACATGCCGGATAGTGTAATAAACAGGAGAGGAATGAACAGCAGGTTCTTCATAAAAGCCTTATTTTCAATTAAAGAACGAAAATAAGCCATCTGCAAGTATGCCGGTATGTGTGTTTTTAAAGAAACATAATTTCGGGTGCTATTTGCTTGAAGGTGCAACATTTTTTCAGGTCGACCCAACTTTTAGGGAGAGTTTTACGTCTTATTATTCGCATCGGGTTAAAACTTTGAAAAAAAACCGGAAGAAAAATTTGGTAAATTCATAATTTTTAACTTTTTTGCATCAAAATAACCTCTTAAAATTTCGTCTATAGGCAGAACTTCTACTTTAACCAATATATAAAACGTATGGCGTGATTGATTTACGTAACGTTTAAACCAGGTAGAAGCTATGCATTATCCCCATCAATCAGATGCCGAACTGATCCATGAGTATATCCATGGACAAGACCAAGCCCTTGAAGTACTTATCAACAGGTATAAAGACAAGGTATATACCTCTGTATTTATGCTTGTGAAAGACAAGTACCTGGCTGAAGATATTTTTCAGGATGCCTTCCTGAAAATGATAAAAACCATAAAAGAAGGCCGCTATGCCGAGCAAGGCAAGTTTTTGCCTTGGGCCATTCGCGTAGCCCACAACCTGTGTATGGACCATTTCCGCAGGTCTAAACAGCAGATACCGGTTACTTTGCCCGACGGGCAGGATATTTCCGTGCTGTTTGGCGCCGGAGATATGGCATCTGACGGTATAGAAAAACGCCAGGTACATGAAAGTGTGCGCAAACTGGTGGAAGACCTGCCAGAAGAACAGCGGGAAGTGATTGTACTGCGTATATACGCCGACCTGAGCTTCAAGGAAATATCGGAACTGACAGGAGTGAGTATTAATACGGCTTTGGGCAGGATGAGATATGCGCTCATCAACCTAAGGAAGCTGATTGAAGAGAAAGAGCTGGTTTTGCGCTGAAAAACCTTTTATCTATATTTGCACCCCGTATGCCCCAACTACCCAGTTTTTTTTACAACGGCCCTTTAGTCGAGAATACTACCGTAACCTTAGATGCAGACACTGCTAAACACATTTGGCAGGTGCTGCGTATGGTAGTCGACGACAAAATACTCCTTACAGACGGCAAAGGATCTGTAGCCGAAGGGCATATACATATAGCAGAACGCCATAAATGCAATGTGTCTGTAGGTCCGGTATCCCACCATCCTCGCCAAGGCAATTTATTGCACCTGGCAGTAGGCTTTACCAAGAACAATAGCCGGAATGAGTGGCTGCTGGAGAAGGCTACCGAATTAGGAGTGGGTACCATCATCCCGATCATTGCTGCCCGATCTGAAAAAACACATATACGCCACGACCGGTGGCATAAAATATTGCAATCTGCAGTGTTGCAGTCGCAGCAATATTATATCCCGATGCTTACAGAAATTATGCCGTTCAAAACCTTATTGCAGCAATATGGCTCCGTATCACAGAAATTAGTGGCTCATTGTGCCCCGGATGACAATAAGCGCCCGGTTTCTGAAATGTTAAAACCGGCAAAAGAAACAATTTTACTTATTGGGCCGGAGGGCGATTTTACACCGGATGAAGTAAATTTGTGTGCAAAGCATGGGTTCTCACCTGTGTCTTTGGGAGCGCAGAGGCTGCGCACCGAAACTGCCGCGATAGCGGCTGCGGCCTACTTTAATCTGAATTTTTGATGCGAAAGGTTAGGTTTTTATTATCGTTAGTTCTCATCTCATTACTGAGTGCTACCGGCTCTTACGCCCAGGGTATGAAACTGGGCCTGCTGGTATATGGGGGTGGGGGCGACTGGTATGCAAATCCTACCGGGCTTAAAAACCTGGCTGCTTTCTGCAACGAACAATTGCACACCAGCTTCGACCTAACCGAGGCCCATGTAGAAGTAGGTAGTCCCGATCTTTTTAACTATCCGTTCATACACATGACCGGGCATGGCCGATGGACACTGAATGACGCCGAAGCACAGAACCTTAGAAAATACCTTGAAGGTGGCGGGTTCCTGCATATAGACGACAACTATGGCCTTGACCCTTATGTGCGCCCTGCGTTGAAGAAAGTCTTCCCGGAATTGGATCTTGTAGAGTTACCATTCAGCTACCCTATCTATCACCAGAAATTCAATTTCCCGAACGGTCTGCCCAAGATACATGAACATGACAGCAAGCCCCCAAAAGGCTTTGGCTTGATATACAAAGGCCGCCTGGTATGTTTTTACAGCGCCGAAACCGACCTTGGCGATGGCTGGGAAGACCCTGATGTGCACCGTGACAATCCAGAGAAACGCCAACAGGCGCTGCAAATGGGGGCTAACCTTGTACAGTATGTTTTTGCCAACAACATAATAGAGTAAAGAAAGCGGGCCGCCCGGGGGGGCCCGCGTTGTCATGTGGTTCTCGAAATTTATTTTTTGGGCAACGTCATTTCCCTCCATTTCATTTGTTTTCCCCCTTGGCTACCCCACATCTCCATCATTTGGGTCTTGTCATCAATCACTTTACAAGTCTGCTTGATGTCCATTTTACCCTTGATCGGATCATCCCATGCACCAGTTAGCGTAAGCGTTTTAGAAGCATCGTCAAATGTGCCTTCAAGTACCATGATGCTAGATCCCATATTGTCAATCCATGTACTGATGAACACTTTCCTATGGTTATCATATGCTAATGTGCCATGTCCTTCAAAAGGCATACCCATCATCATACTCTTATGTACACTTTCCTGATATAGGCCATTAAGTACCATCTTATTTTCACATGTACCCTTGCTTTCTGTTGGTGGCGCTTTCTCATCCATCCAAAATTTTCCTTCAGTAGTCCATTTACCGTTCATGGATGCCATCCATTTATGCATTTCGCCCGGAGTCATGCACTCCTGCCATTTTTTCATCATCGCTGCGGAATCCATTGCCGGTGGTGGTGTCTCTTCCTTTGGTGCTACCGTGGCGGCAGTATCCGCAGGAGGCGTAGTTGATGCTTCATTCGAAGCATTGTTGCAGCCTATCATTGCCACAACAACAAAAAGCAAAGCTGTCTTTTTCATAATAAATTTTTTTTACTAAAGTATAGTATTGCCGGAAAGTATCATAATGTTATTAAGAATATTTAGTTATTGCATGGTTAACATCAGAATAAAACCGCGGGTTTAGTACATTTACGCCCATGCAGCGATTTCTGGCCATTTCTTTACTTTTTTTAATAACCTCTTTATCAATGGCTTTTGGCCAGCTGGCAAGGCTGGAGCAGGTGATGAATGGCCATGCCGGGAATGGCAGCTTTAACGGCGTTGTGCTGGTAGCGAAAAAGGGGGGGGTGATACTCTCTAAGGGCTATGGATACAGAAATGTGGAGCGAAAACTACCCAATGTGGCAAACACCATTTTCCCGATAGGCAGCCTTACGGAACAGCTAACTACGGAAATGATACTGTCGCTGGACAGTAAAGCGGCATTGAGCCTTGAAGACCGCGTATATAAGTACTTTCCACAGATACCCAACAGCGAAAAGATAACTCTAAAACAACTGCTTACTCATACCTCCGGCCTGCAGGACTACTCCACCGATTCGGTTTTATTGAAATACGGAAAAAAGAAGCAACCCGGCAGAAAAGAAATACTGGATTGGCTGACGACAAAATCTCTGGCATTTTATCCCGGTACAAAGTATGCCTACAGCGCATCCGATTATTTCCTGGCGGGGTTAATAGTAGAGAAGGTAGCAAGATGGGGCTATACCGACCTGGTGCATGACAAGATATGCCTTGTGTGCGGCATGAGGCAGTCGGGCTATGATTTTGCTAACCTTGTTGACGACAATAAGGCCACGGGTTATTATTCTATAGGTAATGATGTCATAGTAGCACCGTTAACAGACACTGCCATTTCTTATGCATCTTTCGGCGCGTATAGTACCGCCGGCGACCTGTACAAATTTTATGTGGCGCTGCGCCAGCACAAGATGCTGCCGCAAGACTGGCAAGACCTCGCCTTTGCCCCTGTGAAAGATCAGGCTGCGCTGGGCTGGAAGGTAGAGACCATGTACAATAAGAAATTCATGGTACACGAAAGCACCGTACCTGGCTACACAGCAATAGAGCTTTGGCAGCAGCAGGATGATGTGTTTATCGTACTGCTCCAAAACAATATGCACCCACCTGTGCCGCTAAGGACAGTTGCCGACGACATACTGAAAACCATGTATGGAGCAGAGCCAAAAAAAACTGTAGTGAAAAAAGAAGAAGTACCTGCAGGCCCCAAACAATACCTGGAAAAATATGTGGGCGAATTTGAATTTACACCGGAATTCGCACTGAAATTCTACATCAAAGATAACCAGCTTTATGCCGAGTCATCTACAATGAAATCAATCCTAATGGTAGCCGAAGGCCCGAATATGTTTAAAACGACAGGTGTAGCCGCGAAAGTTGAATTCATAAAAGATAAGACGGGCAAAGTGAATAAAGCCATGCTGCACCAGGCAGGTGAAAAAACACCCGGAGAGCGGGTGAAGTGATGCCACCAGATTTTTGCAACTTGTTGTATTATTTTTATTATTGGCATAAAATTTGCTGAAAATATTAATACGCTGCAGTAATTCCATTGCAATAAATACCGCCTTATGAAATCGCTCCAAGTATTATTTGCTTTAGTCTCCAGTTTTGTCTTGTATGGCTGCACTAATAAAGATGCGGCAACAACGACACCCTTGGTGTTTGATTTTACATATTCGGGCAGCATGAAAATACTAGACACAACCCATTTTGTTAGTAATGCACCTACTACCGCAACCTTTTTATGGAAATTCGGTGATGGAACTACATCCACTCAACCCACCCCCGACCATGTGTACACGATCGCTATGAGCTATACCGTATCCCTAATTGTTAACAATGATAGCACCCATCCAATTTCAAAACCAATTAAGCTGACTGCGAATACCGGAAGGTTTGTAGGTAGCCGGCATTGGACTAAGGAATCCTTTGGTGGCCCGTATCCACTTGATACTACTTTTTCTATTGATGCAATTAATGATTCAGCAGTAAGGGTATGGGGCGAAATTCTACCATACAATCAGCATAATGCGTACGTCAACACTTTTCAAACCTTTTCTACGATGCTATTCAGAAGAAATGACACTCTTTTTTTCGCAACAAATTATTGGGGGACTTCAGTTCGCTACCATACCCCATAGTTATTCTTATTGAAAATCGCTTGGGTACACAAATTTCTTCACTCAAGATTTAGTATTTCAGTCTCGCCTCTACCTTGCGCAGGTATTCAAGTGCAGACCTATTGATAACCCTTCTTTTCTCGGTAAAAGGTATCTTCAGTATCTGCCCTATAGCCGAAAAGAATGCGCCGAAGTGGCCATTGGCCATACGCAGGTATTGTATAGCCCAGCTACCTGCGGTTGTTACAAAATATCTGAACGGCAGATACCGCCAGGCTACCTTGCTCTTGTTTACCCATTGCATCTGCAGTTTACGGTAGTTGGGTTGCCTGCCTAACGGCGACTCTTTATGCATCACTGTTACCGCGTTATCATAACCTATGGTGTAGCCAGCATCTACAATACGGTATGCCAGGTCGTATTCTTCCATACCATAGTGAAAATCGGTAGGGTATAATCCGGTTTTTGTGATTACATCCTTCTTCATGATGTGCGCGCCTCCCGCAAAGTATGCGGTAAGGAAGCGTGCCTTGTCTTTGTATTTTTCGTACTGTTTATGGGGAAATGCCGTAACCTGTACTTCTTTATTCTCGTAGTAAATGACGCGGAAAGTAATAATACCTGTATTGGCTTCTTTAAAAAACGGCTCAACGAATAGCAAGGCGAGTTGCTTCAAATCGTTTGGTTTGGTGAACACCATATCATCGTCTATGCTCAGCAGCAGGTCGCCCTTGGCCATAGGAATCAGCTTATTCCTGCCCTTGGCTACGCCCAGGTTCACATCAGACCATATGTAGGTTGCCTTTAGATCGGGATGGGCGGCTATGTAGTTTGTTACCGCGCTGTAATCATCGGTAGAGGCGTTATTAAGTATCAGTATTTCCTCTAGAACCTCATGGGTGTTCACCTGCTTACCGAGGTCCACCAATAACTCCAGCAGGTCGACTGGGCGATTGTAGGTAATGATGAGTATGGATATGCGGTCCGGCATTGCTGGTGGTAAATTTACATTTTATATGCCAAACTCTCTTTTCAATACTCCTGCCACCTCCCCTATCGGCAATCCCATTACGTTATAATAATCCCCGTTTATTTTTTCAATACCTAATACGCCTATCCACTCCTGTATGGCATATGCTCCGGCCTTGTCGTATGGCTTGTAGTTGGCAATATAATGCGCTATCTGCGCATCAGTTAGCATGCGGAAATGGACTTCGGTAGTGGTTGAAAAACTTACTTCTTTGCCCCCCTTACGGATGCAAACACCTGTCACCACTTTGTGTATCCTCCCGGATAGTTGCTGCAAAATATTTTTCGCATCATCAACATCCTTTGGTTTGCCCAGAATATGATGATCGAGCAACACTACGGTATCTGCGGCTATTACAATAGCCTCATTTACCAGGTGCGATACGGCATCTGCCTTCTTCTTTGCCAGGAATTCCGGCACTTCTTCTCCCGGCATACCGGGAGGGTTTGTCTCGTCCACATCAGCAATCAGCACTTCAAAATCCAGTTCTGCAAGCTCCATAAGCTGCTTGCGGCGGGGCGATTGCGATGCGAGTATTATTTTTGTCATTGGTTAAATGAATTCAATTGAAAATGATAAACTACTAGCGAAAATACACCCAATAGCATGATTATCTTCAGCCACCTGCTTGCCAGGGCATAGTGTGTGGTTGTAAAATCCCTGTTCAAAAATAAGGCCCATGCCAGTAATGGCGCAACCAGCATAACCAGCACATACAAAGACAAAATGATGTAGCTACGCTGATAAAGAACAACAGCGGCTGCCAATAAGGGGATAACTACCAGCACAGACAGTGCCAGCGTATATCGTGCGGCAAATTTAAGACCACGTTTTATAGGCATGGTCACACAGCCTTCTGATTCATCGCCTATAAAATCTTCCATGTCTTTTACTATTTCACGCATCCACGTAAGCATAAAAGCGAAATAGGCATATATCCCCAGCACCCATAACGGCAGCGTATTCAGGGTGTGGTGCAATACCGGCTCATATACCAGCAGCACAATAATAGTAAGCGCAGCAAGCAACGCAACGGCTACATTGCCTGTTATGTACTGACGCTTAAAATCGGTAGAATAGAACCATAGCAACAAAGTGCATACCACCTGCACCAGCAGCCACTCGTAACTATGCGCATATGCTGCCACATAGCCTGCGCACAGCAGGGCTACTACATTCAGCACAGTATGCGATATAATAGCCTGCTTCCGGGGTATCACCTTCTCCAGCACTACTTTTTCGGGCCGGTTAATGAGGTCAATCTTGATGTCGAAATAGTCGTTGATAATGTATCCGGCAGCTGCGATGAGCGCGGTGGACAGCGCCAGCAGAAGAAAATTACCCGGTGTTAACACCACCGGCACTTCCGGCAATATAACACACCACCACACAAGAAATTGCGTGAGCAAAATTATTGCCAGGTTCTTCCATCGTATCAGTTTTAGCCAGGCCATTGGGATGGTGTAGATATGCTATGGTTTCCAGTTCCCCGGATCCACGCGCCACTGTCCGAGTGTTTCCTTTTGCTCGGGGGCTATGAGTTTCTGTTCTTCACAAACTTCCATGAGCGCAGTATAATTACTTATGGTGTGTAACGGCAATCCGGCTTTCTCAAAAGCCTCATCTGCTACCGGGAAACCATAGGTAAACAGCGCGCACATGCCCAGCACTTCAGCGCCCTGCTCACGCAGCACATCCACTACCTGCAGGCTGCTTTTTCCGGTAGATACCAGGTCTTCTACCACCACTACCTTCTGGCCCTTTTCCAGCACGCCCTCTATCTGGTTGCCCATGCCATGCTCTTTGGGTTTCGAGCGCACATAAATGAAGGGCAGCTTCAGCAGGTCGGCGGCCATCACACCATGGGCTATGCCCGCTGTTGCCACGCCGGCTATCACCTCAGCATCCGGAAATTTATCCAATATCATGTTCGCCAGCTCGCTTTTCACAAAATCGCGCACGTATGGGAATGACAATACCTTACGGTTATCGCAATACACAGGCGACTTCCATCCGGAGGCCCAGGTGTACGGTTGTTGCGGATTGATCTGTAATGCTTTAATTTGCAATAACTTCGCGGCAAATTCTTTTGGAGTGCTCATAATGAGCGCAAAAGTAACGAGTTTTGTGGTAAGTAATGTTATGAGCTTCTCCCTGAAAATATACTATAACGACAAGCAACTTATCCTCTCTACCGATAAAGAGGACTATATAAACGGCCACCCCGAAGCCGGGCACTATGTTTTTTTCTCCGGCGCCACCCCTGATAGTTTTAACCAGGCCATACAGCAACTGGATAGGCCCGGAGTAAACGGGGTGTTTATTGAAGATGCTTCCGCTGATTCATTATCAGAACAACTGGATGCTATGTACCATACCATAGATGCCGGAGGAGGGCTTGTATATAATGAAAGGGGAGAGATACTGATGATATTCCGCCGGGGCAAATGGGACCTTCCCAAAGGCAAACTCGACGACGGAGAAGACATAGCCTCCTGTGCCCTGCGCGAAGTGAAAGAAGAGACCGGATTAGAGCAAGTTATACTTGGAGATAAAATATGCGTAACCTACCACATCTACACACAAAAGGGCGAGCAGATACTGAAGCGCAGCACCTGGTATAAAATGCAAGGCACCAGTGCCGACAAACTCAAACCACAGAAAGAAGAAGATATTCTGGAAGCACGCTGGGTAAGCAAAGACGACTTGCCACCAATATCCGCGCGGTCATACGCCCTGGTAAGGGAAATACTGGCAAAAGCAGGGTATGGGAAAAGTTAACTTTTCTGCATCAATCCGTTAACAGGCCTGCAACAGTATGCCGGGTAATTTTGTGTGAAATTCTGAGTGATGTCGAAGATAATACCTGTGCGCCCGGTTCAGAATGTCCCAAGCCGGCATTTATTCCGCAACCGTAAAACAATGTGGCAGATGATTCGCGAAACGGCAAAAGGACGGTACAAGGTGTCTTTTTTTACGCTCTCCACAATTGTCATATGTGCCCTGTATGTCATCTCCCCCATCGACCTTGTGCCAGACCAGATAGTAGTGCTTGGCTGGATTGACGATGGTTTGACGCTTTATCTTCTGTTCAGGAGGCTGGCTGCTGAGACACAACGTTTCAGCAGGTTTAAAGCCATGGAAAGGAAAAATTGTTAGGCACCCTATCGGATTAAAATTATTTAAGTATTTATTGTCGATACTTTGTGTAGCTTTATCGGAGATGTTGCCGCGCCAAATTCATTTTAAACAGCTAACCATAACACCTGCTTTGTGGGCAATACTCTGTGTATTTACAACACACGCAACCGCTCAGGTAAAGTGGCAACTGAAAAAAGATGAGGATGGCATAAGGGTATACACAGGAAGTGCCCAACGCTGTGATTTCAAATCTATAAAAGTAGAGTGCACCGTCAATGCCACACTTTCACAAATGGTAGTTTTTTTGCTTGATGTGGACAAACAAAAAGAGTGGGTTTATAGTAATAAAAGCACACGGATAATAAAAAAAATAGCCCCTAACGAGATTATCTATCATGCCGAAATTGAAGCGCCCTGGCCATGTACCAACAGGGATTACGTTTCCCATATTACTATCTCACAGCACATACCCCATTCGCTCACCATTGAGGCAAAGACCGTATCAGGTATAGTGCCTGAAACACCGGGCATAGTGCGTGTGAAAAGCTCACAGGCGCTCTGGGAGATAACCTCTATAAATAAAGGGTTGCAAAAAATAGTTTATACTGTTCAATTCGACCCTTCGGGCGCGCTACCCGCCTGGCTCGTAAATATGTTTGTTACCAAAGGCCCGCTTATAACCTTCCAGAATTTGAAGGAGTGTATCAACAGGCCTGAATACAAAAACGCGCATGTGGATTTTATAAAGGATTAGCAATTTTAATACTTCACCTCTTTCGGCATGAACATAGCAGCATTGCCGCCATTGCGTATCACATCGCGCACAAGCGTGGAAGAAATGGTAGAATATGCCGGCGAACAGGTCAGGAAAACCGTCTCTATATCCGGAGCCAGCATACGGTTCATATCGGCTATCGCCTTTTCATACTCAAAGTCGCTTATATACCTGATGCCACGCAGTATGAAATGCGCGCCAATTGTTTTGCAATAGTCTACGGTCAGCCCTTCATAACCGGCCACTTCGATGCGCGGCTCATTCCTGAAAATCTCTTTCATCCAGCCTATGCGCTGCTCAATACCGAACATTGGCTGTTTAGAGGCATTGCTGCCTATACCAATCACTAATTTATCAAACATGCCTACGGCACGCTCTACTATGTCCACATGCCCGAGTGTAATGGGATCAAAAGTGCCGGGAAACAAACAGATGCGCTGCATATTATTCATTTGGTTGCGTGAAAAAAGTAAAAACTGTGGTACCGTAGTTCTTCATCCTTAAAAAATGCGGATGCTGACCGTAATCGTTCCTCCGGGAGTGCTCCAGCACAAATATACCGCCGGGCAGCAACATTTTTTTCTCAAATACCAGTACTGGCAGATCATCCATATTCGGCAGGGCATAGGGTGGATCTGCAAAAATAAAATCGAATTGGCTTGTGTTGGTCTTTATGAATTTAAATGCATCCCCCCGCACGATGTGCAACTTATCCTCTATTCCCAGGTCTTTTGCGGCTTTTCTGATAAACTCAACCGAAGTAGCATCTTTCTCCACAACCGTAAGGTCTGCCGCCCCCCGCGATGCCAGCTCGTAGCTGACACTGCCGGTACCGCCAAAAATGTCGAGGGTTTTCAATCCCTCCATATCAATCATATTATTGAGCATATTGAACAGGCCTTCCTTGGCCATTTCGGTAGTAGGCCGCGCAGGTATGCCGGCCGGAGGGCTAAACCGCCTGCCACCGAAAATGCCGCCTACTATACGCATGTCACCAATTGTTGGGCAAGATATACCGCACCATCCCACTGGCTGTTGATGGAGCGGCCATTACCTGCCCTCAACCCCGGGAAATATGCCGAGAGTTCATTGATAATATTGTATTCCGTCGCGCTTATGGAATTGCACCTCAATGATATCTTGGATGGGGAAATGTTATTCTCCATACACAGGTGCCGTATCTCGAATGCTATATCCTCGGCACAGGTATAATCAAATACCCGGTGCCAGAGCAACTGGCTGTAGTTGTGCAGCGTCGCTGATACCTGCTCGGCGGTAATGCAGCATTGCAGATAAAGGCTCTGCCGCGTAGTAGAATTACCAAAATGATACGCGGCCAACGGCATGGTCACCGCCTTACGGAAATTTATCTTTACCAGCTCAGTAATGTTCATAGGCATACACTGCAGGTACTTTGCTTTATCCTCCTCCAGACTGTAAGATTCAATCACATCTTTTTGCTCCACATAATATATGTGTTTCAGCCAGTTCTTCGCTTCATTTTCATCATACAGTGCATCGGGTATGATGAGGTTCTTATTGGAGGAAATGAAAACACCCTTCACTTTATCACGGGCAGCCAGCAATGGCTCCTGCACAAACATATGCTCAAAGAAGTTGATTTCCCATACCGGCTTATTTCTGTTGTAGCCGGTATAGTGAATCGTGAGTAGCTCTTTCGTAACATTAAACCCTGCTACAAATATTCCCCGCTGCACCAGCACACAAATTACTGTTGCCAGCCGAGACATCATCCCATCATCGTCCTGGGCATTGTATACCTGTTCGTATATGTTATTACCTGCTTTCATTATTGCCGGGTAAATGTAGTAAAAAAAAATTCAGCTATATGGTAGCGGAATGCCCGATTACAGAAATTTCCTTATCCACGCCGTCATCGGCTCACGGCATTCCAGCCATTTTCCCCGGTGCCACCCATGCCCTTTCCCTACCCATTTATAGAGTACCACAGGAATATTATTTGCTTTTAAAGAATCTTCCAGAAATTTCGAATGTTTAAAATATACTATAGAATCCACTGTACCCTGCACTATGGCCGTGGGCACACCGGTCTTTGTATAAAAAAGCGGGCTTGCATCGTACCACGCCTGCCGGTTTGAGTCTATTGGCCCCAATAGGGCCTCCACATTCCCCCCAAGTTGCGAATAGACTACTGTACTATCCAGGAGGTTTGTAGGCCCATACAAATCAATTGCCGCCTTTATCCGTCCGTCCTTATTCTTACAATACGCATATATAAGCGCCAATTGCGCACCCGAACTCATACCTAATATACACACCCTGTCAGGGTTTATCCCCCATTCTGCGCCTTTATCTTTTATGTAGTCCATCACCATACCTATATCCTCTATCTGCGCAGGGTATTTCGCGTTACTAACCAGCCGGTAATTCATACTCACTACTGCATACCCCTTTTCGGTTAAAAAAGTATCAAAACCAAGTGCACTGAAACTGGTCTTGTCGCCAAAATACCACGCACCGCCATGCACCAGTATGATTACCGGGGTCCGGTCTGTGTCCTGTACCAAGGGCAGAAAAACATCCATTGATTGCCTTACCGTATCCTCTCCATAAGGGATGCTGAATTTGGCTCTGATGGAGTTATCAAAATCAGCCAGGCATTGATACGCCGACATTAACAACAGTATCACTACTTTCATTAATGGAAATAATACCCTTTTTCTCATAAGCATCCTGAATATTGCAGAATCTCCCAACTAATGTTCCTCACGAAGGTATTGAATTATCTCCTCTCAGCTATGTGATTATCTTTGCTCAAATATCAACTTTTAATCCTGCAGCGCTTTGAACGGTAACACCAATCTAAATAACCTTGGGGTATCCACCTCCGGCGGTCAGATACTCAGGCTTGCCGCTCCTATTTCATTGGCGCTGCTCATCCCTCAATTGAGTTTTTTTGCAAATACGGTCTTTCTGGGCAGGCTGGGCATCAGGGAACTGGGTATCAATGGCATTACAGGGGTATTCTACCTTATCCTGTCTATGATAGGCTATGGGCTGAGCAATGGTATGCAGATACAGATGGCGCGCCGTGCCGGCGAGGGGGATAAAAAAGGTCTTTCTGATACCCTCACTAACGGGGCAATGCTTTCCATAGTCTTTTCATTGGGGCTTATGCTGCTTACCCTGTGGTTTTGCCCGTTACTGTTCGGTCTAAGCCTTAATGATGCCGATAATTTTTCTTTAAGTATCGGGTTCATATACATCCGGGTATGGGGGCTACCGTTCCTTATGCTCAGCCAGCTTATCTGTTCGTTTTTTATTTCCATTGGGCGGTCAAAACTGCTTATTTATGGCTCGGTAGTAGCCACCGTGCTCAACATATTATTCGACTACCTCCTCATCTTCGGCAAGGGGGGCTTCCCGGCCATGGGCTTTAAGGGGGCAGCTCTGGCCTCTGTAATTGCCGAGATTTTTTACGCAGTCACCATGGTGGGCATATTCTTCGGAAACAGGTTTTATCGCGATTTTCCGGTATTCAATTTCCGTCATTTCGATTTCGAACTGTCTCAGCGTTCCCTCAAGGTGGCATCGCCTCTCATTGTGCAGTTCCTGTTCAGTATAGGGGGGTGGCTGGTGTTCTTTATTTTCATTGAGCACCTGGGTGAGCAGTCGCTGGCAGCGTCGCAGGTGCTGCGCAACATCTTTGGCCTGGTGGGCGTGGGTACCTGGGCACTGGCCACTACCTGTAATACTATGGTGAGCAACCTTATAGGCCAGGGACGGCGGCGAGAGGTGGTGGGCGTAGTGATAAAAATATGCAAGCTGAGCCTGCTGTATGCGGCCGCAATGTGCTTGATAATGCTTGTTTTCTCCAAGCAGTTCTTATCTATCTACTCCAGCGATACCTCGCTTATTGATTTTGCGATACCCAGCCTTCGGGTCATCGTGGTGGCTACACTTATTATGTCGCTGTCCACTGTGGTTTTCAATGGCGTTGTGGGCACGGGTAATACGGTCGTGAACCTCACCATTGAGATGACCTGTGTAGGCATTTATCTCGTGTACTGTTATTTTATCATCTACGTCTGGCACAGCCCGCTCTATCTTTGCTGGGGATCAGAGTTCATTTACTGGACCTCGCTGCTCATTGCCTCAGGCATATACCTGAAGAGCGGCAGATGGAAGGGAAAGGATATTTAGTGCGTCATATAACACAGACAAACACATCCTGCCAATTCTTAATACTCAAATCCTTATTAAAACTCAGCGTTCTTCGGTGTGCGAGGGAAGGGTATTACATCCCTTATGTTGGTCATACCCGTCACGAATAATACCATACGCTCAAAGCCCAGCCCGAAGCCGGCATGTGGCACCGCGCCAAAACGACGGGTGTCGAGGTACCAATACATTTCATCCACGGGTATGTGCATCTCCTCCATGCGTTGGGTCAGTTTGTCTAACCGTTCCTCACGCTGCGAGCCGCCTACTATCTCGCCTATGCCGGGTGCCAGTATATCCATAGCCGCAACTGTTTTGCCATCGTCATTCTGGCGCATATAGAACGCCTTAATGTCTTTAGGATAGCCCGTAACTATCACTGGCTTTTTGAAATGCTTTTCCACCAGGTAGCGCTCATGCTCGCTCTGGAGGTCAATGCCCCATTTCACATCATACTGGAATTTCTTTTTCTTGTATGCCGGTGAGTCGAGCAGTATGTTTATCGCATCAGTATAAGTGATGCGTTCAAATTTATTATTAAGTACAAATTCCAGTTTCTCTATCAGCCCAAGTTCGCTGCGCTCATTCATGGGTTTTTGTTTCTCTTCGTCGGCCAGGCGCTGCGCCAGGAATTCCAGATCTTCCCTGTTATGCTCCATAGAATAGCCGATCACATACTTCAGCAGGTCCTCGGCCAGGTCCATGTTGTCGTATATATCATTAAAGGCTACTTCCGGCTCTATCATCCAGAACTCGGCCAGGTGGCGTGCTGTATTAGAGTTCTCAGCGCGGAAAGTAGGGCCGAAGGTATATACCTCGCTGAACGCCATGGCGCCAAGCTCCGCTTCAAGCTGCCCGCTCACCGTTAAGTTAGTCGCCCGCCCGAAGAAATCTTCCTTAAAATCAATACTACCATCTTCATTATGCGGCGCATTGTCAAAGGGTAGGGTAGTTACCTTGAACATCTCGCCTGCTCCTTCCGCATCCGATGCCGTGATGATGGGCGTATGCAGGTATACAAAGCCACGGTCGTTAAAGAACTTATGTATGGCGTATGCCAGTGTGTGCCGCACACGGAACACCGCCCCGAAGGTATTGGTGCGGAAACGCAAATGGGCTATCTCGCGCAGGTACTCCAGGCTGGGTTTGTTCTTCAGTTGCAGCGGAAATTTCTCCGGGTCACATTCGCCCAGTATGGTAACGCTATCTGCCTTTACCTCCACCTTCTGGCCCCTGCCCTGCGAGGGTATCACCGTGCCGTCCACGCTAACGGACACACCATTGTTTATCTTTTTTATCAGTGATTCATCTGCACCCAGCTCTATAACCACCTGCAGGTTGCCCATGCAACTGCCGTCATTCAGCGCTATGAACTGGTTATTGCGAAACGAGCGCACCCATCCCTTTACATTTACTTTATAATCGCTTTTGTCGCTGTTCAGTATTTCTTTGATCTTTGTCCGTTGCATAATCCATTTGCCCGCTTGCGGGTATATTTATTTTAAAGATGGCGAAATTAAGGCCTTGTCAGGTTGTTGAGAAATTATTTAACTATTTACTGCTGAAAAACAAATACTTCACTGCCAGTAGCAGCAAAAAAACGCCGAATATCCGTTTCAATATAGCATCGTCGAGGTTCAGCGCCAGCTTGCTGCCAAAAAAGCTGCCCGCAATAAATGCCACAATAAGTATCCCCGCCACTTTAAAATCTATGAACCCCGATTTGTAGTAATTCATCACCGCCAGCAGCCCTATCGGCGGCAGCAGCATAGCCAGCGATGTGCCCTGTGCCGTTTTCTGGCTCATGGCAAATATGAATACCAGCGCGGGTACTATCACAATACCACCGCCAATGCCCACCATACTGCTCAGTAGGCCTGCAATTACCCCCAGTGCAAGCAGGCCCATAATCGTTACCATGTTCAAGTTCATAATGCCGTATTTTAGTGATATGCCCTTTATTTCAATACAAGGCATAGTTGAAAAAGAAAAAAATATCAACAAAAATACAAAGGAATTGGGTCTGAAATACGTCTATGTAAGTTAAACTGTTACCATTCCGTGTAAACAGGCATGCTCAACCCTTTGTAAACGTGAATTACATGAAGCAATAAATTTTTACTCAATTCGTTTTTAAGAACGTTTACAAAAAGATAACAGATGTTGTTCAGGCAGTTTCACCCAAACCACTATTTTTGAAAATATTTTACACCCTAATTGTTTTTTGGGGTGGTACTTATATCTTTGCAAACACACAAAAAATTTTTTTTCATTAATTTATATTCAGAAACACAAAAACTAAAATCAAAATTATGGCAGAAGTAAAAGCGGCAACTGCATCAAAGGGTAACCTTGCAGGAAAACCAAAAAACTCAAGCAACTTCTTGATGAATGCTATCGTGGTAGGCGCTTGTATAGGTGCGGGTATATTAATCTACAAATTCATTCTCGGAGACCCCTCCAATTTTACTGATGCCGAAATGCACCACCCCAAAAACGCTTTGGGCCAGATGTACTCAGGCGGGTTTGTGGTTCCTGTACTTATGGCCACATTCCTTACACTCCTTTCGTTCATAGTTGAGCGGGCGCTCACTATCTTCAAGGCAAAAGGCAAAATGAACGCAGGCGAGTTTGTGCGTAAAGTGCAGTACCACCTTGCCAACAAGAACATTGACGCTGCTATTGCCGAGTGCGATAAGCAGGCCGGCTCTGTGGGCAATGTAATGCGCTCAGGCCTGGTGAAATACCGTGACATGGTTAACAACCACGAACTGGACACAGAACAGAAGGTATTAAGCATTCAGAAAGAGATTGAAGAAGCCACAGCGCTTGAGCTGCCTATGCTCGAGAAGAACCTCGTGTTCCTTTCCACCATTTCTTCGTGCGCTACCCTGCTTGGCCTGTTCGGTACGGTATTGGGTATGATACGCTCGTTTATGGCGATGGCCCAGGCCGGCGCTCCCGATGCCGCTGCACTCGCTGCCGGTATCTCGGAAGCCCTTATCAATACAGCCCTCGGTATCGGTACTTCATTCTTCGCTATCGTGTTCTATAACTTCTACACTACCATTATCGATGGTATCACTTATGGTATCGATGAAAGCGGCTTTACTCTTACACAAAGCTTTGCTTCTACATACAAATAATAGTTTTTTTAAGATGCAGGTAAAAGCATTACCTGCATCTTAAAAATATATAAGTGGATTTGTGGAATTTGACTGAAATCGTGTCTTACTAATATTTAAGCAGAAGAATTATATACAATGCCTAAAGCAAAACTCCCAAGGAAAAGTACGCATATCGACATGACGGCGATGTGCGACGTGGCTTTTCTGCTGCTCACATTCTTCATGTTGGCAACAAAATTCAAGCCGGATGAGCCTGTGGTGGTGAAAACCCCCTCTTCTATCTCTGAGATAATACTGCCCGATGCGGATATCATGCTCCTTACCGTTGACCCTAATGGCAGGGTGTTCTTTTCTATTGATAACAAGCTGCAACGCAAGGAATTAATAGAAAAAATGAACAAATCCAAAAACCTTAACCTTACCGATGCCGAAAAAACCGCGTTTGCACTCGGTTCATCTATCGGCGCGTCTTTCAGCCAGTTGAAATCTTACCTCTCAGCATCTCCTGAGGACCAGAAAAAATTTGATGCCACCACTCCCGGCGTGCCTGTGGACACATCGGTACTATCTGACAACAATGAGCTGGCACTGTGGGTTAAAGAAGCGCGTTATACAAATCCTAAATTGCGTATATGTATCAAGGCCGATGGCGATGCATCTTACCCGAATGTGAAGAAAATCATTAAAACATTAGAAGGGTATAAAGTATTCAAATTCAACCTCATCACAAATCTTAAAGCAGTACCTCCGGGCACCGCAGCTTTTGATGAGAAGAACAAAAAAGCCTGATAATTAAATTAATTAACAGAATGCGGGTAACCGCATAAAATATAAAATTGCTGTACTATGGCAGAACTGGATACCTCGAGTAGCGGGGGGCATAAAAAGGGCCCCGGGGTCAAAAAAGGTAAAAAATTAAGTACGCGTATCGATCTTACTCCAATGGTGGACCTCGGGTTCCTGTTGATTACTTTCTTCATGTTTACCACCACCCTGGCAAAGCCCAAGACCATGGAGATAAACATGCCTTACAAGGACGAAAACCTGAAAGAAGAAGAAAAGAACAAGATTAAGAACAGTGTCGCCCTTACCGTATTGCTCAGCAAAAACCACCGCATTTACTACTACGAAGGCATTGGCGACAATCCTGATGTGGCGCCCGATGTGAAGGTGACCTACTTCACACCCGAGAAAGGCATACGCGATGTGATTATTGCAAAACAAAAAGAAGTAGCCGCTAAAAAAGCACGCCAGGAACTGACAGGTAAAGATGAGACAACAGTACTCATTAAGCCCGATAGCAACAGCACATACAGCGACCTCGTGAACATTCTGGATGAAATGAACATCAATGACGTAAGGGTATATGCCATCATTGATATTTCTGAAATTGAGCAGGGCTTTATACAAGCTACGGAAGCGGCCAGCGGCGGTAAATAATGGTTTGAAAAATGCCGCCCACCTCGGACGGCTAAAACGAAACAGAAAATGGATATTAATAAAATACTAACCAGCTCCTACATAGATATAATCTTTGAAGGCCGCAACAAAAGCTATGGGGGCTATGAGTTGCGTAAAAACTACCCTAAGCGTGTTGCAAGGTCTTTGATTTTGCTGGCAGTGATAGGAGTAGGTATAGGGGTGTACGCATTTATTGCCAGCAATGTGAAATTTGAAAAAGCGCCACCGCCAAACATAAAGGAAGTGACACTGATGGAGCCACCGCCTATCGACCCCAACAAGCCACCACCACCGCCACCGCCGCCACCACCGCCACCGGTGAAGCCTACGGTGAAGTTTACCCCCCCGGTGATAAAGAAAGATGAGGAAGTAAAAGAAGAGGAAGTACCACCACCGCAGAAAGAAATAGTAGCGGCAGGCAAGGAAACAGTAAAGGGCGACCCTGAAGGCATAGACCCCGGTATAGTAGAGCCTGACAAAGGCACGGGTGTGGTAGCAGCACCACCGCCGCCGGCCATCTTCACTTATGTGGAGCAGATGCCTGAGAGCGGCTACGATATGGGCCAGTACCTTACCAAAAACCTGCACTACCCCGATGCTGCGCGCGAAAGCAACATAAGCGGACGTGTAATTGTAAAATTTGTGGTGAATGAAGACGGTGCTGTGAGCGATGTAACCGTGCAGCGTGGCATAGGCGGCGGCTGCGATGAGGAAGCTAGGCGCGTAGTGGCGGCCATGCCAAAATGGAAACCCGGCAAGCAGAACGGCAAACCCGTAAAAGTGTACTTCACACTGCCGATAGTCTTTAAGTTAGAGTAATACGCTACCGATATTTTTTGAAAAGCCGCCCATCGGGCGGCTTTTTTATATAACCTAACAAGGAATCTCACGAAACACAACCTTTACTACTTGGCATATATACACAGCACATTCACTCATCAGAAGCAGGCACCGCATTCCTCCACCTAAGCCCGAAGGGCGTCGTTAGTATTCGCCTTGGGTGACACACGTCATTGTAGGGGCAGAAAAACAAATATAGCTTTGCCGAAAAGAAGATTATGAAGCATATAAAAGTATTAGGTCCTGGGTGTGCAAAGTGTAAGACAACATATAACAATGTTTTGGAAGCGATAAAACAAACCGGCGCAGATGCAGAGGTGACGAAAATCGAAGACATTATGGAGATGATGAAATATGATGTGCTGACCACTCCCGTGCTGATGATAGACGAGGTAGTAAAAGTGAAAGGCAGGGTTGCTGATGTGGCGGAAATAAAACAAATGCTGACCGCATGATATATCGAATGAGCCTCCAAGTGGCTGTTATTACTCACCGTTTGGTAACAGGCTACCTAAATTACGGAAGACATGTTTGATTGGCTGCAACAGTTTGCGAACTGGCTGGTATATGATGTGATGGGTATTGCCATTGGGTCGAAGCCGGGCGATGCGTTAAATTTCTTTGTGTTTGACACAATTAAGATATTTATACTGCTTGCGCTTGTTACGGTTGTTATGGGATGTATTAATTCCTATTTTCCCATAGACAGGGTGCGGAATTTTCTGACAAAACGAAAGTTGTATGGATTGGATTATTTTCTGGCCTCTTTTTTTGGCACAATAACTCCTTTCTGCTCCTGTTCATCTGTGCCGTTGTTCATTGGTTTTGTAAAAGGGGGTATCCCTTTGGGTGTCACGTTTGCCTTCCTGGTATCATCACCTTTGGTAGATGCGGTCTCTGTAGCTGTCTTTATAGGTATGTTTGGTGTGAAAGTGACCGTCATATACGTAGTCAGCGGTATTATTCTATCCATGATTGCAGGCTATATTTTGGGCAGGCTGCATTTAGAGCGCTTACTTACAGACTGGGTGAAAGAAATACTTAGCAAAAAACAATTTTCAACCGAGGCATTTGAAGCAGAAAAGCTGACTTTCTTCAAACGACTGCCCGGTATTATAAAAGAGGCCCTCGGCATTGTGAAGGGAGTAGCGGTATATGTTCTTATCGGTATTGCTATTGGCGGGGTGATGCATGGCTATATCCCTACTGGCTTTTTTGAAGCTTATATAAGTAAAGAAAACCCTTTTGCCGTTCCTATTGCCGTTGTTTTAGGTGTTCCTATGTACAGCAACGCAGCGGGGGTACTACCAGTGGTGCAGGTGCTGGTTCAAAAGGGCATTCCTTTGGGAACGGCTATAGCATTTTCAATGGCTGTGGTAGGTTTGTCTATCCCGGAGGGATTGCTTCTTAAAAAAGTAATGACTACGAGGTTGTTGTTAATATTTTTTGCCGTTGTTACGGCGTGCATTATTATTTCAGGATATTTGTTCAATCTAATATTATAATCATGAAAAAGCCAATCATTTTTGCTGCTTTGATGGCGAGTGCTGTTTTTACATCTTGTTCGAATAATGCCGATAAAGCCACTGCAACAATAGGCAAAAGCGATACCGTGGCTATTGCGAAGGCTGATTATGTGACGCCTAAACCGAGTTATACCCCCGAGGAGGCCCATGCCTTGAGCAGGCAGGGAGCACTGATAGTTGATGTCCGGGACCCGGATGAACTGGCGGAAATGGCCTATGATGTAAAGGATATTAAAAATATACCTGTAGGTGAATTGGAAAATCATCTGTCTGAGATACCCAAAGACAGGCAGGTGATAGTGGTGTGCAGGTCCGGTGGCAGGAGCGGGCGGGCATTTGATTTGCTAAAGGCGAAAGGATTTACCAACGTGGCCAATATGGATGGAGGCATGAATGCATGGGAAGAAGCCGGGCTGCCAACATTAAAGGACGGCGCAAAATCCACTATGTATGGGACGGCGCAAAAAACGCGATTGGAAGTATATTGTTTTCATGGCACCCGCCAATGCGAGACTTGCAAGAACATTAAAGCGAATACAAGGGAGGCACTGGATCGGCATTTTTCCGGTCAGTTGAAAGATGGCAACATAACGTTTGCGATAATAGATGTTGATGATAAGAAGAATGAGCAACTGGCCGAGAAATTTGAGGCGACAGGCACTGCCCTGATGATTAATTACGTGGTGAATGGGAAAGACAGTATTGTGGACTGGAGTGATTTTGCTTTTGACGAGGCCGGCGATAAGGATAAGTATGTTGCCCTGTTGAAATCTAAGATAGAGGGCGTTTTGAAATAATCACAGCAATGTTGCAGGAGATAATAGACCATTCTAATTTTCCCGTTGTATCTGCGCTGCTATTGGGTGTCCTCACAGCTATCAGCCCATGCCCGTTAGCCACCAATATCACTGCTACAGCCTTTATTGCAAAGAACCTGACAGGGAAAAGAAAAGTGCTGCTAAGCGGGTTGTTGTATACATTGGGGCTGGCGTTTTCTTATACCGGCATAGCGCTCATTATCATTTTTGGTGTCAGTAAATTTCACATGGCACGCTTTTTACAAGGAAATGGGGAGAAATTTGTAGGCCCGGTAATGGTGGTCATTGGTCTGATAATGCTGAACGTCATCAGGCTCGATTTTCTGACAAAGGGAAACCTGACGGGTCGGCTGCAGGATCGGTTCAAGTATAGGGGTTTGTCAGGTTCGTTTTTCCTCGGGATGTTATTTGCTATGGCATTCTGCCCCTATAGCGGGGCGTTATACTTTGGTATATTGATTCCACTCAGTATTAATAGTGCAATGGGTTTTACCCTGCCTTTATTTTATGCAGTGGGCGCGGGTTCATTAGTGTTGTTCTTTACCTTTCTTATCGCCTTTAGTATGCAAAAAGTAGGTAAGTATTTTAATGCAATCCAACGTGTTGAAAAAGTAATGCGGGTCGTAGCCGGACTATTATTTTTGCTTACCGGGCTATATTATATCCTGATTTATCTGAAAGTGATAGAATAATATCCCACTGGTGCGAGTTTGGCGCGTAGGCTTTTGCGCATGCCTACTCGTGCCTGCATAATTCATCCGGTTTGCAACCGGCAATACAGCACTGAAGCTGAAATTATGCTGCGCACATGGAGAAACAGGAAACGTTAGCAAAAAACTGTTAAAAACAATTTTTTCACCCCTCAAATACGCTAAAAGCCGCACCCACGGCCCAAAGTATTTTCCATGATGTAAAATCAATTTGGAATTGCCCCTCCCTGCGCCGTACCTTTACATTATTCGCACGGGTTTAGGCTTGGTATTGTGTATTTTGTATGCATGTCCCGGCAACTAATAGTGCGCAAAAAATTTGAAAGAAGTGCGCAAATAGTGCGCAAAAAATATTGTGTAATTAACTTAATATCAGGTAGTTATTAAGTTAAAAATGCACCCAAAAAACATTTGTAAAAACAGCCGCTCCAATGGGCAAAGAGGTAGTTATTAAGGCAGAGAATATATCTAAGCTCTACCGGCTGGGTCAGGTGGGCACAGGCACACTCAGCCACGACCTGAAACGCTGGTGGGCCCTCACCCGCGGCAAGGAAGACCCCTACCTGAAGATAGGCATGGAGAACGACCGCACGCGCAAGGGCGGCGGCGACTATGCTTGGGCGCTGAAGGACATCAGCTTTGAGATAGAGCAGGGCGATACGCTGGGCATAATAGGTAAGAACGGCGCAGGCAAAAGCACACTACTGAAGCTGCTGAGCCGGGTAACGGCACCCACAGAGGGAGCCATAAAAATAAAAGGGCGCATAGCCAGCCTGCTGGAGGTGGGTACGGGCTTTCACCCGGAGCTTACGGGCAAGGAGAACATTTACATGAACGGTGCCATACTGGGCATGACGAGGCGGGAGATAACCACAAAGTTTGACGAAATTGTGGATTTTGCGGGGGTGGAGCTGTATATAAATACACCGGTGAAGCGCTACAGCAGCGGCATGTATGTGCGGCTGGCGTTTGCGGTAGCGGCCCATCTGGAGCCGGAGATACTGATAGTAGATGAGGTGCTGGCCGTGGGCGACGCAGATTTTCAGAAGAAGTGCCTCGGCAAAATGGGCGATGTGGCCAGCCACGGGCGCACCATTATATTTGTGAGCCACAATATGCAGGCGGTGCAGAGCCTCTGCAAAACGGCCCTCTATCTGAAGCACGGCAAAGTGGCCGACATAGGCCGCACCGATAAGGTGATAAACAACTACCTGGCCCGAGAGGTGAAGGATAGGCTATCGGTAGCGTGGGAGGAGGCCGAAGCGCCGGGCAATGACCTGGTGAGGCTGACCAGCGCCGAGGTATTGCCCGAGCTGAACGGGGCCGACAGCATACTGGTGACAACACCTGTGGGTATCCGCATCAGGTTTTATCTCGCGCAGGCGATGGAGCTGAACGTGAGCCTGTTCCTCTATACCGCCGGGGGCAACTGTATCTTTAATGTGGCCACACCCGCCCGCCGGCTACAGCCGGGCCTGCACGAGAGTGTGCTGAAGATACCCGGCAAGCTGCTGAACGATGACCTGTACACGATAAACCTGTTTTTTGTAAAGGATACCACCACCATCATTTTTACTACCGATGATGTACTGACCTTTGAAGTGAATGACATACCCCGGGAGGGTAACTGGTATGGCAAATGGCCCGGCGCGATAAGACCAGATGTGGAATTTTCACTAACTTAGCGCACTGTTAACGATTTATTTAGATATTTTATAGCTTATGATAAACGTCACCAGGCCATACCTGCCGGACATAGAGGATTATATAGAATACATAAGGGAGATATGGGACCGCAACTGGCTGACCAATAACGGCCCGCTGGTGAATATGCTGGAGCTGAAACTGAAGGAGCACCTGAACGCAAAGCACCTGCTATACCTCGGCAATGGCACCATAGCGCTGCAAATAGCTATAAAGGCCCTGGACCTGAAGGGCGAGATAATCACTACGCCATTCTCTTATGTGGCTACCACATCATCTATTGTGTGGGAAGGCTGCGAGCCGGTATTTGTAGATATAGACAAGGACACATTCAACATTGACCCCGCTCTTATAGAGGCGGCCATCACCAACAAGACATCGGCCATACTGGCCACCCATGTGTTTGGCAATCCGTGTGATACTGAAGCGATACAGAAGATAGCCGATAAACATAACCTAAAGGTAATCTATGACGGCGCGCATTGCTTTGGCACTAAGTATAAGGGCCAGGATGTGTTCAACTATGGCGATATTACCACAGCGAGCTTCCATGCCACCAAGCTATACCATACCATAGAGGGCGGAGCCGTGGTAACCAATTCGGCCGAGTTGCTGAAGAAGATGGTCTACCTGAGAAACTTCGGACACGACAACTTCGACTCATTTGCCGGCGTGGGTATCAATGGCAAAAACTCAGAATTTCATGCGGCCATGGGGCTGGTGAACCTGAAGAGCATAAAAGATATACTGGCATCGCGCAAGGCGCAGGCCAAGTTTTATGACGTGGAACTGGCAGGGCTGCGGGTGCAGCGGCAAAAGATTACCCCTGGTGCGGAGTGGAACTATTCTTACTACCCGGTTGTATTTGAGAGCGAAGAGCTGCTGCTGAAATGCATGGCATCGCTAAACGCGAACTGGATTTATCCGAGAAGGTATTTTTACCCCAGCCTGTCGGGGCTCAACTATGTGAAGCCGCAGTCCACACCCATATCTGACGATATATCTAGGCGCATCCTGTGTCTGCCTATGTACCATACCCTGAAGGATGAAGAGATAGCATTCATATCAAGGATATTGCTGAGGGTGCAAAACAACCAATAATATAAGCTGATGGAGCAATTTGACAACTGGGAAGATTTCTGGAAAAAATGGCACAACGTAGCGGTTGAAACCGAAGCCGACCTTTATTACCAAGTGGCCAAAACCATCAATAAAGAGCCGATAAAGAAAGAGATATTTGACCATATAAACGGACTGATAGCAGATATACTGAAGCTGGATGCGCAGGAAACGCTGATAGAACTGTGCTGTGGCAACGGACTGTGTACCTACGAACTGGCAAAGATATGCCGGCAGGTGATAGCGACCGACTACTCTCCCCACCTGATAGAAACTGCCAAACAGCATAAGAGTGCGCCGAACATCACGTATCACCGGGCGAATGTGCTGGACTTTCTGGAGGAATTGAAAAAGGACAGAAACCTGAGGCCTACAAAATACCTGATGAACGATTCGCTGGCCTATTTTGAGCCGGCCGACCTGGAAAAGATACTATCGTCTATCATGGGCATATCGGGCGGGGAGTTTGTTTTCCTTATACGCGGTGTGCCGAATGATGAGCAAAAGTGGAACTACTATAATACACCTGAAAGAAAACAATTCTATGAAGACCTGCAGAAAAAGGGCGACTTCACGAATGCAGGTATGGGTAAGTGGTGGCAGCCGGCAGAGATAGCGGGCGTTTGCAGCAAGCTAAACCTGAACTTTAAAATACAGAATCAGGTACCACCAATATCCAACTACCGTATGGATGTGTTGATAACGGGAAAGAAGAATTAAAAAAATTAAACATGGAGCAATTTGATCACTGGCAGGAATTCTGGGATAATTTTCTCATGAAGCGGCATGGAAAAGAAGAAGTGCAAACAGAGGATGACCTGTACCTGCAGGTGGCGCGCACCGTGAACCGGAAGCCGATAACAAAAGAAGCTTTTGACAAAATAATAGAACAAATAAACGAAGACCTCGCGCTATCAGCGGAGGATGTGCTGGTGGATTTCTGCTGTGGCAACGGATTGTTTACCTATGAGCTGAAGGATAAAGTGAAGCAGATAATAGGTATCGATTTTTCGCAGCCGATAATAGACACAGCCAATAAATTCAGATCGGCGGCAAACATTACCTATTGCCTGGGCAGCGTAGTGGATTATATGCAATCATTCAGGGAGAACCAACCGGGTGTGATACCGAATAAGTACCTGATGAATGATTCGCTGGCTTATTTTTCCGTGAGCGATCTGGAAGGTATGCTCACCGGAATCAAACGCGTTTCAGAAGAGTTCACATTCCTAACGAGAGGTGTGCCCAATGATGAACTTAAATGGAACTATTATAATACTCCCGAGCGCAAACAGTTTTATCACGAGCTGCAAGCCAAAGGCGACCTAACTAATGACGGACTTGGCAGCTGGTGGAAACCCTCAGAAGTGCAGGCGGTGTGCGATAAGCTACACCTCGATTGCGTAATCAGGAACCAGCAACTGCCATTATCGGACTACAGAATGGATATAATCATCAGCAATAGGCCATGAAACTAGGCGTGATGCAGCCATATATCTTCCCCTATATAGGGTACTTCCAGTTGATAAACGCGGTTGACAGGTTTGTAGTGTATGATGATGTAACCTTTATAAAACAGGGATGGATAAACCGTAACAGGATATTGCTGAACGGTGCGCCACATATATTTACTGTGCCGCTGAAGAACGCCAGCTCGTATGTTGCCATAGGCAAAACGGAAATAAACAAGCCCCTGTATGAAGTATGGAGCAGGAAATTTTTAAAGACACTGGCGGGCTATGCCAAAGCCCCCCACTATGCCGTAGTACATGACCTTGTTTCCGGAGTGCTGAACGGGGGGCACGACACTATATGCAGCCTGGCAGCAGACAGCATCACAGCCACCTGCGACTATATAGGCATTGCCACAGCATTCGTTCCTACTGCTACTCATTATAACAATAACGGGCTGAAGGCGCAGGAAAGGATAATAGATATATGTAAAAAAGTGGGGGCAGATACCTATATCAACGCAACGGGCGGCAAAGATCTGTATAACAAGGAAGATTTTGAGCGGGCCGGGCTGACACTAAAGTTCATTAAAACACACAGCATCACTTATCCGCAGTCGGGTAATGAGTTTGTGCCTTGGCTGTCGATAATAGACGTTATGATGTTCAATACACCGGATACGATACTTGGGTATTTAAAAGAATGTAGCTTCGAATGAGTATGAAAAGTATAGGCGGATATTTTGAACTGGAAGTAACCGGCAAGGGAAAGCAATATCACGATACTCCGTACAGGATAAAAAACGGTCGCTCCGCACTTCATTTCATCCTCGCTGCAATGAAACCTGCATTGGTTCATATGCCTTATTACAGTTGCAGCTCTTTGCTGGAGCCATTTGCGGTAAGCGGATGCAAATACCAGTTCTACGAAGTAGATGCTGCACTAGAGCCGCTATCCCTTCCAGATTTACAACCGAATGAGTACTTTCTATACATAAATTATTTCGGGCTTAAAGACCAAATGGCATCCAGACTGTCGGTAAAATATAAGGACAAGCTGATCCTTGATTGCACGCAGGCGTTTTTTATGAAGGGTAACTGCGTATCCTGGTATTTCAATTCGTGCCGCAAATTTTTCGGTGTACCTGATGGGGCATATCTATATATCCCGGCAGGAACAAACCTGAAGCCCCCTACGGGCAGGAATGAGCGCTATGTGACAGAACACCTGACAAAGAGGCTGGAGGGACATACCAGTGAGGGTTACCCATTTTTTTTACAGAATGAAGAACTGATGGACTGCGAAATAACGGGGATTTCAGCATTCAGTGAGCGGCTTCTTTCTGGTATAAATTATAACGAAGTGATAGAAAGAAGACTGGCGAACTACACAACACTACACAATAAATTATGCCACATAAATCAATACACTGCTTTATTGACAGATGGCTGTGTGCCCATGTGCTACCCTTTGTTGCTGATGAACGAAACAGCAGACGCTGTGAAACGTAAACTCAATAATATTTTCATACCTACATTCTGGGGAGAAGTAATAGAAAGATCTTCCACAGGTTACGAAGCAGAAAAGAACATCGCTGAAAAATTGTTGCCTTTACCTATTGACCACCGATACAGCACAAGCGATATGGAGTATCTTGCAGCATCATTGAATAACATCCTGTAAAAGAAATGAAGAAAGTAAGTGTATTCTTAATTACTTATAATCATGAAAAGTATATCGCACAGACGATAGAAAGCATAGTGACCCAAAAAGTGAATTTCGATTTTGAGGTGATCATTGGCGAAGATTATAGTAAAGACAATACGCGCAATATCTGCGAACAGTATGCTACGCAATACCCCCACATCATCAACCTGCTGCCGTCGGAAAAAAACCATGGGCCAATGGAGAATGCATTACGTGTTTTTGCAGCATGTACTGGCGATTATGTTGCCATGTGCGAGGGTGATGATTACTGGACAGACCCTTACAAGCTACAAAAGCAGGCAGACTTCTTGGACGTTCAACCCGACTATTCGTGGAGTTTTGGCAACATAGAAGTACTGGATGAAATGAACTGGGGCTTGCCGCGCGACCGCTACTTCCCTGCCATAATTAAAGATACAATCACGATAGAAGATATTATTCTTACTGATGTAAGCATTGTGCCGACAGCTACGCTGTTCTTCAGGAATATACTGCCGAAACCTTTCCCTGAATTTTACCGTACTGCTTTTTCCGGCGATCTATTCCTACACCTCTACTTTGCCGACAAAGGTAGAGGGAAGTATTTTCATGAGAAAATGGCTGTATACCGCAACCATGAGGGTGGCCTTACCAAGAGCCCTGCGCAAATAGAAAAGACCTACAACAACATTTTCAATTTTTACATCACCATGAATGAGTACCTTGGATTCAGGTACAACGACCTTATCAGGCAGCGACTGCTTGAAATGACCAAGACCCGCCTGATATATGGCGCCAGGGAAAAGCAAGGAATGGAGAAAGTGAAACACTATTTTAAAACAATGCCCAACTACTTTCGTTATTCAAAAAAGGTTAACCTTAAAGAAGTGCTGTATTACCACCTCATATTATTCGTACCGTCATTATTGAAACAGCTGAAAAAGTAGCCATTGCCTATCAGCGCCACTTGTAGAATACCTCAGGCACTGCATCTTCTATTTTACTGATGACATCCGGCGGCAACGGGCCTAGGCGCATTGCGGTTATCGCATCATTAGCGTGCGCACAATTCTTTAACCCCGGAATGGTGACTGTGTTATAGCTGTTGGACAACTGAAAACGCAGGGCACTAACGGTTATCCCTCCTTCCAGCTCGTTGAGGAACGACAGGGCACGTACAGCACCGGACACCCATTGGGTCTGCTCCACACTGAAATTATACCGGATATCATTGGCCGGGAAAACAAGGTCCTGTGCAAGAGTACGCTGATTAAGAAAGCCGGATGCCAGCGGCACCCGACTGATGAACAAATATTTATCCCGATAACGGGCATCTCCTAAATATTTTTCATACCTCCTGTCCAGCGGATTATATACCGCTTCAATGACAGACCCAAACCTGCTCTCAATAACATTAGCAACACCTTTCTGCGTCTTACAGCTGACTCCATAAGCCAGCACCTTACCTTCTTTCACCAGTTTTTCGAAAGGAGCAATGTCGTATTCTGAAAAATCAAAATCGTCGGGTGGATTATGCAGCAATACTGCTGCGAGACAATCCACTTGCAATCTTTTAAGACTGGCTTCTACATTCCTAGTCAAATTTTCCCCAGAAAAGTCTTCATCCATGTCATTACCACCGGGTATCAACCCGAATTTTGTACAAACAAGTGGTTGTATATTACCCGCATTATTGTAAGCTTTCAACGCATTTCCGAGCACCTCCTCCGAGCGACCGGCACCATAGGCATAGGCTGTGTCGAAAAAATTGATCCCATTGTCGATGGCCAGGTGTACCGCTTTTATGGCTTCCGCCTCATCAATGGCTCCATACCCGTTTGGCCTGCCGGCAAGGTCATACGCACCTGCCATTTGCCAGCAGCCAAAACCCATGCGGCAAATAGTTTTTTCATTAAAAAGGATGTTGTTGGCCATTATTTGAAATTGAACCCGCCTTTGATGAGGTTCCTATTGCCGTAAAACGAACAGCGGCCATGCAATATCCTGTCATCTTGTATGAAAACGGCTTCGCCGGGTTTCAGATAAACCTGCGTAAGTAATCCGCCCGCAACAATCCTATCTTCAAGAAACTTGTGAAATTCTTCGCAGATCTGCTTTACTTCATCGGAATTACCCGGCATTATACGGTAGTAATTCCAGTTGAGTTTATACCCCCTGTCATCCACCGACAGTATTCTGCTTTTCTTTCCCTGGTCTTCCCCTTTACCGAAATACACCTCTGTTGTCATCAATTTTTCATACAGCTCCGGCTCATATTTTTTCAGGATATGTATCAGTAATTCCGTATCCAAAAAGGTAGTGGCCCCGCCTATTTCCGCATTCTCAACACAAAACAGGAAATTCACGTCCATATCAAAGTTGGTGTAAGCTGCATCGGTATGGAGCGGCTGGCGGGTATTGGAATGACGGAAAGAATATTCAAGATTTTTATCGTACCGTACGTCTGTCCATCTTTCCTGGCTTCTGGAGTTACCTGTCTTCACATCCTCATCCACATTCAATACTTCACCCAGCTTGTCGGTCAGATCAGCATAGAATACGTTACAATCAATATCCGCAGGAATATCTATCAGTTGCACTACATTGTACTGCTTCAATATATCTGTAAATAGCGCCGGGAAATGTGCATCAGTGCTATAACTGACCACTTTCAGGAAATGCTGATCCATAAGAAACAAATAAAGTTCATGTAAACATACATATTCAGTCCGATAACTGCGCTAACTATAGAAAATAAGTATAGCGGTTTACAGGCGTTAGGGTCAGGGTGCCGGCCTCAACAGCTTCTTTTCCTTCATTTTATATGTCTTCTCACCAATATTCTTCACAGGTGCAAAGTTATTTTTCCTGAGATCGGAATAAAGAGCGGAGGGTGGCCAGCCAAAATAATATGACGGTACATCCCCCACAGAGCGGACATGATACCCACCTTTCGCAAGCGTGTCAACTCCCTGCAAAAGTACGTCCCTTCCTAACATGATATTATCGTACTGAATGTCGGTGAAGGATGTAGCCTTAAGGGTAAGTGCCTGCTGCCCTACAATGGCACCCGTATCCAGCGTTTCATCTATAAGGTGGCAGGTAACCCCAATCTTATCCTTAAGACCGTAGTACATGCACCAGAATGTAGATTCAATACCACGTATCTCGGGCGCTAAACCGTGGTGTACATTGATAGTAGTGGCCCTGCTAAAAATATTTTGCTTCAGAATACCTGCGCCCGCCTGAATGATGAGGTCGGGGCGAATTTCGGTAATAAATTGTTCGCTTTGCTCATCGTTCACGGCGCTTGCATAGCCCGTCCTGAATTGGGCATGGTCTATATGCTGCACCTCCCTCTTTAACCTTCTGTCTAACAGCGCAAGGTCACGTCCAAAGTCGAACCTGCCATCATCAAACCGCCATTCGCCATATAACTTTTTCAGCCTGTCCATAAGTCCCGGAGATGGCTGCTGCTTGCTCCTGATTTTCAAAAAAGTATAATTATTGCCCGGCCGCTGCCCTATGAGGTAGTGCATATTCAGCAGGCTGGCCACTGTGGGCTGCTCGGATGTGTAGAAACATATGTTCATTGGTGCAGAATTTTATACACGAGCTTATGTGTATTGCCCATATTGGGGTACAGGCCAAACCGGTGATAGGTAAAATCCCTTTTGCCTTCATCGCCATACCTGTAATCGACCACAAATTGACGGGTGATGCCTATGTCCTGCAATGCATCATTGAGCTGCTCGGTATATGACCCATCAGGAAAACCGATAGTAGTAACGGGCTTCTGTGTCACCTGCTCCAGGTATTGCTTCGACAAGGCTACCTCTGCCACCGCATCCTCATTTGATAAAGAACCTAAGTTGTTGTGATAAAAGCCATGTGAGCCTACAGTGACATTTTTACTCTGTGCACACCGGTGTATTTGTTCATCTGTCATTAGCTGCCAGTGGTCATCCAGCTCTTTATTGCGTGTAAAATCATGTATGGCCAATAATTGTTCCAGCAGGCTGTCTTTTTCGGTATAACCGCTGCTTTTGCTCGCCCTTATGTATGCGGGCAGTGATAGGCACAGATCACTGTTCATGAACTCGCCCTGCCGTAGTGTGAAGTCTATACCACCTAATGTCAACCTGCTGCCTTCCTTGCCATAGCAAGAGACAATATCTACGGCATCGGCCCAGAGTATTTTCTTTTCAACCGTATTGAGGCCGGTTATAAAAAAGAAGGCGTGTACGTTGTATTTGTCCAACAGGGGCAGGGCGTAGTTGTGGTTATTGGCATAACCATCATCGAAGGTGAGCATGATATTCGGCCGCTTAGCAGAGAAGTTATTGTTGATAAGGTCAGCATAGGTAACAATATTGAAATGCTTCCGAAACGTCACCAGGTGCTTCTCAAAGTTAGCGCGGCTGTAAAAACGCTGATTGAAATTGATATTCTGCGTTTTGTCTATACCGTGGTACATCACGATGACAAAATCCTTGTGCGTATCCTTTGAGTAGATGCCCTTATCAATTAAATTATTCGCGACTATCTTTTTTACTGTTCCTATTTTGGAAAGAATGCTCATTGGCGCCACTTACTAATTGGGTTAAAGGTACAAAAAAATGAACCTTAAGGGATTTACAGCATTTTCATACTTTTGCCGCCATGAGAGTCTGGGCATTCCCCTCCTTCTATCCATACGATTATCCCGGCATGACGAATGCTGGTATTTTCGCCCACAGGCAGTATAAAGGGCTTATTCATCACGGCGCTGAGCTGGAGGTTATAGTACCCGTGCCCTGGAGCCCGCCGGCACCGTTTGCAAGGCTGCACCCCGAATGGGAGAATTTTCATAAGCTGGGCTACCCCATGAAACGTGTGTATGACGGTGTTACAGTACACCACCCCCGCATAGCCAATATGAAGCCCAGTAGGTTTGTGAAAAAGTTGTATGCCGAAAGATTCATAGACTGCGTGGCAGAGTTTTTCAAAGAAAGGCACATTACCCTGGACCCTCACAAGGATATATTTTATTCGCAATGGCTGCCGGGCTCTTACCTGGTGCAAATGGCTGCGCACAGGCTTGGTGTAAAGTCGGCAATACTATCTATAGGCGATGATGTGGCCCTGTGGCCGCATGGCAGCGAAGAAACCTTCAGGCAGTTCAAACAGGTATTTGAAGAGGCCGACCTGCGTTTTGCTTGTGCGCACTATCTGGGCCGTCAGTCGAACAAGCTGGTGGGCAAAGACCTGCCCTATACCATGGTGGGATGGGGTGTGAATTATGAGCTGTTCAGGCCCGCAACAACCGCCGAAAAGAAAGCCCTTCGCGAAGAATACAACATACCCGACGACAAAGTAGTTATACTGAATGTGGGCACAGCCAGTGTGCGGAAGGGCTGGCTCGACCTGTTTGACGCGCTGGCGGAGGTAAAAAATCACAATGACCACTTCTTGCTGATAGCGGTGATAGCCGGAGCCCAGGATGTGGATTATGACAATGAGGCCGAAAACAGGGGTCTAGCAGGAAACATACTCATCTTGCGCGACCAGCCGCCAGCTAAGCTCAACAAGCTCTACAATACCGCTGATATCTTCTGCCTCCCATCCCATGCCGAGGGAATGGCGAATGTGGTGATAGAAGGCATGGCCAGCGGGCTGGCGGTGGTGACCACCACTGTAGGCGGCCACCCGGAGATTATCACTTCAGGTGTGAACGGCATACTGGTTCCACCACAGCAACCCACCATACTGACCGAAAAACTTCTGGAAGTAGTAAACGATAAAGCCCTGAGAGAGAAAATGGGCGTTGCTGCCAGAGAATTCATAGTAACGAAATGGGGCAATTTCACAGATAATGCAAAAGTATTGTATGATAAATTTACAGAGGCATTGAGGGGCTAAGATAAAATGTCTATTTTTACGCTTTATTTCTATCAAACCCTCCGGATTCTTTAATCTAAATTACTTCATGACAAAAATACTCATCACCGGCGGCGCCGGCTTCGTAGGCAGTTCTCTGGCTGACAGCCTGTTAAAAGATAAAGATAATTTCGTTGTGCTGGTAGATAGCTTTCTTACCGGCTATGAGCGGAACATCCCCAAGGCGGATAACTGCGTCTTCATAAAATGTGACGTGAACAACTACCGCGATATATCATCGGTGATGGAGCGTTATGGTTTTGATTATGTGTTCCATTATGCGGCTGTGGTGGGCGTACTGCGCACTATAAACAACCCGAAGATGGTGCTGGATGATGTGTGGGGCATGGAGAACATCTTTATGCTGAGCAAGAATACCGGTGTGAAGCGTATATTCTTCTCCTCATCATCGGAAGTATATGGCGAACCTGTGCACCTGCCGCAGCATGAACATGAAACCCCGCTGAATTCTAAGCTGCCATATGCGGTTATTAAGAACCTTGGCGAATGTTTTTGCCGCACCTACAAACAAGAATATGGGCTGGACTATACCATACTGCGTTTCTTCAACACATACGGCCCAAAGCAGAGCGCCGACTTCGTGATGTCGAAGTTCCTGAACTATGCGCTGAAGAATGAGCCTATACCCATATATGGCGATGGATCGCAGACGCGCACTTTCTGCTATGTGCAGGATAATATTGACTTTACCATAGACATCTTTAAGAATAACCACTTCCTGAATGATGTGGTGAATGTGGGCAACGACCAGTTGACCACAATTAAAGAACTGGCAGAGATTATCATAGATATTACCAACTCAAAATCTCAGATAGCCTACCTGCCGCCGCTGAAGGAAGGTGACATGACCCGTCGCCAGCCGGATATATCTAAAATGCGCTCTGTACTGAACAGGGATTTAACGGATATAAAAGTAGGGATAGGGAATATTTTGAAGGTGTGGGGGAAGTAGGTATATTATGAGATTCGCAGCTATATACCTATTGGTGTCAATTCTGCTAGTTAGCTGCGGAGAAACATGTTTAGGAATAAAAAGTAAACATGGTTCAAGCCAAGATATTAGGGAATCTCACAATAAGCGCGTATTTAAGTTCGAAATGATCTGTAATGAAAAAGAAATTCAGTTAAATGATACAACGAAATTAATTTTTGAAAGTGCATGGGTTGAACAAAAATGGAAGTATGATTGTGATGATCGATGGTTTCCGGTTATTATAAAAGATGCGTCTTCGCAGTTAGTTGTGAAAGTAGCAGATTATGATTTCCGAAAATCCCTTGAATACTTTTTTCTAAGACTTGACAGTAATAATTGGACTGCTTGCTTCGGAAGCTACCAAATAAACCTTGACTATAATGGAGAAAATCCATTAGTTGTGAATTTAATACATAGTCCACGCCATTTTCCCAAAAACGAGCAAATAATAAGACAATTGAAATTTTATAAAAAATTGACAGATTAATCCATTTTCCTCACCTTCCTATCCTCCAGCCTATACTCCCACCCGCTTTCCGGACATTTGGCTATACCGTCCTTAAAGACAAGCCTGTGGCCATGCTGGCTCATCCAGCCGGTTTGTTTGGCGGGGTTGCCTATTACTAAAGCATAGGCGGGAACATCTTTTGTTACTACTGCACCGGCACCTATAAAGGCATACTCGCCTATATCATGCCCGCATACTATGGTGGCGTTTGCACCTATGGTAGCACCCTTGCCCACATGGGTGCGGCTATACTGACCGCGGCGGTTCACTGCGCTGCGGGGATTGGTGACATTCGTAAACACACATGAAGGGCCCAGGAACACATCATCATCGCAGGTGACACCGGTATATACTGATACGTTGTTCTGTATCTTCACATTCCTGCCCAGCACAACCTCCGGAAAGATAACACAGTTCTGGCCTATATTGCAGGCCTCACCTATTTTGCAGCCGGGCATAATGTGGCAGAAGTGCCAGATCTTTACATTGGCGCTAATCTCGCAGCCATCATCTACTATTGCTGTGGGGTGTACGTAGTAATCCATAAAAAAGATTTAAACCTTAGCGCCTTCACGCCTTTGCGGTTAATCTGTTTCACCACAAAAACGCCGAGATGCAAAAGTGCTATTGTACTTTATAAAGGTGTGTGGTATCGGAATAATATGCTTTGTTGTTCAGGTTCTTTGCAACACGGTTAAATACTTCGAGTGAGCTTTGCAGGTTTCCGAGGGTGGTATCGTTAACCACAGTGAAGGCCATTTTGGAAAAATCAGGGGTCATATAAACCACTTTAAAAAACATATAGCCCGCCTGCTGAAAATATCCTTTTTCCCGGTATTCATCCCAGCACAAGGCATTGAGAAAAATATCACTGTTCAGTTTTGAAAAGTGCACATAAGTTTCCAAAGTAGGGTTTGTTCCCCCTTTCTCCCAATATATCACATGGTAGCGGTAATCTTTACGCCCCTTGGTTACTTCTATAAAATTGTTTTTGTCTGTATCCTCTTCTACTCGCCATTTTCCTATCACGCCATCAAAAACAAAATCGGGCGATGGCGGGTCCATCGGATATTTAGCTACATTCTTACAACCGAACAAATACAAAACCGGTATCAGAAAAACGATGAGCAGATATTTTTTCATGTGCCTAAGTTATGCTTTTTATGAACGGATGGTATTCACCTTTTGGTGCCACGGGCGTAGCCACCCGTATATCGTGTACTATATTAATGCTGGGCAGCGCCTCTGCCAGACCGAAACCATTGCCCTTCAGTATCTCTTCGTAGCTGCGGGTATGCAGGTTGCCAAATCCTTCGCTGAATTCCACCTCATTGCCATCCACGGTTATTGCCCTGAAGGTGCGCTGCCCCTTCTTCTTCACTTCATCGGGCAGGTAAGCCTCATTGATACTGAGGAACCACCTTACCCGGGCCTTCTCCAGTTGCAGGAAACCTGCAGCCCTGTCGGCCTCCAGCAGGTGCACAATATTTTCTTTCACATCTCCGAATATCCACGCCAGCATATCAAAGAAATGCACGCCAATGTTTGTGGCTATCCCTCCCGATTTATTCTGATCGCCTTTCCAACTGTTAAAGTACCAGTTTCCCCTTGATGTGAGGTAGGTAAGGTCTATGTCGTGCATTTTATCGGCAGGAGCAGCGGCTATTTTCTCCTTCAGCTCTATGATACTGGGATGCAAGCGCAGCTGTAGTATGTTGTATACCTTACTGCCTGTTTCGATCTCTATCTCTTTCAGTGCCTCAAGGTTCCATGGGTTGAGTACCAACGGCTTTTCGCAAATGGCATCGGCCCTGTTTCGCAGGGCAAAACGGATATGTGAATCGTGCAGGTAATTTGGTGTGCATATACTCACATAGTCTATCTTAGTACCTTTTCTCCTAAGCTTGTCTATGTGCCTGTCAAACCGTTCAAACTCCGTAAAAAAGTGTGCATGCGGAAAGTAGCTGTCCAATATGCCTACACTATCAAAATTATCTAACGCGGCGCGCAGGTCATTCCCCGTATCCCTGATAGCCATCAGGTGCCTGGGGGCAATGTAGCCGGCAGTGCCTATCATCGCAAAGTTCTTCATGCTTGTATTTCTTTACTTTTTTGCGGCTTTTTGCAAAGCCTTCACGTACATATTTCTTTCCACGGGTACATTTGCCTCCCAGGTATAACACTCTTCCACAAACTTACGGGTATTGCTACGCACGCTGCCGCTGTTCTCTTTCAGCCACTCCAATGCGCCTTTTACTTCACTGTCAAAGTCTGCTTGTTTCTGCTTATCTGCCAGCTTCACCACGCAACCTATACCCCGTTTTTTCAGCAGCTCCGCCATATCCCCTGTACCTTGCTCCAGCACCACCGGCACACCGGCTGCCAGGTACTCCCCAAACTTCACCGGCTGCGAAAAATTATTTTGTTTTGATGGCAACCGCAGGAGCAGGCCCATGTCCATGCCCGTGAGATAGTCGGCCACTTCGTTTTGCGGCACGCTTATCACCCGTACCCGGTCCATATCCAGGCTGAACTTGGTCAGCAATTGCATCAGTTTGTCTTTGTTCTGGGTAATGAACACCCCCGCGTATTTATTTGATAACGACAATGCCGACTGTATGAATGGGATACCCAGTTCTTCAAGGTACTGGTTCTTATGAACACCACCCAGATATAGTATGGCGGTCCGGTCTTCTATATTCAGCAACTGCCTTACTTTTTCACGTTTCGTATCCCGCACCGTGTTCTTCACGCAGCAGGGTATCACTGCTGTGTCTTCACCTGCTTTCACCTGTTCTATCAGGTAGCGACGCAGTGGTTCGCTCACCGTGGCCACCATCTCCGAATGGTCTACCGCAAACTGTAGCCGCTTCAGGTTTTTGAGGTACATGTCCTTCTGTGCGGGGGTCATGTCACTCACTTCCGTTATATGGTGGTCGTTTATAAAGGGTTCTAACGGATAAAATCCTCGTGCATCCACTACAATGGCATCATCATGGTGTTTTTTCTTCAGCATATAAGCCCACTCAAAAAACATCTCACCACGACAATGGTATACCACTCTGCCTTTCATACTGCTTCTCAGCCGGTGTGCTTTTCCCCTGCCGGGCCAGTCGTTAAAACGGTTTATTCCCGCTATCAATTCTATGGATATATCAGGGCACCTTTTTTTCAGGCCGTTTACTATGTCGTTACTTTCTTTTTCAAATGCTACCCGCATAGGCACAAGTATCCACACCGAAACTGACAGTGGCTTGCCCGGACCCGGTGTCGTTGCCTGCACTTGAGCCCGGTCGAATACCTGGCTAGCTACCAATGGCGTTTTATGCTCCCCGCCACCTAAAATATGAACAAGGTGGTAAGATTGGTTTTGATCAGTCAAATGGAAATGTATATAAAATTAAATAGTTGGGTGTTATAGCGGGTGATGGTAAAATTAACCTATTTTACTATCAAGATAAAAGGGGCATTTCAAATTGTCGCATAATTTATCAAATATCAGTTTTTATTTCCCTGTAAATACATGCTCCGCCCCTCATTTTGCATACTTTTTTTACAATTTTTTGGATATAGGATTTAATGTGTATTGTATTCATTTTCTGTTATTTTTAAATATTTTTTTGCACACTGTCTTTACACTTTTTTTACAGATTTTTACTAAGTAACCGATAGCCCCGATAGCTATCTGGCGTAGATGGTGGTGAGAAAAAAAACACCATCTACAAGCTCAGGATGAGGTGTACAATCCCGATAGCTATCTGGATAACAAAGTTTTGCGTAATGAATGCGCGTAGCAAAGCAGTAGGTCAAAGAACCTGGGCCTGATTTTGTCAGGTTTAGGTAAAGTTCGGGAATGCTGTGGCGGCAGCAAAATAAAAAAAGCATCATGGTACAGTTACTGTACTGTCGTGGTTTTTGGGTGCAGTGTGGGCGCGGGTTTGAGGTAGATATTTTGATTTTTTAATTTTCAAATTTGCAGCCCCGCAACGAAGACCCTTGCTGCTGTTAGGAGGAGGGAGGCACAACCAGTGGTAATTGCGCGAAGATTTGAAAAACACCCACTCAAGCAATATTAACACTATGTTCCCACAGAAAATAACCCATTAACATATGCTTATCTATTCATTGCAAATTGGTACTTTTGTTGCGGATGATTCTTGGTTTTATCCTATCATCCAAATACATTTTTTATATTCATAAAATATCGTAAATGAAGTTATGTATAGTAGTAGGTGCCCGGCCAAATTTTATCAAAGCCGCACCATTGGTCACCGCTATTAAAAAATTCCAGAAAAAGCACAAAGACCTCACTTATTTCATATTACATACCGGCCAGCACTTTGATGTGAATATGTCGGACGTATTTTTTGATGAAATGAAAATACCACGCCCCGATTATCAGCTGGATGTGGATATGGGCAGCACGCACGGCAAGCAAACCGGCGAAATGCTCATAAAGCTTGAAGAGGTGATGATAGCTGAAAAACCAGATATGGTCATTTCTATTGGCGACACCAACTCTACATTGGCAGGTGCGCTTGCTGCTGCAAAACTTACCATTCCCATTGCTCACGTTGAGGCAGGCTTGCGCATGTATGCCAAACACCTGGCCGAAGATGTGAACCGTGTTGTTACAGACCATATGTCTACCCTTTTATTTGCGCCGTCGGCCGTGGGCCGCAAAAACCTGGAGCGCGAAGGATTCCCTAAAAGCGCTGTGTACCAGTATGGCGACGTGATGTATGATGCCCTCCTGCAGTTTGACAAAATTGCCGACAAGACCGCCAAAGTATTCAAAAACCTGAAACTGAAAAAGAAGGGTTTTGTGCTTGTCACTATGCACCGTATCGAGAATACTTATAGCATAGAGCGGGCAAGGATAATACTGGATGCGCTGGTGGAGACCGCTAAAGAAATAAAAGTTGTGCTGCCGCTGCACCCGCGCACGCGCAATATGCTTAATCAGTATAACCTCTTCAACTATTACAACGAACACCTGATTCTTACCGACCCTGTTGGCTACCTGGATATGCTGGTGCTGGAAAAACACGCCAAACTGGTAGTCACCGATTCCGGCGGTGTGCAGAAGGAAGCCTTTTACCAGAAGACACCCTGCATTTTCTACTTTGATGATAAAACATCCTGGACGGAACTGGTGGAACTGGGGTGGATGACAGAGGTAGTACCTAAGTCGAAAGAGCAGATGTTCAAACAAATAAAGAAAGCGCTGCATGCCGGGCCCGGCAAAAAGGGCAATCCCTATGGCAAAGGAAATTCGGCTGAATTAATGATCGGCAAGATCATTGAACATTTGAAAGGAAAAAAGAAATAGCCTGTAGTAATATGCTGAAACAATTCAAAAAAGCACTTGTACTTGCACCTCATACTGATGATGGTGAATTTGGTTGTGGTGGCACCATAGCCCGGCTGGCGGAGAGCGGCTGCGAGGTACATTATGTTGCGTTCTCTAGCTGCGAGGAGTCTGTACCTGCCGGTTTCCCAAAAGACATACTTGTGACCGAGGTAAAAAAGGCAACTGAAGTATTAGGCGTAAAGCCTGAGCATCTGAGGGTGCTCAATTATAAAGTCCGCATGTTCAGCTACCACAGGCAGGAGATACTGGACGATATACTGAAAATAAAAAAACAGGTGAAGCCGGACATCATCTTTATCCCTTCGCAGAATGATATTCACCAGGACCATACCACCATTACCACTGAAGCCATACGTGCGGCAAAGGGTTGCTCCATATTCTGTTACGAACTTACCTGGAACAACTTCGACTTTAACAACGCCTGCTTTGTGGCACTGGAAGAAAAGCATATAAACAAGAAGATAGAGGCCATCAACCAATATGCATCACAGGGTCATCGCCCGTATGCAGATGTGGAATTTTTAAAAGGACAGGCACGGGTGCGCGGCGTGCAGTCGGGCGGCAGCTATGCTGAAGCATTTGAAATCATCCGGCTTTTATTATAATGATGAACGTACCATTTATTGAAATAAAACCACTTACACCGGACATTGTTAGCAGCAATGTAGCCTCGCTTATTGAAATGTCGAAACAACTGAAGGGCGACTACTGGACACTGGAGCATTACATGTCGGAGTTGAACCGTAAGTGGGAACTCAGCCATGCGGTTTTTTGCGATGGCAGGCTATGTGCTTTCATCATTAATTCAGAAAAACCGGAATCATTGCACGTGCACAGAATTGTCGTATCGAAAGAACTGCACGGGCAGGGCATTGGCAAGAAGTTGATCAGCCGGATAGCCGAAGACGCAAAGCGCTTCGGAAAAAATGCCGTTACGCTGAAGGCTGAAAACGATAATGCGCAAAGCCTCGGTTTTTACAAAGGGTTGAATTTTGAGATTGTGGGCGAGCAGGGCGATTTAGTATTAATGTCTTTAAAAATAGCATCATGACCGTAGCCATCCACCAGCCTAATTTCATTCCGTGGGTCGGCTATTTCAATAAGATAAACAAATCCGATGTTTTTGTCTTGTTCGATGATGTGCAATTTCCCCGCGCCAAGACCTTTGGCAACCGCGTGGAGATAAAAACCAATAACGGAGCAGTATGGCTTACGGTGCCGGTCACCAACCGGGGAGAGATGAACAACTTCAATGAGGTAGAAATAGACAATAGCCAGAACTGGGCAGGTAAAAGCCTAAAGACCATTAAGTTGGCCTACCAGAAGGCTGCCTGCTTCAATGATTACTTCGAGGAGTTCTCTGCTATTTATACGGCCAAACATGCACACCTCACCGACCTGAACCTTGCCCTGATGAACTTTGCAGTTGCCAAAACAGGTATCACCACAAAGCTCGTGCGCTCCTCTGAAATGCCGGAAGCAGCCGGGCTTAACGGTGCGGAAAAAATAATGGCGATTCTAAAGGCCCTGAACGCCACTACCTACCTGAGTGGCAAAGGAGCAGGATCAAGGAGGTATATAAATGAAGATGATTTTAAAACGGAAGGCATAGAACTGGTGTGGCAGAGCTACGACCCCAAGCCCTACCGTCAGCTATGGGGTGGCGAATTTATACCAAACTTATCTATCATCGACCTGTTATTTAACGAAGGGCCGGAAAGCATAAAGTATATTCAATAACCTATGTGTGGTATTCTTGCCATAATCAATAAACAACGCAAATGCACTGGCCGCGACCTGGAGCGGGCTTGTACGGTCATCAGGCACCGCGGGCCCGATGATGAGGGGTTTCTCACCTGGTCGCCGGGTGATGAGCCTGATATTTATGCGGGTAAGGACACAGCAGCATCCACACGGCAACACTGGAAGTATGACGACCTGCCTGCTAATGCACCATTCAAGGTTGGCCTCGGCCATCGCCGCTTGTCTATTGTCGACCTCTCCCCGGCAGGGCATCAGCCCATGCGCTTGTCGCAAGCCGGCCTGTCTGTGGTGTTCAATGGCGAAATATATAACTATATAGAGATAAAGAAAGAGTTGGAAAAGATTGGCCACAAATTCCACAGCAGCTCCGATACGGAAGTACTGCTGCATGCATGGGAAGAATGGGGGCCGGAATGCCTCCACGATTTCAACGGCATGTTTGCATTCATCCTTCTCGATGAAACAAAACAAGAGTTATATGCGGTGCGGGACAGATTTGGTGTTAAGCCGTTGTACTACTGTGATGGCGACGATGCTATTTACTTTGCCTCCGAAATAAAACAGATACGCACTGCACCGGGCTATACGTTCGAGCTTAACGAACGAATCGCCCGACAATACCTGGCGCTGGGTGTTACAGACCATGGCACGGATACCTTTGAACAAAGGATAAAGACTGTTTGTCAGGGTGCTTACATACATATAGATCTGGCGAAAGAAAAAACAGAATTGCTTGAATCAGAATGGTATTACCACGATACACAACCGAGGTTTAAAAGCTATGATGATGCTGTAAGCAGTTTCAGAAATACCCTTACTGATTCCGTTAACCTTCGGCTGCGCTCAGATGTAAAGGTGGGTTCCTGCCTTTCGGGGGGACTCGACTCGTCGAGCATTGTGTGCATAGCCGCCGACCTGCTGAAACAGAAAGGTGACTTTGCCGGGCAGGAAACGGTTACCGCCTGCTTTAATGACCTGAAGTATGACGAATGGAAATTTGCGGAGGAGGTGATAATGAAGACCGATGCACACCCGCACCGGGTATTTCCCTCTTTCAGCCTTTTGCAGCAGCAGGTGGACAAACTCATATGGCATCAGGACCAACCCTTCAGCAGCACTTCTATCTTTAGCCAATGGGCTGTATTTCAGAAAACAAATGAGGTTGGGCTTAAGGTAATGATTGACGGGCAGGGCGCCGATGAGCAGCTTGCGGGTTATGGCGGGCACGACCTTTCATTCTACTCCGGCCTGCTGCATAAGCTGCACCTGGGCGAAATATATGACGAGGCACGCCACTACAAAAAAGAAAAAGGCAATTGGCCTTATGGCTTTCTGCTGGGCGCGCTGCAAATGAACTCAGGCATAGTCGCAAAACTGCTACCGGAAAAATACCGATTGAAACAACCGCCATCCATCGACTGGCTACACGGCACACAGCCCGGCAGCATTTTTAGCGAACCGGCAAAGAACCTGGTGGATTTCCTGCGGAGGCAGCGGAAATTCCAGCCGCTGCCGGCATTGCTGAGATATGAAGATCATAATTCTATGGCATGGAGCGTGGAGTCGCGCACGCCCTTTATGGACTATCGCCTGGTGGAGCTGAGCGAGCACCTGCCGGAGCAATATATTTGCCATCATGGGATAAAGAAAAGGATATTGCGCGATGCCATGCACGGCACCATACCCGAAGCTGTTGAAAACAGGAGAGATAAAATGGGCTTCGTGACCCCGGAAGAATTATGGCTGAAAGGAGAGGGCAAGGAATGGTTTCTTGATAACATAGACAAAGCCTGCAAGCAATTTGGCGGCACGCTGCTGAATACCGAAAAAGTGAAACAATACGTGAACGACATACTGGAAGGCCGGCGTGAGTTTGACTCCATGCCCTGGCGGATAGTGTGTTTTTACAGGTGGTATAACCAGGTCAATGAATAACAGACAATCCATAGCATTCCTTTGCCACCCCTACCACAGGGGCGGTGTCACCCGCTGGATGGCCGATGCCGCCATCGCTTATGCAAAGAAGTGTATGGATGTGTATTTCATTACGGTTGCCCCTGTTAAAGAATTTTTCAATGCCAAGGGCCGGGAGACATTGTTGCAACTGCTGGCTAAAGAACCCAATAACGTAAAGGCCATCACTGCCAAAGCCGGCTACGAATTTGAATTCGGCACGCCGCAGTACCGTGCCTATGTCTATAAGCAACTCCTGGTGCAGCTTCCCGCAGGCACTTCCATCATTCTATCTGACGACCAAGCAGTATGGGCAGCAGCCACAGCGCTCCACCGCTCCTACCCCATAGTAGGCGTGATGCATGCCGATGAAGCACACTATTATAAGCTGGCTGAGCAATATTACCATAGCGTGGCGGTGCTTGCCTGTGTATCGAACAGGGTACATACTACAGTCCAGAAAAAAGTACCGGCATTCAACCCGGCCCATATTTTCACCATTCCGTGTGGCATCAACCTGCCACCGGCGAATAGTGATATAATTACCCATGGCGATGTTCTGCAACTAGCCTATGTGGGCCGTGTGAGTATATACCAGAAACGGGCTACCGACCTGGCTAAGATTGCCAGTAGCCTTGCTAAGCAGGGCATACGTTTTCACTTATCCATTATCGGCGATGGCGATGCAAAAGCCCCGCTTGAGGCAACCGTTCAGGCAAATGGGTTACAAGAGCATGTTACCTTTCATGGCTGGCTCACGCAGCAAGAAGTGGCGCGGCACCTATCCCAAACAGACCTGCTCCTCCTTACGTCCGATTTTGAAGGCACGCCCATAGCCATGATGGAAGCCCTGGCGGCCGGCTGCGGCATGGTGGGCACACGCGTCAGCGGTATTGAAGATTATGAGCTGCACCCGCTTGCGGCAGACTGCCTGGGTGTGTATGAAACAGGTGATATAGCCGAAGCCGTAAACAGAATAAATAAACTGGCCGCTGTGCCATATGCCACCCGCCGCCACTCAGCACGCCTGCTGGCCGAGGCCGAATTCAGCATGGATGTGTGTCTCGAAAAATACAGTAATGCCATCAGCACCATGCCCCCACGCACCGAAACCCGCCCGCCAAAGGTGGTACTTCCCTTTACCGACCAACTCTACTCAAAAGCCATAGCCCTGGCAAGAAAAATAAAAACCGGCCAGTAAGCAAAATATCTTTGCGCCTCTGCATCTTAGCGGTTAAAATTGTATCGCTTTTATACTGATAGCACAATAAAAAAGCCTTTACGACTCGCATCGTAAAGGCATTGGAATTTGTTATTTAGAATTTACCCCTGTTATATTTTCCAGTCATCCACATTGTCGCCTTCATTGGCTACAACGGCAGATACTTCAGGAACAGATACTGTTTCTTCCACCTCTGCAACTTCGGCAGTAACGCCGTTGATTATGGCACCTTCTTCATTCTCCTGGTCGTGGTTGAACGCGTCGAAATCAAAATCCGGCATCAGGTCAGTTTTCACATAATTGATGGTCTCGGTAAGGCCGGCCAGGAATTTGTTGAAATCCTCCTTGTACAGGAACATCTTATGGCGGTCGTAGCCATTGTCATCAAAACGCTTTTTGCTCTCCGTAATAGTGATAAAATAGTCATTGCCACGGGTAGCACGCACATCAAAAAAGTAAGTCCTTCTTTTACCTGCCTTTATACGCTTGCTATACAAACTCTCGTTGCGGGTATCGCCGCGATTTTCGCCCCTGTTTTCTCCAAAATTTTTGTTTTCGTACGCCACAATTCTTTGTTTTTAGTGTGATGAATATCTCACAAATTTAATTAAAGCCGCCAAGTATCCAAATTTCCTCACATCTTTTATAACTCATTGATGTTGTAATTAATAGGTTAAAATCTCATTTTTATTTAATAAATTGCAATATCGAGAATATCTGCCCGTGCGATTCCTCTTCTATATACTCTTTTCGTTGCTGCTGCCCATGTGCGGACGGGGGCAGGGGAGTATTATAACGACGATTGCGGGAAATGGGACGGCAGGTTATTCAGGTGACGGCGGCCCTGCTAGTAATTCTAAACTTAATCAACCTGAAACTTTATGCGTTGATAAATACGGCAATATTATTATTGCCGATGCTGCGAATCATCGAATCCGCAAAATTGATGCATTAACATTGGACATTTCAACTATTGCAGGCAATGGAAGTAGCGGGTACAATGGAGACAATATACCGGCAACAAATGCTGAATTATTTATTCCAGATGCTGTAGCCACAGATACATTTGAAAATATTTATATAGCAGATGCTTTAAATCACCGAATTAGAAAAATAGAAAGAAGTACAGGGCTTATTTCTACCATTTGCGGCATGGGAGCAGTCGGAAATACGGGCGATGGTGGACTTGCTACAAATGCTAAATTCAATCTTGCAACTGGTTTATGTTTAGATCAAAGCGGCAATATTTATATAGCTGATATTTTGAATAATAATTTGAGAAAAATAGATGTCACCTCCGGGACAATTTCTACTGTTGCAGGTATAAGTATAGCTGGTTATAGTGGCGATGGGGCGCACGCAACGAATGCAAAACTGTCGGGTCCCGCAAAGGTTTATATCGACGACTTGGGGAATATCTTTTTTACCGAAATGTACAATAACACAATTCGCAAAGTAAATACTTCCACAGGGATAATATCGACAATAGCTGGTAACGGAATCGCTGGATATTCAGGCGATGGGGGGCTTGCTATTAACGCAACTTTGAATCAACCTTATGGAATATTTGTTGACAAACAATATAATATTTTTATCGCGGATTGGGGAAATGGATCTATCAGAAAAATAGATGGGTCAACAGGAATTATCACAACAATAGCGGGACTTGGAATCAAAGGTTTTTCAGGAGATGACGGTCTGGCAACTAATGCAAAATTGCAACCTGATGGTGTTTGGGTAGATAAGTATGGAACTATATTCATTGCGGATATGGGCAATAACCGCATCCGCAAAGTCTACAACCCACTGCTTGCCATAAACACCCCCTCCCTAACTATTGAAGACATACATATCTACCCCAACCCCGCCCGCAACGAAATAACCATAACCGCTGTCACGGCAATAGAAAAAGTATCTGTCACAAACATAATGGGGCAGGTGGTGGCCGCCCCGGTTATTTCCAAAAAAGATAAAGAGGTGTTATTAGAGGTAGTTGAACTACCCTCCGGCATCTACTTCGTAAAAGTGAATGGCATGTATGCAGGTAAGTTTTTGAAGGAGTGAACCCCGGCCCTTAAGGGGAGGTGTTACTAATAACTGTATTTTTGGTAAATTTGTATATAACGCTTTTGGTCATGAATCAATCAACATTGCGCGAACGCCTCCACGAATATATCGATACTGCTGATGAGCGGCACTTAACAGCTATTTATGTTTTGGTGGAGAATGAAATGGCTGATGATGATTTATATGATGATGCCACGCTGAATATGCTTTACGAAAGAAGGGAGAAACATTTAACAGGCGAGAGCAAGTCATATACTCCCGAAGAATCTTTACGACGCATCAGGGAACACAAAAAATAGCATGGCTTATAATCTCATTATCAAAGAAGAGGCTGATGCTGATGCCCTGGAAGCATTTCTATATTATCAGGACTGACAAAATGGATTGGGTGAGCGGTTTTTGCAATCAATACAAGATACCTACACAAAACTGGAGACAAACCCACAGTTCTACAGCATATTAAAAACAGATAAAAAGAAAATATTCAGGGATGTTAAGGTTATCGATTTCCCTTTTGTGATAATTTTTGAAATTATCGTTAATGATGTCATAGTTTATGCGGTACATAGCACTTATAAAAAGCAACCGGCAAAATTCTCACGTCAGGTAAAGCCTCTTTAGCGCGAAGCGAAGGAAAGGGATATCATTGCTGCACTGCCGGATATAAAACTACAATAGAAAAGCACAATGCATTAAGACAACAAGACCTCTGCCGGAATACCCAGTTTACGATGAAATATTCTGGCAATCTCCAGGGTCATCGGTTTTTTCTTATTCAGTATTGCCGACACATATCCCTTCGTGCCAATTGATGCAACAAGGTCTTTATTCTTTAATCCTTTTTCTTCCATCTTGGCCCTGATTGCGTCGATAGGGTCTGGTACCGGCACCGAAAAATGCACATCCTCATACTGTTTTATCAGCAATAGCAGCACCTGTAGTTCTTCCCCTTTCGCACTATGCTTACTCACCTTCTTGTCGAATAATTCATCAGCCATTTCCAGTGCAGCATAGTATTCCTTTTTTGTCTTTATTACTTTCAGTATCATAATTATTTCCTTTTGTATTGGACGGTGGCTACATCTATCTTATCGTATTCTGCATGTGTCCCAAACCATTTCACCTGTATAGTCTTATATTCAAACACCATCCTCACCACCAGCCTGTATTTGTTTCCCATAATATTGAATACCACCCTGTCATCCGCCACTATGCTCGCATTGCCATATACCCGCTTAAGCTCATTAAAATTATTGAAAGAGCATCTAACCAGTTCATGATACCACTCCTGCAAAGCAATTGCTGCATCAGGGTATTTTCTACAATAATAAAGTAATGTAGCTCTTGCGATAATATTGTACACCGCTCAAAGATAATAAGTTTTCTAATAGAAAACAAAAAATAGTTTCCTAACAGTAAACTACTGTATATTTATATAGATTGTCAAAAAAAAGAAATCCCACCAATTCTCAAAATTCCATCAATTCGAGTTCAGACTACGCCACCACAAAATGATACCCCTTCCCTTTCAACGTTACTATCTCAATCCCTTCAGCTCCCTCAAAGTAGCCGCGCAGTTTTCTTATATACACATCCAGGTTGCGCGAGTTGAAGAAAGAATCATCGCCCCATACCTCCTGCAGCAGTGTACGGCGGTCGGTAGTGTTATTTTTATTGGCGCATAGCATACCCAGTATCTGCGATTCCCGGTTTGATAGTTTTAGCACTGCTGTGGGTGTATGCAGCTCATACCTGCCGGGGTAGAATGTATATTGCTTTAGCACCACCTCATCCGGCAGCGACTGTAGCGGAGAGGTTTCTTTCTTCCTGAGTTTCAACTGGTTCTCTATCCGCACTATCAACTCCTCCATACTGAATGGCTTTTTCAGGTAGTCCGTACCGCCCGATGAGAACCCCTTTACTATATCATTAGGCTGTGTCTTCGCCGTTAGGAAGATTACTGGCAGGTCAGGGTCTGCATTACGTATATGGTTGGCTATCGAGTAGCCGTCCACATTGGGCAGCATCACATCCAGCAGGCATATATCCGGGCTGAAGTTACCCACATGCTCCATCACCTTATTGCCATCTGTTTTGTGCAGCACATCATAGCCGCGCATCTCCAGCGTATCTTTCACTATCCGCGCCAGGTAGGGTTCATCTTCTATGTATAGGATTTTCTTCTTCATACTGTTTTTTAACCGTAAAGGCACGAAGGCGCAAAGAAATAATTATTATAAAACCCTTTGCGTCTTTGCGCCTCAGCGGTTCAATTTTTTAGGTAGTCCAAATGCTGCACTGCTCACTTACGACTCACGACTTATGACTTACGACTAAAACGATAGTGTAAACACACATCCTCCTTCCATTACATTGCGCACACTTATGCTGCCATTGTGCTGGCGCATCACCTGTGCCGCATAGCTCAGGCCCAGGCCATGACCCTTTGTGTTGTGCCGGTTGGCATTGGGTACCCTGAAGAACTTCTCAAACACCTTCTCCCTGTATTCCTCCGGTATTCCCGGCCCGTTGTCCGTCAGTGCCAGTTGCACCTTGCCGTTTTGTTCAACAAGGGTTATGTTGATATGTACCGACTGCACACCATACTTCATACTGTTGTCCAGCAGGTTCACCAGTACCCCCTGTATATGCAGCTTGTCTATGGCCACCGTAAAGTCCCTTCCGCTCGTTTCCACCGCTACCGTAGTACCGCATTTTTGCAGGCGCGGTTGCATTGCCTTCACCACTTCTGTTACCAACTGCTGCAGGTTATAGCTTTCCTGCTGCAGGTACACCTTGCCGCTTTCCAGCAGCGATGTATTCAGTACCCTTGTAGCCAGTAGTTCCAGCCTGTCCATTTCGCTGGCGGCCATGCCCAGGTATTCGCGGTTCAGCTTCGGGTTGTCTATTATGTTATAGCTGCTTAGTGCTTCCAGGGCCACTTTCACGGTGGCTATGGGCGTCTTCAGCTCGTGCGACATATTGCTGATAAAATCGTCCTTCATCACACCCAGCTTTATCTGTGCCCTCAGGCCCTTGTACGATATAATGAACGCCGCCGCCGTAACCGACAGCAGCACCAGCACAAAGAGCGTTTGAGGCACCATCTTGCCCAGTATATAGCCACGGTAGTCTTGTATCACCACGCCACGCGCATCTGTAAAAAAATTGCTGTTGATGAATATGGCTTGCGCCGCCTTGGCCTTATCGCTATCGCTGTTGTTTATCCACTCCGACCGGAAGTCCCAGCCATACTTCCGCATCTCGGCAGCAAACATGTCATTGAAGATGATGGAGTCCATCCTATACAGTCGCTTCTTCTCATCGGGCGATATATTTGTTCCGGCTATCAGTTTATGCACCCCTTTCTGCGATAGCCGCACATGCCGCGTACTGTCGTTCTTGCACACCGGTCCTATGTGGTCGGCATATACTGCTTTGCTAAGGAAAGAGGTGTCTATCACATTTGTCACCAGCGAATCGTGTATCCGCTCCTGCACATTCGTAAAAAGTTCGGTAAGGTTATCCTTTAGCAGTGCGCGCTGTTCTTTATACTGACTGAACAGCCACTGCGCCGCAAATACTACCAGCAGTATCTGGCTGAATATTATCAGCCATTTTATACGTTGCAGTTTTATTTTTCGGATAGCCAAGGTTAAAAATATTATGTGATATGTAGCAAATGTAATACCTATCCACCCACATAAATACAGTTTTAACCTAATTTAACATTCACGTAGAAGCCGTTTTAGGGGTTTGGGGTTTTATCCCTAACTTTGCGCCCGCTATGCGCATTGAAGTATTAAAGTCCAAGATACATAGGGTAAAAATAACTGAAGCGAACCTTCATTATATAGGCAGCATTACCATAGATGAAAACCTTATGGATGCAGCAAACCTCATAGAGAATGAAAAAGTATCTGTGCTGGATATAGATAATGGCGAGCGCCTGGAAACCTATGTGATAAAAGGCACGCGCGGCTCCGGGATGATATGTATGAACGGCCCCGCCGCCCGCCTCATTAATGTGGGCGATACGGTTATCGTCATCTCCTACGCCTCTATGGACTTTGAAGAAGCCAAAACCTTCAAGCCCACAATCATTTTCCCGAAAGAAGATAACACCCTCTAATCCCGTCTTGGCAGGAACGAAGAGGCGAACAATACGTTAAACATTTCCCTACGCCCTACTTTCTTTCGGTTCCGGTAGTATCTTTATGGGGTATGAAGCGGGCCCTCATTACTATATTACAATACGTTATCTTCCTCGGGCTCGGCATTTGGATTATCTACCACATGCTCCATGAGTTGTCGCCCGAGCAGACCGACAAGCTCATCGCTGCCCTTGGCGGGGTCAACCTTTGGTATATTTTCCCCATCTTCATCGTTGGTTTCCTGTCCCATTTTTTCAGAGCCGAGCGCTGGCGCTACCTCCTCGATACTGCCGGCATGAGGCCCACGCTTGCCAATACCACATTTGCCGTGTTTATAGGCTATATCACCAATCTGGCCATACCTCGTGGTGGTGAGGTGGCCAAATGTACCGTGCTGGCCAAGTACGAAAAAATGCCAGCCCACAAAATGATAGGCACCATAGTGGCAGAGCGCGCCTTCGATGTATTCTGCCTGCTCGTCATTGCGGTACTGGCCCTGCTGCTCGAGTTCAGCACCATCAGCGGTTTTGTCTCCGGCATGATGAAGGACTTCCGGCGAAAGATACTGGAGCACCAGGTCATCCTCGCCATCAGCATTGCCGCTATCGCCCTTCTTTTCATAGTTGCGGTCATCATTTACCGCCGCCACCGCGAAACAAAGCTGGGCCGCCTTATGAAGGAGCTGGCCCATGGCGTCCTCTCCATCTTCCATATGAAGAAACGGTGGGAGTTCATTGGCTACACGACCCTCATTTGGCTCATGTACCTCGCCCAGATATACCTTGGCTTTATGAGCCTGCCCGATACTGCCCACCTCACCCCGCTCGCCGCTCTTGTAGTATTGGTATATGGCAGCGTAGGTATGATCATCACCCCCGGCGGTATAGGTGCTTATACCTGGATGGTGGCGCAGATTCTTACCGTATACGCTATAGACGATGGCCCCGCCCAGGCTTTCGGCTGGATAGCCTGGGCAGTGCAAACGGTCATCATCATCATACTTGGCATAGTTTCATTTTTATTGATTCACCCTTACAACCGCAAACGAGATGCAAAAGCTGCAATGGATACAAAACAAGATATATAGCCGTGAAGTTTTAGAACGCGAATGCTATACCTGGCGGCTCATGGGCCGTAAGATTGTATTTACAAACGGCTGCTTCGACATACTGCACCATGGCCACCTCGACCTCATAGCCCGTGCCGCCGGCTTTGGCAATATGCTTATCCTCGGCCTCAATACCGATGCCTCCGTGCAGCGCCTCAAAGGACTGGAACGTCCGGTGACCAACGAGCAGGACCGTGCCTTCCAGGCCGCATCGCTACTGTGCGTTGATGCCGTTACCCTCTTTGATGAAGATACCCCCGAAGCCCTCATACACACCCTGCGCCCCGATGTGCTCGTAAAAGGCGGCGACTACACCTTGGATACAATAGTAGGCGCCGATTTTGTTCAGTCATATGGAGGCTCCGTAGAGATAATTCCCTTTGTGCAGGGCTACTCCACTACCTCTATTATAGAACGGATAAAGAGATTGTAACCCGAAATCAGAACAAGTCGAATAATTTTTCCACCCATACCATACTTCATCCCAAACTACGGGACTTGCCATGACGAATTCGTTCTATTTATTATATTAAGAAATTGAGAACACACTATTATCTGCTTATTGGCAGTAATTTTATACCCGCATATTACCGCGTTGGATAATCGGTTTGCGACTTACGACTAACACATGCTTAAATCAACAAAACAGACCATCGTCCGCGACCTTAGCTGGCTTGCTTTTAACGCCCGCGTATTACAGGAGGCGCGCGATGCCAATAACCATATCCACGACCGCCTGCGTTTCCTCGGCATCTTCTCCAATAACCTCGATGAGTTCTTCAGGGTGCGGGTAGCAGCCCTCAATAAGATGATGACCCTGGGCAAGGCCGCCAAAATGCACCTCGAGGCGAACCCCGATAAGATACTCAGGAAGATACAGCAAACAGTTTTTATCCACCAAGAGGAGTTTGACACCACCTTCGGGGAGATAATAGAGGAGCTCGCGCAAAAGAAGATATTCATAAAGAACGAGGCGCAACTGTCAAAAAATCAGAAGGAGTACGTGTCTCAGATTTTCGAAGACCGGGTGCGCACCCAGCTCATTCCGCTCATGATAGAGTCGATCCCCCACATGCCCTTACTGCGCGATAAGTCCATCTACCTGGCATGTATCCTCGGCAACAGCACCAACTCTATGCTCCAGCGCTATGCCCTCATAGAGATACCCACTATGGTGCTGCCCCGTTTCCTTATACTGCCCTCCGAGGCCGGCACCACCGACATCATCCTGCTCGAAGATATCATTCGCCTGAACCTCAAGAGCCTCTTCGCCCCCTTCGGCTTTGATAAGTTCAAAGGCTATATCATAAAAATGACCCGAGATGCCGAGCTGGATATTGATAATGATGTGAACACCAACATCATATCTCAGCTGGAAAAGGGGCTGAAGAACCGGAAGAAAGGGCGCGCCACAAGGTTTGTATATGACCGCACCATACATCCGCTGCTGCTGGAGTTCCTGACCAAACGGCTGGGCCTCACTAAGAAAGACAACCTTATACCGGGTGGCCGTATCCACAATTTCAAGGACTTCATAGACTTCCCGTCATCCATATTCAACGACATCAAGCCGCGACCAAAGCCGTTCATTCACCCCCTGCTGAAGCAGCCCTGTCGTATAATGGACGTGCTGGAAGAGCGCGATGTGATGCTCCACCTACCATACCATTCCTTCGATTCTATAATAGACCTCCTGCGCGAGGCCGCCATCGACCCAATGGTCACAAGCATCCGCATCACATGCTACCGCCTAGCCAAAAACTCAAAGATTATCAACGCCCTGCTGAACGCCGTGCGCAATGGCAAAAGCGTGACAGTGGTGCTGGAACTGCGCGCCCGATTTGACGAAGAAGCCAACCTCAGGTGGAAAGCCCACCTTGAAGAGGAAGGTGTAAAAGTGGTGCTGGGCATACATGATATGAAAGTACACGCCAAAATGTGCGTAATAAAGAAGCGGGAATTCAATAAGACCACACAATACGGATTCGTATCTACAGGAAACCTCAACGAGAACACGGCAAGGATATATGGCGACCACACACTGCTCACTTCCGACAGGAACATACTGGCCGATGTGAACCGCATTTTCGACTACTTTGAAAGCCCGCTGAAGAAAATTTCAAACCTGAAAAACTGCAAGACGCTGCCCGTATCTCCACTCACCATGCGCAAGGTAATGCTCGACCATCTGAACAGGGAGATACGCATAGCAAAAAAGAAAAAACCGGCATTGGCTATAATTAAGCTCAACAGTCTCGTAGATAATGTGCTGATTGAAAAACTTTATGATGCGGCAAAGGTCGGAGTAGATGTAAGGATGGTGATAAGGGGCATATGCTGCGCCTATACTCAGCAAAAAGCTTTCAAAGGACATATGAGTGCCATCAGCATCATTGACGAATACCTGGAGCATTCACGGGTCTTGGTTTTCAATAACGGCGGAAGCCCTAAGGTATTCATCTCCTCTGCCGACTGGATGATTCGCAACCTCGACCACCGCATAGAAGCAGCCTGCCCCATATATGACAAAGAAATTCAGCAGGAATTGATAGATATTTTAAATATCCAGCTTGCCGAGAACGTAAAAGGGCGTATATTAGATAATGAGCAAAACAACAATTATGTGCTGATGGAAGAAAACAAGCCCGAAGTTCGCTCACAAGTGGCTATTTATGAATACCTGCAAAACAAAAGTTACCAATAGTGATCCTTGCAGCCATTGATATAGGTTCTAATGCGGCACGCCTGCTCATAAGCGAGGCATCCGTTTACAAAGACGGCTCAGTCGACTTCACCAAGCTCACGCTCCTTCGTATTCCGCTACGGTTGGGTTTCGATGTTTTTGATACCGGCACCGTTTCAGAAGAAAAAAAGAAAAAACTGATAGAAACGCTCAAGGCCTACAAGCTGTTAATGAACATTTACAATGTGCAGCATTACCGCGCCTGCGCCACATCAGCCATGCGCGATGCAACTAATGGAGCGGAGATACTGAAGGAAATAAAAAGCGAGACAGGCATGAGCATTAACATCATCACCGGGCAAGAAGAAGCCACAGTGCTGTATGAAACCCATATTGCCGAAAAGCTCAGCGAGAATAAGTCTTATCTGTATATAGATGTAGGGGGCGGCAGCACAGAAGTTACCTTGTTTTCAAAAAACCAGACTATTTTCAAAGAATCTTTCAACATTGGTACTATACGCATGTTGCATAATAAAGTAAGCGACGAGCAGTGGGAGCATATGAAATGGTATATAAAAACCTACGTGCGCGATTACCAGCCATTGGAAGCCATAGGCACCGGAGGCAACATCAATAAGATATTCTCCATCTCCAAACGTAAAGAAGGCAAACCCCTAACATTGGAACTGCTGAAGGATTACTACAAAGAACTGAGCAATACCTCGCTTGATGAGCGCAAGCACCTGTATCAGTTTCGCGATGACCGTGCAGATGTGATTGTGCCCGCCCTCCAGATATACATATCCATTATGCGCTGGTCGGCTGCCGACGAGATATATGTGCCTAAAATAGGCCTTGCTGATGGCCTGATAAAAATGCTGTACAATGAGCTTGCACTAAAGGCCACATAAATGAGGGCCATCCCCTCAGCTACCAGTGTACCAGTTTAACAGCCGTTGGGTTTGCCCCTGCCGTTTTCAGAAGATAGCTGCCGGCAGGTATATCACCACCCGGAATGACCACGCTCCCGTTGTTGCTCCTGCCTTGCCACAGCACCCTGCCATTCATATCAGTGAGTGTCACTGCGGTATCCTCCGGTAGGCCATCTATCTGCCAGTGGTTCTTCGATGGATTGGGGAAGATACTAATGTTATATGGGGTCACTTGCCCTATGCCTACACGGTGCCGCAGCATAGTATCCTGCACCACTGTGCCCAGCGTGTTGCACAGCACATGGGCATTGGGGTTAAGGTATACATTGGTAGTTGTGTTCGCCCAGTCAAAAGTATATATCTGCGTGTCAAGGCTGTTATATACTTTAATGAATGTGTCTGCTGTTGCAGTATGTAATTGCAGCTCAAGCGGCGTGCTGAAATGCGGGGTAGTAGCGGCGCAGGTGGGCACTTGTATCAGTTTCACTATTGCGGTTGTCCCCACATGGTCCCAGCTTATCCTGTATCTCGGTTGCCCCTTACCATATATCCACTGCGTAAAGAAAGTATCCAGGTCTATACCGTACTCAGCTTCAGCTATAGCCTGAAGGTCGCTGGTGGTCGCATTGCTGTAGGCATAAGTTTGCTGATATATTCTCAACACTCTGAAGAACAAACTGTCCTCCGGAGCTATATAGCGCAGCATACTTACCACCATAGCGCCCTTCTCATACACATTGGGCTGAAAAAATAAGGTTGTAGGCCCGGATGTGTCCGTAACGAAAAGATTTCCGCATGGCTGAGTTGTCGCGTTGGCGATGTATTGTTTCCTGCGTGCGAGTGCCCTGGCCGCATCCCAAAAATGGTCGAAGAACAGGTTTTCGCAGTAGGTAGCAAACCCCTCGCTCAGCCACACTTCACCCCAGCGGGCATAGGTTACGTTATCGCCCCACCACTGGTGGCCTATCTCATGCGCTATTACCCGCGTATCGGGTACGCCTATAGTAGTCATCGTTTGGTTTTCCATACCTCCCGGAAGTGTGGTATAACAAACCCCGTATTTTTCACGCCAGAAAGGATACCTGCCAAAAAGGGTCGAAAAATAATCAATCATCATGCCTATGCTGTCGAAGTTAGCTTTATACAGCGGGTTGAATGCAGCCGTATCAATAAAGAAATTCTGTACAAGCATGGAATCCGTACTGCCCGTAAAATGCATATAGGAGCGGTATTCAGCAAACTTTGCCACGGCTATAGATATGAGGTAATAGTCGATTGGGTAATTTGTTTTCCAGTGGTACTTATAATATCCGGGCGATGATGCAGAGTCAACACTCACCAATACACCATTGCTGCCATCCACTACATTGCGCGGCACGGTAACAAACATATCTACCGAGTCTATTTTGTCATTCGCCGATTGCTTGCACGGCCACCAGTCTTTTGCCACCCAAGGGTCGCTTACGGTATATACAACATGGGTACCATTCGTCGACACCGCATGAGTGACGCCGTTGAAAAAACCACTGCCTGCAGGCGGTGTGCCACGGTAAAATATCTGCGCTGTAAAAAATGTGCCTGCCGATAGTGACGCCGGAAGTGCGATAGTTCTCACAAAGCCGGAAGTAGCTACAGTTAGCAACGTACCGTTCACCTTCGCCGAATCTATGGTCAACACCGGGTCCAGCTCAAATACATAATTACTCATCGTGGTGGCCACTACCTGAGCTGTGGTGGTAACATCCCCTTTTATATAGGTGGATGTGTCCGTCACATGAAGGTTAAACCTTAGATACTTTATATCATAGTCCCCTTCGGCCAGGTCGGCAAGGGTTGTCTTTGCACCCGACCGCTTTTTATCACCGCTATGGGCAAACGAAACGTAAGTAACCAATACACACAAAAACGCAAGGATATATTTACTAAAATAACGCATATTGATATTTATTGACGAGCTAAACTATTACCGCCTTTATAAAAGTAGGGAATATTATTTATGCATGTAACTGTGTTATTTTTAAAGCCGTCATTTTTTTACATTTTTTTGGGTAGCGGTTTTAATGTGTACAATATTCATTTTCCGTCTGTTCTAAATATTTTTTTGCGCACTATCTTCACACTTTTTTACAGATTTTTACACTTCTTTTTGTCAAAAGTCAAAAGTCAAAAGTCAAAAGTAGAAAGTCAAAAGTAGAAAGTAGAAAGGCGGGAGAAGGAAGAAAAATAACCACAAGGCCACCGCCATGCCGAGGCAAGCAGAAGTTCACAAAGCAATATTTCAAAGAACTTGCCCCGATTTTTGGGGAGTTGAGTAAAGTTCTGCAAGGTGATTGATGCTGCCAAATAAAAAAAGCATGGCGGTACCGTAACTGTACCATGATGGAAAATACTTTGGGCTGTGGGCGCGGGTTTGGTGGGATTTGGGTGTTTTTTTTAGAGAGGTACTTATACTGAACTATGGCAGACTACCTCCAAAACCCAACGCCAAGTTTCAATCCAATAGAAACGTTGCGATCAATATATTTATCGGAACTAATGAAATTAGAATAAATGTTAGGTTGGGCTTTGACGTAAATCCAATTACTTCCATTTGCCCAATATAAACCTCTGGCTGCTTCAATCCCGACATTTAAACTTTTAAACCAGCCACTATTAATTTTTCGCTCATAGCCAAGGTATATCTGCCATACATAAGCACTGTAATAAAACAACCGATCCGGATCAAATTTGTTTGCCATTCTTTGATTTCGATTAGGCTCGCCTAAAATACCTTCATAGCCAATAATACTTGCTCTACGTGAAGTTGTATGGTCATCTGTGTAGTATGTAACATATACTTCATTTGATATATCCACGCCATTAATATATTGCGTTAAAAACATACCGGTTTTAATAACTAAGCGATTTTTCGGGTTTACGTTTTTATAATATCCAATATTTATAGACGGGTTTATGTAGATTAAATTGGTATTGATTGTAGTTTTAAACACAAAATCTTTCAGGTTGTTTTTAGCGGTAGAATCGAAATACGAAAGATCTTGTATAATACTTATATCATGCCTGCGATTGCCAACATATAAACCGCCATTAACAATGAAACCTAAAAAACGGTATTCATATTCTAAACTAATATTCAGCCCTAATGTATTTTTTACCTGAAGCGAATAAGGTGCTATTCCATCAGAAATAACATTGTATTGGTTCAAGTAATATTTTGAACCTGCAGACAAAAAAAATCTATTATAACAGATTTCTTTTGAATGGACTACAGCAGGAAAAGCCATAGCCATTATATATACAATAGTCATGGCTTTGGTTCTCGTATACATATTCATAAACAAAATTAAACAATTTACATGAATAGAGTTCCGGCATCACCAAGTCTCCGGTATTTGGGACTCTGCGACATTACGGTACTGAATTTCATGATATATTCAAGTGCATCCCACTGATGCCCGTACTCGCGTTTCAAACGCTTTTCCGTTGCATCCGCGAAACATTCGCGGACGAGAAGGGGGGATCACCTCCAAAGCCCCACAGACAAACGCAGACCGATAGAAATATTACGGTCGTAAAAGTGCCCCCTAACAGAATAAAACTGGCCGAGGGTTTGGCTGGAAGAGACCGTCATTTCGCCATCATTCAGCCAAAGCCACCAATTTCGATTGGCCTCAATACCAATTGATATGCGTTTGATAATAGTGCCGTTAATTTCTCTTTCTGCGCCTATATATAATTCAAACGTACCCGGGCCATTGGGAAAATTAAGCCTCTTTCTTTTGACAGAGTTATCCCTACCGATATTTTTTTCAATGTCCGCAAATTGAGCAGTAACATATACTCCGCTGTCATCTACATACCTTATAAAGTAGGTTCTGTCCTCCCATATGCCGTCATAAAAATTCTTTAACGCAACACCGGCCTTTACTGTAACAGCTATACTTTTATTTAATTGCCTTCTATACCCTACCATCAAACGGTAGCCCAAATAACTAACAGATAGCTTCGTGGAATTTGTAAAGATTGCTCCTTTCAATCCACTTACCGCATTCGGGTCAAAAACTGACATATCCTGATATACTGATACGTCATACCGCCTCACTCCATATTGCATCCCAAAACTTAGCGATAAGCCATACCTTGTAATACGTTCATATTGTAGCCCACAATCATACCCGATAGTATTTTTTGCGCGTATTAAATTACCTGGCGGTATCCCATTATATTTCACACTTGCCTGATCATAATAATACTGAACAGCACCAGAGGCATAGATACGGCTGTAGCCTTTCTTTTTTTGAGCAGAAGCGACTAAAGGAAATAAAATAATGATTAGGAATAAATTTTTTCTCACAAATTCTAATAGTTGGCAATTCCGTCCTCGTGTCTCCGGCTTTTGGAACCTCGGCAATATTAAGGTACTAAATTTCATGATATATTCAAGTACATTCTTTTTTTGAAAAATTGTTTGACATTTTTTTCTTACTTTTGTCGCCCGAATTCAGATGGAGGTTGTAGCTCAGTTGGTTAGAGCATCAGATTGTGGTTCTGAGGGTCGAGGGTTCGAGCCCCTTTAGCCTCCCCAAAATTTCTTTTTCGGAAAAAGCCCCGTAATTACGGGGCTTTTTTTATCTTCAACGCCAAACTTATTATCTTTGTATCTATTGTTTTATAATTAAAATTGTAATAATATGAGTTTAGAAGTATCAGGGAAATTATTGGTAAAGTATGACACCCAGCAGGTAAGTGAAAAGTTCAAGAAACGTGAGTTTGTGATAGAGCTGGCCGAGGAGATTAATGGCAACATCTACACCAATTTTGCCAAAATGCAGTTAGTGCAGAACAAATGTGATATTATCGACCGTTTCAAAGAAGGTGATCAGGTAAAAGTGAGTTTCAACATAAAAGGCAACAAATGGGAGCGCGATGGCAAGGTAAACTACATCACTAACCTGGACGCATGGCGCATTGAGGCTGCAGGCGCGGCAACCAGCGGCAGCATAAACAACCAGCAGTCTGCACCGGTATATAACAATAATGGTGGCGGCAATAACGGCGGTACAAATAATTTCAGCGGCACGCCCAATTACAATCCGTCGCCCGAAACGATAGACGACTTACCGTTCTAACCGATAGTAGCAAGTAAACAGTGAAAAAATGATAACCAACCGCTTTTTGCGAAACAGTATCCTTTTAGTTGTAGTAATAGCATTATTCAGCGCATGCAGCAAGATACCTGACCATGCCCGCTACATTCCGAAAGATGCTGTAATGGTCACCGGCATAAACCTGAAATCATTCAGCAAAAAGATAGCGTGGAATGTTATCACCGGCAGCAAGCTGTATAAGGAAATGCATGCCCGCATACCCGAAAAAAATGCTCAGGACGCCTTAAGTGGTATTGAAAAATCAGGGATAGATTTTGCGAATACCATTTATGTATATGCAAAAACGGACAACCGCTACACAGGCGGGCAAAAGGTAGTGGGGCTCGTGCCGCTGTCGGATGCCGGCGACTGGGAAGCATACGTAAAAAAGACGTTCCCCGATGCTGCCGTTACGCAGCATGGCGACCGTAAGGAAACCAGCCTGGGAGAAGGCATGTATGTGGGCTGGGACAAAAATCTGATGATCATCATTAATGCCGTCTCACAGCAGTCTGATGACATGCCGGGCGGCCTCGCCGGTAGCAAGCCTATGGATGCGGCCACTATTTCGGCAGAAATGGAAGCTGTGTTCAAAACCGCTGCCGAAAATGCCATGACCGGCAACAAATACTTCAGCAAACTGGAAAAAGAAGGCCATGACATTTCGTTCTTTGTGAATTACGAACAACTGATGGGCCAAATGAGCGGCAGCATTGCCGAGGCTACCAGCATGTCGCTATCGGGAGACCTCTGGAAAGACGCGGCATTTATAGCGGGCGTTAACTTCGTGAAGGGTAAGATAACAGCAGACATGCACTATTACCTGTCAGAAAACATGAAGGAGATAGGTACCGAGTTGGGCAGCGCAAACGCAGATAAGGATATGGTGGACAGGCTGCCCACCCAAAACATGGACATGATGGTGGCGGTACACCTGTCGCCGAAAGGAATAAAGGAGTTGCTAGAGAAATTAAACCTCCTGGGCCTCGTGAACATGGGCCTTGCGGCACAGGGCATGAGCGCGGAGAGCGTGCTTGAGGCATTTACCGGCGATATGGCCTTTATGATGAATGACTTCAGCCTGGTAAGTGAGGATGTCGTTGATACCTTCATGAACCAGCCCGTGCGGCACCAGACCCAGAAGCCAAACCTGACCATGACGTATGTCATAAAGCTGAACAAGAAGGAGAACTTCATGAAAATAGTGAAAATGGCGGAGGAGATGGGGTTGCAAAAAAGTGGCGATGCTTACATAATCCCTATAGACAGCAAAAATTCCGTGCATATAATAGTAGGTGACCAATATGTGGTGGCCTCAAACAAGCCCGGAAATTCAAAAGGTTTTCTGGAAGGTAAATTTAAGACTGAAAAGAAGCCTGAGGCTGTATCAGCTACCGTGGCAGGCCATCCATGGGCATTTTATTTTGATGTGCAGCAATTCTTTAAGGAAATTGACCCCGCTATCACAAGCTCGGTAAAAGACTCACTGATGATTATTGAAAGCAAGAAGCTGCTGAAGGATATATCACTCACAGGCGGCTCATTCAAAGACAACGCTTTTGAGTATAAACTAGACATTAACTTCCTCAATACCGAGGAAAACAGCATACTGTCCCTGATGGACTATAGCATGAAAATGAACGATGCAAATAAAAAAGAAGGTGAATAAAACCGAATTATTTAAATAAGTTACTGCTTTTCACCAACCTTTTATTAGTATTTTACGTCTTTCTGATTAAATTTGTAACACCTATAATTGACTTTAGTTTTTTATAACTTAGTAAAAAAATATCAATGCGGAAATCTTTTCTGTTTTTAACACTTGGTTTTGTGGCAGCAGCCCTTGTTACTATTCATAGCTGCACAAAGAGGGTAAACGGTATCAATAACGACCAGGTAATTGAAACGCCCTATAGCCTGTTTTTTTCCGATACCGCTGGTACATTATATAGTTCTAATGATGGTAAATCTGCCAATATCATTTTTAAGGCCGATGGCTACCCCTGCCGTGCCATATGCACAGATGACGGCAATATATTATGGGCAAAGAAGCACTTATACCTGAGCACAAATGGTAAAAACTTCAATCATTCATACGACTCCCTTACTTCATATAATTTTATGGCTTGCAATGGATTGTGGCTGAACCTTAACCAGTCTATGATAATAGACATTCCCGACTGGAACCAGTCTTTTACCTGTTCCGATTATCCGACGACATCGGAAAATTACCTTGGCATTGTATGCAACTCCAGGCAGGCAGGCAAACTTGGTTATTGGTGGCCCGAACTTCCTGACACCCCGGTTTTCGTAGGCGACCCGGTAACTGTCGGCAATGTAGGTACCCCCCCATATACTGTCAGGGTCACTTCTTTGACATTATTGAAAAATGGTGTGCTGTGCGGTTATGACGGACGGAATAACCGTAATTTCTTCAGGACCAAAACTTCATTATGGAGTGAAACGACCGCCAACCCTGAGGGAGTAGTTGGTGTTGGAGATCCTGCGAACGCATCAGGTGTGCCTTTACCTCACCGTATACCCGATGGTTTTGGCTTTACAGCACCTGTTGATACTACCGCATTTTATTCTTTAGGCCACTATAACAACAGGCTCATCGCTATAGACAATATCAACTGCAACAGCAATGGCGCATACTATAGCGATGATACCGGCAGAACGTGGAAAGCATATTCGGGCTTACCAAGTAAGCCACTATTATGCATAGCATCTCCATTTGAGGAAATTTGCTTCATAGGCACTGATTCTGCCGGACTCTACCAATTGAACAATAATACCGGAATGTGGGAACAGCAACCCAACAACGGTCTCGGTAAAAATCTGGTTGTACGCAACATCTCTTTTAAGGAAAATATCTATAAGAACGGCAGCCGAAAGAAGTTCGTTTATCTGGCCACTAATCAAGGCATTTACCAGAGCACTAATGGTGGCAGTAACTGGACCAAGACTATAAACGGAAACTTTGTTGCCATTTACTAGTCGTCACCCGGAGCGCTATCCAAAAAATCCTCCAGGTCCCTTCGTTGCTTTTTAGTGGGATGGCCGGTTTTGCTCATACGCTTGCCCGTATAAAAGCTGGTGGCCATTTGGTTAATCTTCTTATCTTCTTCCGATGTCAGGTCTGTGTAGTGTTTTATAGCTTCTTCATACCCTACACGGTTGTGCAATAGCCCGGTCACCTCTATTGTCCAGCGGCGGGTGGGTGTTTTAATTGTATAGCGGTCGCCGGTACATACCTGCCGAGATGGTTTTATATTATCCCCATTCAACTTCACTTTTCCTTCGTCAATGGCAGAAGTGGCCTGGGTGCGGGTTTTAAAAATGCGTATAGCCCATAGATATTTATCAAGTCTGAGCTTTTCCATTGCATTGATTCATTTTATCCGGAAATTATTATGCGCTTCGCAGTTCCCCTTGCAGCTCGTGTATAGTTGCCGCTGTAAAAGCTGTGCCACTGCCATCTTTCGTCACCCAAAATAAACGCACATCCAATTGGTTGGTTACATCCACCCAACCGCACAGGCAGGCTTCAAGATTGCCGGTGTCAAATAGTTGTGCTACTGAGAAATATAGCTCATCGGCATCAAATGCCTCGCTTACCATACATAGCTGCCCCCCTTTGAAACCATGCCTTATACATATCTCCCCAAGCATTATATTAGGCAGCGTATATACAAACAGCGCCGGGCTGGGCATAGCAATTGTGTCGAGGTATCGCTTATCCACATCAATACAGCCGTTTGATGTGCCAAGCACTATGCCCGTTCTGGTTTTATCAAGCCCCGTAAGGTCCACACCTGAAAGCAAAAGCTCGCTTCCCGCAAATGCCCATTTGCACAGCTTGTCCATCTTGAAGAACTTAGGATAGCTCCATTTCAATTCCCGGTAGAGGTCTTCCACAGGCAATTGATGTTTTCCTTCCAGCAATGCGCCATCACGCATCACCATTTCATCATTGATAACTACCCTGTGGCCTATCACCATAATGCTTAGGTAAGTTCCCTTTTGGCAACAATAAAATTGGAAAGCGATCGTACATTCTTTTCATGCCTGGCCACAAACGGATTTGTTTCGTCCCACACATAGCCGGCCAACACCGAGCATATCTCCGCCCTTATGCCCATATCAGGGTCCGGTACAAAGAAGATATTGAACAGTGAACCGTCATACCATCCGTTCACATAAGTGCGGAAAACATCTATCCCCTTCATCATCGGGGCCATGTACTCAGCATTCCAATCCGGCTCATCCCCCTTAAGGTGGCGGATGACCAGCTTTGCCGCCATCTGCGAGGAAACTGATGCCAGCGTCACGCCCGATGAAAAAACAGGGTCCAGGAACTCCGTCACATTGCCCGTAAGCACAAAGCCTTTACCATAAAAAGTATCCGTCGTCACACTCCAGCTTTGCAGGTACTTCGGTTCGTCCCATATCAGTTCCGAATTGCCAAACCTCGCGGCTATATCCGGTTCTGCTGCTATCAGGCTGTTGTATTGTTCCGTCAGTGTGCCTTTATATTGTTCAAAGAATTCCGGGTCGCCTACATAACCCAATGATGTCACACCCGTTGAGAAAGGTATCACCCATATCCATGTTTGGGGATTGTGCACATATATCACTATCCTGTTGGGCTCATGGGCTTCATTTCTTTTGGGATCCGTTACATGGCCAAATATAGCCTTACGCTGCTGCAGCGACGACTGGCGTTCCAGCCCGAACAACCTCGGTATCACACGGCCATAACCGCTGCCATCTACTATAAACTTCGCCTTTATTGTATGCGAGTTTCCGTCCTTGTCTTTTACTGTCGTTACAGAATGGCCGTTATCCAGGATTTCAATGCCGGTTACTTCCATTTCATAGTCTATCGACACTCCTTTTTTGGCACACTCGTCAGCAAGGGTTTTATCAAAATCGGCCCGGGGCACCTGCCACGTCCACTTCCAGCCCTGCGTGAACTGGCTGGAAAAATTAAAGTCACATATTTTCCCGTCCATCACAAACTTTGCCCCGTCCTTTTGCTGGTAATTACGGGCCTTGACCGCATCCATGAACCCCGCCTCTTCCAGGGCTTCCATGCATCGCGGCAACAAACTTTCCCCTATCACAAAACGGGGGAACAGCATTTTTTCAACAATCTGTACCTTATATCCTGCCTGGTGTATTATCGATGCGGCAATGGTTCCGGCAGGGCCTGCACCTATAACGAGTACGTCTACTTCTGTTAGCATAGTCTATTGTTCTTATCTGGTCTTAAATTATTGCTCTATTTCTTTTTCAATTCAAGTAATGTATGGCTCAATCCTATATTATCCAGTTGCCTTACCACCTCAAAACCGGCCTCATTTACCAGCTTCAGGAACACTGCGCTGTCATACATCTGGCTGTTGCCATTCGCTATTGTGGTAAAGTACAAAGAAGTCATCTGCAGGCTGAACGCCGAGCCCTCAAATTTCTGGCAGTCCCAGAATGTTTCATTAACAAATACCCGCCCGTTTTCAGCTAGCGCCGCATGGCATTTTTTCAGTATCCCCACTATTTCACTGTCTGCAAAACAGTCCAGGAACTGGCTCATGAACATCACATCATACCCTGCGGGAAGCTGTAGGGAGTTGTCAAGCACATTATGGATATGGAAGGTGGCCCTGCTCGTAAAGCCCGCCTCTTCTATATTCTTTTTGGCCACATTCAGTTGCACCTCCAGGTCCAGCAGGCCCACCGGCACCTCGCTGTTATACGCAAAGCATGCTTTGGCCCATTTGCCCGTATTGGCGCCTATGTCCAATATTTTTTTAGGGTTGCACTCAAATACCAGCGGCAATATTTCAGGGAATGCGTGGTCTGAATAATAATGATCGAACGCAAACCAACTACTGTTGGCAGGTTCCGGCAGTATTGATAGCCCCTGATAAATGGTGTCCCATGGCCCCAAGTGCTTCAACCCCCGTGGCTTGCTGTCCATTATCGATGCCTCAAGGTCTTTGGCCCCATCGTAGCACACATCGCGCATAAAATCAGTATTGATGCGCGCCATCGGGTGGTTCAGGAACACATGCCCCGTTTTCGACAAATAGTATTTACCCTCCTTGCGTATCAGCAGCCCTATGCCCAGCCCGGCCTCCATCAATATCCTTATCCCATAGTGTGGCATGGCTACTTTAGCCGCCACCTCTTCTATGGTGCAGCCCTCCATGCGGGTACCTTCCACAAAGCTGAGTATGCCCTTGTCCCTCAGGAGTATAGAAGCCTGGAAGATGTATGGCGCAAATGCGATATACTGCGCGTCTCTCACAGCATCTACAGCGCGTTTGTTGTCATCCTCAAATAAGCGGGTTGGTATTCTTTTTTCCTTTTGCAGCACAATATAGATTTAAGTAAATGGCCTATCCGGCATCAGCCAAAATGTACGATAAAACCTGCCGAAACTGATGTGCAAGATACTATTGTTCATTCAAAGAAAAATGACCAAAATCACATTAATAGCATCTTAATAAAAAATATTTCAGACCTTATTTCTCCAGCGAATGGATACCATGGAAAAGCCGGCTCCAGCGCATATCCCCGATCATGCCTTCAGGCCCGTAGCTCAGCCACACAAACCAGGCCTTGCCCACTACATGGTCCTCCGGCACAAAACCCCAATACCTTGAGTCAAGCGAATTGTGGCGGTTGTCGCCCATCATCCAGTAGTAGTTCATTTTAAACGTGTACGATGTGGCTGCTTTACCGTTTATCACAAATTGGCCATTCTGCTCATCCAGCGTATTGCCCTCATAATTGCGGATAATGCGGCGGTAAAGCGCAATGTTCTGTGGGGTCAGCGCCACCGTCACTCCTTTTTTAGGCACCGTCAGCGGCCCGTAGTTGTCGCGGTTCCATTTAAAGTTGGCCGTGTCCTGCGGGTACACCCATTCACCCGGGTCCGATGGGGCTACACCCGGTGGTGTATGCATAAAAAGCTCCACCGATACTACGTTTGGCGCTTTTCTCGCAGCCTCTACCTGGTCGTTGGCAAGGTTGCATATATATTGCCCCCTGTCAAATGGGTACGGCGCTTCCACATCATCATCCAGCAGTGGGGCCTTTCCGTTTGTCCTCACTAAGTAGTTGAGTTTGGAGTGTGGGTATTGTGTTCCCGGCGCACCATTTATGTAGATAACCGCGTTCTTTATCTCCAGCACATCGCCCGGCACGGCCACGCAGCGTTTTATATAATTCTCCTTTTTATCCACCGGGCGGGTTATGATTGGCCGCGTACCTGTAATAATCTCGCGGCTTGCCATACGGCATTCCCTGTAATAGTCGCCATTCTCCGGGTTGTCGGCCAGCACGGTATCGCCCGCAGGGTAGTTAAATACAACCACATCATTGCGCTCCACATCCCCGAAACCTATCCACCTGTGGTAGCCCCATTTCACAGATTCGGTATAGGATTTCCCACCAGTGAAGGGCATTGTATTATGCACCAGCGGCACGGCCGCAGGTGTCATGGGTATGCGGGGGCCATAGGCCAGTTTGCTCACAAACAGGTAGTCGTTCACCAGCATTGTCCCTTCCATCGATCCGGTGGGGATGGTATACGCCTCAAAAAGGAAAGTGCGTATCAGCGTGGCTGCTATTATCGCAAACAGCGCCGCATCAAGCCACTCCCGCCAAACGGGTTTTCTCTTTTTTACAGTATCTTTTTTATTCCAGAATGCCATGTGGGTGTAAAATTGGTTTCAAAAGTAACAACTTCCCCTGCATTTTATTGTATGCCCTTGATTTAGGCAGGTCAATTTAACAATTATAACAAGCGGCGCAGCGCTCACTGCCTCCAATCAGACAAACATTTCAGCTGCAATCCTGTCTGCAAACAGTTTCCCTTTGTTTGTCAGCAGCAGTTTTGCCCCTTCCCGCACCAGCCACCCCTTCTCCCTGAAGAGGTCGCTGATTCTTTCCACTTTGGGGGCAAATTCGCTGTCCCACTCCGTAGCTATTTTGTCCAGGTCGCAGCCCCACATGGTGCGCAGCGAGGTCATTATATATTCATTCAGCCGCTGTTCGGGTGTCAGTTGCTCTTCTTCAAAGGGTACTTTTCCATCCTGTAATATGCTTTTTGCATAGAGGGCATTATTGGCAACGTTCCAGCCACGGGCCGCACCATTAAATGAATGTGCCGATGGCCCTATACCAATATAAGGCACCCCGCGCCAGTAATTGGTGTTATGCACAGCATACCGGTCAGGCAATGCAAAATTGGATATTTCATACTGCTCAAACCCCATCACGATTGCCTGTTCAATAAGGATTTCAAACTGGCCGGCCGCCTGCTCCGAGTCAACCGGCGTGGTTTTCTTATTTACGATGTTGTGATGAAGAGCCGTCTTTTCCTCCACAGTAAGCGCATATGCCGAAAAATGAGGGATGGTCAGCTCTTTGATTTTGGACAAGTTCATTTTCCAGGCAGCATCCGTAAGGCCGGGGGTGCCATATATAAGATCTATTGTCAGGTTACCAAAACCGGCATCCTGGGCGGCTTTTATCGCATAGTCAGCCTGGGCGGCACTATGTGCACGGTTCATATAACGCAAATCTTCATCCCTGAAGGACTGAACACCGATACTGAACCGATTGATAGGGGTATTGCGTAAGGATTTAAGATAGACCTTGTCCAGATCATCCGGGTTGGCCTCCAGCGTGAATTCTTTTATCTTCTCAACAGGATAGTTTTGCAGAATGGCATCATAAATCCGGCTTATTTCATCTGCCGTCAGCAAAGATGGTGTGCCGCCGCCGAGGTAAATGGTCTCAATTTCAGCTCCATCCAGATAATCTCTACGTAGTTCCAACTCTTTAAGTATTCCCCGCAGCACATCCTCTTTATATTTTAAAGATGTAGAAAAATGGAAGTTGCAATAGACACACGCTTGCTTACAAAAAGGGATATGCAGGTAAATTCCGGCTTTGTGAGTTGTTTTTTGCTGTTCTTCGGTTATTGAGGGCATATAGGCAAAGGTATGATAATCAGCAATTTTGCCGACTCATATGCTAATATTATTGCTCTGTTTGGTAAATTTTAACAGCTTTTATTCCCTTCATTAGGGGCAAATAGTTATCTTTACAACCCCGCAACATATTTTTTTACAGTAAATGTTAGTATTTTTTGTGAAGAAAATCAATGCGTATGATAATAAAGAAACTATTTAAGAAGCAATTACTGGTATTAGTGTTGATGATGGTGTCGCTTGCTGCTCAGGCGCAAAACAAATCGTATATCAACAATCATAAGATCCTGGCCATACTGCTTTCTGAGAAGTACGGCATCCCGGCACCATTGATACTTGCCGTTGCCGCTATCGAATCGTCAGGAGGCAAAGGCCCTGCGGCACGTGTGCTTAATAACCACTTTGGCATTGAAGGAAGGAACAGTTTTGTGACTGAGAGCGGGTTTAAAAGCAGGTATAAAGAATACCCCAACGTGTGGGCTTCCTATATTGACTTTTGCCAATTGCTTACCCGTAAACGCTTTTACAAGCGGCTGAAAGGAAATGAAAACAGTACGCTTTGGGTAAAGGCGATGAGCGCGGCACACTATTCTGAGGTGCCGGAAGAGTGGGAACAAAAAATATTCAGCGTGCTGTCAAAAATAAAAATGCCTTCGGTGCCGCTATTAGCCACCCTTGAGTAAAAAATATCTAAAGAGCGTTAAATAATAATGGGTCGCCGGTTGGCGACCCATTGTTATTTAATTTGGTGGTCATTATGCGTTTGAATGCAGCCCTATGTTATTGCCTTCTGTATCAATGAAGAAAGCCATGAAGCCATTTTCACCTATGCTGGTTTTAGGCAAGGTGATTTGCCCGCCGGCTGCTTCAACCCTGCTTAGGGCATCTGAAAGGTCGGGGTTGCCGTTAAGGTAAATTTTTACGCCATCGGTACTGGGTTTGTGCATATCGCCCTGGCATAGCCCGCCGGATACTTTGCCATTCATTGGCTCCATCGGGAAAAACACCATCTGCATACCCATCATTTCGAATACTTCGCCCATATTGATTGCAAATACGGCTTCATAGAATTTTTTTGCCCTGGCAATATCGCTTACTGATATTTCGAACCAGTTGATCATGTTTACACTGCTGTCCATATTATTCAGTTTTTAAGACGATAAAAGTATTGTTTTGAATTTCTAAAAAAACTTAATAAATGCTATTATATTGTTAAGAAAATTATAGACTTGCCAAGAGGATTGCGGATGTAAGCCATAGAATAGAAGCACAGCCTTATAGATAAGATTTAATTGCTTGGAGATTCTTTACTTTTGATATAGAATGAACAGCATGGAGTATGTAGTACTGGTTGATGAGCAGGATATAGAAACAGGAGTGATGGAGAAAATTCAGGCCCACCATGAAGGGAGGCTGCACAGGGCTGTTTCGGTTTTTATATTCAATTCGAAAAATGAGCTGTTACTGCAACAACGGGCCGCAACCAAATATCATTCTCCCGGCCTATGGACAAATACCTGCTGCAGTCATCCGAGGCCGGGTGAGACAGCCGGAAAGGCAGCGATAAGGCGGCTGCATGAAGAAATGGGATTAAACGGCAATTTGACAGAAACATTTACATTCGTATACAAGGCGCAGTTTGACAATGGCCTGACCGAACACGAATTCGACCATGTATTTATAGGTGTCACTGACGATTTACCTGCACCGAACAATTCTGAGGTGGCAGATTGGAAATACATGAATATAGCCCGATTAGAAGCAGACATAAAAAAACGCCCGGAGCAATACACCGAGTGGTTCAAAATATGCATGAGAGATTACTCAAAAAAAATATTCCCGTGAAATGAACATATACAACCTACAGAAAACGACCTACATGCCCATAAGTATAGAGCAGGCATGGGATTTCTTTTCTCTGGCCACCAACCTTGAAAAAATAACACCTAAGGAATTAGATTTCAGAATAATTGCCAAACCGGATGTTCCCCGGATATTCAGCGGAATGAGGATACAATATAAAGTAAGGCCACTGCTGAATATTGCTGTGAAATGGGAAACAGAAATCCGGGAAGTTGATGCTCCTTTCAAGTTCATGGATAAGCAGCTGAAAGGGCCATACGCACTTTGGGAGCATACCCACCTGTTTGAGGAGGTGCCCGGAGGAGTGAAAATGATCGATACGGTTTCATACGCTTTGCCTTTGGGATGGCTGGGTGTTTTTATGCACAGTATAGTTGTGAAAAAAAAGTTGGATGAGATATTTACATATAGGGAGCAGGTGGTGAAAGACCTTTTCGGTGAGTATAAACCTTTGTAAGTGAGCCCGTTTGATTTTTAGTATTATTTGTGATGCTCGTTGCTTAAACCATTTGCATATATTGTTGTCGAAATAGCTCAATAAAATATTATCTCTGAATGTCTGTACGCTTTACTATCATTTGCGCCTTGTTACTTTTATCCCTGAATGTCTTTTCACAAACCTATACCATTACCGGCAGGGCCATTGATGAGAAGGATGCGACCGCTCTTATAGGCGTAACCGTACTCGTTACAAAATCGTCTGACACAACATTCCATACAGGCGCAACTACCGATGCCGATGGAAACTTTCAAATAACAGGACTGACGACGGGACAATATTTTTTGCGCTTAGAGTACCTCAGCTATAATTCTCTGACCAAAACAGTAAATATTATTGACAGGGATGCCGAAGCAGGCATATTGATGATGAAGCCTAGAACTACCCGACTCAAAGGTGTAACTGTCACTGAAAAACAAATAAGGGCTGAGCAAAAAGGAGACACCTCACAGTTTAACGCAGGTGCTTTTAAAACAAACCCTGACGCATCTGCCGAAGACCTGGTATCGAAAATGCCCGGCATTACCTCCGATAATACTGGAGTGAAAGTGAATGGGGAAACAGTGCAGCAGGTCTTTGTGGATGGGAAGCCATTTTTTGGCACAGACCCATCTTTAGCACTTAAAAACCTGCCTGCGGAGATAATTGATAAGATACAAGTATTTGACAGGCTGACCGACCAGTCCAATTTTACAGGATTTGATGACGGGAATGCCCAAAAGACGTTGAACATTATTACAAAAAAAGGGAAGAATGAAGGTGTGTTCGGGAAGGTGTATGCCGGATACGGCACTGATGAAAGATACCAGGCCGGGGGCAACCTGAATATTTTCAAAGGCGAGCGCAGGATAACAATACTGGGTATGTCAAATAACATTAACCAGCAGAACTTCAGCTCAGAAGACCTCCTGGGTGTATCCAGCAATAATAGCGGCAGGAACCGCGGCGGTGGCGGCAGAGGAAATTGGGGCGGTGGAAGAGGTGGTGGCGGCAATGCCCAGGATAATTTTCTAATTGGGCAGCAGGGCGGTATCTCTACTACAAATTCATTCGGAATCAATTACAGTGACAACTGGGGCAAAAAAGTAAAAGTGAGCGGAAGCTATTTTTTCAATAATACAAACAACAGCAACGCTACTGAACTGGAGAGAAATTACTTTACGACAACAGACGCGGATACATCGAACCTTTATAACGAAATATACACTACATCCGCTGACAACATGAACCACAGGGCCAACCTGCGATTGGAATACACTATTGACTCATCAAATTCGATAATCTTCACCCCGGGCATCAGCTTCCAGCAAAACGATGCTGCAACGGGCACCTCTGCAAACACGCGCTTGGGAGATGTGCTTAGCAGCATTACTAACGTTCGCACTACAGCTAATAACAGCGGATATAACTCAACGAATAACCTGCTGATACATCACAAATTCAAAAAACCGCGCAGGACTATATCGCTTAGTGTAAACGGAGGAGTGAACAGCAAAACCGGTGATGGGACATACAGGTCTGAGAATGTTTTTTTTGCAGACAGCTCAACAGTAGTCCGTGACCAGGTCTCCAACCTCGATAACAGCAGTTACAATGTTTCGCCAACTTTATCTTACACCGAGCCAATCGGTAAAAACGGGCAGATTATGGCTAATTACAACCCATCTTATACCTACAGCTCAATCGACAAAGAAACTTTTGACGGCACCATACTCAATGATACTTTTTCCAATGCCTATAAAAATACCTACATCACCCAGAAGGGAGGCCTTAATTACCGTTTAGGTGATAAGAAGTACACCTTCAATATTGGCGCTAATGTGCAGCAGGCAACTTTGCACGGCGACCAGACATACCCTAAAAAACTGATGATAGACCGGGAGTTTACCAATGTATTACCAAATGCATTTTTTAATTACCGGTATGCCGACGGACGCAACCTGCGCATCATGTACCGTACCAATACCCATGCACCATCTATAAGCCAGTTGCAAAATGTAATAGACATCTCGAATCCATTATTGCTGAAGACCGGCAATGCAGGCCTGGCTCAGGATTACGAACAGTCATTAATAGTCCGGTATGGACTCACAAAAGCAAAAACCGCGCGCAACTTCTTCCTGAACTTATATGCCAATCATATTACCGACTACATAAGCAATGCTACAATTATCGCCAACAGAAAAGATACTTTTTATGTTGATAGAAATGACACCATAACCATAAGGCAGGGCAGCCAACTTACCCGGCCCGAGAATATGGACGGCTATGTAAGCGGACGGGCATTCCTTACCTATGGACTACCAGCTCAGTTCATAAAAAGCAATGTAAACCTTAGTGGTGGCTTCAACTACTCCCGAATACCGGGCAGGATAAACGGCATCAACAACTTTTCAAATTATTATGTGCCGTCGGCTGGTATAGTGCTGAGCAGCAATGTGAGTGAAAAAATCGACTTTACTCTCTCATATTTTGGCAGCTACAATATAGTGAACAATACTTACCAGGCGCAGGCAAATAATAATTACTACAACCATACGGCATCGTTCAGATTCAACTGGCTTTTCCTGAAGCATGTTGTATTCAACACCAGTATTACCGAAAATTATTTTACGGCATTCAGTGGCTCAGGCGACCAGAACTACTTTTTATGGAACGCCTATCTTGGATATAAATTCCTTAAGAATGATGCGCTTGAGGCACGCATTTCGGTATATGATATACTCAACCAGAACCAGAGTATCAGCCGCACAATTACAGAGACCTATATTGAAAACAGCGTAACACAGGTGCTGAAACAATATTTCATGTTCCAGCTTACGTACACCATCCGCCGCTTTAAAGGTAGTATGATCATGCCGGTTGAGGATAAAGGAGACGAAATTCAACGGCCTCATCGTGACCGCAACCGCCAATAAAAAAAGTAGAGACGGAAAACATCCCGTCTCTACAAAATATAATACCTGTATTGATTACGCTATTGTAACTGAGCTATCGAGGTAAACGTCCTGGATAGTGTTCAGCAGGTCGATGCCCTGGCCCATTGGCTTCTGGAACGCTTTACGTCCGCTGATGAGGCCCATACCACCGGCACGCTTGTTAACCACGGCTGTCATTACAGCTTCAGCCATGTCGGTTGCGCCCTTAGATTCTCCACCTGAGTTTATAAGACCTACGCGACCCATGTAGCAGTTAGCAACCTGGTAGCGGCAAAGGTCAATCGGGTGGTCGGTAGTCAGTTTTTCATACACCGCTTTGTGGGTTTTACCAAAATTGAGCGCAGTATAACCACCATTGTTTGATGGTAATTTTTGCTTGATGATATCCGCTTGTATGGTTACACCCAGGTGGTTTGCCTGACCGGTAAGGTCTGCGGCAGTGTGATAATCCACACCATCTTTCTTGAAGCCGCTGTTGCGGAGGTAGCACCACAATACGGTAGCCATACCCAACTCGTGTGCGTATTCAAATGCCTTAGCCACTTCTACTATCTGGCGAGCGCTTTCGTCGCTGCCATAATAGATGGTAGCACCAACTGCTACAGCACCCATGTTCCATGCATCTTTAATAGTGCCGAACATGATCTGGTCGAACTTGTTGGGGTAAGAGATGAATTCGTTATGGTTCACCTTTACAATGAAAGGTATTTTGTGCGCATACTTACGGGCTACTGAGCCAAGAACACCATATGTAGAAGCAACCGCGTTACAACCACCTTCGATGGCCAGCTTCACGATATTCTCAGGGTCGAAGTAAATTGGGTTTGGAGCGAAAGAAGCGCCGCCGCTGTGCTCTATACCCTGATCAACAGGAAGGATAGATACGTAGCCGGTGCCACCAAGTCGGCCATGGCCCATAATGCTGTTTATGCTACGCACTGTCTGTATGTTGCGGTTTGATTGCAACCAATTATCGTCCAGGTGCGAAGGTGAGGGAGTGTGGATAGTTGATTTGTCAATAGAGAGGCATTTGTGGTCGAGATAATAACCGGCCTTGTCGCCAAGTAACTCTTGTATTTTGTTTGACATATGGTGTTATTTTTTATTTAGGGTGCAAAGGTATCTCAAAAAAGGGAAAAGAGGAAGACTACAGGTTACCCCAGGGGCGAAACAGGGTATAATTTTGAAAGTTGCCTGTTTTGCATATTTAGTTTTTTATATGTGGACGGAGTACATTTGTAAGAGATAGTCCGTTTTCTACATAACGATGGCAAAAAGTAACTTAAAAAACGAATCAAACCAGTCTGATTTAAAAATGTATCGTGATTTGGTCATTGCGACTATTGACTATCATATCGAAAAGTCTAAGACCCTTGAATTTCATTTTGACGACCACTATAAACGATTAAAACAACAAACTGAAGAGAATTTTCAGAAAGGAAGACTAACCCAACTTAAACGATGGTTTCGTGATTTGACTGAGATGCAAATTGAGTGTAGGGATTTTAAATTCAACCAGTATTTGCGAACTGAGACCAAGTATGATATTGATATTTTCAAATCGTTTTTTGAACGGATAGAAAAAATAATTGAAAAGGGGAAAATAACCACCGACAATCAATTTTATGACACCAATATTATGATTGAAGAACTTTGCCAAACTGATCCGGTTGATGCTATTAAAATCCAAAAATTAAATCAACTAATTAGCGACTATGAAAAACGGAAGAGAATTTAACACGTATGTGGTTGCAAACCACTGAAATTGTGCAGGCACGAGCTGGGCACTAGGCTAAGGAGGAGACTCGGGCGGACCAGGAGCGTGTGTGAAAAAATCTACTTCGCAAGGGTGACCCTTGCAGTAGTTTAGGAGGAGGGGGGGGAAAACAACGTAAATAAACTATATTTGTAACAGTGAAAAAAATATCGCACTCCTTTTGCGGATTAACTATAGTGGGTCAGTTTGCGAGGAATATCCAATTCACAACAAAAAACATTTTATGAAGAAACTACTTATGGCTGGAGCTCTGTTCATTACAATTACCTGTAATGCGCAAACTATCACAACCTATGGCGGCGATGGTTCTGGAGGACACTCGGGAGATGGCGGCTTGGCTACGGCTGCGGCAATAAACGCCCCAAGAGATATTGTCTTAGATGGCTTGGGAAATCTAATTATTGCCGAAGCGAACAGTTACTATATCCGTAAGATAAATACCTCAAAGATTATCAGCACGATTGGTGGATCTGGTACATCTGGGTATTCCGGAGATGGCGGTGCTGCGTTACTGGCAAACATTTCTCCCAATAGCATTGCGATGGATATAGCAGGGAATATTTATTTTTCAGATTATAATTTTAACGTTCGTAAGATTAATACATCGGGAACTATTTCAACTATTGCAGGTAGCGGCGTATCGGGTTATGCTGGTGATGGGGGGGCTGCCACCACCGCTAAATTATTTGATCCGAGAGGGGTTGTTGTTGATGGCCTTGGCAATATTTACATTGCCGATAACCAAAATAATGTGATCCGTAAAGTAAATACATCTGGTACGATTACTACGTTTGCCGGGAACGGGACCGCAGGGTACAGCGGGAACGGAGGTGCTGCTACATCTGCACAGCTGAATGGCCCTTGGGGGTTAGCTGTTGATGCGGCAGGTAATGTATATATAGCAGATAAAGACAATAGAGTAATACGAAAAGTAAATACTTTGGGCATAATTACTACTGTTGCAGGCAACGGAACATCGGGCTTTGGTGGGGACGGTGGTCCAGCTACGTCTGCTATGCTAGCTAATCCACTAAACGTAAAAGTTGACGGTTCCGGAAATTTATATATTGTTGACCAACAGAATTTCAGAATAAGGAAAGTAAGTACCTCTGGAATTATAACAACCGTTGTCGGCAATGGTACTGGTACATATGGTGGAGATGGAGTAGCGGCAACAGCGACTGGATTAACCTATCCCGATGCGGTTGCAATAGACGGTTCTGGTAATATTTTTATCGCTGTTGGCAATAGGAATGTGATCTACAAAGTGGGTACAAGTATAACACAGGTAAGTTCTACGATAGTTTCAAAAAAGCAGATAGATATATACCCGAATCCGAACAAGGGAAAGTTTACTGTTAATCTGTCTTCTGAACTTGACCAGCAAGTAAACTTAATCATTTCCGATGCGATAGGTAGAGTTATAAAAGAAGTATCGGCGAATACGAATTCAGCAATTAAAATAAGTTTTGATTGTCAAGCAGGCGTTTATTTTATCTCAGCATCAACTGAAAAATCATATTACACAGGCAAGTTACTGATTGAGTAACAGACCCTCCCACTCGTCCGCGAATGTTTCCTACCGTGTACCCACATCTTTCTTCCGCCCGTGTTGGTCTTATTTTCCGACCAACACGCTCGCGCAGGGCAATCGCGAAAAAATTACACAGCACTATGCACCATTGTAAAACCTCCTGTAATTTACTCAAAAAAATAACTCATCCCGCCACCCCTTTTTGCAAAAAAAGTTTTTCAATACAAAATAATTTCACAATCCGCTGAAACCCGCTCCGGGTGCAGCAACTATTTTCCATGATGGTGTACCATCATGGAAATTTTATTTTGCTGCACACACCATCCTTCCGAACTTTACATCATTCCGAAAAATATTGGGTAAGTTCTTTGATAGATTGGCTTGTGGCTCAACCCGAGACGGGGAAACAGTCGTTGTATGCTCCGTTATGGCGGTGGCCTTTGCGTGGGCGTTTTTGAGAGGTCTTGTGGTAGATTTTCTACCCCCGGACTTACTACGTATTCTTGTTAGCAGAAAGCAGGATTATCTAACCAAGGTATGGTAATATCAGGAGGAGGCAGTGAGAACAAAATGCGCAAGAAATGCGCAACAGTGCGCAAAGAATGCGCAATGAAAAAAATCATAAAACAATGGGAATCAGGAAATTATCAACAAAACTATTCACCCCCCAAAAAAATTATCAAAAGTGTGCAATTTCACAAAAAACATATACCGTAGTTACATTGACACGGCAGATTATTGACCCTTCTTCATTTTTATATCAAATGAAGTCACCTCCTGAATTTTTATGCCCTTTAACCCCTCAATATGTTTTTCAGGAAAAATGCCCACTACAGGGGAGTACCCGTTTTCACCGGAGGAAACAATGAAGTTATAAGGGATTTTATAACGAGATATTTCGGCTAATACGCTGTCTGAATGAATACTCTGAAGCGGAATAGTATAGTAAGAATTCCCGGAAAAGTACGCAAGACGTACCATTCGTTGGGTTGGCAGTCCGGGTTTTGCATTACTTGTAAAAGTTTTTCCTGTCATACCATTTTTCTTCAGTAATGCAGCATTCCTGAATTCACTCTTCCCTTCATCATACATTTTCATCATGCCCCAAATGGGGAAAGCAAGAAAAGTTATTGGAAATGCGATGTGCAATACATCCTTCCATTTCGTGTTTTCAATAATAAGCGCCCCAATCACCATGCCCAATGGCAGCATATACCATATGTAACGTGATTCAAAGTTTACCAGCAGGTAACCCATTGGAAAGAGTACGAATGAGAGGATGACAATCTTAATATTCCCTGAGAAAATCGATGCTATTTTTTTTGAACGTAAGGACAGGAGCGCAATTACGCCTACCACAGGAAGGAAAACAGAAATCTCCATCATACTGAGGAGCAGTTTCCAGCAGTTTAACCCCAGGCGTAGTATCTGCAATCCGAATAGCTGCCAAGAGTCCCAGAAATGAGGGGTTTTGCCGTTCACAAACCATGGGTCTTCCCAGTAGTAAGGACTATCGGGATATGCAGGCGGTAACAAAACACCTACACCTTCCTTCCAATAGGGATGCCCGACAAGATACCACGACATATTGAGTGAACCAGAGGTGGAGGTTGTCCAGATGTGGTATTTGCTGTGCAGCGCTACTATCCAGGGCAGGCTGCAGAGTATCATTACAGTGATAGCAGTGATAGATATTTTCAGCCATTGCAGTTTATCTTCTCTGCACATAAACCAGGTGCAGCAAATGGTATTGAGTATGAAGAAGGGAAAAGAATACGCTTTTGCAAAGTAGGCCAGCGTGCCAATGAAGCCGCATAACACCCATAATGCAGGCTTGTTCTTAAATCCATCGGCAAGCATTAATCTCAGGGTAGCCAATAAAAAGAAACATTCCCACAGATCATCGAACGACTGCCAGAATATGGCGAAGCACAGGAATAAAGCGAGTGTGCTGCCGAATAACCATTGCTGCTTTTGCTTGAGGTTGAACTTCAGGAAGAAGGATTGGGAAATAAACAAAAACCCTGTAGCCCCAAGTGTGTTTACTATCACCGATGCAGGGATGGCGGCAAAACCCTGCTTTATCAATATGGCTGTCAGCCAGCAGCTCCAAGGGCTCCAGTAGCCGTTAACAGCTCTTGCATAATCTCCGTTGGCATAGCGTTGAGAGATAGTGAGGTAGGCTGTGCCATCAGGGTCTATGTAGTACTGATAGTGGGGGTAAATAATGAACAGCACAATATACATCAACAGAGCCGATGCAAAAGATGGGAGATATTTCCGTAGTGTACTCATATCAAAAACGCCAGATTTGACAACTTTTTAAAAGTTGTCAAATCTAATCCTCAACGCCTAACATTAACGTTATCTAATTTTCTTATTAACCCTATTACCGCACAACCAATAACGATTAGCGACACCGGCAAAAAATAGCGGGTATTTGCAATGGGGCCGGCTGCCAATGCAAAGTAGCCTACCAGTGTAAAAATAAAGAACCGCATGAGCCAGTGTACACGCTTATCTGTAAAAAACCAAAATAAGCCCATCAGGCGGAGACAGTTAAATAACAATATCACCACCACAAACACCAGCGAGGGGTTATTCCTTATATATTCGCCCATACCGGCCATTCCTTTTTGTTTCCATGTAGCGAAGAACCCTGTTTGTCCGCCCGGCTGACCCGGTCGGACGGGCTCCTTGCTGTATAGTTTGCCGTAGGTTAGTTTGCCTGTAAACAGGTCTATTTCTGCCTTTCCCGGCTCAATGAATATCCGCGCGCTATGCTTCAGGTGAAATGCCATATAGGGGAAGAAATTCTGCGAAAGCAATTCTGTGCCACGGTCATTGGCATGGTCATACCTGTCTTTGTACTCGGGGATAACCGCATAATCGTTACGCTCCTTTGCTAAAAACCTATTGGCGCTGTCGGCACCTTCTTTGGCACTGATGAACGGATAGTAATAGTAGCTGGCATTAAATGCCTGATTGCTGGTGAAGTGAAATTTGCCCGTGCGTGTAAAGTTCCAGTAGTTATACAGCAGTACCGCTGTCAGTGGCATTATAGCCACCAATACGGTGCGCTGCAACAAGACCTTGTGGTAAACACCACCCACCGCTACCAGTATAAAAATATGCGGGATAACAAAGGGGTACAGCACAGGCTTCACCAGCATACCGGCAACAAGCGCAAGGCTCATGTATATGGCGTGCTTTAGCTTTGAAGATTGGAAAAGCAGTATGAAATTACCAAAATACAGCAGGGTAAATGTCTGTAACAGAATATCCGGGGCAATTGTATTGGCGTTGATGAATTGGGCGGGATAGGCTATTGTGAATAGCAGCAGTAGCCAGTCATATTTTGTATTGTACCCAATATTTGCCAGCGCCCTTCTGAGATAAATAACATTAAGAATGGAGAGCAGATTTTGTAATAGCAACACTATCCAGTTATTTATAGAGAACAAGTAAACGCCCAGCAGCAGCAACGGGTAAAGCGGCTGTCGTTGCGTCATATATTCGGGCTCTATGGGCAAAGCAGGATTGCCGCTATAGAAAAAAAGGTGATCTCTGATATTCAGTGCTTCATAGATATACTCAAATGAATCACCCATGTGGATGCGCCTGAATCCGCAAGCCATTAAAAAAAACGCCACATGCACCAGCGTGATAACGCTGATGAATATTTTGTCTTTCTTATTGAGGCTCATGCTCATTGCTATTATAATCCTAATTACAAATTCCCTATTCCTGCCTTTAGCATCCGCCAGTTGCCGTGCATGTCTTTTCTTATCTCTACATTTTTATATCCTGCATTTTCAAATAACAGCTTGCATTCTTCGGCATGTGCCGCATCCATTTCGCAGTAAATACATCCACCGGTGTTTAGGTGCTCCTTGCCAAATAAGGCGATAGCCCTGTAAAACACGAGCGCGTCATTGTCCGGAACAAACAGCGCAATGGCAGGCTCAAAGTCTTTTACATTGCTGTGAAGCCGCTCCTTTTCTTCAGCCGGTATATACGGTGGATTAGACACTATAACATCGTACATCCCTAAATTATTGTGCTGAGCAGAATCAAGGAAATCCAATTTCAGAAAGTTGATATCGGCATTCAGCCTGTTTGCATTTGTTTTTGCGACATTCAGCGCCTCATTGCTTATGTCGCATGTGGTTACTTCCATTTCCGGCATTGTCATCTTCAACGATATAGGTATACATCCGCTGCCGGTACCGATGTCTAAGACATTTTTGATTTTTGATTTTTGATTTTTGATTTCTTCATATATCCATTGCACCAATTCTTCTGTCTCCGGTCGGGGTATGAGGACCGATTCATCTACATAGAACTCCCTACTCATGAACCATGCACTGTTTGTCACGTATTGTATCGGCCTGCCCTTACGAAGGTCATTTGTTTTACGGTCATACAATTGCTGCTGCTGCTCCGTGAGTTGTGTGTCTTTTTTATCCAGCCTTTCCATTTTGCCCATGCCTGTCACATATTCGAGAAAGAGGTGACAGATAGCCGCAGCCTCGTTAGGGTCGTACAATACTTGCAACTGTTCTTTTAACTGGTAAAATGCCTGGCTGTAGGTGAGCATGATTGTAAAGATATAATCAAAAATCACCCCAAACCCCTAAAGGGGCTTTCTTATGTTATGAAATACCGTATTTTTAGCTTATTGAAAGATGAAGCCTATATAAAATGGACCTTTGAGCTTGCCCAGCGGGCCAAGGGCCACACAGCACCTAACCCTATGGTAGGGGCTGTGCTGGTGCACAACGACCGTATAATAGGCGAAGGCTGGCACCATTACTACGGGGCCGACCATGCCGAGGTGAATTGCCTGAAGAACGTGGCGGAGGCCGACAGGCATCTTATTCCGGAGAGTACCATTTATGTGAACCTGGAGCCATGTGCGCATCATGGCATCACCCCTCCCTGCGCCGAGGCACTGGTACGTGAGCAGATAAAAAGGGTGGTAATAGCCAACACCGACCCCAATGAAAAAGTAGCGGGAAAGGGCATTGCCATATTAAAGGAAAGCGGGGCAGAGGTGATTACCGGCATATGCGAAAAAGATGGCCTGTGGCTGAACAGGCGCTTTTTTAATTTCTTTACATATAAACGCCCATATATAGTGCTGAAATGGGCACAGACCGAAGACGGTTTTATAGCACCTGTGGACAGAAGTCGGCTTCAGATAACCGGGGCCGAAACCCAAAAGCTGGTGCATAAGTGGCGCACAGAAGAGGCAGCAATAATGGTGGGCCATACTACTGCGCTGCTGGATAATCCGCAGCTTACGGCAAGGCATTGGGAGGGGTTGCACCCGCTGCGGATAGTGCTGGACCGGAAACTACAATTGCCGCGTACACACAATGTGTTTGATAATACTGCCGCCACCTGGGTCATCAATGAGCGGCACGAGATACTGGATGGCAACATACATTCCGTAAAACTGCGCTTTGATGATACACTGCTTTCGCAATTGCTGCAACGATTGTATGAAGCACGTATATTGTCGGTTATGGTAGAGGGAGGCGCGGAATTGCTGAATAGTTTTATTGAAAAAGGATTGTGGGACGAGGCAAGGGTACTCACCGGAGAAATGAAAATAGGGACAGGCCTTGCAGCTCCTGTTATCAACAATGGGGTACATGCAATCAGTGATTTTTCGGGCAGCGATAAGGTAGACGTCTTAATAAATAAAAACAGTGCTTACCAATACGTAGAGGGAATACGATTATAATATGGGGATATTTTACCTGGTTGCTACAATTTTATTGAACGTTTTCATTTCAGCGATATTTAAGGTATTCCCTAAGTATAAGATAGATACGCTGCAGGCCATAGTGGTGAATTATGTGGTGTGTGTTATCACAGGTTCCGTTTTCATCGGACATGTGCCATTTACTGCGGCTGCTTTTCATGCCGCATGGTTTCCGTGGGCACTGCTTATGGGCATTGGTTTCATTGCCATTTTTAATCTCCAAGCTTACAGCACCCGGGTAGAGGGCATTACCACTACTATCATAGCCAGTAAACTTTCTCTGGTAATCCCCGTGCTTTTTTCAATAGCAGTGTATAATGAGCGGGTAGGAATGGTCAAGGTCTTGGGTATCATCCTTGCGTTTCCCGCAGTTTACCTCACCACCCGTATAAAGGGGGATGATAACAAACCCCAAAGCCTGTTGTGGCCCGCGCTCATATTTCTTGGCGGCGGCCTGCTCGATACATCTATGAAATATATTCAAACATATTTTCTCACCACTACCGAGTCCCAGGCCCTGTACACTATTTTTTGTTTTGCTACAGCGGCTACTATAGGGCTTATAATAAAGGTTATTTTATTGGTGCTTCGCAAGGCAACCCTGAAGTGGCGGAATATTGTAGCGGGCATCTGTCTCGGTATCCCTAATTATTTTTCCATTTACTTCATGATCCGTATGCTGAACAGCGATTTTCTGCAAAGCTCTGCGGCTATTCCGGTACTCAATATCGGCATATTGGTAGCTTCTACGGTTACCGCCATTGTGTTTTTTAAAGAAAAGACAAATAAACTACGGGATATAGGTATGGTACTCTCTATCATTGCTATTCTGCTCATTGCCTTTGGGGATAAATAATGTCTGGGCTTATATTCCCTGTACGAAACTTTATTATCTTCAAATTTTATTACACTTATGCGTTCGTATCGTCAACTGATTTCTATACTATTAGGAGTCGTATTATTCTGTGTTTTCGCTTTCTTAAACCCTTTTCAACTTTCGCCACAGGCCACAAAAGTTGCGGCTATAGCTGTGCTGATGATTACGTGGTGGGTAGCTGAGGCTATGCCTATGCCCATTGTTGCATTGTTGCCTTTGGTGCTTTTTCCACTATTAGGTATTGCCAAAATAGATGAAGCGGCTGCACCATACGCCAACCCGATAATCTTTCTTTTCCTCGGCGGTTTTATGATTGGGCTTGCCATTGAAAAATGGAACCTGCACAAGCGGATAGCCATGAATATAGTACGCATCACGGGCACGAGCGGCAACAGAATAATACTTGGCTTTATCATTGCGACCGGCTTCCTGAGCATGTGGTTGAGCAATACTGCCACTACGATGATGATGTTCCCTATCGCAATGAGTGTCATAAAGGTGATGGAAGATAACCATAAAGGCCCCGGCGATTTGCATAACCTGAGCATATGCCTGATGATGGCTATTGCCTATAGCGCCAACCTAGGTGGAATAGCAACAATAGTAGGGACACCGCCAAATGTGGCCTATGTGGCTTTCCTCGAAAAACACAACGGATATACATTCGACTTCTGGCAGTGGATGCTGATATGCACGCCAGTGTCGGTGATACTTCTTTTCTGCCTCTATGTCGTAATGGTAAAGATTTTATACCCTAATCGTATTCCTTTTGACGGACTTGCGAAGAAAATTATAAAAGAGGAACTGCGTAAGCTAGGCAAGATATCTACTCCCGAGAAAAGGGTGCTGTTTGTATTTGTGCTTACCGCAACGCTATGGATAACACGCGGCTTTATCAATAATATACAGACGCTTTTTAAGCTCGACGATACCATAATTGCTTTATTCGGGGCAGTGCTGTTATTCATTATTCCTTCGCGCGCGCATAATGGAGAAAGCAAGCAACTCCTTGAATGGAGCGATACCACCCACATGGCGTGGGGTATATTATTGCTTTTTGGCGGAGGCATATCGCTTGCCACACAACTGGAGAAAGCAGGACTCATAGAATTGCTCGGTCAGTGGATAGCAGGCTTTGCAACCGGTGGGTTTTGGCTGGTGTTTATTGTGGCGATAGTATCTATTTTTATTAGTGAGGTAATGAGCAATGTGGCACAGGTAATCGTGTTTGCGCCTGTGGTTGCCGGCATTGCGGAGGCTTTACATGTAAACCCGCTCCAGTTGGGTATGGCGATGACCCTTGGGGCAAGCTGTGCGGGTATGCTGCCCATGGGTACGCCGCCAAATGCAATTGTTTTTGCCAGCCACAGACTGAAGCTGAAGCATATGGTAACAACGGGCTTTATAATGAACATGATTTCGGCGGTGCTTATCTCGTTATTCTGCTGGTATCTTTTGCCGGTTATGGTGAAGGGAATATGAGCAGATCAATTTAGTTACAGGTAGTATATGCATTTGCGCACTGCATATCAGGTGCCAGCCAGCCTGAAATTTCTTTTGTATTCATAAGCAAGGTGGTGTAGACCCATTTTCTGTTGCACTTCGTTACAGGGCAGAAAGTAACCTCACTTTTCACATGAGTTACTTTCGATTTTTTATCAGCATCCGTGTAAAGAGGCAATTTTGCTTTAGGGTTGTAATTGCGTGAATAGGTGCCGAGGTACTTTTCTTTTTTTATCCAACCTGTATAAGATTTTCCCGACATCTCGTATTTGAGTGTTGCCCGAAAATAGCCTGATGAATCACCATTAACCGAAACAGAGAGATAGTCTTCTTTCAGAGAATCATTCTTTACAGACTTTACAACTGCGCCTCCCGGATATTTATACAATACAACTTTGCCGAAATATTCCGGGCTCACCAATAGCGAACAGTTACATTGTTTTTGCTGCGCATAAAGCACTGTACAAAATATTGATAGTAAGGCTGTTGTGATAATTTTTATCATGCGCAAATATATAAATAAAAAAGCCCCAACAAATAAATGTTGGGGCTAAAAGAATATGGCAGCTACCTACTCTCCCGCATGTTGGTGCAGTACCATCGGCCATGGCGGGCTTAACTTCTCTGTTCGGAATGGGAAGAGGTGAACACCGCCGGCAATACCACCATAAGATGGTTCATGATCTGTGATTTTTGATTTTCGATTTATGATTGAGAACAATCATAGATCATAAATCACCGATCATAAATATCGAGACATATTGGGTCAGCAACTTTTTTAAGTATTGTAAGGGTAATTCAGTGAGTGAAAGGGGGTCTTTCGACTTTATACTTTCTACTTTCTACTGAATAAAAAAGATTAAAGCTTACGTGCAATTAGTACTACTCGGCTTTGATGTTACCACC
>CAZBPS010000009.1:0-179083 GCA_964493865.1 uncultured Flavipsychrobacter sp.
GGTTTTTTCAGGACTAGACATATTTTAGTCGTCTGCCTACGGCAGATAAATAAGTCATAAGTCGTAAGTCATAAGTCCGGGATTGTTAGTCATAAGTCAATATACCTGCACCCGATAAACCAGTCATTCAAAGAACTTGCCCCAATATTTTTTTTGGAGTTGTGTAAAGTTCAATAATGCTTTTGTTGCCGCCAAATAAAAAAAGCATGATGGTACAGTTTGCTGTACCGTCATGGAAAAATGTATTTCCGTGGAAATGCTTGCCGGTATTGTGTTTGTCGGGTTTTTGAATTTAGTGATAATATGTGTATATGATTGATTGGCAGGTGGTTGTGGCGTGTGTAAAATTTTGGGTGGTGTATAGCCCGTAATCGCAAACGAGGAGTGGGGGGATTTTGTCACGCCCTGATATTTCTGCATGGCGCGAGGTGTCCTGCGCGAGGTCGTTGGTGAGGACACCAACGGCGGCGGACATTGTCATCCTGAGCTTGTCGAAGGAATGTTGAGGGCTTGCAAATAGCTGATGGAAGTTCCGTGATTAAGCTGCTTCCTAATCCTCGGCAATGGTTCGAGGCTCACCATGACAAAGTAACTCACCAAGAAGGGCTACTCTTTTACTATTTTATGCACTGTTCTCACCCCCTCGCCATCTGTTAGCACCAGCAGGTAGAGGCCGGGCGGCAGGTGGTTTATGGTTATGGTGTTGCTGTTTTGCTTTAGGCCGCCGTGCTGCACCACATTGCCCACTGCATTGCATAGCCGGTAGGTGGTGTGTGGCTGTGCGCCCTCTATATTTATTTCTTCTTTAGCAGGGTTGGGGTATAGAGCTACTACCTGCTTATTACTTTGCTCATTTACACTCAGGTACTCGCAGGGTGGTGGGTTGAAGGTTACTTTGCGGATGCGATTATTGCCATTATCTGAAAAATATAAATTATCACAAATATCTATAGCTACGCCTCTTGGACTAAAAATTTGCGCAGATGTCGCTAAACCCATATCTCCGAAAAATCCACCTATTCCGTTACCTGTTACCGTGGAAATTACACCAACAGCGTTAACCATCCGTATTCTATGATTATTACGATCACTTACATATAAATTATCTGAACGATCCAAAGCAATATCCATAGTGCTTAAAAACTGTGCGTTAGTAGCAAGACTTCCATCCCCGCTATAACCATAAACTCCATTTCCTGCAATCGTCGAAATAATTCCAGTCGATAAATCAATTTTACGTACTCTTATACCATCTGCTTGAAATAAATCACTATGGTTGCCAACAATGATGCCTCCTGCAACATATATATCTGCAGATATGGCAGGTCCTCCATAGCCTGAAAAACCCATTATACCAGTACCAGCAATCGTGCTGATAATACCTAAGTTATTAATTTTGCGTATTCTATAATTAAACCCATCAGTTACATATAAATTATTTTCACTATCAAATGCTATACAAATCGGTCCATTTAACTGAGCTAACGATGATGGCCCACCATCCCCACTATATCCAGCAACCCCTGTGCCAGCATATGTAGAAATAGTACCCGTAAGTCGATTAACTTTTCTTATTCTGTTGTTGGCATGATCCGCAATATATAAATTATTGTCGCTATCAAATGCAACCCCGCCGCCACCTGTAATGTTAAGCTGAGCAGCTGTCGCAGGTCCGCCATCGCCAGAAAAACCAACAGTGCCATTTCCTGCTATGGTATAAATAGTATTTGTAGTAGTGACTTTCCGAATGGTATTATTAAGTGCAGAAAAATAATAATTCCCCTCTCTATCAAATCTAATAAATCCAGTAAAACCTATTCCGGCAGCGGTCGCTTGCGTGCCATCACCAGAATAGGTTGCACTACCGTTACCTGCAGCAGTAGTAATAACCTGCGCCGATGCGAAATAACAAAAATCACATAGAAGAATAAATATTAAACTAAATGAAATCTTCATATTGTATCATTAAACTATATAAAGAGCATTTGCACCAACAATACCAGGAGGGCCAAACCAAACAGTGCCTATATTTAATGCTGGTGGAACAAGGAATGGCCCAGGTATTCCATTAGCCCACAATCCATTAATTAATGTGTAAAGATCCTGCATTTCCAACAGCACCTCCAACAACAATTCCACTACCAACAATATGCGTGTTAGGGAAATTCACGGGTATAGTATTGCCCGCACCACCCGCTATTGTTGAAAATTCGGAGCGTATTACATTCTCACAGCCACCGCCTATAAAACTCCAGCTAGCCCTATCCGGGTTATTGTTCACGCCCTCTATGCAGTTGAGCTGCCCGCCACCTATCACGCTGTGGTCCTGCCATGCATTTATGTTGGCATGGCCAATTACGTTTTCCCTACCACCACCTATAAAGCAATGGGACGCTAAACAACAACCGTCACTCACAAAAGAATAATTTATCATCATCTCTTATGCAAATATAGCGCATCCAACCATAAAAAAAACAGGTATAAGTACCTGTTTTTTGCAGATAATTTATTTTATATCACCTGCCCGTAGGGTTGCCGGGGAGCGGCACGGGTACGTGGGCGGGGGTGAGCGATTTGGTCTGTGATTGGCTTTGCCAGGCGGAGATCACTGTTTGCATGAGGGCGTAAACGCTGTCCAGTTCGGAGGTATTCTCTTTATACCAGTCGAGGCTTTCTTCAAACTGCTGCTGTGTAATGTTGTGGTGGGCAAAGATGTCTTTATAAAAGACGGCAAGTGAGTCGTAGTTCTTGGAGCCGGCGGGGTGCAGGCTGTCTTTTACCATTATGGAGTAGCCCTCGGCGAGCGAGATATCGAGCAGGACTTCCTTCATGACTTTGCGGGGCAAATGGCTGCCACCCTGTTCTTTGCAGCCAGGTGCAAAGAAAAGGAGGATAAACATAATGAGGGCATGTACTTTCACAGTGCCGAGTTGCCGAATAGTGGAATTGTTGAATTGCCTCATTATCTGTAGCTGTTATATTTAGGGGCATTGGGCACGTCCATGGCAGTGAGCAGGGTGACATACTGGCCGCGCTCCTGCTTAGGCGCCTGGGCAAGGAGGTTTTGCATCTCCTGGCTTTTGGCATTGAAGAAAAACTGCACTAATATAGAATTGGGATTTTCGCGGTTCACGTCGTATAGTTTCCTGAGGTTCACCAGTATGCGTGTACGCGACTCTACGGGCTTCAAGGCCATGCTATCGAGGCTTTCGCGGTGCATCATATACCAGTAGCTGCGCACAGCGGTAAAGCGGGGGCTGAGGAGTTGATCGGCGAGCCAGTAGCGGTTCTTATTGCTTTCCATAGCTTTCCAGCCGCTTACTCCCTTGCCCTCGGGGGCGTTGTTGACTATGTTCTGTGCCTTTTTCAGGTAAGGCGTGCCGCCATTCGGCGAAAAGCTGTCGTAGTCGAGCGCGAGCACTATATATGCGTAAAAAGCCATTATGGCCGATAAGTTGGAGATCATGGGGTTGGTGCCTGTAACCTGGTTGTCGTCGAAATACAGCGGGCTGGACTGGGAGTACTGGAATACCACGTCCCTGTCAATATAATTGATGAGGTTGGTAGTATATGCCGAATTGTACACCGGGCGTGTGGCCTGTATATTGAGAGTCGCGCCAAACGTTTCCTCATTACCGTTCACGTTGCCACTGGTGATGTTGAGCATGATATTGCAGTCAATCTTTTCTGTAGGGCCAAAATCCTCGGTGGCCCATTTATGGTTGTTCATGAGCTCGTTAAGGGCTTTTTCCATGCTCACAAACACAGCTTTGTCCACATTGTTTATCTTGTCGTAGCGCAGCACCACCTTGCAGTTGAATTCCTGCGTCCAACCCTGCAACCCTAAACCCAAAACAAATATTGTACTAAGCAGTAGCTTCAACATTCTTCATTTCTATAATATGTTCAACAATAGCCATTGCGGCATCTGTCTTACTTTGCAACGGCAACGCCACCGCTTCTCTCCCCTTTGCGATAAGGGTTATTTTGTTCGTATCAACCCCAAAACCCGCGCCCTCATCCTTCAGAGAGTTGAGCACTATCATGTCGGCATTTTTGCGTGCCAACTTTTCTTTTGCGTTTTCCAGCTCATTCTCTGTTTCCAGCGCAAAACCTACTAACGTTTGCCCTGCTGCTTTTATTTTGCCGAGCGCTGCTAATATATCGTTAGTTTTTACCAGCTTCAGCGCCAGTTCGGTCTCGGATTTCTTTATTTTCTCCCCGGCTATTTCGGCGGGTTTGTAGTCGGCAACGGCAGCAGCGAGCACAGCTATCCCCGCCCCTTCAAATGCGGCGAGGCCGGCCTCATACATTTCCTGCGCGCTGTGGACGCTTATGGTGGTGATATGCGAATGATAAGTATTAATATGTGCGGGGCCGAGTACGAGGGTCACATCGGCTCCTTTTTCGGCCAGGGCTTCGGCTATGGCCACCCCCATCTTGCCCGATGAATAGTTGCCAATGAAGCGTACAGGATCTAAGCGCTCGTAGGTAGGCCCAGCAGTAACCAATGCTTTTATGCCTTTAAGGGGCTTATTTGCGGAGAAATAAACAGATAAATAATTTACTATATCTTCCGGCTCCGCCATACGGCCCTCGCCTACCAGACCGCTGGCAAGCTCGCCATGTGCCACGGGTATTATCCTGTTGCCCACCTCTTTTACCTTCCTGATATTGACCTGTGTGGAGGCGTGCAACCACATATCCTCGTCCATGGCAGGAGCTATGAACACAGGACACCGGGCAGAAAGATATACAGCACATATCAGATTATCGCACAGACCATTAGATAACTTACCTAAAGTATTAGCAGAACATGGTGCTATGAGCATAACATCTGCCCAAAGACCTAATTCAACATGGTTGTTCCAGTTATCGCCATCGGTAAGGCTGCCCAAAACGGGATGGCGGGAAACTGTGGAAAGCGAGAGCGGCGCAACAAATTGCGTGGCGGCATCCGTTATCAGTACACGCACTTCAGCACCGGCTTTTACCAGCAGGCGCACTAAATGTGGCGTTTTGTATGCCGCAATACTGCCGGTAACTGCCAATACTATTTTTTTACCTGATAAAGACATGGCTTTAAGACTGTAATGCAAGTTACAAAGTAAAATTGAGAGGGTGATTATCTATTAGTGTTTTTCTGTTTGTTAGGCAGATAATTTCAGTTGAAAAAAGCAGGCCTTTAAGACCTGCTTGGTCGGGATGAATGAACAACTTTCGAACCAGTTTATCAAGGACTTGCTTGCCTTGAATTCACTTTTGAGGATGATTGGGGAAAGTATAGGGAACTATGGGGAAGAACTGGCAAATACTAGCCCGTGATTGGGTGGACGACTTGCGAACTGTATCAAGAATTTTGCAGCAACTTGATATTCTTTTTTATAAACAGTTCCTTATCTTTCTTTATTTCTTTCAATAGGTCCTTCCTATCAGCAGGTATGTCATAATATTTTTCTGCCCACAAATTTATTTCGATCATTATTGGGAGTAGATCAATTCCTTTCTGCGTCAACATGTACAGCACTTTAGCTTTACTATCTGGGTGTTCCAATTTTTCTATTATGCCATTTTCTTCTAAAGTTTTTAGCCTTGCAGCTAAAATATTAGTAGCAATTTTTTCAGGTGACTTCAAAAAATCACCATAAGTACACTTTTTATTCATCATCAGATCCCTAACTATTAATAGGGACCACTTATCTCCCCATATATCCAGGGAGCAACTAACAGGACACTCAGATCTATTTTCAGGCATAAAAATAATTTTAAAAAATCCACTTGCATTATGCAAGTTATATTTTACATTTGCACTTGCATTTTGCAAGCAAATTTAATCATTATCTCTAAATACAAGAAAAATGAAACAAACAATTTTAATAACGGGAGCGTCTTCTGGCTTTGGTTTGATATTGGCTAAACAACTACATGCGAGAGGCTATAATGTAATAGGCACAAGCCGCAACCCGAAAAAAAGTCATGCATCGGTGCCATTCAAAATGTTGAAATTGGATATAGCTGATGAAAATTCGATCCATTCTTTCAGGCGAGAATTATTTGAACATATTACCCAACTGGATGTACTAATAAACAATGCGGGATATTATCTGTCAGGACTTGCAGAAGAAACGTCGATCGAATTGGGAAGAGAGCAATTGGAAACCAATTTTTGGGGAACGGTAACACTGACTAATGAATTGTTGCCTTATTTCAGAAAGCAACGATCCGGAAAAATAATTACAATCGGATCAATTATGGGGCTGCTAAACTTCCCGAGCGCGGCTTACTATGGCGCCTCCAAACACGCACTGGAAGGATATTTTAAATCGTTGCGATTTGAGCTAAATGAATTTAATATCAAAGTGGCTATGGTGGAGTCAATGGGATTTAAGACCAATATCATCGGTAATTCATTGGCTGCTCAGGGAAGCATAAGCGATTACAATCAGTATCGAAAAAAGATTGAGAAATTTTCATCAGACTTATTTAATAATGCGCCAGAGCCGACACCAGTGATCAATACACTATTAAAACTGGTAGAAGAGAAGAATCCCAAGTTTAGTCATCCTGTGGGAAAAGGGGCATCTGTATTTCTTACCATACAGCACTTTGCCTATAAGGCATTTGAAAGCTCGATTATTAAAAACATAAACAAATTTAAAAATTAGGAAAATGAGAGCATTCGTAGTAAAGAAATATAGCAAAAAGGAAAGGCTGGAGCTTACTAATGTGGCTGAGCCAACAATAAATGATAATGAGGTATTGGTGCAAGTCAATGCGGCTGCCATCAATCTGCTAGACACATTGATCAAGAACGGCGACTTTAAAATATTTCTTCCTTATAAAGCACCATTTATCAATGGGCATGATATGGCCGGCATTATAACGAAAGTTGGTGCGGGAGTTTCAAAATATAAAGTTGGTGATCATGTATATGCCCGTGTAGCTGATTACAAAATAGGCACATTTGCGGAGTACATTGCAGTTAACCAAGATGACGTGGCATTAAAGCCAAGAAACCTAACTATGGAAGAAGCCGCATCTATTCCGTTAGTGGGCTTAACAGCATGGCAGGCACTTGTTGAAATTGCAGAACTTAAAAAGGGGGAAAAAGTATTTATCCAGGCAGGCTCAGGCGGCGTTGGTACTTTTGCTATACAGTTGGCAAAACATTTGGGTGCAACGGTAGCTACAACAACAAGTACAGCCAATATTGAGTTGGTAAAAGGACTTGGCGCAGATGTGATTATTGATTATAAAAAGGAGGATTTCGCAAACGTGTTAAGAGACTACGATGTTGTTTTACATAGTAATAGAGAGGCAAAAGTGTTGGATGCTTCCCTTCGAATTCTTAAACAGGGCGGCATACTTGTTTCTTTAACAGGTCCTCCGACACCTGTGTTTGCGAAGGAGCTTAATTTAGGTTGGCATATTAAGGCTATTACAACCTTATTGAGCATGGGCGTAAGAAGTAAAGCAAAAAAGTTAGGGGTGAATTTTAAATTTCTCTTTATGAGGGCAGAGGGAAAGCAATTGGCTAAAATTACTGAACTTATTGAATCTGGAGTGATAAAGCCTGTAATTGATAAAGTTTTTCCTTTTGAGCAAACGAATGAAGCTATGGCTTATGTAGAAACAGGGCGTGCTAAGGGCAAGGTGGTTGTTAGTATGACAAAATAGATATTTTACTCATGGTAGCATAAGTGGTAGAGACATAGCAGGATTTCGAACTGAATAAAACACAATACAGTAAAGACTTTCAACAAATTTAACTCAATTTGAGAGAAAAAGTTCAAATCAAAAACCCGCTACTTGAGCGGGTTTAAAATTATAGTCGGGATGACTGGATTCGAACCAGCGACCCCTACGTCCCGAACGTAGTGCGCTACCGGGCTGCGCTACATCCCGTTTAAACGGAAGACAAATGTAATTATATTTCCAAAAAATACTCAGCATATTCTCTTTTACATATTCCTTATTTCTGAGTCTCTTTAATTTTTTTTCAAAAAGCAAGGCATCTGTTTTTTCAATGAAAGGCCGTTGAAATATATACCTCCATGGCCCTTTCCCACCTGTATAATGAGTATGGTTTGTATTATGGTATTTTAACCGGCTTTCTAATTGCTCAGTATATCCAAAATACCACTTTCGTGAAGACTCCGATTCTATAATGTAAACGTAAAACATATGCCGAACCTGGATTCGAACCAGCAACCCTCCCGACACGTCGGGCTGCGCTACATCCCGTAAAATGCAGATTGCAAAATTAGGAAAAGTAGACAAAAATTAAAATCCGGGAAATAATCATCTTTGTTTTGCGTTATATGTAGCTAAATGAAGTGCTACGGGTTTATATGCTTATTGTTTCTCTGCTATAGTATAAGCGCATCTGCACAGGAAGATGAAATCGGCAGCAACAAGCTGTTTGAAGGCAGGCTTATCTCCGGGTTCAACTTCACGCAGATAATGGGCGATAATAATACCGGGTTTCATAAGGTTGGTCTGAACGTTGGCGGGGCAGTGTACGCCAGGTATAAAGAGAATTTCGGCGCAAGTTTCGAGTTGCTGTATAGCCAGAAAGGTGTGCGCGGGGCAAATGTAAAGGAATCTTATACAGTAGGCACTTATTTTGATAAGTACTATCTGAACCTCGATTATGTGGAGGCCGCATTGCTGCTCCATTTAAATCTTTTTGTTTTCGACTATGAAGGTGGCATGTCCTATGCCCGGTTGGTACACTCTAAAGAATGGGCGGAAGCTGATGTGCCGGTACATATAGACAACAATATCTGGACCTTCAACCCGTATGATATCAATTATCTAATCGGGCTATCCTACAGAATAAATAAACGGTGGGCGGTGAATTTCAGGTTCCAGTACTCTGCAATGTCTATCAGGCCACGCGAAAGAGTTCCGCCCCGATACAGCGACGGCAGCGACAGGCAACTGAATCAAATGGCGTGCCTGAGGTTGATGTATGTGATTAGGTGATGCTTAAAACAGCGATGCCTGGACAGGCTTAGCAGATTTAACGGGCACGCTAACCCTGTTCCGGCCATTAATATGTACACGGTACACTTCGCTCTCCTGATACCTTGATGCCACCACTATATTCATCTCTTCGGTATACGGGCTGAACAGCTCGCTAACTAACTCCGGCCGGTTATTGTTTTTTGACAAGTGCGATAAGAGTAAGTGGCTCATGTATTCAGGTCTGTGCGCCAAAAACAGCTCAAGAGCTTCGCGGTTAGATAAATGGCCTTTGCCCCCGCGTATCCGGTTTTTCAGGTGAATAGGATAATTGCCCTCTTCCAGCATGACCTCATCATAGTTTGCCTCGAGGAAGGCGGCATGGCATTCTTTGAAGCTGCCTGTAAGATGCTCACAGGCAGTGCCTATGTCGGTAAACACGCCTACGTTCACGCCGTTTCCGCGTATGATAAAGCTGAACGGATCTATCGCATCATGCTGCTTCGGGAAGGCACTTACAGACAAACCACCTATCTGCACAGGCTCATATGGCCTGAAAGGCATGATAAGCTCACGGGCAATCTTCACACGGCTGTGCTGCAGAGTAGCCGCAGTAATGTAAACAGGTATGCGGTGCTTGTTGGCTATTGTCTGCACGCCGCGTATGTGGTCGGTATGCTCGTGCGATATGAAGAGCGCTTTTACGTGTTTTATACCCAGCCCTATACGGGCCATACGCCGCTCGGTTTCCCGGCATGATAATCCGGCATCTACCAGCACCGCTTCCTTATCGTTGCCCACATAGTAGCAATTGCCGTTACTTCCCGAATTTATTGATGCTATATAGAGCGGATCCACGGTGCAATTTACTTTTATCTGACCAATATCACTTAGGCATTTAACGGGTGCGATTAATTTTACAGTAAAATTGCATCATATGGCGTACAAGCGTAAAACATGGCAGGAGAAGCTACATAATACACATCCCGAAAAAGTGGAAGTAGTCGATAAGAAATTTGCTGATATACCCGCAGGGGCTTCTATGTATATAGCTACACCGAAGGTAGTGGATAGCTATATCCGTAATATACCCAAGGGGACTCATACCAGCCTACAGCAAATGCGAAAAGACCTGGCAGCAGAACACAATGCGGAGTATACGTGTCCTATTACTTCAGGCATTTTTCTGCGTATCGTATCGGAGGCGGCCTATGAAGAAATAGCAGCGGGAAAGCCTATGAAAAACATCACCCCTTTCTGGCGTATGATAGACAGCAAGGCACCGGTGGCTAAAAAGCTATCCTTTAGCACTGAATTTATTGAGGCGCAAAGAAAAAAAGAAGGTTTGCCGTTCTAATACATCAACTGTTGCCGACTTTTGTTCTTCCAGCCGGCATCACTTTTGTATTCGGTGAAGAAGATGATGAGCCCGGCATCGCTTTTGTAATCTGTGAAGTATATTTTCTTTTTTGCATCACTTTTATATTCTGTAAAAAACCAGACCCCATTATTATCATTTGCATCGCTTTTATACTTTGTTTTAAACACTACGAGGTCGGCATCACTTTTATATTTGGTAACATAAACCTTCACATCGGCATCGCTGGAGTATTTTGTGGAAAATACTACTTGCGCACCTGAGCTGAACACCATAAACAGAAACGTTATCGTAAACGTTAATAACAGTGACTTTTTTTGCAGTGCCATAAGAATAGTGTTTTTTTGCATCAGGATTAGTGCGGTTATGTAATAAAAATAATATTTATGGGTGAAATTAAGAAATACGCGGTAATTGTAGCGGGTGGACAGGGCATAAGAATGGGATCGGTGATACCAAAGCAGTTTTTGCCCTTGTTGGGCAAACCAATGCTATGCCATGCTATTGAATCTTTTGCACAAGCTATGCCAGGTATTCAACTCATACTGGTATTACCCGAAAACCAGGTAGGGAGCGCACAAACAGTACTCAGGTCTTATATAGGCAATATTGACGTAACCACTGTTGCCGGTGGAGAAACACGTTATCACAGCGTGCAAAACGGCCTTAAACAAATAACAGGAGAAGGTGTTGTATTTGTACATGATGGCGCCAGGCCACTTATTTCGGGTGAGCTTATCATGCGTTGTTATGAACAGGCCAAAGAGAAGGGAAGCGCAGTACCGGTAATACCATTGGTGGAAAGCGCACGTATTGTGGACGGTGAACAGTCTAAGCCGCTTGAACGAGAGAATTTGCGAATAGTACAGACACCACAGACCTTTCGTACAGAAGTTATCCTGCCAGCTTTCAGGCAGGCATATATTCCCTCCTTCACTGACGAGGCTACCGTGCTGGAGGCTTTTGGCACAACAGTCCATCTGGTAGATGGTATGCCCGACAATATTAAAGTAACTACGCCCAATGATATGATAGTGGCCGAGGCATTGCTCAATGCCCGTATTCATGAGCATGTGTAGCTATGAAAGCTGTATCAATACCGGTAGATGGCAAGAGGTTGTTGTTGCTCGTAACGGGGCTTGTGATTTTCTTCTCTGCTGATATTTCTGCACAGCGCTATGATACAGGCAGTATTTTCCGGGTGCCTGTACAATTAGACTCTTATGTAGTGAAAAGCGGTTTCGACGTGTCTGCATTCATTCGACGGATGCGGGCCGATACCACCTTTTTTAAAGCGTTTAAGAATATGCGCTTTGTGCCTTATGCGGCCATTAATGACATACAGGTGTATGGCAGCAATAATAAACCAATTGCTACGCTCCACAGCAAAACAAAGCAGGTATATGAGCAAAAATGCCGCTCTACAAAGGTTATGGAGGAACATGCAACCGGAGACTTTTACAAAAAGAACGGCGAGTACCGCTACTATACTGCAGAGCTGTATGCCTACCTGTTTTTTGCTGCCAAGCCGGTGTGTAATGAGACTGACATAGTAGCCACAGCACTTAATACCCGTGGTAAAGGGCAGATGGAAAAAAGCAAGTTCGAGCTGAAGCAGCTGATATTCAATCCCGGCGCACCGGTTCGCGGTGTACCGCTCATGGGCGACCGGGAATCTATTTTTGAACAAGATGAGGCAGAAAAGTATAGCTTCAGGATAACCCGGGAAAGCTATGAAGGACAGCAATGTTTTGTATTTCGCATCACGCCTAAAAAAGGCTACGAAAGAAAGACTTTATATAATGAACTTACTACCTGGTTCCGGCAGAACGATTACAGCATTATAGCACGCGATTATGCATTGTCGTACAGCACCCTGATTTATGACTTCGATGTGCGGATGAGTGTGCGAACTGCTAACATTGGCGGGAAGCTATATCCTACAAGAATAGGCTATGATGGCAACTGGCATATATTGACTAAAAAGCGGGAAAGGGTGAAATTCTCCATTGAGATAGATTACTAGTTTTTTTGCAATGCCATTTAGGGATTTGGGTTAGATTTCACTTAATTTTTACAATTATATCGCTAACTTTACTAAACATTTTTCAAAAAATTATGAGCAACTACAATCAGGATTTTTCTAATTACACGGTTATTGACAGTCAACCCGCCACAGGTACGGGTGCTGTAGCCAAAAAATTTATGGCAAACGTATTTATGTGGATGTTTGTCGCATTGGGTGTTTCTACGTTCTTCTCTGTACTTTACGCTACTACTCCATCGCTTCTGGAGGACCTATATGTGCAGACCGATAAGGGCCTGCGCCCATCCACACTCAGCTGGGTGGTTACGTTTGCGCCATTTGCTTTCCTGCTCATTATGCAGTTTGGCATGAACAGGTTATCAGCACCAATGCTTACTTTATTGTTCCTGGCGTTTGCCGCTGTTCTGGGTATCAGCCTGAGCAATATCCTGCTTATCTACACTTCCAGTTCTGTAATCGGCTGCTTTGGTGCGGCTGCGGTCATGTTCGGTGTCATGGCGTTCATGGGCTACACTACTGATAAAGACCTCACTTCGTTTGGCAGGCTGCTTACCATGGGGCTTATCGGTATGGTAGTGGCAATGCTCATAAACCTGTTTCTCCAGAGCTCAGCAATGGGATACCTTATCAGTATAGTGGGTGTGGCAGTGTTTACCGGCCTCACTGCATATGACACCCAAAAGCTGAAACGTATAGGCGCCGGCCTGGAATACGAAGGCACCTCTGCCGAGAATACCAAAAAACTGGCATTGATGGGTGCGTTAAGCCTTTACCTAGATTTTCTTAATCTTTTCCTTATGCTGCTGAGGTTGTTTGGTGGCAGGAGGGATTAATTATTACTTGTTTCAATGTTAAGCCCGGTTTGATCCGGGCTTTTTTGTGAGTTGGCGTAATTTTTAGATATAGTATATAAATACATAACGCTTCTGAACATATTTCCGACATCAAAAACACAACACTATGCTCAACCTGAAAATAATACTCGGTAGTACACGCCCCGGCAGAAAGGGGGAACCTGTGGCTAAATGGTTTCATGAAATTGCAGCCGGGCACAACGGTTTCAACGCAGAACTGCTGGACCTTGCTGCGATAGGCCTACCCTTCCTGGATGAGCCACAGCACCCAAGGCTGAAAAAATATGAACACCAGCACACCAAAGACTGGAGCGCCATGATAGATGCGGCTGATGCCATTGTTATTGTGACCCCGGAATATAATTACAGTTATCCCGCATCGGTGAAGAATGCGCTCGATTTTCTATATCAGGAATGGAATTATAAACCGGTTGGCTTTGTGAGCTATGGCGGCATTGCCGCCGGCACGCGCTCCGTTCAGATGCTGAAACAAGTGGCCAATGCACTGAAAATGGTAGCCCTGACAGACAATGTGAATATACCATTCATAGCCAAACATGTGGATGACCAAGGCAAATTCATCACGGATGAGCATATTAATAAATCTGCGAAAAGTATGCTGGACGAGCTGCATAAATGGGCAGAAAAATTAAAGGAATTGAGGGTGCCCGGAAACAACCCCAATTCCTGAATTTCCAATTTTCCTCCAATTCCTAGTTCACTGCTTTCTGCACCAGCTCTGCTGCTTCGCTGAGGAGTATGGCCGATTGCACTTTCAGGCCGCTGTTCTTTATCAGCTCCTGCGCCGCTTCGGCATTGGTGCCCTGCAGGCGCACAATGATTGGAATATTGATATTGCCGAGCTTATTGTAGGCTTCTATCACACCTGCCGCTACCCTATCGCAACGCACAATGCCGCCAAATATGTTGATGAGTATTGCTTTTACGTTAGGGTCTTTAAGTATGATACGGAAACCTGCTTCCACGGTTTGCGCGTTTGCGCTGCCGCCCACATCAAGGAAGTTTGCAGGCTCGCCGCCGGCCAGTTTTATCATATCCATTGTGGCCATAGCCAGACCCGCGCCATTTACCATGCAGCCCACGTTGCCGTCCAGTTTCACATAGTTGAGGTTAAACTCCCCTGCTTCTACCTCTGTTGGGTCTTCTTCGCTTTTGTCGCGCATGTCTGCGAGGTCGGGATGGCGCATCAGCGCGTTCTCGTCCACATTCATTTTGCAGTCTACGGCAAGTATTTTGTCGTCCGCGCTTTTGAACAGTGGGTTTATCTCCAGCATAGAGCAGTCGAGGCCCACATAAGCGTCGTAAAGGTTGGTAACGAACTTCACCATATTCTTAAATGCCGTGCCGCTCAAGCCAAGGTTGAAAGCTATCTTCCGGGCCTGGAAAGGCAGCAGTGGAAAGCCCGGCTGCACCCACTCTTTAAATATTTTATCAGGGGTATCATGCGCCACGGTTTCAATATCCATGCCACCCTCTGTGCTGTACATAATCACGTTCTGCTTCTTAGCGCGGTCCAACAGTATGCTCAGGTAAAATTCTTTGCGCTCGCTTGGGCCATCATAATACATATCCTGCGCCACGAGCAGCTTGTGTACCTTCTTGCCTGCCGCGCCTGTTTGTATGGTTACCAGTGTATTGCCGAGTATATTTTTTGCCACCCTTTCTACGTCTTCCGCGCCTTTCACCACACTCACACCGCTCTGTTCCGGCACTTCCATCATGCGGCCTTTGCCACGTCCGCCGGCATGTATCTGCGCTTTTACCACGGCAAATTTGGTGCCGCTGGCAGATGCTATTTGTTTGTATGCGCTCACGGCAGCGTCCACATGCTCCACCGCTACGCCCTCTTGTGTAGGTACATTATATCTTTTCAGCAATTCCTTGGCCTGATATTCGTGCAAGTTCATTTTTTATAAATTTTGTGGTGCAAATGTAATATTTAATGACGTTGTTTACACAGTTTTTTTGGATACGAAAAATAATGTGTAACTAATTGATAAATAGTTTATAACAAAATAATTTTTGCGCACTATTTGCGCACTTTTTTTACAGTTTTTTAGTAGATAGTAGATAGTCTTTAGTATATGGTCGGGAGTGGGAATGCGCACGGTCACAAGGATGCACAATCCCGATAGCTATCGGGATCACAAAGCAATATTTCAAAGAACATGCCCGTTTTTGCGGGTATGAAGTAAAGTTCGGCAATAATGCAGCGGCCGCAAAATAAAAAAAACGTCATGGTACAGAAACTGTACCGTGATGGTTTTTGGGTGCAGTGTGGGCGCGGGTTTGATCAGGATTTTCAGGATTTGAAAATTCTCAGGATACACGAGCCACCCGCGTAGATAATCTCGCCAGTCGGGATACCGATGGGTATCGGTAGGCACCCACGCAACCGTAGTTTAGAGACATACAGTTAACATTGTTTTTTCATTTTTTTAGGAGAAGATTACGGAGAACGTGGTAATACGGCATCAAGTTATTTCAACTTCAGTTCCCTGATTGCCGCCGAGTCCCTCCACCGCGCAGGCTCTACTGTGGAGACATCGGCGGGGACACTCGCGGCGGACGGAATAATCTCCCACGACAACCGTAGACGGAGACATACGGTTAACATTATTTTTTAGGAGAAGATTACAGAGAACGGGGGGACGGAAAATTCGCAAGCGAGAGGCTTGCAGTGTATCAGGACCAGTGGGGGGATTATTGTCATGTTAGCTATCTAATATACGTCTCGAAGCGATAGATTATTTATATCTTGGGTTCTCTTTAGGCGGAACAAGCGGAGTCACATTTGATCCGTTTAATGGAGGACTTTTGACATGGCATTATGTAAATTATTTTAATTCTTTATGGTAAATATCAGATGTGTATTATTGTTTAGCTTTGTTTTATTGGGTTGTAAAGCTAGAAAATGTCTGCATGAGTACATAAAAATAAATAACAACTCAACAAGGACCATATACTTTATGGCTGATCCTTATTATCCGGATTCGAATTTAAGTATACGTAACAAATACTTAAATCTTATAAATGATTCAGTTCACAAAAAGCTGAGACCAAGTCAATCAGGTTTGCAATCTGGCCACTATTGTGCGGAAGACATCTTTAACGAAAATAAAGATAAGAAAGTGATGTTTTTCATTTTTGATGCTGATACGATAGAAAGTACGCCTTGGAATCAAGTAGTTGCAAACAATTTATACATTAAACGGTATGATTTTAGTTATAGTGACATGGATAGTATGGGGTGGGAAGTTAATTATCCGTAAGCAATGAAAAGTAACACTATTATCATTAGTTCTTTCTCTTATTCATCTTCAGCTGCTACCTCGCACAGGATATTTCAGCTTTAGTTCCATGATGCTTTGTTGGAGAAAATAAGACCAACAAAGGACGGAAAAATACTACCACTTTTTACCTATCAAAGATTTTATGACAAAGAATAGAACTAAACTCTCATAAATAAAAAGAACTTTTGCGCAGCTTGCGAGCCATTCAGTTTCCGTTCTGTGCATTAAGAATTCTGCATCTTTACGGCCCATTTTTAAGTCATAAGCATATTTTAAGTCAATTTCACAATTGAGATAAAATAAAGCTGTTAGCACCATAATAATGATTGTTGCAATACATAAAATCCACATCAATACTTTCATGCCCCAATTTATTATATCAATACAGAATATGTAGCATCACATCCCTCCTCCCTTCGCTGCCTTCTTCCTCACCCCATCAATAAATTCCTTAGTGGGTGTATTGCCGGTGGTTATAGCTATTTCGAGATATTTTAATGCGAGGTCGGGCTTGCCTATGGCATCGTATGCCACGCAGAGGTTGTTGGAGGCGGCCTTGCGGGTGTCGGCTACGTTGAATTTCATGGCCATCTCCCAGTCGTCGATAGCGGGCTGTATGAAGCCCTTGCTGTATAGAGCCACCCCACGGTAGAAGTAGTAGAATGAGTTGCCGGTGTTTAGCTTCAGCAGCAGGTTGTAGCGGGCAAGTGCCACATCGTGTGCAGCGCGCTGCACACTCTGGAAGCCGCTATCGCTCAGCACCAGTTCTGCCTTGGGGTTTAGTTGGTAGCCTACCACGTAGTCTTTCAATGCGTTCACGGTATCGCCAAGGTCCAGGTACACCAGTGCGCGGTCCACATAGGTTTTGTACACATTGTTCTGCACGCCCAACGAGAGGTCGAACGTTTCGAGCGATTTTTTGTAGTCTTTCTTCATGGCATATATCACCGCCACGCGGTCATACACCTTGGCATCGGCCATGCGCAGCATGGTAAGCACCTCGTAGTCTTCGAGGGCCTTGTCCAGGTCGCCTTTGTCCATGTAGTAGTTGCCACGCCACTTGTACGATAGCTGCGCTATGCCGGTATTCTTGCGGTCGTAGCTGCCATCGGGGCCTTTTTTGGCCGGGTATTTTTCTATAGCATCGGTGAGGAGGCTCTCGGAATCGTGCCATACAAAGGTGCGCTCGTAGCAGATATAAGCCAGCGCGCCGGAGTAGATGAGCATGGCCGCAAAGACGGGTATTTTGAGGCCCGGCTTATTTTTAATAAGCTCATTAAGAAAGTAAAACAGCAGGAACATGAGCCCGAAGTAGGCCACATAAGAATACCTATCGGCCATGATGGCCGCACCCACTGACACAAACTGCAACACAAACATGACATTGGCCACAAAGTAGAGTATGCCAAAGGCGGTGACATGGAAGTATTCGCGCTTATACTTCCAGGTGTACCATAGCGGAACGACTACACTGGCTATTGCCAGCAGGGGCGCCATATAGAATATCTGCGGCAGGCTACCGTTAATAAACCTTATAGGATATGGGTAAAAGGTGGAGAGGTAGGTGGGGTTGAAGAGCTTGGATATATACATGATATAGCCATAGCCGGCATACATGATGCGCTCGGCAATGGTGAGCACGCCGAAGTCGGCCACGGCACCGGTCTTGTTCTGGGTGTAGAACGCAAAACCGCCACATGCGAGCGATGTGAGGAAGAAGATGATTTTTTCGGTAGCGAGGCCCAGGCTCCATTTGCGCCGCATGAGCAAATCGAGGCAGAGGATGGAAAAAGGAAACACCACCGCCATAGGCTTTGACAGGCAAGACATAACGAACAGGAGAAAGGTGGCACCGTACCAAAGCCACTTTTTAGCATCGCCCTTTATATACTGCAGCCAGGTGAGCATACCGGCAAAGTAGAAGAATGCATAAAGCACATCCTTGCGCTCGGCTATCCATGATACGGACTCCACCCGCATGGGGTGTATGCCGAACCACAACGCACCAAACCCGACAATGAAGAGGCTGCCGGCCTCCCCCACCTTCAGCCGCCGACAGATGAGCAGCATAAGAAAGAACACGAGGATGACATTGGCTATGTGGATGCCTATATTGGTGAGATAATAGGCTTCGGGCTCAAGGCCGGAAAAATGATAATTGATTGCCAGCGACAACATGCACAGCGGGTGATAGTTGTTCTTGGTGATATCCTCGGTGAAGATGACCTTGAGGTTCTCTTTAGTGAAAGCCTTAATATAAGGGTCGTTGGTTACATAGAAGTCATCGTCCCAGTTGGTGAAATGGTTTTGGCGGGTGTACTGAAAGGTGACGAATGTGGCTATACAAATAACCGCAAGTAAGAGCAATTGTCGGGCAAAAAAGGGCAGTTTCATGCTTATCTTAAATGGAAGGTAAAATAAGCAAATATTTGTGAAGGTATGAGGAAATATTTAACCGCGGAGTACGCAAAGAAAGCGCAAAGCATACGCAAAGGTGTTAAAATATTGTGGTCATCCTACCATTTTTTCATTATTAAATAGTTCAATGTTACATTTACAGAAAATATACCAATTATGGGAAAGATAGTCAAGCGGATACTATACACTATAGGCATTATCCTTATCCTGTTCATAGGGACAGCCATACTGGTTCCTATCTTGTTTAAAGACAAGATACTGGCGCTGGTGAAGAAGGAAATGAACGAGAAACTGAATGCCACCACCGATTTTAAAGACGTGGACATCTCGCTTTTCCGGAGCTTCCCACGCCTGAGTGTGAGCATCATAGACCTTAGCATAGTGGGCAAAGAGGAATTCAAAAATGATACGCTTATCTCGGCAAAGAGCATAGATGTGGCGCTGGACCTGATGAAGGCCATAAACGGCAGCTACGACATACTGAACATAGGCCTGGTGACCCCACGCATACACGCCCTAGTGCATGAGAACGGCGCCGCCAACTGGAACATAACTAAGCCGGAACCGGAAACCGCACCAACAACCACCAAAAGCGAACCGCTGGCACTGAAGCTGCGCAAATACTCGATAGAGGAAGGATATATAGAGTATAAGGACGAACAGGGAAAAATGCACGCCATAATAGTGAACCTGAACCATAAGGGCGCAGGAGACTTTACGAGTGACGCATTCACCTTAAGCACGGAGACTACGGCAGATGCAATTACAGTAATAAACGGTAATATAGCCTACCTGAACAAGGTGGTCACAAAGATAGACCTGGACCTGGACATAGATAACAAGGCCCATAAATATGCCTTCAACACGGATAAGATACAACTGAACGGGCTGCGGCTGACAACCAAGGGATTTGTGCAGATGCCGGACACCAACAATATGGTAATGGACATACAGTTCAATACGCCATCGAATGATTTTAAGGACATACTGTCGCTGGTGCCGGGTATCTATAAGAGCAATTTCAAAGACATAAAGACTACCGGCAAACTGACCCTGAACGGCTTTGTGAAGGGCACTATGAACAAGACCCGCATGCCCGCCTACAAAGTGGACCTGGGCATACAGGATGGATCGTTCCAATACCCGGATTTGCCTCAAAAAGTATCGAACATACAGGTGAAGCTGAAGGTGGACAACCCGGACGGCATAACCGACCATACGGTGGTGAACCTGGAGAAATGCCACCTGGAACTGGGCACACAGCCGTTCGACTTCAGGATGCTGCTGAAAACGCCAGTGAGCAACCAATGGATAGACGCATCGGCCAAAGGCAGGATAGACCTGACACAAATGCAGAAATTAGTGAAGCTGGATGCCAGCACCAAACTTGCAGGTGTGATAAGCGCGGATGTGAATGTAAAAGGCTCGGTAGCGGCAGCGCAAAGAAAAGAATTTGACAAGCTGGACGCATCGGGGACTGTGGGTTTTGATAATCTGTCCTATACTGCGAAGGACTATCCGGACGGGATAAATCTATATAGCCTTGTGCTGACCTTCAACCCGAAGAATGTGACTGTATCGAATATGAAGGGCAAATACCTGGGTACGAACTTTGGCGGCGATGGCAGCATTGACAATCTATTAGGCTATTACCTGCGCAATGAGGCGCTGAACGGCGCATTCAATTTTGTGGCCGACAATGTGAATGTAAACAAGTTCATGGGAACACCATCATCTACGACTGCGGCACCGGCGGCAGAAGCCCAAAAGCCTGCATCGACAGAGCCATTCTTAGTACCGGACAACCTGGCCATAACCCTGAATGCAAGAGTAGGCTCAGTACAGTATGACAATATAAACCTATCGAATGTAAGCGCCAGCCTTGCCATACGCGACCAGGCAGTGAGCCTGCAAAGCATCACCGCCAACGCATTGGACGGCAGCATAAAAATGAGCGGCAGCTACTCTACCAAGACCGATAAAAAGAACCCCGACATACAATTTGCCTACGGACTGAACGCAGTGGACATACAAAAGACATTCAACACCTTCAATACGGTACAGAAACTGATGCCTGTGGGCAAGTATGTATCGGGCAAGGTGACCTCGAACCTGACCATGACGGGGAAGCTGGACGGGGATATGTCGCCGGTAATGAACTCGCTGGCGGGCAAGGGCGATTTGATGGTGCTGAACGGCTTGCTGAGCAATTTCCCGGTGACCAATATGCTGGCTGATAAGCTGAAGCTACAGCAGTTCAAATCTATGAAAGTGGATGATATGAAATTGTTCTTCAAATTTGAGAACGGACGAGTATCGATAGACCCTTACAAGACCAAAATAGGCGATATAGAAGCGGAGATAGCGGGCAGCCATGGTTTTGACCAGACGCTGAAGTATGGTGTAAACTTTGTAGTGCCACGCGCGATGATGGGCGCAGAGGCCAACAATATGGTTAACGGACTGCTGAGCCAGGCAACCAGCAAGGGCATACCTATAAAACTGGGCGATAAAGTGAACCTGACCGCGAATATAACCGGTACCACTACCAGCCCTAAAATTGAAACCAACCTGAAGAACCTTGCCGGTGACGCAGTGAACAATATTAAAGAGGAAATAAAGAAAGAGGTGGAGAAAAAAATAGACAGTGTGAAGCATGTGGTGAAAGACACCATACAGGCGATAAAGAAAGAGGTGGTGAATACAGCGAAAGAAGAGATAAAAAAACAAATATTAGGCGATACCACTAAGAAGATAAACAATGAAACGATAAACAAAGCGGGAGATGAGATAAAGAAGGGACTTGACGGGCTGTTTAAGAAGAGGAAGTAAATCCCCAAACCCATAAAGGGGCTTCCATAAGAATACGTAACAAATTAAAAAAGTCCCTTTAGAGGGACTTTTTTAGTTATAATGATTGGTAAAAAATACTAAGGCAATTCAAAGAGCGGGTTGTAGATAATGCCGAAGGCATTGCCCCAGGGGTCTATTACCGATGCTACAATTATACCCTCGCCTACATCCATAGGTTCTGCGTGGGGGGTCGCACCCTCGTCAAGGAGTTCGTTATATATTTCGTGTACGTTGTCTACGCCCCAGTAAGTGACTGTATTATTACCTTTAGGTCCGTCGGTGCTTTCCTCGGGCTGCAGGCCAAGTTCGTAACCGGCAACATTAAAGCCCACGTAAAACGGCTGGTCGAAATAGGGGGTTATGCCCAGCACCTTGCTATACCATTCTTTCGCTGCATTAAGATCGGACACCTTGTAGCCTACTGTTCTGAGCCCGAGAAATTTTGTTTCCATAATCTGGCATTGAGGAAATAAAGGTACTTATAACTTCACAAACTCCACACGCCTGTTTTTGGCTTTTCCTTGCCATGTGGTGTTTTTGGCGATAGGCTTGGCGGCTCCATAGCCTTTTGTAGTGAGTTTTGCTGCGCTGATGCCGAGGGCTATCAGTTGATTCTTCACCTCATCGGCCCTTGCCTGAGAGAGCTTGATATTTGCGACGGCATCTCCGTCATTATCTGTATGTCCACCGATTTCCAGATTAACCGATGCATTTGCTTTGAGGAATTGAGCCAATTGCATTACGACCACCCTGCTTTCCGTTTTTATCTCCCATTTGCCTACATCGAAATGGATTGCGTTTGTTACAACTTTTTTATCAGTAATTATCTTGCTGAACATATTTACTTCCTTCCCCGTGGCGAGCCGGAAGTTCTTATATTTTACCGGTGCTATGCACCCCAAAGAAATCCTGTTTGGCTTAAAACCGCAATCAGGCACTTTCATTAATAAATGGTCGTCTACATACCACTTGATCTCATTTTTAAGGAACCGAAAAGAAAAATGGTGCCAGTCCGTGTACTTAAAATTTACGGCTGTATCTGCCTCATACGCTATGTTTTTTCCCGAAACAGTGGCCCTGGGTGCGCCCCACGACAACAGGTGCAGACACAAAGAACTGTCATGCGGAAGATTATCGCTTTGGCTGAAGTATATCTCAGCACATGCAGTGGGCTGTTCAAATGTGCAATCGTATTCTATCGTAAAACTATCGGTGAGATATGGCGGCTTAATATCCGGGGTGACCTGTAGAAAAGTAGTTGCGGAGTGCAATATGCGCTCATCGGCTTCTTCCGTCACTTTCCAGAATTTCTTTGCATTCAGGGATTTTGATTCTGAAATGGGAGAAACAACCCACCGGGATGGGAACTTCCCTACAGTATCGTTGGTGAAATCATCTTGAAAAATCACTTTTTCACGAGGGACAAAATCATAGGCATTATGGTGACGCTGCGCATAGCTGATGTGACTGCTGCATAGTGCGGTAAGTAGTATGATATATAAATGAACTGCCCGCATAACGCATATTGTTTAGTAAACAGCCACCTTCCCGGTCTGCACCCTACCCTGACCCGTAGCGTAGAGGTTGTAGCAATAGAAACCCGGCACAAATACATCTGTGATGTTTTTGCCATCGAGCACATAATTGCGCACTACCCTTCCACTTATATCATATACCTCAAGCGTATATCCGGGTAGTATGTCGGCGACATCAAAAGTAACAACGCCATTGCCCTGCTGACGCACGGTCATAATGGGGGTGTTTACAACATCATTAACTGATAGTGTACCCACATGCACGGTTGTAGTTATTGTTTCGGTAAAACAATCGGTGGTAACGGTATGCTTTACTACATAGCTGCCTGTAGCCGTGTAGGTATGCCCCGGATTTGAAGCTGTATCACTACCGCCATCGCCAAAAAGCCATTGGTCGTCCGCAGGCACAGGTGACCTTTCCGTGAAACTTACTGAGCTGCCGCTTACGGTATGTGTGAATATTGCCGCGGGATAGTGTCCGTATTGTTGGTAATGGGAAAGGCTGTCGAATATTACCCTGTCGGTAATGCGCTGCAAGGTCTGCACTGTTGTAGTAGCCAGGCCTGCGCTATAGGTACAGCCGTAAGTGCGTTTATGGAATATGGATGCATACATCACCGCTGCTTCGAGGTAAGAGCCTTCGAGGGAAGGATGAGAACTGTCTGACTGATAAAGCCCGATGGCCGGGAAGCTGTCTTTAACCGCCTTCCAGGCAACGCCTACCGGGGCTACCACAGCATCATTGTCCTGTGTCATCTGCATATAGCTTTCGCGCAGGCGCATCTGCATACCGGCATAAGTACAAACCACAGGGTATGAAGCACAGTTCATGGCATCGCCATTGGCCCGTCCCCAGGTCATGAGGAACATCGTTTGTGAGCAGGTATCATTGGCATTTATCAGGCTGTCGAGTATGTGTGCATAAGGGTAGACATCGGTGGCCACCTGTGCCGGCGGAAATGAAGGCCGTTGGCTCTGCTCCTGCAATACCACCACATCCCAAGGCTGGGCGAATATTTTAGTAATGGTAGGTGCATAGGTACTGTGCATTTCAAATGTGTAACCACCGGGGTCTGATTCGTCATAAATCAGCGTATCGCCCAAAGCAGTGGCCATATTTTGCAGCATCAGCGGCATGTTATTGGAATAAATGTAGCTGTTGCCAATAAACAGCACCCTGCGTGTGGTGGCATGTGCAATAGTTGCCGCAAAACAAGCTATAAATAGTAAATAAGCTTTCATTCCGGTTTTCATAGTTTATGGTTATTTTATCATTAACTCTCTGATATATTTTACAGGCGCACTACCGAAGCTAAGAAACTTCTCGTGAAACTGCCTGAGGTTGAAACTATCGCCCATTTTGGCCTTGAGCTCTTCCCTGAAATCATATATCTCGGTGTATCCGGTAAAATAGCAGCACAGCTGCACTTGTGTTACCGATACCCGCTTCCACTTGCCTTCTGCCTCTGCCTGCTGCTGAAAAGCCTCATTAACCAGCAGGTCAATAGCATCTGTCTTGCTCATATCCTTTGTATGCACGCTATAGTCGAGTATGGTGTTGCAAGTGCTGCGCAGGTTCCATTTGTAATACATCAGCCACATTTCGGGCGAGGCTTCGGTGGAAGTGACTCCCCTATCGCCGTCATAGCCATTCTCCAGCATCATCCGCTCGGTATATACTGCCCAACCCTCTATCATGGTACTATTGCCCAGGATAGCCTTTATGATACTGGGCGACTGGTTTGCATAGACCAATTGGGTATAGTGGCCGGGTATGGCCTCGTGGATATTGAGTATCTGTAGTATGTAATGATTATACTCCCGCAGGTAGCTTTCCGACCGGGAAGGCTCCCATCCTGCCAGGCTGCCCACATTGTAATAGGTATTCCCGTTCTTATCGTATGGGCCGGGAGAGTTGATAGAGGCACCTGCCACCCCTGCCATGTAGGCAGGTTCCTTGCGCACTACCAGCGGCTTTGAAGGGTCAATATAAATCAGGTCTTTGTTTTTGATAAAAGCCACCAGTTCCGGTATTTGTTTCTCTATTGCCGACTGGAAGGCATCCGGTGCCACATGCTTAACCGATAAGGTATCTATCATCATTTTAACGGCGGCCAGTTTATGGGCCGGCATCATCCTGCCCGGAAAATACTTAGGCCAGAGCTTTTCGGTTACAGCAAACATCTGTTCATGCAGCTCATCCTTGTGCTTAACCGCTTTGTTAAATATCTGGTCGGGGGTATAACCGGACTGTATCTCGAAAGCAAACTTTTTAGCATACAGCTCTTTTCCCAGCCTGAAGTTGCGTGGCGCGTCGTTCTTTAAGTCTTTCAGCCATGCGGCATATCCCTTCATCGCAGCAACAACCCCAGCGGCCCGCTCCTTTATTTTCTGCTTCATAGCGGCATCAAGCGTCGATTTGCCAAGAGCTTCATCAAGGTCGGTGGTGAAAACGGAAATGCCGCCCATATTTTGCTCTATAGACAGTGCAGTATGTTCTTTAGTCGGGTTCTTTATATTCTTTTTAGCCGCAGCATAATAGGCCGGCACATTAGCCATTTTTTTATAAAAGTTGTCGAGGCGTTTTTCCAGTGGCTCATAGTCATTTGCCAGCATTTCGGCAAAGCCGCCGGAGACATTATAGCCTGACGGATCCCACTCATATGCCTTCTGTTCATTAATGCCCCATTCGGTGTACATCAGTTGGTTTTCCACCAGGTGGTAATCCGTCTTATTGGCATCGGCCAACTGTTCCAGTTTGAATTGATGCAGTTGGTCAAGGTACTTTTTACAAAAAGCCAGCTCACCAGCCCGCGACGCAGCATCAGGCACGACCAGCTTATCGTCATATTTATGATAACCAACACTGCTCGCCCAGCCAGGGTAAATTTTCCAAAGCTCCTCAATGAATTGCCGTTTCCATGTATTAAACTTTTCATCCGCTGTGCCGGAATTAACCTGTGCATGGACATCCATAAAACAAAGAATTGAAGCAAAAAGGAACACTAATTTTTTTCTAGTCATATAACGATTTGTAGCAGCAAACTTAAGATATACATAGCCATTATCATACCTCTAATAGCGGTATTTTATGTGTATTATATTTTAATGAGTCATGAATGTGTCGGTTAAATCTGTTAATAAAAACAGTAAAGTCTCCGGTGCCGGGGCAGGAGACTTTAATTTCTTTAGCACATCACAGAAGGATCGATTGTAATTTACAGGGGCTGTTTGTTTTAGGAGGGCGATACCCTCTAAGCATATAAGGCGTGTGAAAAGGAATAAATGTTAGTACATGGAAAATATATTTTTGAGATTAATTTCACTTAAACAAAACAATTAATTGATTTTCAATTAATAAAGGACATTTATTGAACAATTACTTTCGCTGTTCCGTAAGTATAATTGTTGCCCATTTTCACCAGATACATGCCTTGCGTAAGATTAAGCCCATCAATAATATGGGTATTATCTCCCTCTCTGACCGACAACATTTCTTCATATACCTGTCGGCCCATCATATCATAAAGTGCTAACTGGTAACTGCCCGGGCAGGCGCTGAAAGAAAGGGATATACGAGAGGACGAACCTTGCCCCAAGGCATTGAGTGATAAATTTTCTTTATTAATGCTTTGAGTCCCTAACGTCATACTAGTTGTACTTATATTTACATTATCGAGATACCACTGGCTCCCCCCTGTTGTTCCTGATGTATAACGAAAAGCAATATAAAAAGTTGATGAGGTGCTTCCAGTATATGGTAAAAGGTTTAGTTCATGAGTAACCCAACCCAATCCATCCATCGGACCAAAAACCGGAGATATGGAAGTCGTAGAATCAACATAAATAAAGGTAGAGACCATACCAGTATCTGTAGTAATCAAGATAGCTAACCGCGCACCGGTCAAGGATATGGAATCTGCCTTTGTATCAAACCGTAAATACGCTTGGGTATAGCTTGTTAAATCCAGGCGCGGAGTGATAAGATAAGAAGTATCGAGGTGAAACGTGCTGGCCCAAACACCGGTACATTGCACGCCTGGCGTAGGCATAGATGAGGCATTAGGCCGCCCGTTTGTAGGTGTGCAATGCCATTCGCCATCAGGCATGGTAGATGGCAACGGATTATAGGTCAACCAATATGAAGGAAAACCCACTGATGTGGCGCAGGCCACATCGAAATTCTGGCTTAATGTAGTAAAAGGCTGAGCTGACAACCGGCCTAAGGAAAGGGCTGATACAAACACCAGCAAAAAAAGGAGTCCATTTTTTTTCATAACATACATTTTACCCGCATGAAGCATGAGCATATAAAACAGCAAAAACAGTGCCAAAAAAAATAAAATATGAAAAGGCACACTTTTGGCTATACATCCAATGACGTGTATGTGCGGACAAACGTTAGTACCTTGAAAAAATATTTTTTGGTTACTAACATTTAGAGATGGGCACACGTCTATACATGTAACTGAAAGTTTATTGCGTAATGATGAGTTAATATATAGCGGTTGTCGGAAGCGTTAAAAATAGGTACGAGGTTCGTGAATTCAGAAAAGAGCATTACCGGCCATTCAGGCCATAATGAACTCAGCATACTGATACGGGATTGTATTGCCGGATCGAGGGCAGCGCAGCAGAAAATGTATGACTTATATGCACCTGCGGCATATGGTGTAACCAGAAGATACCTACATAATAATGAGCAACTGGCGCAGGAGATACTGAATGATTCGTTTTACAAGGTATTGACAAAACTGGACCAATATAATTTCCAGGGAGCATTTGAAGGGTGGATAAGGCGGATTGTGGTGAATACGGTAACAGACCATCTGAGAAAGCATATAAAGGATGAACACCATAAAGAAGTGCAGCCCGAAGATGCCTATGTGCCCAGTGAATCGGTGACGAGGCTATCGCATAAAGAACTGCTGGTGCTGGTGCAGGGGTTGCCGGATGCGCAACGAACGGTGTTCAACTTATTTGTTTTTGAAAATTATTCGCATAAAGAAATAGGAGAAATATTAAATATAAATGAAAATAACAGCAGATGGCATTTGAACGACGCCCGACGACGGCTGAAGGAGAAAATAAATTCTGTAATGAAGTAATTACCATATAATGGACAACAACATGAAAAATCTGAATGACCTTTTCAAAGACGGGCTGGGTGACTACACCGAGACCCCGCCCCCCGCTGCCTGGGGCGCCTTTGAAAAGAAACTAGATGCAGCGCCACCCAAGGGCGGCCGTATAGCCTATCGCAGAATAATGCTATTACTGCTGGCAGGGGTACTGCTATTGAGCATACCGGTGGTAAAAATGCTTCCCGGCCTATCAGGTACCGGCAATGAAGCACCGGCACCGGTAGCTACAGCTTTCGATAATAATAGCTCCACGACCCCTGATGAGGCAGAAAATGACGGGACAGGTGTTATATCCGACAACCCCCAAAACGAACAGGAAGCTAACAACAAAGACGAGCGGCGTACAACAGGCAACATATACACGGATATACACAAAGAGCAACCAAATAGCCATGCAATTTCATTGAACAGACCCGGTCATGCCAGCTCAAAGCCAACGAACAAATCCACTAAAAACGACCATAACAGAACAAACCTACAAGCAAACACGAATGAGCGTGAGGAAAATGAGGAAATGAAAATGGCTTATCAGAGTGACCTTTCTAAACCGGCGCCTGTGGAAGCAACAAAAGATAATGAGGCTGAAGCAAATGAACAGGAAGTGCCTGCGGCAACACCAGCTACGGAAATCGCAAAAGTTGCTACAGGCAATAAAGAAGATAAAAACACGGCCGCTAAAAAGATAAAGCCACCAAAGCCAAAATTCAATAAATGGGAGGCGGGTGTGAAGGCAGGCTATGAACGGGGGTTTGATAATGATGCGGCAAAGAAGATAGTGGTATCACCCTACCTGCAGTATAATATCAGTCCACGGTTTTCGGTTATGGTGCAGCCGGGGATAAAGGGAGCTGAAATAAGCAACAGGCGTATAGGCACACCTAAGGGGTACTACAAAATAAATAATGATGCGCAGGTGAGCAGGACCGTAGACAGCAATGTAATAATCCCATTTGACCCACGGAAATACTATATGGTAAAAGACACCTTCCGCCAGACACATGACTCGATAGTGAAGGCATATGCGATAGGCGGTACGTACCTGGAGTTTGAGATACCGGTGATGTTGAAGTATGCCGTGTCGAAAAAATTCACGGTGTATGGAGGCGTTAATATTGGTTACAGCCAATTAGTGAATGTAAGGGAGGAGACATCCACCCACTACGGGATAACCAAAACAGTACCGGACAAGCCATTTATATTGCCTTACGGAACGGCTATACCCCCTCCGAAAATTGATGGCAGTGATATAGCCTATACTGGCACACCCATTGCTGATTATGCAGGGCCTCAATACACAGGCTCAAACGAAGGCAAGTGGCGGGCAGGCTATATGGCCGGATTCAGCTACCAGGTAGGCAACCGGGTATTATTTGACGCACTTGTGCAACAGACAAATGTAAAACCCAACGTACAGGGTGGTTATAATGTAAACAAAGCACTGTCGGCCCCATATATCCGTTTCACTATTGGTTATAAACTCACTAAATAGATCCTACATACCCTTCAGTTTCAGACCCTATCAAAATACATACACATAGTCCCGATGTTGATCGGGACTTTTTTGTTAGTTCAACTTTCGTTTACAATCAGCTTAAAACCTGTTCCATAGGCGTTAAGTATCTCAATAGCGGGGTCGTCCTTTAGCAGCTTGCGTATCTTGCTGATATACACATCCATGCTTTTTGCGGAAAAGTAGTCGTCGTTGCCCCATACTTTGTTGAGTATAGTGGAGCGCGGCACCAATTCGTCTTTATACTGTATCAGTATGCCCAGCAGGTCGGTCTCTTTGCAGCTTAGCCGCCTTATATCATCGCCTATCTGCAGGGTCATTTTATTATGGTCGAATAGGTAGCGGCCCACCCTCCTCACCTTCTCCTTTGGTTCGTTCCGGCTTTGCGTTCTCCTGAGTATCGCGTTTATGCGCAGGTATAGCTCTTGTGTGCTGAAAGGCTTTGTAATATAATCATCGGCCCCTATCTCCAGGCCATGTATCCTGTCTTCGTGCAGGGCGCGGGCAGTGAGGAAGATGATAGGCACCTCATTATTTATACTGCGTATCTCCTTTGATAAAGTGAACCCGTCTTTAGCCGGCAGCATTACATCCAATATACACAGGTCGAAACCCTGTTTGGAAAAAGCGGTAGCCCCCTCCCTGCCATCCCGACACCATGTAGTGTCAAAACCTTTGTTGTTCAGGTTCTCTTTAAGCAGCATACCCAGATTTGGGTCATCCTCCACAAACAGTATTTTCCTCATGATTTACCATTTAATTTTTTAGGGAAAGAAACCGTAAACTTTGTGCCTTCATCTTTTTTACTCTTCACCTGTATAGTGCCTTTATGGGCATCTACTATATACTTTACATAACTTAAACCTATGCCAAATCCTTTTATATCGTGGCGGTCGCTTTTATCCCCTCGGTAAAAGCGCTCGAACATATACTTCATGGTTTCCGCATTCATGCCGATACCATTATCTTCTATTTCTATCACCGCCCGATTATTTGCCTCGTATGTGGAAATAGTTATCCGTGGTGTTAATCTGCTATATTTGATGGCATTATCAATAAGATTGTATAACAAGTCGCGGATAAGCCTGGCATCTCCATACATCCATACATCAGGCATCAGGTTGTAGGTTACTGTTCCTTTTATTCGTTCCAGTTGTATCTCGAATGAGATAATGGTTTCACATATGAGCCTATTCACATCTATCCGGTCAACTGATGCGCCTATCCGTGTATGCTCCATTGCCGATAGCTGCAACATCTGTTCTACATTTTTTTGCAGGTGTTTATTTTCTTCTTCTATTATTCCTGCATAGAATTCGGGGTTTGATTTGGCATTGCGCCAGTTCTCTACCGCAAGGTTGATGTTGGTGATGGGGGTATTGAACTCGTGGGTAATATTATTAATGAACATACTCTTCATCTCGGATAGTTTCTTTTGATTGAGTATGGTTTTTACGAAATAGGCATAAGAGATAATTAGTACGATAATAATGGCCATAGAGCAAATCATTACCCAAGCCATTGACCTGATTGCCCGCCCCGTGGGATTGGGCAGATAAAGGAATAATTCGTAAGGTTTATTGAAATTGTCTCCCAGAAAAGACATTTTGATTATCCCTTTTTCAAGATGGGCAGGGTTAGTTCCTTTCTTCAAGTATTCATAATTATCACTTCCCATCCGTTTGATACCCATCTCGTAAACAGTATCAAATTCATTTTTAGCAAGCGTATGCCTGATGAGCGAATCAAGATTATCCGGGTTTATCAGGCCGTCAAGCGTTTGGCTGTTGCTCAAGGCTTTTTGAAAATCCTTCGCATCAGCAGTATTGAGCCGTTTATACGAGTTAGTGTCTATCCTTTTTATATAGGGGCTGGGAACGGCAAATTTGAATTTAAGCGAGATATCAACTGTTGCCGGATAATCGAACGGGATGGTATTACTTTTATCAAAAAAGGTGTCTTTTTTAAAATAAAACAAGTTGTACATGCTCAGGGTATCCAGGTACCCACCTTCGTCCGATAGCGAGAGAAACTTGCCATCCTTTTGCGCTTGCTTCACCATGTATATCCCCTCCCCTTTCTTGATGAATGCCTTTGAGTAATAAAAGAAGCAGTAAGCATTTTCCTCTACCTCCTTTACCACTTTTTCAAGATCATTCTTCAGATTACGTTCTGCAGCAAGGTTTTGCAAGCGCACGCCTGTCCACATCCAGTAGAGTTGCACACCTATCAGCGCCAGTATTACGCCCCCGACAATAAAATACAACCTACGGTGCTTACCACTGCCGTTCTTCATTTTATAAAAGTAATGTATAAGACATAATATGCAGGGGATTTAAGGATTTTTAGGAATGTAATCAGAACGGCAAAACCAAAAAACATTTATTTATAAATATTGAGAACTATTTATATCTTGTTCTAAATAAGATTTTTTAATGAAACTAAATATACCGGTAATACTTGCCCTGCTGCTCACGATAAGCACAGGCAACGTCTATGCCCGTTTAAAAGGGCAAGCCAGGATAGACTCGCTGCTTGCAGAACTGCCTAAAGCCAAAGAAGATACGAACAAGGTAAAACTGCTACGGAATTTATCGTTGGGATATGTTGACAGTAATCCTGATGAAGGCTTGAAATATGGGCAGCAGGAACTGGAACTGGCAACAAAGCTGGACTGGAAAAAGGGCATTGCCTGCGCCAACTATGACTTAGGTAAAAATTACAATGAAGGGAAGCACGATTATTCCAAGGGGCTCGAATATTATGCCAAATCCTTAAAAGGGTTTGAAGACCTGGGGGACAAGGCGAGTATGGCATCGCTCTTAACCAAAACAGGCAAAGTGTATATGATAAAGGGCGACTACTCCCAAGCCCATGAATGTTTCCAAAGAAGTCTTAATCTCTGTCAAGAGCTGAACGATACACAGGGTGTGTCAGCAGCTACCTGCAACATTGGAATCGTTTATTATTCATATGGCAATTATGCGAAATCGCTTGACTATTTCTTTAAGTCGCTGAAAATAGATGAAGCAAACGGGTATAAGCAGTACACAGCATTTGTCCTCAACAACATTGCCAGTATCTATGGAAAGCAGGGCGACTATTCAAAAGCATTGGAATATTACCAGAAAGGGCTGAAGATCAATGAAGAAATTGAAAGTAAAGGTGGTGCCGCAAGTTGTATCGGGAATATGGGCAATATTTACAGAGAAATGAAAGACTACCCTAAAGCGCTTGAATATTTTTCTAAAGCACTGAAAATGAATATGGAAACAGGTGACAAACCGGGAATTGTCAAATTCACTACTAATATTGGCATTGTTTACAAGGAGCAGAAAAAATATGCCGCTGCTTTTGAATACCTGCAAAGCAGTTTAAAACTGGCGGAAGCAATAGGGGAAAAAGAAATGATAGCAACTGACTTATACCGTATTGGCGATCTATACCTTGCCATAATAGAAGACACTACATTAAAAACGCAGGTAACAAGAAGTAGTGTTATCAACTCCCCTGACCTGCTGCCAAACGACTACAAAACAACTGCTGCACTGCCTGTTGGCAAGAAAGCCTTGCTGAAGGGGGCATTCGATCACCTTCAGCGCGGGCTTTCGGTAGCAAAAGAAATAAATAACCCGGAAGATATGCTCGATTGCCATAAGGCACTGGCCAAAGCATATAAGCTGACCGGCGATTACAAAAAATCTTTGGAAATGACGGCAAACTCGAATACCATACAAGACTCTATTTTTTCTAAAAAGAACAACGATAAAATAATGAGGATGGAAGACGCACTCAAAGAATACGTTGACAGCCTTAAGGCAGCGGAAGCAAAAAAAACAGCCGACGCAAAAGCAGCCCACCGACGCAATTATGAGCTGATAGGTGGTGGCGTATTGCTGTTGGCGTTGGGCATCATATTTATGCTCAGGAAAAATAATACGCTCCTCGACAAGGAAAAAAAGAAGAGCGACAACCTGCTGCTGAACATACTGCCTGAAGAAGTGGCGGGACAACTGAAGGAAACAGGGGCTGCGGCCGCCAGGAATTTCGATGATGTAACCGTGCTGTTCACAGACTTTGTGAACTTTACAGAGGCAAGCGGACGAATGAAGCCCGAAGCGCTGATAGAAGAACTAGACACCTGCTTCAAAAAATTTGATGCAATAACCGGAAAGTACGGCGTAGAAAAGATAAAAACTATCGGTGATGCCTACCTCGCAGTCTGTGGGCTACCCCAACCCAACCCTGAACATGCTTTGAACATTGTTAATGCTGCGCAGGAAATAAACGCATTCATGCAAGACCGTGAAGCAAAGGTGGGTAACACCACTTTCAAGATACGGATTGGTATACATACCGGTAGCGTAATAGCAGGTATTGTAGGTGATAAGAAGTTTGCCTACGATATATGGGGAGATACAGTGAATACGGCAGCCCGCATGGAGCAGAACAGTGAAGCGGGCAGGATAAATATATCTGAAACCACATACGAACTGGTAAAGGATAAGATTAGCTGCGAATACCGGGGCGAGATTGATGTGAAGGGGAAGGGTGGAATGAGGATGTATTATGTACGTTAGTTTGTCTGAATCACATATTAGACAAAAAATGAAAAGCCACCCTTCCGGATGGCTTTTTATTATCAGAACAAATAAATTAGTTAGAAACGCTCTAAACCATTAAAGAAGAAATTACCTTCTATTGCAGCGTTTTCATCGCTATCAGAACCGTGAACGGCGTTCTCTCCTATTGAAGCCGCATATTTTTTACGAATGGTGCCCTCTTCGGCCTGTGCAGGGTTGGTAGCGCCTATCAGTTTGCGGAAATCAGCAACTGCATTGTCTTTTTCAAGGATAGCGGCAACTATCGGGCCACTGCTCATAAATTCTGTCAACTCGCCATAAAACGGGCGGGCAGCATGCACTTCATAAAACTTCTCTGCCTGCTGCTTGCTGATGTGCAGGTATTTCATGGCAACGATACGAAAACCGCCGGCATTGATCATTTGCAAAATATTTCCAATGTTCCCTGCTTTTACCGCGTCAGGCTTGATCATTGTGAATGTACGATTCGACATATAATAATTGGTTTTTAAGTTAAGCGAGGATGTATATATAATTTTTCTATTTTACTAGTTCTTTTCCATTTTTTCTTCGTCAGAAAATCTTTAAATATTACAATATTCTCAGTTTTTATTCCTCGAAAAAAAGAAAAATAACGTCGTAAAATTTAGAAAAAAAAATATCTATACATCCTCACTGGCGCAAAGGTAATGGAAATGAGAGAATGTAAAAGTTAAAAAAGATTGAATATCCGATAAAAAAATCCGGTATTTGATAAGATAAATTACATTTGCAGCCCAATTGATAAAATAACGCCCGCAGGGACAGAATTTATATATCCGGATGCTACCTATTCAAGAAGCTTTCCCTCTACTGCAAACACCTAAGAGGATTTTCATCACCACCCATCATAAACCCGATGGGGACGCGATAGGCAGTATGCTGGCACTAGCGCTTTACCTCAGGAAAAAGGGTCATACGGCTATCGCAGTATCTCCGGGCGATATCCCTGACTTCCTGGAGTGGATGCCGGGGGTGAACACCATGCTGAACTATGAAGCCACCCCCAAGGAAGCTACAGCAGCATTGCAAAGCGCAGACCTTATCTTCTGCCTTGATTTTAACGACTACAACCGCACGAAGCACCTGGAGCAACTGCTGAATGAAGCAACCCAACCTAAGATACTTATAGACCACCACCTGTTTCCCAAACCATATTGGGATTACGGAGTGTCTATACCTGAAAAAAGCAGCACCTGCGAAATGGTTTACGATTTCATCAATCTGGCGGGTGACAATGCATTGATAGACACGGATATTGCCGCCTGTATATATACGGGCGTACTTACGGACACGGGGTCGTTCAAATTCCCTATTACCTCAGCAGCGGTGCATATGCTGGTAGCCGACCTTATAAACAAAGGCTTACATCAAACGCATATACACGAACACATATACGATTCCTGGAGCGAGAGTCGGATGAAATTCCTTGGTTATGTGCTGATAGAGCGGATGGAGATATTCCATAAATATAGCTCGGCACTGATAACCCTGTCGCGAAAGGATATGAACTTATTTAATGTACATAGCGGGGATACTGAAGGATTGGTAAATTACCCCCTAAGCATAAAAGGCATTAAATTCGCGACCCTGATTACTGAGCGTGGCGATGAAATAAAAATGTCGTTCCGCAGTAAAGGAAACTTCGATGTAAGTAACTTCGCCCGGCTGTATTTTGACGGGGGCGGACATTTTAATGCATCGGGAGGACGAACAAAGACATCATTGACTGAAACAGTAACGTATTTTAAGAGAATTTTATCCGATATTCACCCAAAATAAAACCCCGGCAACAACCGGAAAAACACGAAAAACAAACAAAAAAATGATAAAACAAATCGTATCTATCGCCTTATTAGGCGCAGCGCTCATGAGCGGTACCGGTTGCAGCAGCGACAGTGGTTTTCAGAAGTACAAAGGCATCGAATACAAGATTGTAAAGGACGGCAAGGCAAGCAGGAAGATACAAATCGGGGACATGGTTGAGTTCCACCTGACTGCAAAGGCCGACACTATGGTGATAGCCGATACAAGGTCTCAGCCCGGCCCTGCGCCAAAAATACCTGTACAGGAACCAACTGCGAGCGGACAATTCCAGGCGGTATTCACAAAGTTGGGTGCCGGCGACAGCGCTGTACTGGAGATATCCTGCGACACTATGCTGAAGGCCAACCCTGTGCCACCCGGACAGCAGGCACCACCATGGCTTAAATCGGGCAAGAAGATAACCGTTACTATCTCCATCCTTTCTGTAAAGTCGAAGGAAGAAGATGAAAAAGAGCGTGCACAGAAAGCAGCAGAGCAAACTGCCAATGAAGAAAAACAAATACAGGACTACCTGACAAAGAACAACATAAAAGCCAGCAAAACTGCATCGGGGCTTTACTATGTAATCAATGAGCCCGGAGCAGGCGCGACTGTGGCTGCGGGACAGGTAGTGAGCATGAAGTATACCGGAAAAACGCTTGATGGCAAGGCATTTGATTCTAACATAGATACCAGCATAGACCACCACGGTACTGATCCGCTTACATTTGCCGTAGGACAACACCAGATGATCGCAGGCTTTGACGAAGGAGCTGCCCTACTGAAGAAAGGCAGCAAAGCAACCCTTATCCTGCCTTCAAAACTTGGCTATGGCGAACAAGCCCCACCAAATATAGGGCCTAATGCTGTGCTTGTTTTTGATGTAGTAGTAACGGACGTGAAAGATGCACCAAAGCAAGAAGCTTCTGCAGGTGCACCACCGGTGAAATAAATAATATAACCAAATACCATTTTAACAACATTATCAAAAAATGATACGGACACCTAAAATAGCTCTTCTACTGACCATGCTTGCGTTGGGCATTTGCCTCGGAAACCAGGCATTCGCACAAGCAAAGAAAGAAGCGAACAAAGCCAGTAAACCAGCAACCGCTAAAGCAGGCTCAGACTCCAAAAGTACAAGTACCGGGTTCACCAAACTGCCCAGCGGTATGGAATATAAGATTGTAAAGCACGGTAATGGCAAAAGAAACCCTGCTCTTACAGATCATATAGAATTGCACATCAGCTATAATGTTGGCGATAGTGTGATTTTTGATTCGCGCAAGATGAACAATAACAATCCGGTACCACTGCCCATTACCAAACCGAGGGGCAGCGGCGACCCGATAGAAGTGTTTATGCTGATGGTGCAAGGCGATAGCGCAGTTATCAGGTACCCTGTTGATTCGCTCAAGAAAATAGGGCAAGCCCCACCTTGGGCAAAGGACGGCGATATGATTGTTTATTATGCGTCACTGGTTTCGGTAAAAACTGATGCAGAGGAAAAAAAGGAGAATGCAGAAAAATCAGAGAAACAAAAAGCAATAGATGACAAAATATTGCAGGAATACTTCTCTAAAAACAAGATCAGCCCTAAGAAAACAGCATCGGGCCTGTATTATACTGTTTCTGCTGAAGGTCATGGCAATAACATAGCTGTGGGCAAAACAGTGAATGTGAACTATACCGGCATGTTCCTTGATGGGAAAAAGTTTGACTCAAACACCGATTCCGCATTTCATCATATGCAGCCGTTCAACCTAGAAGTAGGAAAAGGTAAAGTGATAAAAGGATGGGACGAAGGCCTGCAACTGTTGAAAATAGGTTCTAAAGCACGTTTCTATATTCCATCCGGCCTCGCTTACGGAAGCCAGGACAGGAGCCCGCAGATACCGGCAAATTCCATACTGGTATTTGATGTAGAAATACTGGACCTGCCCGACCAAAGCGAGATTGACGACAAACTGATACAGGAATACATAACAAAGAATAAGCTGCAGGCAACAAAAACACCTTCAGGCCTGTATTATGTAATCACGAAGAAAGGAACGGGCAACAATGCCCCACCCGGAAAAAAAGTGACCATGAACTATACCGGAAAAACACTTGACGGTAAAGTTTTTGACTCAAACACCGACCCAGCGTTCAACCATGTTCAGCCGTTTATATTCCCGCTGGGACAAGGACAGGTGATACGCGGATGGGACGAAGGCGTGCAGTTGCTGAATATGGGCAGCAAAGCTACCTTCCTCATTCCTTCAGGACTGGCATATGGCCCTAACGGAACTGGGCCTATCCCGGCAAATGCAGTATTGCTTTTTGATGTGGAATTAGTAGGTATAGACAACTAATAATTTTTGAACTTACTTAAAAAAGAACAATGACCAGGACAATATTGAACACGTTTTTTTCGGTTGCATTATTATTGATATCGGGTATCGCTTACGGGCAAGATCAAAAAGCCATAGATGACAAAATACTGGCTGATTACTTTGCGAAAAATAAGATAGCCGCAAAGAAAGCCCCATCAGGGCTATACTATACCATCAATAAAGCCGGTAATGGCGAGAAGCCGAAATTTGGCAAGCATGTGACTATGAATTACCTGGGCAAACTGATGGACGGCACTCGTTTTGATGGTAATGTGGATGAGAAATTTAACCCGGTGCAGGGAAGAGACCCGTTCGTATTTACCCTTGGCGTAGGGCAGGTGATCAGGGGTTGGGATGAAGGTATAAAACTGCTTGAAAAAGGCAGCAGGGCCACACTTTACCTGCCTTCATGGCTGGCTTACGGGCCAAACGGCATGGGTCCGATACCTCCAAACGCCGTATTAATCTTTGACGTAGAAGTAGTTGACTTTGAAAAGTAAGCAAATGAGAATTATAAAATGCCTTATATTAATGTGGTATTTGCTCCCGGCAAATACCACATTTGCTTTTACCCATGCCGATACGCTGCGTGGCAGCAATGGCGCAGGCAGGGCGTGGTGGAACGTTGTAAGGTATGACCTGCAACTGAGCTTCGACACGGCCAACAAAAGCATAGCGGGCATAAACCAGGTGGGCTTTACCATGCTGAAAACACCGGCAGACATGATGCAGATAGACCTGCAGGAGCCAATGGTGCTGGACAGCGCTATACTGATGCCCAGTGTCATGGAGGAACAACCCATCCTGCTGGCTATACAAAAAGAAGGCAATGTATGGTGGCTCAAACACCCATTCCACAAATTAAAATCCGGAAGTCAGTACATGATCACCCTGTATTATCATGGCTCGCCGAGGCAGGCGGTAAACCCGCCTTGGGATGGCGGGTTCAGTTGGGGTCATGACAGCACTGGAAAGCTGTTTGCCGCTGTATCCTGCCAGGGTCTGGGGGCGAGTGTATGGTGGCCCTGCAAAGACGCGCAATGGGATGAACCGGACAGCGGCATGAGCACCCGTTTTTTCGTTCCGGGATATTATGCCATCGGCAACGGAAAAGAACTGGACATGAGTGCGACCGCGCAACCGGGACAAAAGCCGACAATATCGGCCTGGGAGGTGAAAAACCCGATAAATACCTATAACGCCACCTTTTACATCGGTGATTATGTGCACTGGCATGATACCCTGATGGGAGAAAAAGGCAAACTTGACCTCGACTTTTACGCATTAAGATATAATGAAGAAAGGGCGAGGATACAATTTGCGGTGGTAAAACAAATGATACATTGCTTTGAATACTGGATGGGCCCCTACCCTTTTTACGAAGATGGCTACAAGATAGTGGAAGCACCCTACCTGGGCATGGAGCACCAGAGCGCGATAGCCTACGGCAACGGCTACCAGATGGGTTATAGAGGGCACGACCGCACGGGAACAGGAATAGGTATGGACTTCGACTATATTATAGTACACGAAAGCGGCCATGAGTGGTTTGGCAACAACGTGACCGCAAAGGATATAGCAGACAACTGGATACATGAAGGTATCACCTGTTACTCTGAGGCCCTTTTCGTGGACTGCACGCAAGGTAAGGAGCAGGCATATAAATACAGCATTGGGGACAGGCGCAATGTGCGCAATGACAAACCCACGATAGGCCCTTATGGTGTGAACGAAGAAGGATCAGGAGATATATACCCCAAAGGGGCAGCCATAATGCATATGATACGTGTGATGACCGGTAATGACGAAAAATTCAGGATGATGATGAGAGGGCTGGGCAAAGAGTTTTATCACAAAACCGTGACTACCGCAGAGGTGGAGGAGTATATAAGCAAGCAAACAGGCTTAGACCTGAAGGCCTTTTTTGATCAATACCTGCGCAGGGACAAAATTCCCATCCTGGAGTATTCCATTAAAGACAATCAGCTGAATTATAAATTTAATCATACAGTTCCTGGGTTTACGCTTCCTGTAACCATTACCGGCGGAGAAACGACGGAGACCATAAAGCCTACGGCAGAATGGCAGCACATAAAATGGAAAGGAGGGTACAACGTGAAATTCTCTGATCACTTTTTGATGAAGGTGAAGAGTTGATGCAGCATTGAGAAGCGATCCGTTATCCACATCTCCCCCACACTCCCGTTAAGCACTTGAGCCATTGCGCAATTAAGCCATTATATTTGTAAGGTGGCAAAGGAAAAGATAGCAAAACCGGCGGAAACGCCTTTAATGAAGCAGCACAAGGATATAAAGACCAAATATCCTGACGCTGTGTTGTTGTTCAGGGTTGGTGATTTTTATGAAACTTTCGGAGAAGATGCGCATATTGCCTCGAGGGTATTGGGCATAACGCTCACCAAGCGATCCAATGGTTCCGCTTCCTCTGTTGACCTTGCCGGATTTCCTCACCATTCGCTGGATACATACCTCCACAAGCTGGTAAAGGCAGGCTACCGAGTAGCCATCTGCGACCAGCTTGAAGACCCGAAGCTCACTAAAGGTATAGTGAAACGCGGCGTGACTGAACTGGTAACACCCGGAGTGGCCACAAGCGACAAACTGCTGGAAAACAGGACCAATAATTTCCTTGCCGCGCTTCACCTCGGCGACCTGTGTGGCGTTGCTTTCCTCGATATAACTACAGGTGAATTCTATGCCGCTGAAGGGAATGTGGAATATATGGACAAGCTGCTGCAAAGCTTCCAACCCTCGGAAATCATTTTATCTAAATCACAGATCAAAAATTTCAGGGAGCAGTTTGATACAAAGGTCTATACCTTCCAGCTCGACGAATGGGTCTTCCGCGAGCAGTATTGCTACGACCTGCTGTTGCAACACTTTCAAACACAATCGCTGAAAGGATTTGGCGTAGAAGACCTGAAATCGGCTACTATAGCCTGTGGTGTGGCCATACATTATCTGAAAGATACGGAGCATGCCAACCTGCAGCACATCAATACACTGCAACGTATAGTAGCCGCCGACTTTATGTGGATGGACCGCTTTACGATACGGAACCTGGAGCTGGTACATAGCAGCTATGAGCAGGGCACAAACCTGCTTCAGGCTATAGACAACACCCATACCCCTATGGGGGCACGCCTGATGAAACGGTGGATGATATTCCCCCTGTTTGATATGAACCGGATAGAGCAGCGGCTGAACCTGGTAAGCCATTTCATTCTGGCGCAGGAACTGAACCATGCCCTTACCCACCTTGTAAAGCAGATAGGTGATGTGGAAAGGTTGATAGGTAAGATACCCTTGAAGAAAATAAACCCGCGCGAAGTATTGCAACTGGCACGCAGCCTGAAATTCATGGCGGAAATGCGCGGATTGTGCATGGATGCCGAAGATGATGCCTTGCGCCGAATGGTCGAGCCCCTGCAACAGCTTGCCGATCTGCGCGAAAGGGTCCTTGCCACGATAGTGGAAGAAGCCCCCGCATTGGTAAGCAAAGGCGGCATGATACGCGAGGGCGTATCGGAGGAACTGGACCACCTGCGGAAAATATCAAGGAGCGGTAAGGATTACTTATTGCAGATACAGCAACAGGAGTCGCAGCGAACGGGTATCTCTTCGCTGAAAGTATCTTATAATAATGTATTCGGCTACTATCTTGAGGTAACCCATACACACAAAGACAAGGTGCCTGCCGACTGGATACGCAAACAAACGCTGGCTAATGCCGAGCGCTACATAACACCGGAACTGAAAGAATACGAAGAGAAGATACTGGGCGCGGAAGATAAAATACTGACTATAGAACTTGACCTGTACCAGCAACTGCTGGTAAGTATTGAGCCATTCATATCACCGATACAACACAATGCCCATATAGTGGCACAACTGGACTGCCTGCTCTGTTTTGCGCACAATGCACACCGCTACAACTATCACCGCCCTACCCTGGTGAACGAACCTGTGCTGGAAATAAAAGCAGGCCGCCACCCGGTGATAGAGCAGCAACTGCCACCCGGGGAAAGCTACATAGCTAACGACATTGTGCTTGATAAGGCCACCCAGCAGGTGATCATACTTACGGGGCCCAATATGAGTGGTAAATCGGCACTGCTGCGGCAAACAGCCATCATTACGCTTATGGCGCATATGGGCAGCTTTGTGCCTGCCGATGCGGCTACCATAGGACTTACCGATAAGATATTTACCCGCGTAGGCGCATCAGACAACCTGAGCGGTGGCGAAAGCACGTTCATGGTAGAAATGAATGAGACTGCCAGCATCATCAACAACATTAGTGAGCGCAGCCTGATACTGCTCGACGAGATAGGCCGGGGCACCAGCACCTACGACGGTATCTCACTGGCATGGTCTATTGTGGAACATTTACATAATAGCCCGGCTAAGCCCAAAACGCTTTTTGCCACACACTACCACGAACTGAATGAACTGGAACACCAGTTGCCAAGGGTACGTAATTATCATATTACCCATAAAGAAACAGGCAATAAAGTTATCTTTCTGCGCAAGTTGGCGCCGGGTGGCAGCAGGCACAGCTTTGGTATACAAGTGGCACGTATGGCAGGCATGCCACCCAAACTGCTGGATCGTGCAAATGAAATACTTGCCCAACTGGAAGAAAAACATGCTGGTGCAGGCGATACCTTGCAAAAGGTAAAGAATATCAAACCCGCTGCGCAATACCAGTTAAACATATTTGACGGGGTAACTGAAGACATACGCCGCATACAGCAGTTGCTTGACGCTACAGATATAAACACCCTCACTCCGGTAGAAGCGCTGATGAAGCTGAATGAGATGAAAGAGATAGTGAAACAGTACAGAAAATAAATGCTTAACCTTAACATTTTGTAATTCACAATGGTATGATTTTTAGGCTAATTTTATCATAAATCATATCCTTTGATAAAACAGGTCCGAAAAATATTTATCATGAGTATCATATGTATTTCATTGATACAGTTATATGGGTGCATCTCATCGCAAAAAGGGCCTAAGAGGTTTCTGTTAGCTGCGTCGTATAAAAAGCCGTTTGATGCAATCATTGTACCCGGCATCCCATTTAAAAACGGCATTTGGGATACGGTGATGAAAGGCCGGGTGATATGGGCCTATATACTTTACAAGGATGGCTACACCAAAAACATTATTTTTTCCGGCGGGCCTGTTTACAGCCCATACTATGAAAGTAAAATAATGGGCCTGTACGCCGAACAACTTGGCGTGCCAAAAGAACATATTTTTTACGAAACTAAAGCACGGCACAGTACGGAGAATGTCTATTATTCTTACCTGCTGGCAAAAAAATTAGGTTTTAAGTCGCTGGCGCTGGCCACAGACCCCTTCCAGTCTACGTTGCTGCGCAGTTTCACACGCAAACGTTTCGGCACACCTATAGCCCACCTTCCCTTTGTGATAGACACCCTGAAAAACTACAATTACCTCACTCCGAAGATAGACCCTGAACCCGCAAAAACAGATAATTTCACTTCTATAACTGAAGAAGAATCATTCTGGCGGCGTTTCCGTGGTACCCTTGGTAAAGGCATCGACTGGAGCGCACACAAAGACGGAAAAGTAGAAAGCCTGTAAACATCTCCAACACCCATAAAACAACTCAAAGTCATATTTCTGCCTGACGTCTATCATAAAGCCGGCGGCACGTGTTTTCTATGTTTGTAACTGAAACAATAACGTTATGGAAAAGAAGCACAATATTGATAAGTTCCAGGGGTATCCGCACTATCCCGCCAATGAGGACATAACCCGTGCAGATAACAATACCGGGAAGGAAAGACTGGACGAGGACAAAACCCTTCCGCAGCCACAGCCCTTCAACGACACTATTGACGACCGGGATATGGAGACATTCATAGTACCCGGCACTGATTCCGACGTGACAATAGATGACTTGCGGCTGCTTGAGTCGACAGGACAAAACATGAATACCGCAGATGCCCGTAACCTGATAAGTAGCGCACTTGATAATACCGATAATGACGGCGACCCGCTAAACGAGGAAAGCAGTATTATAGACGATATGGCGGGCAGCAGCCTTGATGTGCCGGGCAGCGAAGCTGACGATGCCAACGAAGCCGTAGGTGAAGAGGACGAGGAAAATAACTACTACAGCCTGGGCGGTGACAACCATGATAACCTGGAAGAAAGTAAGGGAGAGTAATATTTGGCATAACAAATAGAAATGGTAGCTCCCGCTATAAATTTGCCTTTTTCGCCAGCTTGCTGTTCTTATAGCCATACACAAAGTACAGCAGCAGACCTATCAGCAGCCATACCATAAAACGCTCCCAGTTGGTTACCCCTGATTCGGAGAGCAGGTAGCTGCAGCAAAGAAAACCTAGCACCGGTATAAGGGAGAAGTTCTTCAGGAATGATAAGATAGCCGTGACCAAAAATGTAATACCGAACAGAAAGAAAGGAACCTTAGTGCGTATCACCTCCCAGGTAACATTACCCTCTGCGTCCGAAAAATTGAGGTAGCCGCCAAACCCACCGGGAAAAAGCACCTGAAATGCGACAACTGATATGATAAACAATGCCGGCACAATCCACTTACCATTCATATAGGGCGTTTTGAATTTGCTTTGCAGGCGGTTGGGATCGTTCTGTAGCTTCAGGATGCCGCCGCAAACCAACACAAAAGCAAATAAAGTGCCCACACTGGTGAGGTTCACCACAACCGACAGGTTCATGAACAATGCCGGTATGCCTACCACTACACCGGTAAGAATTGTAGAGAAAGAAGGTGTTTTATACTTCGGATGTATGCGGGCAAAGATTGGAGGCAGCAATCCATCGCGACTCATACTCATCCATATGCGGGGCTGCCCAAGCTGGAACACCAATAATACACTTGCCGTGGCTATAACCGCGCTTATAGATATGACACCGGCTATATAATTGGCGTATTTGCTGTTCATTATACTGAACACATATGCCAGCGGGTCGCCCACATTCAGGTTCTTATAGCTGGTCATACCGGTGAGCACCAGCGCCACCAGCACATAGACCACCGTGCAGATGATAAGGGAATTGAACATGGCCTTGGGCAGGTCGCGCTGCGGGTTTTTGCACTCCTCCGCGGTAGTGGATATTGCATCGAAACCGATATAGGAAAAGAACACCGCCGATGTGCCCATCAGCACCCCGCTCATACCGTTGGGCAGAAACGGAACCCAGTTGGCAGTATTCACATAAAAACAACCTGCCACCATCACCAGCAATATGATCGCCATTTTCAGGATTACCATAAAATTGGTGCTGCGCCTTGATTCCTTGATGCCTATATATATGATCCAAGTGATGAGGATAGTTATCAGGAATGCCGGCAGGTCGCAAATGATCCTTACCCCCCCTACCGTAGGAGCGTTAGCCCAGGCGAGTTTTGCCTCCTCGCTGAGCCCGTCTTTTGCCGTCCAGTAGTCGGTGGAGAAATATTCGGGGATGTGGGGATGAAAGCTGCCGATATGAATGCTGTTGACCAACGAACAGAAATAATCGCTCCACGATATGGCCACGGCTATATTGCCTATAGCATATTCCATGAGCAGGTCCCACCCTATTATCCAGGCAAAAAGCTCGCCAAAAGCTACATAAGAATAAGTATATGCGCTGCCCGATACCGGCACCATGCTGGCAAACTCGGCATAGCAGACAGCCGAAAAGCCGCAGGCCACAGCCACGAACAGAAAGAGCAATATGATACCCGGCCCGCCATCAAAACTGGCCTTGCCAATTGTAGAAAAAATACCGGCACCTACTATGGCGGCTATACCCATAAATGTGAGGTCGCGCACATTGAGCACCTTCTTCATATTGCTGCTATGCCCGTCTATAAGGCCATCGGCAACCTCCTTATTGATATGGTCCAGCGTTTTCTTACGGAAGAGGTCTTGCTTCATTTATTCAGATAGCTATTGGGTCAGAAGGAATATTTTGCCAGGCTCATAAATACAAGTGCCGCTGCAAGGTGCCATGACATGATAACAAGCGACCTGGCCATTTTTGCACGCAATGCGCCTAATTGCTCAGCCTGTGCTGCGCTTGGCGGCCCGCCTGCGGCAGCAATAGCCGCAACAATGCCGTTTACTTTATTAGCAGTAGGCCTGCTCACCATGAAGCCAATAGCAAAAGCACCCAGCGCTGCTACCATACCTATGGAGATGCACATACCATAATGCGTGGAGAACCATGATGCATTCTTAAAATTGTCTGTAAGTATCATCAGCAGCCGCAACCCTGTTAGGATATTCAGAAGGGCAATGACATTCATAAATACAGGCAGCTTTCTTGTTTTTGTCAATTGCCCCATGAATTTGCCGCCGTCCGGCCCAAGAGCCTTTACGGCGGGCAGCACAAAAAGCGCCACGTAAATGGTACCTCCGGCCCAAAAGGCCCCGGTACAGATATGTATAAGCCTGAGTAAAGCTAGTTCTATTGCCATAATTTGTGTTTTATCATGTAAAAATATATTTTAAACCCTGATTTTCTAATTATTCTTAGAGTGCCGTCACCCATGGTGAATTTATAAAACCACTTTCACCCAACTTTCTTATTTTTAAGCCGTGAAAAAACAGGTGATCCAACGAAGCATATTACTGGTGGCAGCTATTCTGTTGCTGTCTGCATGTGATAAAAAGAAGGAAAAAGAAGATTTTTCTGATATACAGGGAAACTATTTTTCTATAAACCAGTATATATTGGACCAATGGAACACCTTTGCAGGCGAACCCTTTGTAATCCAGAAAACCATGTGGGTAGATGGCAAGACGATGGACAGCAGCTACAGCAATTCTGATACCATAAACTGGTCAAGGCTGTTTGATATATTCTCAAAGACCGACATCAGCGACCGCAAATACCTGGGGCAATATACGTTCAACCAGTTTGATGATAACCAGGACGGCACCCACAATTTCTTTTACATGGCCAAAGACGCAGACCTCTTCACACAGAAACTACTGCTGACCGTGGACCAGGAGCATATGAGGGTAAAAGGCATATACATTGAGACCTTTAAAAAATCGGCAATAGATGAGGTGACGCAGAAACTATACTATTCACCCATGAAGAAGATACAGATACAGTGGAATGAAAAGAAGGTGCTGGGCGACAAGAAACATACCGTGCAGGAATATGAGTTTATGAGATGACCAAAGAGGAATTCAGTAAAATTATACAATCCATACCCCACCAGCCGGGCTGCTATAAATATTTCAGTAAAGACCACGAACTGCTCTATGTGGGCAAGGCCAAAGACCTGCGTAAACGGGTTTCCTCTTACTTCAACAAGAACATAGATAGCTTCAAGACACGCAAGCTGGTGTCTTTTATATGCGCAATTGAATTCACTGTTACCGAGTCGGAGCATGATGCTTTCCTGCTTGAGAATTCGCTGATAAAACACTATCAGCCCCGCTTCAACATTTCGCTTAAAGACGATAAGACCTACCCGTTCATAGTCATAAAGAAGGAACCTTTCCCCAGGGTGTTCTTTACCCGCAAGATCATCAGGGATGGCTCCGAATACATCGGCCCCTTCACCGGGCTGATGCGGGTGCGCGAGCTGCTGGAACTGGTAAAACAGAACATCCCCCTGCGTACCTGCAACCTCAACCTTACAGACAGCAACATCAAGAAAGGAAAGTTCAAGGTGTGCCTGGAATACCATCTGGGCAATTGCAAAGGCCCCTGTGAAGGCTTCCAGGATGAAGCGGACTACAAAGAAAAGCTGCAATGGGTGCGGCATGTACTGAAGGGCAACATAGGCGATGTGATCAAAGACCTGAAGACCGAAATGAATACCCATGCCAGGGAACTACAGTTTGAAAAGGCGCAGATAGTGAAGAAAAAGATAGAGTCGCTCCAATCTTACCAGCACAGGTCGGTGGTGGTGAACCCGCGGCTGGAGAATGTAGATGTGGCCTGTATACTGGCTGACGATAACCACTTTTATGTAAACTACATGATGGTGACCAATGGCAGCGTGGTACACTCCAACACCTTGCAGATAGACAAGAAGCTGGAGGAGGAAGAAAGCGATGTGCTATCGCTGGCGCTGGACAACCTGATGGAAAAATACCACAGCCAGGCCCGTGAGGTAATCGTACCCTGCCCGGTAGATGTAGCTGACCGGAATATCAAGGTGACCATACCCAGGGCGGGCGATAAAAAGCACCTGCTGGACATGGCCGTGAAAAACGCGCAGATTTTCATGCAGGAGATGCGCCGAAAAGCCACGCTGCTGCTGGGCGAGAAAGCCAAGGAAGCCAATATGCTGGTGCTGGAGGAGCTACAGGAAGCACTGCAACTTAGCGAGATACCAACACACATAGAGTGCTTCGACAACTCCAACTTCCAGGGGGCGTACCCGGTGGCGGCAATGGTGCTCTTCCGAAACGGGCTGCCATCCAATAAGGAGTACCGCCACTTTCATATCAAGACCGTAGAGGGCATCAACGACTTTGCCAGTATGAGCGAGGTGGTGTACCGCAGGTATAAACGGCTGATGGACGATAAAGAACCGCTGCCGCAATTAGTGATAATAGACGGTGGCAAAGGGCAGCTGGGCGCCGCGCTGGAAAGCATTGAGAAGCTGGGGCTTACCGGCAGGATGGCACTGGTGGGGCTGGCAAAAAGAGAAGAATCCATCTTCTTTCCCGGCGATAGTGAGCCGCTGCAACTGCCCTACGACTCCCCTGCCCATCTGCTTATACGCCGCATAAGGGACGAGGTGCACAGGTTTGGTATCACCTTTCACCGGCAGATACGCAGCAAGGGCACTTTTAAGAACGAACTGGAAGAGATACCCGGTATAGGCGAAAACACCGCCACCACCCTTCTCAAAGAATTCCGCTCGGTGAAGAACATAAAGACGCTTACGGAGCGCGAGCTGACCAAAGCCATAGGCGCATCGAAAGCGCGGGTGGTGTGGGAATATTTTAATGCTAACCCCAAGCCGTAAAGGGGCTTACTGAGCGCCCGCTTTTACGATTTTTTTTTGGGGGAGGCTTTAAAAACTGATAAGCAATTCATTTACAGGTTGTTAGTGAAAAAACCTCTGCTCACTTCTTGCTCAAACGTTGCTCATTTTTTGCTCAAACGCTGCTCACTTCCTGCTCAGATGCTGCTCAAACGTTGCTCACTATTGTTGGAAAAAAGCATCACGCAAAGCCGCAAAGCCCGCTACCCCTGCATAGTGTGTTTAAGCGCACTAAGGTGTAGCGCAGCACCATTTTTTAAACGCAAACATTCAAAGAGCTTGTATCACCTGCCGTTATGAAAGGAGGGCGATGAAGTTGTGTAAAGTTCGGGAATGTGGTGGTGGCGGCAAAATAAAAAAAACATGATGGTACAGTAACTGTACCATGACGGTTTTGCGGTGCTGTGTGGGCGCGGGTTTGAGGGGAATTTATGGATTTGAAAATTTACAGGATAAGCGAGTTTATTTGGGTTGTAATTTGCGTGAGTGTCCTGCGCGAGTTGTTGCAGGTCAGAAGGTAAGACCTGCAACGGCGGGAACGAGGATCAATGTGGGAAATGAATCACCGTTACGATATACCTTTTCCATGACATTGCTTGTATTTTTTACCACTGCCACAAGGACAAGATTCATTTCTGCCAATCTTGACTTCTGTATTTATTATAGGCTCTTTTACAAGTTCTTTTAGTGGAAGATATTTTTGCAAATCGGAATCAAAGTTATATAAAACCTTATTGGCAATTTCTTTGAACTTATTCAGGCCTATATTATCACGTATTTGAATAAGCCATGCGATACCATTAGCAAAATCTGCTTTATTGCTTATTTTGTTAAATATTGAAACAGCAATAAACAAAGATGAAATTGCAGAATAATAATCTACAGGTATATGTTCAACATATAGAGCACCTAAATTAAGATGTGTACCACCAACTCCTGCAATATCGTGTATTTCCTCCTTAATTATTAAACTCTGTTTATACAAATCAATTGCTTTAGGATATTTATGTTGTTTGTCATAAACAAGCGCAATATTATTTAACACTGCTGCTTTAAGTTGCTTATCTCCAATCTCTTCAGCTATTTTATTGCATATCTCATATTGTTTTAGCACTTCATCTAACTTGTCTATATCATAAAGTACGGTTCCTTTTAAAAGTAAAGCATTTGCAATTCCTAATCTATCACCAACTTTTTCGCTAATAGCTAAACTATTTTCATAATTTTTGATTGCATTATGGTACTTTTTCTTCTTCGAATAGATGCGTCCAATTGCCATAATTGACGATGCAATTCCCCTTTTATCATCAATGGAAATGAAAATAGCTAAAGCATCTTTTTGTAATCTTAGCGCATTATCGTAATCTCCTTTATCGTAGAGAATATCGCCTTGGCGCATTAATATTGTAGCTTCTAATTCTCGGTCATTAACCTCACGTGATAAATTCAATGCTTCATTAAAATGCATTGATGCGAGTTTCTTATCACCAAGCCACGCATGAACTAAGCCTATATTATGTGCCGCTCGCACTTTTGCTTTTAACAAAGTGTTACCTGTCAAATTATATGCGTGTTCATAATATTTCAATGCCTCCATAGGGTCTCCAAGAGCATAAAATATTTCCCCATATTTGATGATTCCTTCTACTTTAATTTCTTCATTAGTATCATTGTAACGCGCTTTATTATATGAGTCACGGGCCAAATCTCGATTCCCTTGTATTGTGGCAATATCGCCAACAAATATTGAAAAAATAGGGTTTGTCACCCCTATTTTTATAAGGCGTTCCAATAATTCCTTTACTAAGCCAAGTTGCCCCTGAAGAATAAACTTTCTTCCTTTTTCTTCAATTTCCTTATCAATTTTTTCCCATTGCTTGCTCTGAGATAAATGATAGAATATTTGTTCTTCTAAACTAGGGTTTAGGATATCAGTGCGTTGACTTATATAATAGTCTGCAACCTTAGCGTGTAATGCATCTTTGTCTTGAATTTTTTCATAACAAAATTCTCTAACTAACGGATGAACTTCGAAGTACCCACCTGTGTAAATAAGAAGGTTCTTTTGTTGTAGTCTTATTTTTGCTGCATTAATAATACTTTCCGGAATAATTATCCGAATATCATTCTCTGAAACTTTGTTTGTGAAAATAGAAAAATTAGTTATAAACTCTTGTTCTTCCGGCAGGACATCTGGTCTGCTAAAAATAGCGTTTAACAATCGTTCACTTACTTTCTCATTATTTTCGAGTTGTACGATTTTCGAGAGAATATCTGCGGAGCTTTCTCCACGACTCAGTAACAATATCGCAAGGTCTATTGCAAAGGGATAGCCATGTAATTGCACACACAAACGAATTAATTCTTCATCAGTGATATTGATAATTTCTGGATAACTATGTGCAATAACAGCTCTAGCGTATTCGAGTTGTTTTTCTTTAAAACCTTCAATATGAATTCGTTTAGGTATAAGGTCGGTACTTCTGATATCATCACGGTCAATTACAACAACGCAACCTTTCTTTAAATAATCTTGGATGAAAACGAGAAATTCTTTAAAAGCAGGATTATTATTTGTATCCTGAAAATTGTCTAGAAATAAAAACAATTCATTCTTTTGGATCTTATCTTTAAATGCATTAAATTTCTCCCTATCTGTCTTACTAGCACCTTTCAATAATTCAGGATAACCAGATTCACTGATTAAGGTATCTAGATGAGATGCTGCGGTACACTCGTACCAAATGACCTTGTCTGTTGGAACAAATCTCTCAATGCAACGGCTTATGAATTGCGTTTTACCTATACCCCCTGGTCCATCAACCGCAATAAAAGTTGTGCCATTATCAATAGCTGCTTTGAAATCCTCAATTTCTTTATCCCTGCCTGTAAAATAAGGTCTGGGTTTGGGTGCATCCGATAGTTTGTTAACTGTATCCGTTTGTGCAATATCAATAACAATTTCTTCTTCTAATATTTTTAGTTTTTGTTGCTCTGAAAATTCTCTATAGGATAATTCTATTTTCTTTACTAGGGCTAATACATAACGGTCTGCATTGGGAGTAGGAAGTATAGTGCCATCAGTTTTAAAAGTGAGTAAGTCTGCATAAGTAAAATGTTCTATCTCCGGTTTCCCATAATCTGATCCTTTAGGTTTGAAAAATTGAATTTTACCTAAGTCTTCCCAACGTTGAAAATCACACGGAGCAAACAATATTGGCACTATTAAAACTCCTTTTTCTGCATATCGTTGTTTAAGATTTTCAAACTCGTTTTCTTTTATGTATTTGGACGCCATAAAAGACATGCTTACTAATAGTATTGCTATATTACAGTCTTGTATCTTTTCCTGTATAGCTTCATCCCAAAAAGTACCAACATAGATATCTCTGTCATCCCAAATATCCCAGGTAAAATGTTCACTATTCTTTACTGCCTTTTTTAGTCTTGACACAAAATCCTTGAAAAAAGGATCATCATCGTGTGCATAAGAAATGAATGTTTTTATTTGTTCCATTTGGTGATCTTAAAAAGGAAATTTAAACTCCATAATATTGATTAACAGGGTTTTGATGTTTCTAAATTAATAACATTTTTTTGAAAAATGCTTCTAGCCCTCGCCAAGTTTCTGGCATTTAGAACTCGGAGACATCAAGATACTAAATTTTAGATGCATTTAACTATTACAGCCTGATTGCCGCAGAGGCCAAGAAAGATATTAGCTAAAAGATTAAGCAAAATAGTATTCCGAACTTTGAACGGCGCCAATCCCGGAGAGGAATCGGGATAGGCCGCCGAGAACGGTTAATTGTAGCAATGAGGATGGGAAAACACACACCTACCCTTCTAAAGAGGGGAAATTTATGTGTTGCGTGAGGTTGCATCGGTCAGCGGGTTGCGGAACTTCAGGGGATTTCTCTCTGCGCTCCGTCCCCGATTCTCGGGGCGGAGCTTCGTTCGAAATGACGGAATGCTATTGAGCTTTCAATCCCAACTCCTTCATCTGTGCTTCGTCGATAGAAGATGGGGCATCGAGCATCATATCGCGGCCCATGTTGTTCTTTGGGAAAGCAATGAAGTCGCGAATGCCTTCCTGTCCGCCGAGGAGGGCACAGAGCCTGTCGAAGCCGAGGGCTATGCCGCCGTGTGGCGGTGCGCCATATTCGAATGCGCCCATGAGGAATCCGAATTTGTCCTGCGCTTCTTCTTTGCTCATGCCAAGTGCTGAGAACATTTTCTCCTGCAGGCCGCGCTGGAAGATGCGTATAGAACCGCCGCCTATCTCGGTACCGTTGAGCACCATATCGTATGCATTGGCCTTTATCTCGCCATACCTGCTGAGGTCGTCCATAAGGGCTATTTGCTCCGGCTTGGGCGAGGTGAACGGATGGTGCCTTGCTACCCAGCGGTTGCCCTCCTCGTCGTACTCGAACAGGGGAAAGTCTATTACCCACAGTGGTTTGTACACATCGGGGTTGCGGAAGCCAAGGCGGTTGCCCATCTCCAGGCGCAGCTCGCTCATGGCTTTGCGGGTACGCGTTTCGGCACCGGCCAATATTAGTATAAGGTCGCCATTGCCAGCACCGCAGAAGGTGGCTATGGCACGCAGTTGCTCCTCGTTAAAGAATTTATCTACGCTGCTCTTTACCGTTCCATCGGCATTGCATTTAATATTCACCACGCCGCTCATGCCTATTTGGGGGCGTTTCACCCATTCGGTGAGCTCGTCCAGTTGCTTGCGGGTATATTCGGCGGCGCCGGGCACGGCAATAGCCAGTATGGTCTCGGCATCATCGAATACTTTGAAACCCCCTGCCCCTAAAGGGGAGTTTTCCATGTAACGATGAAGTACCTTCAGATTAGCAATCTTCATTTCGAAGCGGATATCGGGCTTGTCGTTGCCGTAATGCCACATGGCATCATCGAAGGTCATGCGGGGGAAGGCTTCAGTTATCTCCCTACCCTTCACATCTTTAAACACATGCTTGAACAACCCTTCGAAGGTATTGAGTATATCTTCCTGCTCCACAAAGCACATCTCGCAGTCTATCTGCGTGAATTCGGGTTGGCGGTCGGCACGGAGGTCCTCATCGCGGAAACATTTCACTACCTGGTAGTAGCGGTCGTAGCCGCTTACCATGAGCAGTTGCTTAAATGTTTGGGGGCTTTGCGGCAGGGCATAAAACTGCCCCTGATTCATGCGTGAAGGAACTACGAAATCGCGGGCTCCCTCGGGCGTGCTGCGAATGAGGAACGGGGTCTCTATATCCCAGAAGCCCTGTGTATCGAGGTAGTTGCGCACAGAGCGGTTTACCTTGTAGCGCAGTTCCAGGTTACGCTTCAGCGTAGGGCGGCGAAGATCGAGGTAGCGGTATTTCATACGCAGCTCATCGCCGCCGTCGGTATCTTCCTCAATGGTGAAGGGCGGTGTATTTGCACCATTCAGTATGGTAAACTCAGTAATGCCTATCTCTATATCACCGGTAGGTATTTTGGCGTTCTTGCTGGTACGCTCCAGCACCGTGCCTTTAGCCTGTATCACAAATTCGCGGCCAAGCGGGGTGGCATCGAGGCGGGTGTTCAGTTGTTCGTCAAAATACAGTTGGGTGATGCCATAGCGGTCGCGCAGGTCAACAAATGTGATACTGCCAAATTTGCGAACGGTCTGCACCCATCCGGCCAGGGTTACTTCAGTGCCTTTATGTTCTATCCTCAGTTCTCCGCAAGTGTGTGTCCTATACATAGTATAATATAAAATAAAAGGAGTGCGAAGATAATGAATTTAGGCTTTGTATTTGGGGCGGGCTGACCTCTGAAAGAGCGGTACAGCGCCCAAAACGAATTACAAAGTACGTTTCAGCGTGATGTGCACCACCCTGCTGCTTTCCAGCTCGCCCTGCAGCTCACCGGCGGGCAGCAGGTAAGGATTATAGCCGTTAAACAATATATCCTTCGTTTCAGCCGCGCGGGTACCTGAGAAAGGATAGGTGACAAAACCACGGACATAGTAAGTATTGCCGAATTTTGCATTTATCTCAACGGGGCGTCCTACGGCTTTATCGCCCGCCGAGAGCCTGACAATGCCTTCGTGCGTGAGCTTAATGATGTATTTTGTATAAGCTTTCAATTCGAGGCGAATGGTGTCATTTATTATTGCGGTAAAAGCGGTTTCATCATTACGACCCAGCACATAGGCCGGGCGATACAACACAACATAGGCACAGGTATTGTTTTCGTACTTTTTAGCCTTTGCTGCCAGCGCTGCCGTCTTGAATTTCTCATAGTCGGATGTATGGAATACATTGCCCTCCATATTGTATGCCCCTATCTGCTTATGGTCTTTAAAACCCTCCAGGCGAAAAATGTTACCTCCTCTATTCACCACTGCTTGCATAAGCTTATCCAACTGTTCATTGAAATCGCCAAACCGTGGTGATACCTCTTTCCGGTTCTGTACAAAAGCTATCTTCTTCCATGTGCTGTCGTGCGGATAATAGCATGGCAGAATTAATACTTCCTTAGACGAACCATCTGCCAGCTTTACCATATAGGGCGTCTGGGCATGTGCGCCGCACAGCAATATGCATGACAGTACTAACAGGGATAGTTTCTTAAGCATTCCTAAAAAACGGATTTTGCGTAAATCTACTTTATAAAAGCGGAAATTACTATGCTTCAAATAGCTGAAGCTTAGTGAGGTTCCTGTATAACCCTTCTTCAATTGTCACCAGTTCCTGATGAGTACCGCTTTCTTTAACTACGCCATCTTCCAGCACGACTATCTTGTCAGCATTGCGAATGGTAGAAAGGCGATGGGCGATAACAAATGATGTGCGGTCCTTCATCAGGTTTTGCAATGCATCCTGCACCAATGATTCAGATTCGGAATCGAGTGAACTGGTGGCCTCATCGAGCAGGAGTATAACCGGGTCTTTGAGAATAGCCCTGGCAATAGCAATGCGCTGGCGCTGCCCGCCCGATAGTTTTGTCCCCCTTTCGCCAACAATGGTCTGGTAGCCTTCGGGGAATTTAGTAATGAAATCATGGGCATTTGCCTTTCGCGCGGCGGCTATTACCTCATCCTGGTTTGCGCCCGGCTTTCCGTAGGCGATATTCTCGAAAATAGTGCCTCCGAAGAGGAGAATATCCTGCGGGACTAACGCCATCTGGCGGCGCAACTGGGACAGGGGTATTGATACTGCTTCCCTGCCATCGAACAGGATGCTACCGGCGTCGGGCTCATAAAAACGCAGCAGCAGAGATACGAAAGTGCTCTTCCCTGCCCCACTGGGCCCCACAATGGCAATCTGCTCACCACTTTTAGCTTCTATACTTACATCTTTTATCACAGTCACATCTTTGCGCGACGGATAACTGAACTTTATGTTCCGGATAGATACATTCCCCTTAAGCCTGAATTCCTCCTGCTGCACCTCAATGGTTTTGACTGATACCTGTTCTGTTTCATCTTTCAGGAGTTCGCGCACCCTTTGGGTAGCGCCAAGTGTTTTCTGAAACTGGCCATATAGGTCGGCAAAACCTGCGAGCGTGCCACCGACAAACGCTGTATAGACCACAAATGCGGTGAGATCACCATCAGAAACCACCCCTTGCTGCATGAGGCCCACACCATACCAGAACACCAACACTATGGAACTGAATACTGTAAATATCATGGTGGATACAAACATGCCCCGGTACTTACCTGTCTTTATGGAAAGATTCACGACATCATGTATGCTCTTATTGTAGCGGTTTATCTCATACCACTCATTGGTAAATGCTTTGACATTGGTGATGCCCTGGAAGGTCTCCTGAACTACCGTACCCGACTCCGCAAGCTGGTCTTGCGCCTGGCGGGAAATTTTTCGGATGAACTTACTGAAAACCAATGCGATGACCACAACCACGGGAACTACACATAACATCAGCAAAGTCATCTTTACACTGATAAATAATATCATGGCAATACCGATAACGAAGGTAAGTATGCCCCTGAGCAATTCGGCAACCACAGTAGTTACCGTATCCTGTATCTGCGACACATCGGCAGTGATGCGGCTGGACAATTCGCCCACCCGCCGCTGTGCGAAAAAGTCCATAGGCATCATAAGCATGTGGCGGTAAATATCTTTGCGCATATCGGCAACTGTATGCTCGCCTACCGAAGTGAACAAGTATATACGCATATAGGAAATACCCATTTGCAGAAACAGTAGCCCTATCATAACAGCAGCAATAGTGCCGGGAGCAAATGCCAATGCGCCCTTAAGGTCGCCATGAGCACTGTCGATGAGCTTTTTGAGCATGTAGGGGAAAGTCATGGTATTGGCGGCAGAAAGGGCGATGAAAATCATCCCGCCAATAAATTTGCTACGGTAAGGGCGCACATATTTGAATATCATCAACCCTTCCTTCAGTGAATCTTTACTTATCTTCACTTTAGGAGATTCTTCCCTTGCCTCTGTTCCATAGTCCCTTGGTCTAGCCATAATCTGATTTCGATGCAAAGTTATTGCAGGAAAGCAAGTTAAGCGTTAATATTCGGCGAAGTATTGATATTAATCGGTGAGAAAACTGATTCAAATCAGATTATACATTAGCTTTGCCCCCCTTTTTCATACATCATATGCCGGTAAAACGTAACGCAGCGCTAGGGTTTATCTTTATTACCATACTTATAGATGTTATCGGTTTCGGTATCATCATACCTGTATTGCCCGCCCTTATAAAAGAGCTGACGGGTGGTGACATAACTACTGCCGCAAAATATGGCAGTTGGCTAACCTTCGCATATGCTGCAATGCAGTTTATATTCTCACCGGTGATAGGCGCTATGAGCGACCGCTATGGCAGACGGCCGGTACTCCTGTTCTCATTACTGGGTTTAGGTATTGATTATATTTTCCAGGCTTTTTCGCCTACGCTTACCCTGCTCTTCATAGGACGGATAATAGCCGGGATAGCCGGTGCCAGCTTTACCACAGCTACAGCTTATATAGCCGATATCAGCACGCCGGAAAAACGGGCACAGAATTTCGGGCTGGTGGGTGTGGCCTTCGGATTGGGCTTTATCATTGGCCCCGGCATTGGCGGGTTGTGCAGCGAATGGGGCAAACACTTGGGCCATACCGGTAGTTTTGACTGGGAGGTTAGGTTGCCATTCATGGTAGCAGCGGCATTCAGCCTTCTGAATGTGCTGTATGGTTTTTTTGTTCTACCCGAATCACTGCAAAAAGAGAACAGGCGTCAATTTGAATGGAAGCGTGCCAATCCCATCAGTTCCTTAATGAATATCCGCCGCTACCCGATAGTATCCGGGTTGGCCATGTCATTCTTTTTCATTTATATAGCGGCACATGCTGTCCAATCGAACTGGGCTTACTACACCATCTATAAATTCAATTGGAGCAGCCTGATGGTGGGCATTTCCTTATCTGTGGTGGGTGTGCTTATAGCCATAGTGCAGGGCGGACTTATCCGCATCACTATACCTAAGCTAGGCGAAAAGAATTCTGTTTATATCGGATTGTCGCTGAATATTATTGGTATGATGCTGTTTGCGTTTGCGAGCCAGGGGTGGATGATGTTCATTTTCCTTATCCCTTACTGCATGGGCGGCATTTGCGGGCCTGCGCTTCAGGGCATTATATCGAACCAGGTGCCGGCAAATGCCCAGGGCGAACTGCAAGGGGCGCTTACCAGCCTTATCAGCGTTACCTCATTTATGGGACCTATAATCATGAACAATATCTTTGCGTTCTTCACCGGGCCAAAAGCACCTTTTATATTTTCCGGGATGCCTTTTGTGTTTGGCTCATTCCTGATATTGCTGTCCATCTTTTTCGCTATACCATCATTACGGCACTACCACCGGGAGAAACACGGAAAAGCGGGCAATTAGTTTTTGTCCCTCATCACTTCTCTACTACCACATGAAATACGCCAGTTGCAGTGCCTGAACGGAGCGTGAGCAAGTACATGCCGTTGGCGAGGTTACTGCCAAGCATTATCTGTTCATTCAGTGCGCCACCTTTTGCTATCACATTTCCGCGGTGCACTACCTGCCCGAGCATATTCGCCAGTTCGATAGTTACTTCTTCATCGCTCACTGAGCTAAGTTGGCCTTTTATGGTGAATTCACCTTTATTCGGGTTGGGTAAGATTGTAACCCCTCCAATACCACTCATCTGCCCTACACCTGTAGCCACCACATTTATATATACCCATTTATGGGTAGTCACTTCACAAACATCGTGACTGATAACGGCGCAAGAAACAGAATCCGGATTCGGGTAACTATATGCGGAATAGACAAAAGCTGCATTGGTAGCACCCACCACAGGATGCCCGTTAATAAACCATTGATAGGTAGGATTTACGGCACCTGTAACATTAGCTGTAAGCGTACTGACCTGCCCCTTACTAATAGTGGTGCCGGGCAACGCACTTATAGTAACAACCGGCAATGCAGGCTCGACAACAGTTTCCCTTACCCTTGTACTGGAGTCCACGTTTGCAAGACGGCAGGGGTGATTGCTGGTGAGGATACAGAACATTTCATCGCCATTGCTTGCAGGGAAAGAATAAGTGGAACCACTGTAGCTGACCAATGCACCATTTTTGAACCAGGTATATGCCGGCGCACTGCCCGCATAGGTAGTAACAGCGCTGGCTGTTACTATTGCACCTTTACAAACGGTGTCATTGGGTAATAAGGCAACAGAAACAGTGGGCAAAGCGAACGGTTGCACTTCCATAGTTACAGACCGTGAAACGGTGGCCGGCGACGGGCATATGGCATTGCTGGTCATGGTCACTGTTACCACATCACCATCGGCAGGCACGAATGCGTAACTACCAGACACAGATACCGGGATACCATTTACACTCCAGCTGAAAACCGGTGCGGTGCCGCCATAAACAACAACGGGCAAGAAGGTTGCCGTCGTACCTGTACATACAGTATCATCAGGGGTCACGTTCAAATTCACTACAGGGGTAACCGTTGGTATTACACCGATAGTGGCAGCACCGACCATATTTACACTACAACCTGACACTGTGCTTGTGCCTTTCACAGTATATATACCACCAACTGTATGCAGGCCAAAATCGAGCGCAGAGCCGGTGCCGGCGAACGCGCCGACGGCTGTAGCACCAAGGTAAAGCATGTAATTGACACCAACTGTAGAACCGGAAAGACCAACGTGGACACCTGCATCGCCATCACAATGATTGCCTCCACCGGTAACTGTGAACACAAGTGGTAACGGATGTACGGTAATCACTTTTGTAACAAAACAGCCGTTGGGAAGTGTGTAGCGGATAGTAGTGGTGCCGAGGGTAATACCCGCGACAACGCCTGAAGAAGAACCTATGGCAGCAACAGAAGGGTTTGTACTGAACCAAATGCCCCCACTAACCGAATCCGTAAGCACAGAACTACCCGCAAGACAAACATTAGCGGAACCGGAAATAGGCGATGGCATCTGGTTGACCGTGAACGGATAAACCGCAGCGCAACCTAAACTATTTGTATAGCTAATCAACGTGCTACCAGCAGTGACGCCCAACACCATACCAGCAGACGATATAGTGGCAACCGCAGGTGCTGTACTGCTCCATGTGCCGCCCGGGGTACCGCTGGCTAATGGAGTTGTTTGTGTAGCACACACATTGTTTGCGCCTATTATGGGCAATGGCGCAGGGTCCACAAAAATATTGAGGGATACGGAACAGCCGGACCCTAGCGAATAAACTATTGTTGCGGGGCCTGCCGAAACGCCGGTAACTGTAGCTGTGCCCGGTCCTGAGGGGACAACGGTTGCTATCATGGTGCTGCTGCTGCTCCAGGTGCCGCCGGGAACAGCATTGCTTAGGGTGAGTGTAGCACCGGTGCATACATTACTACCACCAATGATTGGTGCGGGGAATGGATTAACCGATACGAGAAGGGTTGTATTGCAACCGGAACCAGCGACCGTATAAGTGATAACCGCTGTGCCAATGGCCGCACCGGTAACTATACCTGTGAATGCATCAACCGGCGCAATAGCAGGACTGCTGCTGCTCCATGTGCCGCCCGAAGTAGCACTACTTAGATTGGTGGTAAGGCCAATACAAATATTGGGGCTGCCGGTAATGGGCAGCGGTGCATTATTTACTATTATAGTAGCAGTAACCGAACAACCGGTAGGCAGCGTATAAGTGACAATAGCAGTACCACTCGACACACCCGTAACAAGTCCGCTACCCGGGCCGGAGGAGACGACTGTTGCTACTGCCGGGGCGCTGCTACTCCATATGCCCCCTGATATGCTGTTACTAAGCGTAGTAGTGGCACCAGTGCATACATTTGTACTGCCTGTAATGGCTGATGGCAGAGCGTTTACAGTGATTGTTGTTGAAGTGCTGCATCCGCTGGATAAATTATAGAATATGATAGCTACACCGGGTGCCACGCCGGTAACAACACCTGTAGATGCATCAACGGTCGCAATGGTTGTGCTGCCGCTGCTCCATGTTCCGCCGGTTACCGTATTGCTCAGCGTAGCCGTAGATGATACGCAAACCTGTGGCGGGCCTATGATAGCCGGAGGTATATTGTCCACATTCAGCACCTTCGTGGCAGAGCAGCCTGTACCGAGCATATAGGTAATAGTAGTTACACCTGCACTGATACCTGTTACTACGCCGGTGGATGCTATACTCCCGATAGCCGGGCTGCTGCTACTCCATACACCGCCGGGCACAACATCGGTCAGTAAAATAGTGTGCCCGATGCAGACACCTGAAGGGCCGGAAATAGCGGGAGGAGCATTAAACACCGATACTGCCTGTGTGCGGGCACAACCTGTGCCCAAGGTATAACTGATGGTAGCGGAGCCTGACGACACACCTGTTACAATTCCCAAAGCATTTACAGAGCCAATTACAGGGTTGCTACTGCTCCAAGTGCCACCCGGGGTGGCATCAGTCAGTAATGTTGTAAGGCCTACGCAGACATTTGTGCCGCCAAGAATCGGGGCAGGTATCGGGTTAACAGATATAACTTTGGTAGCAACGCAGCCCGAACGTGTATAGGATAGTATAGTTGTCCCGGTAGTGATACCTGTGGCCCAGCCAGAGCCTGATATTGAAGCTACTGAAGGATTGCTACTACTCCATGTACCGGAAAGGGCCGTATCAATATATACGGCCATCTGCCCCACACAAATGGTGTTAGAGCCTGATATAGGTGCAATAGCATTAACCGCAACAGGCATAACCGCCGTGCAGCCGGTGCTGCCCAATGTGTAAGAGATAATGGTGGTGCCTGATGCTATACCAGAAACAACTCCTGCGCCTGTAATGGACGCTACTGATGGCAGGCTGCTGCTCCATGTGCCACCGGTTGTAGGGTTGGTAAGGGTTACGTTGCCACCAATACAAACCACAGAGGACCCGGTAATAGCAGCGGGTGAAGCAATGACTGTAGCTACCGTTGTCACATAACAACCTCCGGCCGTATAAGTAATCGTACTTGTGCCTCCGGTAACGCCAGTTACAATGCCACCAACAGATACAGTAGCAACAGAGGGTGTGCCGCTACTCCATACGCCACCAGGCACTGTATTGGTTAGCAATGATGTCTGCCCGACACAAATATTTGCCGACCCGCTGATAGGTGCCGGCAATGGATTGACAGTCACCTCCCGCGTCGTCCGGCAACCGGTTATCGGTAGCGTATAAATTATAGTATCAATCCCTGCGCTTATGCCTGTCACAATACCGGCAGAAGAAACTGTACCTATAGACGGTGTAGTAGTACTCCACGCACCGCCCGGTGTGGCTGAAGTTAAAGCAACAGAGAGACCTATACATACCTGGCCCGGCCCACCTATAACGGCAGGAACCGGGTTAACGGTAACTGTAGTTGTCCTAATACAGCCCGTACCAAGAGAATACGTAATCAGCGCTGTGCCGGAAGCAATACCCGTAACTACACCCGTTGATGCACCAACAGAAGCAATGCCGGGCGAAGCGCTGGTCCATGTGCCACCGGGGACGGTATTCGTTAAAGTCGTTGTGCTGTTTACACATACGGTAAATGGCCCTGTGATGGCGGCGGGCAATGGGTTCACCGTAACTACTTTAGCAGCATAACAGCCGGTAGTGGCCAATGAACAGATAATTGTTGCAGTGCCTACACCTACACCGACGACAATACCGGTAGATGTCACCGTGGCTATTGAGGCATCCATACTAGCCCATACTATGCCCGGTGTGGGACTTGATAAAGTAGTAGTTTGCCCGATACAGATAGCCGAACTGCCGGTAATTGGCAACGGGGATGGATTGACGGTGATCACTTTAGTGACATTGCAACCGGTGCCGAGTGAATAAGTGATAGTGGATGTGCCCGCAGCAATGCCGGTAACAAGGCCGCTTAAAGAACCTATGAGGGCGACAAACGGGTTTCCGCTGGTCCATGCCCCGCCGGGTACAGCATTGGTCAAAGTCATGGTATTCAACACGCAAGCTGCAGACGGACCGGAAATAGCTGCCGGTGCCGGGCTGACGGTAACTACCATAGTTACCTTACACGTTGTAGGCAGGGTATAAGTAATTGTAGTAGTTCCTGTAGCTACACCTGTAACTATACCAGTAAGCGCACCTATTGTGGCCCTCGATGGGGTGCTACTCGCCCATGTGCCACCGGCAGTAGCATCGGTGAGCGAAATTGTAGAACCCACACAAACCGCTGATGGACCGGATATAGGCGCCGGTAGCGGGTTAATTCCTATAGTCGCACTGCCGGTCATGGTACGGGAACAGCCCGTAGTGAGGTTTGTAGCCACAACCGTATATGTGCCCGCGCCTGTATGCAGCCCAAAATCCAAAGCAGCACCTGTACCTGTTATAGCTGAGCCAACAGGCGAACCACCGAGATACAGTTGATAACTGACACCCGGAGATGAACATGTAAGGCCGACATGCAGGCCCGGTTCACCGGCACAATAGTTGCCGCCACCCGACACGGTACACAATGAAGGAAGGGCATTAACCGTAATTGCCTTAACAACGGAGCAACCTGAAGCAATAAAATATGTTATGGTAGCAACACCCGGTGCAACACCCGTTACAATACCTGTAGTTGCCCCAACCGTGGCAATAGTCGCACTACTGCTACTCCACGTGCCACCAAAACTGGAACTCGCTAACGTTATGGTGGCACCAACGCATACTGCGGACGCCCCCGTAATAGCTGATGGCAAGGGATTGACAGTAATAGTTTTTGTAGTGCTGCACCCGGTTGGTAAAGTATAAGTGATGATGCTCGTACCTGCCGCAACACCTAAAGCAACGCCCGTGGTGGAACCTATGGTCGCGACAGATGTGTTGCTGCTGGCCCATGTGCCACCTCCGGCTGCGGACAAGGTAAGTGTAGAACCCATACATACCGTTCCGGGGCCTGAGATTGCGCCCGGCAGCGGATTTACAGTAACGGACCTTGTCGCGTAACAACTCGACCCGAGTGAATATGAGATAGTTGCGACACCGGTAGCAACCCCTGACACCACACCTGTTGCGGAACCAACGCCCGCGACAGAGGAGTTACTGCTGCTCCATATGCCGCCGCCTACCGCGTTCGCAAGCGTAACAGACGACCCGATGCATACCTGCAAAGGCCCTGTGATTGGCGCGGGTGATACCGTGACCGTGACTGCACGAGTTACATAGCAACCTGTAGGCAACGTATAAGTAACGATACCCACTCCGGCAGAAGCCCCGGTAACTACGCCGGAAGATGCAGTGATAATGTACAAAGACAATCCTCCGAATGAGCCGCCCGGAGTAGCATCAGACAATGTGATAGTAGAGCCTATGCACACTGAGCCAGGACCGGAAATAGGAGCCGGTAAAGGATTTACCGTAATTGTTTTTGTTGCATAACAACCAAATGGCGATGTGTTCCTGACGGTAGTAACTCCGGGAGAAACGCCCATGATAATACCAGTTGATGACCCGACAGTGGCAACAGAAGGATTGCTGCTGCTCCATGCCCCCCCGCCTGAACCGGATAAAAACGCCGAACTGCCGACACATAAACCAGACGGGCCCGTGATAGACCCCGGAGTGCTATGTACTGTAACGGTAAGCGTGGCTGCACACCCTGTGCTGAGGGTATAGGATATTACCGCTGTTCCGGCCAAGATGCCGGTATCTACGCCGGCACCGGGATGAATAGCCGCGATACCGGGAATGCTGCTGCTCCATATACCACCGGGGGTGGCATTGGTAAGTGTATCCATCAGCCCGACACATAAATTCGCATCACCAACGATAGGCGCCGGTAGCGGATTTACCGACATGGCAAATGTAACGTAGCACCCTGTTGTTGCAATAAATGAGATTGTTGCCAATCCGGCAGACACCCCCGACACAACACCGGACCCTGCCCCTACGGTGGCCACAGAGGGATTGCTGCTGCTCCATGAACCGGTGCCGATAGTGAAAAGTGATGTTGTTTGCCCCACACAAACAAAGGGTACACCCGCAATACTACCGGGAAGTGGGTGTACCGTTACAGAACGGGTAGCATAGCACCCTCCGGGCAAAGTATATGAAATAGTAGCGATGCCCGCAGCAACACCGGCAACAACACCACTGGCAGACCCCACTGAAGCTACGGACGGATTACTGCTGCTCCATGTGCCACCGGTGGATGCATTGGTAAGTGTGATGGTGGACCCGACACAGACCGATGATGCACCGGAAATGGTAGCAGGTGAAGTATTAACAGTTACAGACCGGGTAGCCACACAAGTGCCAATGGAGTAACTGATAGTAACCACCCCGGCAGAAACACCCGTAACGATACCTGTTGTGGCGCCTACGCTACCTGTTGCCGGCGCACTGCTGCTCCATGTGCCACCCGGTGACGAATTAGTAAGCGTAATAGTAGTACCTGTGCATACCGTTGACGGCCCACCAATTGTGGACGGCGCAGGCACCACGGTAACCGTGGTGGTAGTATAACAGCCGCTGGGCACAGCATAACAAGTGATAGTAGCCGTGCCTGCTGAAACACCTGTGACGACCCCTGATGACGAACCAACAGTAGCCACCGCCGCACTACTGCTGCTCCATGTAACTCCTGAAGTGGCTGTGGTCAGTGTGAGGGTTGAACCGGCACAAATAGTCCCTGCCCCCGAAATGGCAGCAGGTGGCGAATTTAATACCAACTGGATACCGGCAGTAGAAGAGGAAAGGCCACTATTGGTACAAAGCACTACACATCTGTACCAGAGAGAGGTAGAAACACTGGCGGTATAGGTAACATTTGTTGCACCGGCAATATTGGTCCAGGTGCCGGAGCTTGTGGGCGCAGACTGCCACTGATAGGTAATACCAAGTGCAGTGGAGGCCCCGGTGAGAGATAAAGTAGAACTGTAAGTTGTACACCCTGCTGTAACGGATGCTGAAACTGTGCCCGCCGTTGGTGTGCCCACGCATTGTGGCGACCATCGATAAACCTGGTTAGTGGCTGGCAACCCGGTAAGGAACTTAGATTCGGTCGTCATGCTGGCTGTTGGTGCTGAACCTGTCCCATTCAAAGACCAATAGCCAATAGGCCCTGTAACCGGATATGCCCCTGTACCATCGGTTATACCTATAGAAAAATGCCCGGTACTTGAAGAACCGGAAGATATATTGCTGTACGCAAAATCGATAATGTTTGTTGTTTCATATAATTTTATCTGAACATGCTCAACGGCAGATGTCGAAGGATATAGTCCGCAATTTGCCCACTCAATGGTGAACACTCTGTTAGGCGTTGTACCGGTGGTCGCATAGCGTACATTAGTCGCACTCGCTATTACATCTTGCCACATAGCCGCTAATATGGGTCGAGGCAGATTATAATTACCAAAACCTCCGGTAGTGGTATTAGATAAGTCACAATCATAGGTATTGTAAAATGTACTACCAAATGTTTGCCCGAGCATTACCCAGCAATTCTGCGAGGCGGATAGAGATGTGTAGGCATTACCGCAATAAACAAATGTAAACCCGATTGGGATGGCATCGTAATAACAGTCGTCATAAATAGTGGAGCCCCAGAAAGCCCCTCCTGTAGAACTGATATAACCACCTGATACTGCGGTATATGTGCCGCTGAAAGCACTAAAAGCATAATCGCTTAAGGCTTGGGTATAGGCCCTGTTCCCAAAAGTCAGAAACAAACAGAAAAGCAGAATTTTCTTCATATTGAACGATTGGCAAGTAATTGATAGGTTCATATAGCATAATTTAACACTCTCTACTTAAAGGTACATAATTTTCGAATACGATATTAGCATTTTAGGAATTTATTTGCCATAAAAGGGCAATAACAGAATTCTTATTTACCAGCTATCTTTACGCCCGAAAATGGCAGTAAAAAGAATAGTATGCACAGTTACCAATGACCTGAATTACGACCAGCGGATGATACGCATATGTACATCGCTTGCCGGGGCCGGTTATGATGTGACACTGGTGGGTATTAAGCGTAAAACCAGTAAACCTATTATAGAAAGGCCTTTCAGGCAGGTGCGCCTGCCCATAATAGTGGAACAGGGAAAACTGATGTATGCCCACTATTGGTTCAACCTGTTTTTCTTTCTGCTGTTCCGTAAAGCAGATGTGTTGTGCGCTATAGACCTGGATACGATATTGCCCGTATATTATGTTTCCCGGCTGCGCGGTAAAAAAAGGGTTTATGATGCTCACGAAATATTTACAGAGCTTAAGGAAGTAATCTCCCGGCCATCAGTTTATAAAATGTGGTCGTGGATAGGGAAGCATTGTGTTCCGCACTTTAAAACAGGATATACTATCGGAGACAGTTATGCCGGTTATTTCCGTAAACTGTATGGCGTGGAATATGGTGTGGTAAGGAACGCAACTATATTAAAGCCTTTGCAGCTACCCGCGAAAAAGGAACGAACCATCCTGTACCAGGGCGCGGTAAATGTGGGGAGGTGTTTCGAGCAGCTTATCCCGGCCATGAAATTTGTGGATGCGACACTTATTGTATGCGGGGAGGGGAATTTTTACGCACAGGCAGTAGCCCTTACCAAAGAACTTGGGCTTGAAAACAAGGTTGTCTTCAAAGGATACGTGCCACCTGCACATCTCATTGACTACACAATGCAAGCATATATAGGCATTACTTTGTTTGAAGATACCAGTATGAGCAACAGGCTGTCTCTTGCCAACCGCTTCTTTGATTACATGCATTCGGGCGTACCCCAGCTATGCAATAAATATCCCGAATATGAGCGGGTGAATGAACAATATGAAGTTGCTACCCTTGTGGCTGACCTCACTCCCGAAAATATTGCGGCAGCGTTGAACAAGCTGCTGACGGATGAAAATTATTACAGAAGACTACAGCAAAATTGCCTTGCCGCACGTGAAAAATATTGCTGGCAGGAAGAAGAAAAAAAACTGATTGCTGTGTATAAAGGCATGTGGAATGACTGAAAAAAAAGACGTTAAGTTCAGTGTGGTGATACCGGTATATAATGCTGCCGGTACTATCTCACGTGCATTGGCATCTGTGCTCGAACAGTCATTCCCCGCCCACGAGATAATAGTGGTAGATGATGCCAGTACAGACAATACGAATGATATACTATCGGGATACGGGGACAAAATAACAGTCATCAGGAAAGCTATAAATTCCGGCGGCTCTGTCGCACGAAATGCAGGTATGGATGCAGCAACCGGAGATTTTATAGCATTTCTGGATGCGGACGATGTGTGGCATAAAGACAAGCTGATGCTGCTCAACACGATTCTCTCTGCCAACAGGGGCATAAAGCTATTTTACCACCCCTATACCCAGGATAATATAACAGGGAAACGCCTTCCTGAAAATATCGTTGTATACAAACTGCCGTTTATAAAACTGCTGCCGGGCAATGTCATTGCCACATCATGCGCAGTTATCCGCAATGACCCGTCATTCCGCTTTGACCCCGAAATGCGGTATACCGAAGACTACGACCTATGGTTGCGTATTGGTTATAAACACAAGCTATACTTTATCAGTATCCCGCTGACACAAATATTCAGGCCGTTCACATCAAAAGGTGGTGTGAGTGAGAAAAAATGGAAAATGAGGCGGGGCGAAATGCGCGCATATCAGAAACTGGCCAGGCTCAATCCTTTATTCATTTTCCTGCTGCCCTTCCTGCTGGTATCCAGCATCGGCAAACACTTGTACAAAAAAGTTGCGCCCAAGGCATAATGGCTACACCCCGGCTGCGCTTATTTCACGAACCATGCCATGCTCTATGCGCACCACGCGTGCAGGGTTTTTCTGAATAATCCCGTAATCATGGGTAGCCATAATAAAGGCTGTCTGGTAATCGCGGCATATGTTGAACAGCAACTGCATTATTTCATCTGTTGTATCGGGGTCGAGGTTACCGGTAGGCTCATCAGCAAGTATCAGTTTTGGATTGTTCAGCAAAGCGCGGGCTATATCCACACGCTGCTGCTCACCGCCCGACATTTCGTAGGGCATTTTATTGCTCTTATTCTTCAATCCTACTTTAGATAATACATTATCTATCTTCTCCCTCATCAGGTTCTTATCTTTCCAACCGGTAGCCTTTAATACGAACTCCAGATTGTGATACACATCCCTGTCGGTAAGCAGCCTGAAATCCTGAAACACGATTCCAAGGTTCCGGCGCAGCAAGGGTATTTTCTGCCACGTAAGCTCTTTCAGGTCAAAACCGGCGACATTACCCTCCCCTTCCTTCAGGTACAATTCGCCATACAGGGTCTTGAGCAAACTTGATTTGCCTGTACCTGTTTTCCCTATCATGTATATAAATTCGCCCTTGTCTACTTCAAGGTTCACATTATTCAGTATCAGGGTATTACCCTGGTATATATTTGCCTGTTTCAGGGAAACAATATTCATCTGGTCCATATCATCATCACATTTATAACAAAGATAAAAGGTATTGGTTTCAAAAAAAGCATTAGTGATTAAATTCTCTATTAGCCGTCAAACAAAAATGGCTGCCTGAAGGCAGCCATTTTTGTTTGATGCATTCAATATATATTACTGAACTACCAGCTTAACTGTGCGTACCTGGTTGCCTGTTACTACATGAACAAGATACATACCGCTAACAGTGATTGCGTTATGTGGTATTTCTACCATTGTTTGCGTAGGCTCAAGTGTTTGGGTAGTAGTATAAACAACTTTACCGGTGATATCAGATACCGATATGTTAGCTGAACCTGTACCTGCGTCTTTCACTATCACGAAGGCATTACCTGTAGTAGGGTTAGGCATAACAGCCACATCCAGGTTACCAAGGTTCAGGTCATTAACACCCGCAGGATAAGGACTGAAAGTAATCCTGTCCATATAGAAGTTGTTGCCGCTGCTCTGAGAACCGGGAACATATGTTGTTCCATCAAACGCTAAAGAGGTTCCGGGTTTGTAACGGAAACGGAATACAGTATAAGGGGTCTTTGCAGCCGCAGGAACATCCATACTGAACAAATCCCAATCGGCAGATGAAGTAGGTACATATGGCGTGCTTACGGCGCCTTTATTGCAAAGTTTGGCCTTAGCCATAGTAGTCAGCGTTGTCCAGGTGTTTGACTTGCCAACAGAATACTGAATCAATAATGTATCAGTTACATTATTAGAATTACTGCTGCGCGATGCACCGGTGTAATAAAAGTTAATGCTGCATGGGCCTGAATAACCTGAGAGATCCATAGGAATACTGAAAAGGTCATCATAGTCACCCCTTGGGTTATTGGTAAGTTGCAATATCCTGGTATCGTACCCTTGATACATAACAGAGTTGTTATCCCAAAAACCAACATTTGCCATCTGCCACTTCAGGTTGTTTTTGTAATAATTGAACATTGGCCATTTAGCAGTATCGCCACCGCTGAATTCCTGATAGTACCCGATACCCGGAGTACCTGTTTTTTCAGTAACATATACTGCGCGGTTCCATGTAGCAGTAGTATCACCGCTATTGTTACCGGTAGCTTTAAGGCTAAGTGTGACCCATCCCGGATCTTCAAACTTATTTGTCAAGGATGTGTTGTTCATTACAGGATTTGCCTGTGTAAGACTGCCCACATTTGCATTATTAGAGAACGTCCATGAGATAGAAGTCACCGTATCATTCCATGTTTCATTCACAAACTTAACATCAGTGCCGGGGAAACAGAAATACTGGTTCCTGTCCATATAATTTGTCTTTGAAATTGTACCTGCGGCAGGTGTTGTTTGAGCCGAAAATTCCGGGTTAGGCTTCAGGTCCCTACGCGGATAAGGCACAAATGACTCTGTAGCAGGATCAAATGTCCCTACACCTGTATTGGCGAGGTTCGTACTGTCGGAAAGATTATTGCGGAATGCGACATCGCTATTCAACGCTGCTCGCATACGGTCAACCTGGCCTTTAGTAACCATGTTGGTGCAAGGTCCGGAGTAGTCCATTACATTCTGAGTATTTGTCGTATCCGGATAATTAACGAACACAAACCCGGTATCACTGGGATATATCTTAAAATAGTTTTGAGCGCAGGCTGTATCATATAATTGGGTTGGACCACATACGCTGAAATGGCCTTTTGTTGGTGGGGTATCATCCACGCCATCATCACCACAAGCCTCAGCCACGTCTTTGCCGCTACTGTTCCATGGGTGCATCAGGTTCAGGTAGTGTCCTGTCTCATGGTCTAACGTGCTACCGCCATCACCTCCACCGTCATCAATATATGAATAGCCTGCAATTACGCCATCATAAAAAGGCGTAGCCACTGCCGATGCCGGGAAGGTAGAATAAGCAAGTATGATACCAGAAGCAGGAGCCCTTCCAATCCTTTCAATAAACCAGATATTAAAATAGCTTGAACCTGGCCATTGGTCAATCTTTGCCTGGTCATCATATCCATATGTATTATAAGAATGATGATGCAGGATACCGTTAGTAGGGTTGCCGTTAGGATCTGTACCGGCTAAAACGAACCTCACCTTTGTATTGCCTATGTATTTTTTAAACGGCTGAATAACAGACGAAGTATTGTTTTTACCTGAGTAAAATTCATTCATGCTCTTAATCAGCTCATAAATCTGGTTGTCTTTAAGCAACTCATTACCATAGTTATGCACTACATGCACCACAACCGGAATAATGATATACCCGGTATCAATATAAGAGGCAGTAGTTCTGGCCCCCCTTAAATTCTGGTGCCTGGCAATATAATTCTGGGTACTTTGTTCCAGTTGCCTTTCATAAACAGCTATCTCAGGGTATTTTTGCTTATATTCCCTGTAAACTTCATCAGTACCACAACGGTGCTGGGCAATACCTCTGTTTGCAAAACATGCCATTACCAACAAAAGGAAGAGATAATTTTTTTTCATTTGTCTTTTAGTTATAAGTTCCAAAAATAAAAAAAAAGTTACAAACTTTTAGCAATTTTTTTACATTTTATTGATTGAACATGAATTGCACAACATGTATTACTATTATAGACGTTTATTTGTTAGATAATCTTGGGTGCTGAAGAAAAATTAAAAACATAAAATATTTCATAAAGTAAAACGACCACCTTTATACAGGCAGCCGCTTACATAAGTAACACAATTAAATCTACTGTATTTTAACGGGATAAACCGCCTGAGCATCTGTTTCTCCGCCTGACAAGTCAGGAGTTGCCCCATTTTTGTTGGTGGGTTCATGAATAAGATTCACTTGAAGACTACCGTCCCCTGCGCTACCTGTAACAAATGTAATTGTCTGATTAAATGGCAAATTGTTGCCATCCTTGCTGCCATTGGAAAATGTAATTGACCCGGCTCCGCTGGCTGGTACAGACTGATACAGGAATAGGTGCGCGTTCTTCTCATCAAGCACTTCATCCGTAATGTTTTCTGCCGGGGTGGTTTTTTCGTTATACAACTCGGTAGTAACAGAGTAAGTGGTGCTGGGTGCAAGTTTAATGGTATCAATCCGGATAGTACCCGTAGTAGTGCTGCCAATCCCATTTTCCACTTTATAGATAAAAGTCTGTACGAAACCGGCGCCATTGGTAACTAACAGCTTAACTGTTGTAATTAACTCCTGTTCCACAGGTTTTGGGGTGGTTTTCTTATTGCAGGCACTGAAGGCTGCTGCTAAAAATAATATGACTATTTTATTGGCTTGATGTTTCATTATTCTGTTTTTTAAGGTTGTTAAAATCAAATGGCACCCGTATCCGTAATACGATGTTTGTGCCGGGTTGGTCAATAAAATACCGGAACACATCTAAGTAGTCGCGGTATTTCCTGTTTAAAAGATTTGTTGCTGAAATGCTTACAAATAAAACTTGTTTGTTCAACTGTAACCGGGAACCTAAAGAAGCACCTAACAGGAAGTAATCCTTCGGGGGACGAGGGAAGTCAATGGAATCAAAATTTGCGGGGATACGGCTTTGCTCAAATACATATTTCGCATCAATCCCGAGATAACAATCATTGAACGTCCTGTTAAGCGTCTTGGTATATTGAGTATAAAAAGATACCCTGTCCGACGGCATCAGTATAAGCCAGTCATTTTTGGTTTGGTCTCTCGCCCGCAAAAAAGAACCTTTTAATGAACTTTCTAAATGGCTGTTCCACTGGTATTGCAGCGATATGTCGCTCCCGTTAAGCCATGCGTTGGTTTGCTTATAGTTGAATGTTTTGAAATATCCCCGGATAGTAAGTAAATGCGGGCCGGGCTCCAGGTAAATATAGTCGTTGATATACTGGCTGTAAATTGAAACTAAGGCTGTGAGCATATTACTGAAACTATACTTCGTTTCCGCATTAAGGCTAAAGGATTTTTCAGGCCGGAGATATTTGTTACCTATCTCCACACGGGCTGCGCCATGATGCAAGCCCGCGCTGAAGAGCTCGCTTGCCTGTGGTGCCCGCCAGGCGTTGGCGAGGGTTAAAGACCATTGCCAGTTAGGCTTTAGCTGCTGCCGGAATCCGAGCGTGCCGGACACATTGCTGTAGGCGAAGTCGTAATACACAATCTGCTGGTTGTTGCCTTCAGGGTTATACACGCCATACCAACGGTAGTCATACCTGATGCCGCCTTCGATAGCCCAATTGTTCTTTTTATATCTCTCGATAAGATAACCGGCACCACCAAAAGAAGTATAGGTGGGTATGAACAACCGGTCGCCGTCGCGAAAGAAATTCTCCTGATAAACGCCATCAAAGCCCAGTTGTCCTGTTATCCCTTTAACGGGCTTATGGTCGAGGTTCAGGTTCAGCGTTTGTGTATTAAGTGTGAGGTTAAGCTGGGCTAAACCGTTTTCTTTTCTCAACACATCGTACTCTTGTCTGAAATTGTGCTGGTATCCGTAAACTATATTCCACATGCCCATTCTTGAGTCTATATAGACCTTAGCTTTTACAAGATCATGCGCTACATGTTGCCTGGGACGTTCCAACGCATATGTAAACCCGGCAGGTATCAGCGGGGTATCACTCTTTATCGCGTTCATCAGGTCCTGCTCATTGCCTGTGTGGCTGCCCCTGTAAACCCCAAGGTCTGTATTGAAATGGCTGTAGTACAACTCTGCACCCCAGTGAAGTTTCCGGTAGCCCATAGCGGCAGAATAATTGCTTTCGCGCACTCCTGTATTTGCCGCCCAATAGCCCGGTATCCTGTAGTTACCCCCTTGTTTGTAAGTACCTTGCATCCGGAAACTCAGGGCCGGTATATTTTTAAAATTATGCTCCGCCATCCCCGATACTACACCCATACGGTTATTACTAAACCCCGCAAGGTTCAGTTCCCCACCCCAGCCGGGCTGCCTGCGCAGGCTCGCGGGTTCTATAAGCACCACCCCTGCAATGGCATCTGTACCATACCGCACACCTGCCGCCCCTTTTATAACGGTGATATTGCTGGCTAAAAAAGGGTCTATGTTCGGAGCATGTTCCCCACCCCATTGCTGGTCTTCCTGCCTGATGCCGTTATTCAGCAGCACTATTCGGTTGCTATGCAGGCCATGTATCACCGGCTTCACGATAGTCGCACCATTGGTAAGTGTGGAAACACCATTTATGGCCTGTAGCAAGTCGCCTAATGTTTTCCCGCTGCCTGCTGTAATCTGTTCTTTATTCAGTTGTTCTTTCGATTGCTGCACGGTGCGCAAAAGCTCGCCGGTTACCTCCACCTGTTTCAGCAGGTGGTCTTCAAGGGTAACCTTTATACGCACCTTTTGATTACCGGTAACAACAAAGGAATCCGCTTTGGCATGATAGCCAATAGCATGAACGTTCAGCGTATACGCGCCGGCACAAATGCTGTCAAGCATAATGTTGCCCGTCTCGTCGGTTTCGAACGACCGGTGAAGCGGCTCTATGAAAACCACGGCAGGATAAACCGGGCTGAAGTTATGCGCTTCAACCACAGACAGCTTAATGGAATAACTACAGTTTTGTGCTGCTGCACTAAAATTCAGGCATACCAAGATGCCCAAAATCAAACGATACATTTCGTCTTTAGTTAGATAATGAAAACAGGTGCGGCCGGTATGAATTTACCGGAGCACTAAACAAGGAAGGCCGCACAGGATGGAGGGCCGCGCAACGACACAACCTTATGTGCGGCGGAAAAACTACAATGATAAAATGCCTGCGAATAGCTTGTATAGCAGGAAATTTGCTTAAACGTAAGAAACTGCTGCTCTGTAGCAACAAACGGAGCAAAGACAAAACCTAAAAACGAGCAATGTGTATGCTTATCACTAATGACAAGTTCGCCTTTTTCTAACTGCTGATGAACTGTATCTTCGTGCTGGTAAAGTAATTGATGTAAATATTCCTTTGGCGCTACCCCCAGCAGGAATACCGACAACATGAAATAACTTACAAATTTTACTACCTGCTTTCTCATTGCTATATTATCACTACAACCGCACTGCTAATAATTATGACGGGCTACACTTATTGCACAGCCCGAATATTAAAGTTTGAAGGCCTGTCATCTTAAAACCTCCGGGCATTTTGAGCAGAGGAAGATGTACTTTATCAAGGCAGAACATTTTGTGGCAGGCATTGCAATTAAAATGCACATGCTCATCTATATGATGCTCATCCGGGCATGAATGCTCACAAAGCGCAAACCTCGTTACACCCTGGGCATCTATTATTTTGTGCACCAGGCCCACATCCTCAAAATCCTTTAAAATCCTGTAAAGCGTTACCCTGTCTATCTTGCTGAAAAGCGACTCCAGTTCGGCATGTGAATAAGCCAGATGACTGCCGTGCAAAACGTTGATCACGTTCAGCCTGGCAGGTGTTACCTTCAACCCCTTATCCCTTATTTGTTTTGAAACATCCACTATGCAAAAATGTTTTCCGGCACAAATATAATCTAAATGCAACAATGTTGCGTTTAATTATTAATCGTATATTTGCACTCCCAACAATAAAATAACATTGTTTTTATTTTTATAAATGAAACGATACCGTGCATATATACAGTCAGATAAAGCAGGCATATTAAGTGCCGCGCTGTGTATGGTGCATTGCCTGGTGATACCCTTATTGTTTCTGGCGAAAGTATCTTACACCGATTCAAACGCTACTCACCTGCCTGCCTGGTGGGAAAAGCTCGACTATATATTTCTCGTCATCAGTTTCTGGGCAGTGTATCATTCTGCGCAACATACTCCATATCAAAAAATCAAAATTGCTTTATGGTCTTTCTTTTCCATGTTGGCCACTGCCATACTTTTTGAGGCTACCTTACATTGGTTAGCATACTTCGCTTCTGCAGGATTGATTGTGACCCACCTCGCTAACATAAAGTTGAGTAGAAGAGCCAAAAAGATTGATAAAAAAAACCTCAAAGTAGTTATGCAATGAGGTTGTAAAAAAGAGCGGGAAACGAGACTCGAACCCGCGACCATAATCATTGGCGAAGTTGCATACATAAAAAAACCTCCCTGTAAGAAGGCGAGGTTTCTTTGAGCGGAAAACGAGACTCGAACCCGTGACCATAATCATTGGCGAAGTTGCTTACATAAAAAAACCTCCATGTAAGAAGGTGAGGTTTCTTTGAGCGGGAAACGAGACTCGAACCCGCGACCATAATCATTGGCGAAGTTGCTTACATAAAAAAACCTCCCTGTAAGAAGGTGAGGTTTCTTTGAGCGGGAAACGAGACTCGAACCCGCGACCCTCAGCTTGGGAAGCTGATGCTCTACCAACTGAGCTATTCCCGCTAATGCCGTAAAAATAATAAATAATGCAGGACCAGACAAATACGATTATCTGACCCCGCATTATAGCCTGACTTATTCTTTTACAAAACGTAATGCCACATTGCCACCCGCTGTTTTTACAGACAGCATGTACATACCTGCCGCAGCATTTTGTAATTCAATCCTTTCATTAACTTGCCCGTCTTTCACATTTGCCTTACCGGTATAAACTACCTGCCCTATCATATTTACCACTTCTATTACAGCTTCATTCACATCCGGGTTTTCAAGAGTACCATTCAATACGAATATACCATTGTTCGGGTTCGGAGCAAGGGTGAACCCAAGGCCTAAATCCGTCTCCGCTACATTAAGATGCTGGTCCACTACCACATCGTGGGTTTCAAAACATCCTGTAGGCAGTGTGTACGTAATGGTTGTCTTACCTACGGAAATGCCGGTAACAACACCTGATGAGCTTATAGTGGCAACAGCAGGTTTGCTACTTGCCCATACACCGGTAGCAGGGGTAACGTTAAGTGTCGTGGTCGTATTGCGAACAATCAGCGAAGAGCCGGTGATGACAGGTGTCGGATTGATTGTAACAGTTGCGCTGCCGGACATAGTATCTGAACACCCAGTGATTGAGTTTTTACCTATCACTTTGTAAACACCCGGAGTCGTAAACATGCCGAACTCAAGTGGAGTAGCCAACCCTATCAATGCCGGTGCCATGGGTGCACCACTTAAATATAAACCATAACGTACGCCTATCTCTGACCCTATAAGGCCGATACGCACACCTGTGCCACCCTGGCAATATGCCCCACCACCTGTAACAGCAAACTGAGCGGGTGCAGGGAAAACCGTTACAGATGCGCTGCCGGTCATGTTGCTCACACAGCCCATGCCTGCAATTACTGCTTTCGCAGTATATGTACCGGTAGTAGTGTGATAACCAAAATCTATAGAAGTGCCCGTGCCTGCAAATGGAGTATCGATAGCTACAGAATCACGGTATAGCTGATAGAGCGCTCCCGTAACAGAACCGCCGAGACCGATGCGGACACCGGGAGAACCCGGGCAATACCCCCCACCTCCGGTAACAGGCACCGGAACCGGGCCATGATTAATAACGATAGTAGCACCACCCGACATTGTATCGCTACAGGTTGTGGCAAGGTCTATGGCCTTAACCGTGTAGTACCCGGCAACACCCGGATGCCCGAAATCTAATGACGAACCTGTTCCTATCCTCGTTACGCCATAGGGCAAAGAGCCTACATACAACTCGTAATAAATGCCCCCTTGTGAACCGGTCATACCGACAGGAACACCAATATCGCCAGCGCAGAAAGTACCGCCACCGGTTACCGTATGCACATCAGGCAACGGATTTACGTTAACAGGCCATGTAGCCGTACTTACACAGCCGTAACCACTGGTGCCTGTAATCGTATAAATTGTAGTTGAAGAAGGACTGGCAGTTACACTGCTGCCCACAGAAGATGATAATCCGGTAGCCGGCGACCATGAGTAGGTAGCAGCACCGCTTGCAGTAAGTGTTCTTGACGAACGGTTACACATTGTAACTGCCGGCCCTGTAGTTATTGTCGGCAACAGGTTCACCAGTACGGTAGAAGTAACCTTTTTCACGCAGCCATGTGCATCAGTACCTGTTATCGTATAAATGGTATTTGCGGTAGGATTAGCTGTTACGCTGCTACCCGCTACTGCCGACAATCCGGTGGCCGGTGCCCAAGAGTAGGTGGTGGCCCCACTGGCCGTAAGCACAGTAGGAGAGCCCATACAAATGGTCGCTCCCGGAACAGCCACAGCAGGAAGCGGATTTACAGATACTGTTATTGTAGCACGGTTTACGCACAGATAAATACCGGTGATCGTATAAGTGGTTGTTACCGCAGGACTAGCGGTTACCGTACTGCCGCCAACTGTTGATAATCCATAACCGGGCGACCATGAATAAGCGGCTGCGCCGGTAGCCGTTAAAGTAGCTGATGATCCGTTGCAGATAGCAATATCAGTACCTGCCGTAACCGGGGGCAGCGGATATACCGTTACCGTAACCGTTGCATGATTCACGCAACCGTGAGTGCTTGTACCCGTTATTGTGTACGTAGTAGTAGATGCCGGGCCGGCAATAACGGAAGTACCCATAGTAGATGACAAGCCGGTGCCGGGCGACCATGTGTATATAGTAGGAGTACCTGTCGCAGAGATGCCAGCCGTGGTGCCGGGGCATATGCCTGCGCCCGTACCAGTCACATAGGGTATCGGGTTCACAATAACTGTTATCGTTCCTTTATTCACACAACCATTTCCGTCTGTTCCGGTCATCGTATAAGTTGTGGTAGAAGTAGGGTTAGCCGTTACACTGCTACCACTGGTGATAGATAACCCGGTGCCGGGGGCCCAGGTATAATCCGTTGCTCCGGTAGCCGTCAGGCCGGTTGAAAAACCATTACATATAGAAACGGTTGGCCCCGCACTTATCACCGGCAAAGGATTGATGGTTACGGCTACCGTAGCCCTGCCCACACAGCCATTGCCATCAGTGCCCGAAACAGTATAAACCGTACTTGTAGCAGGTGCTGCAGTAACACTGCTGCCCACTATTACCGACATGCCTGCGCTGGGTTGCCAGAAATAGGTGCTCGCCCCGCTTGCACTCATAACGGTAGATGTGCCCTGGCACATAATCACGCCGGGGCTGCTGGTAACCACAGGCAATGTATTAACCGTAACGGTGTTGATGATTGTTTTTGTACAGCCGTTTCCTCCCGTACCTGTAATGGTATAAGCAGTGGTAGATGTGGGGTTGGCAATAACGTAGCTGCCCGTGGTAGCACTCAATCCGGTAGCCGGTGCCCAGGTATAGGACACACCGCCGCTTGCAGCAAGGCCAGTAGAAGAGCCCTCACATATAGCTACAGCGGTACCCGTACTTATTATTGGCAACGGGTTAACGGTAACAATCTGCGTAGCCCTTGCTACACAGCCATTGCCATCTGTTCCGGTCACTGTGTAAGTTGTTGTTACTGTTGGGCTGGCTGTAACACTGCCGCCGGCAGTTGACGAAAGCCCGTTTGCAGGTGCCCATGTATAGGTAGTTGCACCACTGCCATTTAATACGGTTGACAGGCCATTGCATATTGCGGCCGCGCCACTTCCCGTTACCACCGGCAATGAATTAACGTTCACAGTAACATTGTGAGAATAGTTTTGAACAATGCCACCATCAGTAGCGCTAATCACGGTGTAAGTAGCGCTGGATGTAAGTGTGCCTGTGCTGAATGAATAAGCACCACCTGCCGGAATAATTACCGGTAGCTGCGTAACACCATTTTTCTGGTAGGTAACGATTGTATTCGGGTTGCCTGAAATAGTAATGGTAGTACCTGTACCTGTGCATACCGAAGGTGCAGCACTGCTGATACCCGTTACGCTGAATGGCGCGAATGTAATACCACGAAAAGCCGTGTTGAACGTCGGGTTTACTATTGTGGTAGCAGCCACTGTTCCGGTAATAACTGTTGAGCCAAGAGTGCCGTCAGAAATGGTGACAATGCGGCTGGCTGAACCTACGCCATTAGAGGTGGTCAGGTAAAGGCGTACAGTGCTGCCGGTAACATAGCCGGTAATGCCATAGAAACCCGTAGCAACACCACCAACCGTAACTGTTTGCGACCCTGCTGCGAACCATGCGCTCCCCAACTGGAAGTATTTACGCACCAGCTTGTTGGCATGATCAGCAACATACATTACAGGATAGGAGTTGTACAGCACAACGAAGCTGTGCGGATCACCCGATATGCCCATATTCGCATCCACGCCCATCACATTACCGGCTGTGGTGGGTAAACCACCGCCCACGTTGTAAACACCTGTAACAGGCCCCATGGCAGTGCTTTGGTAAAGAACACTATTGTACACCAATATGCCACGGTTGTCCGTAATTGTATTAGATACCTCTGTACCTGCAACCGGAGTTGTATTCCCTTGGTGAGGAACGTAAACAGCACCATTGCCGGCACCCGACAGCCAGTACTCGCTGCCATCGGTTGTCGCAACTCCTCTGAAATTATTACTTGGAAACGCCGTAGCATCCGTTACAACCGTGCTCGACATCCCACCATTTCCATCCACTCTGGTAACTACTTTATTGACCGCGGAAACGGCTACAGAAGGCGTTCCTACAGCAGCATCATAACCCGGCACAACCAGCCATTTTCCATCTGCCGACCGAGTGAGCATACCATCGCCCGTAGCTATACCACTGCCCACTGTCCTGTTAACCGATACAGCATTTACTGTTGGCAACGCGACAGATATTCCCGCTACACCAGCCGTGGAATATTCGTCAAGGAACATTGGTGTTCCCGCGTCAGTCTGCGGATTGCTATCCCCTACTCTCTGCACCACTAAACGCCCTGCGGTGAATTGCTGTGCAGTAGACTGAAAGCAAAGTATCTGTGAAAACAAAATAAGGCCGGCAATGGTCAACATCTTAGACCTGACTGAATTGTAAAATCCCAACATATTATAGATTTAAATGTTTCAAATATACAACTGTAATGTTACCTAAAAGATAACAAAAATATTACAGCCGTATACAAAAATAAGTGTGGCAAGATACAAAAAAAACTAAATAAGTAATGTACTATGCCTGGAATTGACCCAAAAATAAATTGGAGACGGTCATTAATAACAAAAATAAATCAATTATTTCTGCGACTGGATGAATTTCTCCAGTTCCTGCTGGTATCGCTCAAAGGTAAGGATGGTTAAAAGCTCACTGTAAAGTTCTTTATCAGTTGTTTTCGGGTACGCCCACTCGGCAAATTCTACCTTGCTGCTTTCAAAACCGAACCATCCCATCATCACCCCCACCTGGCCTGTGGTAAAGGTCTCGCTATTCAGCGCCTCTTTCAGCAGGTTCATCCGCTCGGTGTCTATCTTTTTTGCAGCTATCTTTGTTTTCAGTTTATCCACCTTACTCTCAGTAAGGGTTCCTGCCTCACCCGATGTGACAGGCGAGGCACCTTCCTGCACCGGCGTATTATCACGTTTCGTGCTTTCCTCATCATTATATTTTCCTTTGGCTATGCCGCCCTGTTCTCCATTCCAATCACCCATTTTATTTGGCGGATAATCTTTCACATAGTCATCAATATACTCATCTTTTGCGTCAATTTTATTGGTGTATGGGTCAAAGTAAAGTATAGTAATCATATCCCGGTAAGTTCTTACCTTACCATGATAAATCACCTCCTGATATGCCCTTCCTTTGCGGGTTTGGGCTATTGAGTATATCTTCATCATATGCAACCCGGCAGGCAGTTCACCAACGGTTACCGATGTTCCTCTTTTGGGGAAATAACGCCCGTCAATCCATAAATTTATCGGCCTGTTGTCAGCCACCCTCACTTTCATCATAGATTGTGCGCCGCTGTAGTAAATGCCCATACACAGGCACAACAGGAATAGAATTAGTTTCTTCATTTCAATCAACGTTTATCTGCCTTTCTGCTCCCTAAAACTAAGTATTTTGAAGCAGTACCACCTATTTTGTTTCTCTTTGACCCATTACAACTACTTTGGATTAAAATATCGGAATATTTAACAAGGCAGTAACAACGCGCATAATATCCCAGTGGATACACCGGCATTTAATGACTCTGCCCCACCCCGCCGGGGTATAGTCACCTTTCTGGTGGCCAGCGACTGTATTATTCCCGATACGCCCCTCGACTCATTTCCTATCACCAATATGCCAGCGTTCTGCCTTTCCATTTTATACACATTTTCACCATCCAATGTAGCGGCATATTTTGGCAATGCTGCCTGCGAGAGGAATGTCTCCAGGTCCGATTCATATACATTTACGCGCAAATGCCCGCCCATGGCACTTTGCACTACCTTGGGGTTATATATGTCCACACAGCCGGGCGAACAAACAACATGACGGACGCCAAACCAGTCTGCTATCCTGATGATTGTACCCATGTTCCCCGGGTCCTGTATGTCATCAAGGGCCAGGTACCACTCTTCGGCAAACGGAACGGCTTTAGGTTCCGGCATTGGCACTACCAGCAGCACACCATTTGGTGCCTGCATACCAGAAAGCGCGGCTAACTCCCTGTCTTTAACCAGATGTAGTTGCGCCTCGGGATGTTGCTCTATAGCTTTGTCGTGCAGGTGTGCCCATTCCTCAGTCGCAACAATCATCCTGATTGGTTTGTTAAAACCCAGCCATTCAAGCGCCATCTTTTCTCCTTCCACGATAAATTCCTTATTTTCATTGCGGAATTTTTGCAGCGTTAACGACCGAATGTGCTTATTTTGCGCCCTGGTTAGCATACTGCAAATTTATATTTTTGTTTGGCAACTGATAAATGAACCGCAAGCTATTTAATAATATTCTCATTTTAAATAATCTGCTCGTTGCGGTGCTTTTCTTATTATCCGCTTGTAATAGCACAAAACACCTTAAAGAAAATCAGCCACTCCTTAAAAAGAACAAGGTAACAATCAAACACAATAGTAAATTAACCAAACGTGCCGAGGTAAAAGACAACCTCAACCGGATGATTGTTCAGAAACCAAACACCAACATGTTTGATTTCCTGCCGTTCAGCACCCCGTTTAAACTCTGGTTATACAACAAGCGTTACCGAAAGCTACGTAATCGCCCAGACTCATTAATGCCCCGCTCTGTGGAAAGGCCAGTGATACTAGACACCGTTTATCTGGCCCGCTCCGTTCAGAATATGAAGAATTACATGTTCAACCAGGGTTACTTCTATGCCAAAATAACCGACACCTATGCAGTAAAAAATAAAAGGGCTTACGTTACCTATACCGTAGAACCGGGCATTAATTACCTAATCAATAATGTTTATTATATCACTGATGATACCACTATAGCAAAGCTCATAAAAGCGGGGGCTACAGGCACCTTTCTGAAAAAAGGCAAGGAATTCACCTATAGCCTTACAGGTGAGGAAAGGGCCCGCCTGGTTACAGATATTCGCAATAACGGGTATTACAAATTCACACAGGACAATATTACTTTCGTCATTGACACCGTGGACAAATCCATATTCAAAAATGTGGAGAGCCCATTCAAAACAGCCGTTGATTTTGTTTCAACAAATGAAAACAAAAAGCCGGTACTCGACCTGGAAGTACATATTCAAATGGCTGATGATTCGGCCGCTTTCACTAAATATGTAATCAACAGCATAAACATATACCCAGACTTCAACAGCCCTGCCGACCTCAGAGATAGTTCCCTGCTGAGAAAACAGATTGACAAGCTTATTTTCAGGTATCATAAGCCATATGTCCACCCATGGGTGCTATACAAGCATATCTACATGTCTCCCGGAAATCTTTTTAACCAGACCGATTACGACCGCACACAATCCAAGCTTACCGAACTCGGCATCTTTCAATATATACGGATAGTGCCCCGCGAAACACGACGCAACAGGGGCGTGCTGGATTATGACATACTCCTGGCCAGGGCCAAGAAATACGACTTCTCCACATTGTATGAGTTATCCAGTGGCTCTACTTACGCGCTCGGCCATTCGGTAGGTATGAACTTGAGGGACAAGAATTTCCTGAAAGGTGCCAACCTGCTTACCATCGGCGTGAATGGCGGACTTGAGTATTCATACAACAGCACTACTAACGAAAATTTCTTCAGCCGCTTCAACAGGCTCACCAACTATTACGGGTTCAATGCCAGTATCGACTTCCCTAAATTCCTCGCACCTATTGCCTCGTCGCTCTTCAATAACTCTAACCTGCCGCATACCATTATAGGCGGTGGTAAAAGTGTCATCGACCGTATCAATTATTTTACGCTGTCCAATACCAGCGCCAATTTCTCCTATACCTGGAAAGAAACGCAAACCAAGACATGGGGACTCTCGCCTGCATTCGTCAATATCATTAATGTGCCGGTGCGCACCGACTCTTTCAACAAGGTACTGGAGAACAACGAATACCTGCGTAACAGCTATAAAGAGAATTTTATAGAAGGAGAGAATATCACTTACACATTCGACAACATTGCAAAAAAACGGGGCATAAACTACTCCTACCTGAAGTTAGGTATAGAGGAAGCCGGTGCTGTCCTAAGCCTTATCAACAATGTGGTGGGCGCGGTAAATGATCTTTACAGTCTGCAGTATGCACAATACACCAAGTTTGATATAGATGCACGGCATTATCTCACCCTGCCGAAATCAACCATTGCCATGCGTTTCATCGGCGGTATCGGCATGCCTTACGGCCAATCGGCTACGCTGCCCTATATCAAGCAATATTTTTCGGGTGGGCCATACAGCCTGCGCGGTTGGCGTATACGTACACTGGGGCCGGGCTCCTATTTCGATTCCACAAACCTCAATAATGTTTTGCAGATAGACCGTACGGGCGATATTAAACTGGAACTGAATACTGAGTTCCGCTTCCCCATTACTATGCTCTTCAGCGGGGCTATAAAAATGAACGGTGCCATTTTCGCTGACGCAGGGAATATATGGCTGGCTAAAGGAGATACTTCTTATCCCGGCGGCAACTTTGCTTTTGATAAACTGGCACAGGATGTGGCCGCAGATATGGGCGTTGGTCTCCGCTTCGATATTGCATCGTTCCTTACTCTAAGGGTAGATATGGCAATGCCCGTAAAAAAACCCTATGTGCCTGCTAATAACGGATGGGTGTTTAACCAGATAGATTTCAACAACCCCACCTGGAGGTCTAAGAACCTCGTCATGAATATCTCTATCGGGTACCCCTTCTAAGGAAAATGACCGGAACGTCATTTGGTGATTACACACATTAATCCCCTTGCACCAATAGCTAATGAATCTGCGTACACCTTATTTGATTTATTAGTCAGGTACTTCACAACCGTGACCCTTTCTATAAATACAGTATCCCCGGCTTTTATCCGCTCGTAAATACTGGCAGATATATTTTGGGTTACCGTGTCTCCGGGACAGAACTCATACAAAAAGTCGGTCATTACCTTCAGGTTACCTATCGAATCTTCATAAAGGTTTCGCTCGGCATAGTTAAATCCGAAAGACACTACTTTATACTTATTCCCCACAGAATCCCGAGATGTAAGACCCTGCTTCATCAAACGGTTGAACTCATCTCTTCTAATCGGCCCGCCCTTATAGTCCGATTTGCCAAGATAAACGTATGGCAACAATATTTTCCTCGGCTGCTCCGCGCCCGGCTTTGCGCCGTCCGTTTTAGCATTTGGTTTCTTTTGCTGCGCCAGCACATTAAGGCATACAGCTATGGCCAAAAATGAAAACAAAACTTTTACAGTACGGGTCATAATTATTCAAAAATAAAAAAATAAACGTTAAAGCAATGTATATAAAATAGCTCAAATACCATTCCTTGTTTTGCTTTTCACTGTTGAATATCTACTTTTGGGCTACATGAACACCGATGCAGCAACGTATATACCACAGCGCCCGCCATTTGTAATGATTGGCGAACTGATTAGCAATAACGAAAAGACCACCCGTACATCATTTAAGGTTACTGAGGATAATATTCTCGTGTCTGATGGACACCTTTCTGAGGCTGGCCTTGTGGAGAATATGGCACAGACCGCAGGCGCAGGCACCGGCCACAGGATACAGCAGTCCGGCAGGCCTACACCTGTAGGCTACATAGCTGCCCTGAAAAATGTGAACATATACTCCCTGCCAAAAGTGAACGAAACTATCATCACAGAGGTGACTTTTCTGCAAACATTGCTCAGTTTTCATTTTGTAAAAGGCTGCGTATATGTTGGCGACAAAGAAATAGCCAACTGCGAATTCAAAATTTTTGAGAACAGCGATCAATCAGCCCGGTAAAATTGTCCCCCGTTTACGCTATAGGAGCTCACATAATATCCGCCCTCGGCATGGATTCTGCCGCACATTGGCGTGCGGTAGCCGCCGGGCACACAGGCATTAAACGATATGAGGACAGTTCGCTGAGCAATGCACCTTTTATGGCCGCAAAACTCGACTCATCACAATGGCAGGCCATTCAGGAACAAACAATATCGGCTGTTGCCCTTTCTCCGTTCGAACAAATGGCGGCCTACTCTGCAAAAAACGCGCTGCTTTCACTTAAAGACCCTATAGACCTGGCCCAAACCGCATTTATATTATCTACTACGAAGGGCAATATCGAATTATTAGGCAATGTGCCTGATAATCAAATCGCGCTGCATCATTCAGCAAAACAGATAGCGGCATACATAGGCATTCCCGGTAAACCTTTTACCATATCTCATGCCTGCGTATCCGGTATTGTGGCTTTACAGTATGGGTTGCGCCTGATACGGGCCGGCAGGTATAGGCATGTTATCGTTACAGGTTGCGACAGGTTCTCCCGCTTTGTGCTCAATGGCTTCCAGTCGTTCCAGGCCATTTCCGACGAGCCCTGTCGCCCGTTTGATGCCGCCCGCAAAGGCATAAACCTTGGCGAGGCCGCAGCAACAATTATTCTTTCTGCCGATAAAACAAAAACAGCATTAGGCCAACTGATGGGCGGGGCAACATCCAACGATGCAAACCATATCTCCGGCCCATCACGCACCGGCGAAGAACTTGCAATGGCTATTGCCGCGGCTATAACAGAAGCCGGAATAGCACCATCACAAATAGACATGGTCTCCGCGCATGGCACAGCCACACCTTACAATGATGAGATGGAGGCAAAAGCATTTGACATTGCCGGTTTACTGCATTGTCCGGTACACAGCTTTAAAGGCTACATAGGCCACACTCTCGGCGCAGCCGGGGTAATGGAAAGTGCCATGGTGCTTGAAAGCCTTCGACATCAAACCCTCATCCCCTCAGCGGGTTTTGAAACACTCGGTGTACCCAAACCAATAACAGTGGGTACAAAATTTGAAACCGCCGGTATACAATATGCACTGAAGACTGCATCCGGTTTTGGCGGATGCAATGCTACGTTGGTGTGGAAGAGGGTGTAATATTCTGTCAATCAACTACTATTCACCACCGACTTCTGAAATAGATAGCATTAGACCAATAATAATTTTCACAGCGCATTTTAGTTGCTGATAATTGCCGGATAGAATCGTAAATAGACCTGTCCCGCCATTGGTTTTTTGCCATACAATCCATCAAGACGGTTATCAGCCATATACAAACTACCTTGCATACCCGCAGCCACCCTTACAACTCTTGCCTGAAATACATCATAGCTCAAACCTGCTGTAAATGCATTTACAGGAAATATCGTATGGTGCCCATAGATTGCTTCATCCAGATTCAGCTCATCAACCGACTTTTGCACCCACTCATACCGGCCATATATATTCAACCTGTTCAACGCATACGAGGCTTCCGCCAAAAAAGTATTTTCTCCTTCATGCCCGGCCGTTTTGTTAAGCCCCCAAAGCACTGTGGCATTCAACAGTCTTTTTTGTGAAAATGACCGGCTGTAGATTAGCGACGCTGTAGTTCGGTTTACGTCTTCACCGGGATGCGATACCTCCGGACTATTTATAAAACCCTGAGACAACTGCAATGCCCAATGCCTGTCAGGATTGTAAGACAGTCGTCCGCTCCACGAATCAAAAAATGGCCTGTCAAATCCCCATCTGTCTTCATCCGGCTCTCTTCCTGTAAACGACGTAGCTTCTATTTTGAATTTACGGTACCGAAAACCTAAGGTCGCCACGCCAAACGTTATATGGGTACCGTCATTCCAGTGATGGCTAATCGGAGCATCCGGATTTGTGAGTGCCGAGGGCCGGTGCATAAAGGCCACAGACCCTGATGATGGTTCCCCGGGGTACCCCAGGTAAATGAAAGCATCCATTACAGGAGAAATCGCATGAGAATAACTTACCGCCAATTCCGAAAACAGGTCATGCGGATGTTGCCTGTCTACAAGCGGTTGCCCCCTCCATGTTTCTCCCGACTGAAACAGCAGAGGGTATCCCTCACCACCTGCAATAGCTGCATCCAGCGAGAACATGGCGCTGAAATGAAACAGTCCTTTTCGGCCAACTCTCCGTTGCCCCATGGCCATAAGCCAGTTCGGCGCATCAAACTTCTGACCACCTCTCAACCCGCGATCAAAAATATCCTGCTTATTATATCGCACAAAAACATTCCCGTGCAGCATATACATCCACTTACGGCCATGTAGCATATTTCCATACATCGGTGAATTATCAGGAAGCCAGCCGGTACCTGAGCCATTGCGGGTCATGGGCAGGTTCAGGGAATATGCGTGGCTCATAGCCCCACTTTGCAAATGACGCTCGCGACCATCCGTTGTATCAACTGGATGTGTTTTATCTTTGTCTTGATGCTCGCCGTGGGGGGCAGTTTTAGGCTGCCGCTCGGCAGTATCTTTTTGATCCATTTGTTTGGTTTCGCCCTCTTTTTTCTTCACTGGTTTACGGCTTTTCTTCTCCTTTTGTACCGGATGATGTTCATGTTGTGCAATTGCGGGGACAGATAGCGCCGCGACAATCAGCGTCAGAATTATTCTTTTCATACAATTGATTTTGAGATAGTTAAATGAGAATTAACATTATACAGCTCATCGCCGTCATTAGCATATCTTCAAAAAGGGTAACGCTGCTTAAAGGGAGCTTAATAATTGTACCAAGACATGCACATTGAAAATGTGATTTCTTAAGCAGGCTCTGAATAACGCCAATAGTGCTTACTCCCATCACAATCAGCGTAACAACATTCGTGACCATAGGATTGAACTGCGTTAAAAAGGCTACGCCTAATAAAAGCTCTATAAAAGGATATACGAACCCATAAACGGGTGACTTTTTCGCTACAATGTCATATGTACTGTACCCCTCTGCAAACCCTTTAAGATTCATTAACTTAAAGAATGAGAATACAAGAAAGAAAGCAGCCATAAAATGACTCATCCATTGCATCACATCGAATTGATGCCGGACAAATTGAATAGTCAGGCTTACCCCGAGGATATATCCGAATATCAAAAAAACAGGAAAATACGATTGCTCCCCATCCTTTGCTTCAGGTTCAGACTGGTTCATTGTAGCGTCTGCTTCAGCAATAATGTAATTCGGACCGGCTTTGATTAAAGCCCTCTGTAAATCAGACACGGCAATGTGTCGTTGCATAGAAATAGTTGCTTGTGGTGTGTTCAACTGCACATCAGCGCTAATTACATCGCTGAGTTTCAGAAGCTCACTTTTCACTTTTGATACGCAACTAATACAGGTCATTCCTGTAATGTTATATGTATGTGTCATCGTAAAGAATTTATGACACAAAATTATTTCTCCTACAGCATGCAGCTGTTATACCATTAAGGATACGATTTATATAATTCGGCGCTACCTTACCTTATCAAGCGGAATGCGGTTTTGAAACCCTTTCTGTTTGTAATAAGACGGGGTCAATCCTGTTACCTTCTTGAATTGTGCCGACAAATGAGCCACACTGCTGTATCCCAGCCTGTACGCAATTTCACTGAGAGAAAGCTCGTCATAGACCAACAGTTCTTTCACGCGCTCAATTTTTTGCCTGATAATGTATTGCTCAATAGTCAGGCCTTCAACTTCTGAAAACAGTTTACTCAGGTAGGAATAGTCATGGTGGAGTTTCTCTGAAATATATGCGCTATGTTTTTTCTCTATCGGATCCGAATAGTGTACCAGATCAACAATCGTATTCTTCATCAGCTCTATTAGCTTGCTCTTACGATCGTCAATCAATTCAAAACCCAGTGCGGATAACGATTGCTTCAGTTGCGTGGTCTGTTCCGGGGATAGTTTTTTCTCCAGCAATACAACTTCACCCAGGCTTACATTAACCGTATGCAGTCCTGTTTTTTCGATCTCTGATTTAACAACCATGATACACCGGTTGCAAACCATATTCTTAATGTATAGGTTCATAAATCAATAACAAGTATCTATAAGGCCATTGTACACCAGGCAACACAAAAACCAGAATTATCCACCTGCAACCAGCCCCTGCACCGCGCACCATGCCATCATACCCATACCGGTTTTCAAAGCATCTTCATCTATATTGAAGTGTGAGTTGTGGACAGGGACAGTATATTCCTTACCCTCTTTATTAGTACCCAGGCGAAAGAAACAACCGGGCACATGATGGGTATAAAAACTGAAATCCTCGGCGCCCATACGCATGATAAGCTCATGCACATTTTCATTGCCCGCATATGCCCTTCCCCACTCTTCTGCTTTTGTGGTCAGTGCCGGGTCATTATACAGCGATGGGTAACCTACGGGTATTTCTATATCCACCTTTGCACCATAGGCAGCACAGGTCTGCTCCGTAAAATCCTTTATCCATTTATGCGCTTCATAGCGCCACTTCTCATCCACCGTGCGAAAGGTGCCTAGTATCTCCACTTTATCAGGTATAACATTGGTCGCAAACCCACCCGCAATTTTGCCAAACGTCAGCACCGAGGGTATCAGGGGGTCGGCCTTGCGCGCCACCACCTGCTGCAAGCCCGTTATCAGCAATGCGGCTATTGATATCGGGTCTATAGTTTCCTGCGGCAGTGCTGCGTGACCGCCCCGCCCGTGTATGGTTATGTATATTTCATCTGCGCTTGCCATATATTGTCCCGCCTTAAAACCAATATGCCCCACAGGCAAATAAGGGAATACATGCAATGCGAATATTGCATCCGGCTTTGGGTTTTCCAGTGCCCCGTCCTTTATCATCAGGCTCGCCCCTCCGGGATGCTTTTCCTCCCCGGGTTGAAACAGTAGTTTCACCGTACCTTCCAGTTCACCTTTCAGGTCATTAAGTATGCGGGCAGCACCCAGCAAGCAGCTTGTATGTACATCATGCCCGCAGGCATGCATCACACCTTTGTTCGTAGAGCAATAAGGCACATCATTCTTCTCCTCTATAGGTAGTGCGTCCATATCTGCACGTAGTGCTATACACCGCTTACCGGGATTGTTACCTTCTATCAGGGCAACCACACCCGTACCGGCCACACCAGATTTATAAGGTATGCCAAGTTTCGTCAACTGATCAACAACGAATTTTGATGTATTATATTCCTGGAACGAAAGCTCAGGATGGGCGTGCAGGTGATGGCGTATCGCCCGCACCTCGGGAAAATATTTTTCTGCTTTTTCTTTTACCTGGTTGAGTATCATCCTGCGCTGATTATTAGCTGAAATATCCCGCAAAATACACGAAGTAGACAAGAATACCACCCCATTTACGACTTACAACTTACAACTAAAACGTACTTATCACTATATTGTCCGGAACAATCATGCTGGGGTTGTATGCCGAATTCGCTTCTTTCAGCATACCTGCGGCATCACTCCGCTGACGATAATCGCCAACTTTCACCCTGAAACTCGGCGTTAAATAGGAAAGATAAGTGCGAACACCGGGATACATGCGCATAAATTCAGTTTTCACTGCTATTGCCTTGTCCCTGTCGGGCCCGCAATAAATCTGCACCCGGAAACCTTTGCCGGTATAAACCGCCCTGGCTTTGCGGTGAACAGGAGGAGTCCATCCGGCAGCATGGCCATTTTCATCGGGTAGTGGCTTTACAGCCACATCCGGCTTTGATGAACCGGCTGCATAACCCAAAACTTTTGTCGGTTGACCTGACGATTGCGGTTGTGACGTATAAGGAACGCCATCAGCCGCCATTGCTATTTTGGGAATCTTTTTACGCTTTACGGCTGCAGATGCCGTAACCTGCTCTATGGTATGCGGCTTTTTAGCAAGCACAGATAAACGCGGGTCGGCATGAAGTGTTGTTTGTGCTTTTACACTTGTAGTTAGAACGAGTAACCCTGCCACCGATATATACTTCCTCACACTCATAGTACCTCTTCCCTGCTTTCTTTCATTATTTGCATGCCCGATGATGTACCTAATCTTGTAGCCCCTGCCTCTATCAGCTCTTTTGCGAATGCATACGTCCGTATGCCCCCTGATGCCTTTATCCCGATTCTGCCAGGCAAATTCGCGCGCATCAGTTTTACAGCCTCTACGGTCACACCCTTATCGGCATATCCCGTCGACGATTTCATATAATCTATCTCATACTTGCCATACAACTTGCAGCACGCCAGTAATTCGTTGGCCGTCAGTATACCGCTTTCCACAATTACTTTTATCACTTTGCGGGCCGCATATATCGGCTTCAGGCATGCCTCTATCTCATCCTCAAGGTGTTTCCAGTCCCCGCTCTTCAATGCGCCAAGGTCTATCACCATATCAACCTCATCTGCCCCCGCATGCAATACAGAATCTATTTCCTTCAGCTTCGTTTCTATGGTACCAAAGCCCATCGGAAACCCGACTACCGTTGATACCTTCACGCCCGAACCATCAAGTAATTTTTTTGCAGCGGTCACATACTTCGGTGGCACGCATACCCCCACAAAACCCTCTTCCGATGCCTCAAGACATACCTTGTCTACCTCAGCAATAGTCGTGACCTGTTTAAGTATAGTATGCTCTATGTACGGCGCAAGATTCAAGAATTGTTGTTTTTTTTATTAAGAATACAAAATTAACGACAAATTATTCAATATTTTTAAATTAAATCTAAAAATAACGAAAAAAAATGCATTTATCAGTACCCTTATATCTTTACCCACTCATTTACTACACATGCCCGAAATTCCTGATTACCTCATGGGCAAACTCGCTCGTTTTCAGCAAGGTGGCATCATGCATCAGGTTATAAAAGTCTATCGTCACCCGCTTGCGCATGATGGTTGTCGAAAGCGCTTCCTCTATACAGTTCGCAGCTTCCGTCCAGCCCATATAGTCCAGCATCATCACACCACTCAGCAATAATGATGACGGATTCATCGTATCGGTATTGGCAAACTTAGGTGCAGTGCCATGAGTTGCCTCAAATACTGCGTGTCCGGTCAGGTAATTGATATTCGCGCCGGGAGATATACCTATCCCACCCACAGATGCCGCAGCAGCGTCTGATATATAATCCCCGTTCAGGTTCAAAGTCGCCACCACCGAATAGTCTTTGGGCGAAATAAGTATTTGCTGCAGGAAATTATCAGCAATAACATCTTTAATGATGAGCTTGCCTAAGGCTTCCTCTTTTTTCAGTTTTGCGTTTGCGGCATCTTCACCCTGCGTCTTTCTGGCGTTCTCCCATTGCCCCCATGTGTACACCTTATCGCCAAATTCATGTTCCGCAAGTTCGTATGCCCATATCTTGAACCCACCTTCCGTGAACTTCATGATATTGCCCTTATGCACTATGGTTACCGATGGCAATTTATGTTTTAATGCATACTTTATAGCAGCCCTAACTAAGCGCTCGCTACCCTCTTTGGATACAGGCTTTATACCGAATGCAGAGCTTTCAGGGAAACGTACTTTTTTGCCCACGCCATGCTCATTCAGGAACGCAAGCAACTTACCCGCCTCCTCACTACCCTGTGCAAACTCTATGCCCGCATATATATCCTCGGTATTCTCGCGGAAGATGACCATATTCACATTTTCAGGGGCAACCACCGGCGATGGCACACCCTTATACCATTTTACGGGCCGAAGGCATACATACAGGTCAAGTTCCTGCCTCAGGGCCACGTTCAGCGAGCGTATGCCACCACCTACAGGTGTCGTCAATGGGCCTTTTATAGATACCAGGTTTTCCCTGGCAATGTCTAAAGTTGCTGCCGGCAGCCATTCCCCCGTCGCATTAAATGCTTTTTCGCCGGCCAGTATTTCCTGCCACATTATCTGGCGTTTGTCGCCATACACATGCGCCACGGCAGCGTCAATAATCATCTTACTGGCGCGCCACACATCAGGCCCAATGCCATCTCCTTCTATGAAAGGAACAATAGGATGGTCAGGAACATGCAGGCGGCCATTCTGGCCCATGGTTATCTTTTGCGGTTTCATGTTGTTTTTTTAACAATTGAGGGCGCAAAGGTAAGCGATGTGATGGAGCAAGGCAAAAGAAAACTGAGGATAATCATAAATACGGCTGTTCTTTATCACCAAAACAGCAGTATATCGAATATACCTTTATAATTCGTAACATCCCTCACGCATATTTAACTAACTATTATGTCTCCATCCACGATTAGAAGCGCCGTTTCAGTGATCCTTTTTTTATTGCTCAGCCCTGCGCTGCATGCCCAGAATGATGCTGATGGCTGCAAAGACCACCTGCTCTTTAACCGGATGCCCAATACTTATATTAATGAGTGCTCACAGAATTTCAATGAGATGGATATTCGCACCGGAGAAGGCAAACAGGTAAAAAAAGAAGGCACAAAAACACATATAAACTACACCTATGACAATGAAAAAAGCGGTACCCCACCCTCTTTTTTCCAAATTGTAAAAAATTATGAAAACGCTATCGCGAAATACGGAGGCAAAAAAATGTTTTTCATGAATGGTGAATCGGCGACATTATTTGCAAATACCGGCAAAAAAGAAATATGGATAGTGCTCGAAGATTTCACACCAACAAATGGTGACGGCAATTTTGCAATAAACATTCTGGAGATTGAGGCTATGAAACAAGATATTCAGGCTTCAGCTATACTTGACAAATTAAATAAGGATGGGCACATTGCGCTATATATAAATTTCGAAACCGGGAAATCAGGTATTCGCTCAGAATCTCAAGTGATTATTGATCAGGTAGCTGAAATGCTCGCACAAAACACTGCTTTGAAAGTCAGCATAGAAGGTCATACAGACAATGCAGGCACACCCGCATCAAATCAAACACTCTCTGTGAACAGGGCAAATGCCGTCGTAAACGCGCTGATTGGCAAAGGAATAGAGAAAAACCGCTTATCTGCAAAAGGCTGGGGACAAACAAAACCAATAGCTGACAATACGACTGATAATGGCAAAGCGCTCAACAGGCGTGTAGAGATTGTAAAACAATAATACCACTCCGCTACGGTTTTGCCTTATCCAGCGTAAAGCCGAATGAAGACCCTACCCCTGGCTTGCTGCGCACATTCACTGTTTGGCCGTGGGCCTCTACTATATGCTTCACTATTGCCAGGCCCAGCCCGGTGCCTCCTATCGCACGGCTGCGGCTGCGGTCTGCGCGGTAAAACCGCTCAAATATACGTGGCAGGTGTTCCTCGCCTATGCCGGGGCCATCGTCCGATATTTCTATATACACATGCTTATCGTCGGTCTCATAGCAGCCCGCCGTCACGGATCCCTGGTCATTGCCATACTTAATAGCATTCTCGACAAGGTTCACCAGCACCTGCTTTATCTTTTGCTTGTCTGCAATTACAAATATGGCCCCTTCTGTGCCTTTTTTGAATAAAAGGTTTATTTCTTTTTCTTTAGCTTTCAGCGAAAGTTCTTCATACACATCCTTTATCAGCTCCTGTATTGCGAATGTTTCCTGTATCAATGGTATTTTCCCCGATTCCAGCTTCGATATCTCGTCAAGGTCATCCACCAGGCGCACCAGCCGGTCTATGCCTTTAGATGCGTTGTTCAGGAACTTCCTGTTCACTTCCTCATCCTCAAGTGCCCCACCGAGCAGCGTATCCACATATCCCTGCACCGAGAATATGGGCGTTCTCAATTCATGGGCAAGGTTCATCAGGAACTCCCTCCTGAATTGCTCATTAGCCCGCAACAGGTCTATCTCATCTTTGCGTTGGGCTGCCCATTTCTGCACATCCTCGCTCACCTCCTCAATAGACTTCTGCGGCAGAACATTCTCATAAAAGAACTCCTCCTTTTTTGTCGCCTTCGTCTGGTAGATGAATTTGTAGATAATCTTGATCTTGCGGTAGATGAACCTTTGCAATGTGTAGTAATACAACCAGTAAATGACTACGAAAGTAACCCCGAACACCAGCAGCGGGGTGTACCAGTATTGCACTACCAAAAGGCTTAGCAGCGCGTTTGCGGTAGCTATAATTACAGCGGTGAGAAACGACAGCAGCCGCGGTGACAGATTCTTGGTGTCGAATACAGACATACCGCTAAGATACTATAAGTAATGGTTATGCCATTTCAAATTTATAACCCACGCCTTTCACGGTGGTTATCAGATCTATACCCACCTTCTGGCGTATTTTACGGATGTGTACGTCAATTGTGCGGTCACCTACTATCACGTCTGTGCCCCATACACGCTGTAGTATCTCATTGCGCAGGAATACACGCCCCGGTTTTGAGGCAAGCAGGGATAGTAATTCAAATTCTTTCTTGGCAAGCAGTATTTCTTTCCCCTTATACGAAACGGTGAATTTTGTCTTGTTGATTTCAAGGTCGCCAAATATTTGCTTCTGGTCCACTTCGTCATCCTTACGGAAACGACGCAACGCCGAACCTATTCTGGTGGCCAGCAACTCCGGCTTTATCGGTTTGGCTATATAATCGTCTGCACCTATCTGTAAGCCCTCTATTTCGCGTTTCTCATCATTAAGTGCTGTAAGGAAGATGATGGCCGTTTCGTCAAATTCATGCATATTCCTCAGCTCCTTAATGGTCTCAATGCCGTCTTTATTTGGCATCATTATGTCAAGGAGAATGAGGTCTGGCCTGAAATCGCGTGCCTTGCGGATGGCTTCCACTCCGTCTCTTGCTGTGGATATTAAATAGCCCTTGTTTTTCAAGTTATAACTAATGAACTCAACTATATCCGGTTCATCATCAACTATAAGAATCTTTCCTGGGAATACTTCCATATTTTTTTATATCGTTAACAAAATTAGGCTGTCAATGTTAACCCAAAAAGAACGCTACATTACTGAATTGTTAAGAGTAGTGCTATTCAAAGTCAAAAATACTCCTAATAACCCACAAAAAAAGGGTATTGCGTAAACACAATACCCTTGTAAAATTTTCAACATACAAAATTACCTCAACTCCACATTCCCGCTACCCACTTTGTAACCTTCATTATATATTTCGATTGTATAAGTGCCCTTGCCGTAGCTGCCATTCTGCTGCCAGTCCACCACTACGTCCTTTACAGGCATATTCTGGGTAAGCACTATATTCTTCATTATTGAATATTGTATCTGGGTGCCGATAGCTGTATTCATTACACCTGATGCATTTGATGGTGTATATAACACATTGCGGTCCGGGCCTACTATACGCAGGTACAGTTGCTTGGTTCCGCTTTCTGCTATCCTGTTTTCTACAATATCAAATGTGATGCGCAGCACATCTACCTTTTTCGCCTTTTTTGTCTCTTTTTCCTTACCATTCCTGCGTTTATCTATAGGGTCCATTCTTATGTTAGCGGCACTTAAAACAGACCCGGCTTTTTTAAGGGCGATGTTTTTCTCCACGGTAGAATCACGCTCCTTCGTAAGCACTTTATTCTCACCGGTCAGCACGGCATTCTCCCTTTCCAGCTCTGCTATACGGGCTTCATATTGCCTGGTTTTGTCTGTAAGCTGATCTATCATTGCCTTCGCCTTTTTCAGTTCGGCCTGAGATGCGTTCTTATTGCTCAATACTGTACGTATCTGCGAGCGCAGTTTTTCCATGGCAGCTTTATCGCTTTGCAACGCACTGTCTAAGCGCGAGTTCTGCGATACCAGTTGATCTATTTTAGCCGATGCCGCATTGAAATCGCTTTCCAGTTCTGAGTAGTCCGCGCTTACTGAATCAATAGTTTGCTGCTTTTGGGTTTCCATCACCTTTTTATCATCAGCCAGTTTGTTCTTGCTCATGAATAGGTATATGCACCCTGCAAGCAATACTACGATCACTACCCAGTAGATAATAGTATTATTTTTTCTGCCGGAATCGTTTTGGGAGGAATTTGTTTGATTATATTGGCTCATAATTTACTTTTGTTTAGGTACAGTTTAAAATAAATTTGATTACAAATGTAATATACATCTTCTGGTAAATGCAGCATTTAAAAGAAATTTTGTTTATCGATATAGAAACCGTGCCAATAAAGCCGGAGTATAGCGGGCTTTCTGAAGCTATGCAGGCGGAATGGGCAAGGAAGGCAAAATTTGTGAAGGGCACTGCTGATGGAATTAGCGACCCTGCTGCACTTTTCGCCGAAAGGGCCGGTATTTTTTCTGAGTTCGCAAAGGTTGTTTGCATAGGTTTTGGCAGCCTCAGCATTCAGGATGGAAAGTGGAAAATGCGTCTGAAATCACTGGTAAATGATAACGAAAAAATATTGTTAAATGATTTTTGTGAGGTGCTTTCTAAATTCAGCAGTCATTACCGTGACTTTAGATTTTGCGGCCACAACATCAAAGAGTTCGATATACCATTCATTTGTCGCCGTATGCTTATTAACGGCATACACCTACCCCCTTCGCTCGACATCTCCGGCAAAAAACCATGGGAGATATCCCATCTCGACAAGATGGATATGTGGAAATTCGGCGACCATAAGAATTTCACATCATTATCGCTACTGGCCGAAGTATTTGGTATCCCCTCTCCTAAATCAGACCTCGACGGCAGCATGGTGGCGTCCGTGTATTGGCAGGAAAAAGACCTTGCCCGTATCGGCAAATATTGTCTGCAGGATGTGTTCACTACCGCTAAAGTATTCCTGAAACTGAAAGGGATAGACATGGACATTACCCCTGAATTTATACCTGACTAGCTGCCGGCCTGCACAAAGTACATTTTCAGCATCCCCTTGTTCTTAGCATCTATTTCTCCACGGTACTCACAACTGAATTTATACTTTACCAGCTCAAAGGTAGTCTGCGAGATATTAATTTTCCCCGGCTCACTACTCTGCTCCATACGCGCGGCTGTGTTCACGGTATCACCCCAAATATCGTAAGCGAATTTCTTCACACCCACAATTCCCGCCACTACACTGCCGCTGTGAACACCTATCCGCACCCTGAAAGACCTGTCTCCCATTTCCCGCTGTCGTTGGCCCATGAATTGGTTTATTTCTATCGCCGCGTTCACTATGTTTTCTGCATGTCTTGCATCCGCCGCGGGCAGCCCTGATACGGCAAGGTAAGCATCGCCAATCGTCTTTATCTTTTCAATGCCGTGCCTCGATATGATCTCATCAAAGGTCTTGAAACAAATATGCAGTTCATTCACCAGGTCTTGTGGCGACATCGCCTCCCCTACCTTTGTAAAGCCTACAAAATCAGCAAACAGAACAGTCACATTGTCAAACAATTTCGCCTCAGAATAACCCTTGTCCTTCAATTCCTGCGCTACTTCCTCCGGCAATATGTTCCGCAGCAGGTCGTCCGATTTTTTCTTCTCCACTTTCAGCTCATCATGCTGCTTTTCTATTTCCTCCTTCTGCGATACGATCTCAGCTGTACGCACAGCCACCTCTTTTTCCAGTTCCTCTTTCTGGTTTTCAAGAATATGTTTCTTTTCCTGCTCCTTGGCCAGATTCTCATCCGATAGCTGCTGTATGGATACCACCTGCGCCATCAATTGTCGCTGCGCCATTCCATTCCTCCGGCTCAGTATATAAACTGCTGCAAGAGGGTATGAATAAACTATGAGGGATAAGAAATAATCTACATAATTAGCAAACATGACATTCAGACCAGATTCAGTGGGTCTTCTTGCTATGGCTACTATATATATAATCAGAATTAACGCAAAGAATAATATGGGTAAAAGGCAAAAACCCAATATCGCTTTCGCTTCCCATCTCTTTTGCCCAAAGCCATGAAAAAGAAAATATAATGATGATATAGCCGCATAGGTAATCAATGTAATATTTACAATAGCTACAAACACAGGTATGTTAGATGTAAAGAATGGGAGGCTGAAATACCGGACAGCAGGCATAAAGCAAAACCCCATAATTACCGCAATGACAAGCAGAGGTATTTTCGATTTCTCCTTATTCTTCAATACTTTGCAAAAGAAGATGGACAAGAATTCAAAAGAGAAAACAACAAAAAAGTACTCAAGGTTATAGAGGATATCCGTCTCCAGCATATCCCACAAATAAGCCAGGGCCGCAAAAATACAAAACAAGGAAAAATACAAATGTTCCGTCCTTTCCCTGAAAAATACATATAGGCAAAGAAAAACAATGCCAAAAGCGAGGTAATAGAAGCCCTTACCCTGCGCATCCCGCTCACCGTCTTTTACATTATCCAAATGCCGCTCAGCTAGGCGCGGCCATGTCATTTTCAGTTCAAGGTTAATAATCCTCGTACTGGACAATGGCAGGTATAAAATCTCCAGGGCTTGTATGCTGTCGGAAAAAACAAAGGTCAGATAATTGTCCTGTGTCATCTTTTTTAACCGACTTTCCTTATCGTTCTGGAATACACCCGTTCCCAATAGCATCTGCCCGTTCATAAGCACACGTATCGAACCTTCCAATTCATATCGCAAAGCCAGTATCTTGCCGGTCAGTTCCGGAACAACATAAAAAGAAGTGGAAAGACGAAGCGTATCAATTCCACGCATAAGGCCCAGCGTATCTGCCTTGGCAGTAACATATTGAACCTTACTCCCGTTTTCAAAACTTGCTTTTACATCCCAGGTAAAATGCGTAAAAACATTAACAGCGGGTACGGTATCTACCTTATTTATTTTTTCGCTAATCCGCGCCAGTGTATCCACCTTCGCTAATAACGGATGCTGGGCCATTACCATCAGAAAAGCAAAAAGTATTGATATTATGTGAAATGTCCGCTTCATTACATGCTTAACAGGTAGCAATATAAGCAACGATCATTAAAATATATCCACTACGCTGCCTGATGGTTTAAATAATAACACATTTTCCTACTTTCACACCTTAAATGAACGCCGATTACAAAAAGATACAACAATCCATTCAACTGCGACAGTTTGCCCCCTTCTACCTCATAGACGGGGAAGATCCCTATTACCTCGACAAAATAACCTCCTGGTTTGAGAACGACATCCTCACTCCCGCCGAAAAGGACTTCAACCTGATGATACTCTACGGCAAGGACTCCGAATGGTCAGACGTAATTAACGCCTGCCGCCGCTTCCCTATGTTTGCCGAAAAGCAGGTAGTTATTCTCAAGGATGCTGCTTCCCTTAAAGGATTTAACGACCTTGCCGGCTACCTCGAGAAACCTACCCCCAGTACCATATTCCTCATTGAGCACAGGGGCAAAAAGACCGATGGCAGGGGCAAAATTGTTAAACTGGCAAAAGAAAAAGGCATTCACTTCACATCCGACAAGGTGAAGGATGATAACATGCCTCATTGGATACAGGCTTATGGAAATGAAATAGGCTTCCGCATTGCCCAAAAAGAATCAGAGATACTGGCCACCTACCTCGGTGCCGACCTTCAGAAAATAGCCAATGAAATAGAAAAGGTGCGCATCAACGTTCCTGACGAAAAGGAACTGACCGGTGCCATGATACAGAAGTACATTGGCATCAGTAAAGAATATAACATTTTTGAATTTCCTGAGGCCTTAACCGGCTCCGATCGCGATAAATTATACCGGATGCTTGCCTACTTCCTTGCCAATCCCAAAGCTGCACCCATGCCGTTGCTCATAGGCACATTCTACAACCATTTCAACCGTCTTTACCAAGCGAATTTCGTAAGGGGCAAGACCGATAAAGACGCTGCCGCAGCTATGGGAGTTTCTCCCTATTTTGTCAAGAACATCATGGCCGCAGCGCAGCACTGGCCACTCCACCGTGTAGAACGCTGCCTGCTGCTGCTCGGCAAGTACAGCACCATGGCCGTGGGCATAAAAAACACCACCAACGACCGCGAGCTCCTGAAAGAAATGGTGGGCCAGATGCTGGAGTAACCTACTTTTTCTTAATGTAAAGACCTGTTATTCACCATGTGATGCCATAAGCTCACGCATTAAATAAATTTAGCAAATACCCTTAGGGGTTTGGGGTTTTTCTTCGTAATTTTACCCCAAATTACTACACTTAATGCCTCACTACTTTTCATTAGGGAAGATTCCGCCTAAAAGGCATACACAATTCCGCCAGCCTGATGGCTCTCTTTATGCAGAGCAGCTATTCAGTACTGAGGGGTTTTCGTCCAACTACTCGCTGCTTTACCACATACACCCGCCTACCAAGATAGTGCGGGCAGAGGAACCGGTGGATGTCGCACCGGTAGCCGCCACGGGCAACATTCTGAAGCACCGCAGTTTCCGTGGCTTTAATATTGCTCCGGATGCCGACTACCTGAAAAGCCGCAAAACCGTTCTTTTCAACAACGACGTCCATTTAACACTGGCAGCACCCAAAAAAGGCCTTACCGACAACGTTTTTTATAAGAATGCCGATACCGACGAGGTGCTGTTCATACACGAAGGCACAGGCACCCTGAAGACCCAATACGGACAAATAAAGTTCGGCTACGGCGATTATGTTGTTGTTCCCCGCGGTACTATCTACCAGATTGAATTCGATAATGAGCACAACCGCTTGTTCATCGTTGAGTCATTCAGCCCCATCACATTTCCCAAACGCTACCTGAGTAAATACGGCCAGTTACTGGAACATTCCCCGGTTTGCGAGCGCGACATACGCAAGCCGGAAAATCTGGAAACCATAGACCGGCAGGGCGAGTTCCTGATAAATGTAAAAAAGAAAGGATTACTCTACCCTATCTGGTATGGTCACCACCCATTCGATGTTATAGGCTGGGATGGCTGCGAATACCCCTATGCCCTCAGCATACACGACTTTGAGCCCATTACCGGCCGAGTCCATCAGCCACCACCCGTACACCAGACGTTCGATGCGCACAACTTTGTTATCTGCTCATTCGTTCCCCGCCTGTTCGATTATCACCCACAAGCCATCCCCGCCCCATACAACCACAGCAATATTGATAGCGATGAAGTGCTGTACTACGTGGATGGAGACTTCATGAGCCGCAAACATGTGGAACGAGGCATGATTACATTACACCCTGCCGGCATACCCCATGGCCCTCACCCAGGCACGGTAGAAAAAAGCATAGGCGCGAAAGAGACAAAAGAACTGGCTGTTATGGTCGATACCTTCCACCCGCTCATTCTCACCAAAGAAGGATTAGGCATAGAAGATGACCAATACGTTTATAGCTGGATAGAGTAAATATTAAACACAACAACTTTCGACTTTATACTTTTTACTTTAGACTAAATTAAAACAAATGGATACACTTACCGTTTGCCAGAAAATGACACAGGCGCAGGACTTCCTCCCTATCAATGGCACCGATCACATAGAACTATACGTAGGCAACGCCAAGCAGGCTGCCCACTTTTATAAAACAGCTTTTGGATTCCAGTCGCTGGCATATGCTGGTCCGGAGACCGGAGTTCGCGACAGGGCAAGTTATGTATTGCAACAGGGCAAGATACGCCTCGTGCTTACCACACCGCTCAACTCAAAGAGTCCCATATCAGAGCATATCATGAAGCATGGCGATGGTGTGAAGATACTTGCCCTGTGGGTTGACGATGCATATAAGTCCTTTGAAGAAACCACCAGGCGTGGCGGCAAAGTATACATGGAGCCGCAGACCATAAAAGACGAACATGGCGAGGTGCGTATGAGCGGCATCTATACCTACGGTGAGACTATACACCTGTTCGTAGAGCGCAAAAACTACAATGGCCTTTTCCTGCCCGGCTACCAGCCATGGAACAGCAGCTACAACCCTACTGATGTAGGCCTGCTTTACGTCGACCATTGTGTGGGCAACGTAGGCTGGGGCCGCATGAACCCCACCATTAAATGGTACGAAGATGTAATGGGTTTCGTGAACATCCTCACATTCGATGACAAGCAGATAACCACCGAATACTCAGCCCTTATGAGTAAGGTAATGAGCAACGGTAACGGCTACGTAAAATTCCCGATCAACGAACCGGCGGAGGGAAAAAAGAAATCACAGATAGAAGAATACCTCGACTATTATGAGGGAGAAGGTGTACAACATATTGCGGTAGCCACTAACGATATTGTGGCCACGGTGCGCCAGTTGAAAGCCCGCGGCGTCGAATTCCTCGACGCTCCGCCAAATGCTTATTACGAAGAGATCCCTACCCGCGTAGGCAAGATAGATGAAGACCTCGCCCCTCTGCAAGAGCTGGGCATCCTCATCGACTGCGACGAAGAGGGTTATCTTCTCCAGCTCTTCACTAAGCCGGTCGAAGACCGACCTACTCTCTTCTTCGAGATCATACAGCGAAAAGGCGCTCAAAGTTTCGGCGCTGGCAACTTTAAAGCCCTGTTCGAATCAATAGAAAGGGAGCAGGCAAAGAGAGGGAATTTATAAGTGAACAGACAATTATTTCATAAAAGACAAAGCAGGCATATGCCTGCTTTGTCTTTTAATTTCCTGGATGCCTCGACACCTAAATTAAGTAGCTGTAGTGAGTAACAAAACCTACCCCGCCACAACAACCATGTTCTTCATTTTCATTATTTCACCGTTCATATCAAAATCGGGTTCCTGGTGCTCATAGACCATGTTTATTGTGAAACCGTTTGCGGTGAGCATTTCGGTGATGTCTTCTTTGGAATATTGCCTGAACCCGTATTTGGTGAAGGGGTATTTCTCCGTATGGTCTTTGGGTCGAAAGCTGATGATGAACTTACCACCCGGCAGTAATACCCGCCTTATCTCCTTCAGCGCAGCACTTTCATTTTCCCAAAAATAAACGGTATTGATGGTAAATATCTTATTGAACGATTGATCGGGGAACGGCAGTGCAGTAATATCTGCATGAATAAATTCCGCTCTTCCCTGCGATGTCCATTCAGCATTCATCTCTTCAGCCTTCTCCACCATCAATGCCGAATAGTCGCAACCAGCATAGGTAATCGATGGATGCCTCGTCAATACATCTTTCACAAAAAAACCATTGCCCATACCTATCTCCAGCAACTTATCGCCTGCAGAGGCATCCAGTAAGGAAAGCGTATCAAGATGAATGTGCAGGTTTCCCTTATTCATCATTTCAGCAGTCTTTATACCGTCATCTCCATGTGGTTTACGAAGCTGTGCTGCTATTTGCTGCAATTGCTGTTCATCCATAGTATTTTATTTTTTCTGCGCCATTGGGGAAATGAATCCAGTCAAACAATATAATACTCAGAAGCCTTCAATTTCAATTAATGGTTCGCCATTATTCAGCATTTCAATAATCGTTGCAAAGTGCTTTTCTAATATTTTCCGCATTTGGACATTGCTTGTATTGCCAGCGGTTATCCAAAGTATCTGAGGTGGCGGGCCAAAACGTTCAAGCAGCGTGACAAAATCAGCGTCTTTACTCATAATGATTGCCTTTTGTTCTTTAGCTTTCTGAAATATCACTTCATCGTCAGCATCCCTGAGATCGAGCGAACGCATCGAGCGTGCCCTAACCTTATCAAAAGACTGGTTTATCCAAAGTGCAAGTATCGGGGAAAGCTGCGCATCAATCCATATTTCCATATTGGATAAACGATTGTTTAAGCAGCGAGTACAGGATGGTCTAATTTATTACTAACATATTTAAGCACCGCCTCAATATCTTCCCTTTCGAGGTCTGGCAGTTCTTCAAGTATCTGATCCTGGGTGAGACCGGATGCGAGCAGGTCTATAATGTCAGTAATGCGTATCCTCATACCCCTGATACAAGGACGGCCGCCACATTGTTTTGGATTAACCGTTATCCTGTCCTTCCATGAATTAATTTCCATACCACAGTTTTCTACAACAAAGATACTGATTTTTGTTATGCAAGAAAGAGGCAATACTATATCTTAGTCACCAGTTCCGGCCTCACCCAGCCCGTCCGGCCGTCAGGTAGGCTTATCTCAAGCCAGCCATCGCGCTCATCCCTTATGTCCACGGTGGTGCCTTCCGGTATAAGCAGGAGTGGCTTGCCTTTAAGGGCGTTGCTCATCATAGGAGCATCCTTCTCCATCACCACAGCCGTGGTTTGGCTGTGGCTTTTCTGTGCAGATATTATCGAAAATAAGAGCAGTATGCACAGTACAAAAACGAGTATAATCATAACCTGAAAAGGTATACGGCCCACATATCGGCTGCCAAAGCGCCTCAGAAAAAGAAAAACATGCAGCAGTACGAACACCACTAGTGAGCATATCGCCCATACGGTTGCCAGGGCAGGCTTGGTAACAGACTGCCACCAGCGCAGAAAAAATATAGGTTCAGATTCATGTATTTTGTTGCTGATGCGTTCGCGGGTCAATGTGAGGTTCTCTTTCGCCTGCTTGTGGTCAGGGTTTATCTTCAATGCCCGTTCGTAATTGAGCACCGCAAGGGCCACTTTATTGAGGCGGTAGTAAGTATTGCCAAGGTTGTAGTATATCACGGCATTGCGTGGCTTTAGCGCGCTGAGCTGACCATAATACACCGCCGCGCTGTCATATTGTTTCTGCTGGTAAAAGGCATTCCCCTTTTGCCATAGGGCATTATAATCCGCAGCACAAGCCTGTACTGCTCCGCTCAAAAGTATTACCAGTATCCCTAATAACCTTTTCATGATTTAAATATACCCTCCAGTTCGCTGATGATCTTTACTGCGTCCTCATATGTGCGCGACATCTGTGCCGATCCGCCACTGGCGTATAAGGCAGTTTCGCACTCTCCTATCACCTGTTCCAGCATCTTTTGCACCGCATCGGGCACGTTACGGCCACTCATGGCCGCTGCTGCCGTATCGCGTGATAAGGAAGAAAGCGGTATGCCGAGCTTATCGCTGAGATACAACCAGATAGCTTTTGAAATTTCTTCGTAGAATGGGGTTTTGCTGTTTTGCGCCAAAAATTTCCGTGCGGTGGCCAGGCGTTGCAGGGCCACCTTGTTGGCACGTTTGTTTCTCAGCAATGCGGTATCTTTCGATAATTCCTCATCCCTGCGCTTTACTACCACCAGCCCTAAATAGGCAAGTACAGGCAGTGCGTAAAGCGACCAGTAACCGGGCGAATGGAACATGGGCGTGCTGCTGAGCACCAGATTATTCAATGGCTGTTTTACTATATCATTAATATCCTTCAGGCTAGGCCTGCCATTGCCACCCGATGCTACGGGAGCGTAATTCTTACCCGGTCTCACAGTCAGCTTCATAGGCTGGGTATGCTCGGTCACATACTGCCCTGTGGTAGGGTCGTAGAAGGTGAATGGTATGGCCGGGATATTATAGTCTCCGGGGGTATGCGGAGTGATTACATAGCTGATAATCTTAGACCCGCTGATGGTGGTGCTGCGCCCGGTAATGGTATCTGTTATCTGCGGGTCGTAGGTATTGATACCGTTTGGCAAGTTCAGCTTTGGTGCCTCAATGAGTTTAAGGTTGCCGCTGCCCGATATAGTCAGGGTCACGGTAGCCACTTCATCGGTGGTGAGCTCGGGCTTGTCTGTTTTTCCGGTAATGGTGAAGCGGCCCACAGCGCCCCCATAATCTGCAGGTTTGTCTTTTTCGGGCAGTGGGGAGACATTAATTTTTAGAGGATCGCTTTTTATATGTACCTGCACATCCCGGTAAGCCATTGTGTTATAAAAAGAGTTATTGAAGAACGGATCGTTCATCATCAGGGTGCCGGCGCCAAACGGGTCCAGCATATCCGACATCCTGCGCCTTACCTGCTGTACTATGCGCGCCATACCCTTTGCCTCGGCCTCATCAAGCACCAATGTTCCGGTTTCCTGCGGAAACAACGCCGATTTCTTGAGCAGGAACACCTGGTATTTTTTGCCGTTCAGCACTTCTTCCGTCGGTTTGGCCTGCCGGGGTATATCAAAATCCTGAGTCCAGAAACCATTGAGGGAGGGCAATTTTGAAATGGACATCTGCATAGGCAGGCGGGAGTACAGTTTGTAGCTAATGGTCACTTGTTCGCCAACATGTACCTTGGTTTTGTCAGCCACCACTCTTATGAACAGGTCCTTCTTTATTTCTTCCTCATTCACCTCCGGTGCTTCCTGGGCTTTCTGCTGTTGTCCCTGCCTTTGCCCTTGGGGCACCTGGCGCGGCTGATTGCCGCCCCCCATCATTTGCTGTATCTGCTGCATATGGCGCTGCTGGGCCTGCTGCATTTGCTGCATCATCGCAAACACATCGTCATCTGCCCCTCCGAATGGATCCTGCGATGGATGGCCCTGGGGTTGCCCCACCGCGCCTGCCACCACCTGTATAGTTACGGCATTGGATTGGTAAGTATGCCCTGCGGCATCTTTTGCCACCACCGGCGGAATGGTAAAAGTGCCTTCACGCTTCGGCTGCAACACATAGGTAAGAGAAATGCTTTGCGACTGGGTCATTTGGTTGCCCGACATGTTCACCGATGTGCTTTGCTGCTGATACGGGCCTGCAACAATGTCAAAATCATTGGTGTTTGGGTGACTGATGGACTGAAGGTCACGGGCATCCCTGATGGTGTATTGAACCTGCACCTGGTTCCTGAGCCCTATTTTATTTGCACCTGCAACGGCTGTAAATACCACATTCTGCGCCCATGCATGGCTGCAGCCCCCTGCGGTGAACAGGGCTAAAATGCAATAACGCCACATATGAATTATGGGTTTCATTTTGGGTACCCACAAAAATATACTGAAAGCTGAATGGGGAGGGTTAAAACTACGTTAAAAAGACCCGCTATAAATCACCTTTAACAGGTCTCATAACAATCGTATCTACATTAGCCTGAGGAGATAACGTATAGGCTGCCCAAAGCATATCCACTATGTCTTTGGTCTCCATGATGCGCCCTGTCTCTATATCGCTGTTCTCCCACGACGGAGTGTACGTAGCGCCGGGGCAAACGGCAGTAACTTTAATAGTAAACGGGCGAAGTTCCAGCCGCAGGTTTTCAGTAAAACCCAGCAATGCATATTTGGAAATGCTGTATGCCCCGCCATGAGGGTATGCAGCAAGGCTGGCTATAGAGCACATATTGAAAATGTGACCGCTTTTCTGTGCTTTCATCACCGGCAATACCTTGCGGGTAAGGTGGTACGCGCTGTACAGGTTCACGCCTATCATGGTTTCCAGCATCCCGTCCGGCTCATCGGCCAGCTCACCGGGCAGGTACATGCCCGCATTGTTCACCAACAGGTCTATTTCGGGAAAGCTGGACAGGACTGTGTCTGCGAAAGCAGATACTTGCTCTTTATCGCTAAGGTCAGCATTGATCGCTAAGACCGGTGCTGTGGGATATTTTTCATTCCATTCGCCCTCAACTGCCCTTAGTTTATCCTCACTGCGGGCGCATACGGCAACAGAAAACCCTTCCGACAACAGCTTTTCGGTTATCGCCTTTCCCATCCCCTGTGTTCCCCCGGTTACTATTGCGTATGGCATAAATAAGGTAAAAATATACAGGTAAAGGTAGTGATTAACTGTAGTTTTGAGGATACAGTTTCTCATTTGAAAAAGATACCTTTACCACCCAAAGACATACACATGAAGAAAATACTGCTTGCACTCCTGCTTTCGCCTGCAATCGTAAACGCCCAGCAATCGCTTTCCGATAAAAACTACAGGGTCTATTCCGTAAAACAGGCAAAAGAAGTTTCGCTGAAAGATATAGCGGAAGATATGAAGGCGCACGATGTGCTGTTCTTTGGCGAGGAGCATAACGACAGCGTTACCCACTACCTGGAGCGGGAGATGCTCGGGCTCATGTATGAGCAATTCAAAGAAAACACGGCCTTATCTATGGAGATGTTTGAGCGAGATGTGCAGCCGGTAATGGACGAATACCTGAAGGGGTATATCCGCGAAAAGCATTTCACGAAAGATGCCCGTGCGTGGAGCAACTACCGCGATTATAAACCAATGGTGGAGTTTGCAAAGGAAAAGGGCCTGGATGTGGTATGCGCCAATGCAGCAAGCCGCTACACCAACCTTGCCGGCAGAAAAGGGCAACAGGCACTGAAAGAACTGCCCGATGCATCAAAGCGGTTCTTTGCCCCGCTCCCCTACGATACCGCGCAAGGCGAGTATTATAAAAAACTTACCGGCCTGTCCGACCACGGTCCTTCATCGGCTACCGATACCGCAAAAGCAAAGCCTATGCCCGCAATGGCGATGGGCAACTTTAACCTCGTAATGGCGCAATCGCTGTGGGATGCCACAATGGCCTATTCCATATCGCAATACCTGAAGCAGCATAAGGGCCGGAAAGTGCTGCAGGTAAACGGGAAATTTCACAGCGATGAAGGGTTTGCCGCTGCCACCCAGTTAAAAAAATATAGCCCCAAAGCGAAGCAACTGGTCATACACACTGCCAGCGATGATAGTTTCCCCGATATAAAGTGGGATGAATACAAGACTATGGGCGACTACATCATCATCACCGACCCCAAAGTACCGAGAACATACAAGCAGTAAGAGCAAAGCCTACATTAATGAGCGGCACAATACAAGTGGTAATGAACTGGAGTTCGGGCAAGGATGCGTCACTGGCCTACCATTTAATATCCGGTATGGAGGGATACAAAGTATCGCACCTGCTCACTACCCTTAGCGCGCAGCATGACCGCATCTTCATGCATGGTGTGCGTGAAAAGCTGCTCGACATTCAGGCTGAGCGCATGGGCAAACCGCTGATAAAGGTTAAACTTCCCGCCAGTCCGGATGACAATATATACAAGGCAGCCATGGCCGAAAACCTGTCTGTGCTAAAGCACCAAGGCGTGACCACTGCCGCTTTCGGGGATATTTTCCTGGAGGACCTGAAAATCTACCGCGAGCAGCAACTGCAAAAAACAGGTATGACGGCCTTATTCCCGCTCTGGAAAAAAGACACGAAAGCACTGATAAAAATGGTGGAGGAAACCGGGATAGAGGCCATAATTGTATGCGTGAACGAAAAACACCTCGGTAAGGAGTTCCTCGGAAAGAAGATATCCACCAAATTGATTGACAGTTTCCCTCCGGACACAGACCCCTGCGGCGAGAATGGCGAATACCATACGTTCGTTTACAATGCCCCTTTTTTCAGCGCCCCCATCCCTGTTAAGACGGGCGAGATCATTCATACGGCCCACCCCCCTGAAGGCAATGAAAAATGGGACACAAGTTTTTATTTCCTTGATGTGGATGTGATTTAATCCCATAAGTGGGTAATATATTGGCTGCATTTCCAAAACCAGCCATTACCTTTGCACCCAAAATAACAACAATCACATTATGGATTTTCGTATAGAAAAAGACACCATGGGCGAAGTGAAAGTGCCCGTAACAGCTTATTATGGCGCGCAGACTCAGCGCTCAATCGAGAATTTTAAAATAGCGCAGGACATAAACAGGATGCCTAAGGAGATTATCAGGGCATTCGCCTACCTGAAAAAAGCTGCCGCTATGACTAACAACCAGCTTGGGGTATTACCAAAGGAAAAGGCCGACATGATAGGCACCGTATGCGACGAGATTCTGGCGGGCAAGCTCGACAATGAATTCCCGCTGGTGGTATGGCAAACCGGCTCCGGCACACAGAGCAATATGAACGTCAACGAAGTTGTTGCCTATCGCGGCCATGTGCTGAACGGCGGTCAGCTCACCGATAAGGAAAAATTCATTCACCCTAACGATGATGTGAATAAATCACAATCTTCTAATGACACCTTCCCTACCGCTATGCATATAGCCGCTTATAAAATGCTGGTGGATGTAACCATCCCCGGTATTAAAAAGCTGCGCGACACGCTGGCCCAAAAGTCGAAAGACTTTATGCATGTGGTGAAGATTGGCCGCACCCACTTTATGGATGCCACTCCCCTCACCCTCGGCCAGGAAATAAGCGGCTATGTGTCGCAACTGGACCACGGGCTGCGCGCTATCAATAATACCCTCGCCCACCTTAGCGAACTGGCGCTGGGCGGCACTGCCGTAGGCACAGGCATCAATACACCAAAAGGCTATTCCGTAAAAGTAGCCGAAAACATAGCTTCCCTCACCGGACTGCCATTCGTTACCGCCGAGAATAAATTTGAAAGCCTGGCAGCACACGACGCAATAGTGGAAGCACATGGCGCCCTCAAAACAGTAGCTGTGAGCCTCATGAAAATAGCCAACGACATCCGTATGCTCTCCTCCGGCCCACGCTCAGGTATTGGCGAACTGTTCATACCCGACAATGAGCCGGGCTCATCTATCATGCCGGGCAAGGTGAACCCCACCCAATGCGAGGCGCTCACCATGATAGCGGCGCAGGTGATGGGCAATGACGTAGCCATCAGCATAGGCGGCTCAAACGGCCACTTCGAGCTCAACGTTTTCAAGCCGGTAATGATATACAACTTCCTGCACAGTGCCCGCCTGATAGGCGAAGGCTGCGTTTCCTTCAACGACAAATGCGCCGAAGGCCTCGCCCCGCTGGAAGCCAACATAGCTAAACACGTCAACAATTCATTGATGCTGGTTACCGCGCTGAACACCAAAATAGGCTACTACAAAGCTGCCGAAATAGCCCAAACCGCCCACAAGCAGGGCAAAACGCTCAAGCAGACTGCCATAGACCTTGGCTATCTGACCGCAGAGCAGTTTGACGAATGGGTGGACCCTAAAGATATGGTTGGAGAGATCAACTAACCGGATTAAACACAAAGGGCTGACCAAATGGTCAGCCCTTTTAAAATGCTGTATATAGTAAAGCCCTAAAACTTACTCATCATAAAGGTTCCCTCACTCAGGTTCACTACATTACCCTTTGAGTTCACCATCTGGCAATAGAACTTCCCCGAGAAAGTTAGCGAATCATTCGTAATCATCCACAAACCGCCCGAATTGCCCCTCGCGCTTTCATAGTAATCAAGAAACATCGTACCGCTATCAATCGGGCCCAGGCCCAGGTGCTGGCAGGAAGTGTTATACTGTTCAAAACCCATGTTGTATAAATTCCCTGCCCACACATCTTTCAGGTAAAAACTAAACAAACCACTCCCGTTTATGAGCGCCACCACCCTATTCGCGCCGCTGGTATCAATATACCACCATGCCGAGTCGGTAGAAATCATGCCGCCGCCATTTACCCGCACACTGAAATTACCCGCTCCCGCCCATGTAAATTCTTCCGGTTTCAGGGGCTTTAGTGGGTTCACACTGCCATTGGCATTGGTGCCGGGGGTGGCTATATAGTCGCCATTGCTGCAGGCGCTTATGGCAAAACACACAGAAACAAATAACAGAACAGGTAGAAAGGCCTTCTTCATATATAAAATTGGTTGGCTAAAGATACTAATATCAGTATTAATACAAAAATATTATTTTCGGTAGCTTTACCGTTTATCCGGTATGAATTGTAAAAACCTGCTTTTCACCATCCTTCTGGCTGTGTTGCCGGGGCTGCTTTGGGCCCAGGCGGGAGGTATCTACGATGCCGTCACCAAACAACCCATCCCGTTTGCTACCATTAAGTTCGGCACCGGCGGCCGGGGTATGATAGCAGATTTAGATGGCAAATTTGAACTTCCCCACCCCATTTCCGTCGCTTACATAGAGATAACCAGCCTGGGATATAAAACCAGCCGTATCACCCTGCCCGCAAAAAACCTCACCATTTACCTGCAGCCCGATGATAACACCCTGGGCGAAATAACCGTTAAGCCACCCTATGAGAAAATGCGCCGCATCATCAACAATGCCATTGCCAATAAACCCCGGAACAACCCCGATAAATATGACTGGTACCAATGCCATGTGTATTACAAAATGGTGGTCGATGCGTTTTTCCCCGATACGGTGCTTAACGACACCTCAAAAGACAGCAGGGATATAAAAGACTTCTTCGACAGGCAGCACCTGCTCATGTCCGAGACTTACAGCATCCGCACCTGGAAAAAGCCGCAGCGCCTGCAGGAAGATGTGCTGGCATCCCGTTTCTCCGGCCTTAGAAAACCGGCGTTCACAAGCCTCGTTACCGATATTCAGCCGTTTCATGCCTACAGCGATTATATCGCCCTCAATGGCAAAGACTACCACAACCCCGTCAGCCGGGGCTTCGAGCAGTATTACAAATTCAACCTCAGCGATGAACTGCTGCAGGGCACAGATACCGTATGGGTGCTCAGCTTCAGCCCGCGCGGCAACCGTGCCAATAATCTCACCGGCAAGGTCTATATCAATTCCGATGGTTATGCCATCTCGCAGATAGTAGCTGCCGGGTCCGATACCATGCTGAAGCTCAACGTGCGTATAGAGCAGCAATACGAGCGCATAGCGGTAAGTGATTCGCTACGCCGCTGGTTTCCCGCCCACCTCAATTACATCATAGACTTCAGGCAAAAGGTGGACAAAACAGAATTCACCTACCACCTGAAAGGCAACTCTAAAATAGACTCTGTAACATGGCAGGAAGACAACAACTTCAAGTTCGACAGGGCGCATACTGTGCGCCTGAGCGGCAATGCCGACAAACTGACCACCACCGAATGGGACCGCTACCGTGCCGATACGCTCGACAGCAAGGAGGCCACCACCTACAAAGTGATAGACAGCCTTGGTGAGAAGTACAAGGCAGATAAGATACTCTCCTACCTCTCCAAATTGCCCGATAGCAAAATACCCATAGGCCCGGTAGATATAGACATCAGGCGGCTGGTAAGTGTCAATAGATATGAAGGCACCCGCTGGGGCATGGGGCTGCAAACCAATGAGCGCGTCGTCAAATGGCTGTCTGTGGGGGGCTGGGCAGGCTATGGCACCCGCGATAAAGAATGGAAATACGGCGCCTTCGCCGAGATTTATGCCGACAGGTATAAGGAATTCGTGTTCCGCTTCGCTTACAACAACGACCTGCAGGACCCCGGACGCATACACCTGCACCGCGAGCTGGACAAAGGCTACCTGAAACGGCTGCTCATGTACCGCGTGGACCAGGTGATAGAATACACAGCATCGGTGCGCAAAAAGCTGGGCTACTGGAACCTGGAGCTGGGTGGTGCCATGCAGGATATTATACCCCGTTACCCCTATGCATTTGTTAACGGCTCCTTGCCTGACAGCGCCTATATGGCACAGGAACTTACCATCAATTTCCGCTACGCCTATGCCGAGCGCACTTCCCCTTTCTTCAATTCCTACAGGCGATTGAGTAGTAAATACCCCGTGCTGTATGGCAAAATTACAGCCGGCGGCCAGCAGTGGCGAAACAGCTCTGTTACTAATAATTACCTGCAGGCCATAGCGGCCATACAGTATCGCAAGCACATCAACCGCATAGGCGACGAACGCTTCCTGCTCATGGGCGGCAAAAGCTGGAGCGTTGCTCCCCTGCCGCTCGGCAAGCTGTTTGCCGGCAATGGCTTTAAGTACGATAACAAGTCCAACATTGGCATCTACTCCTTTGGCGGCCTCATGGTGGCCTACCCCTACGAATTCTATACCGACCAGTTCGTTCATTTCATCTACCGCCACGATTTCGACTGGAAGCTCTTCAGGCTCGAGAACAGGCAGATTACCTACAGTGCCGCGCCCAACCTCGCCCTGCAATACAACCTGCTCTATGGCACACTCAGCGCCCCCTACGTGCATCAGAAAGTAACCCTATCGGTGCCCGATAACGGCTACCACGAGCTGGGATTTATAGTCAATAACCTTGTGCGCATGCGCGTAAGCGACCTATACTACCTCACCCTCAATATGGGCTACTTCGGCCAGATAGTGCCGGGTTTCGATATGAAGAAGAACGGCAGGTTTGTATATGGGCTTGGGGTGGAATTGTAATTTTAAATTGACAAAAAAAATTAAGTATGAACCTTCATGTTGTTGCCTACCCCGAACTGGCGCCGGCCGACTATGAGCTGATACAGTCATTCCGCAGGAGATACAATAGCCTTTACTCAGTAATAGGCCCGCATTTCACTATAGTATTTTCGGTGCCCGATATGCCGGCAGCAGATTTTATAACAGAAGTGAAGAAACAAGCCGGAAGCACACCTCCAATCCGGTTTTGTATCCGCTGCGCTGTTATTAACAAAGATTCCTTCAGCAATAATTATGATGCTTTTCTGGTGCCTGATGAAGGCTTTGGCAGGATAGCAAAATTGCACGACAAACTATACAGCGATAAACTTTCACCTTATCATCGGCTCGACATTAGCTATATACCGCACATCAGCATCGCCAACTCCACTGACCCAATTCACATCAAAAAAATTGTAGACCCCCTGAATGAAAAAGACCTGGCCATAACCGGCCTCATCTCATCGCTTGATATCATAAACTATGAGAACAGGGTAATTACTACTATTGAAAAGATACAATTAGGTTTTAGTTAAGCTCCCTCACTCCCGCGAATATTTCGCGGATGCACCGGAAAAGCGTTTTCCGCCGTTGTTGGTCTTATTTTCTGACCAACAACGAATCAGGGTACTGAAGATGAGATTAAGAACTTGGGCATTTCTTTTTTACACAGCCTCCAGTTATACAACCATAATAACACATTGAACTTTGCGTCTCTGCGCCTTAGCGGTTAAAAAACACTCCCGCATCCTGTAAATACAAAATCTTGAAAATCCCCCTCAAACCCTTACCCATACTGCACCCAAAAACCATAACGGTACAGTTTCTGTACCATGACGTTTTTTTTATTTTGCAGTCACCACCACATTCCCGAACTTTACCTCATACCCCCGAAATTTAGCGGGATACGTTCTTTGACCGACTGCTTTGTATTCCCGATCGCTATCGGGATTGTGCATCCTTGTGGCCGTGCTTATTCCCACTCCCGGACTTACGACTCACGACTTATGACTTACGACTTTCACCTGTGCAAATAGTGCGCAAAAATGATTATGTTTTTAATTGCATTTCAATAGCATACACATTAAAACCGCCACCCAAAAAAGTGTAAAAAAAACTGTGAAAAAGTGCTTCTGCGCGCCGCTGTTTTTCCACTCCCGCAACTTATGACTCACACTTACGACTTACGACTACAAAAAAACCAAAAGTTGAAACCATCAATACTTTCGCGTAATTTAGTAGGAAGAATCTATGCCTACAGAAACGAAGACCGACACGTCACCGTACAATAAGAACGAAGAAGAAGAAAAGAAACTCATCCTCCGCGAATACAGGGCACTGCTGCGCTCCCTTAAAGAGAGTATCAAAAAGGGTGACAAGGCCATGCTCCGCCATGCATTTGAAATAGCGGTAGAAGCCCATAAGAATACCCGGCGCAAATCGGGTGAGCCATATATCCTGCACCCCCTGGCAGTAGCCCGCATCGCGGTAGAAGAGATTGGGCTTGGTGTCACATCCGCCATCTGCGCCCTCCTCCACGATACCGTTGAAGACACCGAGATAACCCTCGAAGACCTGGGCCGGGAATTCAACACCCAGATAGCCAAGATCATCGATGGCCTCACCAAAATATCCAATGTCGTAGACCTCAAGGCCGACACCTCCGTGCAGGCCGAAAACTTCAGGAAGATACTCCTCACCCTCGCCGATGACCCAAGGGTTATACTCATCAAGCTCGCCGACAGGCTGCACAATATGCGCACCCTCGAGAGCATGAGCCGCGATAAACAACTGAAGATATCATCAGAGACCACTTATATCTACTCTCCCCTCGCCCACAGGCTGGGTCTCTACGAGATAAAGAGCGAGATGGAAGACCTGGCCTTAAAATATACACAGCCGGAGATTTACACAGAAATATCTCAGGGCCTTAAAGAAACCAAGCGCGAACGCACCCGGTACATCAATGAGTTCATCAGGCCCATAAAAGATGAACTGGCCGCAAATGGTTTTGAGTTCGAGATTTATGGCAGGCCAAAAGCTATCCATTCCATCTGGAACAAAATGCGCAAAAAGCATGTGGCATTTGATGAAGTTTACGACCTGTTCGCCATTCGCATTATTCTCAAGTCGCCTCCAGAAAAAGAGAAAGAGGACTGCTGGAAAGTGTATTCCATCGTCACCAATTTCTACCGCCCCAGCCCCGAGCGTTTGCGCGACTGGATAAGCGTGCCAAAGGGCAATGGCTACGAAGCGCTGCACACCACGGTAATGGGGCCCGGCGGGCGCTGGGTAGAGGTGCAAATACGTACCGGGCGCATGAACGAGATTGCCGAAAAAGGCCTGGCTGCACACTGGAAGTATAAGGAGGGCGCCCCCACATCACAGGAGAGCAAGCTCGATAGCTTCCTAAAGCACCTTCGGGACATACTCACAAATCCCGACACCGACACCATAGACTTTATCCAGGATTTCAAACTCGATCTCTTCACCGAGGAGATATACATATACACCCCCAAGGGCGATATGCGCGTGCTGCCCAAGGGCGCTACCGCACTCGATTTCGCATTTGATATACATACCGAATTGGGCAGGCGCTGCATAGGCGCTAAAGTTAATTATAAGCTGGTGCCGCTCAGCCACCAGCTCGTAAGCGGCGACCAGGTCGAAGTGATTACCTCGTCAAAACAAAACCCATCCGAGGACTGGCTGAACTTCCTTGTCACCGCAAAAGCAAAATCAAGGGTCAAAAGCTATCTGAAGGAAGACAAACGTAAAATAGCGGAAGACGGCAAAGAAGCCCTCAGGCGAAAGCTCGACCACTTGAAAGTGCCTATGTCACCTCACAACCTGAACGAGCTGACACATTTTTTCAAAAAAGCTTCTCCACTTGACTTATGGTATGGAATAGCCGTGGGCAGCATAGACCTCAAAGACCTGAAGAATTTTGTGGTGCATGGCGACAAACTACAACCTGCTCACAAAGAGATAAAACTGGATACCAAGTTTGCTGATGACGCAGCCAAACAAAAGCCCGTAAAGCCTGCCGAGCTGATAATATTCGGTGAGCGCTCCGATAAGATACTATACAAGCTCGCCCAATGCTGCCAACCTATTCCCGGCGATGACGTATTCGGGTTCGTCACTTCCGGCGAAGGTCTGAAAATACACCGCACTGATTGCCCGAATGCGGCCCAGCTCCTTGCCAACTATGGACATCGTATCGTAAAGACCAAATGGGCCAAGAACAAGGAAATTTCATTCCTGGCAGGCGTGCGCATCATAGGCATGGACGATGTAGGCGTTATACAGAAAATTACCAACGTTATCTCCGGCGAGCTGAAACTGAATATGCGCTCATTAAGCATCGATTCAAAAGACGGCGTATTCCAGGGCACGATAATGGTTTATGTACATGACCGGGAAGAACTGAATAACTTCTGTAATAAGCTCAGTGCCCTTGAGGGCATCAGTACAATTGAACGGCTGGAAGGGACGGAGCAATAAATTCACTTACGCACTCACAAAAATTAATAATGCAAACACAGCAACTATATAAAGAATACGTCGCCATCATGCAAAAAGCTGCCGACCTGAATAATGCAGCCGCAGTCCTCGGTTGGGACCAGGAAGTATATATGCCTGCTAAAGGTGCCCCTTATCGTGGCAGGCAACTGGCTACACTGGCCACCCAGGCACATGAGATTCTTACAGGCGAGGGTCTGGGCAAGCTATTGCACGAATTGTCCCTTGCTACTGATCTTGAAGAAAACCAGTCAGCAAATATCCGCCTGAGCCTCGAAGATTATGAAAAAAACAAAAAACTCCCTCCTGCATTTGTTGAAGAATTATCTATGCTCACCAGCGAGTGCTTTAATGCATGGATAGCAGCAAGAAAACAAAATGACTTTAACCTGTTTGCGCCATCATTGTCCAGAATGATAGCACTGAAAAGAAAACAGGCAGAACTTTATGGTTACAGCGAACATCCCTACGACGCGTTGCTGGATGAATATGAGAAAGGTGCTACTGTAGCTATGCTCGACCCAATATTCAATGGCATTAAGGAACAACTGCCCGTCTTACTCAGCAAAATAAAATCAGCGCCACAGGTAAACAATGACCTCTTTCATAAGCACTTTCCCCGGCAGCAGCAATGGAATTTCAGTATTGATGTGCTGAAAGGCATGGGGTTTGACTTTGATGCCGGCAGGCAGGATTATTCCGAACATCCGTTCACTACCTCATTTGCGCCTGCCGATGTACGACTCACAACACGGGTAGATGAAAATAATTATGCATCACTTTTATGGAGCTGCATCCACGAAGGTGGCCACGGACTTTATGAACAGGGACTGCCGGAAATCGAATATGGCATGCCGCTCGGTGCAGCCGCATCGTTAGGCATACACGAATCCCAGTCAAGGTTTTGGGAAAACTGCATCGGCCGCAGCCTCGAATACTGGAAACATTATTTCCCAAGACTACAGGCATACTTTCCATCCCAACTGCAACATGTGACAACAGAGGACTTCTTTAAAGCAGCAAACAGAGTGGAGCCATCGCTCATCCGGACAGAGGCTGATGAACTCACCTATCACTTCCATGTCCTTATAAGGTACGAAATTGAAAAAGCCCTGATAACAGGCACACTGGATACAAAAGACCTACCTGCAAAATGGAATGAGCTATACAATAAATACCTGGGTGTAACACCCAAGGATGACAAAACCGGTGTGCTGCAAGATGTGCACTGGAGCCATGGTAGTTTCGGTTATTTCCCCACTTATACTTTAGGCAGCTTTTATGCTGCCCAGTTCTATGCACAGGCGGGCAAAGAGATACCAGACATGGCTCAAAAACTATATACCGGTGATCTCGGCCCTATAATGCTGTGGCTAAGGGAAAAAGTGCATAGACACGGGCGTAAATATACCTCTGAGCAATTGTGTGAAAAGATAACCGGCAATAAACTGGATACAGGATTCTTTATTCGCTATGCCATAGAAAAGTATAAACTGGTTTATGGTATTCCCTTATAATGCATGCACACTAAGATCATTTTTTAAAGAACTTGCTGTAAATACGCGATGCTAACCCAGACTGCAGCCGTTTCACAAGCTGCTTATTCACAGCTATTTTCGCCATAAACAACTCCTGAGTTATCATATTAGGCATCTTTACCTCAGGAAAATGTGACAGATCCTTAGAACTGTACACCACGGTATTTTGGCGATACCACCAGATAATGTCCCTATTGGCGCATATCTTATGCCTTATGATATCATACTTTTTGTATCCCCTCTTATTGAACTTCTCCTCCCAATATTCTTCCCATTGCTCATTTATGTGCTCATACCCACCTTGGTCAGGTATCGCAGCACTGAAAATGATTGTATCCGAGAGGCTGACAAGAAAATCGATTAGGTTATCAGACTTTTCGTGCGAAATATGCTCTGCCACTTCCAGGTTCAATACCAGGTCAAATTTTTGAGGGGCTTTAGGTAATTCTTTTTCAAAATCAATGGTTACAAACTCGTCCTCATTTATGTGCGTAGCAATAATTTCTTTATTTGCCCACGCGCCATCGTACCCTAGCACCTTTTTTACGTTGTGTCGTTTAAACACGTCCAGAAAAGCGCCCACGCCACACCCCACATCACATACACTGGTTGGTTTGAACATTTCATAAAAAATGGGCACCAGCATACTCGGATTGTGTATATCTTCCGTATGAATGTATTTTTGACGTTTCTGTTCCATAATGCAAAGAAAATGAAATTAAATTCTCGTGAGTATATGCTGAGTAGTTTTTTCAAAATAAACTAGGCCGATGTTGCCTTTGCATACTCATTTTTTCTAAATATTTTTTTTATATGCGGCTGAAATTTCAGCTCAAGCAAATAGGCCGTGCCTATCAGCACTAAACTGTACCCCAATAGCTTAAGCAGAAACATTGCCCATGACCCCGTCTCAAATCTTCCGAAAAAATAAATAATAGGCATATGTATCATATACACACCATAAGATATAGACCCTAAGGCAGAGGCAGACTTTAACAACCGCTTAATCCTAACGTTAATTTCAAAATTCAGGACCCACAACATCAGGCTAGCTATAAGTACTACCCCGGGCACCACATAATGCTCCCTGATAATAAATTCAAGGCTGTATGTTTTAAACAGCATGACCAGCCTAAGTATACTCGATAAGTAAATGAACCAAGCGAGGTAAATATAGTTTTTTGAATAAGAATGAGTAAGTGCCAGTATGAGCAAAATTGTTAGTGGGTAGTAATAAAGGTCTGTCCATGAAATTGATTGTTGATACCACGAATAGGCCGAATAGTCGGTAACGGTTATATGCAATACCTTCAGGATTGGCCCATAAGGATTAAATTGCTGCAGGCAAAACATAAGTATAAAAGCCGCAATGACCCTTGACGAAGATATTCGCCACTCACCCCACGTTTTTATCTCTGCTATCATTGCTCCCGTAGCCCAAAACAAGAATCCGATCAGGTAGCTGATCATAAGAGGATAAATCTCCACATTATGAAGGAATACGAACATCAACGCAAGCACTGTAGCCAGCACTTTCACCGTTTTCACCATACTGATGTTATAGTAAGAGAAAAAGATAAACACAAAATAATAGATCAGTTCATAATTCAGTGACCATGCCGGCCCGTTCTCTATCATCACATTATCAAACGGCACATTCACAAATAAGAGATTAGAGAGTATTACTCGCCAGTCATATCGCCCCCAGGTTATAGCAATGGCAAACAACATCGCCAAAATATAGATAGGAACTATCCTGATAAGTCGTTTCCTGATATAATCAATGATCGACTTTTTGTCCGTAAGCCTTTTTGTATTTATACTGATAACATAGCCTGACAGAATGAAAAACACCAATACACTCATATGACCTGGGAAATTGTAGTTGACAACGGGACCAAGTTCATATATGCTGTCAAATGCTTTCGGATAGCAGCTGATAAGGTGAAACCCTACTACAACCAGCGCAGCAATGCCACGCAATATATCCAGGTTCCTGTTATGCTTACTCTCCATGTATTTACTTAAAACCTTTAATTATTTTAATAGTTTTCGGTCAATCTTATCCAACAAATCAGCGGATGCATTTTCATCCACTTTCCGCGCAAAAAGATCGGGGCTATCAACAAGCGTTTCAAAATAGCCACTATCCAGTATAGCCGGCTTGGGCATGTTCGGTCCCCTATCCGACCAATCCATGTACCTGAGGCTGGAGTAGCCCTGAGTAAAGTGTTCCCCAATTTTCTTTATTTTATCCCATTGCACAAACCTGTCATAGCCATACACGTTCTCTCTTCTTTCTGAATTCAGTATAATGGTCTGGAAAAAAGTCTCGTCCGGCCCCTCGGTATATTTCATAAACCTGAGATACGCCCTGTTTGTTGAAATAAAATCCAGAATATATTTCACTGTACCTACAGTCAATGCAAACCACTGTGAGCCGAAATAAGGCTCAAAATTTTTATAAAACCTTCGTTTGGGCACATGCTTCATCACATGCTTATGGATACCATAATACAAATAAACCAATAAAGGTATTTTCTTCCTGTTTCTGGGATTGCTGTAGGCGAAATCATAGTAATGAAAATATCTTACCTTATTCTTATAGTTATCCGGCGAATCATTGATTTTGGCGAATGATATAAAGTCGTTATCGCGCTCACCAAAGAACTTATTGATGTAACTGTTGCTTTTAATCGGGTAGTCTTGCCCGCTCATCAGCACGAAGTATTTAAAATCCACCCCGGATGCACAAGCCAGTCGCATCAGTTCAATCGTGCTTCTTACCATATTAAAACCCATCCAATTAACGTCATATTCAGATATGATCTTCACATTCCCATAGCCAAATAGCGCTGTTGCAATTGATTCTTTATCCTTGCTCTTTTTGTCAATATGAATAAAGAACCACACATTTGGTTGATTAAGCCGCCCTACCAATCGTGCTAATTGCTGCGGTTGATTATGTGCTAATATCAGGTAGGCTATGTTCATTTATGATACATTCTTTGAAGCGGCGGTGTAAAATAAATATTCCTAAGTAAATAGCTGTATTTTTCGGAAATTTGAATATAACCCATATAAAAAACGTTATCGTAAAAACGTTGCAAATGTTATAATAGTGGCATTAGAACTGGAGCGATATACAGAACCTTTAGAACCAGATGAACTGGCCTTTCTTGAGCGCAAGGAGGCTAATGGCCGCAGGATGTATTACCTTGTATTCCGTATACTGATGGTGATGAGTTTTGTAGTACCTTATGTGGCAGCATGGTATCGCGTGGCAGATGGCGCCCCCAATGCGTTCTCATATACCAAGTTTTTCGTTTCTGCGGGCATCTTGCTTACTATTTCGTCAATCGCGGTGTATGTGCCTTACCGCTACGATATAAGCAGGATTCAGCGGGACATCCTCAATAAGACAAAGACAATAGAAAAAAGCCATGTGACGCGCAAAGTCTATTTCCCATCTAAAAATGCTTATTATTTCTATATAGACGCCAAGTCTAAACTAAGTATAGAAGTATCGGCGGAGGATTTTAACCGCATGAAGGAAGGCGACGAGGTATGTATAGAATATACTACCTATTCAGGCGAGTACCTGGGATACTTCTGATGCGTTTCTGCTTTTACTTTTTTACTTTTGAACTTTACTTACCGCATGTTATTCAGCAGTGTAGTGGGCCAGCAACCGGCCAAAGATGGTTTATTGAAGATGTGGCACAACAATGTGCTGCCACATGCATTGCTGATAACGGGCGCAGAGGGTACCGGTGGGCTGGCTATGGGGCTGGCGCTGGCGCAGTACCTATTCTGCGAGAACAAGGGCGAAGCTGACTCGTGCGGCAAGTGCGCAGGCTGCAATAAAGCATCGAAACTGGAGCATGCCGATCTGCACCTGAGTTTTCCTACTATACCCCCGAAAGCCGGCACTAAGGCTATGAGCCGGTATTACCTGCCGGAATTCAGGGAGTTCATCAGGCAGTCGCCGTATGGCACCACGTTTGATTGGCTGCAGCATATAGAAGCGGAAAACAAGCAGGGTAATATAACCGCGGAGGAATGCCGTGAGATCATAGACGGGCTGAACCTGAAATCGTATGAAGGCGGCAAGAAGGTGCTCATTATGTGGCGGCCCGAATACCTGGGAAAGGAGGGCAATATATTGCTGAAGCTGATAGAAGAGCCGCCGACAGATACGGTGATGATATTCATTGCCGAGAACACGGAGGATATATTGCCAACCATACGCTCGCGCACGCAGGAGGTGAAACTGGCACCCGTGGCACCCGCAGATATAGCGCTGGCGCTTACCACTCGCTCGCTTGCCGACCCTAAGAAAGCAGCCCAGATAGCGCATATGGCCATGGGCAGCTACACTGAAGCGCTACGCCTGACCAGGCATGGCGATAACGACCTTTTTCCGGAGGTGAAGCAGCTTTTCAACACCCTGTTTACCAACAACGGGCTGGCCATAGCTAAGTTTGCCGATGAATGGTCGAAGGCGGGCAGGGAGCAGCAGAAGAACTTCCTCAACTATGTTATCCAACTGCTGGAGCAGGCCCTGAAAGCAAGATATATGCCCGGCGCGGAAACTTCGCTGCCTGAGGGTGAAGCGCAGTTTGTAAAAAAACTTGCTGATACCAAATTGCCTTTCGAGGCTTTTGGCCAGATGGCTACTGCCATATCAGATACCATCTACTACATAGAGCGCAACGCCCACAGCAAGACCCAACTACACGCACTGGGCATAAGGCTACGGCATATCATCCACAACATAACTATAGGTGTGTAGTGTATAATTATACTGCTCAACAACGAGTTCCTGACTGTACGACACTCATTTTATTAAATTTAAAATACTATTATATATTCTATTGAAAAGCACACGGAATTAACAAAATAAAACCACCTTTTTTTTAACGTTAGCACGTTTTTTGATTATCATTTTATTAACAGCAATTAAACTACATTTGTTAGACCAATAAAGCAATTAAATAGACCATGTTGCGATTCATGAAGAATAAAATCCTGATACCACTGCTGATTATAGGATGTATAGCGGCATTCCTTTCTTTTAAGTACAGCGCAAAAGGCAGATCGTCGGACGATAAGAGAAAACTGGTACTGGAAACAGTGATGAAGGTGGTGAACCAGGTGCATTTTTCACCCAAGAACCTTGACGATACTTTTTCGGCACGGGTGTACCGCAAAATGGTGCATGACCTTGACTACGACAAGCTGTTCTTCACGCGACAGGATGTGAACAAACTTAAGGCATACGAATTTAAGATTGATGACCAGATAAGGGAAAACTCGGTAGAGTTCTTTGATACACTGGATGCCATATGGCTGAGAAAGGTAGATGCTGCGGAAAAGTACTATCCGGACCTATTGAGCAAGCCGTTCTCGTTCAACACCAATGAAGAGATACAACTAAACTCAGACAAGGAAGAATATGCTGCAAATGAAAAAGCCTTGACGGAAAGGTGGCGTCTTTTCCTGAAATACAGGACATTAGACAAGTATATAGGCCTTAAAGAAGAACAAGATAAAAAGAAAGCAAACAAAGACTCGGTGAACGCGAAATTTAAAACGGATGAGGAACTGGAAGCCGAAGCTCGTGAAGGTGTGAAGAAAATGTACCAGAACATTTTTAAACGGTACCATAAATGGAAGGATGATGACCGTTTCACGATGTATGTGAACGCCATAACGGAAATGGAAGACCCGCACACGAGTTATTTTCCGCCCGAAGACAAAAAGAATTTTGACGTGAGTATGAGCGGCAGCTTCTTTGGTATAGGAGCAAAACTGAGCCCCGCAAACGACAAGATAACAGTATCGGAAGTAATTACGGGCAGCCCGTCATGGAAGCAGGGCGAACTGAAAGCAGGCGATGAAATAATAAAAGTAGCGCAGGGTGAAAAGGCCCCGGTGGACGTGCAGGGCATGGACCTGGACGATGCCATAAAACTGATACGCGGGCCCAAAGGAACGGAGGTGCGCCTGACGGTGAAAAGGCCTGACGGATCGAACAAGGTGATAGCGATAAAAAGGGATGTAATACAGATAGACGAGACCTTTGCAAAATCGGCTATCATTAAAGGTAAAGAAGGCCCGGTAGGCTACATATACCTTCCTGAATTTTATGCAGATTTCAACCACACCAGTGGCCGCAACTGCTCTGATGACGTGGCAGAAGAAGTGAAGAAACTGAAGTCGGCAGGCGTAACGGGCATCATACTCGACCTCAGGCGTAATGGCGGTGGCTCGCTGGGCGACGTGGTGGATATAGCCTCGCTGTTTGTGGGCAAGGGGCCTGTGGTGCAGGTAAAAAGCAATAACGCCAGCCCATCAGTACTGCGCACAAGATCAGACGACAGTATATTGTATACCGGCCCGCTGGCCATAATGGTAAACGGCGGCAGCGCATCGGCATCGGAGATACTGGCGGCAGCATTGCAGGATTATAAACGCGCCGTTATTGTGGGTTCCATGACCTTTGGCAAAGGCACGGTGCAAAAAATGGTGGACCTTGACCAAATGATAGACCCGATGACGAAGATGATGCTCATGAAAAATGACACTGATGAATCGCAAAGTGCATCGCTGGGGGCTGTGAAGCTGACGATGGAGAAATTCTACCGGGTAAATGGCGGATCTACACAGCTAAAAGGCGTGCGGCCCGATGTAGTGATACCTGATGACTACGGCATGTTTGACGATGATGATATAGGGGAGCGGCAGCACAAGTCTGCCCTGCCTTGGGACGAGATACCCGCAGCGAATTACAAACCGATAAACAGCGTGGGCAATGTAAAAGACCTGGCAGCGCTGAGCGAGAGCCGTGTGCAGTCGAACCCGGTATTCAAGCTGAAGCAGGAGAATTCGGAATACTTCAAAAAGAAAAGAGAGGATAACCGTATATCGCTTAATGAAGTGAAGTACAAAAAAGAACAGGATGAACTGACCGCACGCTCGAAGAAACTGGAAGAAATAATGAAAAAAAATGAGCTACTGGAACTGACCAACCCGATGGCCGATATGGAAAAGATAAACCTGGATAGCGCATCTATAGCCAAAAACAAGGAGTGGCTGAAGACCCTGAGCAAGGACAACTACATATACGAGACGCTGAATATATTGAATGACCTGCCTAAAACCGGCATGAGCATGAACCTGGATAACAAGAAGAGGTAATTACCGTAAAACATTAAAAGTAAAGCCCCGTGATACGGGGCTTTACTTTTACTTAAACATTTGATTTTCATCATTTATCTTTGTAAGGAACGATGACTAAGTGCAGCTGAATTAAAACAATGCCGATGAAAAGAATTTCGATAGCGGGTTTAATAATATTACTACTTGCCTGCGTGCTGAACACTACGGCACAGGTGAAAAAAAAGAAAACTGAAGAAAAGAAGACTGAACAGAACGCAGTGCCGAATGCAGAAGAAAAGGCAGAGGAGCCGGGGCCGGTATTCAATTATCTAGTCGATAGCCCGATAGATGCTTTCGGGCCTAAAGGCAATGACACCGCTGCCGCACCTTCCACACGATTCTTCCTGTACCCGGAATTTTACAGTTACTGGCCGGTAACTGTGAATGATACCATACTGAAGTTTGAGTGCTATGACGCATACAATAACCCACTGAACATGGACACCTTGCAGAACCTGGGCGATGTTCGCTACATTTCGTTTTTCAAGATACACAATGACTACCTGCACACCTTCATAGACCAGGAAGGAAAGCCACACCCGACACCGGTATCGAAAAAAATATACCGGTATGAAAGAAGTGGCGCTAATTTGTGGAAAGCGTTTGACAACCTGAACAACTACACATCATTGCTACAGGAGGAGGTAAGTACTATAGTAAGAACTGACACAACTATACTCCCCCACCCTGTGACCGGCAACAAACAAATGACCGTGCGCAAATACTATAAGGTAACAGAAGTGGAGAAAACCAATGCTGTGAGCATGGGCGAAAACCAGTCACGCAACACAGACCCTGAAAAGACCACGGTAACGAACTACGCTGTGCCTGAGTTTTACTTTCACCAGCCTAAAAAGATAAAGGATACTACACTTGAATTCCTTTGCTACGACAGCAGGGACAGCCTGATACCTGAAGTAACTAATTATGACGATGTGCGTTATTACTCCCTGTTCAAAAAATTTGAAGATCCCGCACATACATATAATGACAACGGACAAAAGAAGCCACTGCCCGTATCGGTGATAGTGAAAAGATATGACCGCACCACACCCGATAAATGGATGAGTGTGGAATACCCGAGTAATAAGTTCACGGTGCTGAAAGGCTTCCGGAATAATGTGGTATCAACGGATACCACGGTGGTATATGACCCCATGACGGACAAGACCCATCTGAAAGTGTTCACCCACTATAAGGTAATAAAGAACTAACCTGCCGAAACCCACTTCTGAGTGAGGGCACTCAAAACCTGTTCGTTTCCGGTAATGTCGGCGAGGCGCATTATTACGCGCTCTACCAACGCATCGGGGCAGGATGCACCTGATGTAATCATTATACGCACAGGCTTTGCGACGGGCAAGTAATTCAACGTGGTGTCTTCAGTGTGGGTATGCAGGTCGAAATGGCGTATCTCATTTGCCGATATGACACATTGCTCATCATTGATGAAATAGGTGGGCAACTTCAGTTCGCAGAGCTCTACAAGATGAGAGGTATTTGAGCTGTTGTAGCCACCTATTACTATTGCCAAGTCAGCGGGCTCTTGCAACATGGCCTGCACTGCAGTCTGGTTATCGTTAGTGGCATAGCAGAGGGTATCGCGGGTATCGGCGAAGCGGTGGAAGGTGCTATCAGCCGGGGTATTGTAATGCGTTAGTATCAGTTGTTTCAGGTAGTCGGCAATGGCTTGTGTTTCGCTGGCCAGCATGGTTGTCTGGTTTACTACGCCTATTCGTTGCAGGTCCTTTTGAATATCGAAACCATCGGCATACTGGCCTTTAAAATCTACGTAGAACTGCGCCGACGGCAACTCCCCTGTTATGTACCTTCCCAGCAATATTGCTTGTTCCATATCCTTCACTACCACTGTGGGGGTGTGCACTTTGCTGTGAGAAAATGTGGCGCGGGTTTCTTCATGCCCCGGCTTGCCATGCACCACTACTGTATATCCTTCATCACCTATTTTTTCGGCGCGGTTCCAAACTTTCTCTACAAATGGGCAGGTGGTTTCGTAGTGAGTAGGGTCTATGCCTTTACCGCGCAGGGTTTTCTCCAGCTCCAGGGTTGTGCCGAAGGCGGGAATGATGACCACATCATCAGGCGAGAGGTCGTCCCAGTTCATGAGCATTTTCCCCTTGGTATCCATGATGAAGCGGATGCCCAGTGCCTGCAAATCGGCATTCACGCCGGGGTTATGTATCATTTCGCTGAGGAGGAATATGCGCTTGCCGGGGTTTTCATCCACAGCCCTGAAGGCAATCTCGATGGCGTTCTCCACACCGTAGCAAAACCCGAAATGCCGCGCCAGCACCACCTGCAGCGACCCTAACTCCAATATGGCGGGGGCAAAGTCTTTCTTCATCCTGTCATCGACCTTGCGCTGCTGCTTTATGGCGCTTATAAGCGGGCTGCGATAGTGTATGGGGACGTTGAAAGACTTCATGGATACTATTTTTACAGTTTGCCCTACTTCACAATATTGTACCTGAGCAAGCACCAGTCGTGACGGATGCTGTGGTCGGGGTGGTTGATGTTCATGCGCACTATGCCTACGCTGTCATTCACGTAGAACCAATTGGTGTAGCGTGCCGTGGTCACTACGCCGGTTGAAACCCCACCTTCATCACTGAAATGGTACACGCGGGCCACATTGTAGAATGGCAGGCTATTAACGGAGTAGAAGCTATCTATCTGTGTGAGGGCGGTAGTGTCATACTTTCCTTTCAGGTCGCCGAGAGAATAGGGATAGAGGAAAAGCGGGTGGAACTGTATCTGGTTTTTCCAGCCGTAGCTGTAGGTGGTGTAGTTGTAGTCCACCACTATTTTAGTGCCCTGATAGCTATATATCCAGTTGGCCGAATCGGCGGGGGCGGTGCCATCGATGTTTACCTGAGCTACGGTAATGAGGTGGTAGTTGTAAGTAACATAGGTCTCGGCCAAGAGGGAATATTCGTTTGAGCGAACATAAAAACTGTCTGTCCTGCCGTTGAGCGAATCGAGGTATATCCAGTAGGTGCCGGGCTTGAAATCGAGGCGGGCTTTTACGGCCGGCTCGGTGTCCATTTCGGTCACTTCACGCTCCTGCTTCTTCTTCTTTTTGCAACTGCTGATGGTACCCGCCATGCAAATAATGCAAATAGCTGTAATGATTGCCGCCGGTATAGCTGAAGTTTTCCGCATGATTTTTTACAACTTTTTTTGGATTGTTTTTTATTTTACAACTAAGTCAATACCAATCATTTACAAATATTTTTCTGCGCACTTTTTGCGCACTTGTTACCATTCTTTGCGCACCGTTTTTTTAACCGCGAAGGCACAGAGGCGCAATGAAAAGCAGAAAAAAATGCCGCAACAATGTAAAGTTAGGCAATGAAAAAGGGGTTTCAAAATCAATTTTCCTTGATGGAAAAAAGTTTCCGCTGTGGGCGTGGGTTATAGCGGATTTCGGGGGTGTTTTCGGGGGATTTAACTTTTTGTTGCTAATGCCGGAAAAACACGCAAAACCAAAGTGTTTTTTATACGAGAGTGCCCTGCGCGAGGGTTGCAGGACAGAAGGTAAGACCTGCAACTGCGAAACAGTTTTTACATCACTCCACCAATACTTTCTCCACCCACCTACCGCTTGCTGTGCTTACGGTTACAAAATACACACCCGGCAGGGCATGGACTAAATGAATGCTTCCCATATCTTTGGCATATATGCTCACTATAGTCAACCCGAAACTGCCTATGCGGGACAAAGCAGCTACAAAAGATTTTTACCTGAACAAACTGGGATTCAGCGATGCGGGCAATGCCGACTACGAAGGCTACCTGATGATAAAAAAGGATGATGTGGAAATACATTTTTTCGAGTTCAGGGAGCTTGACCCTAAAGAAAACTACGGGCAGGTATATATCAGGACGAATGATATTGATAACCTCTACGCATCATACAAAAACAAAGTAAGCATCCATCCGGCAGGGCATCTGCAAACTAAACCCTGGGGACAAAGAGAATTTGCCATATTAGACCCGGACAATAATTTACTAACCTTCGGGCAGTCTGCCCTGAAGTAAATGTGTGGCACGCCACGGAGGTGTGCCACACATGTGCTATTATTTTTTCGCGAGCGCAAATGCCAGCACTTCGCCTGCTTCAGCTACATAATGGAAGTTGAGGCCTTTTATGTATTCCTTGTTTATTTCTTCTATGTCTTTCTCATTCTGCTTAGACATCAGTATCTCCTTAATGCCGGCGCGCTTGGCGGCGAGTATTTTTTCTTTAATGCCGCCTACGGGCAGCACCTGGCCACGCAGGGTTATCTCGCCCGTCATGGCTATATAGGGCTTTACCTTGCGCCCTGTGAACGCCGATGCCAGCGAGGTGAGCATGGTGATGCCCGCGCTGGGGCCGTCTTTAGGCACAGCGCCTTCGGGCACATGCACATGCACATTCACCTCATCAAATTTCGTATCGGGGATATTGAATTCCGCAGCATGTGCCTTGAGGTAAGAAAGGGCCGTAGTGGCGCTTTCTTTCATCACATTGCCGAGGTTGCCGGTGAGGGTGATGTTGCCCTTGCCTTTAGATAACGATGTTTCTATGAAGAGTATATCGCCGCCTACAGAGGTCCACGCAAGGCCCACAACTACGCCCGGAGGATGGCCTTTGGTATAAATATCGTTTGAGAAGCGCGGCTTACCCAATGCCTGCTCCACCTGCTCAAGGCTTACCTGCGGGGCTACCTTTTCTTCCATGGCCACATGCTTTGCCACAGACCGCATCATGGCGGCCAGCAGTCGGTCGAGCTCGCGCACCCCACTCTCCCTTGTATATTCCTGTATGATTTTCAGTATCAGCTTGTCGGAGAATTTAAGCGGCACTTTCATGAGCCCGTGCATTTCTTTTTGCTTGGGCACCAAGTGGCGCTTGGCTATCTCTGTCTTCTCCTCGGGCGAATAGCCGGAAAGCTGTATAATCTCCAGCCTGTCGCGCAGGGCAGGCTGTATATCGCTGAGGCTGTTGGCCGTGGCAATGAACAGCACCTTGGATAGGTCGTACTCCAGCTCGAGGTAGTTGTCGTAAAAAGAGTTGTTCTGCTCGGGGTCCAGTATTTCCAGCAGTGCCGAACTTGGGTCGCCCCTGAAGTCCTTGCCTATCTTATCAATCTCATCGAGGATAAAAACAGGGTTGGAAGATTTTATTTTTCTCAGCGATTGAATGATACGGCCGGGCATGGCGCCTATGTAGGTCTTGCGGTGGCCGCGCAGCTCACTTTCATCGTGCAGGCCGCCAAGGCTCAGGCGCACATATTTGCGATGTATGGCACTGGCTATGCTACGCCCCAATGATGTTTTACCTATACCGGGAGGCCCTACAAAGCACAGTATAGGCGACTTCATATCCCCTTTCAGCTTCAGCACGGCCAGGTATTCGAGTATGCGGTCTTTTATCTTCTCCATGCCATAGTGGTCGTCATCGAGCACCTGCTGCGCCTTTTTGAGGTCGTAGCTGTCTTCGGTGAAGGTGCTCCACGGCAGGTCGAGCATGAGGTCGAGGTGGTTGTATATCACCGAGTAATCGGGCGTGCTTGGGTGCATACGCTCCAGCTTCTCTATATTCTTCTTGAACAGTTCTTTGGCCGCGTCCGTCCAAACCATTTCTTCGGCCCTTTTCTGCAGGTCTTTTATCTCGCGCTCGTTGGGGTCACCGCCCAGTTCCTCCCTTATTGATTTTAACTGTTGCTGCAAAAAGTATTCGCGCTGCTGGCGGTCTATATCGGCACGGGTCTTATTGGTAATCTCGTTCTTCAGTTCCACCAGTTGCAGCTCCGATTGCAGCAACTGCAGCAGTTTCTCGGCACGGGCGGTAATATTGTTTTCCTCCAGCATAGCCTGCTTATCCTGTAGCTTGGCGGCTATATTGGATGCCACGAAGTGCATGAGGAAAGACTGCTGCTCAATATTGCGCAGCACAATGCTGGCCTCGTTGGGCATATTGGGCGATTGCTGGGCTATACGCTCTGAATAATCTTTTATAGACGAAATTAGCGCGTCGAAGGAGGCATCCTTTTGCGGGTACACATCTTCGAGGTAGGTTACTTTTGCTTTGTAGAATGGTTCCTGCTGCGTAAACTCATCTATCCGGAACCTCATGCGCCCCATGATGAAGATGGTGATGTTGCCATCAGGCATTTTTATTTGTTTCACCACCTTTGCCAGCGTGCCCACCTGGTATATGTCATCAGGCTTAGGAGATTCGTGCGAGCTGTCCCGTTGCGCCACAACCCCAATCCATTTGTTTGAACCCTGGGCTTCGGCAATGGCTTTGACCGACTTTTCGCGGGCAACGGTTATAGGTAAAACCACATTAGGAAAAAGTACGGTATTCTTCAATGCAATTACCGGCAATTCAGCCGGCAGGGAGCCACGCTCCTGCTCATCCATTTCATCCTCCCCAAGCGGCACAATGGGCATAAACTCCATTTCCTGCTCGTTCTGGTTCATAAACATATCTATCATTGATCTCATTTCAGACATTCTGGCAAAGTTATCCCCTGATTAAATAAGAAAAGGGAGGTAAAGATAAGTGTCAATACTTATGCCAAAGCGTATAATCGGTAATTTTTACAGTATTTCGATTTAAATAGGAGCAGAAAAGACCAAAAAATGTATATTTTTATATCTTTACAAAAAAACACACATGAGCAATAGAATATTCTTATCCACTTTGTTGGCAACCAGCTTATTCACAACTACTTCATTTGCACAGGAAACAAACACTACAGGTTCAAGCCTCAAACACCTTGTAAGGCACCAGAACATCCGCAAATTCTATGTGGCAGGCGGCCTTGACGGGGCTATTTTCTCTACTGCGACTATACACCACGATGGCGCATATAACCCAAGCACAGGCACTAACAACCCTAATGTGAATACGATGGGCATCACACGCTTCACGTATTTCGTTAACGGCGGGTTTACATTTAATTTTAATTTCAGCCCGAGTGTAGGATTGTTTACCGGAGTAGACATAAAAAACATAGGCTATATAGAGCAGGACAATGGCTTTACTACCAAACGCCGCACCTACAACGTGGGCGCACCGCTTGGCCTGAAAATAGGCAACATGGCCGACAAAGGCAGCTACTTCTTCTTTGGCGGCGGCATGGATGTGGCCATCAACTTCCAAGAAAAATATTTCAAGGAACGCAACAACAAAACCCGCATAAACGAGTGGCTCAGCGACCGCACACCACGTACTATGCCTTATGTATTCGCAGGCATTTCCTTCAATAACAAAGTGACTGTAAAAGGCCAGTACTACGTAAATAACTTTATGAACGTAGATTACAAAGACCAGAATGGCGTGGCTATCTATTCGGGTACAGATGTTCACCTGATTATGCTGAGCGTAGGCTTTAACATGAATGTACATGTGGGCACCAAACACAAGAGCAAAAGCAGTTGCCACCACCACAAATGCGCCGGCAATGGCTGCTGTGAACGCCATAACAATATGTAGTAAACGGTATATAACCAGTGCAGAAAAAGACGATGGACGAACTGGGGCGCAAAGCCCCTGAAGAGATAAAAATATCAGAGAAACATCCCATTATTGTAATACTGGACGAAATACGGAGCATGCATAATGTAGGCTCCGTTTTTCGTACATGTGATGCCTTTGCCATAGAGGCTATTTATCTGTGCGGCTACACCCCTACACCACCCCACCGTGATATTCATAAAACAGCGCTGGGTGCTACTGAAACTGTAAAATGGATGCACTTTGCCACAACAACGGAAGCGATAGACACAGCAAAAAAAGCGGGTTATGGCATCTATGCAGTGGAACAAACACATAACAGCACCATGCTCAATACACTGTCATGGGGCAATAAAAATACAGCTCTGATCTTTGGCAACGAAGTAACAGGTGTAAACGACGAGGCACTGAAGATGGCTGACGGCTGCATAGAAATACCCCAATGGGGCGCCAAACATTCGCTGAATATTGCAGTGAGCGTTGGTGTGGTCTTATGGGAAATGGTGCGGCAAACCCCTAATCCTTAACTGCCCGGGGTCAATGGCATACGTATCTTTACAATCGTCCACCGCGTGCTGTCGCTTTCCTTCTGTTCACTAATGTCTAACAATATTTCCTTTTTGAGGATAACACTTAACTGGGCTATGCGCTTGCGGATGTTATCAAGGCCATAAGATTGGTGCAAGGCATTTTTACCTTCCGTGGCAGCCTGGATGCCGACACCATTGTCTCTTACTTCGATGGACAAAATGTCATTCCTTTCGTAGATATTGATAATAACCTGCCCTTTGCCTGACTCAAGTTGCAATATGCCATGCTTTATTGAATTCTCAACAAGAGGCTGTATCAGTAAAGGGGGCACCATAATTTCTGAAAGATCTAGCGCCTCTTCCACATTGATGCTATAATTCAGATGGTCTTTAAAACGAAGCTTTTCCAGCAAAAGGTAGTTGTTTACAAGGTCGATCTCCTGTTGCAATGAGATCATCTCTTTTGACACGTTGTGCATGTTCTGCCTGATAAGGTCTGCAAATATCCTGATGTATTCATTGGCAGCAAGTTTATCATTGCGGTTTACCAAGCCCTGAACATTATTGAGCGTATTGAAAATAAAATGCGGGTTCATCAACGCGTTCAATGCCTTGTACTCAGACTTCATAAACTTCACTTCAGTTTCATGCTCCTTTTCTTTCTTTTGCAACAGGTGAAGCAGGCGATACCTGACCGTAAAGCCAATAATTGCGCCAAGCGAAAGACAAGTCAAGGTAATAAACCACCACGAATACCAGAAAGGACTGAGTATATGCAAAGTAAATACCACAGGTGTGCAATATGCGCTTGATAAAGTCTTTGCCCTCAGCTTTATAACGTAATCGCCGGGTCCGGGGTTCAAAAGGTTTATCTCATTTCCCTTCACATCCCTCCAGCTATCGGTACCGTCTTTCGCAATTGAATACTGACAGATTATATCTCTGCTCCCAAAAGACAATGATGAGAATGAAACAGATATAGCTGCCGACTCTTTGAAAGGAAGTTCTATAGTGCCTGAAACCGGATATGCTTTATCGCCTGTTTTAAGAAGAGTAAAAAATATAGCAGGGGGCCGCGGCCTTTGTAAAATATCCTTGTGAGCGATGACGGTCAAAGACCCGTTTTTGAAGAAAAAACAGGAATTGCTGTCTGTACATATGGCCTCGGCGCGCAGTGGCAGAAACGGGTCCTCTACTACGGAAACAGAAAACCGCCCGGCACCGCCCTCTTCGTTGATGGTAAGCAGCCTGTACTGGTTATTGGTACTAATCAGCATATGGCACGGATCGATGGGATAGAACTTGTCCCATATACAATTGCCGGAAGCTATACTGTCCACTTCAATCTTGGCGGAGTTGACATTGCTGCAAATCAGCAATCTGTTACTGTGAGTATACCCAACCAGATAGCTACCAAAAAAAACAAAAGATTTGTATGTAATCCCCCTGAACTGCAATTGACGTGAACCGCTATACCCGGCATTATCAATTTTAAAAACGCCCTTTACGGTAGAATACCACACACTATTATCCAGAGCTTTAGCCATGCAGAATATCCGGTCACGATCCAGACAATTGTTTATACAATGCAATTTGGCATCGTCATAAAAAATGTCTTTTACAGAACCTTTCATCATGTAAACAGGCAACCTAAAATAGACCTGATCTCCGGAAAGGAGCAATTCCTTTACGCCATTTTGAAACTTCTTAATAACAACTTTTTTTGGTGAATGTAACAGGTCATCAATAACAACCAGGTGCGAATCGCAGATGTTGAAGTATTTATAATCATGATTGATAAGAAAACTAAAATCGACGGAAAAATCAGGATTCCTACCCTTATAGTCTTCATAGCTAAAAAGGCGATTTGCTTTATTTCCTTTTATATCATAAAGCTTATTATCAGTGGTCGCCAGAAACAGATGTTCGCCCCGGATTTGAATATCCCTGGCAACCCTTTCACATACACCCTTATAATACTTTGAATTCAGATAGTTTTTTTTAAGGACAAAAACACCGGAGCCTAAAGTACTCACCCAATAATTCCCCTGCCCGTCCTGCGTAATACCTGACACATTCTGTCCTTTTATTACATGCAGGCTATCATTCATGTACAAGCCTTTAGTGGTTGCATAAAATACATTCGGACCGTCTACATACAATTCGTGAAGAAATAAATGCTGAAGGAATTTATTTTTAACAGTAGTCACATGGCGCATATCCATAGTAAAGAAACAGCTATCATTAAACAGATAGTCTTGATCCTGGCACGATGTAAAAAGCCCGTTATTAATCAGCCTCGTATCTATACGTTCCATCCCCAGCACATTGTATAAAGAATCTACGAACACAATCCTGTCGTTACAGATGAGACTGTATTTATTCTCCGATATTTTTCTCACAAAACATATGGACGCGACAATATTCTTGTCTTTCATCTGGCTAAAATCAAACGCCTTTTGCCTTCCATTCTTAATTACGGCTACTTTTTTCGGGTCGTTATAGCAAATAATAACGCTACTGTCTGCCTCATTTGATACATGCCTTATGTGGGGTTCTTTAAAGGAGAGTTTAAGGCATGGCGTATTTGCGGCAGTGTGGAATATTCCATTTTCATAAAAACACAGTTCACCATTGAACGTACCCAGCCATATACGCCCATAGTAATCTTCCTGCACAAAAAAAATCTCATTGTCAGGCAGCCCGTTGAAGGTAGAAAATGTTTCGAACTTCAAGCCATTGCATCTCGCTACCCCCTTGTCTGAGCATATCCATATATACCCTTTTGAATCCCAGTAAACACAATAAACTACATTGCTTGGCAGCCCCTCCTCTACTGTATAATGCAGCATGGGGTAATCCTGCCCTTTTGCCTGTGTGTCGGCAAGAAACAAGCATATAACCGCAAACAAAAGGGGAAAAGCCCTATTCATTATAGTTGTGGTTGTTCTTTAAATATTCAATCAGTGAGGCATAGCGCCTGCGGCTTACCGGCAATGTAAAATCATCATTAATAACCACCCGGCTGTGCTCATCCTTTATTATGTTTTTTACGTGGAGGCAATTAATGATGTATGACTTATGAACACGAAAAAACAACTCAGGAGAAAGCAATTCCTCGTATTCGGTGAGCGTACCGCACATCACGATCTCTTTAACTACATTGTCTTTAAAAAATACAACCTTGAAATAGCTTCCTTGTGCCTCAACAAACAGAATATCTTTAAAATCTACTACTTCGACTACATTATTGTCCTTCAAAATAATTTTCTGTCCTTTCATCCTGCCAGCGACCTGATGCGACAGATCTTTGTAGTCTACGCCCCTGAATACGTTCCTGATCATGATTTTCTCTTTCAACTTCTTCATGGCCTCTTTGAGTTCAGGTATGCTGATGGGCTTTAGAATATAATCAACGGCATTCGTCTTGAATGCCCGGATGGCATATTCATCGTAGGCTGTCACAAACACGACTTCAAAATTCACAGGGGATATGCGTTCCAAAAAAGCAAAAGCGTTCTCTTTAGGCATTTCAATATCCAGAAACACAGCATCGGGAGAAAACTTATCTATGAGTTTTTCCGCTTCAATCGTATTATGTGCAGTACCTGCAACATGCACTTGTTCATCGATATACTCATTCAGAATATTTTTCAGATTGGTACATGCCTCCTCCTCATCGTCTACAATAAGCACACTAATGGGCTTCGGGGTATGGCGCATAGGAGTCCTTTTTGCGGTGCAACGCTGCACCGCTAATAAAGATAATACCTTTTTGCAAAAAAGTAATTGATGACAGGGCTGTTACTTACCACAGAAATATTCAACAGTTTTTTTCAACCCTTCTAAGAATACAAACGTGGGCTGATAGCCCAGCAACTGCTGCGCTTTTGAAATATCGGCAAGGGAATTTCTGATGTCGCCCGATCTGGCTTCCCTGTACACAGGAGGATGATCTTTGCCTAACAGGTCACCTATCTTCTGATAAAGAAAATTAACAGAAAAATTATCGCCTACGGCTACATTATACGCCTGGCCGAAAACTTCTTCATTCTCTGCAAGCATCCCCCTGACATTTGCCTGCACGGCATTTTCAACATAAGTGAAATCCCGTGTCTGCTCCCCATCGCCATTGATGTAAACGGGCGTTCCGTTCATTATCCCTTTTATGAACAAGGGTATCACCGCAGCATAGGGGCCATCGGGGTCCTGCCGGGGGCCAAACACATTGAAGTATCTCAGTCCGACGACCTTCATCCCATACAGCTTATGAAAAACGGAAGCATACAGTTCATTTGTCATCTTAGTGACTGCGTATGGCGACAACAGGTTCCCCGTAAGCCCCTCCCGTTTAGGCAGGTTAGGTTCATCGCCATAAACTGATGAAGAAGACGCATACACAAACGTTTTCACACCGGCATCTTTAGCTGCAGTAATTACATTAACAAACCCGCTCACATTCACTTCGTTGGAGGTAACAGGGTCTTTTACCGACCGCGGCACAGACCCGAGGGCCGCCTGGTGTGTTACATGGTCTATACCGGCGCATGCCTCGCGGCAGATAGCCAAATCTCGTATGTCGCCATTGATGAACTCATACTGCGGATATGACCGGAACATATCTGCATTGGCAGCAAAACCCGTGGAAAGGTTATCCAGCACGCGCACCTTTCCTGCTCCGTTGCAGAGCAGGTATTCCACAATATGCGAGCCAATAAAACCCGCGCCACCTGTTACCAGAAAACTTTTACCTGAAATATCCTGAGTATGGAATATGGCCATCAGCTATTGATTGTATGATTAAATAGTAAAAGAAAAAAAGACCGTGCGCTTTAATGCACGGTCTTTATTCCATCAGCCCGGAAAATCAGGCTTTTTTTTCGGTTTTTGGAGTTGCTTTTTTTGTAGCACGTGCCAGACGTGATTTACCAAAGCTACCTGACGAAATCTTTCCACGCTTAGTGCGTTTGTCACCTCTTCCCATAGTTTTTATTTGTTTAGGATGTAAAAATAAAAAAAAGCAAGGAACTTTCGCCCCTTGCTCCTGTTTCTTTTGCGGAAAGATTACTTCTTGCCAGAGATTTTTGTTGCAAACTCTTTACCTGCCTTAAACTTAGGCACTTTGCGCGCTTTGATTTTGATAACCGCGCCTGTTTGTGGGTTGCGGCCATTGCGTGCAGCACGCTCAGAAACTGAGAATGTACCAAAGCCTACCAGTGTAACACGATCGCCTTTTTTCAGGGTCGCAACAACGGCATTTGTAAATGAATCCAATGCGTCGTTAGCCTGTACTTTGGTTACGCCCGCATCTTTTGCGATTTTGTCAATCAATTCTGCTTTGTTCATGCTTTTTGTTTTTTACTGTTAAAGATATTATTGAGGATAGAACAAATATACTCACCTTTAGCACACTTCCAAATACTCAGAAAAATTATTTTTTTCCTTAAAACCCTTGCCTGAAGCAGGTTTCCACATGTTATTAACATTTCAGCAAAAAAAAAGAAAAATATCACCCCTCTGAAAGCGGCTACCTGTGCGGGTATTAGGAGATTGGCAAGATATTTGCTATATAGGCGGCAGGCTAAAAACCCTGTAATATCGCGGCGTTCAGATAATTTCCATTACCGTGCGGAAAGCAACGAATTTTCCACCAAACCTGCTATTGCCCTGCTCGCGCATCTTCTCCGCATACTCGGCAATGTATCTATCGTACTCGTTAATGCTCATGCAAAAGTATTGGGCGGCATAGGTTTGTCCGTCGGTCTCATCCTGGTCCAGCAGGTGGCAAAGCCTGCAATCCGTGAACAGCCCGGTGTTCAGCAGGTCGGCCATGTGTTCTGCTTTCATCCATTGCACCCATGCTGCCGCTACTTCATTCTCTACTTTGATTGTTACGTTATAAATAATCATACCCCATGATTTTGCACCCTATTAATAAAAACCACCCCAATAACCCATTAACCCGTAAACCTTTTAACCAATCAACCTTTTAACCCTTTAACCTCTTAACCTTTTAACCCTTTAACCTCTTAACCAAACCGCCTACCACTTCTTTTCTATGCTTTCTAAAATAGCCGCATAGCTCACATATCGCTCTTCAGGCAGTTTTTTATCTGCCACGGCCTGTTTCACTGCGCAGCCCGGCTCGTTTATATGCAGGCAGTTGTTGAATTTACACTCGTTAAGAATAGCCCTCATTTCCGGGAAGTAATGCGATAACTCCTCTTTTTCCACGTCTATCAGCCCGAATTCCTTCACACCGGGCGTATCTATTATCCGCCCACCGCCGGGCAGGTCAAACATTTCTGCGAATGTGGTTGTGTGCTGCCCCTTGCCGCTCCACCCTGACACTTCCTTTGTTTTAATATCAATACCGGGTATGAATTGGTTGATGAGCGTACTCTTCCCCACCCCGGAGTGCCCGCTGAAAAGCGTTGTCTTGTCTTTCAGCCGCACATGCAATTCCTGAAGTGTATCCCGGTCGTTTGCCACTACAGCGAATACCTCGTAACCGGCATTGGTGTATATCTCTTTCCACCTGTCCAATACGTGCTCATGCTTTGCTTTCAGCAGGTCTGTCTTATTCACCACCAGTATAGCCGGTATATGGTACAGCTCGGCCGTAATGAGGAACCTGTCGATAAAGCCGGTGGAGGTGCGTGGGTCTGCCACGGATGCCACCAGCAAGGCAAGATCAATATTTGCAGCAATGATGTGCTTCTGATTGACATTATGGGGCGAAACACGCACGATGTAATTATTCCGCTGAGCCACTCCGGTAATGATGCCCGTTCTTATTGCCGCGTCCTCCGCATCATACAATACAACATCGCCTACGGCAATAGGATTGGTAGAAGATATATCCGTATCCGTTTTCAGCTTACCTTTTATCCTGGCATCCCAAAAATTTCCTTCGGCATCCCTGACGGAATACCAGCTACCGGTTGATTTATAGACTACTCCCTGCATGAAGGCATTTTGTACTGCACAAATGTACTGGTGAAAACCGAATGTGCCATGAATAACCGGAGTGTAACCATACTATCTGTATATCATCACCCCGTTGAACCCAAACATGCGCGACATGGAATCCATTACATGCATGGTATCAGCAGCGCGGCAGCTGACAGTTGACAGCACCAGGAAACTGGTTGAGTCCCTTTGCACCATATCCACCACATTACCACCCTTCCGCAGGCTGGCAAGCCGGCGTTCCACCCGGTCCCTTGTCGGATAGTTGCCGATAATCATTCGGTAGGTATTGACCAACATGGAATCATCCTGAGTAACAGAATCGGGGAATGAAGTGGCCGTATCCTGTATAATTGCGGCAGAATCCGGTATGTCTAAAGGTATGGGTGCGCGGATAACGGTATCTTTAACCACAGGGGCTTCTGTAGTACCCGTATTCTGGCTGGTGTAATAGTAGACACCATAAATGGCGCCACCCACTATAATAATAAGCACTATAACCAATATCACCATGCTCCAGTTTACCGAATCGGCCTTGGTGGGGGGCGGATAAGCCGGCTTATGTGCCAGTCTGGAGTTTTGCTCGTCCAGTTGCTTACTGTTTTTTATGGTGGGGATACCGGCGGGCGTGAAATGGAATTGCTCATTGGTAACGAAATGTACCTTACCGTTCTTCTCAATGAAATGGCCTATATTAGGTATCACCATTTCCGCGCCTTCCGATAGCAGTTTCCTTGTTTGCACACTGAAATCACGCAGACCGTTGGCGGCTTTTGATATGCTTATCTGCTCGTTGGAAGCAATAAAGTTGGCGAGATTATCGTCTATCGATCCGCCCGGTGTAACAATCACCTCATACCTCGGCGCCTGTAATGCTTTGCCGTCGTAGGATGCGGGCCGCTTTACCAGCTCCATATTGCCCAGCCCGTGAACGTAACAAAAGTGATTCTTTAATAAGTATAGCCCTATGTACCTTGCAATGTCCATTTCTGAAATAATGCCTCAAATTACTTCCTTTATTTAAAATTTCAATCTAAGGCCTCCATAAATATTTATACCATATGCATCGTAGCCATACCACCGCCGATAATTATTATTAAGAATATTACTCAACTGAACGAATGCCGACAGCCTTTTCACAATCTGGTATTCGGCATTGCCGCCCATATCCAGTACTGGGTCCAGAGCAACTGCGTTATTGCTGATGTCCTTAGCATAGATGCCGTCAAGCACAGAGATATACACGCCTACATTCAGCTTTGAGAACAGGGTTGCGTTAAAGTCCCCTTTTATACGCAGGGCAGGCTCATGCCATACATATGGCTGCTTGCCATTGGTGAAGTTGTAAAGTTGGCCGCTTATGCCCGCCGACCATTTATTGCCCTGCACATACCGTGCCGATAACTGGAAGGCGATCGCATCAACTGTATCATACACAATACCAAACTGCTTATTATCGCCAAAATTATTCAGGTAAGTAGGTAATCCTTTGAAGTTCCAGAAACTGACCCTGCCAGAGAAAGAGAAGTGCGCCCCAGCCTTGCCCTGCATACCGGCATAATATTCATCACGCCGGGTCTGCAGTAACGTATATGAATTAGCGATGTAGGGGTTCTCGGTTGTCAGTTCCTCGTAAGTGTTCCGGCGAACGGAATATTGCATACCGGCTATAAAAGTGGCCTGACTACGCGGCAGCCTGTAAGAGAATTTAATGTCTGGCAGTATGTATTGTCCGTTGTTGATACCCACGGCAAAACCCACAAGTGCTGTGCCGGTGAAATTGCCTATGTTAATGCGGATGCCGGGTACTATAGCAGCGAGTGTGTTGTCTTTCCCGGTATCTAATGTCTTCAGGTGTGCGTAGTCAGCTTTGATAGTGGCAATAGCCTGCACCGTGTTATCAAATTTGTATTCGAACGGCAGGCTGAGCCCGGCACTTGTTTCTGAAGTACTGAAAGCCGCACTATACACGCCTCCGTATATACCAGGATTATAGGTAAGCTTCGACTGGTTATTAGCGCCATTCTTTACTGCTATCCCGGCTTTTACACTGGTATAAGCCTGCTGCACGCTATCATTTGTAAAATTGTATAACAAATGGTTATAGCCATAATAATTATACTGGTTCCTGGCGCCGGAAAGCGACACCTGCCAGTCGGTCTTGACTCCATGTATCGTCCCTTCGGCCTCCAGTCCGCTCAATGATGTTTGCTGATGTTCAATATCCCCTTTCTGCGAAATATGGTGGAGGTGGATATTTGATTCAAATGCCTTGCCACTTATGCCCCCTATGCCCGCATCAAGGTACAGCGTGGACAAATTACCGCCACCTAATTTCACATAATTGGGAAATGGTAGTTTTGGCTTTTCCCGGCCCAGTGCCAGTGGTTTCAGCGATGTGGAGCTGTAAGTGTAGTAGAGTGTCTGCTGTGGCACATCGTAGCTGAAGGCCGGGTGCGTAGTATCCGTAGGCGGCAATTGCGGTATCCACTCAGGCTTTGGGGCCTGTTTTATCTGCGGCTTGTAAGACTGTATCACCTCTATCGTAGAGCCTTTCATTACAGTATCCCTCACAGGCGTGGTACGCTGCGCCACAGCAGCATGGAACGCCGAAAGCAATATGAATATAAAAATTAGCCTTACGCCCATAATGCGGATTTTATTCCTCTGACAGTTTGCTTTGTTTCTTTTCTAATTTCTTCACTTCTTCCAGTTTCCTTGTTGCCTCCTGTTTCACCTCTGTTATCTTCGTATGCTTCACCATGCTTTGCAGCAGGGCCTTAGCGTTAAAGTAATCTTTTTGCTTCACTAATATATCAGTAAGCAGCAGGTACGACCGGGCTATCCAGTAGTCATAGCCCGAAGACGCTTTTATCGATCTGTTGGCAGCTTCTTCTGCATCCTTTAGCTTGCCCTGTATGTAAAGTATCTCAGCTATATGGTACCGAGACTCAGCGGCTATATCCCCATTTTTATTGCCGCTCAGTTGCTTATAAATATCTATCGCCTCATCACTCACGCTGTCAAAACGCTGTATCGACCTTGCTTTAAAATACAACGCGTCATTCGCAGTCTCTGCCGATACGCCCTGCATGGCCACAAGCGAGTCAGCATACAGCGCCACCTCTTTATACTTAGCCGCATAAAAACCGCTCTTCACCATGCCGTTAAAGGCGAGTTCCTTCATTTGGTTATCCGTAGTGTTCTCTCCCAATTGCCTGTAGTGATCGAAGGCTGTTGCAAAATCCTTCTCGTCGTAGGCTATAATAGCAGACCGCCGCGCGCTGTTCTCTGAAAACTCATTCCATGGTCCGTCAAGTATTTCTTTATAATCCGCCTTGGCATCCTTGAAGTTCTTCAACTGAAAATAGCATTCGGCACGATAGTAGTATGCTTTAACGGCAAATATCCCGTTGGGGTATGTCTTCAGATAACTGCTAAACGCATCACGCGCGCTCTCCACTTTGCCATTTGCGTATTGTGTTTCAGCGGCGGCATAATAAGTTGAGTCTATCGAGCTGCTTTCCGCAGATGGCAAATTGTTGTCTTTGAGCAATTTGGCATAAGCTCCCGGCTGGTTGCTTTGTATATATAGGCTCTTCAATGCTTCCAACGCGGGCAGACGGTCTTCTGATGCCGGGTAATTGACTACCACCTGCTTATAAGCTTCTATAGCCTGCGGCACATCGTCCGTTTGCTGATAAATGAACCCACGCTTCATCCACGCCTTAGGCGCAAAGCTCTTATCTCTGATAGAATCGGTCAAAGCCCTCAGGTATGTCAATGCCTGCGGATATTTATCCGCCTCCAGGAAAGCAAGCGCGATTTCATAGCGGGCAAAATTGGCATAGGCCGATGGCGGTCGCTTGCTCACCAGCGATTGCAGCAAAGCGATCTTCTCACTCTGTTTCCCGAGCAATCCCAGCAATATACTCTTCTGGTAGCGGGCATAATCCGCATCGGCATCATCCTCAGCTATTATCTTTTCGTAAAGACCAATGGCCTTTGCGTAATTTTTCTGCATGAACACCGCGTCCGCCTCCCGCACCAATGCCACCTTGCCAGAATAAGCATCGCTGCTTTGCTCCTGCGCTTTACCAAAATACTCCTGCGCTGCATGGAAGTTTTGCAGCTCCATAGCTGCGTAACCCATGTTAAGATAAGCATGTTGCACAGTGGCCAGCGGACTTATGTGCGACACGCTTTTTTTCCTGCCCATCTTATTGATAAATTCTTCGGAAAAAGAAATGGCTTCGTTATAGCGGCGCTGATGATAAGCTATCTCTCCTTTCCAGAAATAAGCCGCGTTGGTATATTCTGCATTTACAGGATGCTCCAGCGACTGTGAGAAATACTTAAGCGCGCTCTCCTTATCCCCTTTCCTGAATTCCTCTACGGCATAGCCAAAATTTGCTTTCTGGTACACCTGCCAGTAATCATCCTCCTTACGGCTCACTTCCTGCAGGTGCCGCAATGCTTCATCATAGTTATTTGTCTTCACCAGCAATCCTGACAACAACGTATTTGCTTCGTCCTTATACTGACTTGAAGGGAAAGACTTTATCAATGTATTTAACTGCCGCAGTGCATCATCGTTGTAGCCGGTCTCGTAGCTGATGCGGGCGTACAATATCATAGCGGCTTCCTGCTGGCCTTTATTGTAGGTCATATCCGCACATAAACCGAAGGCATTGCGTGCGCTTTCCTTATCATTCGTCCGCATATAGCAATCGCCCAGCAGGTACATGGCCGTTTGCCCCAGCGAATCAGATGCCCCGTTCAGCAACTTGAATTTTTCAATGGCGCTCACCCACTCTTCCACTTTGTAATCGCAGTAGGCCATCTCATACAGGTCCTGCTTTCTGATCTTATCGGCGTTATCGTAATAATACTTGAAGTAGGGTTGCGCTTCTTTGTATTTCTGCGCTTCAAACAGGCATTGCGCGGCAAGCAGGTGCAACTCTTTGTGGTAGAACGATTTTTCTCTGCCTTTCACCAGGCTCACTGCCAGCGCCAGCGCCTTGTCCCTGCTGCCCATGAAATAGAATATCTCGGCTATATAATACGGTACATAGCTCTTATACTCAGCAGCGTCCTTTACCCGGTCAAAACTTACCAGTGCCTCTTTATACTTATTCTTGTTGTACTCTATAAGCCCGTAGTAATAATTTGCGGCCAGGTAATACTTGCCATCCTTTTGCTCCTTAATGGCTGCAAACAACACTTCGGCTTTATTGAATTGTTTCTCACCAAAATAACAATAGGCCAGCTCAAACTTCCCGTCTGCCATTTCCTTATCATCAAGGTTACCGCCATTGCCCGAGGACTCGTACAGCGGTATTGCTTTTGTGTTTTCCCCTTGCTGGAAATAATACTGCGCCAGCGCAAAACCCATGCGCTGCTTATAGGCGGGATTAGCTGTAGCTTCCATAGCTGATAATGCTGAATCCTTTCCGCCGGGCAGGTTGGCCTTCAGTACGGAGAGAGAGTGGTAATACCTTGCCTTATCAAGGTCGCCGGCATTTTCCGAATAGACTTTATGATTGCTTGCCGCCACATACTCGCGTGCCGACTGCGCCGCCAATGAATAATGGCCATGCTTGTACTGCTCTTCAAGCAGTTGGATTTTCCTGTTCTCGGGCAAGTCAGGGCTTAATACCTGCGCATAGCTTGCCACACCTGATAATATAATGAATGCTGTAAAAATTTCCCGCAAAACGGGCATTGTCTGTTTTTTTAGCATCATTGATCGCTATTCATTAAAAATTCCATGTCACGTTCAAACTAGGGAATAACGGTAGCTGGTATATCAGTTTATTGGTGATGCGGTTTACGTAAAAAATATTGTTTCTGTTATATACATTCACTACTGAGAATGTCGCGTCTAAGCTTGATTTATTGCTCAATACAAATTTCCTCTTCACTGATAAATCAAGGCGGTGATACCACGACAGGCGCCCCCCGTTTATTTCATCAGCATAAATCAGGCCAAGATTTCCATTGGTCTGGTTCACATTTGTTTGCAGCCCCAATGACGCAGGGTTTACGTTTTCGTAGAAACCCTGTGTCTGTGTAAACGGAAATGGCGAACGAATATTGTACCGTGCCGAAACATCCCAGTTTTTCTTTTTGCCCAATGTATATGAAGCAAGTGCGTTGGCATTGAAGCGGGTATCGAATGGTGTTGGGTAATCCTGCACCTTTCCTTTTGCGTCTATGCCTGTGTAAGTCACCTTCTGGTAGCCCATAGCCGCCCATAGATATATGCGCTGGTTCACATATTTTGCCGAAAGGTCTACGCCCTGGGCCCTACCGTGGGCAGCCACAAAATTAGGGTCTTGTGTTATCCTTTTATTCCTGTTAAGTTCATGTACCTGGTTGAAGTATTTCACCCAGGGCTCCAGGTTGAACTCTATATTATTTACATCTACTTCTATGCCTGCCACGCCATGGTAGGCTGTCTGCAGGTTCGATTTCACTTCGTTTCCTTTGGTGTCCTTTATCGTCTCGTCAGGGCTTAGCAGGAACGCCGAGAACAGGTTCACGATGTCCTGGTCCGATTTCGTGCTGATAATGTTCTGGCTGTAGATACCGCCCGCCGCCTTCAGGCGCACCGCGTCTGATACGTTGTACTTCATGCCCAGCCTTGGCTCCGGGGATAATTTGCTCAGCTCTGAATAATACTGGAGGCGTACGCTCGGCTCGAAGATGAACCTGCTACCGAAGTTATGCCTGTACAGCAGGTTAAAAGCAGCCATTGTGCCCTGGCGGTCTAATGTGGACGTTACACCCGCGGAGTTATAATAGTTAAGCGCTGTATGCAGGCCAAACACTTCTACCCCATACTTCAATTGGCTGTAATCGGGCAGAAAATAAGTGAAGTTGATAGCTGCCTCAAAGCCGTTTATCTGGCTGGTGCGCGGCACCGTGTCCGTTGGCAGGCCCACCTTTTGGTTTAGCGATATATTGTAATTAGAATACGCGAACTTACCATCTATAAGCGCCGATGAGCTGCCGGGCGATACCACAAACGTACCTCCTGCTCCGGTGGCTTTCCACTTATACGACCCAACATTCAGGCGCACGGTGTCCTGCACCACGCTCGATTGGTCCAGCTTCGCCTCATCATTAAAATTGAAACCGAAAATGTTCAGCTTACTGCCATTGTCGCCGCTGAAGGTAACCTTACCATATACATCTGTGAATTTATAAGGGAGGCCATCCTGGAACTGGTCACCCAGAATGCCGCTATACATAGTCTTTGAAGTTTGGTCAAGGATACTGTGCTTACCGGTCAACAGGTAGGTGATGCCCGCGCCATTGTTTTTCTTCGATTTCACCAGCGGTCCTTCCAGCATCAATCGCCCCATTATAGGCGACACAGATACCATGCCCCCCATCTCATTTTTGTTGCCATCCTTGGTATGTATGTCCACTATGGCCGAAGTGCGGTTGCCATATTGCGCGCTGAAGCCCGCCGTATATACATCCACATTCCTGATAGCTTCCGTTTCAAACACCGAATAAAGCCCTATGGAGTGGAATGGGCTGTAGATGGTAACGCCATCGAGGTAAATACCGGTTTGCGCCGGCGATCCGCCGCGTATATACAACTGGCCGCCCTGGTCGCCGGTAAATACCACTCCGGGTATCACCTGCAGGTACTGCGCCAGGTCGGGCTCGCCACCCGCGCTTGGCAGCAACTTCATTTCGCGCGGCGTAATGTTGGTTACGCCGGTATTTATACGGGTTATCTTATCTGTTTTCCTGCCCGATACGTTCACTTCCTTCAGGCTCACCGAATTCTGTCCCAGCAATATTTTTTTGGAAACTACCGCATTGGGCAGTAGGTTCACGCTTATCAGGCTGGTGTCATACCCCAGGCCTGTTGTCAGCAGGTCGTAGCTGCCTGCCGGCAGCGATATAGAGAAGTAACCGTTCACATCGGTCTGCACACCGGTTTTGGCGTTTACCACCATCACATTGGTGTAGATAAGCGGCTCGCCCGTTTTCTTATCATATACGAAACCCTTGATAGTGCCGTTGGTGTTCTGCGCCAGTGCAGAAAATGAAAACAACAATAGGAAAGCGGCCAACAGGCCGTTGCTTTTTTGCATATAAAAAATATTTTTTAACAACCCAATGGGAATTTTATAAAGGTATTGACCTTTTTTTAAAGTGCGGCAAAGATAGGAATTACAGATACCCTGCAAAATCTTATAATTTTGTGAAATTTTATTTCTTTAATCTGACAAAAGCTGCGCCACAGCAACATCACGCGCATACTATTTTTTGTGTCTTGTAATCCCATTCGTTAAAATCCCCCAAAAAATCCCCAATTCCAAATGTCCTGGTGAGCCTGCCGAACCACCAACCCTGCGCTATCACCTTTATTAATTCCCGCTTCATAATATCTGATACTGCCGTAGTCCCCGCCCCCCCTACCTTTACAACCAGTATGCAAGTGATTACGGAACGGGGATATACCGAAGAGCTGACGATGCACGGTGCCACGGCAGCGCAATACATGGTGGCGGCGCAAATGACCCTCAATCACCTGCAGTGGCCCATAACAGCCATTACTGGCAATTCCATCACCTGTATCACACCCGGCTACGACTACCCTGCTACCTTCGATACGATAACCATAACCATTAACCCAAAGACCGCTACCCTGCTCACCAACCCCGGCCATGCCGACGAAACGCAGCTCACCCAAAACATCAACCTCTATAAACAGGTAGTAGCGCAGGTGATTGCCTCGCAGGAAAAAGCCCACCGCAACCTCCACCCCTCCCGTCGCGAGAAATATGGCGCGCTCCTCATCTCAAAGAGTTACCTCGTTACACCCATTATTGTGTATGCCAATGTGCTTGTTTTCCTCCTTATGGTGCTGGCAGGCTTATCGCCCATCAACCCCACGGCACAAAGCCTCTTTGAGTGGGGTGGCAATTTCAGGCCGGCAGTGGCCGGTGGAGAGTGGTGGCGGCTGGTTACCTATATATTTCTGCATGGCGGGTTCATGCACCTCTTCATGAACACCTTCGCGCTGCTCTATATCGGCATGCACCTCGAGCCGCTGCTTGGCCGTTTCCGCTTTGCTGCGGCCTACCTGCTCACCGGTGTTTGCGCCGGGCTGCTCAGCATCACCATACATACCGGTAGTGTGGGCGTGGGCGCGTCGGGGGCTATATTTGGTATGTTTGGCGTTTTCCTCTCCATGCTCACCACCAGCCATATCAGTCGCACCCTGCGCAAGACCATGCTCCGCAGCCTGCTCTTCTTCATAGTCCTCAACCTCCTCTATGGCCTGCAGGGCAATACAGACAATGCAGCCCACATCGGCGGCCTGCTCAGTGGCATAGCCATAGGCTACGCATACTACCCCGGCATAGCCGTCAAAGCCCCCCTCCGCAAGCAGGCACTCACCACCGCCCTTATTGCGGCAGGTGTAATAGTGCTGGCGGTGATTGTGGTAAATTTGGGGTGAGTTTAAAATGCAAAGAAATGTTTAGCTCAATAGTATAGTTGTCATGGTGAGCCGCGCCGAACCATGACTGCTGATGATTTGCAAACAATCCCCATCAAGGTACTGCCGTATTCCCCCTTTAGCATTAGCCCCGTTGTTCCGGATTTGAATCTGGAACTGCCAATAATATCCCGTTCTGCGAACAGTATTTGAAAAGCTGCACCTTCATTTCAGAATCTGCAGTTCAATCCCATATAATATGATGGTATCTCTGGCATTGCTGCAATCCCATGCTAACCAAGACAAAGAATGTATAAAGAAAATAAACTTTTATTTCTAAAACCTGCTTCCATAGCGGCTTTTAACAAGTCAAAATACCATCACGGTACAGTTACTGTACTGCCATGCTTTTTATATTTTGCAGCCACTACCACATTTCCGAACTTTATTTCAAACCCTAAAAATTCAGGGATTAAAGTTCTTTGACAGACTGTTTTGTGAGCCATGTGCTGTGCTGGGCATTCGTGAAAAAAAGTGCGCAAATAGTGCGCAAAAATCATTTTGTTGCAGCGTGTATATTAGTGGATTACACTTTAAAACATCAACCCAAAAAAAATGTGCAAAAAAGTATGCAAAAGCATAATAAAAAAACAACCATTTAACAACCAATAAAAAAGCGCCTTCAAAATATAAGAGTGCGCAACATTTGAGCAGGAAATGAGCAGGAAAAACAGCACAACCGACTAAAGAACAATTAATTATGAATTTTACGTGTTTTTTTGAACAAAGTGGGCAACAAAACAACAAAAACGTACTTTAGTATAATGAAAATATTCACCGCGCCCCAGATACGTGCCTGCGATGCCTATACCATCAAGGCATCAAACATACGCCCTGCCGAGCTTATGGAACGCGCCGCTATGAAGTGCGCCGGATGGATACGCGACCAATACCCCAAGGATTCACTTTTTGTAGTGCTCTGCGGCACCGGCAACAACGGCGGCGACGGCCTCGCCATCACACGCCTGCTGCACCAGCGCGGCTATGGCGTAAAAGCATTCCTGCTCAACTTCAGCAAAGAGCTTTTCCCCGATTGCCTCACCAATTTCCAGCAGCTTCAGGCGCTCGATAAAGAACTGGTCAGCGTTGTTCAGCCCGATACTTTCATCACAGATATTCCGCCCCACATCATCATCATCGATGCCATACTGGGCACCGGCCTCAACCGCCCTACGCAAGGCTGGGTGGCCGCTTTCATCAAGCAGATAAACCATCTGCCCAACGAGAAAATATCCATCGATATGCCCAGCGGCCTCCCCGCTGATACCATCCCCGATAAAGATGCTGTGGTACTGCAAGCCGCGCATACACTAAGCTTCCAGTTCTATAAGCGCACCTTCCTTCATCCCGAATCAGGCGTGTATGCAGGCCAGGTACACCTGCTCGATATCGGCCTCGATAAAACATTCATCAACGCCACACACACACAATACAAAACCATAGACCCCGAAGATGCCGCAGCCATATACCGCAGCCGCTCTCCGTTCTCTCACAAGGGCACTTATGGCAGCGTATTGCTGGCCGGTGGCAGCTACGGAAAAATAGGTGCTATGATACTCTGCTCTCGTGCCGCACTGCGTGCGGGAGCCGGTCTTGTCACTTCACTCATACCCACCTGTGGCTACACTGCGCTGCAAACCGCCGTACCGGAGGCCATGTGCCGCACAAGCGGAGAAGGCGTACTCGAAAAAATAGACGATTGGGAAAAGATGACAGCGATAGGCATTGGCCCCGGTATGGGCACCGACCCGCTGAGTGCCACCGCCCTTGCCGAATTTATTGATGCCTGCAAAACACCCGTGGTAGTTGATGCAGATGCCCTCAACCTCATTGCCCGCCAGCCCGAACTGCTGGCGAAGCTGCCCAAGGGCTCCATACTCACACCCCACCCCAAAGAATTCGCGCGGCTGTTTGGTGAAAATACAAACACCATGATACAGGTAGACCATGCCCGCATACAGGCCATGAGGTTCAACATAAATATTGTGCTGAAGGGACGCTACACTGCCATCATCACCACCGAAGGCGAATGCTTTTATAACATGACAGGGAACGCAGGCATGGCAACAGCCGGCAGCGGCGATGTGCTTACAGGTATCATCACCGGGTTACTTGCCCAGGGCTATGCGCCGCATCACGCGGCTATGCTTGGCGTATATCTGCATGGCCTCGCAGGAGACATGGCAGCTAAAGAATTATCGCAGGAGGCCATGGTGGCCGGCGATATTATCAACTATCTTGGTAAAGCCTTTTTAGGATTTTCGCAGGGTGGTTAGTTGGCCGTTGTTGCGTTTTTCGCCCACTCTTTCAGTGCGCCGCAATCCTTGTATTCAGGTGCCAGCCAAAAGTAGTATGTAGGCAGTTGCATCTTCACCCAAGTCTGCATTTTCATTTGCTTCTTCTGCGATAGCGCCACCTCCTGTATCTTGCCATAGTCATCCTTCAGATTTGCCTTGTGCGGCGATGTGCGTGTTCTCAGATACACTATCCTCGCCGACTTGTCGCGCATGTCTGTCATAAATATGTGCGGTGCCGAATAATCACCTTGCTTCATGCTGTCAAGCAGCAGCACCATACCTGCATCCAGTTTGGTTATGTCCAGTTCGGTGTTGCCTGTGTTAGGGTCGGCTATCATGCCGCCGGTGCGTTTAGCGGCCTCATCAGTAGAGAATTTGCCCACCGCTTCCGGAAAGGCCATTTTACCTTCTATCAGCAGTTGCCGCACACTGTCTAATCGCTCCATCGATTTCTTAAAATCAATGGAAGTAGTTTCGGGCTTTATCAATATATGCCGCACATCAGCTTCATCGCCCCTGCGCGATACCATCTGTATAATGTGGTACCCGAACTTGGTCCTTACTATGGGCGATATCTCATTGTTCTGCAGTTTGAAAGTAGCCGTGAGGAACTCCGCTGCCCAAGGGCCATTGCGTGCTACCCCCTCATATTTTCCTCCGTTGTCCCTGCTACCGGGGTCATCGCTGTATATGCCCGCTGCATTCTCAAAACTGATTTTACCATCCAGTATATCTTTCCTTATCCCTGCTAGTTTTTCATGTGCGTAATCCAGCATTTCCTGGCTCACTATAGGGTCTATTACTATCTGCCCCACTTCCACCGTCGCCGGAAAGAACGGCAGGCTGTCCGCAGGTATTTTCCTGTAAAACTGTTCTACTTCTCCGGGTGTTACTTTCACATGCTCCAGTATCTGCCCCTGCATCTTCTCCGATACCATTTGGTCGCGTATCGCATCCCTGTTCTCTTCCTTTATCTGGTATATAGTCTTTCCCGATGCCTGCTCCAGTTTTTCCTTCGATCCGTATAATTGAATAAAATAACGCAGCTTATTATCAAGGTTCCCCTCCACATCTTCCTCACCTACAAACACGCTGTCACGGTCGGCCTGGGCTTTCAATAATTTCTGCATAATCATGCCCATCAACATCTGGCATTTCATCGTATCATCAAACGCCGGGTTCTGCTGCTTCAGGTTCAGCACCTGTATCTCCAGCTCTGATTGTAATATTATATCCTTGCCAAGTATGGCAATTATTTTATCTGCGCTTTCCTGTGCCATTGCTGAATAGCTGCAAAGTACCAAGCCTGCAATTAACAGCCGCTTGCCAAAGCCGGGTATATAAAATTTTCTATTCAGATTCATGCTGTATTGTGGGGAATTCAAAAAACGAAAGGAACAAAAGTAATTTATTTGCGCCCTTAAACCGAATACACTCCACATTTTAACTTTTTGTTATTTAGAGTGTCTGCCATTGGCTAACGGATTGTGAATTAGTGCTTTGAAATAATCTTTTCATTATATCATTATTAAATAATTGAAAAATTTAATTTACATAAAAATAGTTTTATCATGCAGATTAACTAATCCATGAACTATATATAGCTAACCGGGAAAACACATGCAGCATTTTAAAAGTCAGAAATGATTAAAAATATCTGCAGACTGCCTACTCCAAATTGAACTTAGAGTTTCGTTTTCTTTTCGTGCGAGCTCACCTGATAGTTCCAGATGAGATCTGCTTTTAGTAACTTTCCAAAATATTATTAAGCCATGAACAAGATAAAAAATATAGGTGTGCTAACATCAGGCGGCGACAGCCCTGGCATGAATGCAGCAATACGCGCTGTAGTGCGCACAGCCATATACCACGGCATGAATGTTTTCGGCATTCGCAGAGGGTACCAGGGCATGATAGAGGGCGACATCATAAAGATGGCTTCAACCGATGTGTCAAATATCATAGGCCGCGGCGGCACAATCCTAAAAACAGCGCGCAGCAAGGATTTTATGACAGGTGAAGGAATGGAAAAAGCCTACCGCCAGCTAAAAGACAAGAACATTGAAGGGCTTGTACTTATAGGTGGCGATGGCACCTTTCAAGGCGCTAATCATTTTTTTGAAAAATATACGATACCTGCCATTGGGCTTCCCGGCACAATTGATAAAGACCTGATAGGCACAGATTTCACCATTGGGTTTGATACAGCCGTAAATACGGCAATGGAAGCTATAGACAAGATAAAAGACACTGCCGAGGCACACGACCGGCTTTTTGTAGTAGAAGTGATGGGGCGCGATGCCGGCTATATAGCGTTGTATAGCGGCCTCGCTTCCGGGGCTGAAGACATACTGATACCTGAAACCACTACAAACATTGAGGATGTGCTCCACCGCATAGCCAATGATGAACTGCGTAAAAAAACGGTACACATCATTGTTGTTGCCGAAGGAGACGACTTCGGTGGCGCAGTAGAAGTACACAAAACATTTGAAAAAAGATTTCCGCAAAAAGATGTCCGCACATGCGTTCTGGGCCATATACAGCGTGGCGGTAGCCCCACATTTGCAGATAGGATTCTGGCCAGCAGGCTGGGCTATGCAGCAGTAAATGCATTGCGCGAAGGAAAAACACAAATGATGGCCGGAATAATAAACAGTGAAGTTGTGTTTACTCCGTTCACGAGTGTAGTAAAAGATGGTACGCTTATCCAAAATGACCTTCTGGAAATGATACGAGTACTATCGGTATAGCATTTCTAATCCTGTTATTCATCATTTGTTATCCCTTTATTATCGGGCATTATTACATAATATAATCTATGTAATTAATCGTAAACTATAAATTTTATTTTAATTTTTCCATTTTTTTTGTTGTTTCAATTTATGTATTCTATCTTTACGCCAAGTTTAGTTAGATTATTAAATAATATAACCCAACTATAAACACTTCATTAGAGTATTAGTTATAAATTTAGTTTTGGATTAAGTGCTGTTTGATCAGGGGACCTATAAACCATATAAATCCCCCGATAACATTTTATTATGTTTTCAATGCAGTTGTAATATTGTGATTGAAATTGTTAGTTTTGTTTTTTATTTTTAATTGTATTTTTAATTTTAAAAATGTTGGACATGCCTTTGAGTAAAGCATATATCACCATTCTCTTATTTTCTACCACATTTTTATTATCAAACGAATGTTTTGCACAGGGGAAGAATATCTCCCGGACAAGGTATGTTATCCCATACCCTCACAAAATCATTGCCCCTCCCGGCATGACCTACGTTAAAGGTGGCGTTACCACAATTAACTATGATCAATCTACAACAGATACTAATAGTGCTCGTAAAGTAAGTTTGACATCTTTCTTTATGGATAAGACAGAAGTTACTAACCAGCAATACCGCGAATTCGTTCAGTGGGTAGCCGATTCTATAGCTATAGTTAACTATCTTAAAGACGACAGCTACTTCATGTCTGAAGAGCAAAGTAAAGATATGAACAGCGCTGCCAGTAGCAGTTCTAACACAACGAGTACACCTCCACTTACCGATTCAGCCGTGCGAGTGGCTGACTCTCTGAAAATGGCCGGCGTTATGGCCACGGACCCCGGAATGGCTACTGCTACTCCTCAGAATGATTCAATAAATACTAAGAGAAGAATTAACTGGTCGAAGGTAAAGCACGACAGGATATTCAACCCGAAAGATGCTGATATGGTAAGCAAATTAGGCGCTATCATGGACGAGAACGGGCATATTAAGAAAGAAGCCTGCCTTTTCACTTACAAGCATCCGAAATACACTGCATCAAGTACTAAGGGTACCGAAAAGCTGGCAATTGTAACAGAAACTGTAAACATTTATCCTAATGAGAATGTATGGAACCAAGACCTCTCTAATGCGTCCACTGATCTTTACGTAGAGAATTATTTCAATGCACCTCCTTTTGATGATTATCCTGTTGTGGGTGTAAACTGGAAACAGTCTATGGCATTTTGCCAATGGCGCAGCAATACTGCTCAAAGTTATTACAACATGCCTGAGTACATGAAATATTATAACCTTATTTATACCCTCCCTTCGGAAGCACAGTGGGTGTATGCTGCTCAAGGCTTTTATGAGATGATTCGCTCAAAACCGCAGACGGACACACTGGATACATCTAATATTGTTTTGCCTACGTATGCTGATTCGTTCCAGGTCGAAAAATCAGACTCAGAGGTTAACGCAATACTTCACAAGACTACTATAGATAGTGCTAAAGAAAAACAAGACCAAATAGCAGCTATTAAGGCTGAGCGTGTTGCTAAATGGGAAAACGATCATAAAAAAGCAGAAAACGGAAACCGCTACTTGCTGGATTATATGAAAATGCTGAATTTTCTGCAAAACGGATCAGGTGCAAATGGTGAAGGCCCGATTACTGATAGTACTCACATTCACAGAGACTATAACGGCATGCTTTCTAACTTTAAGCAGGATGAAGGAGATTACTGGGAAGATGGCGTAGCATTGACAACTCCGGTTATGTCATTCGCACCCAATGAGTTTGGCCTTTATAATATGGAGGGCAACGTAGCCGAGTGGGTAGTTGATGCCTATAGCCCTTCAGCATTCTCATTTGTTTCAGATATTAACCCTAGGTTATTATACGATGCAGATTCTACTGATGCCGATGTAATGAAACGTAAAGTAATACGCGGTGGTTCTTTCATCAGCAATGCTAAGTCACTTAGCCCTTACTACCGCGACATGGAACTTCAGGATGTGGCGCATTGCTTCGTAGGCTTCAGGTGCGTTGTTCAGGCGCCTGAACTGGTTACACCTAACAATGCAACACGTAACAGGACAAGCAACGGTAAAAGAACACCTGGGAAATTAAGTGGTGCGAGGTTACCTGAAATTCGTTAGTCGATTAAAGTTTACTTACATTTTTTATTAATAATCAACCACAAAAAGTTATCACTCACAAATCCAAATTCGTACATTATGAGCAGTAATCAAAAAAAGAAAGTTGGTCTTAACACGGTTATCTCATGGGGCGCAAGCGTCGTAATTGTAGGCTTGATGTTCAAAATTCTTCACTGGCCATTCGGTGAATTATTTATTGCCCTAGGTCTTGCAACGGAAGCATTTCTGTTCTTTATTCTCGGTATGGCCTCTATGGTCGTGGTGGAAGAAGATGGGAAAAGTGGTGAAGGTGGTGGTTCAGGTCTTACCGACCTCCTCGCCTCTTCAATTACTCCTAAGGTAATAGAAGGTTTAAGCAATGGCTTTAAACAATTCAACAACACAGTTGCTCAGGTTAACATAGTAGCCGGTTCTTCTAACACTACCCAGAACCTGATAAAGGAAATGGAAACTGCTACCGGTGATGTAAAGAAATTCAGGGACAACATGAGTTCTGTTGGATCAGGATTTGACAACTTCGGCAAATCTCTGAACGCAATCAGCCAGATGTCAGCATCTTCACAAGGCATGATGAAAGATTTTGAATCTGCAGGTCAGGGTCTGAAAACTTTCTCAAAAAATGTAACTGATATGAACGCAAGTTTCGACCAGTTTACCAAAACATTGGCGGCTATCAACCAGATGACACAGTCTTCTGCGGGTATGCTTAAAGAATTTGAAGCGGCTACTAATAACATGAAGGCTTATAACAACAACCTGAACGCTCTGAGCAAGGTTTACCAGGCTCAACTGGAGGCATTCAAGAGATAATATATTGAAAGCAATTAGTTAAATGTCTGATTAGGAAGCTATTCTTGTTCAGGCGCATTCAGGAAACTTAAAAAAATTTAAACCGCATGGCAGCTTTAAAAGAAACGCCCCGGCAAAAGATGATGGGTATACTGTACCTGGTACTGCTAGGACTTGCAGCTACTACTGTTACAGACCACGTTCTTGATGCCTTTAGAAATTTGACCGTAAGCTTGGAAACATCTACTAAGAATGTTCAACTAACTGTTGATCAAACTATCGCAGCATTTGAGGCAACAAAGATGAAAAACGAGCCAGAACGGGCAAAACCAATACATGATAAAGCTTTACAGGTAAAAAAATATGCTGCAGAGCTGAATAATTATATCAATGAAACAAAAAAGGTCCTTATTGACAATGGTGGTGGAGTAGATGAAGCTTCGGGTGATGTGAACCAACGGGCAGATATTGACATCTCCCCTCGCCTGATGATAAATCAGAAAAGAGCTACTGAATTGAGGAAACGTATTGAAGATACAAAGACCAAAATACTGGCTGTACTTCATGAAGTTGACCCAAAAGCACAAGATGTAAAAGTGGCGCTTAACGCCCAAGACCCTCCCAAAAGGCAAGGCATCAAGCAAAACTGGGAAGAAACCAATTTTGGCGATGGTATTCCATTGACTGCGGCTATTACGGCCCTAACCAAAATACAGGCCGACCTTAAAAATACAGAAGCTGAAGTTATCAAAAAGATATTAGGAGAAGCAGATAAAGCAGTTATCAACCTCGACCGTTTCGAAGCTGTGGCTGTTGCGCCATCTTCATATATCCTTGTAGGACAACAATACAAAGCTGATGTATTCCTTACTGCATCTGACTCTAAAACCAACCCAGAAATACTTGTTGGTGGCCAGAGGCTGAATATAGTAGACGGTAAAGGTATCTACACAGCGACAGCAACAGCAGAAGGTGAGAAAAAATGGTCAGGTATCATCCGTATCAAACAAACCGATGGTACTATAAAAGAATACAAACTACCTGACCAGACTTATACCGTAGCAAAACCATCAGCTACCGTTTCGCCTGATAAAATGAACGTGTTTTATATAGGTGTTGATAACCCGGTATCTGTTTCTGCGCCTGGTTTTGCAAAAGACAAAATCCGCGTAAGTATCAGCGCCGGAAGCATAACAGGAAGTAATGGTACTTATACCGTAAAGGTAACACAGCGTGGTAATGTAAAAGTTACTGTTAGCGGCGATCAGGGTGGCGGTAAAACTGCAGTATTGGGCGTGTCAGAATTCCGTGTTAAACCTATTCCCCCACCCCACGTTAAATTTGCCAACAAAGGTGGTGGACGTATGAGCGCAGCAGCAATGAAATCCCAAAACAGGATATTCGCTGTACTTGAAGACTTCGACTTTGCTGCGAACTTTACCATTAACCACTTTACGATGTTCATCAATAAGCCTCGTGCAGACATCATGAAATTCGAATCGAACAGTAACGCGTTTACACCTGAGATGCAAGCTGCAATGATGGGTGTAGTACCGGGTACAAAAATAACTTTCGACTTCGTGTTTGCTACAGGACCCGATGGAATGAAACGATCTCTGGACCCGATTATATTTACTGCTGAGTAATTAGAATAAACCTAGGTTGCTTATGAGAAAAAATGTCATAATTTCTTTATTGTTGCTTTCTGCAATTGGCTTCAGTTCAGTTATTGAAGCGCAAACAGCTACAAAAAAGAAAAAGAAAAAGAAAAAGAAAGTAGAAACTGTTGTAGTTAATCAGGACAGTATAGATGCGGCACGTGTTGCAGACTCGCTTGCATTGGTGGCGGCCAGCGCGCCCCCACCGGATACAATGAGTGCACTTACCGCAGGTCTTGTTGCTGACACCAGCTACATGTCCTATGCCGATCTGGTACTTGATACTACCCGCCCGGTTGATGGGTTCTATAAGCAACCGTTGCTCAGAGGGGCTAAGGCATTTGCGTTCCCTGATGAGAATAAGTACAACATAAAGTTCTATAAACGCCTGTGGCGACACATAGACCTTACAGATTCTGTGAATAGGATTTTCTCTATGCCGGGGCAAACACTTATGAGCATCATTATGGATGCTTTGAAGGCACAGAAGATTATTGCTTATTCAGACGAAGGGTTTACAAAAGCTATGTCATATCAAAAAGTACTCAGGGTGCTTTCGGATAGTACGATTGTGACAGACCTTGACTCCCTTACCGGCGATGCGATAGGATCACACTCTGTATATGTTCCTTTCAATCCTGATTCCGTTACAAAAATGGAAATTAAAGAGGATATCTTTTATGACAAGGTTAGGGGCAGGCTGATTACACGTATCATAGGCCTCTCTCCTATCAAAAAGGTTAAGTCGAGCGCTGGTGATGTAATTGGTGAGCAACATCCTTTTTACCTGTATTTCCCACAGTGCAGAAATGTGCTGGCTTCAAGAGAAGTTTTTGATACACAAAGAGACATCTATGACATGAGCTACGACGACCTGTTCATCTCCCGTAACTTCAAAACCCTGATTGTAAAAGAATCAAACCCGGGAGACCTCCGTATCAAAGATAAATACCCTAATGACGAGGAAAAACAAAAACAGGAAGCGGAGCGTATAGAAAGGGAACTTCGTGAATACAAAAAGAATTTGTGGAAATACTAATATTGTTTAATTTGCACTAAATAAGAACATCTATGAAAATGAGGATTATTACTTTACTGGCGTTGTGTGTTGCAACTCTTGGATCCGTAAAAGCACAGATCAGGCTTGACCCCTACTATCCATACAGCAAATGGACATTGGGTGCCGGTATTGGCTACAGCACATTATATGGCAATCTGGACCATTCAAACTCCGAGCCCGTTTTCAGGCTAAATGGAGAATATAACCTGAACGCCTGGACATATGTTGACCTTGAATTCCAGCATGGCGCATTCTCTGATTACGAATCAAGGAACAGCTGGACTAATGGTATCAATGCCTATAACAAATTCAGCGCATTCGACCTTAGTCTGCGTATGTCTATGGGGCAACTTTTCAAATACCCGAGAACATTCTTTGCTAAAACCATCTTCGGTATCTACGGTGGTGTAGGCGCAGGTTATATGTTCAACAATGTATCGAACATCTCCAGGAAATTCAAAAGAACGGATAAATATCTGATCACAGATTACGATCCGGAAAACATCAAAACAAGTTCATCAAATTTCTTCATTCCTTTTACCCTGGGTTGGAACCTCCACCTTACAAGAAGGACTATGTTCAATTTCAATTATCAGTTCAGCTATGCATTCTCTGATTACCTGGATGGCTATAACTTCAAGCAGCCTACTGCCACTAACCGTTATAACTGCATGTTCTCAGTTATGTCTGTGGGCCTGAATTTCTACATCGGTCAGGTGGGCAGCGTGCGCGACCCTTACAACGTTCAAAAGACCGGCGCTAGCAAGAAAAAATAATCTCATTCCAATTTCTTTATAAGAAAAGCCCCCGAAAATTCGGGGGCTTTTCTTATAAAATACAGCACAATTAACACCGTGTTATTAACTAAAATTGTGGTTCCTGCCTGCATTACATACTTTGCCCGCAATTATTCAGTATCAGCACAAGGCAATGAACCGTATTATATTCTTACTCATTTTTTTAGTTGGTCACAATTGCTTGCTCGCGCAGCCTACTTTTAAGGCCGGATGGAATACCTACCAGACAGCCGCTATAATACACGAGTACAACTATAACTACAGTAATAACGATACATCCAAACTCACCCCTACCGATAGCGTTAAAATTCTGCTCTCGCCCGACAGCCTGGTGACCCTCACTGCTACCTTCCCTACCCGCGATAAGTCTGTCTATAAAAAAATTCACTACTTCAATGAAAAAAAGCAGGTAACCCGCATTGAGGAATACAAAGACGAAAACCTGACTTTGACGAAAGAATGGAGATACGATGACAAAAACCGGAAGAACTATTATTATGAGGACAATAAAGTGAAAGGAAACAACTTCAGAAAGACATACGATTATGCCTCCGACAAAAAGACCGGAGATATAATAGTGACAGAGGTCTCGCAATATAACGGCCGGGTAGAATTCTATACAAAATCATACTACAACAAGAAAAGCGTCAAATACAAAGAAGTGCGCCTAAATGACAACAACAAAGACGTAGTACATATTGAAACCTTTTATTACGGCGAGAACGGCAAACTGAAGGAACGCTCCGTTTACTTTCCCGAATGGAAGGTAACCAAGAAGTTTGCTGAAAAGGAAGGCAATATCCCTCTTGCTTGCTGCAAATGTCTCCCGGTTGGCACTGCGGAAAAAATTACCATTGCCGGCAGATTGTCATTTATCCGGCGGCTCCTTGTCCGCAATATGGCTTTCCTCAGTAATTCAACCTGCCCGGATTTTGAATATACCTACAAAAACTTCCTGAACTGCGAAATCATTGTTTCGACAACCAATAACCCGGCAATAATGAACGTTTCTTTCCGCTTCAAGGAAAAGAACCCTAGGTAATAGGTATACAATAAAACCCACCAAATGTGGTTATTACACTTTTACTTACTTTAGCAGTATGAAGTACCCAATAGCCACATTTATCGCTATATCTACATTAGCCACAGTGACTAACGCCCAGCCCGCATGGCAGCAGCGGGTGGATACCCGCATAGACGTAACCCTCGATGACAACAAGCATATATTGCGCGCATATGAGGAGATCACCTATACTAACAATTCGCCCGATACGCTGCGTTATATATATATACACCTGTGGCCAAACGCCTATAAAAACGACCATACCCCCTACGAGCGCCAGCAGGATGTGAACAGGAGTCGGACATTCTATTATTCAAAAGCAGCAGATAAAGGGTATATAGACAGCCTTCAGTTTACAGTTGACGGTATTGCAGTGGACAATTACAGCTCAGATAATGCACCCGATATTACCCGCATAGACCTCGCCACTCCTCTGCTACCCGGCAAAACAATAAAAATCACTACACCATTCAAGGTGAAGATACCCAAGGTTTTCTCCCGCCTGGGGCATACCGGACAATCCTACTATATATCGCAATGGTTCCCTAAGCCTGCTGTATATGATAAAAAAGGCTGGCACCCCATATCCTATCTCGATCAGGGAGAGTTTTACAGCGAATACGGTTCCTACAAAGTGAGTATAACCCTGCCCGCAAATTATGTGGTGATGGCCACCGGCAATTGTACCGATGAAAAAGAAAATAAATGGCTGGATGAACTGGCCGCAAAACCATTGCCCGATATTGCTAAGAAATCGAAAAAAACACCTAAAGACACCATACCTAAAAGTGCTGTAGAAATGAAAACCATTCATTTCGAGGAAGACAATGTGCATGATTTCGCCTGGTTTACAGATAAGCGTTGGCTGGTGCGCAAAGATACCGTTTACACGCCAGGTACCAACCAATTGGTGACCACATGGGCTGCCTTTATGCCGGCCTATACCAAATACTGGGATAAGGCAACCGGGTATCTGAAAGAAACAGTGAAGCACTATGGCAAATGGGTAGGGCCATACCAATACAAAACAATAAAAGCCGTAGCGGGCGACCTGCGGGCGGGCGGCGGCATGGAATACCCCACCATCACCGTTATTGATAAATATCAATCATCCGACCTGAAGCTGGTAACCATACACGAGGCCGGCCACAACTGGTTTTATGGCATACTGGGCAGCAACGAGCGCGACCATGCTTGGATGGATGAAGGCCTCAACACTTTCTACGAGCAAAAGACCAGCAAAGCGCTCGACACCTCAAAAAAGAAAAAAAAGAACAGCCTTAACGAAAGCCTCGTTTACTTTCAGCGGGCGGCTACCGGTGCCGATCAAGCCATAGAGCAGACCTCTGCCAATTTTGAAAAACTCAATTACGGCCTCGATGTGTATTACAAAACAGCCTATGCTCTGGGCTGGCTGGAGGCATACATGGGTGAAACCGATTTTCAGGCAGGCATGCACGACTATTACGATACCTGGCATTTCCACCACCCCTACCCCGAAGATTTTAAAGCCTGTATGCAGCGGCATACATCAAAGTCCATTGATTGGTTCTTCGACCCGATGCTTACCTCTGATAAGAAGGTTGATTTTAAAATAATTAAGTCTAAAATAAACGGCGACAGCACAGAGGTTACCGTAAAGAATAACACCAGGTTAAATACACCGGTGCAGGTAAATGCCTACCATAAGGATAGCCTCATTGGCTCAGCATGGTCGCTGCCATTTGAACGTACCGCTACCCTCTCTTTGTCGGGCAATAACTGGACTAAACTGAAAATAAGCGATGCCATACCCGATGGCAAGCCCGCCAACGATGTGTACAGGCGCGGCGGGCCTTTCCACACCTTCGGGCTTAAAATAAAGCCGCTTGTGGGCATAAACCGCGAAAACAAAGAGCAGATATTCATAGCACCTGCCGCAGGCTATAATCAGTATGATGGATGGATGGCCGGGGGGCTTTTGCACAACCTCACCCTGCCCGAGAACAGGTTCCGTTTTGCCGTGGCGCCTATGTATTCTTTCCAGACCAAGACATTTGCCGGTGCAGGCTCCGTGGGCTATGTATGGTACTCAAAGGGGCTCTTCAAAGAAATAATGCTGCAAACGGATGCCAAGACCTTTCACTACAACGAGACCTATCGCTCCGGCGACAGCAGCCACCTTTTTGCACGTTACATAAAAGTAGCGCCATCCATAACCTTCACATTCAACGAGCATGATATGCTCAGCCCCGTTACCAATACCATTACCCTTAAAGGTTACTATATTGATGAAGAGTATTTCGATACGACCACAATCGCATTCCCTGTAGTTTTGCCCGGTTCTACTTACCCCATCATCCGGAGCAGGCAAAACAACTATGGCTCATTAGTATTTAACCATTATAACTCCCGCACATACAACCCCTTTGGCTACAGCATAGGCGGCCATATCGGTACCGACTTTGCAAAGCTTAACATACAAAGCTATGTCCGCATAGACTATAACAGGAGCGGCAAATATTTAATGGTAAGGGGCTATTTCGGTAAGTTCTTCGCCATAAACAATACGTCCGATGTTATCTCCCGCTACTCGCTCAATGCCAACTACGCTGCTGCCAATGACTACCTCTACGATGAAACCTACGTGGGCAGGAATGCGCAGCGGGGCATTGCCGCTCAGCAGATATCGGTGAACGAAGGCGGTTTTAAAGTGCCTATGCACAATGGCGCAGGCAGAAGCAGCGACTGGTTGGGGGCTATCAATTTAAAGTCAAGCTTGCCCTTCAGGCGCATCCCCCTCTCCGTGTTTTTTGATGCGGGCATTATCCCCAATGCCAACCCTACTTTCGGCAGGTCGGGCAATACAACTGTGCTTTATGATGGTGGCCTTTCATTAAACGTCACTGTGTTGGGTATGGGCACCACCATCTATGTGCCGCTCATCATGAGCCGTGACTTCGACAATTACCTTACAAACACTTATGCCCGTAAGAATGCCTTTGTTCGCGGCATCTCCTTTACCATACAGCTACAGAACAACTGGCTCAAAGCCCCGGCAAGTATACTAAATTCATTAGGTGGTTAACTAATTGATAACGAATGAATTAACAAATTCCATAAGACGGAATAATCTCCTTTATGCGGAATACATAATTTTATTAAACATTTTTAAAGAATTATTTTTCAATTACTTATTATTCTGGCATACTATTCGCTGAGTGGTTATTGACCCGAAAATACCACGAGGGCCAATAATAGTGAGAAAAGTAAAATGAAAAGGAATTTAAAAGCAATTTTTACCGCGTTTATTGTATTTGTAACTACCAGGAATGCACTTGCGCAGAGCATCGTTATCCCCACAACTTTCCTAAAGCAGACCGATCTTCATCTGGATAATAAAAGCCTGGCAGCATCTCAGGGCATTATTATTATCTCCCCATCTGAAACCGCATACTCCGGCAATACCAAGAAGGGTGCAGCCAATTTCACCCTCACCGGACAGGTAAACTATCTGTATACAATCACCCTCCCGGCATCCTGCGTTATTGACCGCACCGGATACGTAACAGCCGAGCGTTTCACAAGCTACCCTACCTCAACTGGCATCCTGAATGCGAATGGCATGCAACTCCTGTCTGTTGGCGCCACCTTCCGGATAGGCTCAAAACAGTCTACCGGCAGCTATTCCTGCTCCGGCACTGCTCTGGTGACCATCAACTATAATTAGATACTTTATATTTACCACACCCCCATATCATTTCCGGTACGGGGGATTTTATTTTCCACATTTCGGAAAATACATCCACATCGCGGACAAATTTCATACCATGCTAAAAATCAAATCATTGATTATCAACAATTTAAAACTTTGGCACGCAGTTAGCAATATACCTTGCAAATCAAACAATCAAAAACTAAACTTAAACAAATAAAAACTAACTAAAATGAAAAACATCGTAAAATCACTCGTTATCGCTGCTGCTGCCATCACTATCTCTAACACCTCTTTCGCTCAGGCAACTGCTACTGCCTCTGCTTCTGCTAACATCATTACTCCTATCACTATCGTTAAGACAGTAGATATGAACTTCGGTAATGTGGCTGTTTCTGCTACCCTTTCTGGTACTACCGTTCTGGCACCTGCCGGCACTCGTACCACAGGCGGTTCGGGTGGTGTTACCCTGCCAGCCACTACAGGTACTGTTTCTGCTGCTTCATTCACAGTATCAGGTCAGGCCAGCTACACTTACGCTATCACCCTGCCAAGTTCTTGCACTATAACTGACGGTGCTTCACACAACATGACCGTGAATGCTTTCACCAGCTCACCATCTGCTACAGGTACTTTAAGCTCAGGTGGTACACAGACCCTCAACGTAGGTGCTACCCTGAACGTATCTGCTGCACAGGCTTCTGGTACTTACACCAACGCTACCGGTGTTCCGGTAACTGTTAACTACAACTAATCTCTTATGTTGATACCTGTGAGCAAATCACAAATCATACATCAAAAATCATAAATAACATAAGCTCATTTGTTTGAGTAAAAACAAGGCCTCCAGGTATTCTTACCAGGGGGCCTGTGTTCTTTCAGGGGAACATCTACATATCACCAAGCGCCGGCTCCCGATAACATAAACGAACCCGCTATCGTTTAGCGGTGTTTGTTAGCAACAATTTGTTAAAACCTCGAAAAAAAACACTCGAATCAGCTATAACCCGCGCCCATAGCGCAAACCATTTTCCATGATGCAAAATCGATTTGGAAATGGCTATATCTTCACCGTACCTTTACGCAATTGAGAGAATATTTGCCCCTCAACATTTGTCAATAAGCATATGGTAAAAATAGTGAGCGGCGGGAATGAGCAGCGAATGAGCAATAATCGAGCAATATTTTTTACTCAAATAACTGAAATTCAATTAATTACGATTTTTTTCGTGTTTTTTTGATGAAAATGAGCAATAACACCGGCATTACGATAGCAGGTAATTAGTTTAACATTGAAAAAAGCCCTACACGGGTTTGGGTATGAAAGTATTTATATCAGGTGCATCAGGATTGGTAGGCGGCAATTGCCTTAAACATTTCTCCGAGCAAGGCTGGGAAGTAGTTGGTTCATATTTCTCATTCAAAACTGATGACACAGTTTTCTACGACACCCTCAATCCCGGCAACCCGGACAATTACGACGTGGAGAAATTCGCCCCCGATGTTATCGTGCATTGCGGTGCCCTCACCCACGTAGATTATTGCGAAGACCACCAACAGGAAAGCTACGACAAGACCGTACAAAGCACCATCAACCTCATAAAGCTGGCCAAAAAGTGCAACGCCCGCTTGGTCTACATCTCCACCGATTATGTATTCGATGGCAAAGAAGGCCCCTACCGCGAGGATGCACCTTTTAATCCCCTCAGTGTTTATGCACGCCACAAACTGGAAGCAGAACAGCTATCTCTGAAGGAATTAACCGGTACACTCGTTTTGCGTGTAACGAATGTTTACGGCAACGAAATAAGGGGAAAGAACTTTGTGGCCCGCATAGTAGAACAGTGCAGGAACAAACAAAAACTGACACTGAAACTCCCTTACGACCAATATGCCTCCCCGGCCAATGCATGGGATATAGCCCGAGCCATGTTCCTCCTATTGCGCGATGGTAAGACAGGCGTTTACAACATAGGCGGCACCGACTACATGAACCGGGTAGAACTCGCGCTCCGTGTCCTCTCCTACTTCCCCGATGCGCAATACGACCTCATCCCCATCAGCACAGCCGAAATGAAACAACCTGCCGCAAGGCCCCTCCTCGGCGGTTTTGTAAAAATGAAGTTCAGCAACGAATACCCCGAATTCCTTTTTGGAAACATAGACAGCTATGTTAAAACCCAGCTAACTTAAACCGGTTAATAATAGGAAAGCCCCTTCTGTAATTTGGGTAAAAAAACTCCCTGCTTCCGTACCCTCAAAGAAAAAACCTTGAGACAGAAGCAAGGAGTACCATCCGGAACCAGTCATGCTGCTATGCTATATCCGGGTGGATGCCTACATATTTTGGCGCGTCCTTTATGATGAACAGCCAGAATAATGCAGATGCTATAGGTGCCAGCACCGACAAGAAGATGATCCACTCCAGCTTTATCGCCGAGTTCATGTGCTTCATGCGGGCCAGTATCACCAGACAATAGATGAATACAGGGGCTGTAATGATAGCCGAAGCCGCCAGCATCAGGAATAATGTATCATAGTTCTGGCTGGTTACAGTTTCCAGACTATAAGGAGGATGATTGCCGCCGGTAACAGGTAAAATAAGGGATAGATAATAACTAAAACATAAAGTAAAGCACATTACCGGTATAAAACAGATGACTCCCATCCATCTCTTGGTTTTTGCGTCTAATACCATTAGCTTGTCCATAAGCGTCTGATTTAAGTGAAATGAATACCTAAATCAAATAGCTAAAAAACCATGCCGCTGAAAGCCACAAATGTGTGTATTTATTGAGCCGTATTCATGATTTCCCTCACAATGCCTTGGTACTTAACGGATGAATCCATATTCCCCGTAGTTTTATACAGGTAGGCTAATACATCGTAACATCCATAAAACTTAGGGTCGGCATGTATGCCCAGATGCAGGTAATAGATAGCAGAGTCATTCATCCCCAGATTCATGTATGATACACCCAAGTCGGCATAAGCGCTGGGGTTGTCTTTTGTCAGCCTTATGGTTTCTTTGCAGTGCGCTATGTTGCGCCTGAACTGTTTGGTGGTAATGAACAATCCCGACAAATTGTTGCGTGAAACCACGGCATCAGGAAATATCTTGAGTGCAGCTAAATCGTATACCTCGGCAGAATCATACCGCCCTTTAGTAAAATAGGCTGCTCCGAGGTCGGTCAAAGAATAAAAGTACTCCGGCAGTATAGTTGCCGACTTACGCATATACTTAATGGCATCATTCAGCATATTTTCACGCGCTATAGGGTTCTGCTGTTGCTTGGACATGGAGAATAGTTCATACCCCAGCAGGTAATTCATATGGGCGTTCTCGGGAGTCTTTTTCAGATCAGTAGAATATAATGTGTAATTATCTACCCAGTCCTTATTCCTATTTGTAATAATAGCACCATAAATGATACATACCGGCACCAATATGGCCAATACTTTGGTACGCATCAACAGTTGCAAGCCTTGTTCCGTTTTCCCGGCCAGTCTTTCAATAAGCAATGCCGTAACAAGACAAAACCCTACCGATGGAAAAAACAGAAAACGCTCGCCCATAGTAGATTTGATCAGAAAAAGGATATTGGAGAAAAGCGCTATAGTTACAAGAAAGAAGAAGATACCAAAGGCATATGGATCACGGCGGTCTTTAACAAAACGCCATATGCCGAACAAAGCAATTGCCAAATAGAATGCCAATGAGAGCAACACCAGCGGATTGCTGAAATGTGTAAAAGGTATTGTATTATATGAATATTCTGAAACAAGAGGGAACGGAACGACAAGTAGTTTTAGGTAATTACCCAGTATGAGTACCGCAGTAGCTATCCTTGAGGCTGCCGACAGGCCATCCTTGGCAAGCGCATTCTCAATTACACTCACCTTGGCCATATTGTTGGCTTGGTAATGTTCGAGCACCGAAAAACGGATGACAATGAAAATGACAGTTGCCAGTACCGCGCTACCCAGAATATAGACACTGCGTTTCTTATGTTCATTCCGGTAAAAAAAGAATACCAGCGGTATGATAGCGAGAAAGGTAACTACCGTTTCCTTTGATAAATAGGACAAAAGCATACAGAAAAACCCGGCAAGTAAATGAGGCATCTTACCTGACTGCGCATACTTAAAAAATATGTTCATAGCCAGAAAGGCGAAAAAGAAACATAGCAGTTCATCCCCGCTTTTCACATTAGCGACCACTTCGGTATGGAGTGGATGCAGTGCAAAAAACAGCGATGCTACAAATGCCGCGGCCAACTTTTTCCCATCAAATAGCATATGTAAAAACCGGAAGAGAAGGACAACACAACCGGCAAACAATAGGATATTCAAAAAATGGTATGGCACAGGGTTCAGCCCAAAAAATTGGTAAGTAATGGCGTGCATCACTAAGGGCAAGGGCCGGTATTCGTCATTATCCGTCACATGAAAACCTCTTTGATGGGGAGTTGTCAGCAGGTCCGGTATTGCAGATACACCCTGGGTGACATATTTGTTGTACACAACCATTACCTGATCATCCAGTACAAATCCATTGTTCAGCGTATTGGCATAGACAAAAAAAGAAATAATACCAAGCAGCAACGCCAACCTCCGACTAAGAGAAAACTTACCGCTACTGTCAGCATTTCCATCCGTGCTTTTACCTTGCGCAACATGCCCTGCAACCGGCCTATTCGATTTTTTTGCCATTTTATGAATTTCTCTTCTCCCTGTATTTCTTTAAGAATGCCTCAAACTGGGGCAAGGTAAAACTACTCAGGTTATGCTTCGCGGTAAGTCCGCCTTTTTGGGCTACCATAACGCCATAGTAAGTATCCTTGTATCCTTCTATCGCATGCGCATCGGGGTCTATCGATAATAAAACACCTTTCTCCAGGGCATATTCTACCCAGCGCCAATCAATATCCAGCCGGCGTGGATGGGCGTTTATCTCTATCACCACGTTATGTGCCGCACAGGTATCTATCAACACCTTATGATCAAGCGGATAGCCTTTCCTCGACAATAACAACCTACCCGTTGGATGCCCCAATATGGCCGTATACGGATTGCGCACAGCCTCCAGCACCCGCTCCATAGCTTTCTCCTGAGACATTTTAAGATTGCTGTGCACAGACGCAATCACCAGATCGAAAGTATCAAGCACCTGTGGTGAATAGTCAAGACTGCCATCACCCAGTATATCTGATTCTATGCTTTTGAATATTCTGAAAGGTGCCAGCTTCGCATTCAGCGCATCTATTTCCTGATGCTGGGCAGCTATCCGGTCGGGCTTCAGCCCACCGGCATAAACAGCCGTTTGCGAGTGGTCGCTGATGACGAGGTACTCCAGCCCCTGGTCTTTTGCGGCCTTTGCCATCTGTTCTATGGTATGCACCCCATCGCTCCAGGTGGAATGCGAATGGATAATGCCCCTAATATCCGATGGCTGTATCAGTTCGCTAAGTGCATTGGCCTCAGCCTTATCCAGTATGCCCGCGGCTTCCCTGAGCATAGGTGGAATAAACGCAATGTTATTTTCGGTAAATATCACTTCTTCACTTTCGGGAGTTTCAGGCACTTTATGCTTACTGAGAAATGCCCCAATGAACTCCTCGCTGCCCGTGGTCATGAACAAAGTATGATAGAACTGTCCCTTATCGGCAAGGTGGAAGCGCACCCTGGGTTGCCCTGGCATACGAACCAGTAGCCGTCCGTTTGGCTCTTCTTCTATGGCCGTATCCGGGATGGTCTCAAATTCTTTTTCTATAGATGCTTTGTCCAGGTCGGTTACTATCTCTAAGAACTCAACTGTTTCGTTCTGCCGACGAATATCGCCGGTAAGAGAGAACAATTTACCGGGATGGTTATTTTCAAGTTGTTGCAGTAACGCCTTCCCTACAACTTCTACCTCTGCCCATAGGTGAAACCCAAGGTTCTGCTTGAAGTACACAATGTTTTGCAGCACACTTTCCTGCGTTTTTGCTCCGAACCCTTTCAGGGCTACCAGCCTGTTCTCGTTACATGCATACTCCAGCTCGCCCAGCGATTCTATACCTAACTCCTGCCAGATAACGGCTATTTTCTTGGGGCCCAGCCCTTTTATTTGCAGCATATCCAGTATACCGGGCGGGGTAATAGCGAGTATATTCTCCAATTGGGCCAGTTTTCCGGTAGTGAGCAGTTCACGTATTTTTTTTGCGGTCGATGCGCCTATCCCCTTCTGGCCTGCCATGTCCGCATCGTTCATCACTGCCAGTTCTGACGGTAGCCGCTCAATATTAAATGCTGCGCTGCCATATGATTTTGCCCTAAAACTATCCTCCCCATGTATGTCCATCAGTTTGGACAATAGAGAAAAATGGTCGGCTATTTCGTAATTGTTCATTTAAAACTATGTTAACTCAAAAGTATAACTAATATAGATACTAAGTTTCCCCCCTGATGTGCAAATAACTAATTCCTAATTACCGAATCCCTTATTACATTTGCCACCCTAAGGAATACATAAATGATATATCATATAGTAATTGGCGATGTGGCTGCCGCACCGCTTACCGAGGCGATAGGAACCGACGAAGCAATAGCCGGAGAAGTAGTGGTATTGAGGGATTTGCTGAATGTAGGTCCTCTGCAAAAAGAGGAAGGCCAGTCGTTCTCTGAGATGCGGTCCGCTTTCTGGCAGCAGGTAGTGCTGAGTGAAAAGAACGTGATTCAGGTTGATGATTTTGAAAGGCTTTCACAGGTTTCGGTAGAGCTATCGAAAAATGAGGAGGCAAAAGCATGGCTGTGGATGGCCCCCTGGCCTGCCGACATCTGCGCCTACTACTGGCTGTTGCAGTATTTGGGCAAATACCCGGGCCGCTTCTTTGTAGTCAATATTGCCGGCCTCCCATTCCTGGATGAAAACGGCAAAATCTTCTTCCCGAAAAGCATGGGCGAGATAAAAGCGAGGGAAATAATTAAAGCGAAGCGCCTGGCCCGTGCGGTAAATGCCGTCGAACTGGAGACCGACGGTGAGGAATGGAGAAAACTGGTTACAGCCAATGGAGGCGTGCGCACGCTGGAAGGCGGCAAAAGGCTGGCATCTAAGAATGATGACCACTACGATAACCAATTGGGCAGTTTCTGCTCACACCAGTACCAGAAGGCATCAAAGATTGTGAACCAGGCGCTGAGCAAATTCAACATACCCACCGGCGACCTCTACCTCGGGTGGCGCCTGCGCAAAATGGTAGACATTGGCAGGCTACAGGTGCAGGGCGAAATGAACAAGGCACTCAAGGATTTTGAGGTAAAGCTGCCCGGTGACGGTGCTGATGCGCAGTTGAACCTGGCAGTGTAGATAGGTGTTGAACTGAAGTGATTAATTACTTCAGCTTGCAGCCCGCTACTATCATTTCCTTCAATACTTTGAGGTCAATATCGGCCAGTTTATTTACGTACACGCAGCCCATACCCGCCTTATACTTGCCCAACTTTGCGAGCATGGCTGCCTGATCCTCGACATAGGCGCCGAAGTACAACGACAGGTTCGTTTTGCGGGGCGCAAAGCCTATACGGAACCAGTCGGCTTCGCGGCCGGTGGCGGGGCTTTTATGCCTTTTGATACCAAAGCCTACGAAGGAATTGCTCCATAAGACAGGTTCTTCCTTGCTGGCTTTCTTCATCATTTCGAGCAGCACAAAGCTGTCTTTACGCTTTTGCTCTGGGACAATTGTGTTGAGAAAATCCTCGACGCTGGTAGTGGTTGGTTTGGTCTTGTTGTCGGCCAGTTTTGATTTTTTTTCAGCCATTTTAAAAATCAGTTAGGTATAATTTCGGGCAAAGTGCCTGTTTTCTGATATTTGGTATTTTATATGTGGGCAAGGAGTGCTGTGGGATTATTTTATGCGTTTTATTTTCATGTATAAACGGGTATAAATGGGTATATTTATACCCCTAAAAGGTATATTTATACCCTCAAAAGGTATAATTATACCCTAAAAGGTATAAAGTGCCTCGTCCTGACATTATGCCTCGTCCTGACATTACCTTACACATTGGTTAGATAATCCTGTTTTCTGC
>CAZBPS010000010.1:0-133699 GCA_964493865.1 uncultured Flavipsychrobacter sp.
TCAAAATGACTATTTGCAGAGATGAGCTTTCTATTTTTCGTACATAGGCTTACCTCCTTTACGTTATACCGCAACCAATATACCGGATATTTTTTGTTGCCAATGGTCGTATAATCTGTTGTGTAAATCATACAGCTAATTCTAAACCACCCACGCGATAAATAGTCATCTAACACTGCGCCCTTAATAGTAGGGAGAATATGAACGTCATCCATTGTTTAGCTTTTTCTTTCTTTGGTTTTGCAAGTATTCTATACATTCGTTCAATCCCATCACCTTTTGCATAAACAGTACCCTGTGCTTATCATTTACAGGAGCTTCTATGCGGGCAAGTTTTCGCTCACTATCCTGTTGTTTCTGAATTATTGGTTTGTTGAACATGACTAAATTTTAAAAGGGCTTTCTGTGGTTAACAGAAAGCCCTTGTGGTTCATAGTGATTACTTCTTCACGTCCCAGAATAGTTCTTTTGTGTCTGGGTTTTGCTTGCTCCATTGTTCCAGGGCTTTAAGACCCTTTGCTTTTTCCGCTTCTAAAACGGTAATGTGTCCGTTATAGCTTTCGGGAGCTTTCTGAAACTTTGCACTGGGGACACCATGGGAACGCATGAAATCGGCAAGCCAATTCCTATAATAGTGATACGTGCTTGCAGCTAACCTGATTTTCTTATCGCCATTAGTAACCGTATTACTCTTTGTCACTCCCTTCTGACGAGCTGGTTGATTAGATGCAGCCTTTACAGTTTGTGCGGGTTTCTCTTTACCCTTATCCGCAGCTTTCTTTATTGACACTATTTCAGACTTTCCTTTTGGTGCTTGTGATGATGCCGCTTTAATGTTGGTAATTGCCTTCTTTCCTGATGCTTTTTCAGACTTACCTTTTGCTGGTTTGGCAGTTTCATCTTTAACGGATTTCTGTTGTGTTACTTTTTGGGTCTTAACTTTTGGAGACTTGCCTTCATCCGTTGCTTTACCCTTTATAGTATCACCAACTACATTGGAACCGTTACCTGAGTCTTTGTCCGTGTCAAATTTTTGGTTTTCAGTTGTGGGTGCCTCTATAACATTTTCTAGTTGTGCTGTGTTTTGCGTTGTCATAATTTATCGTTTTTTTATTTAGGCTAAATTCGCCCTAAAGACCGGATAAACCCCAACGATCCTAGCTATAGCAAAATCCATTTGACCTATAGTGTAATACCAAAATGAGATAAAAATTGTCCTATATCTCCATTCTCTAAAACCCAGCCAATAACAGAGATTCATCAACATCTTCCCGACCATTTTTTACTTCTTTATAGAGTAATATTTGTAGTGGTTTGCTTTCCGTTCTTAACCTGTGCCAGTTCTTTTTATAGATACTTTCGATTTCAGTTTTCATATAGAACTGTGTGAACTGGTCAAGTTTATAGTAAATAAATACTGAGTGATAATAGTTCAATGCTTCTGGTTTATCAGACGACTGTATTATTATCTTATCAACAAATGCTCTAACATAGTTCTGTCTATCCTCAAAAGTTATCGCCTTTTTCATTCCTGCGGTATAAGTATGTACTACGTCTAAAATCTTCTGTTTGTTTATCATTAGAAAGTTATCATGTTCTACATCTTTTATCTTCTTTTCTTGGATACCTATCACTTCTTCATACTCGCTTAGTAGTTGTTCATAAACCGCAGGCTTAATTTTACCTTCATTAAAATTTCGAGTAAGGTTCATAATATGCTTATTGTTATCGTTAATGATTTGCTCTCCTTTTTTCTTTACGCTCTGGTACATTTTTGTCCCATCGCTACTCTCCATAAACTCGTAGGTATGTATTACCTCGCTTTCAAAATTCAATAAGTTGCTCCACACTAAATTTTCGAGATAATCAATATCAATACCACGGTTCCCGCACCATTCAGCTTTATATCTATGTGATAGACATTTATAAGCTTTGTCCCTTAAATCTATCCTCTTATGTCCGTAGAAACTTTTACCACAAGTGCCGCACCTGATTAACCCCTTCAAAAGAAAGTGGTTGACAACTTTCCCAACATTTGTGTAAGGTGCCCGTTTTAATCGCATTTTTTGGGTCCTAATTGATTGGGCCATTTCATATGTATCTGTATCAATTATTTGAGGAACTTTAATAGTTAGTCCAGACCACTTTTTATCACCCTTGTAAATAGTGTTGGTCAATATAGCATAAACAACGGCATCACGCCAAACGAAATCTTTACCCTTCTTTACTACATCAACTACTTCCCGCTCACCTGTTTTTCTATTTAGCACGCTTCTTTTGATAGTCATATTGCCATTAGCCAGTAAGTTTCTTTTTGTTTTCACACCAGCTGCATTTAATAATCCGGCTATTGTTTGTGTTCCAAAATTATCTGCCGTATACCAATGAAAAATTTGTCTAACCCATTTCGCCTGTTCCTCATTAATAACAAGCGTTTTATTTACTTTATCAAAACCATACGGGTACAATTGACCACCACCTGCAGTTCTACCAGACAACATAGAATTTCTTGCACCCGTACTTGTCCTTTTTTGTATTAGTTTTCTTTCATAGCTGGCAAATAAACCCTGAAATCTACTGGCTAACTCTGCGCTTTCGTCTTTTATGTCTATTTCACCATTTCTTTGAAACACCCTAATACCACTATCCTTTAACTTTGTTATTAATACTTGTGGTTCTACATAATCGCCGTCCCTGCTCAACCTATCAAGTGCAACTGTGAAGAGCCCACCTATTTTCCCATCGTCCATTAAATTGATAAGTTCTTTAATTCCGGGTCTGTCTAACCAATCTACATCCCCAGATACGCCACTATCGTCATATACTTTATATGACCATCCCAACTCGTTAGCCTTTGCGATACCTCTATCGTACTGGTCTTGCATGGAGAACCCTTGGGTAATCTGCTTTTCAGTACTAACTCGAACATAGATAGCCAAATGATTAGGTAATACTCTGTTGATTATTTTCTTCTTCTTCGCCATAAAATCTATATTTGTGTTGACCTATACTTTTGGGTCTTTAAATGAAAAGACGGGTTTTTTTGAGAAAACGGCTAAGCTAAATTTATGTTAACGCTTATAAAAGCAATATCTCTATATCTTCTTCACTGCTCTTTGAAAATAGCTGATTCTGCTAACTGAAACAACAATAGAGCTTCCGACGCTGCATTAGTGGGCGGAGGCGGCATACCACAGCCGGGAGAAATATCGCTGGCGCACAATGGGGTGCTGTTCCTGGATGAGCTGCCGGAATTTAAACGCACTGTGCTGGAGGTGATGCGTCAGCCTATGGAGGAGCGAAAAGTGTGCATCTCGCGAGCGAAGGTGAGCATCGACTTCCCTGCATCGTTCATGCTGATAGCGTCTATGAACCCGTGCCCGTGCGGCTACTTTAACCACCCGGAGAAGGAATGTACCTGCAGCGCCATAATGGTGCAGCGCTACCTGAACAAAATAAGCGGCCCACTGCTGGACAGGATAGACTTGCATGTAGAAGTGACCCCGGTAGCATTCAGTGAGCTGTCGTCGCAAAAGACATCAGAGAACAGTGACGCGGTGCGCGCCCGTGTAATCAATGCCCGGGAGATACAGGCGAAACGCTTTGAATCGCATGAGGGCATCTACTGCAACGCACAGATAGGCAGCAAGCTGCTGAAAGAGATATGCGTAATAAACGCCGTAGGGCAAAACCTGCTGAAGACCGCCATGGACCGGCTGAACCTGAGCGCCCGCGCATACGACCGCATACTAAAAGTGAGCCGCACTATTGCCGACCTGGCAGGCAGTGATGATATAAGACCAGAACACCTTGCCGAGGCCATACAATACCGGAGCCTGGACAGGGAAGGATGGGGCGGGTAAAGTCCTGTTTTGCAGTTTCATTTTTGCACAATTTTTTGGGTAGCGGTTTTAATATGTAAGCAGATGATGAATAGCTTACAACAAAACTATTTTTGCGCACTATTTGCGCACATTTGTGGCCCGTTTGCTGCCTGCGCGGGCTGTTGCATTTACCATATTTTCAAAGAGCTTGCCCGGGGTTTTCGGGGTTACGCTATAAAGTTCGGGAAGGGTGTATGCGTGGCAAAAAATAAAAACCATCACGGTACAGTTTCTGTACTGTCACGGTACAGAAACTGTACCGTGATGGAAAATAAATTTTAGCCGGCGGATTGAACCGCCTTTATTATTTCCTCATCGGGCATGGCCCTGAAATCGGCAAAACGGTATTCTTTTTTATGGCCCCGCAAATGCAAAATCATATCCCTGCGGGTAGCGCCTTTGGGCAGCCGGGCAGGAATATCTTCCATCCGCAAAATAGAATACCCTGCACTGTTTATATCATCAAGCATCTGCCCGGTAGGCTCTTCAATGTGGCAATACTGACAATGGTCGGCATCAATCTCCCCGGTTATCGAAATACTATTCATGTATTTTTCTCCAAATGAAAATATCATCTTCTCATCCATTATTTCATCGGGAACGACAATATCAAAATGAACAATATCGCCATCAGGCAGCTTAACATAGGTATCCCAAATTGCTACTTTCATCCGTAAAAACTATTTTTTTTAACTGCCACAATTACCTGCTTCATCCTTCTTCCAATATCCATGTAGCTTCATTTCAAAAATAGAATTATTCCGGAAATTATGTGCTTTTATACGGCGGATGGCCCCGTATGCTTTACCAAATATTACCATTAGATTTGTAAAAAGACAAGCACATATGATAAAGGAACAATACAAAAAGGAACTCGCTCTTTCGGCACCCAAAATTGCCAAGGGCAATAAAAAGAAACCGGATATTTATAAAATCCAATCATGGCTCAACTTATACAGCAACCGCAACCCTGCCTCCGGTAGCGCCACCAGTATAGATGGTGATTATGGGCCCTCGACGGAGCGGGCTGTGATGAACTACCAGAAAGCGGTAAAATTGCCCATAACGGGAGTAGTTGATACCAACACGTTCAATAGCCTGTGTGCACCAATGCGCAAGGCTTTTACTACGGTTGTGCCGGGCAAGGACCTGCGCCAGCTTATTGTAAATACCGCTCAACTCCATCTTAATAATAGCCCATTTGAACTGGTTATCAATGAAGCGGCCAATTCGGGGCCGTGGGTGCGCGCCTATATGGATGGTAATGAGGGCGAGCCATGGTACTGGTGTATGGGCTTTGTGCAAACTATTATTGACCAGGCTGCTTCGCAACAGGGCAAAAACTTTAAAACGCTGATGCCCCTTACTTATAGCTGCGATATAGTGGGTGCACATGGCCTACAAAAAAACCTGCTTACCCGCAATGCCGCCATCCGCAAAAACCCCTTGCTGGTGAAACCGGGTGATATTTTCCTTGTGCAAAAATCCCCTACCGACTGGATACATACCGGTATTGTTACCGCTGTGTACAAAGATATTTTTGAAACGATAGAAGGCAATACGAATACCGATGGCTCGCATAACGGCAATGGCGTGTTCAGACGCACCCGCAACTTCATGAAATCGAACATTGACGTATTTTCCGTTGAGCCACTGGTTGCGGTAATTGTCTGATACTGACTTGCGTTCGGGAACCTTTCTGATAAGTTACTGATGCCGGTCAGGTAATGTGTAGCCGCATTTTCCTTATTTTACAGGCGATAGGTGGTATGAAAAAGTTCCTAGAAAAGCTGTTCTTTGGTAAGCCCGAGTATAATAAGCCCATAAAGCTACATGCGTATGCGGCCCAGCGGAGGCATTTTGCCAGGATATGGAACAATGAACGGCACCACGATATAGGTTTTGAGAAGATACTGCGGCTTTTCCTGGTGGGTATCCAGTTCATTTTTCCGGGTATACACATAAGGAACTATTTCGACCGATTCGGGCTCATCAGGCGTAATGTAGCCACAGAATTTTATGTATTGCTCAAGACCCTTCTGCCGCTCTATTTTATTATGAGCGGCCTTTACCACTACAAGGCCACCGTTATCATTGCCATGTACCTGCTTGCCGAAACAGTTTGTTATGTAGCGTCACTCATATTCGTAGCCGACATGTTTTTAAAGCCCCGGTCATACCGCCGCAATATCCTGATGCTGTTCCTCAACTATATGGAAATATCATTCTGTTTCGCTGTCATCTATGCCGGCCTCCACCTGCTGGGCAGTCAGGCCAAATCAGATTTCGACTATATCTACTTCAGCGTGGTCACTTCCACCACCATAGGTTATGGTGATATTAACCCTATTAACAACCTAGGGAAACTATTTGTATGCGTGCAGGCCACGATGGTGGTGGCATTCATAGTGCTGTTCCTTAATTTCTTTGGCTCAAAAGTGGAGGCATTGCACGATGAGGATGAATAGCTAATACCTATTCAGGAATATAAAATATTAGCGCGTTTGCAGTAAAATAACACCTATTAATATTTCAGGGTGGTATTAGCATACTTAAATAATATTGTTTATTTTGCGATGCTGTATAACAACTAATCAGCGTATTTATTACTTTTACCCCGGAAGAAACAGTTTTTTATGATGAAAAATACGTTCGCAAAGGTTCTTTTTGTATGCCTTATGGCAGTACCTGCCTGCGTTTTTGCGCAACGCGAAAGCAATACGGTTCCTGACAATACCTACCCCATAAACAGGTATGAGCTGCTGGACAAGACATGGAATTTTGTGGCCATGAAGTGCCCCGACAAAATAGGCGCCGAAACACACCATATTAAGCACTTCGCTACATTGCAGCTTACCGTAAGCAACATGAACAACATCAATTACGGCACTTATGTGTGGGTAAACAGGGACGCAAGCGATAACCCGAAAGAAACAGGTACCTACTCGCTTACCAGCGATGAGAACGGCAATGTGATACTGACCCTGAAGAAAAAGAAAACAGGCACAACCTCTAAATACATAGTGCCGATGGTGGAAACCAACCACCTGACACTGATAAGGACGGACGAAGGTGATAAATGCAATATCTCTTACGCCATAGCACCGTAATAAAACAACACTGAACTATACAGGAAGCCCCCGCAGTTGCGGGGGCTTTTTCTATTATGAAATGAAAATTTTGTATATTCGTATAGTGTATGCTTAAGCCTAAAAATATAGCATTTTTACTACTGCTGCTTTTTGCTGCGATTAGCTGCAAGAAAAAGCAGCCCAAACCAATAGATTATATACCCAAAATGGCAGGCGTTAGGCATTGGCATGGAACGGAAAGATTCCGCGAATATCGCCTTGATAGTGTTGGCAACCTTTATCCATTTGATAGTATTATCAGATACATTGATGACAGCTTTTCTATAATAGTAGTTAGCAGTAGCGAAATTTTCACTTCTATTTGTAACCGATCGCTCTATTATAAATATTCAAATGACTCAGCAATAGTTTTCTCTGATGTGATAGAACATCCTCATGGAGAATCTTCTGATTGGGACATATTTTATTACTTTTTAGAAGATAAAGTGAAATTTTCATCCTTTTCTCCTTCTACCGCTCCTATGAGTTATTATTCTACTTATTTAGAAACTCCATGAGAAGAAATAGGCAAAAGAAAATATTGACGGTTCTTGTAGTGTTTGTGCTATCATTTGTTTGCTGTAAGAAAAAGCAACCCCACCCCACAGACCATACACCGAAGATGGCAGGTTTGAGGCATTGGCATGGCGTACAAAAATTTAAGACAAAAAGTATTGACAGCGTTATGAATTATATAGATGATTCTTTTTCTATCATCGTTGTAAACAATATGGAAATAATTCACACAATCACCAGTACTCCACTTCATTTTGAAAGGGCTTGGGATTCAGTATTGAAATTTTCTTATGAAAGCTATGCCGGCAACGGACAATATTACCGAGAATATATTTATTTTTATATTTTATCAAATAGAATGAAGTTTTTTTATGATAGTCCTGACCCAAAATCTGGATACACAATCACAATAGATATAGAAACACCATGAGAAGAAATAATACCGATTGGACATTTATAATCGGCACATAACTTATGTTCAACCCGCTTCGGGGTTGTGTGCTATGCTCTTCAGACCGTAGGTTTCACCTACGGTTATTCACATTTAAGCCCTCCGGGCTAATTCGAGCTTTATACCGATTTTTAATGTCTAAATGGAATAACTCAAAAAAACTGACTCAGGCTTTTTCTATTATCAGCAGTCGGCATCATCGCAGGGAAGGTCGGCGGATTCGAGCTCTATTGTGGCATGATGGATGTTGCTGTGCAGCAGTTCGTGCTTGATGTGCTGCACCAGTTTCATTTTTTCGGTGAATGTAAGCTGGTCATTCAGTACCAGATGGGCGGTGAGGGCGTTCTGCGTGGTACTCATGGCCCATATGTGCAGGTGGTGTACGCTCTGCACCCCGGTTACGCCTTGTATCAATTTTTCTATATCTCCGGCATCCATATTTGCGGGAACGGCATCCATTGATGCCCGCAGGCTGGAAATAAGCAGCGACCATGTACTTACCAGTATCACCACCAGTATGGCTATGCTGATGGCCCCATCGAGCCAAAACCAATCGGTATAACGGATGACAAGACCCGCCACCACCACACCCAATGACACCAGGCCATCGGCCAGCAGGTGCAGGTAGGCACCTTTGGTATTGAGGTCGTGCTCCCGGTTCCTGAAAAACAGGAAAGCAGAGCCAAAGTTGACAACTATGCCCACGGCAGCCACAATGGCCACCACACCGCCCGCTATAGGTACAGGATTAAACAGGCGGTGAACAGACTCGTAACCAAGCATGCCGATGGTGATGAAGAGGATGACCGCATTGGTGAGTGCTGCCAGTATGGTGGTTTTCTTATAGCCGTAGGTGAAGGAATGGCTGGGTTTTACCCTGGCCAGGCGGAAAGCCATTAGGGCGAGAGCGAGGCTGGCCACATCGCTGAGGTTGTGACCGGCATCAGAGAGCAGCGCCATAGAGCCTGTAATGAACCCTGCCACCGCCTGCACTATCACAAAAGCACTGTTGAGCACAATGCCCGCTATAAGGGCCCTGTTTATGCCCTCCGGCACTACGTGGTGGTGATGGTGGTGGCCTTGATGGCTATGGCTATGATTGTGGCTGTGCACTAATACGGTTTAGCAATGCAAGCTACAAAATACAGGGCATGCGCTCAAAAGGCATGTATGGGATTTTTTTTATTTCGACGCTATGTATGTTAATCTTTATCATAAATTCATGTTTTTAATTTATTTTCGTAAATTATTGGTTAATGAATAAAATATTATAAATTTTGCAGCCCGGTATGAAGTTTTACGATCTGGTAGTGAGAGTTGCCCCTGTAAGGAAAAAATACGCGTTCAAGTTTTTCCTGGTCACCTTGCCTTTGGTTGCAATAGCCTTAGGTGAGCTTGCCGTGTTTGTAATGATAGATAACGACGACGTCCGTGTACCGATACCTGTACTTACGTTTATCATCATCACGTTTACGGCAGCGGCTGCATTTGCCACCTACTACCTCTTCAATAAACTCATAAGCCCGGTGCGGATGGCCAACCAATCGCTGGAGCATTATATAGACACACGAAAAATACTGGAGCTGCCGGTAACTTATGAAGATGAAGCCGGGAGGCTGCTGGCCAATGTGCAGCAAACGCTGACCAAGCTGGACGGGCTGATAGTGGAAAAAAGTGACATGGTGGACCTGCTGTCGCACGACCTGAGGAGCCCTGTGGGCCGCATACTGAGCCTTAGCAACATAATAAAATCGGAAGATGCGGAAGATGTAGGGTTGTACACGGATTATATAATAAATGAATGCACCGGCCTGCTTAGCATGCTGGAAAACATACTGCTGATACTGAAGGAAGAGAGCAATGAATTCAGGCTGGAATTTGTGAACCTGAATAAGCTGATACAGGAAACGCTTGGCTTCTACCAATTCTCGGCGGCGGAGAAAAACCTGAAAATAAACGTATCCATCGACCCCGACATCTACATACCCATCCAGCAGCAACTCTTTAAACAAGCCATCAGGAACATATTGGGCAACGCCATCAAATTCTCGCCCGAAGGCAAAACGATAACCATAGAAGGCAGACAGGATATAGACCAGATATCACTGAGCATAAAGGATGAAGGCTTAGGTTTTAAGCCGGGCGATATGAAAAAGATATTTGAGCGGTTTACCACAGCCGGGAAAAAAGGGACACATGGCGAAGCCTCAACGGGCCTGGGGCTGTACCTGAGCAAAAAGATAGTGGAACGCCATGGCGGCAACCTCGTGGCCGAAAGTGAAGGGGAAAATAAGGGTGCGTCGTTCACAATCGTATTATACAGACTTGTTATAAAAAAACCCCAGGATAAAGTTATCCGTAACAGGGAAATGAAGACGGTAATGGCCTTCAGGGGCAGATAATTATGGCCTGTCTTATAGGGTTTTTCTCTTAGTTTTGCAGCCTTATAATAATATACATGCTTACCGGAAACGAGATACGCCAGCAATTTTTAGATTTTTTTCGCGGCAAGGGCCATGATGTTGTCCCTTCTGCGCCTATTGTTGTAAAAAATGACCCTACCCTGTTGTTCACTAATGCGGGGATGAACCAGTTCAAAGATTACTTTTTAGGCAACCGCACACCGCAGAACGCCCGAATAGCCGATACACAAAAATGCCTGCGCGTAAGCGGTAAGCACAACGATCTGGAAGAAGTGGGCGTGGATACGTATCACCACACTATGTTCGAGATGCTGGGCAACTGGAGCTTTGGCGATTACTTTAAAGAGGAAGCGATAGCCTGGAGCTGGGAACTGCTGACCGAAGTATATGGCATACCGAAAGACAAGTTGTATGTGACCGTTTTTCAAGGCGATGCGGGAGAGAACCTGCCTAAAGATGAAGAGGCATATAACTACTGGAAACAGTTTGTAGCGGAAGACCGCATTCTTTTAGGCAATAAAAAAGATAACTTCTGGGAAATGGGCGATACCGGCCCGTGCGGGCCATGCAGCGAGGTACATGTGGATTGCCGCAGCGAGGAAGAAAGGAAACTGGTGGATGGAAAAACATTAGTGAACGCTGACCACCCGCAGGTGATAGAGATATGGAACAATGTATTCATGCAGTTTAACCGGCAGAAAGATGGCAGCCTTGTGCCGCTGCCGGCAAAACATGTGGACACAGGTATGGGGCTGGAACGGCTGGTGCGTGTATTGCAGGGCAAGCAAAGCAACTATGATACCGACCTTTTCAGCGGCACGCTCATGGCCATAGAGCATATGACCAACAGGAAGTACACCAACACCGATAGCAAAAAGGACGTTGCTTTCCGTGTGTTGTCTGACCATATACGGGCCATAGGCTTTACCATAGCTGACGGGCAGCTACCCTCTAATACCGGGGCCGGCTATGTGATACGCCGCATATTGCGCAGGGCGGTGCGCTACTATTATTCGTACCTCGACCATAAGCAACCGCTGCTGCACCGCCTGATGCCGGTGCTGGCGAAACAGTTTGAGCATGTGTTCTCCGAGCTGCCCCAACAGATAGACCTAGTGAGCCGCGTGGTGAAGGAGGAAGAAGAGGCATTTTTGCGTACGCTGGATAAGGGGTTGAGGAAAATTGACGACATAATAACAGAAACAAAAAAGCAAAACACAACTACCATAGATGGCAAAGCAGCATTTGAGCTATATGACACCTATGGTTTCCCGATAGACCTGACCCGGCTGATTGGAAGTGAGAACGGTTTGCATGTGGACGAGACGGCCTTCAACAACGAAATGCAGCAACAGAAAACCCGCAGCCGGGCTGCTACGGCATTAGATACGGACGACTGGGTGGTGATAAAGGACAGCAGCAAAACAACGTTTGTAGGATATGATCGTATAGAAGCCGATGCATCCATAGTGAAATACCGGAGGGTAAAAGCCAAAGGCAAAGAATCATATCAACTGGTACTGGACAGCACACCCTTCTATGCCGAAAGCGGCGGACAGGTAGGCGATACGGGAGAGTTTATCTTTCCGAATGAGAGCATACAAATAATAGACACCAAAAAAGAGGATGGGCTGACCATTCACTTTGCTGAAGTGCTGCCAGAAAACGTAAACGCTCCGCTGCTTGCAAAAGTGGATGGCGTAAAACGCATATCAACCGCAGTACACCACAGCGCCACACACCTGCTGCACGCAGCACTGCGCGATGTGCTGGGCAAGCATGTGGCTCAAAAAGGTTCTCTTGTGAATGCCGACTATCTGCGTTTCGACTTTTCGCATTTTGCAAAAGTCACCGATGAGGAGATAGCTAAAATAGAGGCGATAGTGAATGAAAAGATACGGGAGAATATACCTGTAGTGATAAAGACCATGCAGAAAGACGAAGCCGTGGCTATGGGTGCAATGGCATTGTTTGGCGAGAAGTATGGCAACGAGGTGCGCGTGGTGGTCATGGACCCTAACTACTCTATAGAGCTTTGCGGCGGCACCCATGTGGGCGCTACGGGACAGCTCGGCTTTTTTAAAATAACGAGCGAGGCTGCGGTAGCTGCGGGCGTGCGCCGTATGGAAGCCGTAAGCGGCAAGGCTGCGGAGCATTTTATCAATGAGCAACTGCAACTGATAACCAGCATTCAGGCACAACTGAAGAATGCCAAAGACCCGCTGAAAGCAATAGAAAAACTACAGGAAGAAAAGGCACAATTAGAAAAACATGCGGAGAACCTGGAAGCACGCCAGCTTGTGGGCATCAGAAATGAACTGCTGGCCAAGGACGAAATCATCAACCAAGTGACTTTTGTAGGCCAGATGGTATCGGTAGGCACGGCTGATGCGCTGAAGAAACTTTGCTTTGACCTGAAGACACACCTCAACGACCATCTCATAGTGCTTTGCGCCAATATAGATGGCAAACCATTTGTGGCTGTAGGGGTTGATGAAAAAGTGGTGGCGGCTAAAGGATTAGATGCAGGCAAGATAATCAAAGAGCATGTGGCACCACTGATAAAAGGCGGCGGCGGCGGACAGAAAACACTTGCCACAGCCGGTGGACAGGATGCGGGTGGGCTACAAGCAGTTATAGACAAAGTGAGGGGAATATTGTAACTTTATAAAAAGCAATTTTATGCAGGTATATAATCTGACAGTAGTTGTAGAGAAGGATGAAGATGGCAACTACCTTGCTATATGTCCTGCTTTGCAGGGATGTTATACTGATGGTGAAACTATGGAGGAGGCATTGCAAATGATAGAAGATGCTATTAAGTTACACATAGAATCCAGATTAGAAAACGGAGAGGCGATTCCGGAAGAATTATATTCAACACAGTTAAAAATTGCTGTGTGAGCCCAAGGCAACCCGTTGTAAATGCAAAACATCTTGTTAAAGTGCTGAATAAGAAGGGCTTTATTTTAGATAGGCAAAGCGGAAGCCACCTTATTTATATAAAAGGTAATTTACGTGTTACAGTTCCACTTCATGGAAAGAAAGATATTGCGCCAGGTACATTGCGCCAAATTCTCAATGATGCAAATATTTCCTTCGACGAATTAAGAGATTTGATGTGAAAACTCACTTTAAATTGGCCATTACCAAGCCCTGCCAGCCCTTTGGTATTTGCGGGGCTTGGGGACTTTACGGTCTGTTTTTATGGGCGAGTAACAAGCGCTTAAGTAAGAAAGTAAAACAATGAGCGCCGTTATCCTGATTATTTTATTTTTCATAGGCACCAAATTAAAAAATCTTTTTAATTTTTTATACTGCAAAGGTTTTCACGTTAAAAGAAGTCGTAATCACGCCTCGCGCAGTTGAGCCTGATGCCGAAATACACATAGTTTGTGGTAAGTGGCCCCGATATGGCGCCGGTAGTGGCATAAGCCGGGTATGCACCGGAACCTACCACATATTTACGGTAGGTGCCGCCGAGGTCGAAGAATAGATTGCGACGAAGCTGGTAAGATATGTTCAGGTTCATTATCTGGCAGGTTCCGCGCGGGCCGTTTATCCAGCTTACGCCGTAAATATGGTCAGCCGTTACGTATGGGTTAAAGACATTGTTTCCATAATTCCTTCCGCCGGTATCCACGCCCTGTATGTAGTAAGTGCCCCTGAGTGAAAAGTAGAGGTTCCGAATAGGGTTGTATTTTATCTGCCCTATCACCTTCATAAAACCGGAACCCAGGGGATCGGCGAGGGGCTGGTTGTAACTGGTGTAGTTGGCCAATGTATCCTGCGCGGCATAAGTATAGGGGCGAACGGCGTCGAACTCACCCTGTATGTCGAGATTCTTCACATTAAGCACATCAAAGTATTTGGCACCTAATTGGAAGCCATACTTATTACCATACCATTTTTTGCTACTGATGAGTTCTTTGTAACGGAATTCATTGAACAGCAACTGCCCGTATATCTGCACATGCTTCGCCGCAATGGCCTTGAAACTCATACCCAGCAATGATTTATCACCGGAGCCATTATACCTGTTCACAGCCGTGCTGAAGATTATGGGGTTCAGGTAAGACAGCTCGTAGTGGTTGGGGCGTGAAAAAACCTCCGCTTCAAAAAGCCCGATACTGAGCCATTTGAATGTGTTGATATTGAGGTAGTGAATAGTTGAATATTTATGCGGCAAAGTTGTGTCGCGCGCAGTATTATCAAACTGGGGCGTTAGCTGTAGGTAAAGGCATTCGTAGTTGAGCTTCCATACCCTTGCCTGCACCTGAAGGAAAGGCATATTTGAAGATTGGTCGGTAAGGAAGAGGCTGCTGATACCATCGCCGATAAAATGCTTGCCTGTACCAAAGGTTATATTGACATGGTTCTTTACCGCATCGAAATTGATGTAACCGCTGGCTTGCATATAGTCATAATTTCCGGCACTGGGGGTCTTATAATTATCGGCGCCGGGCACGGCAGACAGCTTTCCGTTCTTCTTCACCCAATTCTCCATGAAATAGGGAAACTGCTCCTGGTTATCAACAATCGAAGTATAAAACCCGAGTTTCTTTGATATCCAGCCACGCAACTCAGCGCCACGACCGGAGTAAAAGCGCGTACTCTTGGCTCCTGCGGGGGCAGGCGAATTATTCTGGTACATAGCCACCCCGCTTATTATCGGGTTTACTACCAGGAAGAAATTCTTATCTAAAAGGAAATCGTTCGTTTTTACATGGATGAGGTTGTACTGTTTCTGGTAAAAGAACTTCAGCCATGCACGCCTTGAATTTATTGTCTCATCTTCCTTTGGCGCCCACTCACCGCTCTCAGATATCATCTGGTCTACATTGTACCTGTCTACATTGCTCAGCCATGGTTTTGTGGCAGTGCTGTTTTTCGCCTTTACATTTTCCAGAAAGTTTACGGCATTGCGGCGCGTCTCCGGCCTGTCCCACAGAGAAAGGCTATCGCAAAGCTTGCCTGAACGGGTCTCCAGCCTGTCGAGCAGGTGATAATTCTCCGTATTGAGTGGCAGAAAGGTTGTTTGCGCATAGCCGGCAGTGATGCTGAATAAAGCTATAAGTAATAAATGAGCTTTTTTGTGCATAATGTAAGTTTTCAGATGCCCAAGTGGTAGATTTGCATACTAAACAAGTTAGCGTCCACAAATGCGCTACGAATATAGCAATATGTTTCCGATACTAATAAAAAAAGCAACGGTTATCAATGAAGGTAGCAGCGTCGTTAAAGATGTGCTGATAAAGGATGGAGTAATTGACCGCATTGATGATGACATAACTTATAACGGCAACTGCCGCGAGATAAAGGCCGAAGGGCTGTACCTGATGCCCGGCGTGATAGATGACCAGGTACACTTCCGCGAACCGGGCCTTACCCATAAGGCTAACATTGCATCGGAAGCACGGGCAGCGGTAGCGGGGGGTACTACCTCCTTTATGGAGATGCCCAATACCAACCCGCCGGCGCTAACGCAGGAACTGCTGGAAAGTAAGTACGACATTGCCTCGGCAACATCAGTGGCCAATTATTCATTCTTCATGGGTGTATCAAACCATAATGCCGATGAAGTATTGAGGACGAACGAAAAGAAAAAAAACGTGTGCGGCGTGAAGATATTCATGGGCTCCAGCACCGGCGATATGCTGGTGGATAATTATGGCACACTGACGAAAATATTCTCCGGGTCGGAATTGCTGATAGCCACCCATTGCGAAAACGAGAACATCATTAACGAGAATAAAGCTAAATATCCTGATGCCGACAATGCCTCTTACCATCCCATAATACGAAATGCAGAAGCCTGTTTCCAGAGTTCATTGGCAGCCATCCAGATCGCCAAAAAATATAACACCCGCCTGCACATACTGCATATATCCACAGCGAAGGAATTACAGTTGTTCACAAATATGTTCCCGCTTGCAGAGAAACGCATAACATCGGAGGTGTGCGTACACCATCTACATTTTACAGCAGACGATTACGCGCAGTATGGCAACCTGATAAAGTGCAACCCTGCGATAAAAGGACCGGAGAACCGGCACGAACTATGGAAAGCATTGCTGGACGACAGGCTGGACATCATAGCTACCGACCACGCGCCACACACTTGGGAAGAAAAACAGCAACCTTACCAGAAAGCGCCTTCAGGGGTCCCGCTGGTACAGCATTCTCTACTGCTCATGTTACAATATGTGAAAGAGGGCAAAATAACTTTTGAAAAAGTGGTGGAGAAAATGTGCCACGCGCCTGCACAGTGTTTTCAAATTGCGAAAAGGGGTTACTTAAGAGAGGGTTATTTTGCCGATATGGTGCTGGTAGATCTGCAATCAACCACGACGGTGACGAAAGAGAATATATTATACAAATGCGGCTGGTCGCCATTCGAAGGGCATAGTTTCCCGGCAGCGGTAAAATATACCTTTGTGAATGGTGAGGTAGCATATGAAAATGGTACAGTGAATGATAATGTGCGGGGAAGAAGGCTAACATTCGACAGGTAAGAATGCAAAACGATAAGACCACACTTAAAGACCTTTCCATATTCACGTCGGATGGCAGTGAAGGAGTTTTTGCATTACTGGATTATACCACTACACAGGAAGGAAAAGATATGCTGCGCAAACATATCTACCATCCTCCCGATACGCCTAGCCAGCTTAAAGATGTGCAGGATGCCATTAAGTTCTGGTCTGTACACCCTGACCTGTGGCCGAAGATAATATCAAACGGCACACTGGTGATGCTGGAGAAATTTTTCGAATCGGCTGATAATGTCCCTACGCCACCAACAGGTTTTGCACTGTTGCTGAACTCATTTTTGCAGCGGGTGCTGAACAAGCAAGAGTATTTCCTTACAAAATTTTCACTGTCGCACCTGTCTGATTTTTTGAAAGGCTGCACCCAACTGGCCAAAATAACCGAACAGGTACAAGTACCGACCTTATTGCTACGAGAACTGAATGCCATTAAAGATGAATTGAAACACAATCTCACAAACGAGATCATTGGCGTAACAAAGGATACAAAGTACACAACGCTTGCACACCTGAACTACTGCGCCCGCCGCGAAATGAAGAACATGGTGCAGCGGCTGATAAACAGTTATGCCCGGCTGGATGCGTGGCAATCAATGGCGCGGGCCACTATTGACCGCAAATGGGTATTCCCGGAATTGCTGCCGGCGCTGCCAGTTTGTTTTGAAACGACCGGGCTAAAACATCCATTGCTGAGAAAACCAATTGCTTACGACATCAGCTTTGATAACAACAAGAACTTTCTGCTACTGACGGGAGCGAATATGTCGGGCAAAACAACATTCATGAGGGCTCTGGGGGTATCAGCGCTGCTGGCCCACCTGGGTATGGGTGTTCCGGCCAATTCCTTGCGTATCAGCTTTTTGCAGGGCATCATTACCAATATGCAGGTAGAGGATAATATCCTGAAAGGAGAAAGTTACTTCTTTGCCGAAGTGCAGCGGATGAAGCAGACCGCGACAAAATTAAAGCAGCAGGAGCCTCACCTTGTGCTGATGGATGAGCTGTTCAAAGGCACGAATGTGCATGATGCGTATGAATGCACACGGGCGGTGATGGGCGGACTGCTGCACCATCAAAACCATATGATGATACTTTCCACGCATTTGTACGAGGTTGCCCAGCAATTCAGCAGCAATAAGGATATTTTGTTTTCTTACTTTGTAACTAATATGTCGGACAACGGGGGATATGAGTTTACTTATGAGCTGAAGAAAGGAATATCCAATGACCGTATAGGTTATCGTATATTGCAGAAGGAAGGAGTTATTGATCTGCTGCAAAAGCAAGTGGCTCCTGACAAAGCAGATTAATCCGGGACATAAATTAATAAAATGCAGTTTACGTTAAGATTAAAGGGATTCCTGAGGATCACATTGTTTTTCATTATTATCGCATCAGCGATTGCATTTGTGTCTTACAGGGCGTGGTTATACTTTTCGTACCGGGATATCATGCGCAAAACTGCGGAAAAACGGGTAAGGAATTTTGAGCCAAAGCCCTTTGAATATAAAATTGCCATTAGCGATACGTCGCAAAAGGGCTACCTGCTGATAGCGCCTTATGTGCGTTTTAATTTAAAGTATGGCAGGCCGGTGATAATGGATACAAGGGGCAACAAAATACTGGAAAAACAGTGTAAAGGTGCCGTCATAGATTTCAGGCAGTGGGAAATTAACGGGCGCATCTATTATACTTATGGCGTAGATGATTCCGCCGCGCATCACGTAACACTTTCGGCGGGGCATGTGGTAATCCTTGATTCTGCATTAAACGAAATAAAGGAAGTGCACCTGATACCTCACAAAGACATTACGACCAACAGGCATGAAGACCTTGACCTGCATGACTTTATCATGCTGTCGGAAAACCACTTTATAACCATGACAACATATAGTAAGCATGTTGACAATATCCCAGCATTCCTTACCCCGTCACCTGCAAACAAAGTGGCAACAACTATCATACAGGAAATAAAAGACAGTGCCGTGGTATGGCAATGGGACGGCAGCAATTATCCCGAATTTTATGTAAACAGCGAAATAGGAAATAAATTTTATGACACGGTAGCCCAGGACTACATGCATATAAATTCAATGACGATAGACCCTGTTGACAGTAACCTGATCATATCACTACGCCAGTTGAACCAGATCATAAAAATAAGCCGAAAAACGGGGGATATCATCTGGCGCCTTGGCGGGCGGAACTCTGATTTTCCACTCACCTCAGACCAGATATTCCTTCGCCAGCACAACGCGACACTAACAAACGACGGGAGCTTGCTGATATTTGATAACGGAGAAAAAGCACAGCGCCCTTATTCGAGGATACTGGAATTCAAACTGGATGAGAGAAAGAAAACGGTCGTATCGTTCAAGCCATACAGGATACAGGAGCCCCTTACAGAGTCACTTGGATCAGTTCAGAAAATAGGTGCCGATTACCTTATTTGTGGTGGATCGGCAAATTATGTTCTTTTGGTAAACAGCATAACAGGTGAACGTAAAATGAGGCTGGTTGCAAACCAGTCGATGTATCGGGCATATCTGGTAGATAATATTAAAGGCATCATGCAAAACAAGACAGGAAATTAGCGGAATGCAGGTTACCATAAAAATAAGAGGGCTACTCAAGATCATTGTCTTTTTTGGCATCGTATTGCCATCGGTGCTGTATTTCTTTTACAAGTCTTTCCTATATGTGCGCCGCGAGGCAATCATTTATCTGAAAACAAACAAGGTATTTAAATACACTTTCGAAACAAAAGATACATCGGCACAGGGGTACATATTACTGACACCTTCGCTGCCTGTGAACCTTGATTATGGAAAAATAGTCATAGTAAACCTTAAAGGAGATTTAGTGCTGGAACGCAGAATAGAAGGGGTAGTTTCTGATTTCCGTCAATGGAACGTAAACGGGCGGTTACGCTATTCTTACATGGTGCACGACACAAGTGCCGACCAGCGTTTAGCACTCGCGGGCTCTGCAAGAAAAGCGGTAATACTTGACTCCGCACTGAATGTAATAAAAGAGATTAAACTGCTGCCCTATAAGGACATAGTAACCTACAACAGGCCGGGACTCGACCATCACGACTTTATTATGCTGTCTGATGACCATTATATCACTATGTCATTGTATATAAAAACCGTAACCAATATTCCCGTTTACCTGATACAATCACCAAAGACAAGGATAGCAGCGCCACTGATACAGGAAATAAAAAATGACTCGGTAGTGTGGCAATGGGATGGCAGTCACTATCCCGAGTTGTATGTGAACAGTACAATGGGAAATAAATTCTATGATACAATCGAACCTCAGGACTATGCGCATATGAATTCCATGTTCATAGATTCCCGTGATAGTAACCTTATTCTTTCCCTACATAATAATAATCAGATAATAAAAGTGAGTCGGCGCACCGGCGCCATCATATGGCGGTTGGGCGGCAGGAACTCTGATTTCGAACTGACCGTTGAGCAGGTATTCCTGCGCCAACACCACGCAACACTAATTGACAGTGGCCGAACGCTCCTGCTATTCGACAATGGTGAAAAATCCGCAAGGCCCTACTCACGTATACTTGAGTTCGGGCTGGACGAATTGAATAAACGAATAAGCTCATTTAAGGCCTATAAGGTACCGGGCCCTTTTGCAGGTACACGCGGATCTGTTCAAAAGGTCGGCAATAATTATTACATCTGCGGCGGGTCTGCCAATTATGTGCTGGAGATAGATGGCAGAAGCGGCGAAAAAGTAATGGAACTGAAAACAAATCAACCACTGTACCGTGCGCATATAGTGCAAAACATTGATGGAATGCCTGCCGATAAAAAGTAAAGTCGTCTTTAAATAATGAGACCAAAACGCATATTGCAACTTTTTTTCGTACTGCTTGCAATGACAACTGCCGCGCTGGTTGTGTACAAAACTATCAGGCGTATCAAAGCGCATGATAATCTTATGTTCAGGTACGAATTCCGGAAAACAGATACTTCCGAAAGAGGCTATATATTGATGGCACCTTATGTTACTTCACCGGAATGGGAAAGCTGGCTTACAATATTGGATCTTTCCGGGAACATAATATTTCAGAAGAAAGTAGCCGGCATAGTTTGTGACTTCAGGCAGTGGCTGGTACAGGGCCATATCCGGTATTCTTACGCCGTATACGACCCAACGGACATTCTTCAGCATTACCGGAATGGTTCGGTAGCGCATATTGTCATACTTGATTCTGCATTAAATGAATTAAGACAAGTACACCTCCATAGCTTCAAGGAGGTTATTGCAGAAGGTAAACGAAACCTTGATCACAGGGATTTTATAATGCTGTCTGACGAGCATTTTATTACAATGGCATCATACGTAATGCAGGTAACAAATATCCCTGATTCTCTGCAACCGGCAAAGGGTGTAAGGCTGGCAGTGCCCGTGATACAGGAAATAATTAATGATACTGTTGCCTGGCAATGGAATGCATCCGCTTTCCCTGAATTTTATTCGGCGAGCATGAAAGGCAACAACTATGCCGACAGCAGCACTGTACAAGACTATCTGCACATAGATGGTATGGCCCTAGACCCCAGGGACAGCAACTTGGTCATTTCGTTTCATAACAGCAACCAGGTCATCAAAGTAAAAAGGACTACAGGTGAAGTGCTTTGGCGACTTGGTGGGAAATATTCGGATTTCACACTCTCTCCGGAACAGATATTCTGCAAACAACAGGATCCTTCATTCATCAACAATGGACATACATTGCTGTTGTTAGAGAATGGAGACAGTATAATAGGAAGGGTTTCCCGTATTCTTGAATTTACCCTGGATGAAGTGAACAAGAAAGTAATACAATTCAAATCGTATAATATACCGGCGGCATTTGCCCTGAACAAAGGAAATGTGCAGCTTGTAGGGGATGATTATTTTATATGCGGGGGTTCAGCAAATTATATTTTGAAGGTAAACAGGCAGACGGGCATTGTTAATACAGAACTGCTATATAACCAGACATCTTTCCGTGCTTACCTTGTCAATGACATAACAGGTATCCCCGGTTACACAAAACATCATTAAATTTGCCGGGTTAAATAATTGATTGTGGAAACCAGCTCTCCGAAAACAGGCAAGATAGCCGCCATCGTATTCATCGCCATCCTTGTGCTGCCGGTATGTTATGCCCTCATAAAGGAACTAATCATCAACCGGGCTAAACAGCCTAAAGCAGAAACAACCCAGCCACGCACTGATTCCCTGAAATAAACCTACGCCGGCAAGGCATTTACTACGCCGGCAAATGTGTTAATTTCCTCTTCTTTAGTATCCCACGCACACATCAGCCTTACTTCGTGTGTGTTGTCTTTCCACACATAAAAAGGATAATGCTCCTGTAGTGGTTCATACCAGTTCCGGGGTATTTCGGCAAATACCGCATTGGCCTGCACCGGCTTTGTTATTTTTATTCTCCTGTTTGGTGCAAGCGCCCGGCAAAGCAGTTCTGCCATTTTATTTGCATGACCGGCCGTTTTGCGCCACAGGTCATTTTGCAACATGGCTTCAAACTGGGCCGCGATAAAGCGCGTTTTAGACGCCAGTTGTATTATTTGCTTGTGCTTGTATGAAATATGTTTAGACAATTCTTTATTGAAAACTACCACAGCTTCACCAAACATCATTCCTGCTTTTGTGCCACCGAGCGAAAGAATATCCACCCCTACTTTCCCGCTTATGTCTTTCAGGTCACAACCCAATGAGGCCGCCGCATTGAAAAACCTGGAACCATCCATGTGCAGGTACAGGCCATGCTCTTTTGTGAGCGCAGAGATTGATTTTATTTCTTCGGGAGAATAAACCGTGCCATATTCTGTGGCTTGTGTAATGGACAGCATAGCCGTTTGCGGATAATGCACATCCCCTTTCCTAATGAGGCGCTCACTGATTGTTTCCACATCCAGTTTTCCGAGGTCATTCGCCTTTAACGGAAAGAAACGGCAGCCGGTAAATGTTTCCGGTGCCGATGATTCATCATTATATATATGGGAGGTATCGGCGCAGAGTACGGAATTATAAGAATGTGTTCCACTGCTGATGCTCAGCAGGTTGGCACCCGTGCCGTTAAAAACGAAGTAGACATCCACCTCTGCATCAAACAATTCTCTGAAAAGAGATACTGTGCGCTTGGTCACCTCATCTGCACCATAAGAGCGGGCATGCAATGTGTTTGCCTTTTCCAACGCTTCCATAATTTCCGGCAACACCCCGGCATAGTTATCGCTTGCAAAGCTTTTCATCAAAATACTGTTTAGGATGGTAAAATTAACCGTTTTCCGTACTTTAGTATCCTTAAAAATTTGCACGATGAAACAGTTCTTGTTGCTTTTTGCAGTTTTTATTCTTCCTTTTTCTTCGTTTTCGCAAAAAACGGTGGAACTGCGCAACCTGTGGGCGCAACCACAGGTACACATTCTGTTTGAAGGGTACACCATATCCTTTACTATCAGGGACATAGACCGAGCGCTGGTACTGCTATCCGAAAGAGGCATAAATACTTACGGCAACGCTTCGGGCCTCGATACTACCCGGCAACATCATACAGAGCTTTATCCCGGCTTCCGGCAGCAGTACAGGAACACCCTCCAACCTATCGTACAAAACGGCGTAGGTGTTTTTCTGCTTTCAAAAGGGCGCGCGGTAGTCAGGAACCCAAAGCGGAAAAAACTAAAGAGTATTATTATGGATGTGAGCCCTTTTACAGAAGGCATGCGTTCAACTGACGTGAAGTTTTATGACCCAAAAAACGACCAGCTCCTTTTCTCTGGCCGACTGGCCGAATCTATGCGCAATGCCGACCTGGGTATCGATTATTGGTAAAGCCATACCTTTGCCCTATGTCAAACAATACATTCGAACTGCTGCAAACTGTAATTAAAGGCAGGCGCTCGGTAGGTTGGTCTAAAATGAATGGCCGGACCATACCCAATGAAACCGTGAACCAATTGCTGGCACTTGCCGACTGGGCACCCACACATGGCCGCACTGAACCCTGGCGTTTTTTCGTTTATGGCGGCGAAGCGTTAAAAAAATTCGGCAAGGCGCATGGCGAACTCTATTGGAACCATACTGCCGAAGACAAAAGGCAGGAAGCCACCCGCGAGAAGCTGGAGCACAATGTGGACAAAGTATCGCACCTCGTTGTGGCGGTGATGAAACGCGGCGAAAATGTGAAGATACCACAGGTGGAAGAGGTTGCTGCGGCATCGGCGGCTGTGCAGAACATACTGCTGGGTGCTACGGCACTGGGCATAGCCTCGTTCTGGAGTACAGGTGGTATGACCCACACACATGCGCTTAAAGAATATCTGGAACTGGGAGAGCATGATATTGTTATGGGCCTCATTTTTCTGGGATATAGCGATGAACCGGCGAAAGAGGGCGTGCGAAATACACCCTTATCTGAAAAAATAATATGGAAATAAAAATATGACTGCCTGTAACTTGGTAAAACAATTGCTCACTCAACCTAATCGGGCAAAGTGCAGGGTAAAAAACAAACTATTTTCAGTCAAATTTTAATATTATGAAGTATCTTTCGGCTTTAAAATAGTTATATGCAAAAGATTGTTTTGTTCTTTCTGGCTACCCTTTTTGCAGCATCCTGTGCTAAACAGGTAAAACAGCCATTGAGCTATGCTGTTACTAATGATGCGAAAGACAGCGTAATGGGAGATGTGTACATACCCGATACCGGAGACTATGCCATGAAGGTGCGGGTACGGTTCCTCAGTGGCTATCAGGGCGATAATGTGAAACTGGTGATAACCGGTATGCCGGCCAATGTGACCGTTACGCCCGATACATTTGTTTCTACCCCCACCTTCGATAAGGAATTTATTTTCCGCAGCAACGGTGCTACGGCAGGCAGTGTCTTCCCTGTTACAATTACCGCCTACACCGAAACGGTTATTCCGAAGAGCTATAATTTCAATATCAGGGTAATACCTGCCGATTGCGCTGCACTCTTCTGGGGAAACCTTACAGGCTATAATGTATGCACCGGCCGCGCATTCGACCACCCTTCTACCGGTATTTCTACCGGCACACTGAATACACTGGTGATGAACAACTTTGGCGGCTATGGCACTAATTGCAATGTAGATGTGACACTCCATTGCATTAATAATACTGTAACTATTCCCAAGGCATACTACGGCAATGGAGTAATACTTTCGGGAAGCGGAACATTTACTTCCGATAGTATGATCATTGACTACTTTGCAGAGTCTGTGCCTACGGGTGGCAGCGAAAACTGCAGGGTGGTATATAAGCGATAATATTTGCCGGTAACCCGGTGCTTCAAAAATTCAATATCATGTCTAGTCCATCATTTTATACACGGCTGCAGAAAGAACTGCAGGAGATTAAAGACGCGGGATTATATAAGCAGGAACGTATCATAGAATCACCGCAGGGTGCAGAGATAAAGGTGAACGGCAGGACAGTGCTGAACTTTTGCGCCAACAATTACCTCGGCCTTTCATCACACCCCAAAGTGGTGGAGGCAGCACATAAGGCAATAGACCACCGTGGATATGGTATGAGCTCCGTGCGTTTCATATGCGGCACACAGGATATACATAAGGAGCTGGAAGAAAAGCTGTCGAAGTTCCTCGGGGCTGAAGACTCCATACTCTACGTGGCTTGCTTTGATGCCAATGGTGGTGTGTTTGAGCCGTTGCTGGGCGAGAACGATGCCATCATATCAGACGAGCTGAACCACGCCTCAATAATAGACGGAGTGCGCCTGTGCAAAGCCCGCCGCGGCAGGTACCTGCATAACGATATGGCAGACCTGGAAGCGCAACTGAAGGCAAACATGGATTGCCGTACACGCCTCATCGTTACCGATTCGGTATTCTCGATGGATGGCACCATAGCGCAATTAGATAAGATATGCGACCTCGCCGATAAGTATGATGCGCTGGTGATGATAGACGAGAGCCACTCATCAGGTTTTATGGGCGCTACGGGACGTGGTGTTCATGAGCTTTGTGGTGTGATGGACCGCATAGACATCATAACCGGAACAATGGGTAAGGCGCTGGGTGGTGCATCGGGTGGATTTACGAGCGGAAAAAAAGAAATAATAGAGATGCTGCGCCAGCGCAGCAGGCCATACCTGTTCTCCAATTCACTGGCACCATCAATAGTTGGCGCATCGATAGCGGTACTGGATATGCTGAGCGAGACTACCGCGCTGCGCGATAAGCTCGAAGACAATACACTGTACTTCCGCAACCAAATGACGGAAGCAGGCTTTGATATAAAACCTGGCACACACCCCATCACCCCCATCATGCTGTACGATGCGGTAGTGGCACAAAAGTTTGCTGCGCGTATGCTCGAAGAAGGCATATATGTGGTAGGGTTCTTCTTCCCGGTAGTGGCCAAGGGCAAGGCACGCATAAGGGTGCAGATATCGGCAGGGCATGAGCGCCACCACCTGGATAAAGCCATAGAGGCATTTATTAAAGTGGGCAAGGAGCTGGGTGTGCTGAAGGAGGCAACTGCGTAATTCAATACTCAAGATTTTTTTTAAGTTAAAGTGCTCCTTATGGAGCACTTTTTTGCGATGCCATTGGCAGACTTGGTGCAAAAAGACAGCAGTAGCATTATTGAGTTTGATATTTTTTCATCCCTATCTCAGCTCGGGCTTTGTTTGTCTCGTCCAAATTCAATGGTAATTGATAAGTGCTTTTACCGGTAATTTTATCGAGATGAGGCTGCACATAATAGAGTTTTGGCAAGTTTTTACCGGTTTGTCTGCGATCGTAAATCATCGCAAATACTTCTGCAGATACCTTCCCTTTCTTAATAAGGTCTTTCACCATGTTCAAATGGCTATCCTCCAGCAATTCAGGTAAATGCAAAAAGAAGGTAGTCACCTCCCATGGTTCAATATAAGTGGGAAAACCGTAGTTGTTTATTATGGCAATAATCTTACGCATATTTGCAGTGTCAATATGCTGCTGTAGGTTGTCAAGTGAATCTTTCTGGTTTTTTGATATACCTGTTTTGTTCATCTGCACATCTTTCATACGCTGCCATTTATCCTTTTCAGGCATCATCCGGAGAGCAGCCAGTTTTGCGGAATCTATTTCGCCCAGCATTACCATCCACCTGTATTTCTGGTCTTCAGCCATCATACCTTTTATCTCCTGTTTCAGGCTGTCTTACTGATGCCTGGTGAGCTTGGGGTATTTTACTTCCTGTGCATATGAAAATGTTGATGCCAGTAGTAACAGGCATAACAGGGGCTGAAATTTTCCAGCCCTTATTAAAAATTTTCTGAAATATCTGTTACTCATAAAATGGGCATCTAATCATGTTAAACATCACCTCGTCATATGTATCTGTTTTATTATTGCATCTGTATTGTAGGGGCTGAAAATTTTCAGCCCCTGCATGCGAACATTATTGATAACGACTGGAAATTTTTATCCTTGCATTTTCTAAATATTCTTACCCCATTTTTATACTTATTGTTTCCACAATCTATCGTCATTCCAGCTTTTAGCATTGTTGGTTATGTACGTGGCAATTCGCAGATATGACTGTTCATCCCGAATAATATGATCATGGTAATTCCGCTGCCATATTTTTCTCTCCTGCGAAAATTCTGCCGGAATCTCGTTACGAAACCATTTTGTAACGCCGATTTTAAAACCCTTTACAATTGAACCGATTGAGCGTGGGATCATTTTTTGAAATTCGTGTTGTTTTGATTGTATTGGTGTTGTGTTCTTGCGTTGTACGAGGTGAAAATCTTCATGTAGGGGCTGAAAATTTTCAGCCCCTACATTGTTTATATCATTTATACCTGAATTAGCGGCCTGGCCCGATTGCAACTCGATAATGCCATGCACATGATTGGGCATTATGGTATGTTCATGCAATACTGCATTAGGGAAATGCTTCGGTATATCCAGCCAAAATTTCTCTGCAATGATACCTGCATCATTTAAAATCATTTCATCGTTTACAACTTCCCCAAACAAACATTCTCTATTGTGCGTGCAGACTGTAATAAAATACAGCCCTTCCTTCGAATAGTCGTATCCTTTCAGACGGATAGATTTTCGATGATGATGTTTTTGATTATCGGTCATTGTTCAATATTACAATTATTATTTTGGGGTGTGGTGTTGTAGGAACTGGAAAATGTTACGTAGGGGCTGAAAATTTTCAGCCCCTACATACCAAAAAAAATTCTGCCAATACCCCACCAAAATAAAAACACCCTAATCTCACCAAACGCTTGCTGGGCGCAACAACTATTTTCCGTCACGGTACAGTTACTGTACTGTGATGCTTTTTTTATTTGGCTGGCAAAACCGTGTTTGCGAACTTTACATCGTTTCAGCTCCCGCTGCCTTACAAGTGGTAGTTGATACCTGTTCTTTGAATGATTGTATGAAAATTAGCACTGCAACCGCCAAAAAAAGTGAGCAAGTATAGTGAGCAACGTTTGAGCAAGAAGTGAGCAACATTTTGAGTATAATTGTTTAATTATGAGTTGATTATGATTTTTTAGAGTTTTTTTCAAAAGTGAGCAATATGCAAAAACGGGTAACAGGTATAGGCGGCATCTTTTTCAAATGCGAAGACCCGGCAGCAGTGCGCGAATGGTATGCCACGCACCTCGGCTTCAATACCGACCAGTATGGCACCTCCTTCGAGTGGCGTCATGCTGAGAAACCGGAAAGAAAAGGCCACACTGTATGGAGTACCTTCCCCATGGATACCAATTACTTTGCGCCCTCCGGCAAAGACTTTATGATAAACCTGCGCGTAGAAAACCTGGAATGGCTATTGGCAGAACTGAAAAAAGAAGGTATTGAACAAATCGGTGAAATGCAGGTGTATGAATATGGCAAGTTCGCCCATATTACTGACCCCGAGGGAAATAAGATAGAACTATGGGAACCAAACGATGATGAATATGAAAAAATGGTGGAAGATAATGTGACAAAGTAGGTGATTAACCCCGCATTCCACCACATTAACCCCACATTCCATCACATTAACCCCACATTTTATTACTTTTACGGCTCAACTAGATCAGAGTGAAAGCTATTATTCCGGTTGCAGGGGCAGGTACTAAGCTACGGCCACTTACATATACCCAACCCAAAGCGCTTATCCCTATAGCAGGCAAAACTATCCTCGGGGTTATTATAGACCAGTTATTGGATGCCGGTGTTACCGAATTCGTATTTGTCATCGGCTACCTCGGCGAAAAGATACAACGCTATATAGATAAGGCATACCCCGACCTGAAGTACACTATAGTGACACAAAACGACCGTCGTGGCACCGGCCACGCCATATGGCTCACCCGCGATGCTGTAAATGATGACGAAGTGATGATAGTGCTGGGCGATACCGTATGCGACTATAATGTAAAAGAGATACTCAATAGCGACGTGTCGCAGATAGGGGTGCGTAAGGTAGATGACCCCCGCAGTTTTGGCGTAGCAGAGCTCAATGATGATGATATGGTCATCCGTATGGTGGAGAAACCGCTTATCCCCAAATCGAATATGGCCATGGTGGGCATATACTATATAAAAGAAACTGCCGCCATGTTTGCCGCGCTCGATGCCCATTTGCACAATACCGCCGATGAGAACGGGGAATACCACCTCACCAATGCCCTGCAGCATATGGTGGAAGGCGGCCTTAAAATGCATGCCTTTCGTGTAAATAACTGGTTCGACTGTGGTAAAAAAGAGAGCCTGCTGTCCACAAACGCCACCCTGCTCAGAAAGATGGAAGAGGAGCATCCTGAAAAGCAGCAACAAGCATATGATACTACTGTTATCATACACCCTGTAAGCATAGCCGAAGGCTGCGTGATACGGCACTCCATCATAGGCCCTAATGTGACCATAGGCGAGCACACTAAGGTAGAGTCTTCCATTATCAAGGACTCTATCATCGGCTCTTATGCCGAGCTTCAGCAGGTGGTACTCACATCGTCAATCATTGGCAATGATGCCTTTGTGCGCGGGCTAAACCAAAGCCTCAATATAGGCGACAATACAGAGATAGACCTGGGGTAGGCATTTTACACCGCATTTTAAGTTTTACCTTATCTTAGCGGTATGCCGGAAAAGAAACTGTTTTTGCTTGATGCCTTTGCGCTCATATTTCGCGCCTACTATGCCCTGATACGTAACCCCAGGGTGACCAGTAAAGGAAAAAATACCAATGCCCAGTTCGGGTTTACCTCTACCCTGCTCGACCTTATCAATAAGGAAAAGCCCACACACCTGGCAGTTGTGTTCGACACCTCTGCCCCTACCGAAAGGCATACTGACTTTGAAGCCTATAAAGCCAACCGCCAGGAAACCCCGGAAGACCTTTCGGCAGCAGTGCCCGATATAAAACGCATTATCAAAGGCTTTAACCTGCCCTGCCTTGAGCTGGACGGATATGAGGCTGATGACATAATTGGCTCGCTGGCACTGGAAGCGGCGGACCTTGGCTACACCGTATATATGGTTACCCCCGATAAGGACTACGGGCAGATAGTGCGTGAGAAAGTGTTTATCTACAAACCCGCATCAGGCTTCAGCAACCTGGAGATACTGGGTGAAAAAGAGGTTTGCGCTAAGTGGGGTATCAAGCGTGTGGACCAAGTGGTAGATATGCTTGGCCTGATGGGGGATGCGGTAGATAATATACCCGGCATACCGGGAGTGGGTGAAAAGACCGCCGCCAAACTGCTTGCAGAGTATGACAACATAGAAAATATTCTTGCCAATGCCGACAAGATCAAGGGTGCGTTAGGCGAAAAGGTGCGTAACGGAAAAGACATGGCCCTGTTATCCAAAAAACTGGCAACCATCATTACCAATGTGCCTGTGCCGTTCCATGAAGAGGATTTTAGGGTGAAAGAAAAGAATGTAGAAGCATTGACGGAAGTATTCAATGAACTGGAGTTTAAAACTTTGGGCAAGAGAGTGCTTGGTGATAATGGCGTAGCGGCACCTGTCGCTACCGACCTCTTTGGTAATGCCATTGCACAAAAGAGAGGGGCTACCACACAGCAACCTGCGGCCACCACCAATAACGAAACCACCACCTTGCCTGAAGAGCAGGCCGAACCAATACCGTCTAATGTTGCGACCATAGATCAGGTGCCTCATACCTATACTTTAGTGACGACGGAAACAGAAATTGATAACCTGCTGAGTGAACTTAGTAAGTATAAAGAAATTGCCTTTGATACAGAGACAACAGATATTGATCCGAACCTTGCCGACCTGGTAGGCATGAGCTTTAGTTTTGAAAAAGGCACCGGTTACTTTGTTTCGGTGCCAGCTGTAAGGGAGGCTGTAATCAAGGTACTGGAGCGGTTCCGGCCACTATTTGAAGACCCTGCAATACTGTGGGTTGGCCAGAATATAAAGTATGACATGATCATGCTGAAATGGTATGGTTTCCGGCTGGCAGGCGATATTTATGATACCATGCTTGCCAATTATGTAATCGACCCTGATGGCAAGCGCAGCATGGATATGCTGAGCGTAAAATACCTTAATTATGAACCGGTATCTATTGAAACACTGATAGGAAAAAAAGGAAAGGGGCAGCTATCTATGCGGGACGCCCCGCTGGAGCAGGTGAAAGAATATGCCGCGGAAGATGCCGATGTAACACTGCAACTAAAAAAGGCTTTCGACCCGCTGCTTATTGAAAAGGAAGTAAACCGTGTATTTGAAGAAGTGGAGAACCCACTTGTACCTGTGCTCCTTGATATGGAGTACGAAGGTGTGGGCCTTGATGTAGATTTCTTACGGGAATATTCAAAAGAACTGGAAAAAGATATACGCCAGGCAGAAGAGAACATATACCGTCATGCGGGCGTAAATTTCAATATTGGGTCACCTAAGCAATTAGGCGAGGTATTGTTTGAAGTAATGAAAATAGATGCCGGGCAAAAGAAAACAAAGACCGGACAATATGCCACCGGGGAAGATATACTGCAAAAGCTACGCCACAAACACCAGGTAGTGGAGGATATACTTGCCTACCGGGAGCTGACGAAGCTGAAGAGTACTTACGTAGATTCATTACCGGGACTTATTAACCCGCGCACAGGGCGACTGCACACCAGCTACAACCAGGCTGTAGCTGTAACAGGACGGCTGAGCAGCAATAACCCTAACCTGCAGAATATACCTATACGCACAGACCGCGGCCGCGAGATACGCAAAGCCTTCATACCAAGAAATAAAGACTACCGCATTATCTCAGCCGACTATTCGCAAATAGAACTGCGCATAGTAGCAGCGATAAGCGGAGATGAGGCCATGATAGCGGCCTTTAAAGAAAATAAAGACATACATACAGCTACTGCTGCCAAAGTATATGGAGTAGAAGAAAAAGATGTAACAAAAGATATGAGGCGGGCCGCGAAGGCCGTGAACTTCGGTATCATATACGGGCAATCAGCATTCGGGCTGGCGGAGAATATCGGTGTAAGCCGCACGGAAGCAAAAACCATCATTGACAACTATTTTACCCAATACCCGTCTATAAAGAAATACATGGATGGCTCTATAAATTTTGCCAAAGAGCATGGCTATGTGCAAACCGTTATGGGCCGGAAACGCTGGCTGAAGGATATATACTCGGCGAATTTCACCGTACGCGGATATGCAGAACGAAATGCCATCAATATGCCGATACAAGGCACAGCGGCTGATATGATAAAGCTGGCCATGATAGCGATACACCGCGAACTGAAAGCGCAGAATTTTGGTACTAAAATGATTTTGCAGGTACATGACGAATTGGTATTTGACGTACCAGTAGGCGAAGAAGACAGAGTAAGGCCACTTATCAAAACGTGTATGGAAAATGCGATGAAGCTTCCCCACGATGTGCCCTCCAGTGTGGAGACAGGCATGGGTAATAACTGGCTGGAAGCCCATTGATATGATGCTATAAGGTAAATGCTATACAGAGAAAGCCCCGCGATTTGCGGGGCTTTCTCTGTATGCAATCTCAAGTTCAGCTTATTGTTCTACTACGAAGTGGAACACAGCTTTCTGAGTGCCTGAACGGAGGTTAAGTAAATACATACCATTAGCAAGGTTGTTGCTTAACTGTATTTGCTCTTCAATATTTCCGTTGCGGCTCATTATTTTGTTATTGTAGATAACCTGACCAATCATGTTAGTTATCTCAACTGACATTTCTTCGTCTGCAGCATTGCCAAATGCACCCTTGATAGTGAATGTGCCTTTGTTCGGGTTCGGCACAAGTACTACAGTATTGTTTGCATTAACCTGATCAACACCTACACCTGAAGCACGAAGTGTAAGGGTCAGAGATTTTTTAAGTGAGTTTCCACCACATGGGCCGCTGGCAGTAACGATAACTGCTATTGAATCCCTGTTGAAGAACTCCTGGCGTACGAATGTAGCGTTAGTTGCACCGGCAATCTCATGACCGTTGATATACCACTGGTATGTTGGGTTGCTGCCGCCATTGGTAACAAATGCGTGCAAAGAATCAACCTGCCATACATCGATACCAATGCCAGGGAACGCACGCAATACAACAGAAGGAGTAAGTATTGCTTCATGAGCAACTACCGCAGTACCTAACATTGTGTTAGGGCAATAAGTAATCTGGCTTGTTGCTTCGATAGTATAATTACCGGTCATATTCTGCAAACCAAAATCAAGTGGTGCGCCGGTAGCGTCAAGAGAACCAAGTGTAGCAGAACCATTACGCAGATAGTAACGGATGCCTGGCTCTGAACCGTCGAGGCCAACAACAACACCTGCACCACCAGGGCAGAATGTTCCGCCGCCGGTTACGTTATGTACATCAGGTAATGGAATGATATTAACAGTAACACTACCCAACATATCGTTGCTACAATTTGGCAAAGCAGATGTTTCAGTAGCTCTAACTGTATAAGTACCTGCAACGTTCTGCAAGCCAAGGTCGATTGCCGCACCTGTACCATCAGCACTGTCAACGAGAATTGCACCTCTCCATAATTTATATCTCACGTCGACATCAGAATTAGGCAGGTAAACATGCACACCTGAATCTGTAGCGCAGAAATAACCCGGATATAGTGGATTAGGACCTGTGATAGATGTGAGGTAAGCAGTGGGCAATGATTTTACATTAATGGTTGCACTGCCTGCCATGTCGCTTTCACAGCCGGTTGAAGCGTTAACTGCATGAACAGTATAAGTTCCGGTAGTTGCTATCGCACCGAAATCAAGTGCTGCATCTGCACCACCTACAACAGCGCCCACAGGGGTAGTGCCATTCAATAATTGGTAGTTAACACCTGTATTACCCATATCAAGACCAACATGTGCACCGGCAGTACCGGCACAGAATGTTCCACCGCCGGTAACACTATGTACCGTAGGAAGCGGATTTACACCTACTGTAACATCACCTGTCATAGAGCCTGTGCATAGATAAAGATCATTAGTAGCTACCACGCTGTATACATCAGGAGAAGTCATCAGCCCAAAGTCGAGTGATGAGCCTGTACCCGGCAGAATAGTACCTGTTGGTAACCCACCAGCGTGCAATTCGTAAGTCCATCCTATTTGTGAGCCACCAAGCATTACCGGTACACCAGTACCACCCACACAATAATTACCACCACCTGTAACAGAATATAGGGTAGGTAGTATATTATTGATAATAGAGCTTCCTGACATGTACCTGGAGCAACCGCTAAGCAGGTCATTAGCTTTTACTGTATAAACACCATTCGTCTGGAAACCGAAAGTGATTGGCATTCCGGCAGCCCCCGGCATAGCAGGACCTACAGGAATCAAGCCACTGTAAAGCTGGTATTCTACATTGTCGTCGGAACCGGTTAGAGAAACTTCTACACCTATACCGCCATCGCAATAATCGCCACCAACTGAAACCACGTAGCTTGTTGGCAATGGCTTAACAAATATTGAAGCGCTGGAGTTCATTGCATTCGAGCAACCTGTAAGTGGGTTTGTAGCCACAACAGTGTATGTGCCGCCAGCAGTTTTTAAACCGAAATTAATAGCCGAGCCACTACCTGCAACCGGAACACCAACCGCACTTGTATTGTATAGCTGGTAACGGATCCCGCTTGTAGAGCCTGTAATGCCAACATTCACCCCTGTGCCACCGGAGCAATATTCACCACCGCCGATAACATCAAACGCAATAGGTAATGAATTGATAGTGATAACAGCACTGCCTGACATTGCTTTTGAACAAAGGGTTGCGCCGTCAGTTGCGTATACTGTATAAGTGCCTGCAAGTACCTGAGGACCGAAATCCAAGGCAGCGCCTGTACCCGCTAATGTAACAGGTATTGACAATGGCAAACCGTTATGGTATAAATCATAGTTAACGCCAACTGTAGAGTTGCTGAGGCCTACGTTAACACCGGCACCACCAGCGCAATAGCTGCCACCGCCAGTCACGGTGCGTACAACAGGCAACGGGTTGATACCCACTGTTGCCGGATTGAGCATGCTCACCGAGCAGTTTGTAGTAGTATTCTTAGCCACTACTGTATAGGTTCCGGCAGGGGTAATCAAACCAAAATCTATTGGTCCGCCACCGCTACCCGGTAAAGCGGTGCCTACCGGAGTAGCACCTTTATATAACTGGTAAGATACGCCGGCATCAGAATTAGAAGTACCGACAGGAACTCCCACACCTCCAAAGCAATAATTACCGCCACCTGTTACCATATACTGCGCCGGCAACGGATTGTTAGAGACATTTGTGCTGCCGTTCATATTGTTAACACAACCTGTAGCAGTGTTCTCGGCACTAACAGTATAATTACCCGAAGCTGTTACCAGGCCAAAGTCAAGGCTAGTACCAGAACCGGAAACAGTGGTAACAGGTATTCCATATTGCTTTAGTGTATAATTAACACCCGTGCTTGAGAAATTCAATCCTATATGCACACCTGATGTGCCATCACAATATTGTCCGCCACCAGTCACATTGTATGCTACAGGTAATGGGCTGATAATAATTGTTGCGCTGCCGGTCATATTGTTTGTACAGCCGGTTAATGGGTCTGTGGCAACAACAGTATATGCACCCGGTGTAGTGAAAGTTCCGAAATCAAGTGCGCCACCTACGCTTGTAACAGGTAAGCCCACATCGCTTGTTCCTAACCTAGCCTGATAAGTAACACCAAAGTCAGAATTCGGCAATATAATGTTTTGTCCTGTTCCGCCTGCGCAATAGCTACCTCCGCCGGATACATTGTAAGCAGTTGGTAATGGGTTCACTGTAATTATCGCAGAGCCGCTCATGAGTTGTTCACATCCTGTTACAGGATTTGATGCTACAACTGTATAAGTTCCCGGAGCAGTAAATGTGCCAAAAGTTATTGGTAAACCGGTACCGGACACAAGTCCGCCTATTGCTGTAGTGCCGTTATATAATTGGTATTTCGTACCAACGTCAGAAAGATCAATTCCAATCGCATTACCGGTACCACCCACACATACGTTACCACCACCTGTAACACTATACATGGTAGGCAGAGAGTTAATTACCACTGTTACCGAACCCGTCATGTTATTACTACAGCCAGTCAGCGGGTTGTTAGCTGAAACAGTATATATGCCCGCACCAATCTGAGAACCGAAATCGAGGCCGGAGTTTGAACCGCCAACCGGCGACCCAATCGCTGAACCACCTAATTTTAATTGGTAATTAACGCCGGAATTTGAATAAGAGAGGCCTACATTAATGCCTGCTCCACCCGAGCAATACCCACCTCCACCGCTTACAGCATATGCTGAAGGAAGCGGATTAACATACATTGTCGTGTTGGTGTTACACCCCGTTGACAAGGTGTAGGTAATAGAGGTAGAACCTGCAGATACACCTGTTACCACGCCTGTACCTGCGCCTACAGTAGCAACACCCGGAGTAGAACTGCTCCATGTACCACCACCCGAGTTAGTCAAAGTTGTTAAAGCGCCTACACAAACATTTGAAGCGCCTGTGATAGCTGACGGCTGCGGATGTACCTGGAAAAGTGTAGTAGACCTACAGCCTGTTGTACCTAATGTATAGGTAAGATTTGCTGTACCGGCAGTAACACCGGTTACAATACCTGTTCCTACGCCAATTGTTGCTACCGATGGGTTGCTGGTACTCCATGTGCCACCCGGGGTTGCATCGGTGACAAGCGCAGTCAGGCCGGCACAAACGCTTGTAGCGCCGCCGGGAACTGCTGGATTCGGATTTAAACCTACGGTTACTGAGCCTGACATATTTTTAACACAACCGGTGCTTACGTTTGTAGCTACAGCGGTGTAGGAACCAACAGTAGTAAACAAACCAAAATCAACTGATCCTCCTGTACCTGCCACAGTTCCCATTGGGCTGCCACCGGTAAATAATTCGTAGCTTACTCCTGAAGATGAATTATTCATGCCGATGTTAACACCTGTTCCGCCAGAGCAATAGTTGCCACCACCAGTAACACTAAAGACCAGTGGCAAAGGATTTACAACGAAATTAGTTGTTCTTGCACAGCCTGTAGGTAAAGTATATGTGATTGTAGCAGTAGCAGGTGCACCACCGGCCGAAACTCCCGTTACCAAACCGCTGGTAGCGCCGATAGTTGCAATGCCCGGATTGCCGCTAGTCCATGTTCCACCGGGCGTAGCATCAAATAATGTTGCTGTTCCGCCATTTTCACATGTACTGAGCGTACCTGTTATAGGAGCAGGATTAGGATTAACAGTTAAAGAATAGGTAGATATTGCGCTTCCGCAAGCATTCGAGCCGTTATATGTAATGGTAACTACCCCTGCTGCAACGCCGGTTACAGTACCTGTTGAAGAACCAATAGTTGCTATACCTGTACTGCTGCTGCTCCATACACCGGCAGATCCGGTTTGGGTAAGTACGCTCGTTCCGCCAATGCATATTGAGTTTGTTCCTGAAATAACTCCGGGTACAGGATATATGCATAAAGTGATATAGCCATTACCAGACTGGTAGTTACCAGTAGCAGTAGCACCGCTAACACCTGCGCCGCCATAATAAGAAGAGCCACCGCCGCCGCCGCCGTATGCGCCCGAACCACCACCATAATAACCACCACCGCCACCACCGGCGTAACAATAACTTGTTGAAGCATTACCGCCTTGTCCTTGTGAACCAGCTGGAGTTCCGTAGCATGTTGCGCCAACCCCACCTGCAGATTGTGTACCACCCTGACCACCCTGACAGGTAGTAGGACCGCCACAGTTCATGCCTGTACCGCCTGTAGGATAGTCTCCTGCACCACCCATCTCACCATTAGTGCTTCCGCAGTTATATCCGGCGCCACCGCCACCGGCTGCCACTAACACCCTATTACTTAATCCGGTACCGGATCTCCTGATATCAGATGCGCCGCCGCCGCCGCCGCCGTAACCATAGCCATTACCCCCACCGTTGAAACCTCCTGCTCTGGAAACACAATACTGGTAGTTCGTACCCGAACCTCCAACATTTAATTGTAGAACCTCACCGGGAACCACGGTTAAAGTGGCTTGTACGCGACCACCTTTACCTCCCGGACTACTCAAGGAAGTACCGCCCTGCGCACCGGCCATATCTACGCCAATCTGAGTAACACCGGCAGGTACGGTATAGCTAAATGTGCCTGACGTTGAGTACGGTGTAAGAAGCTGCGCTAATGAATTGAAATTACATCCCAATAAAACTACGATAGGGAGAGCTAATTTTAAAAGGTAGAATCGTTTCATACTGTAATTTTTAGAATGGTCAAAAAATTATGATAAAGTTAAAGAATCCACAACAATATTAACATTGAATTCGGAACAATTTTTTCTTTTAGGAAAAAACGCTATGCAAAATATGAGAATTCTGTTGGAAAACAAAATTAATTATCTGCTAAAAGTAAAAATTAATTTTTTTCATACGGATTATTTTATTTTGTCATGAAATTACATAAATACATATTTATGCAGGCTATATGCGTTACTTTTACTGCTTTAAAGGGGTAAAAAGGTCTTTTTTCATGGCATAATGGGCTATGCCAACTTCCATAAATTCGTCGCCAAACGACAAATAACCTAAAGTTGTGTAAAAACCCATAGCTCCTTTGCGTGCATGCAGCACAACCTGACCATAACCATTTTGTGCTGCATATTTTTCGGCTGCTTCCACCAGCATTCTCCCGATGCCCCTACCTTGCCAGCTATCATAAACCGCCATCTGGCGCAATTTTACGGTTTTATTGCCCACATCATGCAGCATCAGGCACCCTACCACATTTTCACTTTGTTCTGCTATGAAGATAATGTCCTCATTGTCCCAGGAGAGGTCTTCATTTTTTAACGTAAGGCCCAACGGCTTGCGCAGTACCTCTTCACGCAGGTCCCATACCTGCCGGTATTTGGGCGACGATATGTTTATGTATGAAATGTTTATGCCCTCCATCTTAGTCCAATTCTACTGTCAGTTCTTCTGTAGCTTTAATTTTGAATAACTTCACTTTAGCGACTGAACTACCTCCGGGGCCTGACTGGTAATGTACCTGGTATTCGCCGGGCTGCAACTGCAGATGCTGGCTCCTTGGGTCACTAAGGCTTAATGTTGTAAGCCTCACAAACCTTTCCCCATTCCTGTTCCACAGATTGACAGTGGCTATTTTGCCATCACTAACAAACTTTGCAAAGCCGGGCTGCGGGATAGCAATTACTATTTCAGCGTCAAATAAGAGGTCAACATTTCTTATATCCAGCGGAAACGTATTGATAGTGATATGATAATTACCCGGCTCATACTGCAATTTTTCTGTGCCCTTTTGTATTTGGACCCTGCCGTGCGCTTTATTCCGCTCTATCACTTCGGCACTGAATTCGGTAACAGGCCGTGGAACAGCCCTCCCAGACCCATCCACATATACGAAACTGAGACTGGCTGTAGATACTTTTACATAATATTTTTTCTTTTTATCCTGCTCCACAGTTATCCCTCCCACTATAAAATCACGTTTCTCGACCAAAGTAAGGTCATAAGTTCCCGGAGGAATACCGGTCTGTGGGTCCGGATTGCCGGAAGGATCAACCGTACGGAAGAATTTTTTTACAACTTGTTTTGTCTTTGGGTCAATAAGCATTACTTGCGGAGTAGAGGTGTAGAAGGTACCTGCACCATTAGTAAAATATATTTCGAGCGATGTTTCCCTGTCATTTGATGTTTCTACCCTGACCTCACGCTTTCCGGGGTCTGGTTTTGTGACAATAAGGTCTGCAGGGTCAATCTTTGCAGGCGGCAGCACCGGTACCCTGCGGTAAGGGTAACTTCTGTCTTCTAATACAAAGATGACATTGAAAGGCCGCAAAGATGCAGGCTTTAACCTTGCAATATTATCAATGGCGCGTGGCGTATCTATTTTTACCTCAGGTAATACAAAAGGTCCTTGGACGGGACTTAACCTGATACCGGCCACAGGTGTATTGAAAACCTTAAGCCTTGCAGGGGCAAGACCCGCAATTGTAACGGGTTTGGGAATGTCAGCGGTATCGATTTTAACGATTGGTGTTTTTACATTTATTTCAACAGGTTTTGGCACGTAGCCCGTCGGTCTGAATATTGCTATCATTCTCAGTCCGGATTCAGTGATTACCGGCAAGCTGTCGATCTTATGCACCGCCACTTTTTTCTTTACGGGAGTTTTTACCGGGGTGCTGCCTGAAATCACCTGCATTTCGTTATAGTCAACTTTTTTGATTTTTATGGCCGGGCGCAGCGCATCTACTATTTTCTTCACAGCAGCAGGTATTTCGCCGTCGCTGGTGACTTGCAGATAATCCCCCATGCACGAATAGGTAGACCTGAGTCCGGGATCATTCTCAAGGCTTACGATATATGGTTTGAAATATACTTTACTGGCAAGAAGTTTTTTCATTACATCGCATATATCTCCTCCACAGCTTTCGCCACCATCGGTTATCAGTATTATGCTGTATGCGTAATGTACTTCATCAACTATGTCCTTGTTTGCGGCCTCGGTAAGGGCGAATGCAATCGGCGTAATGCCAACAGGCTGTATGTCCTGTAGGCGCAAAGACATTTGCGTGCGGTTATCTGGGCTAAAAAACACCTCCATTCGGGTATCATAGCAGTTGTGCTCCGGAACCGGGTGCTGGTGACCAAACATCCGCAGCCCGAACTGTACCTGGTCATTTACAGCATATACACTATCAATAATCCGCAGAATTACTTCTTGCGCTGCACTGTATTTGACCCGGCCACTCACCCACTTCTGGGTCATACTCGATGAACCATCAAGCAATATGAGTATACGGGATTGCATCAACTCTCCCGCTATCTGGCCCGACGAGCAATAAGTAAAGAAGACGAATAATAAAAGTAATATGGACCGCTTTCGCCGCATGAAAAACACTTCGTCACAAACCTACATTAAAATCAATGATTATAAAAAACAAAAACACCACAGAACCAGACAATAAATTAATGCGTTTATATATCAAGGATTATATAACCGGCCATCAGATAATAAAAAACAGCAAGGGAGATAATATATCCAAGTCCGATATAAAATGCTTCACTCTTGAGGATACGCATAAGGTGAATACGTATCTTGTCCGGCATTTGAGTATCCTTCAGTTTTGTATGAGCAAGAAATAACACAAGAATGGTTATCATCGCCCCGGTGTATGATATGCCAAATGCAGGTGGGGCAATGTTGCCTTGGCTAAATAACGGAACTAGGGCAAAAGAGCATATTGCTAATATGCCCAAACAGATACTAAACGGCATAGGATATAAATTAAGGTTTCTTAGTATACCGTTCTTATCGCATAGGCCGTTTTTTATTAACAGTTAAAAAAAGAGTTAGTATTGTTAATTATTTTATAAAACAAATATCATGCCATTCTCTGTCTCTGTATTCTGGTTTCGCCGCGACCTGAGGCTTGATGACAATGCCGGACTGTACCACGCGCTTGCTTCCGGCCAGCCGGTATTGCCCGTATTCATTTTTGATACCAACATACTGGACACGTTAGAAAACAAAAAAGACAGCCGTGTACACTTCATACATGACGCGCTCACTGCCATCCAGAAAGAACTGGTAAAAGCAGGCAGCTCGCTCTTGGTATTGCATGGCACCCCTAAAGATTGCTTTAAAAAACTACTACGTGAATACAGCATTTCTTCTGTTTATACCAACCACGATTATGAGCCATTTGCCAGCGGACGAGATGAAGCAATAAAGAACCTGTTAAATGAAAACGGCGCAGGCTTCTATACTTATAAAGACCAGGTGATTTTTGAAAAAAGCGAAGTGGTAAAAGAGAATGGTGAGCCCTATACTATATATACGCCCTACAGCCGCCGGTGGAAAGAAAAAGTGGGCGCACGGGTGCCTGTTTTCGAAACAAAAAAACTCTTTGGCAATTTTCATAAACAGGCAGCACAACCTCTCATATCTTTAGCGGACATAGGCTTTGAACATGCTCCGCCGGTTACTGTATCAGCAAAACTGAATGAAGATATAGCAAGGCACTATGACAAAACACGGGACATACCAGCCATGGCCGGAACAACAAAAATGGGCGTGCACCTGCGATTTGGCACTGTGAGTATCCGCACTCTGGTGAACAAAGCGCTACAGCTAAACGCTACCTATCTTAATGAACTTATATGGCGTGAATTCTATCAGATGATCTTATGGCATTTCCCATATGTTGTCAATCATTCTTTCAGAAAAGAATACGACAAAATAACGTGGCGAAATAATGAACATGAATTTTCGTTATGGTGTGCCGGCCAAACGGGTTTCCCTATTGTGGATGCCGGCATGCGTGAACTGAACGAAACCGGGTTCATGCACAATCGTGTAAGAATGATAGTGGCCAGCTTTCTTACCAAAGACCTGTTGGTAGATTGGCGATGGGGGGAAGCGTACTTTGCAGAAAAGCTCCTCGACTATGACCTGGCGGCCAATAACGGAAACTGGCAATGGGCGGCAGGCACCGGATGTGATGCTGCTCCTTATTTCAGGGTTTTTAATCCGGAACTGCAAACAAAAAAATTCGATCCCGGGCTCGAATATATAAAGAAATGGGTGCCGGAATTCGAGGGCTTGTCCTACGCTCGCCCCATTGTGGACCACAGCCATGCTCGCGACAGATGCCTTATGGCTTATAAAAAAGCCCTCGGCAAATAAGCTCAACCAAAAAAGAACGGTGCACATTTTTTATCATGTACACCGTCTCATCTTATCACACACACAAAATCGTTGTATTGTTAGTGGTAAACCACTTCCATGCCTAATCTGATTGCAATATCCCGTTCCAGCATAGCATCGCGGCTTTCCTGCCAATCGGGAAGCAGGTGTACCTCATCACACTCCAGCATTTTTTTTATTTCCGAACGGACAGACTCATCCCAGCTTTTCTGGTCATTATGATCTGCCATTTTCAAAGGGTTAATAATGTGATACCCTTTCTGAATAAGTTTATTGGCAACATAATTGAATTTTTCCTTCACATTATCGATGGGAAGCCCCGACATTTTTCCTGCCACATATGCTGTTCTCATAACATCTGGTTTTATGGTTAGTTTTCAACAGTTTTTACGTGCGAAATATCACGAAAACCATGCCATGACCAGAGTGTCTTGTTGTTTTTCTTATAAGAAAAATGAAAAGAGTGTGTTCAGCAGTTTTGGCCTTGATACTCTTTTACGCATCTTATTTTGTCTTTTCGCATTTTCTATGAAGGTGAGCAGTAGTTCATGCTTTAACTCTTTCCTGGTTTTCATAAAAGCCGTTTATAAAGTTTCCATGAGTTTTTTTCGCTTGTTATTATTTACTACAAACATTATGCCGTAGCCGCCAATGGATAAACAGACGCTTCGTTCTTCAGCCAGAGGTCTATCGCTTTCTCCGCTGCTGCGTATTTTTCAAGAAACCTTGAATCCTCTATGTGAATGAGCTCATATGCCCTCATCAGGCCGCTGATGACCGATGAATGGTCTTGCCCGCCAAAAAAAGCCGCGATTTGCTGCAACCTCACTTCGGGGAAATACATGCGTATAAAATGGGCTCCTATAAACCTCAGTTCTACCACATCGCGGGCCCTTGTTTTCATTTTATAACACATGGGGTCCATTCCGAGCGCAATGGCTATTTTATAAAGCATATGCTCCGGTGTTTTGATTGTGCCGTAGGTGGGGTACAGCATCACTGATACATTGATACCGGTTTTGTTCTTTATCGTCTGTTGTGCCGAGCGGGCTATGTGGCGCGCTGTTTTGATTCCTGTTTCCTGCCTGTTTTTCATATCCTTTCTTTTTACGGTTAATTATGTATTTTTGAATTATTCAACAAATATATTCCAAATTATTTGACAAATCCAAATAATTTGGAAAAATAATTTTACTTTTGTGGTATGTTCTTATCGGGAAATCTGAAATTTTTACGAAAAAAAGCAGGCAAAACGCAGGATGCGCTTAGCACAGAGCTTAAAATAGGCCGCACCACGATAGCCAACTATGAGGCCGGTATCAGCGAGCCAAGTGTGGAGAATTTACTGGCTCTTGCCAATTTTTATGGCGTGTCGCTCGACAATCTTTTGTCAAAAAATATGGAGGACATTGTCAAGTCCAATGAAAAAGACATTATGCTCAGGAGCGCAATGCCGGGCCAGGCGGCAGGGTACAGCAATATGCCACGAGTAATAACAGTGGACAATAGCGGGAATGATAATATTATATATGTGCCTGTGAAAGCAAGGGCAGGGTACCTGATAGGATATGGGGATACGGAATTTATTGAAACACTGCCCACGTTCCGCTTACCGGGACTAAGCAATTCTACTTATAGAATGTTTGAAGTAGAGGGGCCGTCAATGGCGCCGAATGTGCTGCACGGCGACCGTATAATTGGCGAATGGGTAGAAGGGCTGGAGAATATACGCGACAACAGGGTGCATGTGGTGGTGCATTCGGAAGGGGTGGCCGTGAAGCGTGTAGTGAACCGCCTGAAAGAGCGTGGCAAACTTTACCTGAAATCTGATACCATTGTTCACCGCCATGAATTTCCCACAATAGAAATAGACCCCGCAGATGTGCGCGAAGTGTGGTACGGCCGTATGAAGATAAGCAGCGACTTCAGCGAGCCTGCCGAAGTGTACCATCGACTCGCCGACCTGGAAATGGATATGATGGAAATGAAACGCGAGAGGAAGGAGGGGGAGAAATAGTTATTTGCCTTGGGAATTGTCTATCAAATCCTGATACTCCGGGTGTTTTTTAATATACATTGTCACAAAGGGGCAATATACAATTACTTTTAGGTTGTGCGCCCGGGCATGGTCAAGCACATGCTGCGCCAGTTTATCGCCTATGCCTTTGCCACGCTCTGATACGGGCACCAGCGTGTGCATGATGACCATGCTGCCACGCAACCATCGGTATTCCATGGTCGCAATTTCTCCTGAAGGAAATGTTATCTCAAACCTGAACTGCCTTTTATTGTTTATTATCTCCATTGTATATCACAGCTGAGTAGAGAGCCATCCAAAGCGCCTTTACGATTACCACACAAAAATACGGCATGGTTTTCACCATACCGTATATATAAACACACACCCTATACTTTTTTATGCCTTTTGCTTACCAAACTCCATATGCAGTATGATGTTCACCTGGTCGCCTACTACTGCCCCTCCTGCTTCTGTGAGCGTATTCCATTTCAGGCCATATTCTTTGCGACTTACCTTGCTGCTGGCGTTAAAACCTGCTTTAACGTTGCCCCATGGGTCTGTAACTGTACCACCATATACCACAGCAAATCTTACTTTTTTGGTTACATCACGAATGGTAAGGTTGCCTTCCAGTGAGTAAATGTTTCCTTTCACTTTTTTAAATGAAGTGCTTGTAAAGGTCATTTGCGGATATTTCTCGGCATTGAAGAAATCATCGCTTTTCAGGTGCTTGTCGCGGGTTTCTTCATCTGTAGTAATCGAGTTTACGTCTGCCGTGAAGTTGATTTTGGCATCAGTAAAATCGGGTGTTGACGACTCAATGTTGCCCTTGAAAGATTTAAACCTTCCCTCTACCTCCGATACCGTAAGGTGAGAAACCGTGAATTTTATTGATGAGTGGCTGGCGTCATTCGCCCATTTTGTTGCCTGTGCATTTGCTGCTGTAACAAAAAGCAGAGCTGCGATAAAAATTGAGAACGTTTTTTTCATAACTAAATTATTGTTTTGGTGAAATTCTGCACAAATGTATGTATCTACATGCATGTTTGTACATAGTTATTGCTTATGGCTGAATAAATTCTTGCTAAAGAGCTTGATTATTAGTGAATTATGTAAACTGTTAGTATTGGCCAACTCAAACATTTTGACATAAATAGTAGTATTCACTAACTTCACTTCAAATGATAATAGACGAAAACCTCTTTTTAGAACGGTATAATAAGCTGAATGACCGCCAGAAAGAGGCAGTGGACCATATTTATGGCCCGGTAATGGTGATAGCGGGACCCGGCACCGGTAAAACCGAAGTGCTTTCTATGCGTATAGCCAACCTGCTACGCAGCGAAGCCCAGGTGCAACCGCATGAGATACTCTGCGTGACCTATACCGAGGAGGCCACAAACTCTATGCGCCGCAGGCTGGTGCAGGTGATAGGCCCAGCCGCCCATAAGGTGAACATACATACCTTTCACGCGTTTTGTAATAATGTTATTCAGAACAACAGTGAGCTGTTCAGCTTCCGGGCATTGCAGACGGTTACAGACCTGGAGCGCACTGAAATGTTGTATAAGCTATTGGAAGAATTGCCTTCGGGCCATCCGTTGCGTAAACTGAGCGGCAATATCTACTTCGATGCAAGTAAAATAAGCCGACTATTTGACCTGATGAAGCGGGAATATCTTTCTCCTGAATACATTTCTGAATCTATTGACATATATGTGAAGAGCCTGCCCGAACGCGATGAATACATTTACAAGCGCGCTGGTAAGGGATTCCAGAAAGGCGACCTGAAGCTGGATAAAATAGAAAGTGAGATAAAAAAGATGGAAGGTACCCGTGCCGCAGCATTATTGTTCACGCAATATGAAACAATGATGAAGGAAGCCGGCAGGTATGATTTCAATGATATGATCATTTGGGTACTGGAAGCATTCAAGCAAAACCCGGCGCTGCTGCAAAGCTACCAGGAGCGCTACCAGTTCATACTGGTAGATGAATTTCAGGATACCAATGGTGCACAGAATGAACTTATTAACCTGCTTACCTCCTACTGGGACGACCCAAATATATTTGTAGTAGGCGATGATGACCAGGGGGTATATGAATTTCAGGGGGCACGAATTAAAAACATTGTTGAGTTTTACGAACGGTATAAAGAGCATATAGAAATAGTGGTGCTGCCGCACAACTACCGCTCATCTCAGCCAATACTGGATAAGGCAATGTCGTCTATACAGTACAATAAGCAACGCCTGATAAACCAATTGCATGAGCTGGAACTGGATAAAAATATCATCGCAGCATCGGAGCGGTTTAAAGACGGTTCTGATACCGTGAAGCCAGTAATAAAAGCATACAACAATACACTACAGGAAGAAGCAGATATTGTATTGCAGGTGGAACAATTGCAACGAATGGGTGTGGCGCTTAACCAGGTAGCTATAATCTACGCACAACATAAACAGGCTACAAACATTATAGACATTATGCAGCGCAGGGGCATCCCCTACAATGTGAAAAAGCCTGTCGATATACTGAAACTGCCACTGATATGGCAGATACTCAACATTCTGGAATACTTAGAGATAGAACGGAAAAAGACGTTTGATGGTGAAGAGCTTTTATTCGAGCTGATGCACTCTCCGTACTTCGGTATTGCAGCCACAGATATTGCGCAACTGGCCCTTTATATGCAGCACAGCAGAAAGGACAAAGGCCCTGTACGCTGGCGACTGCTGCTGGCCAATGTATTACTGCTGGAAAGTTTGGGGTTGAAATCAGCCAAAGCAATGGCACGCTTAGGAAACCGACTGGAGGAATGGGAAACATTGCAATTGTCATTGCCTTTGCCTTTGCTTCTTGAAAAAATAATTTATGAAAGCGGCATCGTTGCGCACATGATGCGCACACCAGACCACGTATGGGGCATACAGGTGCTATACACGTTCTTTGAATTTATAAAAGACACTTATAGCCGCAACCCAAAAATAAAACCGGAAGGCCTGCTGCAGATGATAAAGCGCATGAATGATGAGCAGATAGTCCTGCCCATACAACGCGTAATACAGAATGAGAACGGCGTTCACTTTTATACCGCTCACAGCTCTAAAGGAAATGAGTTTGAATATGTATTCCTCATTGGTTGCACTAAAACCTTCTGGGAAGAAAAAAGAGGCGGTAACAATGAATACCGAATGCCGGATACAATTACAGCAACGGAAGAAGACACTCAGAAAACAAATAAAACAGAAGTAGCCCGCAGGCTCTTTTACGTCGCAATGACCAGGGCGAAAAAGCACCTGCACATTTCATTTGCTACCAGCGAGAACTCCGGTAAGCCTTTGGAAACGTCGGTATTCGTTGACGAGATATGCCCACCGGAAGAACGAATTGTGGAAACTGTGCCTACCTCGGAATTGGTAAAATTCATGGCCGAAGCCATTGAGCCGGTTCCCGAGGTTCGTATAAAAACAGCAAATGCCCAATGGATAGACCGCGAGCTACAGCAAATTGCCATCAGCGCAACTTCTTTATCGAAGTTTTTGCAATGTCCGCTCACTTTTTATTATGAGAACATACTGAAAGTACCTTTCCAGAAAAATGACGCACTGGCATTTGGCAGCGCGGTACATACAGCTCTGGAAAAGATGTTTCTGGATATGAAAGCAAAGAACGGTGAGTTCCCCACAAAAGAAGATGTGCTGGGCATATTCCGGTCGGCATTGTTTTCAGAAGTCTCCTGCTTTACCCCAGTCCAGTTTGACCGCAGAATGGAACAGGGAACAACATTGCTATCGGAATATTACGACCACTATATAAGTTCCTTCCATAAGGATGTGGAAATAGAACTTAAAATACCACGCTATTCCTTAGACGGCGTACCTATTACCGGTAAAATAGATAAAATGGAACTGAGCGGTGATAGCTGCAAAGTTGTGGATTACAAAACCGGCGACCCGGATAAATATGCAAGCAGTATGATACTGGCACCCAACGAAAAACAGCCGATGGGCGGCGACTATTGGCGGCAGATGGTATTCTACAAAATACTGATAGAGAACTACGAAGAAAAAAAGCGGAATGTATCTGAAGGCATGTTTGATTTTATTCAGAAAGGGAAGAACGGTGAATACAAGCAGGTTAAAATACCTATGTTCCCCCAGGATGAAGAAATAGTGCGCGGACAGATTAAGGATGTTTACACCCGTATCATGAACCATGAGTTTGACCGTGGCTGCGGCGAGGAAAGCTGCCACTGGTGCAACTTCGCAAAACGCTATGAACTGATACGCCCCGCTAAAGACGAGGTTGTTGAAATGGATGATGTATAAATGAATAACGGGGACATTATGCCCCGTTATTCATTCACCTATGATAATCTCACAACTTTATTTCCTGCTGCAACTGCTTTTCTTCAATTTCTTTATCGTGCTTCCATACAAGCTTGCCATTCTCGTATAGTTCCAGATATGGCACTCCGTTTATTCCTTTTTCTTTCAGCAGGGCTTTATGCTCGTCGGCATCTATCCGCACCAGGGCCATTTTGTCTTTTCTCTTTGCCGTATATGCTTCCAGCATTGGCAGCATTTTTTTACATGGGGCGCACCATTTTGCGTTGTAGTCTACCAGCACATATTTTTTTTGCATGAGCAGCTTGCTAAATTCTGCACTGGTCATACCTGCAGGCGGAGGTGGTGCGTTGCCCGTTACCACAGATTTACCTGCACCTTCCCATTTCATAATACCTCCGTCCATATTATAGACTTCCTTGAAGCCCATACCTTGCATAATCTTTGCCGCATTACCACTGCGTCCGCCAGACAAGCAATATACAAACACAGGCTTTGACTTGTCGAGTGTATTGAACTGCTGCTCATAGTCATCCCCTTTCACATTCATATTCACGGCCCCTTTCAAATGGCCATTACTGTATTCACCGGGTGTCCTTACATCCACCAGTTGTGCTCCGGGTGTTTGTGCCAGTTTTTTCTCAAATTGCTCTACCGGTATCGTTTCCTTTATAGAGCCCGTTTGCGCGTTGCTGTTAGAATTCTGACATGCAGCAAGGCCTATCATTAACACTAAAGTCGCTATTGAAAATAATTTTCTCATGTGCTTATTTATTTAAAAAACAAATTTATAAATTGTATCTACTATTGTTTATGATTCTTGTCAGTCTATGGGATCATGCATTTTGCTCAATCACCTGCTTTAAGTGGTTTGCCGGTACCACTCCTGATTGCCGCCACAATACACGCCCTTCTTTAAACAACATCAAAGTTGGCACTCCAGATATGCTGTATTGTCTCGCAGCATCGGGATTCTTATCTACATCCACTTTAATAATAGTGGCCTTGTCGCCAATGTTCTTTTTTAGTTCAGAAAGTATGGGCGCCATCATTTTGCATGGGCCGCACCATTCAGCCGAAAAGTCAACCAGTACCGGCTTTGGATCATTTATGATCTCTGAGAATTTTTTTGCTTCCATAGTTGTTTGTTATTTTACTTCTTCATATTCTATATCTTCAGTCCCTTCCTTTTTAGCAGCAGTTTTACCGGATGGTGTGTAGCACCCCTGAGTGCCACAGCAACCTGTATCTGTAACTGCCTGGTAAAGAAAAAATATACTGAACAATCCTACGGCCCAATCGTGGGTCTGTATACCTACTACCAAAAGCCATACACCTATAGCTAGCCTCATGATGCGCATCAGGTGCCAATTGGTAAGTAATCTTTGTTTTATCGAATCCATTTTTATGCGATTTATTATGCTAAAACTCTTTCTTCAGTTAAGGCCCTTTCTTTATTAATTGCTTTCCACAGTGCAAAACCTCCTGAAATATTGCTCACATGCTCATATCCGTTTTGTACAAGTATTCTTTGGGCCAGATATCCCCTTAATCCTATCTGGCAGAATATGTAAATGTTTTTTTCTTTTGGTAGCTCATTCATTCGCCCGCGCAATTCATCTATGGGTATGTTTATTGCCCCCGGCATTGTATCTTCTTTATACTCTTCCTGTGACCTTACATCAACTAATATGCCATCCTCACCAAGGCTTTTAATATCATGCCAGTAAATGACTTTAAGTCTGTTCTGCATTATATTCTCTGCTACAAAACCAGCCATATTTACCGGATCCTTCGCAGATGAATAGGGCGGAGCATAAGCATGTTCAAATTCGGTAAGGTCATAAATGGTGCCATTGCCTTTAATAACTGATGCCAGAATATCTGCACGCTTATCAGCGCCATCATATCCCGCCACCTGTGCGCCAAGCAGCCTGCCGTCCTTCGGTGAAAATGTAATCTGTATGGTCATTTGCTTTGCATCCGGATAATAACCTGCATGGGAACCACTATGTGTTGTAGATACCAAGTGATCGATATTTGCCCGCTTCAGATGTTTGGATGCCATACCTGTAGTAGCAATGGTCATATCGAACAACTTCACAATGGCTGTGTTTATCGCACCATTATATTTTTGCGTATTCCCAAGCACTATATTATTGGCGCAGATGCGGCCTTGCTTATTTGCCGGCCCAGCCAGGTAGGTGTTCATCGCCTGTCCGGTAATGGGATTGGTAAACTCTATTGCATCACCTACCGCATATATATCAGGATCGGATGTCTGGAGATACTCATTTACAAATATTCCTTTAGCGCTGCCCAGTTTTAACCCGGCCTGCTCTGCCAGCCTGGTGTCTGGCCTTACACCTATGGAAAGGATGACAACGTCTGCTGCTAAAACACTCCCGTTTTTCAAAAGCACATCTAAGCCGCCCCCGTTTTGCTCAAAGCCGGAGACTGTCGTATTCAATTTCAGGTCTACCCCTTTTGAACGCAGATGCTGTTGCGCCAGCGCAGCTATCGGAAAATCAACCGGTGCCAGTATCTGCTCTCCCATCTCTATGACCGTAACATCCATGCCTATACCATGCAGGCTTTCCGCCATCTCCAAACCTATGAACCCGGCACCCACTATCACCGCTTTGCCCGACCTGTTCCTGTCAACATAGGCTTTTATATAATCAGTATCCGTTACATTCCGCAGAGTGAAGATACCCGGCAGCGAGATACCCGGCAGCGGTGGACGTATAGGCTCTGCACCCGGAGATAACACTAACTTATCGTATCGCTCCTCATAGCTCTCTCCCGTCTCCAGGTTTATAGCCTTTATCATCTTTGCTGCCGGGTCTATAGCGGTCACCTCTGTTCTTACCCGCACATCTATATTGAACCGCTTATTAAATGCTGCCGCTGTTTGTACAAAAAGTTTGTTCCGGTCTTTTATTACCTCTCCTATATAATAAGGTAAGCCACAGTTGGCATAAGAGATGTAAGCCCCTTTTTCGAAAATCACTATTTCCGCATGTTCATCCAGCCTGCGCAATCTTGCCGCCGTACTTGCCCCTCCCGCAACTGCTCCAACTATTACGTATTTCATATCCTATTTTTTCCTCCCGGTAAATCTTACCACATTGGCTACGCCTTGATGGTAACTACCCTCATCCAATATTATTTCTGTTTCTTCGTTTATAAGTATATCCAACATACCCAACTCTCTCTCAAGGTCTTTATCAGTAGCTAACAAACTTGAATCCTTGGGCCCACCTGATGTGTTTTGCAATTGGGCCGGCGTAAACAACTCTGTTATATAGTGGCCTCCGGGCTTCAGCCATTTCATAGCATTTGCATAAAAGGTCTTCCTGACATCCTCAGGCAGGTGAAAAAATACAGCACCTACTGCATCAAAGTATTTCTCGGGGTAAACGGCCTCAGTTATATTTTTGCAATCATAGACTATATTCACTCCTTTCTCATCAGCCAGCCTTAACGCCTTTGTTCTCCCTTCTTCACTCAGGTCCAGACAATACACTTCCCACCCTTTAGTAGCAGCATATATAGCATCCCGTCCTTCTCCTGCTCCCGGTATCAAAATCCTGCCGGAGCTGAGTTTATCTATCTCTGATTTGAAAAAGCTATTGGGCTCTTTCCCGTAAGCATATTCGGATGCTGAAAATCGTTTGTCCCAGAAAGCCTTAATGTCTTGATCCATGTCTAAAAGTTATCTTTCATACTTTTTGAGGTTATACCAGCTACCGCCATTATAGACAGTAAAACCATTAGACTGTAGTATAGACCTCGCCGAACCACTCCTCATGCCTGATGCACAACAGGTGATAATCGGTTTATCTTTTTTCAATTTTGACATTTGTGACGAGAGGGCCTGCAGCGGAATATTTACTGAATTCTTCAGGTGCCCTCCGGCATATTCTCCGGTTGTCCTCACGTCAATAATTACGGCACCCTTAGCTATCACCTCGCCCAGGTCCACCTTGGGGCCTATGCCCAGCAATTTTTTAATTGTCTCTATCATATCAGTTGTTGTTTACGTAAAAGTTTACATCTGTCCACGGACCTCCGTTATAGCAGTCTATTCCATTCTGTTTCAGAAAAACTGCGGCATTTCCGCTTCTCATTCCCGATGCGCAGCAAAGCACAATGTTCTTCTTATCTTTCAATTCGCCTATACGAATGGGCAGTTCATTGAGTGGAATGTTAATGCTGCCGGCCACATGGCCCCCCATAAATTCTGCTGGTGTCCTCACGTCTACTACTGTAGCGTTTCCTGTTTTCAATAAATCTGTGATGTTGTTCATATTTGTTTTTGTTTATTTTTTCTTTAGTGAGCTGAACAGCAGTCCGCCAAGTAGTGAACCGTATATCGTGCTGTTCAAAGGTTTTGAGGTGATCATGCATTGCCCGGATGCGCAGCCGATAAAATACCAGTAGCACCAGCCGGCTATTGCCCCAACAATAACACCCGCTATCTCCAGCTTGTATTTAAGAATTCTTGTTTTCATCTTTTTTGCAGGTATTAATTCCGAAAGGAAGGTATAACGGACAGAACCTTATAAAGCCAGTCAGAATAAATACTATCGCCAGGGCGAATAATACTATCGCCATTGTGCCGGTGATAACATTGGTTACATAAAGTGTAATGATAACAGCAGCAATAAGGATGCGAATTATGCTATCAACTGTACCCATATTCTTTTTCATAAGAAGTAGTTTTTAAATTTAAGGCAAAGCTACTTCCTATAAAAAACGTGGTAGGGAACAATTGTTCCATTAATCTGTTAAAAGTTCTATGGTATTCCGGCCCAGTTTCACCAGCTCCTTTTGCTCCATGGTGCGCAAAAGTCGGCTTATGGCTTCGCGATGAGTGTGCAGCTCGTCTGCTATCTGCTGGTGGGTGATATATAGTGCCTTAGTATTGGAGGCTTTGGCGCGCTCTTCGAGGTAATGCAATACCTGTTTGTCCATACTGCTGAATGCTATCAGGTCTATCACCTCTATCAGTTCGGCAAACCTGGTGCTGTAAGTATTATTTACATAGGCTTTCCATTCGGGATACTTGAACCACTCTTCTATCTGGTTTACGGGTACCTGCATTATTTCCGTATCATCTTCGGCTATTGCCTTTACCATGCTTTTTTTGTGTGCCTGGCAGCAGTTTATAGCCATGGCGCAGGTTTGCCCCGGATAAAGGTGATATAAGAATATGTCGCGGCCATCGCTACCCTGCCTCACAATCCTTAACACTCCCTTCCTGACAATGGGCAAAAAGACGATTTCATCACCCGGCCTTATCAAGGTGAAATCTTTCGGTACACTTTTGATGCGCGTGTACCGGTTAATCTCATCCAACAGTTTTTTGTCGGAAAAAATTTCATTATTCATAGGTCAGCCTGAGCCTTTAGTCTTTCATATCCATTTCCATCCTCATGTACCTGCTTCTGCCGGTTGAAGTAGCCTCCTGATGTATAGAAGACGTGCGTTCTTCGGGAGCAGGTTGCTCTCCGCTGCGCTTGGCCGGTTTGGATGGGGCCGGTTCATCTTCGCTGTCGGGGGTGCCACCATGCTCGTAGTCGGGCTCAAGGTTAGTATCTGTTGTATCTGATTCGTGATAGTGATGCCCGTGGTCTTTAGTGCCACGCCTATTGATTGGTATGAACCCGCCAAAGTAAATGTTGGCACCGGATTGATTGCCCGAAACAAAAGCCAGCATATCATCGCTGCCTATATAAAAGCCTGTAACCCTTATGCCCAATCCTACTTTAACCGTATTGGACAATACACCATAAGTAATAGGTGTGCCTATGCTGAGTATCCTTGAATCGTAGCGGGGAGTTATTGTAAGCTGGTTATAAAAAGAGTTGCCGAAATTCTGGCGGTTGGCCAGGTTGGCCACAAACATTGCATTTACATAAAAGCGCTTGTAAGCGTGCAGGTCTAGACCGAGGTTCAGCCTGGTAGGCATATATACCCGTGTATCGCGGTGAAATGTATCGGCGGTGAACCCATGCGATACGGCATAATCGCGAAACTCATCATAGTTGCTCACCTTATCACTGAAGTCTTTGCCGGAAACAACACCATCGCCGGTCACGCGTGCGTTCGAGTTTTTGTTGCGGCCATAATTTATTGAGCCAATATCCATCACCGATGCAGAGAAGCGCAGCAGGTAGCGGTTATTTGCATTGCTGCTATGTCTTTCTTCCTCGTGTCCATCACGGCCGGGCGTGTATTCATAGACTACTCCTATATCTCCGCCAAAACCGTAACCATCTTTAGAGCCAAAGAAATCGTTGAAGATGTTGCGGCTGTCAAGCCCGCCCAACACTGCGTTGCGCGTACTTAAAGCATTACTCGCAAATTCCATGTCAGACTTTGATACAAAAAGGGAATCGCTGGTGCCATTGTAGCGTGCGTCAAGATTGTTTCCCCTGAGACCGAGGTAACCTATACCTCCGAGGTAGCGAAGAGTTACCCCTAGCTTCAACTCGTGCTGCATATTATCAACGAGCACGGCAGCATAAGATAAACCTATCTCACTCCACACATGGGCTGTATAGTTAAACCTGTTTGATGTCACATCCAGATTGTTATCGGGCTGGTAATTGGGGTCTGTAAGTGTACCGTACAATGACCTGTCGAAATTATTGAACTGGTTCATTCCGCGCACGCCGGTAGTAAGCGCAACACTATGTTTGCTGTTGATGCTTACCATCACACCGGGCAGGCGCACCTGTGCATATGGTGCCAGCAAGCTGAATTTATTGTTGCTTCCGTATTTAAAAACGTTGTTGGTAGTACCGTCGTTTACGAGGTCAAATAATCCGCCACGGGTGTTTATGGTGCCGAGGTTATTATCGAGCCCGGCATTGATGCCTACTAAATCAATAGCAAAACGGTGGCGGCTGTCTGCAATATTTGCAGGGTTCAGGTACAGGCTGTTCAATCCGCTCCAGTTGCTTGTGGCAATACCTAAATTATACTGCGCCTTTACCGTGGTTGAAAAGAAAACAGCTACCGCAAGTGTATATAATGAATATTTCATTCAAAACGAGTTTACCGCTAACGTATCAGCGTATACGCCTCTAAAGTAATACAATCATTTTGAATTTGAAGCAAACACATAGGTGGAATTATATTTTATTCTTTTTGTTCTTCTTAAAAATTGGCACATACCCGCCGAAATAGAAGTTAAGGCCATGCTGGTTGCTGCTCATAAGTGCGAGCATATCATCGCTGCCGAAGAAGAAACCGGAAATACGGATGCCAAGGCCCATTTTCACATCCTTGGCCAGACCGCTATAGCTGATTGGCACACCTATGGTGAAAAATTTATTCTCGAAGCGGGGTACGATGGATATTGTATTGTAATAAGAATTTCCGTAATTTAATCTGTTGGCCACATTTGCTATGTAGGTGGCATTTACATACAGACTTTTATATATCTGGTAATCAACACCTAATACCATGGCCGTAGGCATATACACTTTTGTGGCAAAAGAGCCGGTATCTACGGTAAAACCCTGTGATTTTACATAACTCCTGAATTCGTTATAGTCACCGAGGTGGTCTTCAAGACCTTTGCCGGTAAGATGCCCGTTTCCGGTAACATTTACCACAAAGTTATTCCCGGTTTTATATTTAATAGAACCAATATCTATAATGGCAGCAGATGCAGTAAGTCTATGCACATCTCCCGAGTTAGTTTTTTCACCATTCACAAGATTATCGCCACCTATCATGTAGGTATAGGTGAAACCGATATCCATACCAAAACCTGCGCCTGATTTAGCACCAAAGAGAGAATTGAGCACGCTGGAGGCATTGACGCCATCAGAGAATGCATTATCTGCGCTTACCGCATTGCTGGCAAATTGTATATCGGAATTGGTTGTGAATACGGTATCATTGCCCTGCTTGTAAGATACATCGAGATTTTTGCCCTTGAGGCCAAGATAATTGACCCCTGCCAGATAGCGTAATGTGATCCCACCCTTCAAGCTGTGAGGACCGCTCTCGAATATCTGCATTGCATAGCTAAGCCCTACTTCGCTCCATACATGCGCCGTCCAGTTAAAATTGCTGGTCACAAAATGATAGTCCTGATCCACGTGATCATCCGACTTAACGGTATTATACAATGAGGGGTCAAAATGATTGAATTGGTTGATAGCCCTTACACGCGTGGTGAGCGCAAATGTTTGCTTCAGTTCATTGTTAAGGCTCACCATCACGGCGGGTAACCGCAATTGAATAGATGGCAACACCATGCTGAATGGTTCTTTACCCGCCATATTGAATGTACCACCATCGGCACTACCGAGATCGCCCAGCTTGGAGAAAGAGCCAAGACTGTTGTCGAAGGCGGCATTGAGCGAAAAGAGGTTCACCACAATCTTCTCCTTACAATCCGACAGGCTGGCGGGGTTGAGGTAGAGATTATTGATAGCGCTGTACTGGCCGGTAGCTATGCCTAAATACTGCTGGGCATTGCTGTGCAAACTGATGCCGCAGCATAAAACGAAAGAAAGAAGCGTGCCTTTATACATCATCTTGTGGGTATTAATATGCATTAATGAATGAGGTTAAACAAATGATGGGGAAGTAGGACAAATATATATACAAAAAGCATTTTTTCTATGCATGGCAGAAATATATTTCGGTTACATCAAACACCGCTTATACAACTGCACCACATTCTCCAATCCATAATATAGTGCATCGGCAATGAGGGCGTGGCCTATGGACACTTCAAGCAAATTCGGGATTGATTGTTTGAAAAATTTCAGGTTGTCCCTATCGAGGTCGTGGCCGGCATTGAGACCAAGGCCGTGATGCATGGCCACTTGTGCGGCCCTTACGTAGGGCGCTACAGCCACGTCTTTATCGGTGTGGTAATTGCGGGCATAATCTTCGGTGTAGAGTTCCACCCTGTCGGTGCCTGTATCGGCGGCGGCGGCCACCATACGTTCCACGGGATCGGTGAAGATGGAAACACGGATGCCTGCATTTTTAAATACCTCTATTATACCGCGCAGATAGTTTTGTTCTGCAACGGTATCCCAGCCATGATCGGAGGTGAGCTGGCCTTGTGCATCCGGCACCAGCGTTACTTGGGCGGGCTTCACATCGAGCACCAGTTGCACAAATTTATCCTCTTTGGGGTTGCCTTCTATGTTGAATTCAGTCCCGATAGCTATCGGGATTATTCTACTGATTTCCCTTACATCGCTGTACCTGATATGCCTTTCATCGGGGCGGGGATGAACGGTGATGCCATCAGCGCCGAACTTCTGGCAGTCTATAGCAGCCTGCAGCACATTGGGGTTATTGCCGCCGCGGCTGTTGCGCAGGGTGGCTATTTTGTTGATGTTTACAGAGAGTTTGGTCATGGTTATTGCTCACTTTTTTGAAAAAAAACGTTGTTTTTTTATAATCTCCTGATAATTAGTGAGTTGCGCGAAAAACATTGCTCACTTCTTGCTCAAACGCTGCTCACTAAACTTGCTCACTTCTTTCGTGAGCTGTGTTACCCAGAACATCCCCCTACCCCCTTCGCCAATTCACAAGGCCAACGCTTAAGGGGGAATACGCCGGTACGCTACTTCGCCTGTATACCTCTTTGGCAAACTTTCTGTAACGGTGTAAAGTTCTGTATTGCAGGGGTGAACGCAAAATATTTATGACATGGCGGTACAGTTAGTGTACCGTCGTGGTACAGTAACTGTACCATGATGGAAAATGGTTCGGCAAGCTCACCATGGGCGGGGCGCGGGTTTGGGGGGAAATGCGTACGATTTAGCCAAGATTTTTCTGATTATGTTGATGCAAAAAAGGATAGCAACGGTTTTTTTAGTTTAATCTGAGTTTCAGACATTTTTTATTAATTTTATACAAACTATATACCTATGAAAAAGCTCTGGTTACTGCTGTTTGTTTTGCTGCCTGTATTCAGCATTGGACAGAATATCACTACTGTTGCTGGTGGTGGCACTACAATAGGGGATGGCGGACCTGCTACTGCTGCAAACTTGTTGGTGTTTGGGCAAATAGCGTTTAACTCCCATGGTGATTTAATAATAGCTGCAAATAATGATAAACGCGTTAGAAAAGTAGATGCTGTAACTGGTATAATTTCCACAATTGGAGGAACGGGAACATCCGGATACAGTGGCGACGGAGGGCCCGCAACAGCGGCAGCATTTAATTGGCCAAATCATGTTATTTGTGATCAATATGATAACATATATGTAGCAGATCATTCTAACAGAATTCGGAAGATAGATGCTCTTTCTGGAATAGTTACAACAATAGCAGGGAATGGTTTAGCAGCATTTGTTGGTGATGGTGGAACAGCCACGGCAGCATCTATAAATGGACCCGAAGGAATGGTGTTTGATGCTCTTGGCAATATGTTCTTTGTTGATGTAACCAATGCCAGGATTAGAAAAATAAGCACAGCAGGAATAATCACAACGGTGGCAGGCAGCGGAATCTCTGGATATAGTGGAGATGGGGGTGCTGCTACCGCAGCCAAAATTAATCCTTGGGATATTTGCTTCGATAATTTTGGTAAATTATACATTACTGACAACGATCTCTATGTACGCAAAATAGATCTATCAACCGGAATAATTACTACGGTGGTCGGATATGGGTCTATTGTATATAATGGTGAGGGAATAGCTGCAACTGCTGCTGGGATAGGGCCTTCTGGGATATTCTTTGATGCAAGCAATAATATGTTTGTTGCTGATGCTTCCAACAATAGGGTGCGAATAGTAAACAGTTCAGGAATTATATCAACCGCTGCAGGCACCGGTGTAAATGGATTTAGTGGAGATGGGGGTCCAGCTACAGCAGCGCAACTATACGGTCCATACGGACTGAAAATGTATTGTGGTAATTTATACATAGCTGATGGACAAAATAGGAGAGTTAGGAAAGTGGCATACCATTCTGGATCCGGTTGCCCTGAATTGAATGCAGAGAATGTCTTTTCAGAAAAAGAAATTTCCATCTACCCCAACCCCGCCACTACGGAGCTTACTATCTCTGCGCCGGGTAAGATAAAGGAGGTGGGGGTGTACAATTTGCTGGGGCAAATTGGAGAGCAGGGTGTGGGGAGCGGAGAGCGGGAGTTACGTATCTCTGTCGCGGGTTTATCTCCGGGTATTTATTTTGTAAGGATAGTGAATGAAGATGGCGGTGTGGTGGTGAGGAGGTTTGTGAAGGAGTAATCAGGATTCGAAGATTTAAGAATAGTTCGACTAAGCTCACTACAGGATACGCGAGTGGGTTGTCTTAATCACGGAATGTGATGCAACAACACCCAATAATTTATTTTTAGTAAATTTGTAATAAACAACCTAAATGGGCACGGCTGCTATCAAGGATATTAGAAATGAAATAAAAAAGAGCATTGACCTTGCTGATGATAAAACAGTGAAGATGATATATGCCATACTTGAAGTGGAGCAAAAAGAGGATGCCTGGACAGATGCCGCATTTATAGCAGAAATGGACAAGCGGACAAAAGAATACGAAGCCGACACAGCAAAATTATTCAGCCTTGAAGAGATGGAAGATAATGCGCGCAGTTCTTATAAAGCCCGCAAAAAATGAAAAGCTATACCATCGTTTTTCATGAAGATGTAGCCATTGATTATAACGAGGCCTACGCTTGGTATGAAGAACAACAAAAAGGGCTTGGCGAAAAGTTTCTGGCTGAGGTTAACAACAAAATTCAAGAAATAAAAAACAACCCTGATTCCTATGCAATAAAATCAAGGCCAGGCTACCATGAGGCAGTAATCATAAAATTCCCTTATTCAATAGTTTTCAGGATATACAAGAAACAAAAAGTAATCCTAATAACGTCGGTTCACCACCACAAGAAACATCCCCGTAAAAAATACCGTAAGTGAAGAACGCGGTATTTCAGTAATTTTACCCATGCCTGAAACTGTTGCCGTAGCAGAAGTTATTGACACCTCCAATTCTATTTTTCAGAAAGCGGTTTCGTTTGTAAAAGACACGAATGAAAATCTTTTCCTGACTGGCAGAGCCGGGACGGGGAAGACCACTTTTCTTAAATATATACGGGAACATTGCGGCAAGCAATGCGCAGTTGTTGCCCCCACCGGCGTAGCAGCAATAAATGCCGGAGGCGAAACGATACACTCCTTCCTTCAACTGCCGTTTGGTCCCTTCGTGCCGGGGAGTGCGGGAGGCTTTGGCAGACAATCGGAAGGCTCGAATGATAAACACTCGCTGTTGGCCAACCTGCGTCTGCGTGAAACAAAACTGAAACTGCTGCGCAAGCTGGAGCTGCTGATAATAGATGAGGTGAGCATGGTGCGCTGCGACCTGCTGGACTCTATGGACCTGGTGCTGCGCCACGTGCGCAAAAATTGGGCACAGCCGTTTGGCGGGGTGCAGGTACTTTTTATAGGCGACCTATTCCAGCTACCACCAGTAGCGCCGGAACAAGACTGGGATATATTGCGACACTATTACCAAAGCCCTTATTTCTTTGATTCAGTGGTGCTGCGCGACAATCCGCCCATCTATATAGAACTGAAGAAGATATACCGTCAAAAGGAACAGACGTTTATAGATATACTCAACCGCATACGCAACGGCAAAGTACTGCAGCAGGATGTGGACACCCTGAACCTTCAGTACGACCCGCTGCCACAAAAAGAAAAGGGATACATCATCCTATCCACGCACAACCACATAGCCGATAAAATAAACCTGCAATCGCTGGAAGAACTGCCGGGGAAACTACATTCGTTTACCGGCACGATAACAAATGAATTCAACCCGAAGAACCTGCCCACCGAAGAGGTGCTGCACCTGAAGGAAGGCGCACAGATAATGTTTGTAAAGAATGACCTGCAAACACCAAGGCGATATTATAACGGAAAAATAGCACTGGTAAGCAAAATTGACAGTGATGGTATATGGGCTGCTTTTCCGGGAGAAGAAGAAAACACGCTGCTGCTGGAAAAGGAGACGTGGAAGAATATGCGCTATACATTGAACACGCAAAAAGGAGAAATAGAAGAAGAAGAATCGGGCAGCTTCACGCAATACCCAATAAGGCTGGCATGGGCCGTGACGGTGCACAAGAGCCAAGGACTTACGTTACAAAAAGCTGTGGTGGACCTGAACCAGTCGTTTGCGCCCGGGCAGGTGTATGTGGCGCTGAGCCGCTGCACTACCATGGAAGGATTAGTGCTGCGCAGCAAGCTGCAAACAAGCAACATAATTGTAGATGACCGGGTGGTGGATTTTGCCCGCTCAGAAAATGAGGAAGATGAACTGGAAGAACTGCTCCTACACAGCCGCCGCAAAGCCCATGAAGCACAATTGTGCAAAATATTTTCTTTTACGGAGCTGATAACCTACCTGGAACAAATGCTGCCTGATATTATGAAAAGAAAGACAGGGCCAAGGGAAAAAAACATGCACCTGATTGAAGAAATTATCCATACGCTGGACAAGGCGCAAAAGCACGCTGGCGGCTTTCATAAACAGATACGCATACTTATTAATGACAATGAAGACAGTCTTCTCGCGGCAAGGAAAAGAGCAGGTATCACCTATTTTACGGAGCAGGTGCTGGAGCCGATGATAGCAAAAGTAGATGAACATATTGGTACCCTAGGCACACTCACCAAAGTAGCCAAGCAGGTGAAACAATGGAAGGAACTGAACAATGAACTGAAACTGAAAGTGGCTGAATTACGCTCTGCGCAAGGGCTTCAGCCGTGATAAACTCTTGAGGCTATAATCAACCCGTTCTTTATTTCCAGCACTTCTGCCACCAGCATATCCGGCTCATGTTCCACGTGGCGTATGTATTCCATGAATACACGTTCATTATTTGCTGTAAGTGTTGTGTACCTGTAATTGAGCGTTGGCAATCTATCGAATGCATCCTGCCACCACTCGCGCAGCGCAGGTTTTCCGCTTACCATGCCATTAGTTTCAGGTTGTCTTATTTTTAATTTGGGGCTGTAATGCTGTGCATTATCATCATACAGGCTCAATAATTTTTCCAGGTCATGCTCATTAAAAGCATCAAACCATTTCTGTGCAATGGAAATATTATCGTGCTGCTGCATTAATGTCTCTTAATTCAATTTGGCGGGCGCCACAAGCTGGAATTCAGGAATGGCAACGCTTATTTTTCTTTTGTGAAAAAGATTTTCCATCAGGTATGAGCCATACATTTTGCCAATATCGCTGCTGAGGTTACATGCCGATGTGTATTGGTAGCTATCGCCAGGCGAAACAATAGGCTGCTGGCCTACCACTCCATCTCCTTCCACCTCGCGATGCGTGCCATTGCTATCAAGTATATGCCAATGACGGCTGAGCAGTTTTACGGGATGTGAAGAGAGGTTCTCAATGGTGATACGGTAGGCAAAAAGGTATTCCGATTTCAGTGGGTTAGAATGAGCAGGCTGGTAGAAAGTCTCTACCATTATGCTTACTCCTTCTGTTATTTGTTGTACCATAAAGCGGATTAATTCATCAAAGATATGGAAAAAGTTATTACTTATCTCTATTCATACATTCGTTTATGGCATCCATCACCAGGTCCCGCTCATAACCCTTCTGTATCAGATAACGATATAATTTCGCTTTTTTCATTGGCAAACTACGAATACTTCCGACCTCTTTATATTTGTTATTTGCTAATTTGTTTAATGTATTGCTGTATTCTTCCTCATTTATTTCAGAAAATGCCTTTTTTATGCAATAATCTGATACTTTTTTCAGTTTCAGGTGCTGTTTTATCTTTTCCCTGCCCCAATGCAGCATCCTGAACTTGCCCCGGGCAAACGAGCGAGCGAACCGCTCTTCGTTTAAAACCCCGTTCTGTATCAGTTCGGTCAGTTGCAGTTCCACGGTATCAGTGGTGAAACCCAGCTCGTATAGTTTGTTGCGCACCTCCATATGGCAGCGCTCCTGGTATTTACAATAATGAAGAATGGCCGGCTCAATCATATCACCTTCCCATAAACACCATTAGTATCTGCACATCGCTGGGGTTCACCCCGCTTATACGGCTCGCCTGGCCAAGCGTACGGGGTTTTATCTTGCTCAGCTTCTGTCGCGCCTCAGTGGAAATTGCGGACAGTTTATCGTAATTGAAGTTCTCCGGGATTGCTAAGCCCTCTAATGCGCTCATTTTTTGCACCAATTCCTGCTCCTTTTCTATATACACGTCATATTTCACCTGTATCTCCACCTGTTCCAGTATCAGCGGATCATCAGTTCCCACCGCTTCTTTTAATCCGGGCATCTCGGCTATCATCTCTTTTAGCCTAATTCCCGGCCTTAATAATAGCTTACCGGCCCTTATCTTCTCGGTAAGTGGGGCAAAGTTGTTATCGGCCAAGAGTTTATCGGCCATTTCCTTGTCTACAGGAAAATCAGCTAAAACCTTCTTGATTTGGGCAACTTTTTCCTTCTTTTCTGTCATTAACCGCATCCTTTCATCAGAAGCTAGGCCTATACTATGCCCAAGCCCTGTGAGGCGGAGATCTGCATTGTCTTGCCGAAGCAGTGTGCGGTATTCTGCCCTGCTGGTAAACATGCGGTAAGGTTCGTCGGTACCTTTATTTATCAGATCATCAATCAGCACCCCTATGTAGGCGTCACTGCGTTCTAATACTACAGGTGCCTGCTCATGTGCATTCCTGCTGGCATTAATTCCCGCCATCAGGCCCTGGCAGGCAGCCTCTTCATAGCCTGTTGTGCCATTTATCTGCCCGGCAAAGAAGAGATTCCTTATTAATTTGGTCTCCAAGGTGAATTTAAGCTGCGTCGGGGGAAAATAATCGTATTCTATTGCATATCCCGGCCTGAAAAACTTACAATTTTCAAAGCCCGGCACCATTTTCAGGGCTTTATACTGCACATCCTCGGGCAAAGAGGTGCTGAAACCGTTCACATATATCTCTACAGTGCTCCATCCTTCCGGTTCTACAAACAGCTGATGGCGGTCTCTTTCGGCAAAACGGTTTATTTTATCCTCAATACTTGGGCAATATCGTGGCCCGCTACCCTTTATTCTCCCCTGATACATGGGAGATTGCTCAAAACCTGTGCGGAGTATTTCATGAACCTCGGGGCTGGTATAGGTAATCCAGCAGCAGCGCTGTTCCTGGGGTGTTATCTTCTTTACCGGCAAATATGAGAACCCAACCACCTCATCGTCCCCGTTCTGTATCTCCATTTTGGTATAGTCAAGGCTCCTTCCATCTATTCTTGGGGGTGTACCTGTCTTTAGGCGTGCGCTTTCAAAACCCATTTCCACCAGTTGCTCTGTGATGCCTGTTGCGCCCTTTTCCCCTATCCTGCCGCCTCCAAATTGCTTCTCTCCTATATGAATTACCCCGTTTAAGAAGGTTCCGTTGGTTAAAACCACGCTTTTTGCCCTGATTTCCTGCCCCATGCCCGTAATTACCCCCTGCACTGTTCCACGTGAAACAATGAGACCCTTCACCATATCTTGCCAGAAATCTATGTTTGGAGTATTTTCCAGCATCTCCCGCCATGTGGCTGCAAAGAGCATCCTGTCGTTCTGGGAGCGAGGACTCCACATACCCGGTCCTTTAGACCTGTTCAGCATACGGAACTGGATAGTACTCTTGTCGCTCACGATACCACTGTAACCACCAAGAGCATCAATTTCTCTCACAATCTGTCCTTTAGCAATGCCCCCCATAGCCGGGTTACAGCTCATTTGGGCTATGGTCTGCATATTCATGGTAACCAATAAGACCTTTGAACCCATATTTGCAGCAGCAGTAGCAGCCTCACAGCCTGCATGACCGGCACCAACAACTATAACATCATACTCAGGAAACATATCGTGCAAAGGTACGAATGCAGGATAAATTTCCCTACAATATATTCAAATATACCTATTAGGGCTATCGTAAAAAGCTTGTTCCACGTGGAACATAATAATAGCAACAACTTTTACAATATTTTATGATATTGTGCGTTATATTTATCGTGGTGAAACGTTTGCATAGATTAGGCTTAATATTGGTAGGGGCAGCAATAGCCTTTACACCTACGCTCTATGTATATGGGCAAACACAGACTAAACTCTCAAACAAAGCATCTATTGGCTTTAGAACAGGCACATCTGCATGGATCAATCCGGCTGAAAGAAACAATACCCCCGGCTATTCGGTAAAGAACAGCCTGGCAATAACAAAACCATTAAGCACACATTTCAGGGCTGAGGCATTGATTAACTTAAACATCTTTCAGAACCAATGCTGCATAGACAAAATTCTCAAGGGTAACCCTAAAGAATACCTTACACCAGCAAAGATGACATTACCTGTTACAATTCAATACTTCCCGCTGCGCCCTAAGAGCAAAGTGCAGCCTTATATCGGGGCTGGCTTTCAGTACAATCCCAGTGGATCATCAATAATAGCTAACTCAAATAATAATGACATTCCCGTAAAGAATGGAAATCTTTCAGGTACAAAATACATAAGCATCATTTTTACACAGGGCGTAACTTACAAAGTAAGTACTGACATACAGGTCATCCAGTCGTTTCACTTCATTCCCGGCAGTGATAGACAAATCGGTATTGACCTGAGTATAGGCTATACAATACCATAGCTTCATTTTCATGTGGAACATTATAGTCCAGCACGACCACTCGAAAAAGTTAGCTGTGTAAACTATTAGCCTCTATACCGTAGCTTCTCCCAAACAACCACAGAATTCTACTAAACATTCACAAAAAGGTTTTGGAATAACAGCACCCCTAAAAGCACATCATAAAAAAAGGCCGCCAAAAATGGCGGCCTTTACATATTATGAAAAATAATTATTTTGCAATCGTGAATTGTTTGGCAATCATTGCACCATCTGCTGATACTATAAGGTAGTAGAAACCTGCTTTGAATGAAGATGTGTTTATCCTGTGTGTTTCCTTTGTCACATCATTTACTGTTTCCTGACCAACATAACGACCTAAGCCATCGAGAATCCTGTACGTAACCTTTTTTACCGGCTTGTCGAACTCAACAGCAACATCAAGGTGATCTGAAGCAGGGTTGGGGTATACAGTAACATTCGCCTTGGGCTTGCCAACTTCGTGTACACCTATACCAGGGCCAGGGCCAGGACCAGGGCTAACGGTAGTAGTGCGTGTAATAAGCGCAACTGAAGGAACCATTCCTTTGATGTTCGGGAAACTGAAAGAATCTACGTTATTAACAAAAGAAGTCTGAGTTCCGGGTATTGGTGCAAAGTTCCCTGCTGCTGAAGTAGCCGTGTCGTCAGAAGAACCTAATACAAGACTTTGATACTCCATATTGCGTGGGTTAATCTTACCGCGTCCGTAAACACGTACTAAAGGATTTGTTACACCATCACAACCCAAAAACTGAGTTTGTGACGAAGAACTTCCTACACCGATAGCTACATAATACCAAGAATTCGCCTCTAAAGCAAAATTAAGTAAGTCAGTACCATCCGGGTTAGTTACAGTACTAATTGCGAAATCAGCGCCTGAAGTGTCTCCGCCTGATCCTGAATATGTGTACTGACCCATTGCCTTCAACATAAGCTCGCCTCCTTGAAGAATACTATCTACCGGCTGTCCGTTTGCACCATCTTCCCATTTGAATACCAATAATTCGCTCTTATCAGACAACAAGGTGCCAGTACCTGTACCATTTGCAGATATTGAATACTGAACTTTTGATAAGTAACTTCCACCCGCTGCTACATAATAAAACGGCCCCCAAACGAATGGCGTACCAGACCCAAATGTGTAACCTATATTCCTTATAGGCTTTTGTGCACCAAAATCATATCTGGCTTTAGAAAAGACACTATCTGTAAGGTAGAAAGAGCTTGTTGTGCTATTATCCGCCGAAAAACCTTCAGTAACAAAATCAGAACTAATGGTATAGTTGACGTCAAAGCGGCCGGGGCCTGTAGCTGTCATGCTATACTCATCTGTGATCATAGCCAAGATAGAATCCCTGGTATCATCGCCTGCCGCACTTACCACACCAACAAATGGACCAGCGTAGTCGGTTGTATCCCTATGTTGTTCTGTGGCTGTGCCACCTGTAGGTGTAAATGATGTGGCGGAGATAACTCGTACGTTTGTTGCAGATGCAGAACCATAGTTTGCAATAAATGCAACGTCTATTCCTTTATATGCATTTGCAGTTGCAGCACCCGCCATAAACTGCGCTGCGGGAGTTGCATAGTTGTGCCAACCTGCTACGCCACCCGGAATAAAACCAAGGTCATTGGCGTGGCCCTGGCCCCAGGGGGTAATAGATACTTTTACAGTACCTGGTGTACCGGTAGCTGCAGAGCCATATTGCCCCGACATTGCAATACCATCAAGATTACCAACCATGAAAACAGGAATAGTTACAGACGCACCTGAAGCACCTGCGCCCATACCCACAGGACCAGCACCGGCATACTGATTGATGATGATGATAGCTACAGCACCTGCATTCTGCGCCTGCAATGCCTTAGCACCGAATTCGCAGTTACCGCGCCATATAAGTGCAACCTTACCGGTCATAGATGCAGGCGGAATTGAACAACCTAAACTGTCTGAAGCGCACATAACAACATCTGTATTAACAATTGGTGTTGTAATGGCCCCACCCCAGACACCTGTGCCACCACCACCATCGTTAGATGTAGTATAAAGTTTCTCACCGGCTATCAGCGAAGGCGCTGTAACCATAAACCTTGCACCCACATAGTTGATGTAATACATGGGGTCGCTTGATGTTGTGCTGCCAGCAATGCCATGCGGCCCGAATGCTAATGGATTAATCTGTGCGGATGCGGAACCCCCAATGCCAAAAAGCACGATAATTAATAGAACCTTCACAAAGTTGAAATGCTTCATAAAAATATAATTTTGATTTTGTAGCTAAGTTATAGATAATCTGCCTAATAATAAAAAAAATGTTCCGTCTCGGGGTGAATATTTAATATGTTGGGACGTTTACCCTTCCAAACCAAGCTGCCTGCTCATTTGCATCATCCTGTCAATGGGCTTCTTTGCGGCAACCCTCAGCGCTTCATCCATAACAATTTCCGGTTGTTCATATTTCATACACAGGTATAGTTTCTCCAGGGTATTCAACTTCATATGCGGACAATCATTACATGCACAGGCATTATTTGGGGGGGCCGCGATAAATGTTTTTTTAAGTGCGCCCTGCTGCATTTTATGTAATATACCGGCTTCCGTGGCCACAATAAAAATGTTATCCCTGCTTTGCTGAGTATATTTCAATAATTGTGTAGTAGAACCGATAAAATCTGCCAATTGCAATACGGCTTCCTCACATTCGGGATGAGCAATTAATTTAGCCTCGGGATGTCGTGTTTTGAGCTTTACAATTTTCTCTAAAGAAAATATCTCATGTACCATGCAAGCACCATCCCAGAGCAACATGTTCCTCCCCGTCTTTTTATTTATATAACCGCCCAGATTCTTATCCGGCGCAAATATTATCTTCTGGTCAGCAGGGAGGCTTTCTACAATAAGTTGCGCATTTGAAGAGGTACAAATTATATCACTCAGAGCCTTGATACCTGCAGAACAATTAATGTACGAAATAACTAAATGATCAGGATGTTTTTCTTTGAATGCCTTAAAAAGATGTGGCGGACAACTGTCGCTCAGCGAGCATCCCGCACGCAAATCAGGCAGGAGTACCTTTTTATTCGGATTAAGAATTTTAGCTGTCTCAGCCATAAAATGCACTCCTGCAAAAACAATTACATCGGCACTCGTTTTTTCAGCTTTCTGCGCCAAACCCAGACTATCACCTATATAATCGGCAACATCCTGAATATCAGGCTCCTGATAATAATGCGCTAAGATTGCCGCATTCTTCTCTTTCTTTAACGTATCTATTTCCTGAAAAATATCGAGCGATGGATCTATATCCACATCCAGAAAACCAACTTCATTTATTTTACTTAAATTCATATATGTGATAAGTTATACAAAGGTACTCAAATAAAACAGCCCGAATTATGAGCTAAGCCATATTTCACAAACCCTTTTAATCCACCAATCCACATTCCTAATAAATACTTTTAAAATTTTAAAAAATCTTTACCATTACTATTAGGGCGTGGAATATGGGGAAAGAAAAAAGTTATCCTTCTTGCAAAATTAAAAACAGCATTTTATCAACACCCCAACTAAAGTATATAACACAAGAAATTGCGGAAAATACTGCAAACTCACACAAATTATGTGGATTGTGGAAAAGCAAACGTGTGAAAAAGTAACCGAGCCTTAATATCGTAGATGGGTGTGAACAAAGGGTAAAGGAAAAAGGAAAACAACGCTATTCACACGACAGTTAATTAGTTATGAGATAAAAAAGAAAGATTTACAGGAGAAAAACCAAGTTATCAACACCTAAAAACCTAAAGCGAAGTACAGAACCACCATATGTGAAAACAAAGGAAATAAAATATTAATATTATCGGTTGGCTACCCACATATTATTAAGGTACCAACATGGATTTTGGGTTTTGTACATATTATGATACTATATAAACAGAATATCTACATAAAATCTATGTTTTACACACAGAATGCACAACAACTGTTAATAGCAGTATATAAATGGAATTGGCAGTAAAAAGCAATAAATAAATATTTATATCACCGAAAACTAAAAATAAAACAATACGAAGTTTTATATTTAAAAATAAACCGTCAAAACCGCTAATAACGCTACAAAATCTCATTTTTTCCCATAAATTTGCCGTCCTTAATATTAAACATAACACAAACCTACAATGTCTGTAATACAAACAATCAGGAATAAGTACGGAAAAATTGCCGGTGGACTTATTGCCGTTGCGCTCGTCGGATTTATTATATCAGATGCGAATAACGGGTCTATCGGAAATTTTTTCAGGGGAACGGATAATACCGTGATGAAAATAGACGGTGAAAAAATAGAACCCAAAGAATACCAAGTGCGCCTTAAAGAATATGAGACCCTCTATTCTATGTTCAACAAGAACCGGCCGCTTGATGATGCTACCCGTTCTCAGATGAATGAGCAGGTGGTGCAAATGATGGTGTACGAAACACTTGCAAATGAGCAGTGCGATAAACTGGGTATAACAGTATCGGCTGACGAAATCAAGGAAATGATTTACGGTGAGAATGCCGACCAACTGATCAGGCAGTTCCAGATAGAGGGGCAGCCACTCTTCATGAACCCGCAGACTAACCAGTTTGATCCGGGCATGATAAAACAATTTGAAACAGCAGTATCAACAGACCCGCAGCAGTATGACCCAACGGGCAAGTTGCGTGATCAGTGGGAAATTGTCAAATCATACGTGACACGTATGGCGCGTGTAAATAAATTCAATGCTATGTTTGCCGGATCTGTTTACGCAACATCAGCAATGGTGAAGAAGAATGTAGGAGAGCAGAACAGCATGGCGGGCATCAGGTATGTGAAAGTGCCGTACTCCGCTATATCCGACAACGATGTGAAAGTAACTGACGAAGAAATAAAAGCATATATGCAGGCACATGCCGCACAATACAGCACGGAGCAGGAAACGCGGACTATAGAGTATGTGTCGTTTGAAATTATACCTGCGTCGGCAGATACTTTCCGTCAGGTGAGCGCACTGGAAGAAATAAAGGCAGAATTTGCGGCAGCAAAAGACAATAAAACTTTTGTGAACAGCAAGTCGGACGAAGTAAACGCTTATTCAGATGCCTATATGAATAAAAGGACGTTTATGTCAAGGTATGCTGATACTATATTTACATTACCTGTTGGCGAGATATACGGGCCATACTACGAGAGCGGTGCATACAGGATGACGAAAGTAATAGACCGTAAAACGTTGCCGGACTCCGTGCAGTGTAAACACATACTTGTGCGCACGAAAGAGCGCGGACAGGAACTGAGGTCTGACTCTGCAGCAAAGCAAAAATTGGATAGCGCTATTGCGCTGATAAACAGCGGTGCGAAATTCGATTCTGTTGTGCGTATCTATTCTGAAGATGAAGGAAGTAAGGACAATGGAGGCGAATACTGGTTTACACTACAGCAGCGGCCCACGATATCAAAAGAATTCGGTGATGTTATTTTTGAAGGAAAGACAGGTGACAGCAAAACAGTAAATGTAAGCAACGACAACTATGCCGGATACCATTATATAGTAGTTATGGATCAGAAAGGTATAGCTTCGTCTGTACAGTTGGGTACTATTTCAAAAATGCTTACCCCAAGCGACAGCACAGACAAGGCAATATATGGTGCTGCAAATGAGTTTTCGGGTAAGAACACAACCACAGAGGCTTTCGAAGCGGCGATAAAGAAACAGAACTTTGACAAGCGCATAGGTGATAACATTAAAATAAACAACTTCAGCATCAACGGCCTTGGCTCGTCCAGGGAAATTGTGCGCTGGGTGTATAAGAGTAAAGTGGGAGATATCTCAGGTGTTTTCCAACAGGGCGACCAGCGCTATGTGGTTGCTAAGCTGGCCGCAATAAACGAAAAAGGCCTCCCTCCCATCACAGCAGCAAACCGCACCATGCTTGAGCTGAAAGTGAAAGACGAGAAGAAAGCGGATATGATAGCTAAAAAATTCGGCAGTTCAGGTTCGCTTGATGGCATAGCAGCAGCAGCAGGCCAGGCAGTGCAGCAGGCAGATACAGTGACCCTTGGCGGTGGTTATATTCCCGGCCTGGGCCAGGAGCCTAAAGTAGTGGGTTACGTTTTCAACAAAAATTTCCAGCCTAATACTGTTTCCCCGGCTATAAAGGGAATGGGTGGCGTGTACTTTATAACGGTGTTGAACCGCAATGAACCACAAATGGATGCCAACTTCCTGAATATGATCATACCACAGCAGCGCCAGCAAATGGAAGGACAGTTGAAAAACACCATTTCACAGATGCTGCAACAATCTGTTACCAGGAAGGCGGATGTGAAATACAACGCAGAAAATTTCTAAGTTCCGGGTCAAACGGGGATTATAATAAATACTGAGAGGTTGCTTCCATAAAGAAGTGACCTCTTTTATTTTGATCGGAAAATGGGCAAAAAAGTCCCAAATTTGCAGTTGTTAAAAAAGTATTTTGTAATTTGTAGGAGATGAGTGAACGTATTTTAACGCTTTTTGGAGAAGAGATAATACCGGAGCAGCAGAAAGCTGCGCCCAGAAGCCGTGCGAAGAAAAAAGAGGAAGAAAAACGACCCGAGGTACCTGCTTTGCCTGTAGAAAAAGCAATAGAGCAACCGGCTACGGGAATACCCGCTGCCGCAGAAAAAAACTTCGAATTGCCGGAAGACTGGGAGGGCGACAAAAAATATTATGCGATAGGCGAGGTGGCCACCCTCTTTAAAGTGAAGACATCGCACATACGCTTCTGGACAAATGAATTCAAATTGAAAGTGCGAACTACCCGTAAGGGCGACCGGCTGTTTACACCTGACCAGGTGCGTGAGCTACGCGCCATACACCATCTGGTGAAGGAAAGGGGCTTTACACTGAACGGCGCGAAAGCAAAACTGAAAGCGCAGAATAAAAAGGATGTGGAAACGATAGACCTGAAACAATCTTTGCTGCAATTGAGAAATAAGCTCGTAATCATCAGGAACCAAATAGGGTAATGTGGGAGAAATGCGATGGAATGCAGAATAAGCCATGAAAATAATTTCAACAGTTTTTTTACTATTAACGGGTATCGTCGCAATGGCGCAAAGTACCTATGAGGTATTAAAAGACCCAAAAAACGGGCAGGTGGTTTTTAAAGGCCCGGTTACATTTGATGACCTGCAAAAGGAACTATCATTCGACTGGCTGAAAAGCGGCTGCGATAGCTATAAGCCAAATCAGAAAAAAATAAAAAATCTGCGTGCGCAGTTACCTGTTTGTTCTATTATAGTATTTATGGGAACCTGGTGCAGCGATACGCATGAGTTACTGCCAAAGTTTTATAAAGTGCTGCAAGAAACGGGATTCCCGATGGATGAGGTAGCTATGTATGGCGTGGAGCGGGAAAAAACGACCCGAAGCGAACTGCTACAAAAGTATGCCATCACTAACCTGCCAACAATAATAGTAATGAAGGGTGGGGCAGAAGCAGGCCGCATAACAGAGACCGTGAAAAAGAGTGTAGAAAGTGATTTGTTAAAGATAGTGGGAAAGTGACCGCACGATGGCGGCCTGCGTAGCAGCGTCTACTCTGAGGTTCAGACTAAATAACTACTTTTGTTTTATGGAATTACCGGAGCATTTATCCATTGATTTTTTTAAAAAAGAAATCATGGGCGACCTCGACTTGTCAGTTGGGGCAATAAGCCGCATTACACACAACAGGCAATACCTTGATAACATACTGAAGGATGGCAAAACGTATTATGGCATTAATACGGGTTTTGGCTCGCTGTGCCATGTGCAGGTGAAAGACCATGAGCTGGAGCAACTGCAGGAAAACCTTGTTTGTTCACATGCCTGCGGTATGGGCAATGAAGTGCCGCAAGAGATAGTGCGCCTGATGCTGCTGCTGAAAGTACACGGGCTTAGCCAGGGATATAGCGGCGTGCGCCCGGAGATAGTGCAGCGTCTGGTAGACTTTTATAACCTCGGTATATTACCGGTAGTGTATGAGCTGGGCTCATTGGGTGCATCCGGAGACCTGGCACCGCTGGCACATTTGTGTTTGCCGATACTTGGAAAAGGAGAGGTGAATTACAAAGGAGAGCGAGTAGCAGCAGCGGTGGCCTTGCAGCGTGAGGGGTTAAAGCCGATGTCGCTGGCGGCGAAAGAGGGTCTTGCATTGCTGAATGGCACACAGTTCATGAGCTCCTATATAACATGGAGCCTGGTGGAGGCTAAGAGGTTGCTGGTGTGGGCGGATGTGATAGGGGCACTATCGGCAGACGGGTTTATGGCAAAGGATGAGCCTTTCAAATCGCCGATACACAGGGTGCGCCCACATAAGGGGCAAATAGACACTGCCGCAAGGATACTGGAACTATTAAAAGGCAGCGAGATACAAAAGTTGCACAAAGCACAGGTGCAGGACCCGTATTCGTTCAGGTGTATGCCGCAGGTGCATGGCGCAACAAAGGATGTGGTGGATACCGTGAATAAGGTTGTTGAAACAGAAATAAACTCTGTGACCGACAACCCGATCGTTTTTCATGATGAGGGCGAGATAATGAGCGGGGGCAACTTTCATGGGCAAACGCTGGCGCTACATGCCGATTTTCTTGCGATAGCTATGGCAGAGCTGGCAAATATATCGGAGCGCAGAACGTACTTGCTCGTGAGCGGACAGCGGGGGCTGCCACCATTTCTGGCACCCAATGCCGGATTGAACAGCGGTTTCATGATTGCGCAATATACGGCCGCGGCCATTGTGAGCCAGAACAAACAATTGTGCACACCGGCATCTGTGGATAGCATAGTGAGCAGCAACGGGCAGGAAGACCACGTGAGCATGGGTGCTAATGCTGCTACCAAATTACGACAGGTGATTATGAATGTGCGGCGGGTACTGGCAATTGAGCTGCTTACAGCAGCACAGGCGCTGGAGTTGAGAAGGCCGCATAAGTCTTCTCCTGTGCTGGAAGAGGTGTATAGTGCATTGCGTAAGGAGGCTACTTTTATGGCGGAAGATGAAGTGCTGCATGATAAACTGATAGCGGCTGAAAAATATTTATCAAATGAACCACCAATAAAATAAGTAGCCCCTTAAGGGGTTTGGGGTATGAACTACATCGTTTTTCTGTGTTATGGTTATGAAAGGGTGTTTCATGAGTGTGCGTATGCTTTGCTGTCGCTATCTAGGCTGTATGCGTCATCAGCTTTAAAGAATACGGAATTATGGATATACACCGATAATGCAGACTGGTTCCGTTCGTTCAAAGATTGTCCGTTACCACTAAACTATAGGGAGGTAGATAGCGCCACCATAAAACAATGGCGGGGACAGATAGACTTTGTGCACAGGGTGAAGATAGAAGTGCTGAAAGACATGGTACAAAATAAACAAGGCAATATATTTTATGCAGATACAGATGTGGTATTTACCCGAGGTATTGACAAAGTATTTGCTGACATAGCAGATGGAAAATTGTACATGCATATAAGGGAAGGGAGGGTGAGCGACAAGGGCAACCCTATTCTCAGAAAACTGAATGACCACCTGGTTAGTGCTGATTTAAAGCTGAATGGGAAACCACTGAATGAAATGGCTATGTGGAACGCCGGCGTTTTAGGGTTTAATACCGCTAATACCCATTTATTGAATGAGGTACTTGCATTTACAGACAGGCAATATCCCAAATTTCCGAAACATGTGGTGGAACAGTTTGCGTTCTCCGCATATTTTCAGGATAAAGACAGCATAAAAGCGGCGGCCCCATACATCTTTCATTATTGGAACCTGAAGGAAGCAGGAATAGTGCTGGCATCTTTTTTCAACTATTTTAAAGATAAAGGCTGGGCGGAACTTGTAAAATACAGTGCGCTGATACAGATGGAAAACCTGATGCAGGAAAAACTTGTTTTCTATAATAACCGTGGCGTGGCCGGTATTATTGCCGGGAAGAAATGGGAAGCTACAGGCTATGACTGGGTAGAAATGCTTACCCAGCTATAATCAGCGGAGCATACGCACCAGCGCATCAACTGCCGCATTGTTCTCCGGCATATTTATTGATTCGTAAATATCGTCCTTCTCTTTTTGGGTGAGGTGGAAATTGAGTGCAGCAGCTTTTTTCGATTCCTTGGGCACGTACTGCAGTGTTATATACTTCAGCTTGCCATTCATGGCCGCCGGTGCAAGGTCTTTCAGATAATTGTAAGAGTACGATTGCATGGCCTCCCATTTGTTCTGTATAATAAAAACCGGGTCAATGAACATATCTGCGAGCGATGTTTCCTCTGATGCGTGGCCTACGTCACTTTCGCGCGTATCGCGTATTTGCAGAAGGATTACTTCGCGTGTGTTTTTTAGAATCCATTCCCTCATGGTGTAAATGTATCTGGAGGCCAGTTCAGCCCCGAAATTATCAGTAAGCCCGGCATCCATTATATTCATCAGTGGTTGGCTGGGCAATTTTACAATGGGTAGTACAAAAGGGAATGTAGCGTTCATCCGCAATGCGGAGGTAAGACGAAGGTTATACGGGTTCTGCCGGGCAAAAAGCGTGGCAAAATCTACAGCATCAATAGAAGGCAGCCGTTCTACGGTTGCATATTCAGGTTGTGTCAGGTATCCCACAGGCTGGTTGGAGATAAGAAGCTTTCTTCCATCATTCATTATGGTACTGCTGATAAGCAGTAAGGGTATTTGTCCGGTAGCCTCCCTTGTTTTAAAAAACCCGATATTTCTGTCCAGCAGGCCATCAGTGTTCCGGGCCATTTCACGCTCCATGGCATAGCCCCTGTCGCGGGTATAAGTATAGCCGGCAACGGATATTTTGTTGAAAGGCGAAATTAGGTCAACGCTGGCAAGAGAGAATACAATAGGGTTAAGCAGGTCTTTGCCTATGTTCTCCTGATACTCCAGCGCATACGGGTTTTTTATTACGCCCTGCTGCCACGCATCGTGCAGGCTGCGCCAGTATGCTGCACCCATCATGCCCCCCGATGCCCCGGTAATCAATACGGTATTACTGAACAGGTGACCGTTGGTAGCGCTGTCGATATATTGCAATGTGCGGAATGTCCAGTATGCGGAGCGGGAACCGCCGCCGCTTACGGATACCACCACAAGCGGGGGCAGGCCAGGCTCTGATACCGATTTGTTCTTCCATAATTGCAGGCGGGCTTCTTCCAGGCTTCGGTCATTGATAAATCGCTGCGGAGTGAATGTCTTCCGGAGTTTATCGTAATTATAATCCGGCTGTTTGCCTTCTTCCTGCCGGTAGTTAAGCCCGTAGGCGATGCTCCTGAGGTCGAATAATTTATACTTTACCATTGCCGAAAGCAGCAGGACGAAAACCACCCAACCTATAGTTTCCCAGCTTTTCAGGAAATATTTGAACGCGCCCACCACGCCCATAAGTATGGCGAACAATAAAAGGAAGCCCGCGCCGGCAGGTACTCGCAGCAAGGGCTTTTCCATAAACACACCCATGAGCAACAGCAGCACATAGGATATCAGTGCGGCAAAAATCACATTGCGGTGGTGGCGGCGAAGCACGGTGTTCATCACCCTGGGATGGTAGGGCTCTATATCTGATATTTCTTCTACCCTTAGTTTTACGGAGATATAAGAACGGGCGGGCAGTATATCAATTTCGTAATCTAGGGAATCGTATGGGATAAGTCCCCGTATGCGCGACGGGTTGGTGATGGTGGTGAGTACGGTTTTAAAAAAGTCGCGGCTCACCCGGAAAAAATATATGAACGAGATAAGCACAATGACCAGGATACCGAGGTAGAACCCAAGCTGCAGCAGCAATATTTGTTTCAAAGGGGTCTGCTCATCATACCACTGGAATTTGATGGCCACGACAGAATAAAAAACCAGGAAAGCAACGGGAATGATAGCGTTATTGAACGTGTACACAACAAATGCCAGCCGTGTGGCGCCCATATAGGGTATGCGCTTGCTGTGTATAATGAATGTGGTGATGTGCCACGTCATTATGAACACACACATGGCGCAGCCCAGCAAAAAGGAACTGACGAAATTGATACCACCTAAATATTCGGGAGCGAGAAACAAAGATGACGCGCCGAAGTGTGATGCGAAATTGCCCGTAATGGTGAGCAGTAACACCAGCCAGAAAAATAACAGCAACTGGTATTTACGGAAGTGAAGCAGCAAAAGCTGTACCGGTAAAAAATAATATATACCCTTCAGCAACCTCTTCATCAATCGGTTCGTTTAATTATCAAGCTACGGAAAATATAGAATACAAATGATTCTTTATTGTTTTTTAACTAGGCTACAGGAGAAGGAACTTATCCGCATCATTCAGGAATGGCAACTTCATCCTTACTTTTTGTAGCACATCTTTTTCAAGGGTCACAGTATGGCATGCCCTTTCATTTGCTTTTTGCCATAGCTGTTCGCCCAACGGGCCAAACACACTGCTCTCTCCTATATAGTTAAAACCCTTGCCGTCTTTGCCCACCCGGTTCACGCCCACCACATAGCTCTGGTTTTCTATAGCCCGGGCTTGCAGCAGGGTGCGCCAGGCAAGGCTGCGTGGTTCGGGCCAGTTGGCTACATACAGCAGCATATCGTATTCATCGCCTTGGTTGCGCGCCCATACCGGGAACCGGAGGTCGTAGCAGACCATTAGGTTTATGCGCCAGCCGTTCACGCTGGTTATCAGCCGCTTACTGCCGGGGGTATAGTGCTTGTCCTCATCGGCATAGGCAAACAAGTGGCGTTTATCGTAGGTGCCAATGCGCCCATCCGGCTGCACCCACAACATCCGGTTATAAAATTTTCCATCCTCTTCTATCATCAGGCTGCCCGTGAGTATGCAGCGGTAACGGACAGCCATATCGGCCATCCACTTTACGGAGGGTCCCCCCATAGGCTCTGCCAGCCGCTCGGGTGCCATACTGAAACCCGTACTGAACATTTCAGGCAGCACCACCACATGCTTATTACCGGCAATGCCTGCTATCATTTCTTCATATTGCTGCAGGTTGGCCTCTTTGTTCTCCCATACTATATCGGACTGTATGAGCGTTATATGTAATTGTTCTCCGGGCATAAGCTGATGCGTTGGGGAAATTTCAATGAAATTAAAGAAATAGCATCAATTTACAATTGATATAACGTATTGTTCGATTAAATTTGTCAGAAATCAATAGGCATATCCTTGGGCGGGTAATGAATATGAATAAGATACTTTTTTTCTTTATGCTGCTGATACCCATATCTGCGCAATGTGTTGACAAACGCAAACCTAAGCCTATGCCCGTGAGCAGGTGGCGGGAAATACAGCGGATGAAAGCAGATTCTACCATTGTGCCTTTTAATGATACCATGTTCATTTGGTTCAAAAGGAAAGACACTTTTCAGTATAACGTGAAGAACGGGTTTATATACAAGGGTGTTTACACAATAAACGAAGACAGCATACTTGATTTCGGTACTGCAAGGTATAAGATAGCTGAAAGAATGCCATTAAAACTGGTGCTTACCAGCGTAGAAGGTATTTTTCATTTCATCAGGGATTCATCGGATACCGCAAAAGTTATTGTGCTGGATAAGGAAGAGAAACTGCTGCCCGTGACGCATATAGACCAGATGATAGGGAAATGGTCGGTGTACAGGAGGGAGGTAAAGGAAAAGGCATCCGGCCAGATAGATAATTCGCAGGCAGTGAGGACAGTATACATTACAGGCCCATCTACCGATGGCAAGCAGGGATATGTATTCAGCGGCACAGACCCACGCAATAAATGGTCTTGGTACATAAAATCCTTAGGCAGTGATCAGGTGCTGGATTGTGACGGGAAAAACAAGCGCATACTGAAAGTGATAAAATGCCAGAACGGGGAGATGATACTGGAGGACGATGGGATTAAGTATTACCTGAAGCAGTTTAAGTAAGCCCTCACCCCCCCAAGGGCCTTCCCCATATTTTACTATCTGATTCTCACGAAATAATAATCCTTCGTTGCCTTATTCCTTGTTCCGGGGTTTAGGAATTCAGGTGTCAGCTCGCTTACCTTAAAGAATTTTCCTTGCTTAATAGTATCAAAGTCTATCCCTTTTTCTTTTAATTCTGCGAGGCCCTGCGACATAGTAAGGATGTAATTTCCGGCGTTTACACCATCTATGTCACCGGGGCTTTTAATTATTCCCTGTGCATAGAAGTGCATGGCGTTTAACGGGTCTTCTATTTTATAGGCTAACACTTTTTCAGCAGGAATTGAGTTTGAATGAACATACCTGCCTACTACCGAGCCTACCTGGTATTGAAGCAGTGATGGGTACATATGCAGGGTAATGAACACATTTACAATGATCATGCCCGTTGCCGGCAGCCACAATAATTTTCCCGCCACTTTTTTACTGATGGCGAGGTATACCCATATGATAGCGCCAACGGCCCATGCCGCTAATAACAGCGGATGTGCCGGGAATGCATAACCAATGAGCACCAGCGTGAGTACCAGGAGTAATGCGGTAATAACATACAGGAACGGCTGCATGAACTTAAAAAGCCCACGATATTTTTTTTCTTCAATAAGCTCATATAGCAGGCGGGCAGTAACGATTGCTGCCAATGGAAAGGCCACGAATATATAATGCGGCAACTGGTAGGCAGAAGAGCCAAGTGCGATGTAAGTGAGTAGAAACCCGCCGGTGGTCACCCACTCCTGGTGTGGCTGCAGGCGGAACTTTTGTTTTATAAGCTGTATGATATTGATAACAATGGCGGGAAGGAACAGGAATATCCACGGCAGAAAAGACCACGCCATGTTTTGCAGCAGGAAGGTGATGTCCACAGCGTTTTTCCAGGGGCTTTCGCCGGTTATACGGCCAAAGCTCTGCGACCAGTAAAAGAACCGCAGCCCGGACACGCCTTGCAGGCCATTTACAGTTTTTTCGGGATGCATATCAAATTGCTGGTACAGGCCGATGCTCATAGGTATGAGCAAAACAGCAATAACAATAAGGCCCAATAGATAGGCTGGTCGGAAGAGGTTTCGCCACTGCCGCTTCAGTACCCAATCGCTGACAAAACAGAATACGGGCACCATCAGTGCAATAGGGCCCTTGGTCATCATACCGAATGAGATAGCGGCACAGCCCAATAACAAATATTGTAGTTTCTGTTTCACGAGCCACTCTTGTATCAGCCATACCGATGTAATGACCAAGCCCATGAGTATGGTATCGCAGCGCACATCGTTAGTCATCAGGAACAGGCCCTGACAAGTGGCCAGTACCAGTGCTGCCGTCCGAGCTGTGGCTTCGCCATACAGTAGTTTTGCAAGTCGATAAGTAGCGTAAACTGCTAATAGAGCAAATAATATAGATGAAAATTTGTACCCCACATTATTAACGCCAAAAAGTTTCATGCTGATGGCGCTTGTCCAGAACAGGAAGGGCGGTTTGTCTAAGTACTCTATGCCCCTGTCGTACACGTGGAGATAATCGCCACTTTTCATCATCTCCCGGCTCATCTCGGCATACTGCGATGCATCAACATCCATAGTATCTATTCCCGTGCCGCAGAAATACAGTGATGCGATAACTATGAATATCCAAAACGGGATTTTTGACATCTTAATGATAAAAGTTAAAAAATGGAACTAAAAACCCGGTAAATAAAAGACATAATATTTTCTGTGAGCAAAAATAATCGCAATTTTATGGAATGTTGCAATTAAATTACCAATCCTTCGACCTGGAGTTTGAATACCCCTTTGTTACCACACATGGAAGGAAGACCCATCAGCCAACCCTTATTGCTTCATTGGGGCTTGGTAACCTGAGGGGTTATGGCGAAGCACCGGCCATTCATTATTATAATGTGACTGTTCCGGGAATGATAGAATTACTGGAGGCAAAACGGCAAATGATTGAACGCTACTCCCTTACCGATCCCCAGCGTTTCTGGCATTTTCTGCACCATCTTATTCCGGGGCAGCATTTTCTTACTGCTGCGCTGGACATTGCGGGTTGGGACCTATTTGCGCAAATGAGCCGGAAACCCTTGCACCAGCTTCTGGGCATCAAATGGGAGCAGGCACCTCTTACTGATTATACAATAGGCATTGATACTGCTGAAAGTATGGCAGCAAAAATAAAAGCACACCCATGGCCTATATATAAAATAAAAGTAAGTAGACCCGGAGATATAGACATACTTAGTGCTTTAAGGGCGCGTACAGATGCACCCTTCCGCATTGACGCAAACGAGGGCTGGACATTTGAAGATACGAAACGCCTGCTGCCCGAATTGCAGCGGCTGAATGTGACCATGATAGAGCAGCCATTACCCCGCGAAGAGAACGAGGCAATGAAAGAACTGAAAGCAATTTCGTCAATACTCATATTTGCTGATGAGAGTTGCCGGACGGAAGACGAGGTGAAAAAATGTGCGGAAGGGTTTCACGGCATCAATATAAAGCTGACGAAATGTGGAGGTATCACTCCGGCCTTGAGAATGATAAAAGAAGCACGTTCATTAGGATTAAAAGTAATGATGGGCTCTATGAATGAAAGTACTGTGGGGTCTGCTGCTATTGCCAATTTGCTGCCCCTGCTTGATGAGGTAGACGCCGATGGGCCGCTACTGCTAAAAGAAGATGTAGCTGAAGGCCTGGAGTATGACAAAGGTATAATAAAATTGAGCGGCAGGAATGGATTGGGGGTGAGGTTTACCGGTAAGAAATAATAAAAACTACTTTTACACTCATGCAGTTACAGCAAAACATCTCTCTAAAACCATACAACACATTCGGTATAGATGTAGCGGCGGAGTATTTCACAGAACTCAGTGACATAGGTCTGCTTAATGAACTGACATCACTGCAGCACCAAAAACACATCATTGGTGGCGGCAGCAATATATTACTGACAAAGCCGGTGCAGGGCCTGGTGATACACAATATATTAAAAGGCATCTCTGTAGAAAAAGAAGACAACGACCATGTATGGATGAAAGGGGCATCGGGTGAGGTGTGGCACAATCTTGTGCTGCATGCTATTAATAACGGATTGGGAGGGCTGGAAAATCTCGCTTTGATACCAGGAACAGTGGGAGCATCGCCAATGCAGAATATTGGAGCATACGGTGTGGAGGCAAAGGAAACGATAGAAAGTGTAACCTGCTGGCACTGGCAGGAAAAAACATTTGCAACGTATAATAATCGTGAGTGTGGGTTTGGCTACAGGGATAGCATTTTCAAACATGCGCTTAAAGACAAGGTCTTTATTACTTCCGTAGTTTATAAGTTGAGGAAGAAGCCGGTATATAACACCAGCTACGGTGCCATAGAACAGGAATTGGGTGAAATGGGTGTTACAGAATTATCGGTGAAGGCAATAGCCCAGGCGGTAATAAATATAAGAACGAGCAAGTTGCCTGATCCGAAACAGGCAGGTAATGCCGGCAGCTTTTTTAAAAATCCAACTATACCCGTCACACATTATGAGCGCCTTCATTCTGAATATCCGTACATACCATCCTACAGGGTTAGTGATGAGATGATTAAGGTGCCTGCTGGATGGCTGATAGAAATGTGCGGCTGGAAAGGGTACAGGTCGGGCGACATAGGTGTTCATGCCAGGCAGGCCCTGGTACTCGTTAATTACGGTAATGCAAGGGGCGGCGAAATATGGAAACTATCAGGCGATATTGTTCAATCTGTTCAGGAGAAATTCGGGATAGAATTGGAGCGGGAGGTGCAGGTGTGGTAAACCTATTCCTGCTCGATCAACGGCAGTTTAATGTAAAAAGTAGTACCCACACTTTCAGCGGTTTCAAACCAGATTTCCCCTTTCCAGAATTCTATTATTTTTTTGGTCATGGCAAGCCCAAGGCCTGTGCCTGATGTTTTTGTGGTAAAGTAGGGCTGGAACATTTTTTTCACTACCTCATCGGGTATGCCCGGTCCGTTATCGGTTATTGTTATCAGTGCATAATTGTCTTCAGTTGCTATGGTAACGTCTATGCGTCCCGGTTTGTCTGCCGGTATCGCTTGTTTGGCGTTCTCAAGCAGGTTGGTGAATACGCGCAGCAGCTGGCTATGGTCCGATTGTATAATTATTTTTTCAGCGCTTTCTTTTACAGTTACCTGTATATGTTCGTTGTTAGTATACAGTTCAGTTGCTTTATGCAGCAGCGCCACCAGTTCCAGTTCTTCTGATCGTGCCTCGGGCATTTTGGCAAAGTTCGAGAATTCAGATGCGATATAGGAGAGGTTGTCAATCTGCTCTATGATGGAATAAGATACTCTGTCAGTCAGTTCTTTAATATTGGGACTGTCGTTCCTCATTGCCTGCTGCAGGTATTGTATATTCAGCTTCATGGGTGTCAGTGGGTTCTTAATCTCGTGCGCCACCTGCCGTGCCATTTCGCGCCACGCCCCTTCCCTTTCGCTCTGTGCTAACATGGCCGCGTTCTCTTCCACTTTATTCACCATCTTGTTATATTCGCTCACCAGCAGGCCTATTTCATCGTCATACGGCCAGGTTATACGTTCATTCTTTTGTAGATTGATACGCCCGAACTGCTGAATGACAATGCTAAATGATTTTGTTATCCATCGGGTGATGAGGATGGCGATAACACTGGAGAACAGGAAAATGAATGCGTAGAGGTTGATAAGTGTTACCACTATATTGGATATCTGGAAGTTCAGCTCTTTCTGCGAGGTGAAGAAAGGCACATTGATGTAGCCGTATACAACACCATGATCGTCGCGAATGGGCTGATAGGCCGAAAGGTAGGAAAGCCCGGCTACCCGCTCCTTCTGTATCACTATTGACCTGCCGATGTCATTAAGTTGGTAATAGGCATCAGGCCGCATCACATGCGATATCAGCCCTTTGTTGTAGATTTCATCTTCCGAGGTATTTTGCAAATTGCCATCACGGTTAAATATATTGATGTCAATATTCTGGCCGTTAGCCAGATTGCCGATAAATGACTTAAAGCTGTTTGACCGCGCCACTGAATCAAATGTACCTTCGTTTATAAAGGCTTTGTGCTGCTTTAAGTTGTCCTGTATGCTTTTTCTTGCCAATTGCATAGCCGCTTGGTAGCTTGCGGCGTTTGAATTTTTGTACTGTACGCTAAAGAAGAATATGGTTACAAAGCCGATAATAATGAAGGATATGAGTACAACAGCGAGCATAGAAAAATGCACTCTCCGCCTCAGCGTGAAGCGGATGAATTTCTCGGAACCCAACTTGCCTGAGAAGTAGGAAAGATAAAGCTGGTATAATAAGATAACAATGGCCAGCAGTATTTCAATAACGAACAAATAAGAGAACAGCGTGATTATCTCAATGATCTGGCTATGCACATGCACGATGACAATTGTGCTCTTGTCTGATATCTTATAATGTAGCTCGGAGGTATTATTGTGCTTATAAAAAGCATAGTCCTGATCTTTGTTCAGGGTGTCCCCTTTCAGATAGGTTGGAAAAGGATAATCGTTGGTTTGATAGTATATTTTGTTGTTCACATACTCGGCATAAGCATACTCATTATCGGTAGTTTTTGAAACGTTAGATATTGGTTGCAGCAATTCGGGGTAAACCGTTTGTGTAACCTGTTTCTTCTCTTCAAGGTTGATAAACGCATACCCGATCACTTTATTTACTCCTTCACCATATACAGGGATGTAGGAAAGATAAAAATGCCGTTCATGTGAGTTCTCTTTATAGAATAAGTATGAGGAATTGGTTGCACCGGACTCGTCTTTCTCTTGCAGAAGAGAAGCCATGTCTATAGTTGTGTCCTTATTATACAGGTTCTTGCCATGTTCATCGAATAAGAGCAATTTGGCCTGGTATTGACTGAATGTCGTACCGGTAAAGTACATCGGATCGAAGTATTGATTTATCTCTTTCCTCGCATTTAACGACGGGGTATAAAAAAACTCTTTGAGCTTTTTGTCCCGCTGTATCTTTTTTGCAGTTTCGTCAAATGTAAACTCTACTACATTGTCCCGCTTTGGGGTGAGACGAAGTTTTACATAAGCTATTCTCGCCTCGCGTTCCTTCTCTTGATTGAAATAGTAGAGTACGCCTGTGCAGAAAGCGCAAATGAATACTGCCCAGAATATCATATGGGGCTCAAAGAGGTCTGATACAAGTGTAAACCTTTTGTTATCCAGCAGGGAGATAAATACCAGCAGCCAGGCTAAAAGTATCCAGTAGAAATTCCAGTCGAAAGGAACAAGATGCCCACCGGTATTATGCAGCATACCGGCCACTATTATTAAAACGATACCCACTATTGTCAGCAGCACATACTTTACCGGCTTTTTACTGAGCAGCACATTGAGCTGATAATTCAACAGATACGCAATAAGACAGGATATGCCGGTAATAACGCTGATGACCAGCAGACCGAGCACAGTGTATATATCGATAGAGTAAAAATGGCTTACATCAAATGATATGCTGGAGTCAACTACCAGGCTTCGGATAATATTGACAAACAGGTAAATGTAGCTAAGTAGCAGAACCACAATAGTTGTGGCTATGGCATTACGTGAACCTTTACCTATTTCTTTTTTGAAATAGCTCCGATAGGGTGTATGCCGGGTGATGAAGATAACCAGCCAGAGTACGCATACCGAATCAATAAAAAGGTCACCCAGCGAAGAAAGGTAAATACTGGATGCATACTTTGTGGAGGAGAAGAACGGAAGCGTATCTAAATTGAAAGGCAGGCCATATATATAAAGTAGGCACCGTAGTGTAAGTATGGTGGCAAACGTGACAATAAACCCCGAGAACGAGGATCTTTTGCGCGTTAAGTAAATGATCATCAGCTGTAGCCACCAGATACTGGTGATGATAGCAACGAAGAGCAGCAATACGAATATGCTGTCAGGTACCCATTTTTGAATTTCCTGCGCATTGAACTTCATGTAGAACAGGGGAGGCTTTTCATTTATGGATATAGCATACTCATCCTGTTGTCCGGTCTTCAGGGGTGTAATCTTTGCGGTGACCGGTATCTCATCAAATGCCGCGAAGTGGGACTCGAGATAATTATTCTCCAGGGGATAGGAGATAAGTACCGGTATAAGTGCAACCAGCATCTTATTGCCATCAAGGTATTTTGTCCGGATACATTTTTCTACAAATACACCCTGTTCGTTGCGCAGCAAAAATTCTTTTCCTGAAGCACTGTCGTTTATTTTACCAATGACAGTGTTCGTGTTCCAGAATTTTAAAGTATCATTTTCATAGGCATAAATGAAAAATGGCAGGTTCTTCAGCTCGCTGAATTCTTTGGGTGTGAGGGAATCGGCATATATATGGCGCACCAATTCCTGTTCCGCAATAAGGTCTTCATAGGCTTCTGCCCTGTAGTTAAGGTCGCTGTTCACGGCAGCGGCCATTTGTTCAGGCGTAATAGCTGTTTTGTGCAACTGGAAATAGTATCCATTCATGCACCAAAGTATCAGGCTGACCAGCAGCCACCCCCAATATGGATATCGCCTGAACATTTATTTCCCCGGTTCCGATTCTTTTACCTTGTTCCACAAAGCATCCATTTCCCACAGTGTCATATCATGCAGCGATTTTCCCTGCTCCCCGGCCATTTCTTCTACTCGTGTGAAACGCCGTATGAATTTCTTGTTGGTCTTTTCAAGCGCCCGCTCGGGGTCCACTTTCACAAACCGGGCATAGTTAATGATCGCAAATAACACATCACCCAGTTCATTCTCTATTTCGTCCTGGTTTTCCTGCTCCACAGCTTCATACAGTTCTCCCAGTTCTTCCTCCACTTTATTTTTCACCTGCTCGGTATTCTCCCATTCAAACCCAACTTTTTTCGTCTTTTCCTGTAGTCTCAGCGCCTTAATAAGGGCGGGCATGGATGCAGGCACACCACTCAGTATAGACTTTTTGCCTTCCTGCTGTTTTATTTTTTCCCAGTTCTGCTTTACGTCATTATCGTCTTCCACCTTTACATTGCCGTAGATGTGGGGGTGGCGGTTTATCAGCTTGTTACATACGCCTTCTATCACATCGTCCAGGGTGAATTCCTTCTGCTCGCTGCCTATCTTACTGTAGAACATTATATGCAGCAACATATCGCCCAACTCCTCTTTCAGCCCTTGCCAGTCTTCGTTCACTATGGTTTCCGACAGTTCATATACTTCTTCCAGTGTCTGGGGTTGAAGTGTGTGGATGGTCTGTTTTTTATCCCACGGGCATTGTTCCCTGAGTTCGTCCATTATTTTCCTGAGCCGCTCTATCGATTTTGAATATTCCATGATGCTGAAAATGTAGTAAGGATTATTTCCTAAAGTAAATTTACTAAAAAGGCACATAGGAAATCAGCTTCCTATGTGCCTTTATGCCCTTTGGGGCAGATACTGTTATTGTACGGTTACCTTTTCGGTAAACCTGCCATGTTCTGTAGTAGCGGAAAGCATATAGATACCTGCCGGCTGCCCTATTGATACTTCAACGTCAGTATTGGTAGCGGCGGTGAACTCTTTCACTTTCTTGCCAAGTACATTTGTTATCACCACATGCACAGGCCCGTTATTAGCCGAAAGCATATTCATGGTGAAAGTACCGTTGTTTGGATTTGGCTGCAATTTTAATGCTGCTGCTCCTCCTGTCAGGTCATTCACTCCCGCAGGTACTATGTTAAGCGAAAGAATCCCGCTTGACACTGTTGTATAACATGCATCCCCGGTGCCTGCAACACAGTTTACCGTTTGGGTGCCCGGCGCTGTTGCTGTTATTGAGAATGTGGCGCTGTTTGCCCCAGGTACGGCAGTGCCGTTTACATACCATTGATAGGTAGGAGTAAGCGAGGTAGTAGCTACCAGAGCGGTAAATATAGCCGTTTGCCCTACGCCCACGAATGAAGAGGATTGACTGATAGTTACAGATATTGGTTTCGGGCTGGCCACGTTCATTGGTATATTATTGCTGTACACAGAGTCGGCTGTGCGGCAGGTAGAGCTGCTTTCCATCATACAGCGGATAATGTCGCCGTTTGAAGGCGCATAGGTAAAGGTAACACCTGTAGCCACAAATGTGCCGTTCCTGCTCCACCTGAAGTATGGGGGTATGCCGCCATACAGAGGGTGTGCGGTAAAGGTTACGCTTGAACCAATGCAGATAGCAGATACCGGGCTTGCGGTAATGGTCACGGCCGGGTCTTGTGTTATATCTACCGTCATGGTAATGCTGTTGCTCATAACTGTAGCCGGTGCAGGGCACACATAGCTACTGGTGAGTGCGCAGGTAATGATGTCATTATCAGCAGGTATGTAGTTGAATGGATTGCCGCCACCTGCGGGTGCGCCGTTAACATACCATGTATAAGAAGGTGTAGAGCCTCCGTTTACCGGGGTAGCGTAATAAGAGGTAAGTGTGCCTACACAAACAGTGTCGCCTACTATTCCTGTAGAAATACCAACAGACGGCACCAATGTAGGATAAACCGTCGCTACCATAGTATCCATTACCAACGTAGCCGACACGCATGCAGCACTGGTCGTCATGCGGCAAACAATGATATCACCGTGTATGGGTGTATGGTTGAATGCGGGGCCTGCGCCCATCACGAAGCCGTTCACGCGCCACTCGTATGTTGGTGTCGAGCCGCCGTTCACAGGCAGTGCAGTATAGGTTACCAGTGTGCCGGGGCATGTATTGAAGCCCGGGGATGCCGAGAATGTAACAGATGGCGTAAGTATAGGGTTCACGGTTACATTATGTATAGAGTAAAGCGTACCGCAAACATTGGTAACACCGTAGGATATAGTTGCTGTTCCCAGCGCTATGCCCGATACAATACCGCCTGCCGATACAGTAGCTGTTGAAGTGCTGCTTGATGTCCATACCCCGCCTCCCACAGAATTTGTGAGGGTTGTGGTGCCTCCTATACAAACGGTAGCAGAACCGCTGATAGTACCGGGGTCAGGCATTGGGTCAATGGTGATTGTCTGGAATGTGCTGACAGTGCCGCACGAAGCAGAAACCGTGTAGCTGATATTTACCGTTCCCGCCGTTACACCCGTCACAATGCCTACCCCTGATACTGTGGCGTTGGCATTGCTGGCGCTCCATACGCCGCCCGGTGTAGCGTTCGACAATGTAATTGTAGAACCGGGGCAAACATTTGTAGGCCCTGTAATTGTGCCGGCTGCCGGTGTGGTAATCACGTTTACGTTAAATGTGGCAACGTCTGTGCCACAACTGTTGGTGAAGCTGTAAGAGATAACAACCGCGCCTGCCGATACGCCGGTTACATCTCCTGTGCCGGATACAGTAGCGTTGGCATTGCTGGCGCTCCATGTGCCGCCGGGCATAGTGCTTGTAAAAGTTACAACACCGCCGATGCACACGTTCACAGAACCCGAAATAGCGCCCGCAAATGGTAATGGGTTAACGGTAACTGCCTGTGACACAGAATTAACACCACAAGCATTTGTAGCAGTATAGCTGATATCTACCGTACCCGCTGTAACACCTGTTACAACACCCGCTGATGAAACCGTTGCATTCGGGTTGCTGGCGCTCCACACGCCACCACTTACTGTATTGGTGAGGGAGATTGTAGAACCGACACATACATCTGTAGCGCCTGATATGGCTGACGGAAGTGCGTCTATCGTAACTGCATAAGTTGCGCTTACAGTGCCGCATGAGTTGGTCACTGTATAGCTGATGGTAGTTGTGCCCATTGTTACCCCGGTCACATTTCCCGATCCGTCAACAGTTGCGTTAGCATTGCTGGCACTCCATGTGCCGCCCGGAGCTGCATCTGTAAGTGCGATAGAAGCACCTACACACACAACTGACGGCCCGGAAATACTACCTGCATCAGGCAATGGGTTTACTGTTACAGGGTGCGTAACCGTTCTCGGGCCACAGGCATTGGTAACAGTATAGCTGATGTCAACGGTTCCCGCGGTCACTCCGGTAACAGTTCCTCCCACCACAGTAGCATTAGCGCCACTCGATGTCCATGTACCGCCGCCTGCTGCATTGCTCAATACAATCGTAGCTGCTTCGCACACAGTATTCGGGCCTGTGGTTGCGGGAACCACCGGCAGCGGGTTTACTGTAACGATTACGGTGTCTGCTGCATTATTATAACCATCCGATACATTTACTATAAAACTGTCTGTACCCACATAGCCGGGTGTTGGCGTATAAGTCCTTCCAATAAGGGTAACGCTCGAGCCATTAGCAGCAGCGCTGCCGGTTGCCGAAACAGTGCCATGCAGGGGTGTCCATGCGCCCATGGTCCAGGTCTCTGTCTGCACGTGGTCTGAGTCGGTAACCGCAATAAAAGTACCTATATCAAAAGGCCCTTGGTCTTCACATACCGAGAAATTTTGTCTTGAACCACCGGTAAAGTAGGGTATGCTGTTTGGCCTAACAAGTTTTATACGGTGGCCGGTGGATCCACCTCCGCCGCTACGGTCAGAAATATAGAACCAGTCCGGGTTCGGAGACACGGCAACGGAAGACAGCGATGCCAGTCTAACGGCTGCTGCAGTAGCAGGGCCCCAGTTGCCGGCATCATTTCCCGCTGTGCCGCTTCCGGCAAGGGTCGTTATTATCCCTGTCGTCATATCTACTTTACGTACACGGCTATGTGTATTGAGAGCTATATACAGGTTTCCTGCAGCATCTAATTTTACATCTAATGGACCATTAATACCGGTGGACGTAGCTGCAACCCCTTCTGCAAAAGTTGTGCCGCCATTACCGGCTACAGTAGTGATGATATTCGTAGTGCCATCGATCCTGCGAATACGGTTGTTCTGAAAATCGGCTACATACACATTGCCTGCAGGGTCCACACATAATCCACGAGGATTGTTCAGGTTGGTAGTTGTTGCAATAACACCATCCGATGTATATCCGGCTGAACCATTTCCGGCAATAGAAGTAATGATACCCGCAGCATCAATCTTGCGTACGCGTGTTGTTGACCCGCCGAAACCTGACGAGCCATCAGTAAAATATACATTTCCCGAGCCGTCTACGCAGATACCTCTTGGGTTGCGTATCTGCGCAGCCGTTGCAGGGCCTCCATCGCCGCTAAAACCACCACTACCTGTTATGCCTCCAATAGTTGTTATTATGCCTGATGCGTCTACTTTGCGTATTGTCTGGTTTGTGCCATCAGCAATAAATACATTCCCCGAGCCATCAGCACAAACACCTATAACACCCGGCAAGCCTCCGCCTCCCGGGGCTCCAAGTTGCGCAGCCGTTGCAGGGCCGCCATCTCCTGCACTACCGCCTGTACCCGTGCCTGCTATAGTAGTAATGATACCTGTTGCAATATCTATTTTTCTCACCCTGTTGTTACCATTATCAGCAATGTAGAGGTTGCTTCCGGCAGGGTCGAAGTTAATCATGTATTGACCGCTAAGTTGCGCAGCCGTTGCGGGGCCGTTGTCACCACCAAAACCACCGGCACCTGTGCCGGCATATGTTCTGATTATTGGCATTTGCGCATGACTTGCTACAGTACCAAAAACACACAAAAAGGAGGATATAAGTAAACGTACTTTTCTCATTTGAAAACAGTTTAATTAAAAATTATAATAATCCCGAAAATAAGGAACGTTGACAAAATAAAGTCCATTAAGTTAAGTAGTTATTTTTCTTTTTATGCAAGGCGCAAAATCTGCGAATAGTGGACTATTTAAAGACTTTTGCAACGCAGCAGAAATGGAAAAGAACAATTAAATTGGTGGACTTTATTTTGTCATCGCTCCTAAGCTTACAATATTAAACATAAATATCCTGATATGCAATACAGTTGTGGCTAAAACATATAGATATGTGGCTAATTATTTCTGACTGATGATAAATGAAAAAATACTTAATGCATAGGCCTTTCAGTTTAGTTTCAAGCCATTACCTTTACATACAGAAATATTCAGAGCGGTGCCCGACGTAATACAACTTTTATCAGACCATATAGCCAACCAGATAGCTGCCGGAGAGGTGATACAACGCCCCGCCTCGGCAGTGAAAGAACTGCTCGAAAATGCAGTGGATGCAGGTGCCACAGAGATACAATTAGTGATAAAAGATGCCGGCAAGGAGCTGATACAGGTAATAGATAACGGCAAAGGCATGAGCCCAACCGATGCCCGCATGAGTTTTGAACGGCATGCCACTTCGAAAATAAAGAGCATAGAAGATCTTTTTACTATACGTACCATGGGTTTCCGGGGCGAGGCACTGGCATCCATCGCCGCCGTAACCCAGGTAGAGTTGAAGACCCGCCAGGCAAGCAGTGAGGCCGGCACACGAATCGTGATAGAAGGCACGGAAGTGAAGCTGCAAGAACCTTGTGCCATCAATCCTGGCACCAATATATCAGTAAAAAATCTATTTTATAATGTGCCCGCAAGAAGGCACTTCCTGAAAAGCGCTACCACAGAACTTAGGCACATATTGGACGAGTTTACACGGGTGGCACTGGCAAATCCCGGTATCGGTTTCAGGTTTTTCAATAATGGCACGGAGCAGTTTCACCTCGAGGCCGGTAACCTGAAGACCCGCATTGTGGGCCTGCTGGGCGGCAGCTATGCCAAAAACCTGGTGCCGGTTGAGGAAAATACAGAACTGCTTAATATTCAAGGCTTTATAGGCAAACCTGAAGCGGCTACTCGCACCCGGGGCATGCAGTTTTTCTTTATTAATAACCGCTATATTCGTAATGCATACCTCAACCACGCTGTGGTGCAGGCATACGACACATTGATAGAAAAAGAATCTTTCCCTTTCTATGTGCTTTTCATAGAGGTAGACCCCTCGCGGGTGGATGTGAATGTGCACCCCACCAAGCAGGAAGTGAAATTTGAGGACGACCGGATGATGTATGCCTACCTGAACGCGGCTATAAAACACGCCCTCGCCCGCTACAACATCGCCCCCTCGCTCGATTTCACGCTGAATCCTGAAATACAGCAGCTCCCCTCGGTAAACCTGCCTTTTACTGAAAAGCAGAAAGAAGATACGCAAAAAGGTTATTTATATAATACATTCACTGAGAAAGGCCAGGCACACTTCATAGAGCGAAAAGACAGCCTGAAACGCTGGAAAGACCTCTATGAGATAGCACAATCGCCGGTGGTGAAACAGGCTGCATTAGCCATTGAGCCGCAGAACAACGAATTGCCCACTCAGGGTACGCTTGATACCGGCACCGAAACACAGGATAAGGGGGCGAATAATATAATGCTTATTCACGGCAGCATCCTTGCCACTACCGTGAAATCGGGTATGATGCTCATACACATTCGCCGGGCGCAGGAACGCATCTGGTTCGAGCGGCTGCTGGAACAATACAACAACCAGGGTGCACCTTCTCAACGTGTGTTGTTCCCTGCATCCTACGAGCTTTCCCCGCCCGACGCCCTGCTGCTCACCGAGGTGCTGGCGGATATGGCACGCATAGGTTTCGATATAGCCCCATTCGGGCAGTATACATTTGTAATACAGGGCATACCTGCCGGGCTTCCCCACGGCGAGGAAAAATATGTGTTGGACGAAATAGTGGAACACCTCAAACATGAATCCCCCGATGCCGTAAGCAAGCGCACCGAAATGCTCCTTGCCAATATGGCCCGCCGCCTCTCGCGAAACAAACACGCCATCATGCAGCCCGAAGGCCAGCAGGCGCTCATAGACGAACTGTTTGCCTGCACCCGGCCCGAGTACACCCCCGATGGTAAAAAGGTGTTCGTATTAGTGAAAATGGAAGAGCTGGAGGCTATGTTGGGGTGAGGTTTGGGGTTTTTACTATCTTTGCCCACTTTATGTCTGCACTTAAATTTTATCCCTTAAAAGTTAAGGATGTTCGCCCCGAAACGGCTGATTGTGTTTCTGTCTCGCTGGAAGTACCAGCCGAACTAGCCGAACAATTCCGTTTTGCACCGGGGCAATACCTCACCTTCAGGCGGCATTTTGAAAATGCAGAGGTCCGCCGCTCCTATTCCATCTGTTCCGGTCCTAAAGATGGCGAACTGCGTGTTGCCGTTAAAAAAGTAGAACAGGGCAAATTCTCCACCTATGCCCACAGTGAGCTGAAAGCCGGCGATATACTGGATGTTATGCCGCCGTTAGGGAATTTTGTGATCAAACAACCGGCCACCGGCCATAAAGAATACCTGGCTTTTGCTGCGGGCAGTGGCATAACGCCCATCATGAGCATCATGAAGCATGTGCTGGAAGATGAGCCAAACAGCAGTTTTACACTTGTTTACGGCAACCGCTCCAAGAACAGCATTATCTTCCGTGAGGCCATAGAAGCATTGAAGAACAAATACATGCAGCGCTTGCGCATATTCCATGTGCTCAGTCGCGAGTATATGGACACCCCTCTTTTCAGTGGTAGGATAAACGCGGAGAAATGCGAAGAATTTTGCAAAACGCTGATAGATATTAACACAGTAAATGAGGCATTCATCTGCGGTCCGGAAGAAATGATACTTTCTGTGCGCCAGAAGCTGATAGACCTGGGTATGCCTTCAGGCAATGTGCATATGGAATTATTCACCTCCCCCGATCAGCCTAAAGCAGCACATGAAAAATGGGTGTCCGGCCACAAAGGCGATAGCGGGCCAAAGAGCAAAGTAAGCATCACCCTCGATGGGGTAACATTTGATATGGAGATCGGCTTTAATGATGAAAGCATACTGGATGCAGCATTGAAGAACGGCGCAGACCTGCCCTATGCCTGCAAAGGTGGTGTATGCTGCACCTGCCGCGCAAAGGTGGTGGAAGGCGAAGTAGAAATGGAAGTGAACTACGCCCTGGAGCACGACGAAATAGAGAAAGGCTTTGTGCTCACCTGCCAGAGCCATCCCCGTACAGAGCGCGTGGTGATAGATTTTGATGCGAGGTAGGCTTCTCCTCTTCAATTCGATAATTCACAAAATTTTCGGCCCCTACTTTTCCGAATAAGATTATATTTGTTTTCATGAGTGTTTTCAGAGGTCTCCTGGTAACTGCCCTTGCGTTATTGTCGTGCACTAGTGCCTTTGCACAGAGAAAAAGCCGACAGAAGCAGCAGCCCGACATTGCTGCGCTACGCAAACAATGGGTGGACAGTGTATATAATATGCTCACGGAAGATGAGCGCATAGGCCAGCTATTTATGGTAGCGGCCTATTCAGGCACAAAGGAGTACAATGAAGAATACATAACCAGACTCATCACTAACCACCAGGTAGGCGGGCTCATATTTATGCAGGGTGGCCCGGTGCGCCAGGCAAATCTTACCAACTATTATCAAAGCATAGCGCAGGTGCCATTGCTCATAGCCATGGATGCTGAATACGGTATCGGGATGCGGCTCGACAGTGTAAAAAAACTGCCGCGCCAGATGATGATTGGCGCTACGCGTGACACGAGTATTGCTTTCCGTGTAGGTGGCGTTATAGCTCGCCAGTGTACCCGGCTGGGTGTGCATATAGATTTCGCACCCGATGTGGACGTCAACAACAATGCGCTAAACCCGGTGATAAATACCCGCTCTTATGGCGAAGACAAAACATGGGTGGCGCGCATGGGTGTTGCCTACATGCGCGGCCTGCAAACTAACGGTGTGATAGCCTGTGCCAAACATTTTCCCGGCCATGGAGATACCCATGTTGACTCCCATGTTGACCTGCCTGTTATTCCTAAGTCTGTAGCGCAATTAGATACAATGGAGTTGGTTCCATTCAGGGAGGCAATAGCTGCCGGGGTAAAAAGCATCATGATAGCGCACCTGGAGGTGCCCTCACTGGAGAATACACCTCATGTGCCTACAACGCTATCGAAGAATACAATAACTAACCTGCTGAAGAAAAAAATGGGCTTTGAGGGCCTTGTCACCACCGATGCGATGAACATGCAGGGCATAACAAAATATTTTAAAGATGGTGATGCCGAACTAATGGCTTTCCAGGCGGGCAACGACCTGATATTGATGTCGCCCGATATTCCCGCCGCTATTGCAAAGATAAAGTCCGCTATAGCCGACGGTAAGGTTTCGCTCACCGATCTCGAGATAAGCGTGAGGAAAATACTCTCTGCGAAATACGATGTTGGCCTCTCACAACGGAAAGAGATCAGCACCCGAAACCTCTGGGAAGACCTCAACCAATATGTGGAGCCAATGCGGGAGCAGGTAGCAAAGTATGCGGTAACGCTGGTAAGGGATGAGAACCAGGTGATGAACAAGATCAACTATACCATGCGTATAGGCTATGTAGGTATCAACGCCAATACATCAACCCCGCTGTATGAGGCATTGAACGATAAATTTGACAATGTAAAGGCCCACTGGCTGCCAAAGGGAACGCAATTAGACAGTACCCAGAAGGTGCTGGACGAGGTTGCAAACTATGATGCTACCATAATTGCAGTGCATAACCTCAACTTTTCGCAGAACGGGAATTACGGTCTCAGCAACGAGGCAATTGCTTTTCTTCAGTATGCCGGCTGCCGCAACAATACCATGGTGGTGCTGATGGGCAATGCTTATGCCATGCAGTATTTCTGTGGGGCAGGTTCGGTATTGGTAGCGTATGAAGATGATACAGTAACTGAGAATACGGTTGCAGATGTGCTGCTCAAAAAAATAAAACCTAAAGGCAAACTGCCTGTTACTGCCTGTATAGGTGGCAAAAGCGTGTGCCCTGTCTCCACCAAAATTCCTGAGCTTGCCAATGAACCCGTATACCGCCTGAGGAAGGTATTTTACCCGGTTGATGCCGGTGTGGTCGATCAGAAGTCATTGGACAGGCTCGATATGTTCATGGCTCGTAATATAGCTAATGGCGTTTTCCCTGGTTGCCGCGTGCTGGCTGCAAAGGATGGAAAAATATTCTACGACAAGGCTTTCGGCCATATGAAATATGATAAGGAGCGAAAAGTTGATACCAATACACTGTATGACGTGGCATCCTGTACAAAAGTGCTGGCCACCACCATTGCTGTAATGCGCCTATATGAGCAGGGAAAGATAGGCCTTGACAAAACACTCGGCGATTACCTGCCTCAGGCTAAAGGAACCAATAAAGAAGACCTGCGCATAAAAGACATTCTGCTGCACCAGGCAGGCCTCAAGGGCTGGATACCTTTTTATAAAGATGTATCAGAAGACAATGGGGATGCAAAAGCCACGCTGTTCCGCAAAAAACAAGGTGACGGGTTTAATGTGGAGGTAGCCAAAAATGTCTATCTGCGCGACGATTATATAGATACCATGTGGGCGAAGATATATGCCAGCAAGCTGGATAATGCAGGCAAGATGGTGTATAGCGATCTAGACTTTTATTTCCTTGCTGCCGTGGTGAAACAGGTGACCGGTAAAACGATAGATAAATATGTAGAGGATGAATTTTACAAACCGATGGGCCTTAAGCGGATAACTTATCGTCCTATACAGAAGTTTAGCGAATCACAGATTGCCCCGACGGAAATAGACCAAGGTTTCCGCGACCAGTTATTGTGTGGTTACGTGCATGATCCGGGTGCGGCCATGCTGGGCGGTGTTGGCGGCCATGCGGGCTTATTTGCAACGGCGCATGATGTAGCCGCGATATTCCAGATGCTCATGAACAAGGGAGTGTATAACGGCAGACGTTATTTCAAGTCTTCAACCGTAAGCCTCTTTACATCCTACCACAGCCGGATAAGTCACCGCGGGCTTGGCTTTGATAAACCATTGCAGGAAGAAGATAATGGAGGGCCAGCCGGAGATAGGGTGAGTGCGGCGGCATTTGGCCACCAGGGTTTCACAGGCACCTGTGTATGGGGCGATCCGGCAACAGGTATCGTATTTGTATTCCTGTCTAATCGTGTATATCCTTCAGGTTCAAACACTAAGATAAATAAGCTGAGCGTGCGCACAACAGCGCAGGATTACATCTATGAGGCGTTCGGTATTCCGGTAAACCACGACAGGCCGCAGGACTTTAAAGCACAGGTGGGGGGTATCAAATAATCACACTCAGAATTGCGCCAAATACATAAAGAAAAGTTAATTATCCATAATCTCTGACATATACTGCACAGACGGTATAACAGCCTGATGAATATTTTGTTGCTTTATGTTCGGTTTCCGGATCATAAAACAAAACAACACACACCTATGAAGCAACTCTCCTTCATAATACTCATCTTATTATGTTCTTTCCGGCAGGCCGATGCACAAGACTATTTGATAAAGGGGTCAGTTATGGATACCCTAAACAGTAATCCGCTGCATCGCGCCTCTGTTGTACTCATCAGGGCAAAAGATTCAGTCATTCAGGCACATACACGAACTGCTGCCAATGGCTCGTTTGAAATGCATGTCGCAAATAAGGGGAAATACATGCTGCGCATATCGTTTCCCAGCTTTGTAGACTACCTCGAAGTGCTGGACGTGAAGAAGAGCATTACCGATATTGGCGAAAAGCCATTAGTGTCTAAAGAGCATCTGCTGAAGGAATTTGTGCTCACACAACAGATAGCAGCCATAAAGATTAAGGGCGATACTACGGAGTATATGGCCGACAGTTTCAGGGTAAAGGAAAATGCCACAGTAGAAGACCTGCTGAAAAAGCTGCCGGGTATACAGGTGGATAAGAACGGCAATATAACGGCACAGGGCGAAACAGTGCAGAAAATACTGGTGGACGGCGAAGAATTTTTCTCTGATGACCCCAAGGTGGTAACCAAGGGGCTGCAGGCTGATGCCGTGGAAAAGGTGCAGGTATATAATAAGAAAAGCGATCAGGCAGAATTCACGGGTATTGATGATGGACAGAAAACAAAGACAATCAACCTTGAATTGAAAGAAGATAAAAAGAAGGGATACTTCGGCAAACTGGATGCTGGCGGCGGCTCTGACGGTTTTTACCAGAACCAGGGAATGATTAACGCATTTAAGGCCAAAAGGCAATTCTCTGCCTTTGGTATTATGTCCAACACCGATAAGGTAGGCCTTGGATGGCGCGACAATGACAAATTCGGCGGTGGAAATGGCGTTACCGAAATAACTGATGCCGGTATAATGACAACTTACACCAGCGGAGGCGATGACGACTTTGGCGGCTGGGGAGGCAACTATAACGGCGAAGGCCTGCCAAGGACCTGGACGGGCGGCGCACATTATGCCGATAAATGGAATGCAGATAAGAACCATGTTACGGGCAATTACCGCTACGCCCTGCAGGATGTGAACATCACCGGCAACAATATAGTACAGAATACCCTGCACGGCGATTCTATGAATGTGAACGACCAGCAGAAAGTGCAGTCGAGCAGGGGCGAAAGGCACAGCATTAATGCCATGTATGAATTGAAGATAGACACCAATACTACTGTAAAAATCACTGCCAATGCCGGCTTTAAGAAGACGGAGACTTTCTCAATGTATAATACTAATGCCACCCTATCCATGGGCAAAGATGTTTTTTATAAAATTGACTCCAACCACAGGGAGATAACGAATGATGTAACTGCCAACTTTATTAATGCTGATGTGCTTTTGAAAAGAAAATTCTCTAAGAAAGGCAGGACATTGTCGCTCGACCTGAAAGAGAATTATAAGAACTCGGAAAGTGAGGGTACTTTGAATTCCAGATCATTCAATTTTGCGACGACAACCGATTCGCTCATCAACCAGAGAAAAGAAAACAAATCGAATACGCTTGCCTTTTCAGGCAAGGCTACCTACACAGAGCCTCTGTCTAAAAAAGCATATGCGGAAATAAACTATGGCGTTACGGTAAATAATAATGACGGGCTAAATTATTCATACAACCTCAGTAACAACTCATTGGATTCATCGTTCAGCAGCTATTTTAAGTATAATATCTTATCTAACACGGGCGGGCTTAACTTCAAGTTCGTGTATGAAAAAATCAATTTCTCTTTTGGCTCCGATGTTTCCAATACCAATTATCTGCTTACAGACAAGCTCTACGGTGATACAACAAAAAACTTCAACTACATTAACCTGTTCCCGAAAGTCAATTTTACCTACAATCTCAGCAAGCAGACAAGCCTCAATTTCTATTACAATGGTAATACAGTGCAGCCTTCCTTTAACCAGATACAGCCCCTGAGGCAAAACGCCAACCCCTTGAACATTACGGTAGGCAACCCCAACCTGCAGCAGGGCTTTGACCATAGGGTGACCACAAGATTCAACGATTATAAGGTACTCAGCAACCGGTATTTCTGGGGTAGTGTTTCATTCACTTACCACGAGCGGGCCATTAGTACAGAGCAAACTTATATTAATGGTATAAACACAACCAGGTATATCAACGTGGACGGAAACTACTCAGGTTGGGGATACGCCGGCTACGGCTTCAAGATTAAGAAACTCGACCTGGATATAGGCCTGCAGTTAAATGGATCTGTTTACCACGTGAACAATAGGATTGGCACACAAGGTATATCAGGTGTTAACTACCGCAACAATACCAGTGATAACAGCAGCATCAGCTTTGGCCCGTATTTCAATTACTCAAAAGAAGATAAATTAGAATTCAGTTGGAACCCTAGCATCACTTACAATAACAATACCGCAACCATAGGAACTTCCACCAAATATTCCACGTTCAATAATGAACTATCCGGTTCTGTACAGTTGCCGTTAAAATTTGAGATAGGCTCTTCTGTAGATATTATGATACGTGAAAAAACGCCAATATTCACGGGAAATAATAATGTGGTTAAGTGGAACGCGTGGATAGGCAAAAAGTTCCTGAAGAAAAGCCAGCTCGAAGTGCGCGCCTCTGTGTTTGATATACTTAACCAGAACCTTGGGTTTGAACGCTCGGCCAGTGGCTCTGTTATCAAGCAGGATAGCTACAACACCATCAGGCGGTATGGAATGCTCAACATCATCTGGAATTTTACACATACACCCGCAGGCGCGCCACCTGCCGGCAATAGCAATATGATCATTATTAAATAAGGTTATGAAGAAGATATTTTTGTCAGCAATAGCCCTCCTTTGTTTTATAGCCGGCACGCAGGCGCAGTTTACCACTGCCGGTAAGATTGAATTTGAGCGCCGGGTGAACATCTATGCCCAAATGGCCGAGATGGAGAACAACGATTGGTTTGAGAAACTGAAATCAAAGATACCCAAGTTCAGCAGCTCCTATTTCGACCTGGTTTTTGATACCGCACGGAGCCTCTATAAACCCGGCAGAGTGGTGGAAGAGAACAGCCTGCTGAAAATGTTTGGTGGCGGGCCCGCTATGGAGAATGTAGTCTATACCGACTTTAATACCCAAAAGGTTATAGCCAATAAGAAGGTGTATGAACAAAAATTCCTGGTGCTGGATACTATGCGCAAATTGGACTGGGTGATAAAGGATGAGATACGCACCATAGCCAACTACAAATGCCGCAAGGCTGTGGGCAGGATATGCGACTCGGTATATGTGGTTGCTTTTTACACCGATGATATTGTGGTGAACGGCGGCCCCGAAATGTTCTCGGGCCTGCCCGGCATGATACTGGAGATAGCCATACCCCGCCTGCACACCACATGGGTAGCCGAGAAGGTGGAATTACTGCAACCTGCAGAAACAGATTTTGTGATACCGGAGAAAGGCAAGAAAACAAATGAGAAAGAACTGGAAGAAACCGTAAGGAGCAGCTTCAAAGACTGGGGTAAACTGGCACCAAGGAATATTTGGTGGACGGTGCTGTAAATTTTTACTGTATCATAAGTTGTTCATACTTCTTTGCAGAATCCAGTTTGCCCATTTCTTTAAAAGAAATAGCGATAGGCTCATAGAAAGAAGTGGAGTATTCGGGCATTGCGGCCAGTCCCCATCTGAAATATGAAATTGCCGAGTCAAATTTTTGCATGTTAAAATAACAAAGCCCAATATTTCTGTATTCTGCCACGAATCCAGCATCTGTCTGTAGCACTTTCTTATATAAATTGAGCGCCTCTAAGAATTTGTTAGTATTAAAATAAACAGCGGCCATGATATCGATTGCGTGAAGGTTCATTGAATCCAGTAAAATTGCTGTCTGTACATGTAGTTCTGCAGAATCAAATAACTTCTTTCCAACGTAAAACTGGGCTAATTCGACATGCGCTTCAGAATAACGAGGGTTTATCGCAATTGCCTGTTTGGCATAATCAATACCCCTATCAATCATTTTGGACTTTACATTATATCTTAAGCCCTCATTTTGTAGATTCTTGTTAAGCACCACTGCCAGATCACAATACATGCGTGCATTACCAGGTGCTTTTTCTACATCAGTTTTAAACAGAATGTAATCGTTTTCCCAGTCACTATTTCGTGAGACCGTCATACTACTGAAGATTATTACAATGAGGATTAGAAGTAGTGAACCTTTTGTGTTTTTAAAAAAGTACGTTATAGTTGTGCTGCCCGTTTGCTCTTTAGTGAAAAAATATTTCTCAAAGAACAGGCTCATGAATAAGCAAAAGCCTGCCGAAGCAAAAAATAAAAACCGTTCAGCAACAAACCCAGGAATGAGAAAAATAATGTTAGTGAACAAGGCGATTGTTATCAGGTAAAAAAACATCGCAAAAGCTAACAGATCTTTTTTAAATTCAATTAGCCGGTAAAGTGCCATGAAAGTTAAAAATATATACGTTGCCAGAGACAATAGTACGCCTGCATTCTCAAAACTTGCAAAAGGAATAGTTGAAAATGAATAGGAATAAAGCAGTGGATAGGGGATAAACAACAATTTTATATAGTATCCACACCCTAATATTGCTGTCGCCATTTGGGAGGCTTCAGTAGGAACATTTACCAATTGATTGTCAATAAAGCGCATAGAACCCACTTTGGAAGTTGGTAAAATTTCATGCAAAACAGCTACTCGCAGGCTCAGGAATGCAGTAATCACAATGATGGAAGCTGCGGTTATATTGATACTGCGTTTCTTATTTCCTGTATGATAGAAGAAAAAGATTAATGGAATTACTATGATAAAAGAAATAGAGCTTTCTTTTGAAAGAAGTGAGAAAAACAAAGCCAAAGAGCCCCATAATAACATCTTTTTATTGCCTTTGACAAAATATGTACCGAATGCATTAACAGACCCAAAGGCGAGAAGAAAGCACAACAACTCGTCGCGGCTTTTTATATTGGCTACAACCTCCGTATGAATGGGGTGAACTGCAAAGAATATAGATGCAACAAAGGCTACGACAGTTCTTTTCTTAGCCATTAAGTTGTCCAGGAACAAAAAGAGCATTATTGCACATCCGGCAAACAACAGAATATTAATAAAATGTCCCAGCATCGGACTATTACCAAACAGCACATTTTCAATCGCAAACATGACTAAAGACAGAGGGCGATAAGTGTCATTTGCTACTATCGCTACTCCTTCCATGTGAGGTGTCGTTAATAGTTCCGGAATACCGGCTATACCCTTACTTACGAGACGATTGTTTGAAATAAACAGGTCGTCATCTAACGTATACCCATTCTTTAATGTATTTGCGTAGACTAGAAAAGATAATATTCCTAGAAAGATGCAAGACTTCATTCTGTTTGTAACCTTGGGCTCGGCGGTAGTGGTTTCTTCGACATTTTTACCGATAGAAATAGCCTTCTTACTGGATTTTTGCCTCATTGTTTTTCATATAGGTTTGCATGGACCTAAAATATAGAAAAAGTGTAAGAAGGCAATTATTATTTATGATCAGGTGGATTTAAAGTGAATTGGTCTTGGTTTGTATATTTACCCATACAACTCCGCATGTATCGCTTTCTTATCATACCCCATAGCCAGCAGTCTTTGCTTGGCTTCATCTATCATTGCCCGCCAGCCGCAGAGCATAAATAGTGCATCGGGCCTGTCAGCGCAAAGGCGTTCATATACTTTATGCACATAGCCCTTATTGCCATCCCAATCCTCGCGCGATAGCGTTATATGATAATTGAATCCCTGCATAGTGTTTTGCAAAGCGGTCATTTCATCCCGGTACAGTATATCTTCCTGTGTGCGTGTGCCAAAGATGAGGTGTATCTGTTTATGCGGCAGGTTGTGTTTACTGATGTATTGCACCATACTGCGGAAAGGCGCAATGCCCGTGCCGGTGCATATCAGGTAAAGGTCTTTATCCGCTACCTCCGGCAATACAAAAATACCCTGTGGACCTCGCAAAGTAAACGTACTGCCCTCTTTTATCTCATCAAAAATATACTTTGAAGCTATACCCCCTTCCAGGTGAACAATGAGCAGCTCAATGATATTGCTGCCATCGGGTATGGAGGCTATACTGTAGCTGCGCCATCTCTTATTTCGCTGTTCGTGTATCGGCAGGTCCAGGGTAACAAACTGCCCCGGCTTGAACAGGAATGATTCCGTCTCAGGCAATTCCACCCAATAACGGCGGGTGTTATGCGTCGCCTGCTCTATACGTTTTACTATTCCTGTCTGCCACTGAGGTACCATCTAAATTTGAAAATTTGAAGATGAGTTGATTTGAAAACCACTAACAAAGGTAACTGTTATTAAGCAGCACAGTCATTTAGGTTTTTTATAGACCAATCCATAGTAATGATAGAGCATTGCCGAATTATCGAATTGTCACATTGCCGAATTTGTTACACTTCATAAACAGTACCTTCTATGCTCACCAGTGTATTAGGGAATATGGCACATGCTTCTTCCCGGAAAGGTTCCAGGTCTTTATATTTCGAGGAAAAATGGCCCAGGAGCAGTTGCTTGGCTCCGGCCATTTTTGCCAGCTCGGCAGCTTGTGCCGCTGTGCTGTGAAACCGCTTTGTTGCCTTTTCCCTGTCTGCGTCCAGATAGGTACATTCATGGTATATCGTATCTGCATCCCTGATTGTTTCCAGGAAAGAGTCGGTAAACAAAGTATCGGCACAATAAGCGTATTTTTTCACAGATGGCCCATCTTCCGTTACCAGTTCGTTTTTTACTATTGTGCCATCCGGCTGCGTATAATCCTGTCCATGTTTAAGCCCTTCATAAAAATTAGCAGGTATATCATATTCCCTGCATTTATCAGGCAATAGTTTCCGGCCCCTGGTCTTCCTTTCCACCAGGAAACCGTGGCACTGTATGCGGTGGTTCACCGGAAAGCAAGTAACACTGAATGACGGGTCATCTACCAGCAAGGCAACTCCTTCGGGTAGCGCGTGAAAATAAAAGGGATAGGTAAGTATTGTTTCTGCTACATTAAGTATAGCGTCCAGTATCGGTTTTAGTTCTGCGGGCGCGTATAAGTGCAGTGGTGCTGTTCTGCCCAGCAGGCTCATACTGTTGATAAGTCCCGGTAGCCCGAAATAGTGGTCGCCATGCATATGGCTGATGAATATGTGGTGCATGCTCCGCCACCGCAGCCCGAAGCGCTGCATCTGCGACTGTGTGCCTTCCCCGCAGTCTATAAGCAGCACCTCGCCATACACAGATACCGCCTGTGCAGTGGGGTGCCTGCCAAAAGCAGGTAATGCCGAATTATTGCCAAGTATCGTTACCCTCATCAATCAATAGTTATTCTTCCCGGAACAAATCCCGTTCCAGTATCTCCATGCTTATTATGTCAACTGCCTCTTTCATCGTTGGTGCCAGGTTTATCAGCATGTCGGTTTCCTGCTCTTTCAAAACCGTAATTCCTTGTTTGTTGATACCGGTATACACCAGCGACTGCTCATTCGCATAACATTCTTCGTGCAGTGTCACCAGGTCCTCAATACTATTTCCGTCCATTTCACCACAGTCTTTAAGGTCTATAATGAAGTTATTAGCCCCCTTTTGTGCCAATTCCGCACATTTTTCCCTTAGTGCACCTGTCAATTTAGCATCTATTCGATTATTTACAGGCATAATAATTGTAAACGAATCTTTGGTATCAATTTTGAACTCCATATTATGGTATTTGCGATAAAATGGCAACTAAAATTAAAAATAGGAAATCCCCGGAACAATATTTCACGTATTTTATGTGTTCCGGGTTTTTTTATGCTGCAAACTAATGATAGTCATATAGTCAACGACAATATTGCAATACCTTTAAAATAACTAACTTTACTTTAAACTTAAAAGGGAACAAATGGATTCAAATTTCTCGCCAAAGGTTAAAGAGATCATATCCTACAGTCGGGAAGAGGCATTGAGGCTGGGCAATGATTTCATTGGCACCGAGCATTTATTGCTGGGCCTCATCCGCGAAGGCGATGGTATGGCACTCAAGGTGCTGCAAACCATGCAGGTAGATCTTTTCGAGCTGCGCAAAGAACTGGAGGTCGCCATAAAGGATAAGAATAATAAGCCACTGGCCAATATCAATAGCCTGCCACTTACCAAGCAGGCCGAAAAAGTGATACGCATCACTGTGCTGGAAGCCAAAGCGCTCAAGAGCACCACGGTGGAAACAGAGCACCTAATGCTTTCCATATTAAAGAATAAAGAAAACGTGGCCACCCAGATACTGAACAACCACGAAATTGATTACGAACGTTTCAAGAGCGAATTGAGCATATTGCAGGGCCATAACCCTACTGCCGACTATAATGACCCCGGATCAGAAGAATTTGAAGATGACGATGAGCGCCGCCAGTTTCAGCAGCAGCGCAAACCCGCCGCCGGCAATACCAAATCAAAAACACCGGTTCTCGACAATTTTGGCCGCGACATAACCAAATTCGCCGAACTGGGTACTCTCGACCCCATTGTAGGCCGCGATGAAGAGATAGAGCGTGTGTCGCAGATACTTTCCCGCCGCAAAAAAAACAATCCCATACTTATAGGTGAGCCCGGTGTAGGCAAGACAGCCATTGTTGAAGGGCTTGCACTCCGCATTGTTCAGCGCAAGGTTTCCCGTGTGCTGTTTGATAAGCGTGTTATCAGCCTCGACCTTGCCGCGCTGGTTGCCGGTACAAAATACCGTGGCCAGTTTGAAGAGCGTATGAAGGCGATAATGAACGAGCTGGAAAAAAACCGTGATGTTATCCTGTTCATAGATGAGATACATACCATTGTAGGCGCGGGTGGTGCATCAGGCTCGCTCGATGCTTCCAACATTTTCAAGCCAGCCTTGGCGCGCGGCGATCTCCAGTGCATTGGCGCATCTACGCTCGATGAATACCGCATGTACATCGAAAAAGACGGCGCGCTCGACCGCCGTTTCCAGAAAGTACTGGTAGAGCCGCCAAGTGTGGAAGAGACTATCATTATCCTGAATAACATACGTTCCAAGTACGAAGACTTCCATAATGTACTTTATGATGCAGACGCTATCGAGGCATGTGTGAAGCTCAGCGACCGCTATATGACCGACCGCTTACTGCCCGATAAGGCAATAGACGTGATGGACGAGGCCGGCGCGCGTGTACACCTCAAGAATATCAATGTTCCGCAGAATATCCTGGATCTTGAAAAGAAGATAGAAGACATAAAGCAGGAAAAGAATAAAGTGGTGAAGAGCCAGCGATTTGAAGAAGCCGCTGCCCTGCGCGACCGTGAAAAACGCCTTGGAGAAGAACTGGACCGCGCAAAGGCTGAGTGGGAAGAAGAGGCGAAACACAAGCGCTACCCCATCAGCGAGGAAGCCATAGCAGAGGTTATCAGTATGATGACGGGTATACCTGTGATGCGCATGGTGGAAGCTGAAAGCGCTAAACTGCGCCGTATGGATGAAGACCTGAAAGGCGCTGTTGTGGGCCAGGATGAGGCCATAATAAAAATTGTAAAAGCCATCCAGCGTAACAGGGTGGGCCTTAAAGACCCCCGCAAGCCTATTGGTTCATTCATTTTCCTCGGCCCTACCGGTGTTGGTAAAACCGAGTTGGCCCGTGCGCTTGCCCGCTACATGTTTGATAGTGAAGATGCTCTTATCCGTGTGGATATGAGTGAGTACATGGAAAAATTCTCCCTCAGCCGCCTCATAGGTGCCCCTCCCGGATATGTAGGCTATGAAGAAGGTGGCCAGCTTACCGAGAAAGTTCGACGTAAGCCATATTCTGTAGTGCTGCTCGATGAAATTGAGAAAGCGCACCCGGATATTTTCAATATCCTGCTACAGGTGCTTGACGATGGCCAGCTTACTGATGGCCTGGGCAGAAAAGTGGACTTTAAGAATACGCTCATCATAATGACCTCTAATATAGGGGCCCGCCAGTTGAAGGATTTTGGTACAGGTGTGGGTTTTGCCACTTCCGCCAAAACCTCAGGTGCCGAGGATTCCAGCCGGGGTGTGATTGAGAAGGCTTTGAAGCGTACTTTCTCGCCTGAGTTCCTCAACCGTATAGATGATGTGGTCATCTTCAATTCACTTGAGGCCAAGCACATCAATATGATTATCGACATTATCATGAAAGATGTGTTGAAACGCCTCAATACGCTTGGTTTCAGCATGTCGCTCACCGATAGCGCGAAAAGTTTTATTGCCGAGAAAGGCTACGACCCGCAATTTGGTGCCCGCCCGCTGCACCGTGCTATCCAGAAATACCTGGAAGACCCGTTGGCAGAGGAGATTCTTAATCATCGTATTAAAGCCGGCGATATAGTTACCGCAGACTATAATGAAACTGACAAAAAAATTGTTTTCCAGATAGACCATACGCCCGCCCCTATAGAAGGGTAAACGAGTGTAGGGTAGAAAAGGATAGTGATTTTCTAAGAACGGTCATAGAATACTATGGCCGCTCTTGGTTTTGTACCTATTACGAATTATCAATTCCTAATTCCATAAAACAACCTATATTTACAACCCTATGGATTTGAAGAAATTTAGGGCAACCGCCGCGCGTAAAAGAAAACCACTTACTGCATTCCTCAAAAAGCTCGATAAGATTGTACCGGAAGATATGCCAAAGCTGGTGGCAAAGGTGGATGCTACCGTGTGGCAGGATGTGAACTGCATGGAATGCGCCAATTGCTGCAAGACAATGACACCCACTTTCACAAAGAAGGATATTAAGCGTATCTCCGCTCACTTGGATATGCAGCCCAAAGATTTCATAGACCGCTGGCTCATCAAGGAAAAAGATACCGGCGATATGGTGAATAAAACCCAGCCCTGCCAGTTCCTCGTTGATAACAAATGCTCCATCTACGATGTACGTCCCGCTGATTGCGCAGAATTTCCACACCACAATAAAAAACCGTTCGACCTCTACAACGATACCTTCAGGAATAACCTGCCCCATTGCCCTGCTACCCTTACGTTGGTAGATAGGCTTCAGAAAATTGTCGAAAAAAAATATGTATGGTGATTACCAACGTCATAAATATGCAGTGCAAATTATTTGTACTTTAGTTTTATGAGAAACCGTGTCCGGAATTTCTGGGACCTACTGGTCATATCAGCCGACGAATTTATTGACGACCATGCTACAAAACTCAGTGCTTCACTGGCCTATTATACTATTTTTTCCATAGGCCCGCTGCTTCTGGTCATCATTACCATTCTTGGCTACCTGTTCGAAAAAGCGACTATCACAAACGAGGTATTTGAGCAGATAGCTACCATTATCGGCACTTCGGCCACTTCAGACCTCCGTGCTGTGCTTACCAACATGAGCAAGCAGACTAATACTACTTTGTTTGGCATCATTGGTATTCTTGTTTTTATATTCGGCGCCACGGGCATTTTTTCCGAGATGCAAACTTCTATCAATTATATATGGTCTATCAGGGCGAAACCTAAAAGGAGCTGGTTGAAATATATTCTCGACCGCTTACTGTCGCTGCTTCTGGTCATTGGCATGGGCGCTGTCCTCTTGGTCACCATCTTCGCCAATCTGGTTATTGATATGATAGCCCGCCGGTTACCCGAATTTCTCGGCGATGTGAATATTGTATTGATACAGGGGGCGAACATCGCGGTATTGTTTTTCATAGTCACCATTATCTTTACCATTATTTTTAAAGTGCTGCCCGATGCCAGGATTCATCTGAAAGATGCTGTCGTTGGTGCGTTGTTTACAGCTGTTCTTTTTCTTATCGGAAAGTTCCTTATTACCTATTATTTCAGTCTGGCAAGGGGTATCAATGCCTATGGCGCGGCAACTTCCATCATTCTCGTACTATCGTGGGTTTATTATTCAGCTATGATACTTTATTTTGGTGCCGAGTTCACCGAAGCTTATGCCCGCAAATGGGGCAAGGGTATTAAGGTGGGCAAGAATGCCGTGCATATAATCAAGAACGAACTCACCGAACTTTCGGATTGACCATTACTATCCCTTCCTGCTCGTCAGCAATTGTTTTACACCCTGCACCGAGATGAAGCCAAATGGGAAGATAAGCAGGCAGCTTACCGCACCGAATATGACCAGCGCATAAAGCCAGTTCAGGTGCAATAGCGTTGTGCCATATCCAATGGCGGTGATGAGGAACAGAAAAATGATATGAGAAAATACCCACCTACTCTTCATCGACACATTCAGCCGCTTCACGCAGAATACAATGTAGCCCACACCCATCAGCGTTTCTGTTGCAGCGCAAACCATTGCAGCGCCCAGGGCTTGTTGCTTTTCTATGAAATAGACGTTGAGCAATATATTTATTACTGCCCCTGCCCCTGCAAGCAGGCTCAGTATTTTCAGGTTGCCGTTGGCCGTAAGCAGTGTAGAATAAACATACATAATGCTGAAACCGGGAAACGCAGCCATCACCCAGCCGAATATCACTCCCCAGTTGTCTGTAGCCGCAGGGTAAAGCAAGTGCATGATAGGAATACCGAAAAATGCCGCTGCCACCGCTACTATGAATGATATGGGCAGCATGATGTTCACACACAGGGTCACTATCTGGTTCACATCCTGTTTCTCCGCCAGCATCCTGCCAAACAGTGGCAACAGCACTGCGGCAAACATAGACCCGAACATATTGATGCTCACATCCAGCAGCCGATAAGATGCGGTGTAGATTCCCGCCTGCTCCGCGCCGCATATCCATTTCAGCAATTGCATGTCCGACCGGATGTATACGCTCATCAGGAAAATGAACAAGGCGTATAATGAGCTGTCTTTTACTATTTTCAGCAATGTGGGCATATGCAACGACAGGCGCAGTTTTATTTCGTGCATATGCTTCAGCACCATATAGGCGATTACACAAGCCGTGAAATAACAGGCTATCTGCGCTATGATGAACCACTCTATCTTAAAATTGTTTCCCGTATTGGGGTATACTAACAAGAAACCGCACACCAGTATCATCAGGAACCTGTCTGCAACAGACAGCATACCATCTGTTTTGAATTGCTGCAGCGCAGCCACATTACTCCGTATGAACAGCAGTAATGAGTTCAGCGATTGTATCAGTAATACGCCACAAAGCATGATAATCTCCCCCGTAGCGTAGCCCGAAATGAATGCCACCGAGCAAACTATACCCGTATAAATAAGGATGAGCAGCAGCCGGGCGGTAAGCATGGATGGGAAGAGCGTCTTCAGCTCATCGGGCTTTTGGGATACGGTGCGGCTGTTATAATTGGTAATCCCGAAATCCAGTATTATAGAAAATATAATAGATAAACTCAGTAGAGAACTGTAGGTACCGTAGTCAGATTCGCCTACTCGGTTTTGTACCACTCTATCTATAAAAAACACCCATATTGGCTTTACCAATGCATTTATGGTAATGACAAAAAGTATGTTTTTTACAAAAAAACGACGCATTTCAGTTTTTAACGGCTAATAAGCAGTAAAAGTATATTTTTGTTGCCATAAGGTATGCGAATTGCAGTAAATACACGCCTGTTATTAAAGGGAAAGCTGGAAGGAATTGGTTGGTTCACCTATCAGACACTTGAAAGGATTGTTAAGGCCCATCCCGAGCATGATTTTATCTTCTTTTTCGACAGGCCCTACGACCCCGCCTTCGTGTTTGCTCCTAATGTAACACCGGTCGTCGTATCACCACCTGCCCGTCATCCCATATTGTTTTATTTGTGGTTTGAGTGGAGCATCCCCTTCATGCTCAGGAAGTATAAGGCCGACCTTTTTTTATCCACCGACAGCTATTTATCCCTGAGTACTAAAGTGCCTACGCTATTGGTTATCCACGATCTCGCATTTGAGCATTATCCCGAGCATTTTGTACTCAGCCACAGGCTCTACTGGCGGCATTATTCTCCGCTTTTTGCCAAAAAAGCAAAAAGGATAGCCACCGTTTCCACTTTTTCCAAAAGTGATATTGTAAAACATTACGGAATAAGTGCCGATAATATAGATGTAGTGTATAATGGCGCCCACGATGAGTACAGGCCACTTTCTCTCGATGAACGTGAGGAGGTAAAGAAAAAATATGCCGATGGCAGCGAATACTTTGTTTTTGCCGGTGCGCTGCATCCGCGCAAGAATATTGTAAATATGCTGAAGGCGTTTGTGGAGTTCAAAAAACGCCAGCGCACCAATATGAAGTTCGTTGTGGTGGGCCGCCTTGCTTGGAAGTACGATGAAGTGGAAGAGATGCGATTGGAAATGCCGTTCAAGGACGATGTGAAGTGGGTAGGCTATATGAATGTTGATGAGCTGTCCAAAGTGATAGGCGGTGCCTACGCCTTGGTGTACACTTCCCTGTTCGAGGGTTTTGGCATACCCATACTTGAGGCGCTGCAGTGCGATGTGCCTGCCATTGTTAGCAATACATCTTCTATGCCCGAGGTGGCCGGCGACGCTGCCTTGTTAGTTGATCCCGCAGACCCACAGGATATTGCAGACAAAATGCACCTGCTCTACAAAGATGAATCATTGCGCAATAAACTCGTGGGCAATGCCCGGGTGCAGATAAAGAAATTCTCATGGAATGCCTCCGCCCAAAAATTATGGGTAAGCATGATGAAATGCATGGAATAAATATTGTAGTATCTAACGCATAAAAAATGCCCCCGATTCATCAGGGGCATTTTTTATAAAATGATTTTAGCAATACACTATGGGAAATCCACTCCACGGTATTTATTAGGATCTACTGTACGTACAGTAGCCCCGTAGAACTGGTTGATTACTTTAATGATTTCGTTTGCAATCAGCGCATTGCCACGCTGTGTGGGGCGCAGGCCATCAAGCGAATAGAAACCACCATAGATAAAGTCATTTGTGTAGTTGATACCATTGAACGGCGCGCCTGTTGGCAGCGATTTGAAATACGCGTTCATGTCCACATGTGCCAGGTTATGTATCAGCGCTTCCTGCTTGATGGTGTAATTGTAGCGGTCCACTGCTGTCCTGATGAATTGTATCTCATCTGTGGTCAGCACAAAGGTATCAGGTATTGGTTTTGTGCTGCCCCAGCCTGCGCACCTGATTGAGTCTATCGGGCAAGACATCAGTATCAATTCACCCGGCACAGATTGCCTTGTCTGGTTGTTGTGGTCTTTTATGATGAACTGGTTATTGCCCACTTCAAATACTTTTTTCCATCCTTGTCCTGCATAGTAGTAATTCAGCAGCGAATCGGCATAGCTCTGCCGTGTTATTACTAAGCCATTGGAAGGTATAACATTAAAGAAAGGTAATGAAGTAATATCCGGTATGTTTACAAGAACGCCGCTGGCACCTGTCCTTATTGCCTCGTTCAAGGCCAGACGGTAAGCTGTATCAAAAGCGCCTATACGGCTGATGTCGCGTGGGTTATAGAAATTACCTGATATCGGCATTGCATTACCTGTTCCATCTCCCTGTCCGCCATACAGTGCATAGCCAAGTACATCATTGATGCCCATCCACATAGTGAAGAAGGTAGGGTACAGAACATCCACCCTGTGCGTAAGTTCTTTTTGTGGAGTACCGGTAGCAGTAAGGTCAAAATAAAACCTCCTTGCATAAGGCAAGCCATAGCTGGCCTCTATCATGTTGGCATAGTTGGCAACCGGGTAATCTACCATACGGATACCCATTACGGATATGTTGTTTACCTGGTCGTTATTTACACCGCTCAGGTAGCGCATATCATCCTGTGGGTCCATCAGGAAGTTAGGATAATTAATCGGAGCAAGCATCGAATCGTACGGAGGGCATACGTAAGTCCTGTAGCCTAATATTTTCTTCGGCCCGGGATACCCGTTATCGCTGTTGATATACGGCTGAACGAACGGGCCTTTTGCACCACGTGGGTCTGTCATCATGGCGAGTTGTTCAAATATCCTTTGCGGATAAGAGTTTAATTGTCCCCTAACCGTAAGGCTGTTGTCCGAATACCCACCGGAATAATCATCACCTATTACCAGGTAATTATTAAAATTTACAGTAGGCCCCGGGGTAGGCTGTGTGGTAATGCTTACACTGGGCCTGCAAGCGGCAAATAATAATGCTACGGCGCCAATGACATATACTTTTCTCATCCTTTGTATTTTTTGTTCGTTTTTTAGAATTTATAATAAACAGCCAGAGAAGCAGTAGCAGCCTCTGTTTTATACGTGCCACTAAATCCACCGTAATCATAGCTCGACACACGCTTAGTAGATGTCATGCCCTCTAATCCTGCAAGTATCGTGAACCTCGGGAATGGCCTAAGTGCCAGCCCTGCGGTAACGGCTACACGGTTTGCATCGGGAACGTCAGCCGCTACATACCTGTTAGTTACAGGGGTCGGGTCATAGTAGCCGCCCAGCATCACAGACACTACTTTGCTTATCTTGTAGTTAGCGCCTATCCTTGGGGTAAGCGTATTGCGGTAGTGGCGTGGTGTATGCATATTCTTTAAGCGTTCTGTCTGTGTTCCGAAATTTATCCGCATAGAATCATGAGAACTCCAGCCGGTATAGTTAAGGTCCAGTTGCAGTATCAGGTGCTCGCTTGCACGTATCCCCATTCCAAATGAGGCAACCTGAGGCAAAGGCAGGTAACTGTCAAAACTTGTGGTAGGATAGTCGTTCGCCAATGATTGTGGGGTGGTGAATGATGCTTGGCCGCCGGTCATGTTCATTACTACCTGTGAGCGGTAAGTAAGCCCGAACTGTAGGTTGTCGGTTGGCCTCAGTTGTATGCCCAGGTTAAAACCTACGCCATTTGCATTAGAGTGCAGTGTGCCTTCGCCATTGTCGCCATTAATAGTCTGCGGGCCCAATAAGCCATGATATGGCAGTGCATAGTTCATATCAAAGGTTCCGGCGCCATATACAAAGCCGGCTCCTACTGATAAGAAGTCCCCAACACGGTAGCTGATCGTTGGCTGGAACATAATGGCCTTGAACCTGATAGAGCGCACCATATGTGATCCTTGCCAGTCATCATCCCATGTGTTGCCCATATGCGATGTGGAATATACGCCAAGGCCCAGCGCAAACTTGCTGTCCTCCTGTATAGGTCCGCCAACGTATACATTGAATGGTACAAATGTTTGTGAGTGAGTACGTGTGCTCGACATCGGGCTGCCATAAGCAGTAGAAGGCATGTATAACGACATGCTGGCATATCCCTGTACACTTTTCAGGCGGCCAAGCCCACCCGGATTGTAGAATATGGTAGAAGCATCCCATGGCCAGGCTGTGCCTGTGCCACCCATGGCCATCTGCCTTACACCCTGTAGGTTCAGCTGGTAAGCAGCGCCAAACAGGTTTGTTGATGACAATAAAATTAATGCCGCTAATACTTGTTTCTTCATAATTATCGTTGTTAATAAACCAATTTTATCAATGCCGGTATACCATTAATCGGTTAAGGTATGGCGAAATATTTATAAAACCAATACCCGGCTTTAAATTACGGCACAAACCTACATGAAAAAAACCTCATTTTATAGGCTTTTAGCCTGAATTTTATAGCATTTTCAAGCAGTATGTACACCAGTCATCTGCTCGCAACAGCCATTAACCGAGCGTTATTTGCCGGGAAGAATTGTTAGGATACCGCAATACCCACTGTAGCTATACTGATCCTGATGCCTTTTTCTCCCAACAGGGCCAGAGCGCAGGCTTCAAGGGTGGCACCGGTGGTGAGCACATCATCACATAACAGTATATGCTTATTTGTCAGCATCCCTTTTTCCTTCAGCATGAAGGTGTCGCGCATATTCTCCGCCCGTTCGGTTCGTGTTTTCCGTGTCTGGCTTTCGGTATTCTTTACCCGCAGCAAAATATCATCATAAACAGGCGCATGTATTTTTTCGCTAATACCTTCGGCTATCAGTGTACTTTGATTGTATCCGCGCACCGCCTCTTTTGCCTTGTGCAGTGGCACAGGTATGATTATATCCGGTACCTCTGACCAGTCGGCACCTTTCAGCCCATCGCCCAGCCTTCGTCCCAAGTAAAGGCCAATTTCTTTTTTCCCCTTGTATTTCAGCCCGTGCAGCAGGTGCTGCAGCAGTCCGTCTGCCGTAAAGTAGGCCAGTGTGGTAGCGTAGGCAAACGGTATCCTCCCTGCAAAACGCATGGCCGTCTCATTATCTGCTATATGGTGGTAGCCCGTTTCTGGCAGCTCCATCGCGCAGCCGGTACACAAAACGTCCTCCATCCCCAGCAATGGCTTGGCGCATCCCTCGCACAGGCGTGGGTAGAACAAATGCACCAAACCATGATGTAATTGTCTGAGGCCATTAAACTTCATCAGATAAATGTACAAAAACAAAAACGCCCCGCGTGGGGCGTTTGAGAATATCTATTTCGAGAACTTACAACTAAATTAGTTGTAGTTAACAGTTACCGGAACACCGGTTGCGTTGGTATAAGTACCAGAAGCCTGTGCTGCAGACACGTTCAGGGTAGCACCTACGTTGAGGGTTTGTGTACCGCCTGAGCTTAAAGTACCCGTAGCAGATGGTGAGCTGGTGAAAGCATTCACGGTCATGTTGTGTGAAGCACCGTCAGTTATAGTGCAAGAACTTGGCAGGGTGATAGCGTAAGTGTAGCTGGCCTGACCTGATACTGTGAATGAAGCAGCAGAAACAGTACCTGTAGTGGCTGGCAGGGTAACACCACCCGAACCGCCTGTGGTACGAGTGCCGGCAGGTGCCAGAACGGTAGTACCAGAAAGGGTAGCAGAAACAGCCACATTACCGAAGTTCATATCTACTGTCTTAACGATAGTGATAGGTGTGATGATGTTTGCAGAAGCAGAAGCCGTAGCAGTTGCCTGAGCGAAAGAAGAATTAGCAGCTACGATTGCTACTGTTGCGATTGCGAGTGATTTTACGATGTTTTTCATTTTAGTTAGTTTTAGTTTGTTTGTCCCGATAGCTATTGGGATTGTTTGAGTTTTTTTTGATTGTTTGTTGCAAGGGATATAACCAACGGCGTACCAAACTTGTAATAGATTGAAAATCAATTATTTAATTTTTGGCACGGTATCAAAAACGTCCATACTGCGGACATTATTTCCGAAAAATGGAAATAATATAATCATTTGGAGAGAATTGAGGGCATATGCTTTTAGGTTTAGACATATTAACCCTATTTAACCGCATACAAGGCCCGCCCGATATTTATAGCCGCAAAAAATATAACTTTGACCATAATAGTTTTTCTTTTCTCCTGAATTGTAGCGCATTTAATGGGCATTGTTTTCCGGCAATCTGCAAAAAATACCATAGTATCGGCATTGGGCGCTGTTCTTGGCGCGCTTGTTATCTGGCTATCCACTAAGTATACCACTAAGCAGGAATTAGGCTTTTCCCGCAACCTTACCAACTACGCGGTTACATTTTCCCAGTTACTGCTTGTCGGGCTCAATAGCACACTCGTTGTTTATATACACAAATATGCAAATGACGAACGTAAAAGAAAGTCGCTGATAACACTATCACTCATTATCCCTCTTATTACCGCATTAATATTTACTGTTGCCTATGTTTTATTAAAGCCCTGGATATTGGCGCATTTCCAGCCCGATGATGTTCCCTTTATGCACCGGTATTTTATGTGGCTGCCGGTATTCATCATACTTTTTATTTATTCCATATTATTGGAGCAATACCTTTGTTCGCAACTGAAGGTGGCAGTATCAGCTTTCATGCGTGAGGTGGTTTTGCGTGCCGCCAATATTTTAGTGATACTGCTTTACGGTTTTGGTTATATCAGCTTCGATGTGCTGGTGGCGGGTACGGTACTGATATATATTTTGCCGGTACTTATTTTTCTATTGCTGGCGCTTCGACTCGAAAATTTTGGTTTTTCATTCGGGCTGCGCCATTTTTCTGCCGGTGAATACAAAGAAATGGGGCATTTCGCCTGGTACCATTTTTTGCTCAGTATCTCTTTCCTTATGATGAGCTATATGGATGCGCTGGCATTGCCCTTCTACGACCATAAAGGGTTTAGCTCAGTGGCCATATACCAGGTGGCGGTGTTCCTTATTTCTTTTATGCAGTTGCCATCTAAAGCGCTGCTGCCTGCCAGCTTCACGGTGTTGGCAAAAGCATTCAGCGATAATGATATGGAGAAGGCCCGCGATATTTTTGTGCGTGCGTCAATAAATATCTTTATTCCCTGTGTTGGAGTGGCCGTGCTGTTGTGCTGCAATCTGGACAATGCCGTAGCGGTAATCAAAAACGGTTACGCCGAAATTGTCCCTGTCTTTCTTATTCTGTTCATCGGCCGCTTATTTGAACTGGCAACCGGCATGAATGACCAGGTGCTGTCTATTGCCAAATATTATAAGTTCAACTTCTACCTATCCCTGCTGTTGGTAGTTGTGTTGTTCCTGCTGCTTCGTGTGCTCGTTCCCCTGTATGGCATATATGGGGCGGCCTGGAGTTCAACTGCCATTATCATCCTCTTCAATTTTATCAAGCTGCTGTTTGTATGGAAGAAGTTGGATATGCAGCCCTTTTCACGAAACACATTGCTGGTTGTGATTGCGGCCCTGCCTGCGCTTGCAGCCGGGTACCTCTTCCCGCATCTGCTGGATCAGTCACGGCACACTTATGTGCGCACATTTGCCGATGTGTGCATGCGCAGCACTGTAATTGTTATTGTGTATATGCTGATGCTGTGGTGGCTGAAACCATCTAAAGACCTACAGGAGTATATTGCATCGGTGAAGAAGAATAAAAGGTTATTCTGATTTCATTCACTACTACGAATACAGCCCCCCATTAATAGAAATCACCTGCCCGGTAATGTAGGCGCTGCTTTTAGATGCCAGGAAACCGGCAAGGTCAGCTACTTCCTCAGCCGTGCCGAAGCGTTTTGCGGGTATCAGGTTCACTAATTCTTTTTCATCAAGGTCGGCGGTCATATCTGTTCTTATAAAGCCGGGGGCTATGGCATTTACCGTAATGTTGCGGCGGGCCACTTCCTGTGCCAGCGCCTTGGTGGCGCCTATCATGCCTGCTTTTGCCGCTGAGTAGTTTACCTGCCCTGCCATACCTTTAAGCCCACTCAGCGATACCATGTTTATGACACGGCCATAGCGGTTCATCACCATAGGTGTTATCACTTGCTTGGTCACATTATACATGCCCTGAAGACTTGTATTAATAACCGAGTCCCATTGTTCATCGTTCATCATGGGCAACAGGTTATCCATGCGTACGCCGGCATTATTCACCAGTATTTCTATTATTTTGTCTTTATTGCTGTCCATCCATCCGCCCAGCACACGCCTCACTTCCTCGCGGTTGGCCACGTCAAAGCAAATGGCCTCGCTATCGCAGCCCGTGGCTTTCACATGCTGCACGGTTTCCTCTGCTGCTTCCTTATTGCCTTTATAGGTAAGGAGTACATTATAGCCCATCTGCGCCAGTTTCACGCATACTGCACGGCCTATGCCCCTCGAGCCGCCGGTTACAAGTGCATATTTATTCGCCATTAGCTAAGGGAGTTTATCTCTTTCTGAAAATGTTCGGTAATATCTGTTTCCATCAGCCATGCTTTTACTTCATTCAGCTTCGCTGACGGGGAAAAATCCTCCTTAAAGTAAGGGAACAGTTTGCGGGTATTGTCGTAGAGCCACTTGGTTGCCGGGCACAGTTTGTTTTTAATACCACGGATGTCGATGGCCTGTGTCAGGGCCACTAATTCTACCGCCAGCACTTCATGTGCATTTTCTATCACCTGGCTGCACATCATGGCTGCATTGCAGCCCATGCTCACAATATCCTGGTTGTCGTTATTGTTGGGTATGCTGTGGATATACAGCGATGTGCTCAACGCTTGGTTCTCGGCCACAGTAGATGTGGCGGGGTACTGCATGCCTTGCATGCCAAAGTTCAGCCCCAGCTTGCCTGCGTTTGTAAATGCCGGCAGTTTCTGGTTGAGGTGCGGGTTCAGCAGAAAGTTTAACTGCCGTTCTGCCAGCATGGATAATTTTGTTACCACCAGCTTCAGCTTATCCATTTCCAGCGATATATAGTCACCATGGAAATTACCGCCATGAAAGATGTTCTTATTCTTATAGTCAACTACAGGGTTGTCATTTACTGAGTTCAGTTCGTTCTCTATTACCTTCTCCGTGTTCTCCACGGTATCAAGTATAGCGCCCAGTATCTGCGGCACGCAGCGCAGCGAGTAATACTCCTGCACTTTATCATTTATCACATCTTCTGTCACCTGTCTTTCATAAAGGTGTTCATCACGTTTGCGCAGCAGCTTGCTTTTTGCGCCCAGCGTGCGCATCAGTTCGGCTATCTGCATCTGTCCGCTGTGCAGCTTCACATTGTTCAGCTCAGCCGATATAGAGTCGTTATACGCCTCCATCATCTCGTTCACCATCAGCGACAGCAGCGCGCTCCACAATACAAGGCGCTTGGCCATCATCACGTTTATGCCGCCGATACCTGTCATCGCAGAGGTGCCGTTGAGTATCGACAGTCCCTCGCGGATGTGTATCTGCATAGGCTCCAACTTCAATGCCTTGAACACATTTTTAGCCGGTGTTATTTTCCCATTATACCAGAAATCGCCCTCGCCTATGAGGCCGAGGGCCACATGTGCCAGTTGCACCAGGTCCCCGCTGGCGCCTACGCCACCATGGGTGTACACACATGGGTATGCTTCATTATTAATCAGATCGGCCATCAGCTTCACCGTATCCGGATGGATACCGGAATAACCCAGCAAAAGGGTGTTCAACCTTGCCAGCATTGTGGCCCGGCAGTGCAGGGGTGACATAACTTTGCCTAAACCCGAACTGTGGCTGCGCACAAGATTGTACTGCAACTGGCGCAGGTCGGCATCATCTATCCGGTATTGCGCCATCGGCCCGAAACCGGTATTGATACCATATATTAATTTGCCTTTGGAAAACACCTTCAGGAAATCGTAGCTGCGCTTCACTTCCGCAAAAGCATTGCTATTCAGGCTGACAGGCTTGTTATGCAACACTATTTTCCCGAACCCTGTAATATCCAGTTTATTCTTCCCTACAGAAACCATGCTGATAAATAAATTTTATATAAGGGGGGCAAAGATATAAAAAAGCATTGCCAGTTAAAATAGACAAATATATATTTATATGGTTGATAGGGTGTTTAATTTTTCAGTGCTTTTTGGAGTATCTCCATAGGATTGATTTTGCTGTTTTTTTACATACAAAAACAATAATCTCATCACTTTCAATAATTTGATGCGTTTAATTATTGTACTATTTTATGTTTGACTTAAAAATTTGATGGACGTATTGAGTGAAGCATAAGAGAATTTCATAATGAATTGAATCAACTTTTCTTACAGGTATAGAAAAGAAGCTGCCCCAAACATTATGGAACAGCTTCTTTTCATCAAGTAGTACCACTTACTTTTTCAGGTTTATTCTTTTGTTGTTATAACGGCAGCATTCATGCAGTTCCTTGTAGGCCTTTTCATCACCCGCATATTTTTCCGTATCGTATCCTTTAGCAGCTATCTTTTTCTGTATTGCGTCATTCGATGTCCTTCCCTGTTCGTACCGCACTTTGAGCACTTTGGCTTTCCTGTCCCATTTTGCTTCCGTGGCGCCTGCTTCTTTTGCTGCGTTTGTAATTATTCTGGCACACATACCACAGTTGCCAGAAACCCTTATTGTTTCATACCGCCCCTGTGCGAAAGATATTTTCACAGCCAGCATAAAGGCAACTAAAACAAAGAACTCTTTCATAGGCATACAAAAAGCTGGTTCGGAACATTTAGTTAGGATCTGCAAAAAGCGGGTTATTCAAAAAACCGGTATCCGAAAGGGCCCTGAGGAAAGCTGCAAGATCGGCTTTTTCTACAGGTGAAAGGGCAAGGCCGGCACCAAAATCGGGCATATGCACGTCTAAGTTAGGGCTGGTTTGTTTCACTCCGCTGCTATAGAATTCAATCACCTGTTCCAGGTTCGCGAAGCGGCTGTCGTGCATATAAGGTGCACTTTCAGCAATATTCCGTAGCGTCGGCACTTTGAATTTGCCCCGGTCTGTCGCCAGTCCGGTGAAATTCATCAGCCCGTTGTCAGCAGGGTCGGTGTCAAGGCCGTTATTGCGCAACTCACCATCTGTAAACAACGTGTTCATGAGGTGGCAGTTATTGCACAGTCCCTTACCGGTGAAAATAGCCAAACCTCTTTTTTCTTTATCGTTTAACGCACTGCTGTCACCAAGGTAATAATATTTGTCAAACCGTGAGTTGAAAGAGATGAGTGTCCTTTCAAATTGTGAGATGGCTTTAACCACCAGGTTGCTGTCAATCGTTTTTGTTCCGAATGCGCTGAAGAACAGGCCGGGATATACACTGCTGCTTTGCAGGCGTTTTACAACCTCTGGCCACTTATTGGCCATTTCTATGGGGTTGGTCACCGGGTCATGCGCCTGTCCCTCAAGGCTGTTGCGCCTGCCGTCCCAAAAGAAATGTTTTTCATAGCCGAGGTTTACTATTGCCATCGCATTACGGTTCCCAAATGACCCGTTGGTTCCCTTGCTGAAAGGAAGCGGGTCATCAAAATTGAAAGCCTGCTTATGGCATGAAGCGCAACTGATTGAATTATTATTGCTCAGCATTTTCTCGTAGAAGAGCTTTCTGCCCAATGCCACACCTTCCACCGTAAGCGGGTTGTCGGCAGGGTGCTGCATATCACCAACATATGTTTTAGCGTATGAAGGTACTTTTACCTGTAATGCTGTCGGCCTGTACACAGGCCCCGTTTCTTTCTTTTTACAGGCATGTATAACTACAATTGCTGTAGTTATACATGCTATTACCAGTAGTTTTTTCATAAAATACCTATTGTTTTACCACCTCTTTCACAAATGTCTTTCCGTCATTGCCAATTACTTTTACGAAGTATATACCTGGAGCTAAATCGGAGATATTTATCGTAGGGTTCATTTTGCCATTTTCGTAGTTGGCATTCCTCACTATCTCGCCGGTAACGGATGTTATGACAACCTGTTGCACAGCACTTGTATAGGAAACAGTAATAACTCCCGTTGCAGGATTGGGCACAATGGATACAGTTTTTTCTGTGGTCACTACGGGTGTGCTCAGAGCACCTAAAGCCGTGTTGATGGCTGCGGTAATGCCCGGTTGGTCGTTGGTCAAACTGTTTTTCTTGTTGTAATGAATTTTATGGTCTGTACCGCCCATAACTATGACATGGGGCATACCTGTACCACCAAAATTTGCTTCGTTGATAACGTTGCCGGCATTGCCAAAGATGGTCATATTGCTGGTAGCACCTATTGTGTTAGAGGTAATCCAGGTAGTAAGATCTGTGCAGTTGTCATCGCCTAGGTCATCGGCTATATAGTAGCGCACTTTTCCGGGATGCGATGTGGCAAAACTCTGCACGGCATTGTATGCGGCTTTCGCACCATTTACACATGAGCCACACGGCATCACCCATACAAAAACAATTATATTCCCTGCATCCAGTTCTGTGAATAAAGTATGGCTCACAGAGCTGCAATCATTTGCTGTCCAGTTAGTCGCTGTTGTCTGCGCATTGGAAATAGCCGCGGCTAACATCAATGCTATCGATGTAATGAGTTTTCTCATTTTTTTGAGTTGTTATGTGTTATAAAAATAGTATTGGATGAAACGCAAAAACCCTATCTACAAAAAACGGTCTGTTTTTGTAAATAGAATAGCTACCCGTGGCTATAGCCTGAGCACACGATTGAGTAAATAGACCGGGAGGTTGCCTAATATAGGCGGTGAGTGGCCTGTGTGAAGAACATGGTCTATCAGAACAGTGCTGATTACTAACCCGACGGGCGGGTAATAGGCTATTGCCGGCGCTGGGTCAAAAACTATTTTGGAAATGACGGTCTTAAACGCAGGTGTGTGATTGTCTTTAAACTTGGCGCTTACAACTTTATCTTCGCAGCACCCATCGTCCTCCTCTTCGCTGCCGCAACAATCAGCTTCCGTATCTGAGGTAAAACAAATGCTGTGATAAGTGCCGCCACAGTAATGAAATGAAAAGGTAAAGTTTATGGCGCTTGCCATATATGCAATCAACAGTAAAGACGATAGCACCCTTTTCATTCCCTAACAAATGTACAATTATTATGTTACTACGTCACAAGAGTAAAGTTATAGTATGAAGGACCGTACCTATTTCTTACTTATCAAAGAAGAGAAAGGGTTGCGCAGGTTTTCATACTCCATAAGATCTACTTTAATGCTGCCCACCAGGATCGGGCTATCTACCCGTAGCGGAAGATGATTGGCATCATCTGATACCCATACCACCATTTTTTCGCCACCGTCGAATATGGTGCCTTCTATCAGCAGCGGAACAATTTTGATAGCCCTGAATTTGCCCATTTTTGTTTCAATGACCTCTTTGCCTTCGTATTTTATATATAAGGAGTAGAGCTTATCATCTAAAAACATATCGAATGGTATCTTATCGCCCACATTGTATTTACTGTAATCAATATTACGCGCGAAAAAAATAGCAGAAAGTACATCCTGCGTACATTTGGTAATGGTGTATGTTTTGTTTTTCGATACCGCTTGCTCCCTTTTATGATGGAAAGTAATATCGTGATGAAAACTCATGCTCCCTTCGTTCACATCCCTGATAAAGCGCTCCGGTATCATTGTTTCGGTATTGATGAATGTTTCATACGTGTCATTCACTTTATAAAACCACTCATAAGAGCTGGCGGTCTTTCCTGCGCCCACCACATGATACACCTTGTTGCCGTTCATCTCGCTAAGGGTGGTGGTGAAACTGGCGTTGCCGGCAAATATCCAGATGAAGCTCATATTGTAGTACACTTTGAAGCTCAGCTTCTCTCCCTCCTGAAAACTGGTATTCCTGGTATTGCAAAAGGCATTTTGTCCCCGCACCATTCCCGGAAATGCATGTACACACAGCAACATAAAAATTGCTGTAAAGCCCACTGTTTTATTCATTCTTAATAAAATCATAAATCAGGTATTCTAACGTAACAAACGCATTCTCATGATTAAAAAACTGCCAATAATGGCAGGTACTATCAGATTTAATATCCATATTCCCGCTGTCGCGGCAAGTATGCCTACCGTGTTTGCAGAAAAATGATGAAAGAGAAAAATACTCACCGATCCCCTTACACCAAGCTCTGTTAAAGCTATAGAGGGCACCACAGCTATAATCCAGAAGAACAGCGCGGCCATTGCAAAACCTTCGGCCAAAGGTAGGTCAACATTCATCCAACGTAGTAAAATCAAATACTGTGCCGTAAATATGCCAAACCGCAGAACGGAGATGCCAAGTATCTTCGTTTGCTTGGATGTAGTGAACCGGTTCAGCAGTTTTCCGTAAACAACATACTTTTTCAGCCATTTTACCTTTTCTATAACAGGCAGCCATAGCTCAAAGCGCCAATAGAATATGGCCGCCAACACATTGGCGATGAAGCACAGGCACAGCGCTATTTTTGCGATAGTGGCCGGGAAAGCAATATTGTAGTAAACAAGCGCACCCAGCCCGAAGATATATACCGCCCACAACTGCGAAAGCACACCCAGTATAGATACATGGATATACCGGAAAGTATGCTGTCTGCCAATGTACAGTATCCTGGCAGGGTATTCGCCAATACGGTTTGGGGTGATGACCGCAAACGCCACGCCTGCCAGGTAGCTGGCAAATGCCCCCCGGTAACTGATATGTGTAACCTGTCCGGTAAGCAAATACCATTTATAGCCCTCCAGCGATGTATTGATGAACATAAGCGCAACGCAGGCTACTATATAAACTACCGGGCCGGTATGCTGCCATACAACTGCATCTATACCGGCCAATTGTCTCTGCACCTGCAGGTATATGCCCCACAGCAGAAACAGGGAAATTGCTCCGCCCACAAGATAATTAAGCCATATTTTGGTAGATTTGTTCAATACAATCAGCAATATTTGAAAGATAACCAGATCATCTTAGGAATTGACCCCGGAACTTTGGTAATGGGATATGGCCTCATCTCTGTAAACAAAAGTAATATATCGCTGATAGAAATGGGTGTTTTACAGCTATCGAAGCATAAAGACCACGCAGAGCGGCTGCAACTCATATTTAAAAAGATGCAAAGCCTCATACAGGTACACCAGCCTACCGCCGTGGCCATAGAGGCGCCATTCTTCGGCAAAAATGTGCAAAGTATGCTGAAGCTCGGCCGGGCGCAGGGTGTGGCCATAGCTGCGGCTATGGTAAGTGGCCTTCATGCAGCCGAATACGCTCCCCGCAAGGTAAAGCAGTCTATTACCGGCAGGGGCAACGCCACCAAGGAGCAGGTGCTGGGCATGCTGCAGCATACATTGAAATTTGAGGAGGATGTGCGCTTTATGGATGCCACCGATGCCGTAGCCGTGGCGCTATGCCATCACTACCAGGGCAGGAAAGAGGCCATTACCAAAAGTGCTGCATTACCCAAAAAGGCGAAAAAAAATACAGGTAGCTGGGCATCTTTTATTGCCATGAATCCCGATAGAATAAAATAATTTTTTATCTTACAGCGAAAATTAATATCCATATTCCTTTAACCTTTGAAAATAGTTGCATTATATTAGCAGGTGAGAAACTGATAAGTACAACTTATTGTATAGTATGTCGCAGCCAAAAGTAAAAATATTATTAGTGGAAGACGACCCTGTTTTGGGGTATGTGGTTAAGGATTTTCTGCAGAAGCAGGATTTTGATGTAACGCATTGCACCGATGGGGACGTAGCATGGCAACAGTTCATGAAGAACATCTATGACGTATGCCTGCTGGATATCTTATTGCCCGGCAAAAAAGACGGTATGGAGCTGGCCAACAGCATCCGTAAAAAGAACGACAGTATCCCTATTATCCTGTTGTCTTCCAAGAATATGGATATTGATAAAATTGCCGGTTTCGAGACCGGCGCTGATGACTATATCACCAAGCCATACAACCTGCAGGAGCTCTTGCTGCGCATACAGGTATTCCTCAAGCGCACGAAGAAGAAAGATGATGTAGGCCCCGTTACTTTCAAGATAGGCGACCTTAACTTTGATTACACCAACCTTGTCCTCAGCAACGACAAAGTAGAATACCAGCTTACCCAGCGCGAAGCAGACTTGGTGCGCTATCTGTGCCTCAACGCCAACCGTGTGCTGAAGCGCGATGAGATACTCATGAATGTATGGGGCAAGGACGATTACTTCCTCGGCAGGAGCATGGACGTATTCATTACCAAGGTGAGAAAATACCTGAAGTCACAGACGAACGCGAAACTACAAACCATACACGGCATAGGGTTCAAGTTCAATTATAACCCGTAGTATTTACTTTCTTGCATTGCAGTCAGAGGCTCCGCCATTGGTGCACTTTGTGCATTTGCTTTTTATGCTTCCTGGTAAAATTTATGCGCTCATTAATTCGGGCAATTGCCTTGGGGCGTATTTCTTCATCTCCTTAGCTATTGCGGCAATGTGGGGTGGCGTGGTGCCGCAGCAGCCGCCTACCAGGTTCACCCATCCTTCTTTTGCCCACTCGCCTATGATGGCTGCGGTTTGTTCCGGGCTTTCGTCATACTCGCCCATCGCATTAGGCAGGCCGGCATTAGGGTATGCGCTTACATAGCAGGCCGCTATTTCTGATAACTCTTCGATATGCGGCCTCATTTGCGAGGCACCCAACGCACAGTTAAGCCCTATGCTTATCGGGTTTGCGTGCATCACCGATATATAGAACGCTTCCAGTGTTTGCCCGCTCAATGTGCGGCCCGATGCATCGGTGATAGTGCCGGAGATCATTACCGGCAGCTTTTCTTTCTTAGTATCCCTGAAGTATTTATTGATGGCGTAGATGGCCGCCTTTGCGTTCAGTGTATCAAAAATTGTTTCTACCAGCAGCACATCTATACCACCATCCACCAGTCCTTTTATCTGCTCGTAATAGGCATCAGCTACTTCATCAAAAGTTACGGCCCTGTAGCCGGGGTTGTTCACATCAGGCGATAACGACAGCGTTTTGTTCATCGGGCCTATAGCCCCGGCCACAAAATATTCACCCTCCGGCAAGCCCGATTCTGCTACAAATTCTTTCACCGCTTCTTTAGCCACCTTTGCGGCGGCCACATTTATTTCATATGACAGTGGTTGCATGTCATAGTCGGCCATAGAAATAACCTGAGCGTTGAAAGTGTTGGTTTCTATGATATTGGCCCCCGCGGCCAGGTATTCTTTATGTATGGCTTTAATAATCTGCGGCTGGGTAAGGCACAGCAGGTCGTTATTGCCCTTCACATCAGTGTGCCAGTCTTTGAACCGGTCCCCGCGGTAATCCTTCTCTTCCAGTCTGTAGCGCTGTATCATGGTGCCCATAGCGCCATCTATCATCAGTATCCGCTCATTAAGTAGTTTCCGTAGCCTCGTCTCTGTATTCATGCTGCAAAGGTAGGGGTTAGGGGAATAGGTTGAAAAGTAAAAAGGTTAAAAAGTTAAATAAGTTATAGAGCGCAGGCGCATATCCGACAGGAATAAGCCTGTTTAGGCCATTAAATCCCCAATATTTAATACTCCCTTAAACTAAATAAAGTACCTTTGCCTGCCTTTCAAAAAAGGGCATACCCAAATCCTCGGGTATATTTTCTAACAAAACCAACAATTGATGGGAGATAATGCTGGCTCAGGATCTAAGGGAGAAAGTTCTGGATGGCGACCTCAGCGAGTTGCTCCACCACAGCAAGGACGAAGACTATCCGGCTGAGGTAGGTAAGCTATTGGCTTCGCTGCCCACAGACCACGCCATCAGCACCTTCCTCCATTTACCCGAAAAAACACAAACCCAGATTTTCGGCTTCCTCGACCACGACCTCCAGATAGGCGTTATTGAAGAGCTGCCCCGGACTAAAATATCCAATATCCTCAACACCCTTGAATCGGATGACAGGGTTACTTTCTTCGATTCGCTTGATGGGGTGCAGGTAACCGAATACCTCAACCTGCTCAATGATAAAAACCGGCTGGCCACGTACGACCTGCTGGGATACCCCGAGAACAGTGTGGCCCGGCTGATAAATACAAACTTTACCTCCGTTCGTAAAGAATGGACAATAGGTCAGGCAGTAGAGCACTTGCGCCGCTTTTATACCGATACACCCGCCGCAAACGTGATATTTGTGGTGGACAATGCCGGCAAACTCATAGACGACCTGCCCATACGCAGGCTCGTACTCAACGAGCATGGCAAAAAGGTGGAAGACATAATGGATGGGTTTTATGTGAAACTCGATATACAGGACACAATAGATGATGCCATCCAGAAATTTAAGGAATATGACCGTGTGGCCCTGCCCGTTACCAACAGCAATAACGTGGTGATGGGCGTGGTGACCGTGGACGACGTGATAGACCAGGCCGAGGAAAAGGACACCAAGGAGATGCAGCAATTCGGTGGTGTGGAGTCTCTGGACCTTCCTTATGTGAAGACCGGCTTCTTCACCATGATACAGAAGCGGGCCGGCTGGCTCATAGTGCTGTTCATCGGGGAATTACTTACCGCTACAGCAATGGCGCATTTTGAATCGGAGATAGCCAAGGCGATGGTGCTGGGAATGTTCGTGCCGCTCATTATTTCCAGCGGGGGCAACAGCGGGTCGCAGGCGGCAACGCTTATCATCCGCGCTATGGCCCTCAAGGAACTCTCTCCTCGCGACTGGTGGTATGTCATGAGGCGCGAGATATTTTCCGGTCTCACACTGGGTGGTATATTAGGAGTCATTGGTTTTCTCCGCATTGCCCTTTGGCAGCAGTTGGGCTGGTATAATTATAACGAGGATTTTAACTGGGTGATGGTGGGGCTTACGGTATCTGTGTCGTTGGTGGGGGTGGTTATGTGGGGCACCATCACCGGCTCCATGATACCCATCATTCTCAAAAAATTCAAGCTCGACCCCGCCACCTCATCGGCCCCCTTTGTGGCCACCCTGGTAGATGTTACCGGGCTTATCATCTATTTTACCGCAGCGGCCTTGCTGCTGGGGCTGTAGCAAAGGCCCCGCTAGCGGCTTTTTCTTCGGCCAACCAAAAATTTTATCATCCTGAGCTTGTCTTACGGCAACTTATCAACTTTTCCCCTACCTTTGCGACCCCCAAAGGGGCTTTTTACCATCAATTTGCGGGCGTGGTGAAATTGGTAGACACGCTAGACTTAGGATCTAGTGCTTCGCGGCTTGGGGGTTCGAGTCCCTCCGCCCGCACTCAGTTGTAAATCAAGCAGCTACAGTCAAATGTAGCTGCTTTTTTATTTGAGGAAATGTAGCAAATTGCACAAAAAATTGCACAATCGACTTTTTGCGGCTGGTTGTATATTGGTTGTGATTGCCTCACTGGCGCGAGTTTGTAGTATGGCCTTTAGTACGGCAAACTCGTGTCACACAAAAACTCTGCGGTTTGCAACCGCTCTTTCCGTCCCAATCGCATTTCCTCCGCGCCAGTCTAAGCGCAACGTTTGGACTAGCACTTTGCAAGCGTCCCGCGATTCATTACGACACACATTGGCACCCGCCTGTTTGCAAGTCTTTTTTGAATTGCATAAACACCACCTGAAAAAAAACACCCGAATCCCACCAAACCCACGCCCACAGCCAGTAGTGAGCCTGTCGAACTATTTTCCGTCACGGTACAGTAACTGTACCATGGCAGTACAGTTACTGTACCGTCATGGTTGCTGAATTTTGTGGGAACAACAGCATTAATGACCTTTACTCACTTCGCCCGCCGTTTTCAATAGCATAGTTTTTCACGAAGGCAATAGCTTTTTTAATAGCCTTAGTTATGAACGAAATCTAAAGCGAAGGATAAACCCCCTAAATATCGGGTAAGCTCTTTGACACATTGTATTGCGACTTCCGCTCTTATGGCACTCCTCCCGGGTTTGCCGAACGGGGTGGTTCTTTGCTCCAAAACAGTGTCTAGTCCTGAAAAAACCTTACACTTTTAAAAGTGTAATTAATGGAACCA
>CAZBPS010000011.1:0-132394 GCA_964493865.1 uncultured Flavipsychrobacter sp.
TTGGTTCCATTAATTACACTTTTAAAAGTGTAAGGTTTTTTCAGGACTAGACACTATAAATTTTAGCCCATTGAATGCCTTCTACAAAAGGAGTTCTATTTGCAGTTCCGGGTACATACCCGGAAGAACTTGGGGTATTTCTGGTAAATTTTTTTGACGATATTTTATTATTAACCAACCAATACTTAATATTTTGCTGTCTATTTATATGAAAAATATATTCACACACCAACCTAAAGATTATGCTTAAAAACCTTTCTGTAATTATCCGGCCCGTGCTGGTAGTTTCCTTTTTGCTGTTAACGGGCCGAAATGGCCACGCACAAATAATTACCACAATTGCCGGCAATGGCCTGGGTACCGGCACTTATACCGGTGATGGCGGACCTGCCACTGCGGCAGGAATGAATGCGCCAAGCGGCATCACAATGGATAGATCGGGCAATGTATATGTGGCAGAAGCGTATAATAGCACGGTGCGCAAAATCAGCACATCCGGGATTATCACTACTATTGCAGGTACCAATGTTGCGGGCTATAACGGTGACGGGATACCTGCCACCGCAGCGCAATTGAAGAGCCCCAGCGATGTGACAGTGGATGATTCAGGCAGGATATACATAGCTGACGGAAACAATTACCGTGTGAGGAAAATAGGAGCCAATGATACCATCAGTACAATCGCGGGTACAGGTGTGGCCGGATTCTCGGGCGATGGCGGGGCGGCTACCGCAGCACAGTTGGGAGTGGCAATGGCTGCGGTAATGGATAGCAAAGGCAATTTGTACATAAGCCACCAATCGGCACATAACGTAAGAAAAATAACACCGACAGGCATTATCAGCAATGTGGCAGGTAATGGTTCGCCGGGATATACCGGTGATGGCGGGCCTGCTGTCAGTGGCACGTTGAATTTTCCGCATGGGATAGCGTTAGACCGCAAAGGCAATTTGTACATAGCCGATATTCAAAATAACCGCATCCGCAAAGTAGATACTTTTGGCATAATCACCACGGTAGCAGGTACTGGTGTATTTGGTTATAGCGGAGATGGTGGAGCCGCAACTTTGGCAAACCTGCGGCACCCTAATGGTGTGGCCGTAGATACAAATGGCAACATATATATCGCAGATTGCTCCAGCCACCGCATACGCAGGGTAGATACTTTTGGGATTATCACTACATTTGCCGGTACTGGCATTAATTCATTCAGCGGTGATGGCGGGCCTGCATCTGCTGCAACTTTAAGTAACCCGGTGCATATATATATAGACAGCGCGGGACATTTATATGTTACAGATTTCGGCAATGACAGGGTGAGGAAAATAACTATGCCATCGGCCACGCTGGCGGTGCGCATACCCGAAAAGAATGATATAGTCGCGTATCCTATACCGATGGGCGACGAACTGTTTATAGAAAATACAGCGCCGGGAAGCAAAGTGAGCATATTCGATGCCGGAGGGCGGCTTATATATAGCAGCACCATACTCGTATACCCTGAAAAGATAAATACGAGGGCTTTTGCTTCAGGCATTTACCAATTACAAATAACAGGCCCGGCGGGAAACAAAACAAGCAAGACAATAGTGAAATAAAGGTGCTTAAACTGATTGGCCTGATATTATGTGGCGACCAGTTACAAACGCCGCATAATGTAATCCTCGAAACATTCGGACCAAGTTTTTATCAGGACTATACAAAAAACTGTTAGTACAAGAATGGCAGATTTACTTGCGACCCGATGGATTGCCCTGCGTGAGTCGCTGTTGCTGAAAATAAGACCAATTACAGAAAAGCATTCAGTACAGTAAATCAACGATATATGTGTCAATATGCTAAAAATATCTGAAAGTATCAGCAGAGCGAGTGTGTTTGATTGCATCTCCGGCTTTTTTTTGTTACTTTTAGAAAACACTATAACGCTGCTGATATAGTCAGCAGCGTATTTCAGGGGTTTCGTGCCAACCTGCGGAAATAGAAGGCTGTAAGTTTATGCGCCTTATTTTTTAATCAAATTGCCACTTATGGGTAAAAGACTATTTATAGTATCTAACAGGTTGCCTGTTACCATTAATGTCAGGAAAGAGCAAATTGACGTAAAAGTATCTTCCGGAGGGTTAGTGAGCGCCATCAGCGGATATCTGGACAACAATTCGGAAAACGCAATAAATAAGTTTACCGATACTTTTTGGGTTGGAGTGGCGGGGTGCGGTGCAGGCGTATGGGAAAAAGTAAGTAATCAGATACCTGAAGATAACTTTAAGTGCCTGCCGGTATTCATTAGTAAAAGGACTTACGATCAATATTACAACGGATTTTCGAATTCAGTAATCTGGCCTCTATTCCATTATTTTCCATCGTTTGTCGAATTCAATGATGCCGGTTTTGAAAAATATATGGAAGCTAACGAAATTTTTCTGGCTACATTAACTGAACATGCGAAGCCCGGTGATTATATATGGATACACGACTATCATTTAATGCCATTGGCAAAAATGATCAGGGACAGGATACCGGGAATAACAATAGGCTTCTTTCTTCATATCCCGTTTCCATCGTATGAGGTTTTCAGGATAATGCCTACTCCGTGGCAGGAGCATATAGTATTGGGGTTATTAGGCGCTGACCTGATCGGATTCCACACGATTGACAATGCTTCCCACTTCCTCACATCTGTACAGATGATATTGGGAATGGATAACGAAATGCACATACTCCGGCATCAGAACAGGCTGATAAAAGTTGATGTGTTCCCGATAAGTATAGATTTTAATAAATTCTTTAATGCTTATGACCGGGCAGAAGTAGCGAACATCCGAAAAACACTGCAAAACAGGTTTTCCGGTAAAAAAGTGATTTTTTCAGTTGACAGGTTAGATTATACTAAAGGGGTGTATAACAGGCTGCGGGCATTCGAGTTGTTCCTGAAGACATACCCTGAATATACAGGGAAGGTTGTCTTCATTCTGGTTACGGTGCCATCGAGGGACAATATATCAAAATACGCGGAACGGAAAAAAATGATTGATGAGTTTGTGGGGCAATTCAATAGCAGCATCGGTACTATACACTGGCAACCGATTGTATACCAGTACAACAGCCTTGAATTTGATGAACTTATTGCGATGTACACATTTTGCGACCTGGCCTTGGTTACGCCGTTGCGTGACGGAATGAACCTGGTAGCAAAAGAATTTATAGCAAGCAGGAAAGATCAGAAAGGCGTATTGGTGCTTAGTGAAATGGCAGGCGCAGCAAGGGAATTAACTGATGCCCTTACCATAAACCCGAATGACATTGTGGAAATGGGCATAAAAATAAAAAAAGGCTTAGAAATGGATGAAGAAGAACAAACAAAAAGGATAGGTATAATGCAGCAGCGAATAAAACAATATGACATAAATGCCTGGGCCGATGATTTTCTATCGCAGCTAAGGGCTATAAAGGAGAAACAAAAAGAGTTTGAAATAAAATTTATTGACGAAGATACAGGGGCGATGTTGCTGGGCAAATACGCGATAGCAAAAAAAAGACTCCTGTTGTTGGATTATGACGGGACGCTGATTCCCTTCTCGCCTATGCCCGGAATGGCAGTTCCGGACCAACGCTTGCTGGACCTCCTGAATGCTTTATCCAAAAACAAGGATAACACTGTTTACCTGATAAGCGGACGTGACAGCAGTACGCTGGATGGATGGTTTGGCGATATTCCGGTAAACATCGTGGCGGAACATGGGGCAAAGTTCAAAGTAGATGGAGGTAAATGGCGGAGTGAAATAGATTCGCCCGCGAAATGGAAGAAGCGCGTGGAGAGCATAATGGAAATATATGTGAAACGATGTTCGGGCTCGTTTATAGAAAAGAAAGATTATTCGATTGCGTGGCATTACCGTAACGCAAATGCAGAGCAGGGTAAGTTGCGTGCCTCAGAATTATATCTGCAGTTAGAAGGGTATATAAATAATCTAGGACTACAGGTTATTCTCGGCAACAAAGTCATTGAAGTACGCAGCAGTGGTATCAGTAAAGGATATGCTACCCAGAAAATACTCAAAGACCAGGACTATGATTTCATTCTTTCATGCGGAGATGATACTACAGATGAGGATATGTTCCGGGAACTTGCTAATTTAGACCATGCTTTTTCGATAAAAATAGGCCAGGAGGCCTCCTTTGCCAAGTATAACTTGGAAGGGCCTGAAATGGTGATCGCCCTGTTGGAGATGGTTAAGAAAATATCGGAAAAAGTTGATGAATTACAAGAAGCCAATCAATGAGCAAGCATTCATACAGTTCAGGTATAATAGGAAACTGTGCCTTCGTGGCGCATGTAAATAAAGACACAAATATCTCCTGGCTCTGCCTTCCACGGTTTGACAGCGATTTTGTCTTTGGTGGTATGCTGGATAAAGAGCGCGGAGGGGAGTTCTCTATTTTGCCGGATGGAGCGTACACCGCTACACAGCATTATCTGGAAAATACGAACGTAATAACGACCGAGATACGCAATGAGGACGGTATCTACAGGGTTACTGATTTTGCGCCGAGGTTCAGGTTGTATGAGCGGTATTTTCGCCCACTGATGCTCATCCGCAAGATAGAACTGGTAAGCGGTTACCCGAGGATTAAGGTAACCTGCGAGCCGGTAGGCGATAATGGCACAAGAAAGCTACAGCCGCTCATAGGCAGCAACCACATAGAATTTTCAGGGCTTGGGCAGCCGTTGCGGCTGACGACTAATTTATCGTTGAACTATATTCTTAACGATCAATACCAGGTACTGAACGAGACCAAGTATTTAGTGCTTACTTATGGCATACCCTTGGAAGCACCATTGGAGATAACCGCCGAAGACTTTTTAAAACGAACAGTTACTTATTGGCGGGAGTGGATAAAGACTACGGGTTTCAGCAATATATACCAGCAGCAGGTAATCCGTTCCTCACTTGCGCTGAAGCTGCACCAGTATGAAGACACCGGGGCAATAATAGCCTCCAGTACCACCAGCCTGCCAGAAACCCCTATGGAGGGCCGGAACTGGGATTATAGGTATTGCTGGCTGCGCGACGCGTACTATATACTGAACGCATTCAATAATATAGGGCATTTTGAAGAGGCGGAGCATTACGCTCATTTCATTGCCAACCTGGCATTGCAGGACGAGAACCGGTACGCGCCTCTTTATACTATTACGGGTTCTCCTAAAATGAATGAAGTAGTCCTACCGTTAGAAGGCTATCTTGGTAACAAGCCTGTTCACATTGGCAATAAAGCCTCAGAACAGGTGCAGAACGACAGCTACGGGCAAGTATTACTGTCGTTGCTGCCATTATACATAGACCGGCGGTTCACGTTTGCCGAAAGACATGATTCGTCGAGATGGCTTACATCAATTATTGACAAAATAGAGCAGACAATAGATGAAGCCGATGCGGGAATATGGGAGTTCAGAAATACTACCCAGCACCATTGCTATACTAATTTATTTCAGTGGGCGGGATGCAAGGCCGCGATAAAAATGGCCACCCACATAGGGGATGAAGCGCTTGTGAAAAGGGCAGCCGTACTGCTTGATATGGCGGCGCAAAAAATTGAAGCCTGCTATGATGAAGAGAGGCGGGTATATACGCAAGCAATTGGCACCAGGAACCTTGACGCAAGCACCTTGCAGCTGATAATGATGAATTATCTTGACCCTTCATCTGAGCGGGCCAGGGACCATTTAAGGGCGGTGGAAAGCGAGCTAAAAGCTGATAACGGCCTTTTTTACCGTTATATACATGAAGATGATTTTGGGAAACCACAGACCACCTTTCTATTCACGGCGTTTTGGTATGTGGAGGCACTGGCATGTGTTGGCCGCATCGGTGAGGCCATAGAGCGATTTGAGGAATTAATGAAATATGCGAACCATGTGGGGTTGTTGAGCGAAGATGTAAATGCTGTTGATGGTAGCCAGTGGGGCAATTTTCCGCAGGCATACAGCCACGTGGGGTTAATGAATGCAGCGCACAGGATCGCTAAAAAGCTGGATTTGCCCGATTTCTTTTAAGGGTCTGCCAGACACAAGCAAATACAAAACGCAATGACAGCAAAACCTGCCAAAAAAAATGCCCCGGTTCAGCGGGGCAGTTTCATATTTCATTTCAACTGAGTGTCATTTACACCCCCGCTCCTACAAAAGGCATTTCCTGCGGATATAACTTGTTATCCAGTTTCTCGCGCACGGCATCAAATGCTGCCAGTGTTTCGTCTATGTCCTGGTCGGTATGGGCGGCAGTGGGTATGATGCGCAGTTCTATCTGTCCCTTTGGTATTACCGGGTACACTATTACCGAGCAGAATATGTTGTGGTTCTCGCGCATGTCGTAGGTGAGCTGCACTGCGTCGTAGAGACCACCTTTCATGAATACGGGCGTAACGGGGGTATTGGTAGTACCCAAATCGAAACCACGCTCACGGAAACCATTCTGCAGGCGGCGTACATTGTGCCACAGTTTTTCCCTCAGTTCAGGCATGCTGCGCAACAGCTCCAGGCGCTTGATGTTGCCGGCCACAAACGCCATTGGTAATGACTTGGCATATATCTGCGAGCGCATATTGTAGCGCAGGAAGGTGAGTATCTTCTTATCGGCCGCAAGGAAACCGCCTATGCTGGCCATAGATTTGGCGAAGGTGGAGAAGTATATATCTATATCCTCTATACAGTTCTGCTCATCGCCTATGCCGGCGCCGGTCTTGCCCATTGTGCCAAAGCCATGCGCATCATCCACAAACAGGCGGAAGTTATATTTCTCACGCAGCACGGCTATCTCCCTGATCTTGCCCTGGTTACCGCTCATACCGAAAACGCCTTCGGTGATAACGAGGATGCCGCCGCCTGTTTTCTTCACCAACTCGGTAGCGCGTGCCAGTTGCTTGTCGCAGTCGGCGATATCGTTGTGCTTATATACATAGCGGTGGCTGGGTATGAGGCGCAGGCCATCTATGATACATGCATGAGACTCAGCGTCATACACCACCACATCGTGGCGGCCACATAAGGCATCGATAGTAGATACCATGCCCTGGTAACCGTAGTTGAACAGCATGGCATCTTCCTTACCTATGAAGGAAGCCAGTTCGCGCTCGAGGTGCTCGTGGAGGCCGGAGTTGCCGCTCATCATACGGGCACCCATTGGGGATGCGAGGCCATACTTTGCCGCAGCTTCGGCATCAGCCTTGCGCACTTCGGGGTGGTTGGCCAGCCCGAGGTAGTTGTTCAAACTCCAGATTATCTTTTCTTTACCGCGAAATTTCATGCGGTTGCCGATCTCACCTTCCAGCTTGGGGAATGCGAAATAACCCGGCGACTTTTCTGCGTAGTCTCCTATTGGCCCTAATCTGTTCTCAAATTTTGCGAAAATGTCATTTGTGCTCATATGTTCTTAGTTTTCCTGTTCTAAATATGGTGCGAAAATAATAAAAATATAAATGACCATTTAAATCACATTTTGCACTTTTGCACATTATATTATCATATCAAAGCCTAAACACTGCATTTATGAAGGGCCTGAAGCTGTTTATTGTTTTGTTAATAGTTGGGGTTTCGTCTTGCGTAGAGCATCCGACCACCGTAAAAAGGCCCAAACTGGTAGTGGGCCTGGTAATAGACCAGATGCGGTGGGACTATCTATACCGCTATGCCGACCTCTATGGAAATGATGGTTTTAAGCGGCTGCTGCGGGAGGGCTTTAGCTGTGAAAACACCATGATCAACTATATACCTACCTATACCGCACCCGGCCATGCATGTATATATACCGGGTCGGTACCGGCCATACATGGGATAGCAGGCAACGACTGGTATGATAATATAAATGGCAGTTATACGTACTGTGTGGCAGATAGCACAGTACATCATGTGGGCGAGGGTGACACCGCGGCACACTCCATGAGCTCGAGGAACCTGCTGACCACCACTATAACCGATGAACTGCGGCTGGCAACAAACATGGCATCGAGGGTATATGGGGTAGCCATTAAAGACAGGAGCAGCATACTACCCGCCGGGCACCTGGCCAATGGCGCCTACTGGCTGGATGACAGCACAGGCACATTTGGCAGCAGTTCATATTATACTCACCCCTACCCTGGCTGGCTGAAGGCATTCAATGCACGCCGTGTGGCTGACAGCCTGGCAAAGCAGCCCTGGACATTACTATACCCGATAGACAAATATGCCCAAAGCATAGCAGATGATAATATATATGAGAAGAGTTTTAAAGGAGAGAAGGCCCCGGCTTTTCCACACGATATTTCGGGGCTGACCGGCAAGAGCAGATATAATGCGCTCAAATCGTTCCCGGCGGGTAATGCACTTACCTTCGGTATGGCGAAGGCCTGTATGGAGGGCGAGGGCCTTGGCGCAGGAAAATCGACCGACTTCTTGTGCGTGAGCCTGTCGAGCACCGACTATACGGGTCACCAGTTCGGCCCGAACTCGGTGGAGGTGGAAGATGTCTATTTGCGGTTAGACAGAGAAATAGCAGATTTTTTAAAATACTTAGACAACAAAGTAGGAAAAGGCAATTACCTTTTCTTCCTTACCGCCGACCATGGCGCTGCACACAACTCACAATACCTGATGGATGAAGATGTGCCGGCGGGTTATTTTCGCTATAGCGGATTGCTGGCAGAACTGGATACTTTTCTTACCGCCGGGTTTGGGCAGGACTCACTAATCATTGATTATACCAATTACCAGTTATTCCTGAATGAGCAACTGATAGCAAAAAAACGACTGGACAGAGAAAAAATAAAAGCCGCAATTTCAGAATTTCTGAACAAGCGGCCGGAGATAACCTACGTAATAGATATGGAGCATATGAATAATGTGGCCATCCCTGAGCCACTGAAAACCATGGTGGTGAATGGGCATAATAAAAGGCGGAGCGGTGTAATTCAACTGGTGCTGAACCCTGCCTGGTATGAAAGCGGCAGTGCTATAACGGGCACTACACATGGCAACTGGAATCCCTATGATGCACACATCCCGCTGCTGTGGTATGGATGGGGTGTGCAAAAAGGAAAAACGAATAACCAATTGAATATGACAGATATATCAGCTACAATTGCTTCGATACTTCATGTTCAGATGCCGAATGGGTGTGTGGGAAATCCGATAACAGAAATAACAAATATGGCAAGACATTAGCCTGATTAGTAATTCCAACCCTTGATGTTCTTGGTGTTGATGAGGGAGGTATTATGCAGGTTCTGCAGGTCGTTGAATTCGCGCCATTGGTCGTCTTTATAGCTATAGTAACCGAGGCAACTTTTTCCGGACAGCAGGTGTATCCTCACCCATTTACTACTTTGAAAGTTGGCAAATTTTTCAGGCGGGGTGCTGATTTTTTTGAGAAGTTCCATTGAGCGTTCATTTTAAATTTCATCAAAGATACGGAAATTACTCATGAAAATTATTTCAATTTTAACGACATTCAAAAACAGGAAAGCTATAAGGGTAAATTTCGGGGCTTTCTATTACGCTCCAGCCACCAGCCTACAAAACCAAAGGTGATGGCCAATATCAGGAAAAACAGGCCCTTGTTCATGCTATCCCAAAAGTATTCGAAATAGCGGGTGTATAGGTTGATGAGCAGAAACAATACACCGAAGTCGCGGGCAAGGTCGTCTTTAAAGCGGATGCCTAAATAAAAACTGAAACCTGCGGCAATAGCAAATACAACAGACCAGGCCAGTACCTGTACTTGCCTGACTTCCTGCCAAACGGCAAACGAATTGTAATTTCCAAAAACAGATACTCCCCAAAGACCTGTAAACAGAACGATAAGACCCGAGGCATAGGTGATACGTTGGGCAAATGATATTTGCCAAAATTTAGATTGCATTACAGAAACGAGCAATATTATCAACCCGAACACGGAGAACCTCAGTGGGTAGTTCATGCTCAGAAAGAGGCTATTTGTACTTTGCCAGGCCGTATATGATGCGTACCAGCAGATAGCCGCTATTATTGCGCCTATCCATAAGGCTTTTGAGCGGAGCAACTGGCCTAAGGCAGCAAGAATAGGTAGCGAAAGGCCGAATAGCACCGTGGGGGTCTTATACATATGGGTATATTTGCAGAAGTAAACGAGGGATGTGAGCACCGCCAGCCCACCCAAAACCATGTAGACCTCATAGGCCCCTGTGCCGGTAGCCTTCTTTTTTCGGCCAATGTACCAAAACCATAATACAGAGAGCGCCGCGGAGATTAGTGCAATCACCAGGTCGTTCAGTGAAAAATAGGCCTTGAGTTTCTCCAAAAGCTTTTCATTGAGGAACAACGCAGCGAACGCCAGCAGGATACATGTAAGCGCAATGAAAAAGAAATACTGGGCTATTTGCTGGCGACCTGTTTGCTTAGGCTTGATGGTTTCCCGGAGCGAGGTGGCTTGTTCCGGGGTGATTTTACCGGTCTGCTCCCATTCATTGAGCGCACGGTGCAGTATTTCGGTTTCGTGTTTATCGGCTTGCATAAGGGATTATGAAGTTAGGAAAATATGCCATAAGCAACAAAACCTCCCGGAATCCGGAAGGTTTTGTGAAAGGGTAATATTTGTTTATGAAGCGACTTAATTTTTAATATTCACGTTCAATGTGCCTTCTTTACCTTTTATATCTACCGTCTTGTATTTCATGTATTTGCTGTATTTCTCAAAAACCTGATTAGACTGCTTCTTGCCATTAATGAATAACTCACTGCCTGCTTTCCTGATTACGTATGCCTCCGATTTGTTTATCAGTTTGTCCTCTGCCATTTCATCCAGCATGGAATCGAAGTTGTTGTCGTCATTGCCACCATCACCGGAAGTGAATTCTTTAGTGATTATTTTTCGCTGGTTTTTCCTTTCTTTTTCGGCCTGCTCCAACTCCTTGTGGGCTATCACAATTTCTTTTTTAGCATGTTTTATTTCCTTCTTCGCATTAGCCAGTTCTTTTTCAATCTCTGCTTTTATTTGCCTGCGCAGTTTCGGGTCATTAATTTCTTTATCTACTTCGGCAAGAGCTTTTTCTATGTCGTCATACATGCCCACCCAGTCCATGTCTTTTAGTTCCTTATGTACGGCAACTAAGGCTTCCTGCACCTCTTTGGTTATATCTTCCGTTCTCACAACAGACAAATTGATCTTCTTGTTTGTGCCCGGAGAGTCGGATTCATATTTATATGTTTTTGTATAAGAATGGCCATAGTTCTTTTTACCTGAATCGTCGTGCAGATATTTTATGACTACTTCATTCTTGATCCGGTCATTTTCCTTTACGGGCTCGTCAGTCCCATATATGTTCTCAGTTACACCGCCATTGTTGTCGATAACAACAGTTTTGTATTTGTATGCCTTTCCGGCTTTCCGGCCATTTCCTTCTTCAGGCTCATCAGTTCCATACTCATTCTCTGTGACCACACCTTTATCGTCAACAATAACGGTTTTGTATTTATAAGTACTTTTTACTGTAGTGTCGCTCTTGGCGGCTTTCTTTGCCTTTTGGGCAAATGAGGGGGTGAAAGTAAACATGGCCACACTGAGGGTGAGGGCGAGGATAGCTACTACCACTATGGTGAGCTGGCTGTTGTTGAGGTTGTTCTTTTTCATTTCCATGATTCTTTTTATACGGTTAAACAATTGGTTTTTATTTCCTGTGGCGGCGAGGGCCAGGCTGCTGCCCTGCCGGGTGCTCTCAAGTATGGCCAGTGCGCGGGCGTAAGGCAGGGGATTGGCTGCACTATCTACTACCAGGTCGTCGCAGCAGTGTTCCCTTTCCCTGCGGATGACGGCAGATATGAGCCATACGAAGGGGTTGAAGAACAGTATGGCCTCCCCTACTGCCTGCAGCATGTTCAGCAGGTAGTCGTGGCGGCGGATGTGGGCCAGTTCGTGTAGCAGTATCGCTTCCACCTCCTCTACAGACAGGTGGTTGAGGGTGGCTACCGGCAGCAAAATGACAGGTTTTAATGCACCCATCATTACAGGCACAGATATGCCGGCAGAGAGGAATAGTTTTACCGGTCTCGATATATTGAACCTTACCTGCCATTTTGCCACAAATGCGGCCCAATCGGGCGAGGGCAACATGATATCCTGTGTCCGCAGGGTGTGCACCCTACCCATATTTACCAACAACCGGAAAAGCATGAACAGGAGGCCTATGGCATACAAGGGCGTGATAATGGAATAGTACTGCTCAATACCGGGCCACAGGCTATGCAGCACCGGGCCATCGGTCTGCGGTGTGGTGACAGTCCGCAGGGTATTGACTGCGAATGCGTTATTGCCGGAGCCAGGGGTTGTAATGTAAACTACAGTACCTATCAGCTTATAGTACTGCAATACCCAGGTATCTGCAAACCATGCGAACAGTGCGATGAAAGCACCCAGCGATAAATTATACTTGAGGCGAGCACTTGCAGATGGTATTGCCTTCAGCAGCACATAGAGGAAACTATATATAAGCAGCCCATGCCAGAGGGAGTACAACAACGCCCATGCAAGTGAATGTGAGAGTACCATAGTATTTTGATTTAGGATTTGTGATTTATGATATTCCTGTGATTTGGAATTTGTTATTTAGATTTTGATATTTCATCTAAATACTTCCTTATTTCATCCAGTTCTTTTTCGTCGGCTTTGTGGTTGCCGAGGGCCTGCATCACCAGTTGTGATGCCGAGCCGTTGAACACATTATCTATCATCCGCTTTACCAGTTGCCCCTGTGTTTTCTCCTGCGATACATTGGCGGTGAACACATGGCTTTTGTTGGTAGCGTCCCTTTTCAGCAGTCCTTTTTCGTGCATTATCTGCATCAGCTTCAGAGTGGTAGTGTAGCCGGCATCCTTGCTTTTCTCCAGTTCGTCGTGTACCTCCCTTACGGTGCTGGGGCCTTTCTCCCACAGTATGTTGAGTATTTCCAGTTCGCTGTCGGTTGGTTTTATGTTGCTGGTCATTGATTTGTTTTAGTTTACCTACGAATGATTTCGTAAGCAAACCTACGAATATTTTCGTAAATGCAAACAGGTGGATGGATTTTTTTATTTTTTTAACAAAAAGACATGCACTAATGGTCAACAACTCACCATGACAACGGGAAGCGTTTCTTAAAAAGTAGAGGTTTGAAGTTGGTGTGACACTCTATGTATCCTACCTCCGCACATATTTCACAATCTCCCCTATCAAGGGTGAATCCCTGAAGTAGTCATACCCATCAGTCACTGCATTAGAGTAGATGAATATCAAAGACTTCCTTTTAATAGTGTTCATCATGCCTATGTGGTTGTCTTCGGGTAGCACCAGGCAGCCATTGCTCTGGCCCATATAACCGCCATTTTCGGTAATGCCACAGGTTGAGGCGTAGGCGGCTATTCCTTTTTTTGATTTTCCATCATCGCCGGTGCGGTAACATTTACATTCACCGGGGGCAACACGGTAGTTATCGTCCTTTATTTTTAGCACTTTCTTTGCCTCGCCACCCAAGTCGGCCGAGCCAGTGGTGTGCATCACAATGTCGCGTTTCTTCACATTGTCGTTTATTCCCCGCTCTAGCCCGCGCAATACTACTACATCTTTATGCTTTTGTGTCAGGGCATATTTGCAGAGGTGGCAGGGATTGTGGGTCTGGCGGGCTTTTTTTGTTACTATCAGCCCGAGGCTGCTTAATTCGCTATTTACGGTATTGCTGAAAAAGGTGGGAACAACATATTTGTCATTTTTTATGGGGCTTTTGCCCGATCCCTGTGATACCAAGGTGTCGAACAGTAATTTATGGCTAACAAGGTCTATAGTGGCAAACCGTGACATATTTCCCTTTTTGGTATAATCGACTATGCTGATGATCTTTTTGTTACGGTACCAGCGGCGGTGCTTAATACGTATTAGTTTTTCATCTATCATCTGTTTTTGCAGATAGGCCACCTTGAAGGCGACCAGGGAAATGTTGCCGGTATCTATCCCGGCATCTTTATAGATGGTTTCCGCTTTTTGAAAAATCCGGTTTATTTTCTCGTTTTTGGAAAGGGAGGAGAGGAGGCTATCGGTATTATACCAAGTTTGCCCTTGGCTGTATGCGAGGTTGGCAAATAGTGATGAAAGTAAAAATAATAAAACGGATCTAATCATATAAGACAATAACTACAATCAATGTTCATCCTTCAACAAACCCGGCCTGCGCTCCTGCGTTCGCATAACAGATTGCTCGTGCCGCCATTCATCTACCTTTTTAGGGTCGCCGCTTAGGAGTATGTCCGGCACCTTCCATCCACGGAAATCGGCCGGACGAGTATAAACCGGTGGCGCCAGCAACCCATCCTGAAAGGAATCGAACAGGGCGGAGGTTTCGTCGTTAAGTACCCCCGGCAATAAACGGCCCACGGCATCTACTACTACAGCAGCGGCAAGCTCGCCGCCGCTCAGCACATAGTCGCCAATAGATATTTCCATAGTTACGTAGTGCTGCCTTATGCGGTCATCAATACCCTTGTAATGCCCACAAATAATCATTATATTCTCCTTTAATGAGAGCGTGTTGGCAGTTTTTTGGTCAAACAGGTGACCATCCGGGGTCATGTAGATAATCTCTCCATATTTTCGTTCGCCCTGTAGTTTTTCTATCAGTATAGCCAGAGGCTCAGGCATCATTACCATACCTGCCCCGCCGCCAAACTGGTAATCGTCTACTTGTCCCTGCCTGTATGGGGTATGGTCGCGCAGATTGTGGGTAACAATTTCGAGCAGCCCCCTATCCTTCGCCCTCTTCATCATGGAATGGCTAAAGGGGCTTTCCAATAGTTCCGGCAGTACGGTTATGATGTCTATTCGCATGTTTTTATTCGTAAGTAGGAAATGGTAAGTTGTTCATTTTCAAATTCATACCTTTTTCAGGTCAGTCCAGGTACACTTCAAGTAACCCTTGAGGTAGCGTCATATGGATAGTCTTTGTCTTTATGTCCAGCTTATCGATTGTTTGTTCTATCAACGGCACCAGCACTTCTTTTTCTTTATAAGTAAGCTTTGCAAGCCATTGATTACCAGTTTGCAATACGTCTTCTATAATGCCTATTTTCCCATTTTCTTTATCTATTAAATTAAATCCTATCCAAAGGAGCGGAGAATGTTTCTCATACCCCGACAAAACTGATTCATCAACATATACATGTTTGGTTATCAATTTTTTAGCTGATTCTATCTTATCAATATCTTCAACATTAATAATGTACTCCTCGTCATTGGCGGCCTTGCACTGGGCCACGAAATAAGGAATGAAACTTCCCTTCTGCATTTCCACCATCAACACCTGTTCTTTCTTCAGCCATTTAGAATTTCCTACTATGTGGGTGAGTATTAGCGATCCGTTAAGTCCATGTGTGGCCACTATTTTTCCAATCCTGATCATAGTAAGCAAAGATAAAATAAAAGCACACACTTATGATAAAAGCAAAAACCCTCCCAAGAATGGGAGGGTTCGTTTTAACTCAAACAAACGAGTTCTAATTATTTATTATTGTTGATGTGTGACTTTTTTATGCGTGCGATGATATATTAGTTATAGTTAACAGTTACCGGAACACCGGTAGCGTTGGTGTAAGTACCAGAAGCCTGTGCAGCAGATACGTTCAGGGTAGCACCTACGTTGAGGGTCTGTGTACCACCTGAGCTTAAAGTACCTGTAGCAGATGGTGAGCTGGTGAAAGCATTCACGGTCATGTTGTGTGAAGCACCGTCAGTTATAGTGCAAGAACTTGGCAGGGTGATAGCGTAAGTGTAGCTGGCCTGACCTGATACTGTGAATGAAGCAGCAGAAACAGTACCTGTAGTGGCTGGCAGGGTAACACCACCCGAACCGCCTGTGGTACGAGTGCCGGCAGGTGCCAGAACGGTAGTACCAGAAAGGGTAGCAGAAACAGCCACATTACCGAAGTTCATATCTACTGTCTTAACGATAGTGATAGGAGTAATGATGTTAGCAGAAGCAGAGGCAGTAGCAGTTGCCTGAGCGAAAGAGGTGTTAGAGATAGTGATGGCAGCAGCAGCGATAACGAGTGATTTTACGATGTTTTTCATTTTAGTTAGTTTTTATTTGTTTAAGTTTAGTTTTTGATTGTTTGATTTGTAAGGTATATTGCTAACTGCGTGCCAAAGTTGTAACTAAATGATAATCAATGATTTGATTTTTGGCATGGTATGAAATTCGTCCACGCGGCGGATATATTTTCTCAATTATGGAATTTGCGACGTTTGCACGCTATAAATAGCAGACATGAGGGCTGCTTACGGTGAACCGATTATCAAGACCACCCAGCTCAATGCCCGAGCCAATAGCGAAAGCAAGTCGAAGTTGAATCTTGCGGTATAATCTTTCGTACCTTTGCGCCCATGGTATATGATTTGCCTGTAATGGAAGAAAAAGTAAAGCCCCACCAGGTCACTACACTGCATATGGTTTGCGCTTTGGCTTTCATTGTGGCGGGTGCTATTATTTATGTGTACAATTATACAATACCTTATTGGGGGGCTGCGCTATTGTTTACCGGCATATCGCTTACTGTGCTGGTAATTGTAAAAAACAAGTGGGTCATACGCCAAAAGGTGAACCAATCCATCCGAATTGTAGAACTGCTGATTGCACTCAGCTTATCAGCCTACTCATTTGTGCAGCAATGGAAATTCCCTGCGGGTATCTTTGGTGTACTTAGTGCAGCTATACTATTCGCTCTGTTTTGGGAGCGCGCTTCAGGCGGAGAACTCTCGGTGCATATTGACGATGATGGGGTTAAGTTGCCTGTTACTGCCCGTAAGCGCTCCCGCCCATGGACGGAAATAGAACTTATCATATACCGCTTCGGCATTCTCACCATCAACTTTACCGACAATAGTTTTGTGCAATGGGATCTAAAAGTGCCTATCGTGGATGCGGAAGCATTTGAAGCCTATTGCAGCACACAAGTAGAAGCAAACAGGAGCAAAAGAAGGAATGATGATTGGTAGTTTTTTTGTGGAATTTGCCATTTGTAATTGGGAATTAGGGGTAAACCAACATATCTGATTACGAAGCAAACCTAATTCCTAATTCCAATAAAAAATTAAAAAATGACCCCATACATACTATACTCCGATGGCGAGGGAAAGATATTTGAGGATACATCGCTATATGTGGTGGGCCGCAGCGGATGGGATGCCATGCCCATACCCGAGGAAGACTGGATAGAGCTGCCCGATGGCGGCAACCTGTACGAACTACCCGGCCGCAGAGGCATAGGCATTGATGTGAAAACGGGCGAAATGCGCCTGTGCGAAAAGGGATGGGCAGTAGCTGCTTTCATCCCCCCGGCGCACACCGGTTTTTACCTTGCCGCCTACGAGACCCTTGAAGATGCCCCTACCCTGCCACTTTTCTGCTATACTGCCGCAGGCTGGCATAACAATAAATTCTATGTTCCCGCAGTGCGCATAGAGCGAGATATACGCCAAGAATGCAGCGGTTACGATGATAAAAAGATAAAACAGGGTGTAGAGACATTAGTGCACGCCTACCCGCACAACAGGCTGGTGAAACACCTTGCCGAAAATTGCGCCCTTACGTACAATTGCCCTGCCGCCCGCAACTATTTTCTTGGCAGGTGGGAGTGCCCCATACCCTCCTCCCCTGCCTGCAATGCGAATTGCGTTGGCTGTATCTCTTTCCAGCCGGAGGATGAATCTATTGTATCGCCGCAAGACAGGCTCCAGTTTAAGCCCACGGCTGCAGAGATAGTGGAGTTTACCGTACCACACCTTGAAACCGCCCCCTACCCTATAGTCAGTTTCGGGCAGGGCTGCGAAGGTGAGCCTTTGCTGATGTGGGAGACAATCCTCGACTCCATTGTGGAGATACGCAAGCATACACAAAAGGGCAGTATCAATATAAATACAAACGGCAGCAAGCCCGACGCAGTAGAAAAACTGATGAAAGCCGGACTGAACAGCATCCGCGTGAGCCTGAACTCCGCCCGTGCGGACCTATACACAAAATATTACCGACCCAATAATTACACCTTTGATGATATTGTGGAAAGCCTGCGCGTAGTACGCAAGTATGGCGGCTGGGCATCTATCAACTATTTTGTATTTCCCGGCATGACAGACAGTATTGCCGAATATGAGGCACTACGTGAACTCATACAAACCACTGACCTTAGCATGATACAGTGGCGCAGCTTCAATATAGACCCCGATTGGTACCTGGGCCGCATGGGCGTTACCGACCCCGGCGAGTGCATGGGTGTAAAGCAGATGCTGGAGCTGATACATGAGGAGTTCCCCAATGTGAAGTATGGCTATTTCAATCCGCCAATAGAAAGAATGAAGAATTTTGATGTGGATTTTGCGCATTAAGGCATCTTATCTTCATACTATTACTTTAACTTTTGCGTTTTGATTTTTTAAATTAATTTTATTTGCTGATGGTAGCCATCCAACAACAGGAAAAGCCGGTAAATTACAAAGCACTCGCATGGACTATAGGCGTGCATTGCCTGCTGTTTTTGTCATTCTTCCTGCTGCGCTACACTTATCCTTCCCCCCCTCCCGTGGACATGAGTGGCGGCATGGAGGTAAACCTGGGCACCAGCGATGATGGCAGCGGCGACGACCAGCCGCAATCCACGAAGGCACCTGCAGAGTTTAAAGCCACAGTAGTATACAAAGCTACCCCCGCTAAAAGTGCTCTGCCGCAAAACATCATGCAGACCACCGCGGAAGATGCCCCGAAAGTTGCCACAAAGACCACAACAGCAAAACGAGACAACCTAAGAGCTGATACCAAACCGGAAACAAAACCACAGCAAATACAGGAGAAGCCAAAATACAGCTATGCAGGTGAGACGGGGGCAGGCGGTAATAGTGCCTCACAGAACAGGCCCGGCACCAGCGAAGGTAACGGTTCAGGCCCCGGCGACAAGGGCGTACCCGGCGGCACCCCGGGAGCAGACAATTATTCCGGAACTCCGGGAAATGGCAATGGCGGAATGGGACATAACCTAAAAGGTCGGCAAATATACCCTGACAGGTTTGAAGCAGAGTTCAGCGAAAGCGGAAAAGTAGTGGTGCATGTCACAGTAGACCGTAACGGCAATATCATCAACAAATACGTAAAAACATCCTCCAGTTCGCAACTGAACAAGATAGCATTGGAGCAACTGAACAATGTTAAGTTCAGTAAGAGCGCCAGCCCGGAGCCCCAGCAATTCGGGGATGTGACTATCATTTTTAAAACACGCCAATAGCTCTATGAGCAATACCGATACGTACCAGCAGACACTTGATTACTTATATGAGCGCCTGCCTATGTTCTCCCGCTTAGGGAAAGCAGCGCTTAAACCCGACCTGACCAATACCATCAAACTTTGCGCTGCCCTTGGCAACCCGCATACTAAATTCAAAAGCGTGCATATTGCGGGCACTAACGGCAAGGGCAGCACCAGCCACGGGCTTGCGGCAGTCTTTCAGCAGGCAGGCTATAAGACCGGTTTATACACCTCGCCGCATTTAGTTGACTTCAGGGAGCGTATCCGCGTGAATGGGGAGCAGGTGAGCAAGAAATGGGTGGTAGACTTTGTGGAAAAGAATAAGGCGCTCATTGAAGAGATACAGCCCTCTTTTTTCGAGATAACCGTGGCTATGGCGTTCACTGCCTTTGCCGACCAGCAGGTGGACATTGCCATTATTGAAACCGGCCTCGGCGGCAGGCTTGACAGTACGAACATCATTACCCCCCTGCTGTCCATCATCACCAATATCAGCTACGACCACAAAGACCTGCTGGGCAATACCCTACAGGAAATAGCCGCGGAGAAGGCAGGCATCATCAAACAGGGCATACCCACAGTAATAGGTGAGCAGCAGGACGAAACACAGGGCGTGTTCTTTGAGCATTCTGTCCACAAACACAGCACATTGCATTATGCACAGTCGCTATGGGGCATGGTGCGCACCGGCAGCGATGCCAAATACCAATACTACAAGGTGGTCAACAATGCAAAAAGGGAAATGTATGACCTCCGCACCGACCTTCAGGGCAACTACCAGCAGCACAATATAAAGACCATACTAACCGCAGTAGAACTGCTATCGCACCAGGATTTTAAAATATCCGTCAGCGGAGCACTATCTGCCCTTGCACATGTAAAAAAACTTACAGGCCTGCGCGGCAGGTGGGAGTGGCTACAGGAAACCCCTGCAATTATATGCGATGTTGCCCATAACCCTGCCGGGCTGAAAGAAGTGTTGGAACAATTTGATTCACAAATCACAAATCACAAATCACATATTGTTTTGGGCTTTGTGAAAGATAAGGATGTGGACGAAGCGCTTGCATTGTTCCCAAAGGAAGCCACTTATTACTTCTGCAATGCGCAGATAGAACGGGCGCTACCTGCTAATGAACTTAAAGAAAAAGCAACAATAGCCGGTTTGAGCGGCAATGCTTACAATACTGTAGCCGAAGCAGTAAACGCAGCCCAGGCAGCTATGACAGCAAATGATGCACTATTAATAACCGGGAGTTTTTTTATTGTGGGCGAAGCACTGGCTATGTGGAAAATGGAGAATGTAGAGTTATAAATAATATACTATTCGGTTACTCCCTTCATCTTAGCGGTAAAATTTCTCACAATAGGGTCAATCACCTATCATAAATCGAAAATCACCAATAGCCTACTTCCCCCTCCCCTGAAATAACACCATGATGGTGTACAAGATAATCTTTATATCCAGCGCCAGTGAGCAGTTCTCTATATACAGGAGGTCGTACTTCATGCGCTGTATCATTTCATCCACATTCTCGGCATAGCCAAACTGCACCATGCCCCAAGAGGTAAGGCCAGGCTTCACTTTCAACAGGTATTTATAATGGGCATGTGTATCGCTGATAATATCTATAAAATGCTGCCGCTCCGGCCTCGGCCCCACCAGCGACATATTACCTTTAATGATGTTCACAAACTGCGGCAATTCATCTATCCGCCACTTGCGCATAAACCTGCCCCAAGGCGTGATACGCGGGTCTGCCTTACTGGATAGTGCCGGCCCGGCAACTTCAGCATCCGTGTACATGGAGCGGAACTTGTAAATATTGAATGGCCTCCCAAACCTGCCTACACGCACCTGGCGATAAATAACCGGCCCTTTGGACGATAGTTTTACCATTATAGCCGTAAACACCAGAAATGGTGATAACACAATAAGCGCCATCGCCGAAAAAAGAATGTCTATCGTGCGCTTGCATACCCGTTGCCAGTCGGGCATAAGATCGGGGTGAATGTGTATAAGCACCGCATCATACACATTGCTCGTTTTTACTGAGCCCGATATGATGTCGTAATAATCCGGCAATACTTTTACCACTACCGGGCGGTAGCACAGCCGCGTCACAATATCCTCCAGCAGGTGGTGCTCAGATGAGTCCACCGCCACAATCACTTCTTCTATCTCGTTCTTATCTATAATCTCTTCAAGGTGGGTAATATGCCCCAATTGCGGCAGGTATTTGCTCATGCCATTGCTGGCCTCCTTGCTTGAGTAGATGAACCCTTTGAAAATATTGCCGAGCACCTTAGGGCTGTCGTTTACCTGTTTATAGATGTTTATTGCCTGCTGATTGCCGCCAATAATCAAGGTATTGAAACCGACTTTACCATTTACGAGGTTCTTTTTCACACGGTATAGAATAAATAACCTGAACACCAGTGCAAAGACCGTATGAATAAGCAGGTAGCGACTGAACTCATTGATAAAATAGGAGTAATCTGCACTATCATCAGCAAATACGATCATAGACAGTGCCATACACCCTATGATACAGGATATGAGCGTGCGGTTTATCTCATTCAGCCTCGATTTGCGGTAAAGGTCGAAGTAGGTGCCCGACAGCAGGTAGGCCAGCAGCCATGCGCCCGGCACTACGATCAACGTGTTGATGTAATCCCGCGCAATAAATAATGTAAGTGTATCGAAGTAATCGAGCTTGGTAAGTGCATGCTGGCGGTACATCCATAAGGTGAACCATGCCAATGAAGAAGCCACATAATCAAGCAATATCAATTGCCTGATAGCTTTTCTTTTCATTGGGTTGAGACGCATGTACACTTAGAACGTTACGATTTGAATATTGTCCAACAATAACCTGCCGCTTGCTTGTCCTTCGGGCAACACTGTTTTGATATATATTTTATAATAGGAAGCCTGATGTTGCGCTACAAAATCTTGTAACGCCACGTAGAATTTCCTCCATTCACCGCTCGGACTAATACCCGCCAAGTATGTGGGTACAGTAGATAAGCCGCCAAGATATGCCTGAATACCGACATAAAAAGGCAAAGTACTTTTATAGTTCAGCTCCAGAAATTGGTTGCCCTGTGTTGTAGGAATCTCGAATACATTTATCGTACTGTCTATTGAGCTGTCTCCGGGGTTGGAAAGATAGATACTACCCACGCCGGGGCTGTCGAACCTGAAAGAATCATCGGTCACCCTCATTATAGGCACAAGGTTAGCCACGCTGCTTATCACTACCATATTCAGTGTGCCGCTCTCAAAATTTTCCACCTTCTGAATTTTCACCGAATTGAAAAAACTCGTGGTTGGAGTGTAGTTAATTACCTGTCCCGGCTTCGCCTTAAATTCCCAATTGTCTAATGTATAAAAAGGATAACTGCTCAGTATGTTGTTAAACCCATTTACGGGTATACCCGGCGCCAGCGTCAGCTTGCCTATTGCGCTGTCGCCATTGGTAATCACCGGAAAAGTGGCCGGAAGGTCGAAAGCGCCTATGGGGTTATCATTGTAATATGCCCAGACCGATGTTATCTCATGCGAAGTTGTAATAAAATTACCCAGCGATGTGTTGGCTACAAAATGGAAGGAGTCAATGTGGATGTAGGTTGGTACCTGCTCCTTAGGGTTAATGGTATTGCAACCCCAGAAAAGACCACAGGAAATTATGAAAACTAATAATATTGCCTTCTTGTAAATGTGCTTCATCAGATACCCTTCCTCTCTAATAACGTAAAATTTTGTTAAACATTGTGCAGTTCAGCGTGCAAACTCATTTTTTTCAAAACCTGGTGTGCTACGTCCATTGCTTGATAACCATCGTATACCGACACGCGCACCGGCCTGTCGTAGAGAATGGCATGGGCGAACTCCCTTAACTCAGTCTGTATAGCGTTGATGGGTGTAACCTCCGGATTTTGAACAGATATTATTTTCTTCTCCCCATTGGCCATCTCCAGCGGAAAATCCAGCATGCCCTCTTCTGCACCATCTTCCTTTAGCCTGATTATTTCGGTCTTCTTCTCCAGGAAGTCTATGCCAATGTATGCATCCCGCTGAAACAGGCGCATCTTGCGCATATTCTTCAGCGAAATGCGGCTCGATGTGAGGTTGGCCACACAACCATTGTCAAACTCTATGCGGGCGTTGGCTATATCCGCAGTTTCGCTAAGCACCGCTACCCCACTGGCCGATATGCGCTTCACCGGGCTTTTCACTAAACACAGCACAATATCAATATCGTGTATCATCAGGTCCAGTATCACGGATACGTCTGTGCCACGCGGATTGAACTGTGCCAGCCGGTGCGTTTCTATGAACATAGGCTGCACTAGTTGGTCGCTCACGGCCAGGAAAGCCGGATTATACCGCTCCACATGCCCCACCTGGCACTTCACATTGGCTTCCTTCACCAGGTGCACCAGTTCCATGCCTTCTTCAAGGGTGTGGGTGAGGGGTTTTTCGATGAAAACATGCTTACCATTGAGCAGGGCATTTTTTGCAATTTCGTAGTGAAAAAGCGTAGGGCAAACGATATCGATAGCGTCTACTGCCGCGATGAGCTCATCCACATTGGTATAACGCTGAACGCCAAATTTTTCCATGGCGGTCTGCGCCATATTATCATCGGGATCATAGAAGCCTACCAATTCGGCCTCCTTCACCTCACCCCACTGCTGAATATGTATCTTGCCAAGATGGCCGGCACCAAAAACACCTACTTTAAGCATGAAAACCTAAGAATTATAATGAATTGCCCTAATGTTAATAAGACGCTGCAAGATACACATTATAGCCCGAGGTAACAAGGTGGGGAACGGCAAAAGTAATCTTTGTAATTGTCAGAATGCAGCAAAAGTCACTTACACAAAACAAAAAGCAAAACAGGAATATAATCATCTCATAAGTGCACTTTTAATTGATGCGCCTTGGGCATCTTTTCTCAAAAGCATAAATGCAAAATTTTCATCTTTATAATAAGTAGCAATCACGTATCTTTGCCCTCCCGGAAATCACCGATATCCTGAAAATCTTCAAATTCCGAAAATCCTGATTGTTATTTATATTATTTTCCTTACCTTTGCAATCCGAAAAATTACATAACAATGGACGCTGTAGCATTTGTACACGAGCAACTTACCGGAAAGAAACAATATCCCGCCATTAAAGCCGGCGATAACGTAACGGTTAATTATAAAATCATTGAAGGTACCAAAGAGCGTATCCAGTCGTTCAAAGGCGATGTGTTGAAGCGCCAGGGACGCGGATATACCGCTTCCTTTACCGTTCGTAAAATATCTGACGGTGTAGGCGTGGAGCGTTTGTTCCCCCTCTACTCGCCAAATATCGAGTCGATAACCCTGAACAAAGCCGGCAGCGTGCGCCGCGCCAAGCTGTTCTACCTGCGCGACCGCCAGGGCAAATCAGCGCGTATCAAGGAAAAGAAACAAATACACCATACAGCAAAAGCATAAGCAGTTTGGATACCATACTGAAAAAGGATGCCCTGCGCATCCTTTTTTGTTTTTGCTGCACTGTCATCCTGAGCTTCGAAGGATTGTTGATGACCTGCAAATAGTTGATGTTCCTTGATTAAGCTGTTTCCTATTCGTCAGCAATGGTTCGAGGCTCACCAAGATACTTTTTATAAAAAGAAAAAGGATACGCAAAACACGTATCCTTTTTCTTTTATAACCGGGCTTCTTCCACACTCACAGCACAAATCTCTTCAGCATACCGCTCCACTCACTATCCGTCAGCCCGAAACAATCATCCGTAAATTCTTTTACCGGCTCTCCGGCATCATTCCGGTAATTATACACCGAGAACACATGTTTATGCCTTCTCTCTATTATCAGCGAGGCCACCGCCCCACCATAGTCACCTTCTTCCTCATCCTCGTGGTGGGCGCAGCGGTGCAGGCGCAGCGTGAAGCTTTCCATGCCCAGGTCAGGGTAATCGTCATATTCTATCGAGTCTATTACCAGGCAGCACTCCGCTATGGCGGGGGCGTTTATCTTTATATGGTCGCCCTTATGCGCCTTGCGGCTCACTAACCGGCTATGGCCGTCCGTGAGGCTGAAAAACACACCCGGCACACCGCAATACCGGTTCCAGTGATTCACGTCCAGCAGCCTTTCCTTTGCGTCCACAAAGGTATCTTCGGCATCTTCCACAGTTTTTGTGCTTATATATTGCTCCATATAATGTCCGGGCATATTCCCGTTTGCGGTTAATGTCAGTTGGCCGTTCAGCATGGGGATAATGGTTTTACATTACCTAAAGAAAATATTGTGCCAAACTTTGCTGCCGGACGAACTTTTTTTGTCCCCTACCCCGAATTTCCTGAAAAAAAGCGTTAATATGATTATTTTTATCCCCTTATTCACACATTTATGAGCCTCGCAGACAAACTTTTCAAAATGAACTCAGACAAAGCAGCAGCCAACCTCAAGGCCGGGCAGGATTTCCTGGCCGAAAACAAACAAAAGCCGGGTGTTACCGAAACTGCCAGCGGCCTGCAGTATGAAGTAATCACAGCGGGAGACGGCCCGAAACCAACGGCCTCTAATACCGTTACCTGCCACTACCACGGCACACTCATCAATGGCACCATTTTCGACAGCTCGGTGCAGCGTGGCCGCCCGGCATCCTTCCCGCTAAACCAGGTAATCAGCGGGTGGACAGAAGGCCTGCAACTGATGGCGCAGGGCAGCAAATGGCGTTTTTTCATTCCTCCGCATCTGGGTTATGGCAACAGGCAGGTAGGCCCCACCATTGGCCCAAACAGCACACTCATCTTCGAGGTGGAACTTATAGATATAAATTAGAATTTGACAATTCGGCAATGTGCACCCGGGTTCGTACGTCCCCTTCGGATTTGCGTTCTTGGTGGTTAACTGTATCTTGTATGCATAATAAACACAGATGAAACATTTATTCTTAGCCACCTGCATACTGGTATCATTATCAAGCTACGCCCAACCAATAGATAAATACCTCAACCGCATCCGTGGTAATAATGCCGCACTTACGGCTTTTTTCTCCCAGATGCCGAAGGGCGGCGACCTGCACCACCACTACAGCGGCTCGGTATATGCCGAGACCTATATAGGCTATGTGGTGCAGCAGGACTATTACATAGACACCAATACCCTGAAGGTGGACACCGCCCGAAATAATACCCAATGCCTGAGGTTCTCAGAGTTGAACAGCATGAAGCAGCTGCCCGTGTTCAAGCAAAAGCTGATACAGAAATGGTCGGTTAAAGATTATAACGGGGTCAGCTACCCTTCCGACAAGCTGTTCTTTGAAACCTTCTCGGGTTTCGGCATCGCCAACAACAGCCCCGCCCGCCTGGATACCGGCCTGCTGGAACTGAAACGTCGCGCCATCAAAGAGAATGTGAGCTACATAGAAACCATGTTCACCTCTATACCCTGCGGCAACACTCTGGCCATAGACCCCAACTTCAACGGCCAGCTACTTAGCGCGCAGGCGCAAGGAAATGAGGGCCTTACCATGACGATTCTCAGTAAGATATACGAGCAGTTGCAGGCAGCCAACGTGAAGCAGTGCGCTGCCACATTCAATAACCAGCTTACCTCCATGCACTACCGGCTGCATATAGACGATGCCAACTTCACTATGCGCTACCAGAATTATGTAACCAGGGTGGTGCTGCCATTAGATGTTTTCAAAAACATGGTGCTTTGTTTCGAATCTGCCAATACCAGCCCGCTTGTAGTAGGCGTAAACATAGTAGCACCTGAGGACAACGAGGTATCTATGCGCGACTACTGGCTGCACATGATGATGTATAAATTCTGCCATGCCAGATACCCGAATGTAAAATACGCCATGCATGCCGGCGAGCTTACCTTGGGTCTGGTGAAACCCGAAGAGCTCACCTGGCACATAAACGCCGCCGTGCGCACAGCCGGTGCCAACCGCATAGGCCACGGCGTAGACATGCCCTACGAACGCGACTGCTACGACCTGCTGCGCTGCATGGCAAAAAACAACACGGCCATTGAAGTAAACCTATACAGTAACGAATTCATCCTGAAGGTTAAGGAAGGGGCGCACCCATTGGGCCTGTACCGCGAATTTGGTGTACCTGTTGTTATTTGCACCGATGATGCCGGGGTGCTGCGTAGCAACCTCACCCACCAGTATGTCCTGCTAGCCTCCCGCTACCCGGATGTATCGTACAGCGAGATAAAGAAGTTTGTATTTAACAGCATAGACTACAGCTTTATAGAGGAGTAAAAAGTAAAAGATGCCCTGAAAGCAGACCTTGATGCCAGATTTGAAAAATTTGAGCGGGAGATACCGTCCGCTCCGCGACAATAACAATGTGAAAAAGCTACAAGACGGGGCCTTGCAGCTTTTCCTTAGTTAAACCTTGTTTCTTTCTACACCTTACCTTGGGGTGCAATCATGGTTACATGCATGGCCACCTGCAGGTGCCACACCTTTATAGTTGTCTATTACATTGTGCTGCGGGGCTATCTGGCCATTTAACTTGCCATGGCTATGCCCAGCCGGATAGTTGCCGCCATATGCACCTTCCGATTTAAATTCATACAGCATATCTATATCCGAATTGTCATAAAACACACCCGGACATTCAGTAACTACTATATTATTTTTACGGTATTGGGTGCATGCCGGTATCGCCCCGTTCCATATATAGGTGCTTACCCATTTATCTCCTGCGCATGGCTTTTTATCAACCGGCACCTTTTTTACTGCGGTTTTGTGATTGGCCTTTTTTTTACAGATACAATTCATTTCCTCCTGCGCATTACCTGCGGCAACTAAGCCCATCAACGCTGCTATCAATACGATCCGTTTCATAACTCATATTCTTTGTTCCGCTTAAAAGGGTAAAAAGCTTGCCAAGGGATGTTAAAGGATCAAGAAATTATCATAATAACCAATATATCTGCTGCTCACAAATTCCATATTCCCAAATTCCACCCATATCGCTTACTTTTGACTCCTAAATTTTAAAACAAATGCAAGCCTGGAAAGATTATCAAGCTCAGAATAAAGACCGCTTTCTTGATGAATTACTCGAGCTGCTGCGCATACCATCTGTAAGCGCCGACAGCAAGTATAAACCCGATGTGGCCCGCTGCGCCGAAGCCGTAAAGGAGCATATGCTCAAAGCCGGCTGCGATACGGCAGAAGTATGCCCCACCGCAGGGCATCCCATAGTATATGGCGAAAAAATCGTTGACCCCGCACTCCCCACAGTGCTTGTTTACGGCCATTACGACGTGCAGCCTGCCGATCCGCTGAACCTATGGACCAGCGGCCCATTCGAGCCGGTGATAAAGGATGGTAAAATATACGCCCGTGGCGCATGCGACGATAAAGGACAAATGTTCATGCACATTAAAGCGTTGGAAACAATGGCGAAAACCAACACACTGCCCTGCAATGTGAAGGTGATGATAGAGGGCGAAGAAGAAGTAGGCTCTACCAACCTCGGCAAATTCCTTGAAGACAACAAAGAAAAGCTGAAAGCAGATATAGTGCTGGTATCAGACACCTCAATGATAAGCATGGAAACACCATCCATAGAAAGCGGCCTGCGCGGCCTCGCCTATATGGAAGTGGAAGTGACGGGGCCTAACCGCGACCTGCACAGTGGCGTGTATGGCGGTGCGGTGGCAAACCCGGCTACGATACTCTGCCAGATGATAGCCAGCCTGCACGATGAGAACAACCACATTACCATACCCGGCTTCTACGACAAAGTTCAGGAGCTGAGCGATGCTGAGCGCAAGGCCATCAATTCGGCACCGTTCGACCTCGGCGAATACAAGAAAGAACTGGGCGTAAACGAAATATGGGGCGAGAAAGGCTACACCACCCTTGAACGTACCGGCATACGCCCTACGCTGGAGGTAAATGGCATATGGGGTGGCTATACAGGCGAAGGAGCTAAGACGGTATTGCCATCAAAGGCGAATGCCAAAATTTCCATGCGCCTGGTGCCCAACCAGGTATCGCAGGAAATATCAGACATGTTTGCAGCTCATTTCACTAAGATAGCACCATCATATGTTACGGTAAAGGTGACGGCACACCACGGTGGTGAAGCCGTTGTTACCCCTACCGACTCTCCTGCCTACAAAGCAGCGGCTAAAGCCATACAAACCACCTTCGGGAAAGACCCGATACCCACACGCGGTGGCGGTAGCATTCCTATAGTTGCTTTGTTTGAAAGGACACTTGGATTAAAGACCGTGCTCCTCGGCTTCGGGCTGGATAACGACAACATCCACTCCCCCAACGAAAAGTACGATGTATTCAACTACTACAAAGGCATAGAGACCATCCCCTACTTCCACAAATACTTCACCGAGTCAATGTAACAATTCGATAATTTGGCAATTCGACAATTGAAACCATAATAAGAAAGGCGTTGAAAATTCAACGCCTTCTTATTTTTTATTTTTCGTGCAACATTGGCATATTGTCCACATTAATCACATTAACCACATCGCCCATATTAATCACATTGCCGAATTGCCACATTGGCAAATTACTCCTCCCCGAACGCATCCACATTCGACAGGGTGTAATAAGACATACCCTGGTAGCCGGGATAGAACCCGCCGAGCTGCAGGTTGCGGGCAGAGGTCATTGCCTGCTGCAAGTCGGTTACGGTATTGATAGCGGCATTGTTCACGCTGGTTATCACAAAACCCTTGCGTATCTGCGATTTGGCTATCGAGCCATGCCCGGGGTCTGTAACCACTGCGCCACCACTCACTAAGTATTTCGTGCGCTCCTCGTCATTCAGTTGCCTGAAGGTGGCACCCAGCAGTTTTACCGGGCTTTCGCTTTTCATTATCTCCGTTGTGCCGCTAATGTTGGTCAGCACCACATTGGCCGAGTAGTTTTTACCATTCCTTATATAGCCCACACTTACATTATCTCCGGGATGGAAACGTGCTATCTGGCCCTGCACCTCGCTCTGGGTGTTCACCGGCTGCCCGTTCAGGTGTGTTATATAATCGCCCTTAGCCAGGCCAGCCCTTGCGGCACCGCTATTGGGTTTCACACTGCTCACATACACACCGCCGGTCTTGTCTAATCCATATTTCTGTATCATCTCCGGTGTGGCGGTGGAGCCGTCCACATATTCAACGCCCATATAAGCGCGCTGCACGCTACCGTACTTCGTCAGGTCGTTCACGGCCTTGCGCACTATATTAGAGGGTATGGCGTAGGAGTATCCCGCATAAGAGCCCGTGGGTGAAGCTATGGCCGAGTTGATGCCTATAAGCTGGCCGTATGTATTCACCAGCGCGCCGCCACTATTGCCGGGGTTCACTGCCGCATCTGTCTGTATAAATGACTCAATGGCAGAGAATGACTGCTTGTTCACACCTATAGAGCGGCCCTTAGCGCTGATAATACCGGCGGTAACTGTGGCATCGAGAGTAAGCGGATAGCCCACTGCCAGCACCCACTGGCCCAGCTTAGCGTCATCAGAGTTGCCGAACTCCAGGTAGTTAAGGTCTTTCTTACCGTCTATCTTCAGCACGGCAATATCGGTTGACGGGTCTTTGCCCACCACTGTAGCGCGTGTGGTGTACCTATCGCTGAAGGTAACCGTCACCTCTTCGCCATTATCCACCACGTGGTTATTGGTAACTATATACCCATCGGGCGATATCACCACCCCGGAACCGGCCTCCTGCTTTGGCGGTATATAATACTGCTGCGGCCCAAACATACGGCTGAACATATCATTGCTGCTGGCTATCACCGTGCGCCCGCTGGTAGTGGTCTTTATATGCACTACGGCCTTCACAGATGATTCTGCGGCGTTCTCAAAATTGATACTGCCCACAGCCGCATTGTTGCCATAGGCGGCAAAACTCACCGGGGGGTTCTGCGGCGTGGCCGCCATTTCGAATTGGGGTACTCTGTTCTGGAAATGAGATACTACGAACAGCGTCATTACAGATGTCAGTGCAGCTGTAAAAATGACCGGGATCAGTTTGAATTTCATAGCTTATCCTTTGTTTTTTATTTGCTGATAACTACCTCAAATTTATTGCCGTTCTGTAACAGAAAAAAGTTAAAACGACTAAAAAGAACGTTAAAAGAGTGCTACAACTTTAAAACAGCTTCCGCATTATTGATATTCTCAATACCTTTAAAAAGGGCATCAGGATTGAATGATATACTATCTATACCCTGCTCCACAAGAAATGCCGCAAAATCAGGATAGTCGCTCGGGGCCTGTCCACACAGCCCTATCTTTTTGTTTATGGCCTTTGCTTTCCTTATCACTAAGGCTATCATCTCTTTCGCTGCTTTATTCTTTTCGCTGAACAGGTCGGCTACCAGCGCGGAATCCCTGTCAATACCCAACGTTAATTGAGTGAGGTCGTTAGACCCTATGGAGAACCCGTCAAATATCTCCCCGAAATCTTCCGCCTGAATAACATTGCTCGGTATTTCTGCCATCACATAGATTTCAAGGCCATTATCTCCTCGGGAAAGGCCAAATTCCCGCATCACATCTATTACTTTCACACCTTCTTCTACCGTTCGGCAGAAGGGTATCATCAGTTTTACATTGGTAAGCCCCATTTCGTTCCTCACTACCTTCATCGCTTCACACTCCAGGCGAAATCCCTCTTTGTACAATGGATTGTAATATCTTGATGCCCCGCGGAAACCAATCATCGGATTTTCTTCTTCCGGCTCAAAATCCTTGCCTCCCAGCAGGTTTGCGTACTCGTTCGTCTTGAAATCGCTCATCCTCACAATAACATCTTTCGGGTAAAACGCAGCGGCAATGGTGGCAACACCCTGCGACAGTTTATCTATGAAAAATTCCCGCTTGTCTGCGTAGCCACGGGTCAATTCGATGATTTGTTGTTTTATAGCCGCTTCTTTCAATTCATCAAATTTAACCAGTGCCATGGGGTGGATGCCAATAGTGTGATTGATAATAAACTCTATCCTCATCAGCCCCACCCCATCATTGGGGTAAAACGACAGCTTGAATGCCTTATCCGGGTCTCCGGCTATCAGCATCACCCCGGTATGCCCCGGCTTCCGCACCTTACTTATATCTGTTTGCGACTCTTCCCATTCCAACTTTCCCTTATACACATTGCCCGTTTTCCCTTCAGCGCATGATACCGTTATAATGTCCCCTTCCTGTATCACCTTCGTTCCATGATCAGTGCCCACAACCGCGGGGATGCCGATTTCCCGCGCCACTATGGATGCATGGCTTGTCCTGCCTCCCTTATCGGTTATTATGGCTGCGGCTTTTTTTAGTATCGGGTCCCAGTCAGGGCTGGTAAGCTCAGTCACCACTATATCTCCGGGGTTCACCTTATAGGCATCCTTCGGTGAGGCCAGCAGCCGCGCCACCCCGGAAGCTATCTTTGAACCTATGGCCTGCCCGCTTACTATCTTCTCTCCATTCGATGCCAGTTTATGTTCAGTAATGCTCAAAGATTGTGTGGCGCCATGCACAGTCTCCGGGCGCGCCTGGATAATATAAATACGCCCGTCATCACCATCCTTGGCCCACTCTATGTCCATCGGCCTGCCGTAATGCTCCTCTATAACCATAGCCCACTTCGCCAATTGCACTATCTCTTCATCCGCCAGCACAAATTGCGCCCTGAGGTCTGACGGCGTGTCCTTGTTCACCGTATAATTTTCCTCATCGTCGTCTGCCCCATACACCATCGTTTTCTCCTTTCCACCCAGGTTCTTCTGAAGTATAGCCCGTTTATTTTCGCGCAATGCCGGTTTAAAAACAAGGAATTCATCCGGGCTTACCGTTCCCTGCACAATGTTTTCCCCCAGCCCCCATACACCCGACAAGTGTACCACATCCCTGAAACCTGACTCCGGCTCCAATGTAAACCCTACACCCGAGCAGCTCTTATCCGACCTCACCATTTTCTGCACACCTACCGACAAAGCCACTTTAGCGTGCTCAAACCCATTATCTATCCTGTACTTAATTGCCCTGTCGGTGTACAGTGACGCGAAACAATTTTGCACAGCTTTCAATACCGCCTCCTCGCCAAGAATATTGAGATACGATTCATGCTGGCCTGCAAAACTGGCCTGCGGCAAATCCTCGGCCGTGGCGCTGCTGCGCACAGCTACCGGATAATACACATCGCCACACAGCTCACGGTAGGCGTTGATGATATCATTTCGCAGTTCCTCATTTATTTTCGCTTCCTGGTTAAGTGCCCTTGCTTTTTTACCAATCTCACGCAGATTAGTAAAACCAACGTTATCGAGCTCCGACATTAATTTCGCCAATGGTGCCCGCAACCCATTCCGGTCAATAAAATACTCATACGCATCGGCAGTTACCGCAAACCCATCAGGCACGCTGATGCCCATGCCGGACAGACGGCTGTACATCTCACCGAGCGAAGCATTCTTCCCCCCTACTGCCGGAATATCTGCAATAGTGATTTCCTTAAAGAAACGGATATTTTGTGCCATACAATTGCTTTAGGCACAAAATTGTGCCATTAACCACGGGTAGCGGGTAACAGGCATCAATCGGGTTTATGATTTTAGTCAGGTATGGGGGATAATTTCATTTTTGTCACAGAGAAGGATAGCCCTACATAAAATTACACACTGAAATGCGATACCAACTGCAAAAATGCATCTAAAAATCACCCCTCAAAAACCGCTATAACCTGCGCCCACAGCCAAAAGTATTTTCCGTCACAGTACAGTAACTGTACCGCCATGGGTACGCGTACTGTACCATCATGGTTTAAAAATTGGCAAACAAAGCCCTCCAGCCTAACTTTATTCTGTTACGGCCGCAACACCGCCCTAAGCGGCAAGTTTGCCAAAAAAGTTCTTTGAAATACTGCCCTCGGTTCAGCAAGCCTGATGTGTAAAAACTGTAAAAACTTGTAAAAAAATGCAAAGATATTGCACAAAATTATTTTGCAATTAAATATATATCAATTGTTTACGCATTAATTATGCTATCCCAAAATGTGTAAAAAAAGAGCGCGAAAAGTGGTTTTTTAGCCACTCATTTTTCGCCTTCCTTTCACTTTTAAAAAAGTATATTTTGTTCAAAATATTTCCTGCTCCCGGTATTTCCGGCATTGGGTGCTACCTGCTGCAGGCACGGCGACTAATGACTTACGACTTATACCAAATCGACATCAAAAAAGGCATTGTGATACACTCTTGCGGACTTAGAAACATAATACGAGAACTGCGTCTTTGCGCCTTTGCATGAGGCACTTTTCAGTACCTTGGCGGTGTCGAGACCTCACATACACCTCCGACTATGCTTTAAGAGACATCGGCGCGGACACTCGAAAGTGATGATTCCAGTAAAAATGAACCCATCTTGGATAGATAGCTGTATAGGTTCTTAATATCCACCATATTTCGCATCTTTACTCTCTATCTGGTACGCTATGGTTTTCAGCAGCCTTGTGTTTCTTTTCTATTTTCTGCCTGTATTCCTTTTGGTCTACTACCTGGCCGACCGTCGCTACAAAAACGTAGTTATCCTCTGCGGCAGTATATTCTTTTATGCATGGGGTGCTCCCCGTTTCATATTCATTCTTTTGGGCATCACCACCGTCGATTTTTACCTGGTGCGCCTCATGAACACGCAACAGCACCGCATACGCAAGGTCATGCTGTTATGCTGCTCGTTATGTATTAACCTTGGGCTCCTCTTCTACTTCAAGTACTCCAATTTTTTTATTGCCAACCTCGACAGCCTGCTGTTGCAGATCGGCATGCAGCCAATTGTGTGGGCCAAGATAGCCCTGCCAATAGGCATATCGTTCTATACTTTTGAGACAATAACCTACGTTGTAGATGTATACCGCGGCGAGCACAAACCGCTACGCAACTTTTGGGACTACCAAATGTATATCATCCTGTTCCCGAAGCTTATTGCAGGCCCCATCATCCGCTTCAACGATTTTGCCGGACAGATTTACGACCATACAAATTTTGAAACAATCGACAATAAGCTAAGGGGGCTGTACCGTTTCAGCATAGGCCTGGCAAAGAAAGTGTTTATAGCCAATGTAATGGGCGAACAAGCCAACGCCATATTCGGAACGCCTGTAGCTGACTTGAGTACACTGGCAGCATGGGGCGGCGCGTTAAGCTATACTTTCCAAATATATTTTGACTTTTCCGGGTACACCGATATGGCCATTGGCCTCGGTCTGATGATGGGCTTTCGCTTCCCTGAAAATTTCAATAACCCCTATACCGCAATTTCAATAACCGACTTCTGGCGGCGATGGCATATGACATTGGGGGCATGGATGCGAAACTACCTGTATATACCGCTGGGGGGCAACCGCGTAAAGCACAAATGGCGGCTCTATCTCAACTTGTGGCTTGTATTCCTCATGTCCGGGTTGTGGCATGGCGCGGCATGGGGATTTATTATATGGGGCGCGTACCACGGGTTGTTCCTTGTGCTGGAGCGCATTTTTTTGGCCAAGTGGCTCGCCCGTCTCGGCAAGTGGGCGATATTGTTCACCTTCCCTTTAGTGGTGGTGGGTTGGGTTTTCTTCAGGCAGGAGCATTTCACTCCTTCAATACGCTATATACAGCATATGTTCTCATGGAGTACAGGTATCAGCGCTTGGCAGCCTGATGTAGAGTTCATAGTAATATTTTTTATGGCAACGCTCTTTTCCTTTTTTACGATACCGGAATGGGCCAAGCGCATACAGCACAAAGTATATTACGGTGAGTATTCCCTGCGTATGCACTACGTAATGGCTTCTAGCTGCATGCTGCTGTGCATCCTGTCAGCAGGGCGCATCGCTACCGTTGGATTCAACCCGTTTATTTACTTCAGATTCTAGTACATGGCACAAAAAATAAAAAACGGGCTGTTTTATTTCTTTATGCTGGTCCTGTTTCTGCCATTGCTGGAACACAAGCTGCAATTCATAGAAAGCGGTAAGCTCACCGGCCTTTACCACGAGACACCCGACACCAGCTTTACTCTGCAAGGATGGTGGGATGGCTCCTACCAGCCTGCTAAAGAAAAATACATCAATGACCAGACGGGCTTCAGGCCCGACCTCGTCCGGCTTACCTGCCAGTTGGATTTTTGGCTATTCGACAAAAATCATGCCGGATGGGACATCCGGGGTGGGAATGACTGCCTCTTTCAGTGGCCTTATATTGATGCCTACTATGGGCTTGATTTCCAGGGTTACCAGCACATACGCGAACGGGCAATAAAACTTAAAGCGATACAGGACACGCTAAACAGCATGGGCAAAACCTTTATATTGGTGTATGCCGCCAGCAAGGCAACTTCCTACCCTGAATATTTCCCATCTACACATAAAAGGTCAAATAGGGGCCCAACCAACCATGACACCTACAGGAACATCTGTGACTCGCTGGGTGTAAACCAGATTGACATGGACGAATGGTTCTTGTCGATGAAGCATACAAGCAGGGAGCCGCTGTTCTCTAAGCAGGGCATACACTGGACCCAATATGGCGCTGTACTGGCCAACGACAGCCTGGTGAGATACATAGAGCGCGTGCGCCACATAAATCTGCCCGCCCCGGTATGGAGCGACGTGGAGCATACAGATAAACTTAGAGATGGCGACGACGATCTGCTTGGTGACCTCAATCTCATTTTCCCATACACGCGCGAAACGCTGGCATATCCTATCCTGCACGATGCACCGCAAGACAGCACGGCGAAAAAAATAAACGCCATTCTGCTCGGCGATAGTTTTGCGCAAAAATTGAAAAATGTCGGTAGCTTATCTAAAATAACCGTGCAGTGTGAATTCTGGAGCTATTTTAATAGTGCGCATGACATTAACAGTAATGCATACTCTATGATGGATAAATACGACTGGCAAGCCGCCCTCCGCAGAGCCGATTGCATCATTCTCTGTTACACTACCTTCAACCTTAAAGACCTCGGTAATGGCTTTATTGAACAGGCATATAATCATTACTACCCCACTGGTAATGCGCAGAAGTGATATTGTTTTCCGTTTACCCCGTTTGGCGCAAGTTTTCCAATTGTGTCTATTAGCCTCTAAGTCTTTTTTTGACTTGTTAAAATACCCCTGAAAAAAAACATCAAAAACCGCTATAACCCTTTCCCACAGCCAAAAGTATTTTCCATGGCGGTACAGTAACTGTACCGCCATGGGTACGCGTACTGTACCATCACGGTTTTAAAAATTGGCAAACAAAGCCCTCCAGCCTAACTTTATATTGTTATGGTCGCAACCCCGCCCAAAGCGGTAAGTTTGCCAAAAAAGTTCTTTGAAATACTGCCCTCTGTTCAGCAAGCCTGAAGTGTAAAAAACTGTAAAAACTTGTAAAAAAAATGCGAAGATAGTGCGCAAAAAAATATTATATAACATCATGTTTTTCAATCAACTACACATGCATCTGTCAATCCAAAAAAATCGTGTAAAAAAATCCCAAACACTCGATCCCCGATTCCTAACTTATCTTCCCCCAATGGCTCTGCCGCCTCTGTTGTTTCAGCATATCTTTTATGCCGCGGTGCTGCGGCAATGATAGAGCAGGGTCTTGAGAAATGACCTGTAAGGCCGCATGGCGGGCCTGCTCCAGTATGGCCCCGTCCACCACAATATCGGCCAGCCTGAATTTCAGTTCGCCGCTTTGCTTAGTTCCATACATATCGCCGGGGCCGCGCATGGCGAGGTCCTGCTCGGCTATCTTAAAACCATCGGTAGTGGATACCATGATGTTGATGCGTTTAAAACTCTCTTCCGATACCTTGTTGCCCGTCATGAGTATGCAATAAGACTGGTCGGCACCGCGGCCTACCCTGCCCCTGAGCTGGTGCAACTGCGAGAGGCCAAAGCGCTCCGCGCTTTCTATGAGCATCACGCTGGCGTTAGGCACGTTCACGCCCACCTCTATAACGGTAGTGGCCACCAGCACATTGGCCTCTCCCTTCACAAAGCGCTGCATGTTGCGCTCCCGCTCGCCGGCCTCCTGCCTGCCATGCACCATGGCAATGCGATATTTGTTCTCATTGAACCATATCTTAACCTGCTCATACCCGGCCATCAGGCTCTCGTAGTCCATCTTCTCAGATTCCTCTATGAGCGGGTACACTATATATACCTGGCGGCCAATGTCCACCTCCCTGCGCAGGAACTCCATTACGCTGGCGCGGGCACTATCGCGGCGGTGCACGGTCTTTATCTCCTTGCGGCCCGGCGGCAGCTCATCGAGGTTCGATACATCGAGGTCGCCATACAGGGTCATGGCCAGTGTGCGTGGTATGGGGGTAGCGGTCATTACCAGCACATGTGGCGGCATATCGTTCTTCTTCCAGAGGCGGGCGCGCTGCCCCACCCCGAAGCGGTGTTGCTCATCTATCACGGCCAGCCCCAGGTTTTTGAACTGTACACTCTCTTCTATAAGCGCATGTGTGCCCACAGCTATCTGCAGGGTGCCGTTTGCCAACTCGCCGAGAATTTCCTTACGTGCCTTGCCTTTTATGCTGCCGGTAAGTAGCCTTACGGTAATGCCCATATCACCCAGCAGTGCCGATATGCTGAAAAAGTGCTGCTGCGCCAGTATTTCGGTAGGCGCCATAATACACGCCTGGAAACCATTATCGAGCGCCAGCAGCATAGACATTACTGCCACTATGGTCTTGCCACTGCCCACATCGCCCTGCAACAAGCGGTTCATCTGCTTGCCGCTGCCGGTATCCTGGCGTATCTCTTTGAGCACCCGCTTTTGCGCGCCGGTGAGCTCGAATGGCAGGTGCTGCCTGAAAAAATCGTTGAAATTGTCGCCTACCCGCTCAAACCGCCAGCCCTGCTGTGCCGTGTGCTGCTGTCGCAGCCGCGCTATCATCAGCTGGGATATGAACAGCTCTTCCCACTTCAGCCGGAAGCGAGCGGCCTGCTCGCGGGCATCGTTCTCGGGAAAATGTATGCCCCGGATGGCGGTGTAGCGGTTGCATAGGTTGTATTGCCGCAACAACTGCTCCGGGAACACCTCGGGGATATCGCCGGGCTTTATTTTCTCGAACAGGGCAGCGGTGAGCTTTGCAAATGAGCGGTTGGTAATGCCCTTGATACGCAGCTTCTCGGTGGTGGAGTAAACGGGCTGCCTGCCCGAGATGGCGGTATCGGCATTCCAAAGCTCTATCTCGGGATGGGCGATATTGTAATAGCCATTGAACACGCTCACTTTACCGAAGACAATGTAGCGCTCGCCCTCGCGCAGCGTTTTCTTCATCCATTGGGCACCCTGGAACCAGAGTAATTCTATACGCCCGGAATCGTCGTACAAAGTGGCCAGAAGGCGTTTTTTGAACCCGGCTCCTTCCTCGGTGATGTTTATAAGGGTGCCGGCTATCTGGGCATATTCGGTAGCTGCATTGATAGCCGCTATCTTCATTACCTGTGTCCGGTCAAAATAGCGGTAGGGATAATGGTATAAAAGGTCTTCAAATGTGCTGATGTCCAGCTCCTGCCGCAGCATTTCGCCACGCTGCGGGCCCACCCCTTTAAGAAATTCGATGGGCGACTCTAATATGGAAGTATTGCTGCTGATAGAACAAAAATAGCAGCAAAACGGCTTACAGGCCAATTAGTGGAATAATTTTTATAGAGAACATGTATAATGTATTTGTATGAATATAAAGATGACTTCCACACTCAAATGGGTAATGAATGTAATCGTCGGCTGTATTTTTATATTGTATAGCTGCCGGACGCATTATCAAAAGGCCAAAGAAAATTTTACATTAGCACAGAATGCCACATCGATGGAACGAGGCAAGAACATTGCGTATAATGTATGCGGCGGCTGCCATTATAATCGGGACCTGGGCAAATTTACAGGGCACCAGATGAAAGACCTGCCGAAGTTTATGGGATATATATATTCGGCAAACCTGACCCGATCAAAGAAATACGGGGTATTGCCCCATTATACTGATGCCCAACTGGCATACCTAATAAAAACCGGGATAAAAAATGACGGCAAATTTATCCCCTACATGGTAAGGCCGACAATGGCCGCCGACGACATCAATGATGTTATCGTTTACCTGAGGTCGACTGATGAGCCGGTAATGCCCGGAGATACCCTTGTGGGAAAAACCCGATTAACGTTTTTGGGGAAAATGGCCAACCGCACCCAGAAGCCACAGCCCAATATAGAAGGCATTAAACGACCCGCCCCGGTGGACGCAGTAGCTAATGGCCGCTACCTGGTAGATATAGTGGGCTGTTACCATTGCCACTCCAAGGGAATATTGTCGCTCGACTATGTACATCCTGAAAAGTCGAAAAAATATATGCAGGGTGGGATGAAATTCAAAACACCGGATGGCAAAAAAGTGCGTGGCGCAAACCTCACACCGGACAACGAAACAGGCATAGGCAAGTATACTAAAGACGGGTTTCGCACAGCATTAGTGGACGGCAAAACACCGGATGGGCGGAAACTTCAATTCCCGATGCCAAAATTCAAGCACCTTACAGACAAGCAAATAGATGACATATACGCCTACCTGAGAACGCTGCCACCAAAGGAGCACAGGACAAGGTAGCTAACTTAAAAACTCCCAACCAATATCCCTTCGGTAGTATTTGCCCTTGTAATCAATGTGAGCGGCGTTGCCGTAACTTTTATCAAGGGCCTGCTTTATGTCGTCGCCGTAAGAAGTGACGGCGAGCACACGCCCGCCATTGGTGACGATAGCGTTATTATGGAATTTGGTGCCGGCATGGAACAGCATGCTGCCGCTCACTTTTTCAAAGCCCGTCATTTTCCTGCCTTTTTCATAGTCACCCGGATAACCTTCGGACACCAGCATCACCGCACCAGCTGCCATGCTGCTATGCTCCATTTCCACTTCGTTGAGTTTACCTTCTTCCATTTTGATTATGAGGTCAACGAGGTCATTGCGCAACCGGGGCATTACTACTTCAGTTTCAGGGTCGCCCATGCGGCAGTTATATTCTATTACGTAGGGATCGCCGTTCACTTTTATAAGGCCGAAGAAAATGAACCCTTTGTATAATATGCCCTCGTTCTTCAGACCCTTGACCGTAGGCTGAATGATCCGCTCAGTTACCTTTTGCATAAATTCAGCGTCTGCAAAGGGTACCGGGGAAATAGCGCCCATACCACCGGTATTCAGCCCCTTATCCCCCTCACCTATACGCTTATAGTCTTTAGCCTCGGGCAGCAGGACATAATTGCTACCATCGGACAGCACAAATACAGAAAGCTCTATGCCATCGAGGAATTGCTCAATGACCACTTTATCACCTGCTCCACCAAACTGCCTGTCTTTCACCATTGCGGTGAATGCTGCTACAGCTTCGCTATTGCTTTGGGCAATAACCACACCCTTGCCCGCTGCAAGGCCGTCGGCCTTAATGACAATTGGTGTTTCACAGCCGGTAAGGTAGGCGACACCCTCCTCAAAGGTATCTTTAGTAAATTCCCTATACGCTGCAGTAGGGATATTGTGCCGCTGCATAAATTTTTTAGAAAAAGCCTTGCTCCCCTCCAGTTGCGCGCCCGCTTTTGAAGGGCCAGCTACGATAATGTGTTTCAGGTCAGGATCGTTCTTGATAAAATCATATATCCCCAAAACCAGGGGGTCTTCCGGTCCCGGTATCAGGATATCAATGCTGTGCTCAATACATGCTTTTTTTATTTCTTCAAAGTCGTTGTAAGAAAAAGGCAGGTTCATGCCATAATCCACAGTACCGGCATTGCCGGGAGCAATATATAACGCGCCACACATAGGGCTTTCGCACAATTTCCATGCTATGGCGCATTCACGCCCACCGGATCCAAGAAGGAGGATATTTTTCATATTATTCAATAATCAGCAAAAAAAGCAAAAAAAAAGCGCACCGCTAACAATTTTATTTTATTTTGGCAGTCGGGTCTGCCCAAAAAGAACATTTTTTTACACAAAACAATTAACTACCAAATATGTCGATGAATAACGATACATCCGAAACAGGCCACCCTAAGGGGCTATATGTGCTCTTTGCCACAGAATTCTGGGAAAGGTTCAGTTACTATGGTATGAGGGCCATCTTTTTCCTTTACATGACCACCATGCTTTTTGGCGGCGACCAGGCAGGCATCTCGCAGGCATCCAATGTGTATGGAAGCTATACAGGGCTTGTTTACCTCACCCCCCTAATAGGCGGCTATGTGGCAGACAGGTACTGGGGAAACAGGAAATCCATATTTGTAGGCGGTCTATTAATGGCATTGGGCCAATTCCTCATGTTCTTCTCTGCTTCTACTTCTCATACCGATAAAGGAACGGCGATAACCCTTATGTGGTCGGGCCTTGCACTACTGATATTCGGGAACGGTTTCTTCAAACCAAACATCTCCACTATGGTAGGGCAACTATACAAAGACGGTGACAAGAGGAAAGATGCCGCTTATACCATATTTTATATGGGTATCAATGCCGGCGCGTTCCTTGCGCCGTTGGTGTGTGGTTATTTGGGTGAAAAAGTAGATTTCAAATGGGGCTTTCTCGCTGCCGGGTTGGGTATGCTGGTAAGTCTTTTGATCTTCTATCTTACCAAGGACAAATATGTTGTTGGCCCGGATGGCCGTCAATTGGGTGTTGGCCCCAACAAACTGATGGATGCCGCTCCTGCAATTGGCGGTGATGAGGAAACGGGAATGGTATCTAACGGTAAGAAAAGTGGAAAAGGGGATGGCAGCTTCAGCACCCAGCAACTCGTAATACTAGTTGGTGGTATTGTCGCGATGTTCTCAATAATTCACTTCGTATTGGAGGTAGATGTCTGGGGCTCATTGATTTATGGCATGACGGCAGTAGCACCGTTTGTTATTATAACCGATACTTCTCTTACCAAAGTAGAAAAGGACAGGCTCTGGGTCATCATCGTCATTATGATATTTGTTATCTTCTTCTGGATGTGTTTTGAGCAGGCCGGGGCATCACTAACAGCTTTTGCAGCTAACCAAACCAACCGCACCATTCTTGGCTGGACTATGCCCGCAGCCTACTTCCAGAGCTTTAATGCCGGTTTTATAGTATTGCTGGCGCCAATAATCAGCGCAATGTGGGTGCGTTTTGCCAAGAAAGGTTTTGAACCTGTCGCCCCTTACAAGCAGTCTTTAGGTCTTGCGTTCCTCGCATTTGGTTATCTCTTTATCGCAATGGGGGCAAAAAATATTCCTTCGGCGGGAGCAAGCATGATATGGCTTACAGGTTTATACTTCCTCCATACGGTTGGTGAATTATTCCTCAGCCCGATAGGCCTCTCCATGGTAAATAAGTTAACTCCCGGCAGGTTCACGTCGCTGATGATGGGTGTATGGTTCCTGGCAGTAGCAACAGGCAATAAACTGGCCGGTACGATGAGCGCCCTTTACCCCGACCCGGCATCACCTACACATCCTAAATTTTTGGGTATGGAGATAGACGGGCTTTACACATACTTTATGATATTCGTAGGCTTCTCGGGAGCTGCTGCCGTGATATTATTCTTCCTTTGCCGTAGGCTGCAAAAGATGATGCATGGGGTACATTAGTCGTAAGTCGTAAGTCATTAGTCGTAAGTTATCTGCGGGAGGGTTTCCTCCCGCTTTTTTTGTGGGGCAAAAAAGGGGGGAATAGAATTTAAATATTATTTTGGAACTTTAAATCCTTAAAAATACAGCTAATGGATACACAAGGCGGAGGGCAACCGGTAACCTTAGAACAAATACAAAATTTTAAAGGCAAATACCCTAAACAACTCTGGTACCTGTTCTTCTCGGAGATGTGGGAACGTTTTGCGTTTTATGGTATGCGGGGCATGCTGGCCATATTCATGACCACCCAACTGCTGATGAAGGACGATGAGGCCCAATTGAAATACGGCGGCATACAGGCGTTCATCTATGCCATGACGTTTGTGGGCGGCCTCTTTGCCGATAAGCTGCTGGGATTCCGTAAGTCTATCTTCTGGGGTGGCCTGCTAATGATAGTGGGCAGTTTTACGCTGGCTGTAGCACCAAAGGAATTGTATTATATAGGCATCAGCTTCACCATCATAGGTACCGGTTTTTTCAAACCGAATATATCGACAATGGTGGGCAACCTTTATAAAGAAGGCGACCCGAGAAGGGATGCCGGCTTCGGGCTGTTCTATTCGGGTATCAATATAGGTGCATTGCTAGGCGGGTGGCTGTGCATAGTGGTAGCCAAACAATACTCATGGAATGCTGCTTTTGCCCTTGCCGGAATCGGCATGATACTGGGGCTATCCATTTTCATATTCACCAAACGCACGCTTGGGCCAATTGGACTGCCGCTAATGGAAGGCAAGCTGTCTCCGAAAAAGATAATGCGGAATGACCTGATGGTATATGCCGGTTCGCTATTAGTAATACCACTGATATACTTGCTTGTAAAAAACAGCCAGTACACTGATTATTTCATGTACACAGTGGGTCCCATAGCGTTATTTTATATTCTTATTGAGATAGGAAGACTACAGGACCAGGTAAGCAAGCAAAAAATGATCGCTGCCATGGTATTTATCATTTTCAGCATTTTCTTCTGGGCTTTTTTTGAGCAGGCGGGCGGATCTTTGAGCTTGTTCGCGCTCAACAATCTGAATGACACTGTACTGGGCATACAGCTTGACCCAAATGCTGTAAACAACTCATCGAACTCAGTGTTCGTTGTTATCTTCAGCCCAATTGCCGGTTTGTTGTGGCTATGGCTGGCGAAACGCAAAAAAGAACCCAATACGGTGATAAAATTTGGCATTGGTTTCCTTTTCGTCAGCCTGTCGTTCTACCTATATTATTATACTCGTTTCTTTGCAGACTCCAGCGGTAAAACATCGCTCGACCTGTTCACACTGGCCTACCTTGTGAGTACATTGGGTGAACTTTGCCTCTCCCCCATTGGCCTGTCGCTAATGACCACTCTGGCCCCTAAGCCACTGCATGGCATGATGATGGGTATGTGGTTCCTGGCCAGCGCTTACGGGCAATATGCGGCGGGAATACTTGGCGCGGGCATGTCCACTACATCGGAAAATGCGACGAATATGGATAAATTAATGGCTTATACAGAAGGTTATAAAGACCTCGCCATATATGCGCTGATTGCGGGTGTGCTGCTCATCATCATTTCCCCGGCTATCCGGAAACTGATGCATGAAGTGCATTAAAAATATTCGTAAATTTACAACGCAAAAAGTATGATTTATGACCTTAGCTTTAGTAAAAGAGCGTTTGCATGACTATATAGAACAAGCCGATGAAAAGAAAGTTCATGCGATATACACACTCATTGAGAATGAGATTGGTGAAACCAATACTGTATATGATAAGGGAACAATCAGTTATTTTGAACAATTGCGTGAAAAATTCATTGACAGTAAGCATCCGGGATATACCATTGAACAGTCTATGGAAAATATCAAACGCAGGCTCAAAAAATGACTTATACTCTTGTTATTACACCAGAAGCAGAGGACAATATTGTAGAAGTATGTAATTACTACAATAGCGTTATGGATGGATTAAGTGATAGGTTTTTAGCTGAGTTACTGACCGTTTATATCGCCATTACTGAGAACCCCCAATATTTCAGCTTCATTTCTCAAAAGAGTAGCTTAAGAGATGCGAACATAAAAGATTTCCCATATGTTGTCATATTCGACATTAAAGATCATTTCGTAACAGTATACACCATTTTTCATACAAGCCGGAAACCCAAATTCCCATAACTGCCGCTCTTTTTTTCACCTGTCAAAATGGAAAATCATTCACATAGCGAAGAACACCTTAGCAGCTCAGCACTCGTAACAGATGTTGTGATAGGCATGAGTGACGGGCTTACTGTGCCTTTTGCGCTGGCGGCAGGGCTGAGCGGCGCCGTGTCCAGCACAGATATTATTGTGGTGGCAGGCCTGGCCGAAATAGCTGCAGGCTCAATAGCTATGGGACTGGGTGGGTACCTGGCCGGTAAAACAGAGATAGACCATTACAACGCAGAACTCAAGAGGGAGAAATGGGAGGTAGATAACCTGCCAGATAGGGAAAAGGAAGAAGTGCGTGTGATATTTGAAGACATGGGAATGAGCCCGGAAACCCAAAAGCTGGTTGTAGACGAGATGGCCAAAGACAAGGAAAAATGGGTTGAATTCATGATGCGGTATGAACTGGGACTGGAGAAACCTAACCCAAAAAGGGCCCGCAACAGCGCCCTGAATATCGGGTTGTCTTATATAGCGGGGGGATTGGTGCCACTTGCCCCCTACTTCTTCGTCACGGATCCTATTGAGGGGCTCAAATGGTCTGCTGTCATCACAGTGGTGTGCCTGTTCGTTTTCGGTTATTTTAAGGCTAAAGCTACCGGACAGCCCCCCCTGGCAGGTGCTTTGCGGGTAATGATCATTGGCTCTGCGGCGGCGGCGGCGGCTTTCTTTATTGCACGATTATTCACGGCCTAATTGTTTTCATTCAGTTAATTTCTCTTAAAATTATTTGTGGTGAAAGAAAAATGCACTTACTTTGTATCACAAAGCACTTTTATGCAGCAGAGCAATAAAGATGAAACACTCGAAGCCTTGCAGGAAATACGCAGCATTATGGACCGATCCGCAAGGTTCGTATCACTCAGCGGCTGGTCGGGCATATGGGCTGGTACCGTCGCACTTGCCGGAACTATCAATGCCTATATATGGCTGCACCAACCGGACTACGAATACATAGGCAAAACCAATGTGGCATCCATAGGCTACTTTGATGCCATGACCATGCAGTTCATCTATCTTGCCCTGGTAACTTTCCTGGTGGCTTTTGCTGGTGCGCTGTTCTTTACATCGCGTAAGGCAAATAAGAATAACCACAAGCTATGGAACAATGCGTCGAGGCAAATGCTGTTTTCACTTTTCTTTCCCATGTTTGCCGGTGGAGTATTTTCCATAATCTTTATCTATTATGGAGCCGGCCTTTTTGTGTGCCCTGCCAGCCTCACATTTTACGGACTGGCTTTGATAAGTGCAAGCAGACATACGCTATCGGACATACGCTACCTGGGGATGCTTGATGTGGCATTGGGCTGCACCGCTTTATTTTTCCCCGGATATGGCCTTTATTTTTGGGCGGTGGGCTTTGGCTTGCTGCATATATTGTATGGTGCGTTCATGTGGAACAAATATGATAAATAGGAATAATGGACAACCCGATAGAACAACTGAACAAGGTTTTTGACAGCCGCATACGTATAGGCATCATGAGCGCGTTGATAGTGAATGAAGAAGTGAGCTATAACGACCTGAAAGCGCTTATGGATGTTACCGACGGCAACCTTGCCTCTCACCTGAAGACTCTTGAAGAACATGAGCACATCAAGGTTCATAAAGGCTTCATAGGTCGGAAAACAAATACGGTGTACAGCATTACTAAAACAGGCGAAAAAGCCTTCAGAGCGCATATAGATGCACTTGAGAAGATAATCAAAGGATTGGGTTGATTTTTTTTGCCCTATTTACTTTGAATTTCAAAGCACTTTTAATTAATAAAACTAAAACAAATCGATATGCAAACAAATCAAAATGCACAGACATTCTGGGAAAGAAACAGGATTCTCATTAAAGGTTTCATGGTAGGGTTCCTTATCCTCATCATGCTGATACCCGGAGTATTAGTAATGAACCTGGTAGTCGAGCGAGAAGAGCGACAGGCGGAAGTGGTAAAGGAAGTAAGCAGCAAATGGGCCGGAGACCAAACAATCACGGGCCCGGTATTAATGGTTCCCTATAAGGACTATGAGAAAGACAAAGACGGCAAAACAACAGAAAAAATAAACATGGCGTACCTGCTACCCGATGAACTGCATATAAACGGAAATATGCAGCCAATGGAAAAAAAACGCAGCCTGTATAGTGTCTTACTCTACAAGTCTGAAATAAAGCTGACGGGCAAATTCAACACTGCCCCTCTGCAAAAACTACAGATAGCCGCTGAGTCAATAATGTGGCAGGACACCAAACTGGCCTTAAGCGTAAGTGACATCAGGGGCATGGAGGACCAGGTAATGCTGGACTGGAACGGCACAAAGACACACCTGGATGCGGGATTGCCGGATAATGCCTTGCTGAAGGAGGGATTGAGCACGATGGTGACAATGGGGCCGCTTGCGGGAGCAACTTTTGCCATAAACCTAAGCATGAAGGGGTCGGGGCGGCTATATGTGATTCCGGTGGGCAACACTACGGAAATGGATATAACAGCCAGATGGAAAGACCCGGCATTTGACGGGGCGTACCTTCCTGTAACATCAGAAATAACAGACAACAGCTTTAAGGCACATTGGAAAGTATTGTCCTTGTCGCGCACATTCCCCCAATGCTGGAAAGACGGCACACAGGAACTGGAAAAAGCGGCATTTGGTGTGCGCCTGATACAACCAGTAGATGGATATACCAAAACAAACCGGTCGGTGAAATACGCCCTGCTTTTCATTGCGCTTACCTTTACCTGCTTCTTCTTCCTCGAAATATTACAGAAACGCCAGGTACACCCGTTACAGTATATACTTGTAGGCATGGCGCTCACCATATTCTATACATTACTCCTCTCCATATCAGAATATACCGGTTTTAATACTGCCTATCTCATTGCCTCCATCGCAACAGTATCCCTGATCGGCCTTTATGCTTGGAGCATGTTCCGGAGCGGAAAAACAGCCATTGGCTTTGCAGCCGCCCTATCCGTCCTGTATGCTTTCATGTTTGTGCTTATCGAGTCTGAGGATTATGCGTTATTGTTCGGCAGCATAGGCCTGTTTATTATTATAGCTATTATGATGTATTTCTCCCGGAAGATTGACTGGTATGGAGGGCAGGGACATTAATAGTTGCCCTACAGCTATGCCAACTTTTCAGGAAGTTGGCATAGCTTGTGTTTCAAAATAAAAGCACAGGCAAAAAAACATACCACTATGCCATTTTATTAGTAGAGTTGGGTTCATTGGAATTGAAAAGGATGGTTTGGGTTGGATAAGCAAAATTGATAGACTCCTCACCGAATTTCTTTACAATTTCTATATAGATTGCCTGTTGTTTGTCCATGAATATGTTGTAATCCGAACTTAAAATATAATACACGAATTCAAAATTAAGACTGAAGTCTCCGAAACCTGAAAAATGTCCCCGGTCAAACCGGGTATCCTTAGTTGACGATATGATGTCTTTGACCATTTCCGGTATCTTTTGTAAATGGGCATATCCTGTATCATAAACCACCCCGATTTTAAAAACAACCCTGCGCTCCTGCATCCTTTTGTAATTGTGTACCCTGGCATTTGTAAGAAACGTATTGGAGCAAATCAACTGTTCGCCACTGAGCGCCCGTATGCGGGTGGTTTTTATTCCTATATATTCTATCGTACCCATTTTATCATCAACAATAATAAAATCGCCTATTTCAAACGGCCTGTCGAAGAATATCACAAAATAGCTAAAAAGATCCCCCAGAATAGTTTGCGCTGCCAGTGCAATGGCAATGCCCCCTATTCCAAGCCCGGCCAAAAGTGTTGAAACTTTATAGCCAAGGTTATCTATCAAGAATATCCCACCTACAACCCATATCACAATATTTACAACAATAAGAATGCCTTTCACCTGCTTTTCTTTTGCGTCGTGGGCCGTCTCCTCTGCTTTTATCGATGAAATAAGCAAGTGCTTTACAAGCGCGGTAATAATGCGCAAAACAAAATAAGTAACAAATACTGAAAATGCTATGCGAAAAACATTGCTGATATTGTCGGGAAAAACAAGCGTTTTGAAAGAAAAATAAAATGCGGCAAAGTACAAGACAGGCACTGCATTTTTCTCTATAATATGGACTAAAAAATCATCAGCTTTTGTTCGGGTCTTTGATGACCATTTCCTGAGCCTGACCATTACCATATGCTTGAAAACGCTTGCCAACGCAAGGCATATCATCAATACGATACCCGCAAAAACCCATTCGCTAATGGCATTACCAAAATATATCTTTCCCCATATACTAGTCATTATGAGCTGTTTTTAGTTAACAAAATCACTTAGCTGCTCCACCTGAAAAATCAGGATAAAATTGGCTGAATTCAGAAAAATCGGGTATGGCCCCCACATCAATACTTAGATGTAAAAAAATCAGTCTTAAGGTGTTTATCCTAACAAAAATACCCTGTCCAACCATAAAGGACAATCATAAAACCAGGCAAGGTGTTTACATTTAACACCCTTACCAGTTAAGCTATGCGGAACAATAGTGACCAAAGAGGAACAAATAATACTCATGGGCAAAGAATGCTTTAACCATAACATTTTAATTAACTGTACCTTACTTTCCCTACAACATACACATAGGTTTTGCATATATTTTATTTACGTAAGAATTTCGTTGAGTATCGTTTGCAAAAATTTTAACTTTTAGGGGAATGGCCTGTAGATATAAACCACCTTCCTTTTGTTATATTTGCTCATTCCCGAACGGATACCCCTGATGCGCAGTATTTTCATAAAAGAAATAAATTCTTTTTTCAGTTCCATAGTCGGCTATGTGGCTTTGTTGGTTTTTTTAATAGCCTGCGGTCTGTTTCTATGGATAATCCCATCAGATAATAATATGTTATGGTATGGCTATGCGTCAATGGATAGTTTCTTCAGGCTGGCACCGTCACTGATGCTTATGCTTGTACCGGCTGTTACGATGCGGTCTTTGGCCGATGAGTTCCGCTCCGGCACCATCGAATGGCTCTCAACCAAACCCCTAACAGACCTCGACATTATCCTCGGCAAGTACTTCGCAACACTGGCCCTTATTCTGTTCGCGCTTTTGCCTACATTGGTATATGTATATACTATCAGCAGCCTTTCCCTACCGGATATAGAATTAGACCGGGGCGCAATCATCGGGTCTTATATAGGCCTGTTCTTCCTGGCGGCTACATTTGGGGCGGTAGGTATCTTCTGTTCTTCGCTTACCGGCAACCAAATCGTGGGTTTCCTTGTTTCCTTGCTGGCATGTTACTTGCTCTATGACGGGTTTGAGCAACTGAGCAAATTGCCTAAATTCTCTGAAGGGATCGACTATTATCTGAGCATGATAGGCATGGAATTCCATTATAACTCCATTAGCCGCGGGCTTATAGACTCAAGGGATGTAGTTTACTTTTTGTCACTAATCATATTTTTCATATCACTCACCCGTTACTCTCTCAGCAGCCGTACAAAAGGCGTTGCGAGGATAGGATAAATGATTTGAAAAAGACTTTAGATAATTAATGGCTGAAACAATAAATAAGAACCAAAGGCACAAACAGGCGCTCATCAGGCTGATGATCATGGCTGCCATACTGCTTTGTGTCAATATACTGGCCTCTTATTTTCATTCGGGCATAGACCTTACCAAAGAAAAACGCTTCACCCTTACCGCCCCTACCGTAAAGCTGCTGAAAGAGATGAAGGAAGTAGCGGTGGTGGATGTGTACCTGAAAGGTAAATTCCCTGCTGAGTTACAGCGTATGCAGGAAGCAGTGAGAGAACGGTTGAAGTCGTTTAAAGACATAGCAGGAAATAAAATCATCTATCGCTTTATTGACCCGCTTGAAGGGAAAACTGATGACGAGCAGAAGCAAATAGTGCGAGACCTGTATCAAAAGAGGATACAGGCAATGCCGCTGAACAGAAAAGACGATGAGGACGGCGGCTACTCCATGAAGATTTTCTTTCCTTACGCACTTGTACAGTATAACGGAAAAGAAATGCCGATACTGCTGCTGGAGAACGCCTATGGCCGGAGCGCCCAGGAGCAAATTAGCTATTCGGAGGCCAACCTGGAATATAAATTCGCGAATGCCATAAACCGCATGAACCGCCGTGATGACCCACGGATAGCATACATTGTTGGTAATGACGAACAGTTAGGCGTAGAGACCCTTGACATGCTGACCTCGCTGCATCGCTACTATGTGTTAGATACGGTGGACCTGACACAGGAATTGCAAATATCCCTTGCCTACGATGCTGTCATTATATCCGAACCGGCAACCAAATTTACCGGGCCCGAAAAGCTGAAAATAGACCAGTACATCATGAAGGGCGGCCACGTATTGTGGCATGTGAATTCGCTGAATGCTTCTATTGACAGTCTTATTGCCCACCCGCCACAGTTTATTGCCATGGAAAAGGGCCTGGAATTGGATGATATATTATTCAAGTACGGTGTCCGCATCAATAATGACCTGGTAGAGGATATGCAGAACATTCCGCTGCCGCGCACTATAGACGGGGGCTCCATAGAAATGCACCCCTGGGTTTATTTTCCAAGGCTAAGCCCTACTGCCGACCACCCCATAGTGAAGAACATGGACTTTATTATGACCAAGTTCAGCAACAGTATTGATACTATCCGGTCGCCAAATATCAAAAAGACGGTATTGCTGCAATCGTCAAAATACAGCCGTGTATCAAGGGCACCTGTACGTGTGAGCCTGTCTATGATGAGTTTCCCACTGAAAAATGAAATGTTCAATAACCCCTATCGCCCGGTAGCCGTGCTGCTGGAAAGCAAATTCCAGTCTGCCTACAAAGGACTTCTTGCGCCTGAATACCTACGGTTGATGGATTCCCTGAAACTGCCTTTCAAAGCCGCGTGCGATAGTGAGAATAGCATGATAGTAGTATCGGGAGGCAAAATATTCAGCAACGACTATACCACCAAGGATGGCGTGCTGCCTATGGGGTATTATAAGCATACAGGTGAATATTTCGCGAATAAGGATTTTCTGCTCAATTGCCTTGAATACCTAACGGACCGCTCCGGGGTGCTGGAGGCGAGGTCGAAAGAAGTGAGGCTGAGACTGCTGGATAATGCCCGCGCCAAAGACGAGAAAGCTACCTGGCAATTTGTGAATGTGGGCATACCTATCGCAATAATATTGGTTTTCGCCTCTGCGTATTTCTTCTTCAGGAAAAGAAAGTATGAATCAAAACCCGATGCATAATGAATAAGACCATCTTATACCTTGCTATTTTGCTCATACTTGCATTGGGAATCTATTACTTCCTGATCAGGCCCACAGACCCGGTATATAGCCAAACGGAAGCCGGCTTCACAATAAAAGACACTGCGGCCATCGGCAAAATATTCCTTGTGTCGCCTGACGGGGAATCAATTTTAGTGGAAAGAACAGACTCAGGGTGGGTGGTGAACAAGCAATACAGGGCGATGAACAGCACACTGAACCTGCTGCTGGTGACACTCACCAAACAAGCGGCACTATACCCGGTTACACAAAATGCGCTGGACAATGTAATCAGGATACTGGCCACCGATGCCGTAAAAGTGGAAGTATATGGCAGGGATGGCAAAAAAATGACTGCATTCTACGTGGGTGGGACTGCAGTAAACAATACCGGCACCAATATGCTGGCTGAAGGTGCAAAAACTCCCTATGTTGTGCACATTACGAGTTTTAACGGTGCGCTCACCCCACGCTACACAACAAACCTCGCAGACTGGCGCGACCGTATGATTTTCAACATACCTGCGGAAGAGATTAAAAGTGTATCAGTGAAATATGCCGAAAAACCGGTAAACTCTTTTGAAATAGTGCGCAATAATGATGACTTGGTAATCAATGCCGACCCGAGGATCATGCGCATGGATTCGCCAAACACACGCAGGGCTAAGATTTTTTTGAACTACTTTACCAATGTGCATTGCGAGGGATACCTGAATGGCTTCCCCGACAATGATACTACCCTGAAAACCGCTCCGAAATACAGCACTATTGAAGTGAACGGGATACACGGCCAGCACCAACGGATAGATATATACTGGATGGCTATCAACAGACGAAGCAAAAACCAGACCGTAACAAACCCTTATGTTCCGGAGGGTTATGATGCCGACAGGTTTTACGCAGTGACCAACAACTACAAGGATACCGTAATGGTGCAGCAATGGGCATTCCGCAATATCTTCCACAACGCCTACGAATTCTACCAGAAGGACGGGACAGTAGCCGCACCTGACTTTGTTCATCCTAACGCAGAGAAAAGCATTATCATGCAGCGGAAAAAATAAGCTACTGCACAATGTCCTTTAGCTCATCGAAATCAAGGTCAATAACCTCAAAACTTCCTCTGTTAAAGCGCCACTGGTAGTGCCACCATTCTTCAGGCACCATACCGAAGCCATATTTCCTCATGGTACTTTTCAGTAACCTCCTGTTTGCGAGTACCTGTGGCGGCAGCTTGTAAAAATTATGACGCGCGGAGTCTGTGAAGTTATCATAACCTGTGCCCATATCCAGTTCTTTTCCTGTATTCAGGTCGATAAGCGTCACATCTATAGCCAGCCCCCGGTTATGAAAACTCCCTTTGCGCGGATTGGCCACATAACGCCTGTCGCCTATTAACTGCCACATCCTGCAGGTAACACTGAACGGACGGAAAGCATCATAAACTTTTAATGCCAGCCCCATTTGTTTCAGTTCTTCCTGCGCTTTCCTTAGAGACAGTGCCGGACCAATCCGCAAATAAGACACAGGGTTACGGTACAAAATTGTTTTAGTGAAGTTATCTTTTGTGGCATACCTTATATCCAGTGTCAAGCCGGGAATAATTTTTTGCAGATTAACAAACTGCTTCTCCGCATCGTCTTGTACGGACCTTAAAAAAGCCTCCTTAGTGTTTATATACTTTGCGTCCGTCTTGCAGGACTGAGCAGCGCATAAATGCACCATACAGCATATGAGACCAGAAGATAAAAGGTAAAACAAACGCATGTGAATATATATTACGGAACACTATTAACCGCTTCACTTCGACCGTTTTGCATCATCCTCCAGCAACTTGCTCACATCAAAGTAAACACCGCTTATTCCCCTGCTATTGCCGTTAACCGTGATGTAGTCATATTTTTTTTCGGCGTTAGTGCGGTAGGATTTATACACCAGGCCAAGATGGTTTATTATATTGTACTCATCCCCCACCGAGAGTATATGATATCCGGTGCTATCGCTTCGCCCGTCACCCGAAGACAGGATAGTTGTGGCTACCATTTTCGCTTTATACTTGTAAACGGCATTGTTGTCTATATCACCCATGGCATAATACAGATTGCTAAGCCAATTAAGGTCATTAAGATCAAAGGGTGTGAATTTCAGGTCACGCTTCGCGAAACTGATCAGTCTTTTGCCTTCCTCCCTTGTCATGCTTTCTTTCCGTCCCAGTGATTTTATTGAATCCTTATACCCCACAGAACTGTAACTACTATACTCATCCTGAAAAAAATAACCATAATACAACAAATGGAATTCCTGCTGAGTAAGTGTGGTATCATCGTTTATATACCTCATAAACAGGCGTGTATAGAACATGGGCGAGGAGGGGTCACTGGTCAGTTTTTGTATTCGTTTATAGTCAGGCTTTCCATCCGTTGCAATTCCCTGTGCGCTCACCCGAGGTAAGTTGCTAAAAGCCGGAAAAATAAAAAGCAGTATTAATAATGTGCGCCTCATTACCTGCAATGTATAAAAAAAGCGGCACCCCAAATACAGTTACCGAAAAAGTGCTATAAAATAACCAACTCATTTAATATATTGTGCATAAACTAAAGCATATGCTGTTCTTATTGGCCACATCAAGCTGGATTGGCATCATCATTCTTGGCATTATTGCCTTCTTTTTGTGGAAGGTATTCTCCGGCGATTCCGCCGAGGATTAAACAAGCAAACCTACCAGCCGGTCAACCTCATTTGCCGTAACTATTTTAGGAAAGGGCAGTTCGTTTTCCAGTGCCTGTATCACTGCATTTGCTATTGACACCTTATCGTGCGGATTGAAGGTGAGACTGGGCACAACCACATCGTGTACATAATCAAGGTCTGAAGCAATCACCTTCATGCCACTGTCCACCGCCTCTATGAGCGGCAATCCGAAACTCTCCATCACTGACGGAAAAATAAGGTAGGGGCAGTTGAAATACAATTCGCGCGGGTCCAGATAAACATGGTTTGTTATTCGGGTCCCTTTGGCCACAAGGGCCTCCATCCTTACGAGAAGTTCCGGCGCTGTATCATCTATGGTAACATGCAGTTTTGGTGTGTAGCCCTTTTCCAATAAATATTCCCAGGCATCCAGCAATGTGGGATAGTTCTTCTGTGGCGATGGGTTGCTGATGAATACAAATTCATCCTTCGAGCGCTGGCTGAACGGCGTATGGCCCGCATGATACTTACGGTCATCGTAAAAAGGTATGGTAAGGCAATGTGCCTTGTCCTTCAACCCCAGCCGGGTAAGCGCATGTACCATATGGGGCGTTTGTACTATATAGTAGTCTGTGTTGCGGTTATATAACCTGATTACAAGGTACTTCAGGTAAAGAAAGAAGTAATTCTTTTTGAATTTGTACTGGTAGGCCTCCAGCAGTTTTTGGTTATGAAAATAGGTATACACAGGCACCTTGAGCTTTACCGGAGGTGGCGTATTGGCAAAACAAAAAACTTTGGTGTAATTGCCCTTGTTCAGTTTATAAAACCTGATACGGTCGTTAATGCTGTTGTTGATGACCACATAATTTTTATCGAGTATGGCAGGTCGCTCAAAACGGGGATCGAGCAGAAAAAAGAAATTATCCTTTCGCGGGTGGGCAAGGATACGCTCAATAAGGTATTGAAGGAGCACCGCCCCCCCACCCTTGTTGATAAATAAAGCGTCTATCAATACCATAAATCAAATTCCAAAGCCAATCCCGATAGCTATCGGGACCAAATTCCTATTCCCTTTCCCAGGGTATCTCCGGCTTTTCCTTGCCGTTGTACACCGAATCCATTATTTTCACAAAGTACGCTGCTCCGGCCTCACCGCTGATAGTACTCCAGGCCGTGCCGCTTATAGCCTCAGGGGTTGAAAACCATTCTCCCTCTAACATCTTCCGTATAGCAGCGCTGCAACTACCCTCTTCCGTCCAGTCAAAAGTAACACCATTCCGGCCATCTTTTACCACCCAGCTCACGCCACATTTACGGCTGCAGATAGCCTTCAGGCCGTTCAGTAGTCCTTCGCTTACTATTACCCCCCAGCCGTCTTTTTGCGTACTTGGCAATACCACCCAGTTATATGCTTTATACTTCTTCACCAGTTCATCATATTTAATGAATGGTGTAATGGAAATATGCTCCGCTAACTCGCTCTCCTGCGCCAGTTGCCTTATCTTCTCTTCATCCGACCCTGTGCCGTATATATCCAGCCTGAAGTTCTTATACCCAGTTGCGCAAAGTTCTTTAATGAACCTGTAGATACCCTTCGGCTCCTCCAGTCTGCCTGCATAAATCATCCTGACCTCTCCTGAAGGAATTGCGTCAGTTTCCCTCTGTTCCAACGTAATGAAATAAGCCCACGGAAATAACCGCTTTGTGTCGTAACCCAGATCAGTATACTGTTTCACCCCTTGCCTGCCTATGGCCAGTACAAACTGTATTTGTTTGAAATACCTCAATTTATAATAACGGTATTTTGCCGTTCGCAATTTCCCTTTCAGCCCTGCGTCGTCGTAGGGCTCTGTCATTATCCCGGTCCGGCATTTGTATTTGATACAGGCATCAAAAGCCCGGGTTATCATATTGCCTATGCGGATGCCGCCCATAGTATGTACAGCATCCTTATTAGCCTGCACTATATCATTTATGCTGCTCTCAGATGGAGATATGACAATCTCCACGCCCTGTATGTCCGGCGTTTCCCAACCCATGCTTTTGCGTGCCGGGGTCAGTTCATGTTCCACCACCAACAACACGTTCCCCACCCCCGGCTGCTTTACAAGCGCTTCAAGGAAAGCCTTTTGATGTATGCTGATAATATTTTGCCAGAAAACAAAGTCCATATTTTACTTATCTGCCAGTTCTTTATATACCTCAAGGTACTGCTCCGCAATCTTACGGTGGTCATATTTTGCTGCATTTGCCAGCCCTTTGACCACCATTTCTTCGTATAACTGCCTGTTACTGAGCGACATGAGCGCTGCCCTTATTTCTTCCGGCCTCGAGGGGTCCACCAATATAGCAGAACCTTCCCCAACCTCTTTCATCGCGCCTATGCTGCTGGTCACAACCGGGCGGCCTACAGCCTGAGCTTCAATGATGGGCATCCCAAATCCTTCGTAGAAAGAGGCATTAAACATGATGTCGCATGCCTTATACCGTTCATACACCTCATCATCCGACAGCTTATTATATACCTTATACCGCACACCATAACTGTTCATTTTGTCAAGCTCATCCTGCGACGGCCAGCCGATAATATCAATATGAAACTCTGTTCCTTTCACGGCCTCTATCAATCCGTCAAGGTTCTTGTGCTTGCCGGTTCCCATCATCAGCACCCGCACCGGGTTCCCTATTGCCGCCTTTGCATCGAACTTAAATACGGGCTTCACGGGGTCGTGCACCACCCTTATACGCGTCACCGGGAAATTGAAATATTGTATCAGTTTCTGTTTCGTAAACTCCGATACCACGGTAACAATATCTACATACTTTAATGGCAATGAGAACCAAAAAAGACGGTAAACAAATTTTACCAGTTTAGAGTGTACGGGGTTCTCGTAAAAGCCAAGGTCGTGAATGGTTAATACTGTTTTTTTGCCTCGCAGGCCCAAGGCCAGAAAATTCACATCACCCGTTATATGATTCACATCACCGGCATATTTGCCTGCTGCCAGCGTATTCTGCATTCTTGACCTCCCGGCCTCGCAGTAAAAATCCTTAATTGTCACTTTTTCCTTCAGGCAGTCGCTCACCAATCTGAAGATACCTTCTATAGACTGTCCGGTGGGGCGCGGCTCCCTGTAGTAATACGTGACTGACAATGTTTTGAATACCGGCATACCGGATTGTTCTCTTTCCATCGGGAAGAAACAAATATACACAAAACAGCCACAGATACTATTGCATATAACCGGCAGAACATTCTCTGCATGTTTTAGTATATTTTTCTATTGGAAGTTTTTCTTAATCTGCAGGCAAAAACCATAACATCAATAATTGTCATTCTTTTTATAGCTTCGCTCACAGAAACACTAAAAAATAACCTTCTCACGAGAACAAAGTATATGGCGCTAATAAAATCAATTTCAGGCATCAGGGGAACTATAGGCGGCACACCGGGAAAAAGCCTCACACCAATAGACATCGTAAAATTCACTACAGCTTATGGCGCATGGGTAGCCACCCAGGGCACCAATAAAAAGATTATTATTGGCCGTGATGGCCGTATATCCGGCGGGCTGGTAAGAGACCTCGTGGCAGCAACATTACAGGGCATGGGCTACCAGGTAGTTGACCTCGGCTACAGCACCACCCCTACTGTGGAAATGGCGGTGAAAATGGAAAATGCCGGCGGGGGCATTATACTTACTGCAAGCCATAACCCCAAAGAATGGAACGCACTAAAACTGCTGAACAAGGACGGGGAATTTCTGAATGCCGCTGAAGGACAATGGATACTGGACTACGCCGAGAACACCGAACCTGTATATGCCGAGATAAATAAGATAGGCTCCCTCACACAAGACAACTCTTATATTCAAAAACACATTGACAGCATACTCGCCCACCCCCTTGTAGATGTGGCTGCTATTAAGAAAATGAAGTTCAAGGTGGTGGTTGATGCTGTGAATTCTACAGGTGCCATTTCCGTGCCGCCATTACTGAGTGCATTGGGCGTTACCGATATAACAGTGATTAACGAAGAGGTGACCGGGCATTTTGCCCACAACCCCGAACCATTGCCCGAAAACCTGAGAGAACTATGCTCTGTTGTAAAGAAGAACAACGCATCGCTGGGCATTGCCGTTGACCCTGATGTGGACAGGCTTTGTTTTGTGTGTGAAGACGGCAGCCTGTTTGGCGAGGAATATACGCTGGTGGCAATAGCCGATTATATCCTTTCGCATAAGAAGGGCAATACTGTTTCCAACCTCTCCTCTACCCGCGCCCTGCGCGATGTGACGGAAAAGCATGGCGGCGAATACTTCCCCAGTGCAGTAGGTGAGGTGAATGTGGTGAGAAAAATGAAAGAGGTGAACGCAGTGATAGGTGGCGAAGGCAATGGCGGCGTGATAGTGCCCGAACTGCACTATGGCAGGGATGCGCTTATAGGCATAGCCCTGTTCCTTACCCACCTGGCAAAGAGCGGAAAGACTGTAAAAAACCTACGCAGCACGTACCCCAGCTACTTCATCTCTAAGAACAAAATAGAACTTGGCGAGGATGTGAATGTGAAGAACATCTTCAACGAGATAAAGAAGAAGTATAAGAAACAGCCCATAAACACCGAAGACGGCCTGCGCATAGATTTCGACAATGACTGGGTACACCTACGTACATCTAATACAGAGCCTATTATCCGTATCTATTCCGAAAGCGGCTCAGAAACTACCGCTAATAATATTGCCAAGCGTATAATGGCCGATATTAAGGAGATGATGCTGATGAAGGCGGAGTAGCCTGTGGTTTATACTTACCTTTTTTCTGGTGTATTGATCAGTTGAGGTAGAAAATGGCCGCATTTAGGATGCTGGCAAACGACACCCATGCTATGTAGGGTAACTGAATGAGTGCTGCCGTTTTATTGATGCGGTAGAATGATATGATCATCCAAAGGATCATGGCCCACATGAGTATAATCTCGGCCAGGGCAAGCCCGGGATAATGGAACTTAAAGAAGATAATGCTCCACAGAAAATTGAGCGCTAACTGGCTTGAAAAGATAGCTATAGCCTTGCTCCGTGCCGGTGACTTTGGCGACCTTAAAATTAAAAACAGCGATACACCCATGAGCAAATAGAGCAATGACCATACCGGCCCAAACAGGTAATTGGGTGGGTTAAAAGAAGGCTTGTTTAGTGTGCGGTACCAACCATTTACACCATCGGCGGTAGCAAAACCGGAGATGCCGCCAATGGCCATAACGAGCAGTATGCAGCAAATTAACAGAAGAACTTTTTTCATCCGGCTTGAGCGTTTTTTTGTCTAAGGCAAATCTCCTTTTCAGGATATCACACTCATCAAGGTACGGAAATTAGGTATAATCCAAACATCACGAAAAAAAAATAACCCCGCAAATTGCGAGGCTATTCTGTGGGAGCACACGGACTATTAAAAATGATATATGATAAGCCAAGAACGCATAAGAGCGAATATCCGAAAGTCATACATGAAAATTGAAATATACCATAATGTTTGTTCTTATTCATACGCATTCAAGAAAACTGCCACCTTTCTGCCACCACTCCCACTGATTTGGTTGTTAAATTGATAAGCCGTTTCTACTTTATACCTACATTTGCGGTGATAATGGCAAGATTACAGATTGATAGAATAAGCACGATTGGTCTATTCATTACAGCCCTTGCCTCCCCATGTTGCTTCCCACTATTTGGTTTTATATTGGCGGCAATGGGGTTTGGAAGTTTTGAATTATTTGGAGGATGGACTATGTGGGTTTTTCAAGGGCTTGTAATACTCTCATTAATTGGAACATATCTATCATATAGAAAACATAGGTGTTGGTATCCATTATTAGTTGCTGTTCCAAGTGCATTATCAATATTTTATGGCTACTATTTTGTCAATACGGATAATTGGATCTGGCTTTTATATATAGGCATGTTTGGTCTTCTTATTTCTGCTGGTATTAACTATTACAGAAACAAACTACATAATCGTATGGAAATACAATTAAATTCTACTATCACCTGCCCGAATTGTGGGCATAAAAAAGAGGAAACAATGCCAACTGATGCGTGCCAATACTTTTATGAATGTGAGAATTGCCATACAAGATTAAAACCTTTACAGGGGGATTGCTGCGTATTTTGTAGTTATGGCACGATAAAATGTCCTCCCATACAGATGGGGAACAAATGCTGTTGAAACACCTCTGTTGATTAGCCACCCTGTTTTATTATCTTAATCTTTGATGCCTTAAAATCCCTGTTTTTTAGAGTAGAGGTTTTTTTGTGGACAAATATTTTCAAAAAAACCTTGATTTTATTCCGAAATACGGGGTTTCCTCCTGAAATTTGGGGTATAATAGCAACCACTCTAAAAATGTGAAAATATGAAAGTATTATACTGCAGGGTATCAACATTAGACCAAAAGACTGACCGCCAAAGGGTTTCCGAGAAAGATTATAAATTAGTGATTGAGGACAAATGCTCCGGCGCTATTCCTTTCTTTGAGCGTCCAGGCGGAGTAGAAATAAAGAAACTGGTTGATGAAGGTATATTAACCTCTTTATCAGTTTGGCAGATAGACCGCCTTGGTAGAGATTTACGAGATATTATAAATACTATTCATTATTTCGTTGAAAAGAAAATCAATATCATATTTGTTAGTCAGGGCTTAACTACTCTGGACGCAAGCGGCAAAGAAAACCCTATATCAAAAATGATGATTTCAATACTGGGTATTGTCGGTGAAATGGAGCGGGTTCAAATCAAAGAAAGACAAATAGAGGGTATCAGGATAGCAAAGTTGAAAGGAACCTATACCGGGCGTAAAAAAGGTAGCAACGAAACATTATTAGATTTCCTATCAAAGGAAAAGAATAAGAAAGCACATGACTATTTGGTTAAGGGCTATAAGGTAGGCGAAGCAGCGAAACTTGCCGACCTTCACATAAATACAGTATCAAAGATTAAGAAATTAATGAAGCAAAATTAATTATGTTCTCAATAATAGTTTTGCTGCGATTGTAACTGCATTATTCTCGTAGCCATTACCCGATAACTGTTCCAATTTCTTTTTGATAATGGTCGGGCCCCAAAACAGCCAGTTTTTAGATTTACAATAGGCTTCAAGGTCGGCTTCTTTACTATTATAAACATTTCCGGCAATCAAGCCATAAGAAAACAGCGTTGAAGCATTTATAAACCCCTTGGCTACCCAATCTGTTTTTAGGCGTTCTGTCAATACGGTTCGGTAATTTTCAGAAGTCAATAATTTATAGCCGCCCTCCTGAATTTCTGTTTCTTTTATAACTTCCTCATATATCACGCCAAGACTATCTAAATACGATTTAATTTCCAAAAGATAAACCGTATTTGTCGCAATATCCATGGCAATAATATCAATCTCCGGTCGTGGAGCGGTTGGTTTATTAATTTTCTTCTTTTCATCTTTCGTCAATTCAATCTTAACCGAGTGCTTAACCCAGTATTTGTCCGCATCTAAAAGCTGCCCTACTAATTGCTCAAAAGCATCCATTTTATAACCGTTTTAAAAGGTAATTTATCTATTTTTTCTTAATAATAGCCGGAGAGTATATTTTATAGACTTCGCCATCGGCAATATTATATAATATAATCTTGTCAAGTTTTGTCGTCATGAAATAGTCTAAAAACTCAAAGCCGATAACATTATTTTTAAATGGCTTGACCCCTGTAAAATGAAATAAGAATAGCACTCTTAAATGTTCTCTGTTGTTTTCAATTCTTAATGCCTTATCTGCGTCTGATACTATTAAACCAGTGGTTTGCCTGACTTGGTCTAACCCTCCGGCTTCATATTGCCTATTCTTAATAATTACATCTTGTGGCTTCGCAAAAACGATTGACCCAAGTTGAATATAGTTTTGATTATAAAATTTAGAAAGGGTCATGTCCACATCAAAATCAAAAGAATGAGTAGTTGTATTATACTCCAAATTATGTTGTTCATAATAGGTCATTTCAAAATCTATGTAATGAGGTTTTGATAATAGGTCTTGCTTTATTTTTTTGAGTTCTTGTTCTTTTTCTTTATAGTCATTAGTTTTTTTGAAAACTTCCTTTTGAAGGGGGGTGCTGTATCGTTCGGACAGCCCATAGTAAGAAATGACATCTAAATTCAATACACTTATTAAGTTTTTTTCTTGGTTCTGGTCTTGCTCAAACTCTTGCGTGACATGCCTGCCCGTAATTTCAGTTGCATTTTGCTTATAATTATTAATATCAGTTTGCGCCAACGAACAAAGGGGCAAATAAAGAAAAGCGGTATTTACTACAATTTTATTTAGCATTGATTTATTCATTTATCTGACAATTATTTTGATACTCCATTAAATTGGCACTAATATTCCATTCTGTAATTCACGCATTCCAAATACACTTAAATCATGGTATTCAAATCGTCTGGATTGCCCCATATTATTCCATATCCGTGGTAAAACAAATGAGTTACCCAGATAGATTGTATATGCTTCTTTATCTGGACGAGTGTCACCGATATGGTAAATACGATTAACGCCACAAAAGTTTTCAGTTATCCAGCATGGAGCGATATATTTTGCATTATGTCCGTCAAGGTTCGGGACACCGAGGTTTGAATTAATCCAAATTTCCTCCCCATGCGAAACATCAAGTTTGAAGTTTTCAGTTTCAGGTACTACAATCACTTTTATCATAGAATTGAATTTTACAGGTACAATTAAAACTTACCAAATTTGCCTATGTCTGTCAATTTTATTTCTTTTTCAGCAGGGCTTGTATATTGTATGTAAGCCATATTTTTAAAATGCCTGATAACAGGAATGAGCGATTGTTCCGTAATATTGAGTTCGGCAGCCAATTCCGATATTTTTATATTTGGTTTTCCGCTTTCATGCTTTACACTAATTTCCTGTATTTTCCGGATTATATCTATTTGCTCCATGACAGTTGTTTTATTTGCCATAATATTAAAACAAAAAAATCGTAAGCCAATAAAAAATCAACGGATATGTTTATTGTCGTTTTGTGCGAGATTTTATGACCTTACTTATTTAGGTCATCAAGGAGTTCTGTTATTTGAATGCCTAAACCTTTACAAAGTTCAAGTAAATAAAGATAACTTGGGTTAATTGCTCCGCTTTCTAACCTGTGTATTGACTGGGGGTCTTTATCAATAGAATGTGCCAATTCCTTTAATGTAAGGTCTTTTTGCTTCCTTACACTTTTGACCTTTTCGCCCAAAGTCTTCAACTTATCTTTTTGTTTTTTGGTAATTGGCATTAGCCAATAGTATCAATACGCTAAAAAATATCAATCAACGGATGCGTTGATTTTTGAAATCGTTCCTTATATTTGGCCCAAATCAAAATATATTATTTATGAAACAGTTCACAGCCAATAGGCTTGCGGGTGGTAATAGGCTATTTCCGGCGGAGATACATATAGACGACTTCGGCGTTACGCTTAAAGTCCCAAATTTGTTCAGTGGTAAAGAACAATCATTAGGGTATGATAAAATATCGTCAATAAAAATTGACAGCCCTTTGGTTGGGTTTTCAAAAATTACCTTTCATACAGTTGGCTGGGCTTGGGACAGCATCGTAGCGGAGGGCTTTGAAAAGGCTGATGCCGAAGAAGTCAAACGCCTGGTACAAATCGGCATACAGTCCGTCAGACATGGTAGTTCCGGCGGTAGTGGAGCGGGCCCGTCAGTAGATATGTCACATGTTATTGCTCAATCAGAAGCTGCAAAGGCACAGGCAGAAGTAGAAAAAAGAAAACTTGATTTAGAGGAAGCAAAGCACAGGCAGGAAGTTGAGGAAAAAGATGCAGCACGGCGAAAGGCAAGGGCTGATGAATATAGAAAACAAGGAAAGAATACCCTTGCTTTTTTTGTAGAAATGAACCCGGTATATCTTATCGCTATAATAGTAGTTGTTATTTGTCTTGGGGTAATGGGCTATAAAAAGTACGAACAACATGCAGCACATGCTGAAATGATGGCAGAATTTAGCAAGTTTGATAATCAAACTAATAATGCTAATACTCAACCTACAACTCCAAATAGCCAACCAGTAGCAGCGCCGAGCGTTCCGGTCACTGAAAAGAAAGTTGATACAGTAAAGGAAAATCAAGTGTCACAACAGCCGCCAACAATAGAGCCACAACCTGCCACAGCACAACAACCACAACAGCAATCTACACCAAATAATAATTCAGCAATGGTTACCGCAGATAAAGCATATTTCTTTGACGCTGCTGATTTGAATACTAAAAGAAAGGGGTATTTGGTTAAGGGTCAGAAAGTAGCAATAGCCGAAGAAAAAGGCGATTTTGTCAGTGTGACATATACTGCTGAAAATGGTATGAGAACAGATGCATGGATGTTAAAAGCGGAATTACAGAAAGAGTAGTTGAAATATCGGCAATAAAAAAAGCACTGAAAAACAGTGCTTTTTTTATTGCGAACCGGGCCCGACTACTTCCACATCGTTACCGTATCAGGATTTTTCTTTTGATAGTCAGCCAATACCTTCTTTGCTTTATCAACATCTGTTTTGGCAACAGCTAATTTGCCGTTATAACTATCAGCGTCCTTGACGAACCTGAATTTAGATATACCACCCTCAGCCAGTATATTTTTCACCCAGTACCGATAGTAGCCGTATGTTGTTGAGAATATATCTACCATTTCAATTTTGCCATTTTTTTCGGTAGCAGGCTTCTTTGCTCCGGTTTCTTTTTTCTTCTTTGTCGTTGCCATATTACATGATTTTAGATGGCTAATGTCAGGCGGTATAACCGTATTGCCAAGGAAAATCAATCCTTTTGACCTATACCCCTTATAGGTCAAAACTATCCAGCGTTCCGACCGCCACTCAAAGGTGATGTCAATTAGAGGCGGCTTTTTTATAGTATGCCCGTAGTTATCTTTCTCAAAGCATTAGAAAATGCGTTCCTTGCTATTTCTTATGCGTTTTGGTCGCTCCTCCGGGCAAAGTGATACAAATACACTCATCAAAGCCCAAATCGCTTATTTTTCGCTATTCAAAAATCACTTGCTTTCATGTGCGGGGAAGTTATTATTATGATTAATTAAATTTAATAACTTGCCCGCATGTGATAGTAAGTTTTTTAAAATAAACTTGGAATGGCTAAAAATGGCTCTGCTAATGGTTTTGAGTGCTTTTTATTTTTGAATTTCATAAACCTTTCCTGCGAACATAGCATTTAAACCCTATGCCACTAAAATAATCTTCTACTAAACCCTTTACCTCGTCTGCCTGCGATTGCTTAACTCGTATAGCATCATGTATCGTAAATACTTCATAGCCTTTCTCAATCAAGAAATATAACAGCCCGTCAATCATTATTTCGGCTTCTTTCTTTTGTAGCAGGTTTGAGAACATTTTATATCCATGGTTATTTTTATAGTTATCTGCCCAGTTCATAAACTTCGGAAACAGGTGTCTTATATTTTGATATTCGGTAATGGTTTTCACTTTATCAAAAGCAATTCTAAACATTAATTGCTTACCGCTTCCGGTGCTTAATTTAAGTTCATTTTCTATATAGCCATATAGTTTGCCTGTTTGAGCATGATCCGAAAAATTATCGTCTATGGTAGCGTTTAAATGGGCTGCTATGGCAAATTGAGCATTAGCAATATCAAGTTCAATTAATTTTTCACCGTCAAACCTTAATTTTTCAAATAACTCTTTCTTTAACCCGGTCAGGTTATAATCTAACCTGTTATTGGTATCGTTACGGCTACAATAAAATAGTTTGTTCTTTATGTTGAATACATTTTGACAATAGGTAATTTTTAATTGCCTTGATTTATTTTCCATGAAGGAACCGGGCTTGTCTATGTAGCATTTATCCTTAAATTGTATCAGGTCGTTTCCGGTATGCTTTGCCAGTTCAATAGCATATTCTTTGCTGTACCTTTCTTTTCTATTGCCATTTAAAATATAAATGAACTGGTCAGGTATATTTTCGTTAAGGATAAGGTCGGTTAAGGTAATTACTGATAATTCATTTATCAAATCGTCTATGCCATCCTCAAAGGTTAGCCTGTCTAAAATACCCTCGTAAAAGGCATTTAAAAACAAGTCATTTGAATGAGGGAACAAATATGATATAGTTGCCGTAGTTGAATATGTAAAAGAATTTATTGAACTTGATACCGTTGTTTGTCCGAAAATTTCTTTACCAAACCTGTAACCTTTGGCTATTCCCTTTGCGACATTATAACTGCCATCAACTTCAAAAATGCCATTATCTTCTAATTTCTTTTTGATTACATAATCTCTTTTGCTTGGTAATACCGTGGTAAAATAATTACTTGACAGGCTTAAATAGTCTGTGAATTTATAGCCATACTTCGTGTATAGGTTGAATACATACGAACATAGGAGTAGGGCTTTATCTCGTTCCTTCGGTGTTTTCCAGTTAATGTTATTTACTGATTGGTGGATTGAGACCAGGATGGATTGTTTATTCATTTATGTGGTTTTATTTTTGAGTGGTTTTGTTTAAGAGGACGGGGGTTGCTATCCCCCTTGTAACCACATGAACCTCTTGTTTTTTATATTATTGAAAAATAGAAAGTTTATTACGCTGGTATTACTTACTATCATGTGATAGCATGTATTTTATGATGGTAACGGAATTGACTGCGGAAGCGACCCGCACCAGCGGGAGCGTTCTAAACCTTAACCAATTTTGGCTATCATAATTTTTAACTCGCAAACCTTTATTTCCATTTCATACTTCTTTCGCATAATCGGGCATTTTTCAGCGATTAATTTCTTACGCAGGGTAATGATTTTTTGTCTTTGACAATTCACCTCATCTATATCATAGGTCATTTTTTTGTTATTATTTTTATTTACCGCCACCGCTATTAATCAGCGCCGGTTTTTACTCTTTCCGCTACCAGAAATACGATAAAGTCAATTACCGCATTCTCGTTATACAGATACCTATTATTATACTTGGTATAGTCGTCCTTTGAAAAGCCATATTGCTTAATAGCCCTCTTTAAATAAGAAGGATGGACCCGGAATATTTCTGTCAGGGTATTGAAATCATAATACACCTCGTTATTGTAATTTATATAAGTCATCATAGTCTTGCCATATTTCATTAAATTTTTCCTGCATCTCATATATCCATGCTCTATCATAGGGTTTAGTTTCATTTGATACTGGTAGTTCAGCCTTTGGCTTTTTTATTTCTTCATTCAGCCTATTGCGGATAAACTCCTTAAAGGTTGTTGATACATAATTCATTTCATTTCTATATTTTTTAGTCCGAACCGGATTAGATTATATATTAAAACCAAAAACTCATTTTTTGCCATTTTACAATTCAGCAGTTATCAGGTTTTATTTACAGGATAAATAAAAGTGGATAAAATAACTTGGATAATTCAAGCGTGGAAAATGTAGTTGGATAAGATTAATTGGATGTGATTATCTGGATAATTCAAACATGGAAAAGTTAATTGGATAAGGTTAAAATGGATGAAAATTTAAAATTGTGAGGGGTGAAAATATATATGATTTTTTTGTTGTGCGTTCGGTTTTTATTCGTACCTTTGTGTCATAATCAACCGAAGCAAAAAATCAGCAAAACTTTAAAAAATTTCATGATGAATACACCTACTTCCTGTCACGCATTACTACCATTACCACCGTAATAATCCCCTTTACATGCCAGCCCATTTTAAAAAACGCCTAACAGCGTAACGGGTTTCTATTGCCGTAACTTTTTTACAACCATTATTCAACACGGCGCTTCAAAAAAAACGACATGGAGCGTAATGAGAAAGAATTGCCTAAACAAAAAACATTAAAATATAGTATATATGAAGAACCAAAATTTTAAAACTCAAACGGTATCTATTACCGAATTACAACCACACCCTTTTACCGAAAAAATGTATCAGGTCAAGGGCATTGCGCCATTAAAAAAGAGCATAGCCAAAGATGGTATGATTGAATTAATACTAACCGATAAGCGGCACCGCATTTTAGCAGGTAGGCGCAGGTGGTTAGCCTGTAAGGAATTGGGCTGGACTGCTATTCCGGTTAAAGTGCTATTGGACGACATTACCGAGGCACAGGCGGAGCATATTATCATTAACAGCAACATGCAGCGCAAAAAGACGGTTGCCGAAATAATTAATGAGGTGGAGTACATACTTGGCACCCTTGGTAAAAATCAGGGTCAAAGGCGTGATTTACTTGCCGGAGCGGACGATGACACATTCGGCAAAATAGGAAAAGACCGTTATGAAATCGCTGCCGAAATGATTGGCAACGATATGTCCGCCGCTACTTTACGAAGGTTAATGCACATAGTGGAATTTGAAAGGAAGTACCCGGCGGCTGACCTTGGGCTGGTAGAAAAGGTTGTCAAAGGTGAGATGTCAATTAACGGGGCATTTAAGTTGGCAAAGAACTACCCGGAACTGATAAAGGAAAAAGATGGTATTGGTTCCGGTAGAGTTTTCCCCGCAGAAAAAAGCACTGGTAAATATACTATCTATAACAAGTCGTCCTTGAATATGGCGGGTGAAATAGCCGACAATACTATTCAAATGGTCATGACATCAACCCCATATTTTAATGTCAGGAAATATGGGCTATCCGGTAAGCCCGAACTTGGTTTAGAAAAATCTTATGCTGAATACATAGCAAACCTGACCAACCATTTCAGGGAGATATACCGGGTATTATCACCGACAGGCTCATTTTTCCTGAATATAGGCGACACTTATTCAAAAAAGGAAAACTATTTGATTTCAGCAAGATTGGTATTAGCGGCATGTGACCAAGCCGGGTTCCATTGCGTTAATGAAATTATTTGGAGTAAAACCAATACAATTCCACATACCACAAAACGCAGGTTACAGCCCAGTTACGAAAAAATATATCACTTGGTTAAGGACCCTAATAAATATTATTATGAACCGTTCAAATACGCCGATAGCGATAAAGAGATTAAGTTAGACAAGATTAAGCGTAGGAACAGGAGAGGTGGTTTTGATATTGGCGAACATAGTTTATCAAAGCCCTATAAGAAGTTTAAGGACTTCATTAAGCAGCAGGAATTTGAGGACATTATTGTTTCCTCGTCCGCAGGTGCCGATAGTGCCAAACTCCATAAACTGGACCCAACCGTGGATCATCCGGCAATATTTCCGAGTTCTATTTGCCTGTTACCTATTCTTACGACAACGAAACCCGGCGACACTGTGCTGGACCCATTTTCTGGAACTGGTAGCCTGGGCGAAGTATGCCTATTATTCGGCGTGGATTATATCGGTTATGAGATTGAGGAGCGATTCAGTAAGGTATCTGTAAAACGATTAGATGCCGTTGAAAAAGATATTAACCCCGGCGATATGGCATTTTTCCGCAATCATGCCAAGGCATCGCAGACTATTGATATAACTGATTTAGCCAATACCGAGGAAAAAGCCGCATAACATTCACATAGATTAATAACACTAATTATACCACTTCAAAAAATCCGTATTGTATGTCCCAAGTTATTCTAATTGACCCTGATGAACTGTATAATCTTATCAAAAAAGCAGTCGCAGATGGACTTTCACCCAAAAGTCCTTATCATAGCCCCGTATCTGTTACTCCTAAACTTATGACCCGTCAGGAAGCAGCGGATTATATGGGAGTAAAGCCAAACACCATAACCAGATGGCATAAGCAGGGTAAAATTACCGCTGCCATAATAGGTGGGCAGTACAGGTTTTTTGAAAGTGATTTATTGAAATTTTTAAATAAGACCAAAATATGAAAGTGAAATTTTATTTACGCAATCCTGAAAAGAAAGGACAAACCGCCATTTACGCATCACTATGCTATCACAACAAAAGAGTAATAGTATTTCCGGGGCAAAGTATTGACACCAGTAAATGGGTTATCAAAAAGAATGTAAATGAACCAAAGCGTATTCCTGAAAATAACGCCATAAGGCGCAAACTTGAAGAAAGGGAAAAACTATATGTTGAGGTTTATGATAAATTGGAAAGCACATTTAAAGGTATCATTCCGCCGAAAAAACTGAAACAGGCAATCTATGAAACCACTAAACAGGCTAAACCTGATATTGAAGATACTCCGGTTTTGATACGGGATTTTTTCCAAACCCTGATTGACCACAGCAAGTCCGGAGAAAGGTTAAGCCCTAAAAAAACAAGGTTACAACTTGACAGCATAAAGCCCTACTTATCGGCTCAAAACCATTTTAAGGAGTTTGAGACCTTTAAGAAAAAGGAATATGACATGACGGACATTAGCCAAGATTTGATAAATGCTTTTACAAAATACCTGAATGTAACCAAAAAACTATCATTTAATGGAAGTGCAAAGTATTTGACGGTATTTAAACTGCTATTTACCTATGCCGTAGATAAAAAAGTAATAGACGGTAAAGTAATGTCGGATATAAAATTTGATATAAGGCGTGAAAAAAGTGATAATATCTACCTTACTGAAAAGGAGATTGATGAAATGATGAAGATAACCGAATTTGAAACCGACCTATATGAAACGGTAAGGGACCTCTTTGTTATTGGCTGTAAAACCGGGCTGCGGTTTTGTGATTATTCAAGGTTACGACTGGCAAACATAAACAACGGTTATATTTATGTATGTCAGCGAAAAACATTAAGGGATGTAACTATTCCGGTACATCCGATTGTAAAGCAAATATTATTGAAGTACCCGAACGGATTACCCAAGTGCCCACCAAATCAGGTCTTTAACAGGTATCTTAAAGAGATAGGCAAGAAAATTCCGGCTCTCAATACTGAATTTGTAAAGAAGATTACCAAGGAATATAAAGTTAGTAAAACGACTTTTAAGAAATGGCAGTTACTACAATCACATACGGCACGAAGGTCGTTTTGTACGAATGAGTATCTTAATAAAACCCCTCTATTAACAATAATGGCAATCAGTGGTCATGAAACTCAAAAATCATTTATGACCTATATTAAAGCATCTTCGCAGGAACATGCCACATTATTGAAAAAGCAATGGGAGGACAGAAAATAACGGTAATTTTCAAATAATACTGGGGTAACTTTGTTACCCCTTTTTTATTATCCGCATATCTATCTTAACTTATGATGCACGAACAAACTGAAATTAATTACGATAATGTCAAAGTAGCCGATAACATTATCAATGCACTTATGAGCCCTAAATGTAGGCAACTAATAAAATCTATGGATGGTAGTGTCGTAAGATTTCTACCGCAAATAAAGGGTATGCCACCAATTAGAAACCCATATTCGCTTGACCAGTCCCACATGGTTCAAATACTGAAACAACTGACCAAATTGAATATCATTATCAGGAAAGACATAAAAGGCGGGCGGAAAAGGACTTCTCACTCTATCAATTATAGCATGATGGCTAAGATTGAAGGGTTCATAAAAAATCTAAACTCATTAGAAAATGACAAAAAAGAACTTTCAGAACTGCCACCTAATCTGCCACCAGACAGGGGGCTAAAAGCGTGAAAGTCGCTCTGGGAGCGACTTTCAACACTTTGTCTGTGGGAGCACACGGGATCGAACCGCGGACCCTCTGCTTGTAAGGCAGATGCTCTGAACCAGCTGAGCTATGCTCCCTTCCTTGTTTAGAGGACTGCAAAGGTAAGCAACCTTTTCTTTTTTGCAAAACCATTTTTGAAAAAATTTGCCGTTGCCTCACTCTTTTTTTACGCTCATATGAATGCGGGCCTGCACCGTATTTTATATTGCTTATCTTACCCTTTAAATATGCACTCATGGCCAATCTTGACATTGACCCGGATATAGCCCGCGCCCGTACCCTGGCCACGGAATACTACACCAGCCCGGTGCTCTATGAAGCATCGAAGGAAAAAATATTTGCAACGTCGTGGCAGTTTGTGGGCGATGCATCGCTGGTGCCGGAGGCAGGCTCGGCCCACCCTTTCGTGCTGCTGGAGCAATACCTGGACGAGCCCCTGGTGCTGGTGAAAGACAATGACCAAACGCTGCATTGCCTGAGCAATGTGTGCACGCACCGCGGCAACCTGGTGGTGACGGCACCCTGCAGGCAGCCACACCTGCGCTGCGGCTACCACGGGCGCACCTTCGCGCTCGACGGCCGTTTTGCCTCCATGCCGGAGTTTAAAGAAGTAAAGGACTTCCCCACCCCCGCCGACGACCTGCACCGGCTGCCACTGTTCAACTGGGGCAAGCTGCTGTTCACGTCACTATCTCCGGGATATAAAGCAGAAGAGGCGCTGGGAGAAATGATGGCGCGGATACCTTGGTTCCCGGTGGACAAGCTGGAATTTAGAAAAGACCTGTCGAAAGACTATCATGTAAAGGCCAACTGGGCACTATATTGCGAGAACTACTTAGAGGGATTTCATATCCCGTTTGTACACGCAGGACTGAACCAAGTGCTGGATTTTGGAGAATACACCACGGAATTATTTCGCTACTCTAACCTGCAACTGGGCATAGGCAAGAAGGGCGATGTGTGCTTCAATCTGCCCGCCTCATCACCCGACTATGGCAAGGATGTAGCTGCCTACTACTTCTGGGTATTCCCGAATATGATGTTCAATTTTTACCCCTGGGGCTTGTCGGTGAATATAGTGCAGCCAACAGGCGTGAGCACATGCAAGGTATCCTTCCTCACCTATGTATCTGACCCTTCGAAACTGGAAACAGGGGCCGGCAGCGGTCTGGATACCGTGGAGCTGGAGGATGAAGAAATAGTGGAGCAGGTGCAGAAAGGCATCAGGTCGCGGTTTTACAGTCATGGCCGGTATTCAGTGACGCGGGAGCAGGGCACGCATCATTTTCATTCGCTGATAGCGGAGTTCATGAACAAATAGAAAAAATTAAGCCCCCGGGTACCGGGGGCTATTTCCATATGTTTATAAGTCCTAAGGATTTGGTGTAGTGCTTAGGCCTAAAGGGGCGGCTGTGTTACTTGGTATTTGCTAAAAAGTCTTTTACTTTATCTTTATGCACCATACCCTCTTTGAAGGTATATGCGCCGGTCTTTGGACTGCGTACGGCCTTGATTACTTTAGTGTAATTCTTTGCTTCTGCTGCCAGCTTGGGGTCTTTTTTAATCGCGGTCTTAGCTGCTTTTGCCATCGCTTATATATTTAGTAGATTATTTGATCTCTTTGTGAACTGTTACTTTTTTCATTATCGGGTTGTACTTCTTCAACTCGAGGCGCTCGGTAGTGGTCTTTTTATTCTTGGTAGTGATATAACGGCTGGTACCCGCCAAGCCACTGTTTTTATGCTCGGTGCATTCCATTATAACCTGAACGCGATTTCCTTTTTTAGCCATTGCTGAATATTTTATTAATTACTTACTTATTACACTGTTACCCCTTTTGCGCGGAGTTCTTTTACTGTTGCGAGCAATCCGTTCTTATTAATAGTACGGATAGCATCGGTAGATAATTTCAGGGTAATCCACCTGTCTTCCTCTGCAAGATAAAAACGCTTTGTCTGCAGATTAGGCAGAAAACGGCGTAATTTTTTCTTGTTAGAGAACGATACTTTGTGGCCTACCACTGGTTTTCTACCTGTTACCTGACAAACGCGAGCCATGATTATGATTTTTTTGGGATTGCAAAGGTCTTGATTTTTTATGGAATAGCAAAATATTTCTGAAAAATATTCTGAATTATTACAGTCTATGGCCTTTTCGGGAGGCCAAAGGTACTAAAATGGCTTCATTTTCCCCTTCCGGAGCTTTATCCCGAGCTCTTTTAATGTATCTGTGCCTTTTATATCTATTCGGGTGAGCTCGTAGGGGTCAAGAGCGGGCACTTGGCTCACCCGGTTGCCAATGCGGAAGGCGGCGGTGATGCCCTCCTCCTTCATCCTTTGTTTCAGCAGGGCAAGCTGATGGCTACTGCGGGGGCGACCGCCATAAGCGTAGGCCCACACCATATGGTATGACAGCCCCGCCCTTTTGAAGACCGCGGTTGCTTCCTGCAGTTCCTGAAGAGAATCATCAACAGGCACATCGGCCATATTCAGGTGGTGGTAGCCGTGCATAGCCAGTTGTACTACAGCGGTGTCGAGCATTCGAAGTTGTTCCAAAGTCATTTTCAGGTCGGGGCCATGGCCCATATCCCGGTATGTATTATTTAGGGTGGCGCCGATAATAAAGAAAGTAGCCTGCCAGCCCAGTTCCTGCAGCAGCGGATAGGCGTAGGTGAGGTTATTTACATAGCCATCGTCAAAGGTGATTAAAATGGCTTTGTCAGGCTTGGGTTTAGTGCCGGCGGCAATAGCCAGGTAGTCGAGCAAAGAGAGTGTATGAAAACCCGCATTTTTAAGGTATTCCCACTGTTCGCGCAATCTTTCGGGGGTAATGGTGAGGTGGTCGCAGATGCCGGACCATACCTTGTGGTACATAAGTACAGGCACACCCTTCCCTTCCGGTAACAGCCAACTGAGATCCATCCGGTAAAATTACTTTGAAACCTGGAAGTTATCCATCATTTTCCCGTGATTTTGTGAATACAGCTTGATCTTCACATACTTTATAAAGCCTGCGTATGCTATATTCTTACAAATCACATAACCGAGGTATCCATCCAGGAAGCCGCCCCTGAGAATGAAATTATAAATAAACTTCCAGGTGGGGCCGAGCAATATTTTGAGGAGGAACATCTTCTCTCCCCTGTCTATGGCGTTGCGGGCGGCCAGCTCAGAGTACAATTCTATCTTTTTAGTGTGGTCAGATATGCTCTTGTAGCTATAGTGCAGTATGTTGCCATCGAGGAAGCCCACTTTTACCTTCTTATCGTTGGCCACAATGCTCTCATGTACTTTATTAGAATTGATGCTGCATTTATGCCTGTTAAACATGCGCAACTTTGGCTGTGGGTACCAGCCGCAGTGCCGTATCCATTTGCCGCAGTAATTGGCAAGGATGTTTATGTTATAGCCATCAAAACGAGGATCATTTTTTTCAGCGCGAATGCTGGCCTGGAGTTCAGGTGACAGCACCTCGTCTGCATCTATGGAAAACACCCAGTCGTATGTGGCCTGGGCTATAGCAAATGCCTTCTGGTCGCCGAAATCGTTGAAATGATGGTAAAATATTTTTGCCCCGTAAGCTGAGGCTACATCGGCTGTTTTATCGTCCGAATAGCTGTCCACTACCACAATCTCATCCACTACATCTTTTACCGATTCTATGCATTTTGCAATATTCTGCTCTTCGTTGTGGGTGATGATGACTGCGGATATCTTTATCATATATATGCCTTTTTCCGTGATGGGGTTTATGAAGCTGACTTCAACTTTTAAAGCAAAATGTATGCCGTTATCATTAAACGTGCAATTTGCAAAAATATTGTTAAATGGTTAAGCAATTTCCGGAAGGACTAGGGAGTCGAGGTCGCTGATACCGGGAATGTTCTCGGTGGTAAAGCCCTCGCCATAATCAGTGCCTATGCGCTTGCCATAGAGCGCATCCTTATACCTGATTTGCTCTACAAATTTACCGGAAGATATGTATGTGTCCGGCTCATCGGAGGCGGGGTCGTGAAACTGGCTTTTGTAGCTCAATATGGCCTCCATTTTTCGATCAAAGGTGGTGGTAATATCCACAATGAAATCGGGCTGGAGCATCCTGTCCTGTATGTAATGATACACCCGCTTGGGCCGCCAGGGCTGCTGCACCACTCCCTCCCACTGTGTTTCTATCTTGCGGAGGCCGGCAAAGAAACAGGCATCGGCAATAAGTTTGCCTGCCCTGCCGTGATCGGGGTGGCGGTCGCTTAGTGAATTGCCAATGACAATATCTGGGCGAAAATGGCGAATATAGGTGATGAGCTGCCTCTGATGCGCTTCATCGTTCTTAAAAAAACCATCGGCCATGCGGGCATTCAAGCGCACTTTCACGCCCATTACCTGCGCAGCAATTTCTGCCTCTTTATAGCGCAGGGCCACGCTGCCGCGTGTGCCCAGCTCTCCTTGCGTAAGATCGAGAATTCCTACGTCCTGGCCGGCGTCTATATGTTTCATCAGCGTGCCGGCGCAGCTTAATTCAATATCATCGGGATGTGCGGCAATGGCAAGTATATGTAGCTTCATACGTGTATGTACAGCAAATATAAAAAAAGGGTTGCTTATATGTATATAGGTGCTAAAACAATAGCCCAATGGTAATATTTAGCCGCTGAAACAGGAAGAATAATGGACTAGGCCAAAACTACCCTACCTCAACGCCACCCATTCATTCAGCACGCCGTGTGTAGTGGTGGCGGAGAGGGGATGCTGGATATTACAAAATTCAAGTAAGCAAATATCAAAAAGTATAACGAAGGTCTTTTATGAGATAGATATCGTTGGTAGCGTGTTTATCGCCTTTTACAATAGCTATGCTGTCTTTATCGTAAAAATACGCAACGCCTCTTCCCGATTCATACTTGAAGTATGTCCATGCGGTACCGAAATAGTGGATCTGCTTTACAGAATCCGTAAGAAAATGCCCGTATGTATTGCCAAAGACCTGGATGGTACTGTCGTCCACCACGGTCACGGCAAATGATGTATCGGGATAATAATAGAATGTATCAATGTTAGTAGCCCCCGGGAAAACTGAGGGATTGAAATAATGATAATAGTAATAGCTGCCGTGCCAGTTCCTGACTCCGCCCATTGCCGATGTATAAGTGGCCATGGGAACCGAAGATGGGGATGGGGTGCTTTTGCTTTTTTTACAGCCCGAAAAAATAGTAAAGGGTATAGACATTACGAGCAGGGTAATGATGAATTTATATGTCATAAAAAGGCTTTCTTATAAAGCAACAAATAATGTGCCGAATATTAAAAAAAGCGCACAGGTTTACGACTTAAAAAACTTAGCATTATTGCGCTTTAACTTTTTTGCCTGAAGAATAACACCTGCGACTAATGATTTACAACTAAAATCCGCTCATTCAGCACACCATGTGCGGTGGCCGCAGAGAGGTAGTACATGCCGGGTGCCATGCCCCGCAGCGAGATGGCGGTGGGGGTGTTGGCAGTGGCCATAATGTCCTGCACCTTTTGCCCGGTTACGCTGGCTATCACCATATGCACCTGCTCCTCTACGGGCGATGAAAAGTTTACCGTAAAATCGCCGTCATTAGGGTTGGGGAAGAGGCTGAGCGACAGCTGCTCATGGCTTATATTGTTGATATCGAGCACGCCGGTCACGAGCCTTATGCGGTCGTTGCCTTTGTCGCATATGTACAGCTGCCCTCTCCTATCCAATGTTATCCCTTCTGGAAACCACAGGCGGGCGTTGGTGGCTTGTATATTGTCGCCATTATATCCGGCATCGCCATTACCGGCCACGGTGGTAATGATACCTGTAGGGTCTATTTTCCTCACCCTGAAGTTTGCCAGGTCGGAGAAAAAGACATTACCTGCCGCATCTACGGCTATTCCGGACGGGTGGCTAATATTGGCGGCAGTGGCCGGGCCACCATCGCCGGCGAATCCCGGAATGGTGATGCCCGCATAGGTGGTGATAGTTCCCGCCGCATCTACCTTGCGTATGCGGTTGTTGGCATAGTCGGCTATGTACATGTTTCCGGCTGCGTCTACATCCAGGTCAATGGGTGTGTTCAGCTCGGCAGAAACGGCGGCACCGCCATCTCCGTTAAACCCGTTTATACCATTGCCGGCCACACTGGTTATTATACCCGCAACATTTATTTTACGTATGCGGTTATTACCGGAATCGGCAACAAACAAATTGCCGGAAGCATCTAGTGTAATACGGGTGGGGTGAGATAACTGGGCGTTGGTTGCCGGGCCTCCATTGTTCAAATAACCGGGAATGCCTGTGCCGGCAACGGTGGTGATAACACCGAAAGTGTCTACTTTGCGTATACGGTCGTTGCGCTGGTCAGCTATATATAAGTTGCCTATAGGATCTACTGCCACACCCGACGGATACCACAAGCGCGCCGCGGTGGCGGGGCCGCCATCGCCGCCGTAGCCACCCATGCCTGTGCCTGCCCTGTAGCCTGAGCCGGCTACGGTAGTGATAATGCCTGTATGACGGTCTATCTTGCGGATGACGTTATTATTGGCATCTGCTATGTATATATCGTTAGAATCTGTCACGGCTATATCTTCTGGCCAGTGAATCTGACAGGTATCGGCCATGCTGCCATCGCCCGCATAACCTTCTACGCCTTTTCCGGCCCTGGTAAGTATCATAAGCTGGGCACCAGCATTATAGGCTGCAAGCACCGATAGAAGCACTAAGTAAACGCACTTTTTCATAGCATTGATGATTTAATTAAACCTGCAAAGGCAAAAATAATGGCTTAAAGATAAGCTAAATATTTATTGCAAAACATATGCCGAAAAACAACAGAAAATGGCTTTAACTAATAGTTATTAGCACTCGTATCAATCGGCACAAATGCAGAGAACCTTTTTAGGTTATAAATAAATTTATTTGTTAACAATTAACCTTTAATTTTGTTATTTAGAAGTTAATGATTAATTTCACAAAAGCGTAGAAATAAAACAATAATTAATAACCGGAATAAAATATGTTTTATGGAACTGGTTACCCGCAAATCTGAATGCAAGCGTAATGCACCAATAGACGTGCTGATAAAATCGCCGAAAGAGATAACAAAAAGGACGCAGCGCGAACATGCACCTAAATACTGCATCATTGTAAAGCCATTCCATGAGTCATTCCTGCCTTATAAACAGATTGTGTTCAGGGGCGTGACATTGAGCGATGACTTTTCTATAGAACTGATACGCAGCAATGAACCGGTGATAATAGGCGGCCAGCGCGGTCACCTGGAGCATCTGTTCCAATCGAACAATAATAATTCTTTCAGATTGATGTCGTGATACGAGACCCTGTGGGAAAATAAGATTAAAATGCCCGGGCCGTAACCCGGGCATTTTTGTGCAAATATTGGCACCGTAAAGTAATGCGCAAAAGGAAATCTTTTCGGAAATTCACATCAATTAACCCATAAACAAATTACGGCTTTAGCCCTTTGGTGTTTATCTATTATATTTGCCTCTATGAAAGTAGTCATTTTTGCAGGTGGCAGGGGAACCCGCATATCGGAGGAGTCCTCGCTTCGCCCCAAACCTATGATAGAGATAGGCGGTAAACCTATTTTATGGCACATAATGAAGATATACGCTGCTTATGGCCATACGGAATTCATTATATGCCTTGGATATAAGGCACACGTCATCAAGGAGTATTTCGCCAATTATTTCCTGCACAATGCGGACATAACCGTCGACCTATCGAACAACTCACTGGAAGTACACCGGACGAGCGCGGAGCCTTTTAAAATATCGCTGATAGATACAGGAGTGGATACCATGACTGCCGGCAGGCTGAAGCGTGTATTGCCGTATGTGGGCAATGAACGGTTTATGCTTACTTATGGCGATGGTGTAAGCGACGTGAACATAGACGACCTGCTGAAACACCATGAAGCCAGTGGCAAAATATGTACCATGACCGCTATACAGGCCACCAGCCGTTTCGGTGTGATAAAGATGGAGGACAGCGGCATGATAGAAGGGTTTGAAGAAAAGCCGCCGGATTCAGGCACATGGATAAACGGAGGTTTTTTTGTGCTGGAACCCGGCATTAAAGACTACCTGCGTGATGACGCTGACGACATAATGTGGGAGCGCCAGCCTATGGACGACCTGGCACGCAATAAGCAAATATCAGCATACAAGCATCACAGCTTCTGGAAATGCATGGACACCCTGCGCGATAAAGAAGAATTAGAGAACATGTGGCAAACAGAACCTTTATGGAAAAAGTGGTAAGCGCTGATTACCTGCGTTCGATATATAATGGCAAGCGGGTGTTCCTTACCGGCCACACAGGCTTTAAAGGTGCATGGATGCTGCAAATACTGCATTGGCTTGGAGCAAACGTAAAAGGCTATTCGCTGGCACCTGAGAAAAGCAACGATTTGTATCACCAGATAAATGGCGATAAACTCTGCTACAGTAGTGAGATAGCAGATATTTGCGACAAGCAGAAACTACAGACAGAGATGGGCCGTTTCCAGCCCGACTTTGTGTTTCATCTGGGTGCACAGGCATTGGTGCGCCGGGGCTATGACCTGCCATCTTACACCTTTCTGGTAAATGCGCAGGGAACGGCCCATGTGCTGGACGCGATGCGCGTGCTGGAAGAACCTGCCATAGGAGTGATGATAACCACAGACAAGGTGTATGACAACCCTGAACGTGGCGAACCATTTAAAGAAGATGATAAACTGGGCGGGTATGACCCCTACTCTGCCAGCAAGGCTGCCGCGGAGATTGTAATAGACTCATACCGGCGGTCGTTCTTTAATCCCAAAGACCATTCAAAACATAAGAAGGCAATAGCAGCGGCACGTGCAGGTAATGTGATAGGTGGCGGCGATTACTCTGACGACCGTATCATACCTGATATTGTTCGGGCTATAACATTTGGTGAAACAGTAGGCCTACGCAACCCCAATTCCGTGCGGCCATGGCAGCATGTGCTGGAACCAGTGGGCGCTTACCTGCTGCTGGGCGCAAAAATGACGGAAGACCCGATAAAATATAGCACCGCCTACAACTTTGGCCCTAACCCCGAGGATATGCTGACGGTGGAGGACCTGACCAAAACTTTTATAGCAAGCTATGGGACAGGCAGCCATCAAACCATTCCCCAGGAAAACGCACCACATGAGGCAAAACTACTACTGCTGGACAGCAGCAGGGCGCAAGAGCATATGGGCTGGAAATCGCACATGAACGCACACACGGCTATACAATGGACCGCAGAATGGTATGCCGATAAGCACCGTGCAGCGCACGAGAAGTGCATCAGCCAGATAGAGAAATATTTTGGTTAATTTGGAAATTTGATGATTTGACAATTTGAAAATGCCTGTGTTTTAAACATTCAATTTGTGGTAGCAAATAAAATAATCAACGACGCATACCTGTTCACAATGCCTTCATCGGAAGATGCGAGAGGCGGGTTTGTGAAATCGTTCAGCGAAACACAACTGGCGAATGCGGGCATAACTTTCACACTACGCGAAAGCTATTTTTCCTTTTCCAAAAAGGATGTGATTCGAGGCATGCACTTTCAGTTGCCACCCCACGAGCATAGCAAAGTAGTGTTTTGCCCTGTGGGTGCCATACTGGATGTCGTTGTGGACCTGCGTAAAGACTCGCCTACTTACCTGCAATGCCAGGCACATGAGCTATCGGCAGAGAATAAGAAGGCGATATACATACCCGAAGGTTTTGCGCATGGCTTCAAGTCGCTGACAGATGGCGCACTCACCTACTACCTCGTATCATCGGAATATGATAAAGCACACGATACCGGAATCGGATATGACAGTATAGGGTTCGACTGGGGTATTGACCAACCAATTTTATCAGCAAGGGATTTATCATTTGTGAGTATGAGGGATTTTGATAGCCCATTTTAGATTTACCTGCATACCTTTGCCAGTCCTTAATTCATCCGTTTGACATTCGAGCTCACAGCAAAAGACCCCAACTCATCTGCCCGTGCCGGCAGCATCACTACCGATCATGGCGTGATAGAGACACCTATTTTTATGCCGGTAGGCACTGTGGGCAGCGTGAAGGCCGTGACACAGCAACAGCTAAAGGAAGAAATAAACGCGCAGATAATACTGGGTAATACATACCACCTGTACCTGCGCCCCGGAACTAACATAATAGAACAGGCGGGCGGCCTGCATAAATTCAATGGATGGGACAGGCCGATACTTACCGATAGTGGCGGCTACCAGGTCTTTTCGCTGGCGGCCAACAGGAAGATAAAGGAAGAGGGCGTAGTATTCCAGTCTCATATAGACGGCTCAAGACATTTGTTCACACCTGAGAATGTAATAGATACCCAACGCAGCATAGGCGCAGATATTATCATGGCCTTTGATGAGTGCCCTCCCTACCCTTCGGAATATGCTTATGCCAAAACATCAATGGAACTGACCCACCGATGGCTTGCGAGGTGTGTGAAACATATGGGCGAAACGGAACCTAAATATGGCTACGGGCAATCGTTGTTCCCCATAGTGCAGGGCAGCACCTATAAAGACCTCAGGCAGGCATCAGCGGAGTTTGTGGCGGGCATGGAGTGTGACGGCAACGCAATAGGCGGGCTGTCGGTAGGCGAGCCGGAAGAGATGATGTATGAGATGTGCGCTCACTGCTGCGAATTCCTGCCGGAAGATAAACCACGCTACCTGATGGGCGTAGGCACACCGTGGAACATACTGGAGAACATATCGCTGGGTATAGACATGTTTGATTGTGTAATGCCTACCCGCAATGGCAGGAATGGTATGCTCTTCACTACCAAAGGGGTTATCAATATCAAGAATAAAAAGTGGGAAAATGACTTCAGCATTTTGGATGATGGCATTGAGTGCCCCACGAGCCGGTTTTATACAAAGGCTTATTTAAGGCACCTTTTTGTGGCAGGTGAATTCTTAGGTTTAACAATTGCCAGTATCCATAACCTTGCTTTTTACCTATTTTTGGTGAAAGAAGCCCGAAAACATATAATAGCCGGCGACTACTATGCCTGGAAAAACGAAATGATACCGATACTGAAACAAAGATTGTAAATCCCCTTGCTCGCGACAGCGGGCTTCCTCTTAGAAAGTAAAAGTCAAAAAAAATTGTCAACAGGCGCACCGGATATAACCAAACATACTAACCAGGGCAAAACAAAGCTCCTGTTCAGATTGTTGCGGCCTGTAGGACTGAAGAAACTGGATATATACCTCATCGGTAAGTTTTTCAGCACTTTCTTCTTCGCCATTATGGTGCTTGCCATAATCTCCTGTGTGATTGATTACTCTGAAAAGGTGGACAATATCGTAGAAAAGAAGGTAGCTATGACCACCGTACTAAACTACTACAAGAATTTTGTACCGCACATTACCGCCCTACTGTTCCCACTGTTCATATTTATTGCTACCATTTTTTTCACCTCCAAGATTGCTTATAAATCAGAAATAATAGCCATTCTTTCCTCAGGGGTGTCTTTCCAGCGTTTTCTGAAACCTTACATTATAGGGGCCGCATTCCTGTGCGTTGTCTCTTTAGTGGCCAACCACTGGATCATCCCCAACGCCAATAAACAGCGCATTGCCTTTGAGGATAAATATATCAACTCGGGCAACTTTGCTTATGCAGCGGACAATATGCACCTGGGCATATCGAAGGGCACTTATGTGTACCTGCAAAACTATAGTTACAGCAACCATACAGGAAACCACTTTACCGAGGAGAAGATAGACGGTATACTGCTAAAAGAAAAACTGATGGCCGACCATGTGGCTTATGATACCGTAAAAAAGATATGGCACCTGTACAATATCACCATCCGCACAAACGACTCGAACAAAGAAAGCATCAGGAAAATACCGGAAATGGATAAGAAGTACCCCTTTACTCCCGCCGATTTGAACCGCACCGACGCGATAAAAGAAGCCCTGACCACATCCGAACTGGACCAATACGTGGAGCGGGAGCGCCTGCATGGTCGCGAAAACCTGAACTTTTATTACGTAGAAAAACACAGGCGCACAGCCCAGCCCTTTGCCGGATTTATACTTACTATTATTGGTGCCTGTATAGCCAGCCGCAAAATACGCGGCGGCAGTGGCCTTCACCTGGCCTTGGGAATCATTATTAGTGCGGTGTACATTATGTTCCTGCAAACATCTACCACACTGTCCACCAAGGCGAGTCTAAGCCCGCTGCTGGCAGTATGGATCCCCAATATCATTTTTGCGGTTGTTGCTTATGTATTATACCGACGGCAGATAAAATAATTTCACTTGCCATTTTCTGAACATTGAGCATCCCGGAAGTAATACCGCTAATAGTCACCGTATGTGGTAACGGGCACTAAATTCAGCGCTTCTTCCAGTTGCTTGTCACTCGGTGCTATGCCGTGCCATTCATGCGTACCCTCCATGAATTTTATGCCCTTACCCATCACAGTGGCCATAAGCACACATATAGGCTTGCCCTTACCGGCAGCAGCCTTTGCTTCGGCCATTACACGCAGCACCGCTTCCATATCGTTGCCGTCCATCTCCAGCACCTGCCAACCAAACGCCTCAAACTTGTCCTTTAAAGAACCGAGATTCATTACCGCAACAGTAGGCCCATCTATCTGTTGGCCATTATAATCTACAGTAGCTATGAGGTTATCTAATTTATGATGCGCGGCAAACATTATTGCTTCCCAATTTTGGCCTTCCTGTAGTTCGCCATCACCATGAAGGGAGTAAACGATATGATTGTCGTTATTGAGCTTCTTAGCCATGGCAGCACCACAGGCTACGCTCAACCCCTGCCCCAGCGAACCACTCGCTATACGCACCCCCGGCAGGTGCTCGTGGGTAGCAGGATGCCCCTGCAGGCGAGAATTGATGTGCCTGAATGTGGCCAGCTCGCTAACCGGGAAATACCCCGAACGAGCAAGGACACTGTAAAACACCGGTGATATATGCCCGTTAGACAGAAAAAAAACGTCCTCTCCGTTGCCATCCATATCAAACCCAGGCTTGCGGTCCATTATCTTGAAGTACAGGGCTGTAAGAAAATCAGTGCAGCCCAATGAGCCACCAGGGTGGCCACTCTGCACTTTATGCACCATTCTTACTATATCGCGGCGCACCTGCGCGGCCATTTCTTTCAGATTATTAAGCTCCATTTGCTATGCCGGTAATTGGGGGCAAAAGTAGTAGTTAACAACGATTTTTTACAGGAAAATTATACACAACGATTCCTTCCTTAATTTGCATGGGCAAATGGATTCAAATAAATCAAAAAAATATTTCACAAAACAACTTACCGACTGGCATGAAAATGATAACATGCGCGATCTGCCGTGGAAAAGTGAAAAAGACCCTTACCGCATATGGCTGTCGGAGGTGATACTGCAACAGACCCGCGCACTACAGGGCCTGCCCTACTATCTCCGCTTCACAGAAAAATACCCCACCGTAAGGGCGCTGGCCGAAGCTATAGATGAAGAAGCCTTTCGCCTTTGGCAAGGGTTAGGTTACTATAACCGCTGCAAGAACATGCTGGCCACAGCCCGGCTAATAGCTACCGAATACAAAGGCAAATTTCCCGATACTTATGAACAATTATTAACATTGAAGGGCATCGGCCCCTATACCGCCGCAGCCATAGCCTCCTTTGCCTTTGGTGCGCCGCAGGCCGTAGTAGATGGAAATGTGTACCGTGTGCTGTCACGGTATTTCGGAATAGACACCCCATACGACAGTACGGAAGGGAAAAAAACTTTTGCCAAACTGGCACAGGAATTACTGGACACGGAATATAGCGCAGCATACAACCAGGCCATTATGGACCTTGGCGCCACAATATGTACGCCCCGCAATACCCGATGTGATACGTGCCCCCTGGTGAAAAAATGCGTCGCATTCGACCGGCAAATGGTAGCCCTGCTCCCTGTGAAAAGCAAAAAGCAGAAAGTGCGCAAACGCTACTTCAATTACATTCTTTTTAAATGGAAAGATACTATTTGGATACATAAAAGACAAGGTAACGATATATGGGAAAACCTGCATGAGCCATACCTTATCGAAACAGAACAACTAATTGATTCAGAACAATTAATGGAACATACTTCATTTGAAAAAATAAATATAAAAGCTCCGATTTTAACACATATAGGCAGCACTACCCAACGGCTCACCCATCAGATAATAGAGGCTAGGTTTTTCAGCATAAATCTGAATAAGCGCCCTACCATTGCAGATACGAATGGTATGTGGCTGCGGGTAAATGATTTAAATAAAACTGCTTTTCCTAAGACAGTTGTTTCTTTTTTTGAAAATAATTTATACTTTTAGTATTCGTTAGGTTATGATTTTTATTATTTGAAAAATTGAACTACATATGAGAGGCATAAATAAAGTCATTTTGATAGGAAATCTCGGTAAAGACCCTGACCTGCAATACCTTGAAGGAAATATAGCTGTAGCCAAATTTCCGCTGGCAACTACAGAAACCTATAAAGACAAGAACGGCAACCTGGTTTCGCAAACCGAATGGCATACTGTAGTGCTTTGGCGCGGACTGGCCGAACTGGCACAAAAGTACCTGCACAAAGGCAGCCTGGTGTATATAGAAGGGCGCATACGTACCCGTAGTTGGGAAGATAAAGACAAGAACAAGCGCTTCAGTACGGAGATAGTAGGAGACAACCTGGTAATGCTTGACAGGCGTAAGGAGCAGGCAGAAAATGGGGCGGAAGCCGCTGCTGCCGATAGTGCACCGATACCGGATGTGAATTTTGATAACGGTGGCCTCGCCGGCAATATCAGCAAAGATGATCTGCCTTTCTGATTTCAATGAAACAGCAAAAACAATGATAACAAAGAAAGGAATGCAACCATTTCTTTCTTTGTTTAATTTTGACTCCATCACCAAACAATAACATCACTTGGAAAGTATAGACGGCGATAGTTTAACTACTTTATTTTTAGCTTCCGGCGCAGCGTCAGCGTCAAACAGTACCATACTCATCATTGCCATTCTTGTACTGTTGCTTCTGTCGGGGGTAATAGCAGGTGCCGAAACAGCCTTTTTTTCTCTCTCGCCCAAGGACATCAATTATCTAAAGACCTCAGAAAAACATAGTGCCAGGGTTGCCTCCCAATTGCTCGACCATCCAAAGCTATTGCTGGCCACCATACTTGTTGCCAATAACTTCATCAATATAGCCATTGTTATTTCCACCAATGTTTTTATCAGCTCCATTCTGGCCCCTGGCATCAACGAAATTGCGGCCTTCCTCATACAAGTGGTGACTGTTACATTCCTGCTCGTGCTGTTTGGCGAGGTGTTGCCAAAAGTATATGCCACACAAAACAACCTGCGCATGGCGTTGCTCTCGGCACAATACATCCGTGTGCTGATGGGTATTTTCAAGCCGATAAGCAGCACATTGGTCAGCTCTACCAATTTTATTGAGAACCGGCTCGGCAAGAAAATCGCCAAGAATATCAGCAACGAGGAGTTTGAACATGCTATTGAATTGACCGTGGGCCATACAGCGACCCGTGAAGAAGTGAATATTTTCAAAGGCATACTGAAATTTGGCAATATCACAGCAAAGCAGGTGATGCGCACCCGTATGGACGTAAGTGCCTTAGACCATGAACTGACCTTTACAGAGGTCCGGAACTATTGCCTCGATGCAGGCTATTCGCGCATGCCGGTATTCAAAGATAGCCTGGACACCATTGCAGGCATGATACATACCAAGGACTTCCTGCCCCATATTAACAAAGACACTTTTGACTGGCATAAACTTATACGCCCCGCCTATTTTGTGCATGAAGGGAAGCTGATAGAAGACCTGCTGAAAGAATTTCAGCAAAAGAGGATACACTTCGCTATAGTGGTAGATGAATTCGGTGGCACTTCAGGTATAATAACCCTTGAAGATATTATGGAAGAAATAATAGGTGACATAAAAGACGAATTTGACGAAGATGACCTCCATTATAAAAAAATAGATGACCACAACTTTATATTTGAAGGCAAAACACTAATCAATGATGTTTGCAGGCTGTTGGGCATCCCCTCCGATACATTTGATAAAGTACGTGGTGAAAGTGATTCTCTCGCCGGGCTTGTATTGGAGATACACGGCAAATTTGCCGCGGTAAACGAGTCTGTGCGGTACGACATGTACGAATTCACCGTGATGGCCGTGGAAAAGATGCGCATACAGCGGGTTAAGGTCACCATTCACCAGCCACTGGAAGAAGAGAACGAATAGAAGACGCTCTTTTAACCACAGAATTCATCCCTTCATTTTTACGCATACCGTTATTTCTGAACCACATACAACAATGACACCCGAAAGAGCAGCCAAGATAAAAAAAGTGCTTGACCACCGCCAGCCCGGCCTTGTGGTGGTAATGGAAAATGTACACGACCCCCACAATATATCGGCCGTGCTGCGCACCTGCGATGCCGTGGGCGTGCAGGATGTGTTCATACTCAACACTACCATACCCCGCCACAAGAAGTTTGGCAAAAGCAGTTCAGCCAGCGCATTGGGGTGGCTCACTATTCATGAGTATGACAATACCCAAGCCTGCATGAATGAGGTGAAAAAACGGGCCGACAACATATACGCTACCCATCTGGGGGTACAATCCCATTCGCTGTACGACCTGGACCTTACCGGGCGGATAGCCCTTGTTTTTGGCAATGAACATGCCGGGGTAACCGAAGAATGCCTGAGCTACTGTAATGGCAATTTTATCATACCTCAGGTGGGCATGGTGCAGTCGCTGAATATATCGGTGGCATGCGCCATTACCCTCTACGAAGCCTTCCGCCAAAGAAACCTGACCGGGGCCTATGACGGCAGCCCTAAATTGCCCGAAAGCCAATGGAACGATCTGGCAGAGAAATGGGGGATGATTGAATCCTGAAAATCGGATCTCGTATAAATATAAAACGCCCCGCATGAAACGGGGCGTTGGTATAATATGGTTTGGGGTTTAGTTCCCCAGGTAAGTTTTTAACAACTGGCAGCGGCTGGCGGTGCGTAGCTTGGTAATTGCTTTATCTTTTATCTGGCGCACACGCTCACGGGTCAGTGAGAATTTTTCGCCTATGTCCTCCAGGCTCATTGGGTTTGCCACCCCTATCCCGAAGTAGAGTTTTATCACATCGCGCTGGCGGTCTGTGAGGGTGCTAAGCGATCGCTCTATCTCGCAGCGCAGCGATTCGCCATGATAAAGGTCGGCATCGGCTGAATCTGAGTTCGGATTTTCGAGTATGTCCAGCAGTGTGTTATCCTCACTATCCACAAAAGGGGCATCAACCGAAACATGGCGCGCTGCCACTCCAAGTGTTGTTTCTACCTCTTCAGTGCCAATATCTAACAGTTCAGCAAGTTCTTCTGTCGATGGCTCACGCTCATATTCCTGCTCAAGCTGCGAGTATGCTTTGCTTATTTTATTAGACAGGCCCACCTTATTGAGCGGCAGACGAACAATACGTGATTGCTCGGCAAGTGCCTGCAGTATAGACTGGCGTATCCACCACACCGCATAAGAGATGAATTTAAAACCACGGGTCTCGTCGAAACGCTGTGCAGCCTTGATAAGCCCGAGATTGCCCTCGTTGATAAGATCGCTTAATGACAGGCCCTGGTTCTGATACTGCTTAGCCACAGACACCACAAAACGGAGGTTGGCCTTTGTGAGTTTTTCGAGCGCGCGCTGGTCGCCTTGTTTTATTTTAATCGCCAGTTGCACTTCCTCTTCCGGGGTTATCAAGTCCACTTTCCCTATCTCCTGCAAATATTTCTCAAGAGACTGGCTTTCACGATTGGTTATCGATTTTGTTATCTTTAACTGGCGCATCGACATAAGTATAGAATTTGTGGTTTGAAAATAGAAACTGGCGTTTTATCGATGGGGTAAGGTGTGTATTGGGATAACAAATCTAAGGGTCTTCGCAATCCCACCCAAAAAAAATTTGTGAGTATATTAACATAATAACTCTATAATGATAAATGCGATAAAATAATATATTCCGGAAACGATAATAAAATTTTGATTGTAGCATCATTTTTTTATTATTGCACTTAAACTAACAGAAGTGAGTAGCAATACAATGAACAAAAAGAAAGTAATGTATTCCGTAGAATTCCCGATAAGATGCTCCCCTGCTATTTTATACGAGTTTTTATCTACACCGGTGGGGTTACAGGAGTGGTTTGCCGATAAAGTGGACCAGAGGGACAACTCATTCTACTTTACATGGAATGGCAGCACCGATACGGCAGAGATACTGGAGCATGTGGAAAATGAATTCATACGGTACCGGTGGGACCACTATGCAAAGAATGAATTCTTCGAGTTCAGCATAGAGCAAAGCCCGGTTACCAACGAAACGATATTGAGGATAACTGATTTCGCAGATAAGGCCGACCTGAAAGACCAGGAAAGGCTGTGGCATTCGCAGGTTAACGACCTGAAACACCGCATAGGCAGTTAATTATCTGATAATCAAATACATAGAATTATTTAAGCCTGCTCCACGGCGAGCAGGCTTATTGTTTAGAACAAAAGGTTAATCTGTACCCAGCAACGGGCTGATTGGTGCAGGTTTTTATGTAGGTTTGCGGTAAAATAACCGGTATTTGATAAAAAAGCTCGACATACTGATCATCCGGAGTTTCATCGGGCCGTTCATAGTTACCTTTTTCGTTTCGCTTTTTGTGCTGGTGATGCAGTTCTTTTGGCTGTATATGGATGAACTGATAGGGAAAGGGATAGGCATATGGCCTATATCGCAGTTGCTGGTGTACATGTCCACTACCCTTGTACCACTTGCCTTACCCCTCAGTATCCTGCTCGCCTCCATTATGACGTTTGGTAATATGGGAGAGAATTTTGAGCTGGTGGCCATAAAGTCGTCGGGCATCTCGTTGTTGCGCTTTATGCGGCCATTGTTCATTTTTATCCTTTTCGTTTCGGGCTTGGCTTTTCTTTTCAGCAATAACATTATCCCTGTAGCCAACCTGAAGGCATTCTCGCTACTCTACGACATCCGCAACGCAAAACCTACCATGAATATCCGCCCCGACCAGTTTAACAATGAGATCAAGGGTTTCTCAATCAGGGTAGGAAGCAAAGACGAGGACGGCAGGATTATCCGCGATATTGTTATTTATGACCATTCTGATATGGTGGGGAATAACAAGGTTATCCTGGCAAAGGAGGGGGAAATGGTATCATCGCCCGACAAGCGGTCACTGATATTCAGGCTGCGGGACGGATGGCGATATGAAGAAGGCTTCAGCCACGGACTAAATGATTTCACACAGATAAGGATGCATTTCGAAAAATGGGACAAAGTGTTTGACCTATCAGGCCTGCAGTTTGCACGCTCTAATGAAGACCTGTTTAAGAACGCCTACCAGATGATGAACGTACTGCAGTTGTCGGAGAACATAGACAGTCTGAAACGCGCGAAAAAGAAGAGTATCGCGACAATGGCCACCTCTATGTCGCCGTATGTAACACTCAGCAATAAAGGAAAGGAAACCGACCAGATTATTAAGGGTATCAAAGCATATACAGGGCGCACCCATAAATATGATTCCTCCTTCCTCGAAACCATACCTGACTCGCTGCGCACATCGGTACTGCACACCGCCGCCGCCAATGTGCGCAACTTCAAATCGCTGGTGGAAGTGAACAATATCAACAAAAAATTCGACGATGAGAATTATATAAAATACGCTACCGAGTGGCACCGCAAGTTCACCCTGTCGTTTGCCTGCATCCTGTTGTTCCTGATAGGCGCTCCGCTGGGGGCCATCATCCGTAAAGGGGGGCTGGGCATGCCACTCGTCATCGCCGTTATCTTCTTCATGGCCTTCCATATACTCAATATTACCGGCGAAAAACTGGTTAAGGCCGGCTCTGCAATCCCCTGGGTGGGCATGTGGATGTCAACTGCCATCCTGCTGCCATTGGCCATATGGCTCATAAAATCGGCAAGAAACGACTCACAGATACTCACAAAAGAATGGTATGTGCGGATATGGAGAAAAATAAAGATTATCTTACCGTTAAAAAACAAATCAGTTGCGTAGAAAGTTCCGCATACCATACAATCCATACTTCATCATACCATTCGTGCTCTGGGTAATAGCCGGGGCAGTACTGATACTGGCTTTCGATAAAAAAGTACTGTTCTTTGCCGTCAACTCCCGGAATTCCGCTTTGGGCGATATACTGATGTATTACACTACAATGCTCGGGCAGGCAGAGGTAATTATACCTGTGCTGCTGGGGTTAATGATACTGCCCAAATTCCGCAACTGGTGGTACTTTACCACTGCCCTGCTGTGCAATGTGTTCCCTTTTATCATTCATCATTTCATTAAGGGCTACCTCAATCACCCCCGCCCCAGGCTACTCTATGAAAACCTGCCGGAATTGCATTATTTGCCCGAATGGCCACGGCTGCTGCACAGCGGGTTTCCATCAGGGCACAGCCAGGGGGCATTCAGTTTTTTTTGCTTCCTGTCGCTACTGCTTGTGGGCAAAGACAGGAAAATGGGCGTATTGTTTTTTATACTGGCGCTTGCCGCCGGCTACTCCCGCATTTACCTGACAGCGCATTTTTTTGAAGATGTGTATGCCGGCAGTATTTACGGCGCTATGGCAACTACACTCGTTTTTTCGGTGATGGAATACTATAAAGGGAAATTCCCGAAGCACACACACAACTGATGCTATGCCGAATTATTTAAAATATACGGCTATAGCTCTCTTGGCAAGCCTGCTGTTCATTCCCTTCCTGGGCAATGTGCACCTGTTCGACTGGGACGAGATCAACTTTGCCGAATGCGCCCGTGAAATGATTGTATCTAAAGACTACCTGCGGGCGCAGATAGATTTTATGCCCTTTTGGGAAAAACCCCCTTTCTTTATCTGGATGCAGGTACTGGCCATGAAAGCATTCGGGGTGGGCGAATTTGCTGCACGGCTACCGAATGCACTTGCCGGGGTAGTTACGCTTATGGCCCTCTTTTATGCCGGCAGGCGTGTGGCCAATGAAAAGCTGGCAGCATGGTGGGTATTGCTTTATGCCGCCACATGGCTCCCCCACTTTTACTTCAAATCAGGCATTATAGACCCTATATTCAACCTGTTCATTTTTCTATCCTTCTTCCAGGTACACCTGCTCCGTTCTTCAGACGGGAAACCACTTCATGCCGTTTTTGCCGGGCTTTTTCTCGGCATGGCGGTGCTCACCAAGGGGCCGGTGGCTATATTGGTGGCAGTCTTAGCGCTCTCTGTCTACCTGATAGTTAACAGAGGCCTTTCCGGGTATAAAATAAAACATATACTGCTGGTGGCCTTTTGCGCGTTTATCCCTATCCTGCTGTGGATGGGTAGCGCTATCGCCGTCCACGGCATGGCCTACGGCAAATGGTTCATCAACGAATTCATCACCTACCAAATAAGGCTGTTCAGCACCGAGGATGCCGACCATGGCGGACCATTCGTGTACCATTTTATTGTCCTGCTATTTGGCTGTTTCCCGGCATCTGTCTTTCTGTTCCAATACACACGAAAACCGGTTTCCCAAGAGCAGCAAACACAGGATTTCACCCGCTGGATGTGGATACTTTTCTGGGTGGTGCTCATCCTCTTCTCCATCGTTAAGACCAAAATAGTCCATTATTCATCCCTCTGCTATTTCCCGCTCACCTACCTTGCCGCATTGCAGCTATACCGGCTGGGGCATGGGCACCAGCCGCTGAAAAGAGCCGTGAAGTGGCTGCTGCTGCTCACCGGTACCATTGTTGCATTACTCATCACCCTGTTGCCGGTTATAGGCATCAACAAGCAAAAACTGATACCCTATATCCAAGACCCCTTCGCGGTGGGCAACTTTGCGGCAGATGTGTCCTGGAGCTATACCGAGAGTATATGGGGCATTATATACCTGCTGGGTATATGGATAGCTGTATATGCCATGAAAAAAGACTTTGTGAAAGGCATGATGGCGCTATGTATCATCCAATTGGTGACCATACAGGTTACGGTATTGCATTTTACTCCAAAAATTGAGGCTTACTCACAAAGGGCTGCTATTGAATATTTTAAAAGCGTCAAGGGCAAGGATGTGTATATGAGACCATTAGGGTATATGAGCTATGCCCACCTGTTCTACACACAGAAGCTCCCTGCCACAGATTCCAACTATTATAGCTTCCGGCTTGATAGCAGGGGCCGAAAAATAGCCCCGATAGCTAACCAGGACTGGTTGCTTAACGGCGTTTTGGATAAACCCGCCTACTTCATCTGTAAAATACAAAGCAAAGCCCGGTTCGCCGCCCTGCCCCAGCTCGAATACATTGGTGAAAAAAACGGCTTTGTATTTTTTAAGAGAATAGAGCAACAGCCTTAATATACTAATCACCCTATTAAATTACACAATAAATAATATGAAAAATATAATGCTCAAAATTTTTAGGGTAATTAATAATTATTGATATTTTTAAACCTTTATTAAATACCTGTTTCAACATGCAATTTGAGCGCGTTAAGAAATTTATACTGGACAAGCTGAAAAAGGAGCTGACCAAGAACCTTACTTATCACAGCTTAGGCCATATAAAAGATGTTTACAAGGCAGCTGAAAACCTTTCGCACCTCGAAGGTTTGACAGACGAGGATAAGCTGCTTTTATTGACCGCGGTATTGTTCCATGATTCAGGGTTTCTTATATCACAAAAAGAACATGAGCGCCTTTCGTGCGAATTGGCGCAAAAATACTTACCCGATTTTGACTATACGCCTGCGGAGATAGAACGCATCTGCGGTATGATAATGGCTACACAGATACCTCAATCCCCAAAAAACCTGCTTGAAAAAATAATATGCGATGCCGACCTCGACTACCTCGGCAGGGATGATTTCTTTACCATTGGCGACAAACTCTTTGACGAATTGGTAATGTACGGCATCATCGACAATGAAAATGAATGGAACAAGCTACAGGTAAGGTTCCTCGAAAAACACCGATATTTCACATCTTCAGCAATAAGGCTCAGGAAGGCGAAGAAAATTGAGAACCTTGCCATCGTTAAGTCTAAGATTAAAAAGTAATGATTAAGCTAATAAAACAATTACCTGAAACTGCACAGGACATGGTGTACGCAGTTGCAGGCACATTGATAACAGGGTTTGCGCTAAAAAGTTTCCTGATACCGAATGGGGCCCTTGATGGCGGGGTCACCGGCATTTCGCTGCTGCTGCACGAATTATATCATTGGAATGTGGCCTGGATTATTGTACTCATCAATATTCCCTTTATTATAGCCGGGGCTTTCCATGTCAACATGAAATTTGCTTTGAAAACCTTTGCATGCGTTGTGGCATTAGGGCTTTGCCTGGCCTTTATCAATTACCCCGTATTCTCTCACGATAAAATCCTCGTTTCTCTTTTTGGTGGTTTTTTCCTTGGCCTGGGCATAGGGCTGGCCATGCGTGCGGGCTGCTCTCTCGATGGCATTGAGGTATTGGCATTATATACACTGAAAAGAAGCAGCTTCACCATCAGCGAGATTATACTGGGACTGAACGTGATTATTTTCCTTATCATGGCATTGAAACTGGGATTGGAAACATCCCTGTACTCCATGCTTACCTACTATGTAGCCACAAAAACAATAGATTATGTAATAGAGGGGCTGGAGGAATACACAGGGGTCACTATAATATCGGGCAAGAGTGAGGACATAAAAGAGAAATTGGTGCTGAAAATGGGGAAGGGCATAACTGTTTACAAAGGTGAGAAGGGATTTTTGAAAGACAACTTCAACCATCACACACCGTGCGATATTGTTTTTACTGTTGTTACCCGCCTTGAAGTGCGCCGTCTTAAAAACCTGGTACATACTGTAGACCCTAACGCATTTGTATTCACTAACACAATAAAAGAAGTAGCCGGGGCCGGTGGTGTGGTAAAACACAGGAAGGGGCATTAGGTAAATGGTTATTAGGTAACAGGCCATTTGAGACACGTGGACTAATAAGAGAAAATCATAAATCAAACATCTTAAATCATAAATAATCATGCAACGCGATACCGAAATATTCAACCTCATAAATGAAGAACTGGAGCGCCAGCGCCGTGGACTGGAACTGATAGCATCTGAGAATTTTACCAGCATGCAGGTAATGCAGGCTATGGGCAGCGTGATGACCAACAAATATGCCGAGGGATACCCCGGCAGGCGCTACTACGGCGGCTGCGAGGTAGTGGATATAAGCGAACAATTAGCCATAGACCGCGCTAAAGAAATGTTTGGCGTGGGCTATGCCAATGTACAGCCCCACAGCGGCAGCCAGGCCAATACAGCCGTGATGCTTGCAGTACTGCAGGCCGGCGATACCATACTGGGCCTCGACCTGAGCATGGGCGGCCACCTGACGCATGGCTCACCGGTCAGCTATTCCGGAAAGTTATACCATGCCGTACACTATGGCGTAGTAAAAGAAACCGGCCTGGTAGACTATGACGACATGGAGCGCAAAGCGTTGGAGCATAAGCCCAAACTCATTATCTGCGGGGCATCAGCCTACAGCCGCGACTGGGATTATGCGCGCATACGCGCCATAGCTGATAAGGTCGGCGCACTGGTGATGGCTGATATAGCCCACCCTGCCGGACTTATTGTAAAGGGCCTGCTCAACAGCCCCTTTGCCCATTGTCATTTTGTGACCACCACTACACACAAAACATTGCGCGGCCCTCGCGGTGGATTAGTGATGATGAAAGACGATTTCGAGAACCCCTTCGGGCTGAAGGGGCCGAAGGGCGAGATACGCATGATGAGCAACTTACTGGACATGGCCGTATTCCCCGGCGCGCAGGGCGGGCCACTGGAGCATGTGATAGCAGCCAAGGCCGTGGCTTTCTTCGAGATACTGCATGAGAACTTTACCGCCTACGCGAAACAGATAGTATCAAACGCACAGGCAATGGCTAAGGCCTTTACCGAAAAAGGATACAACATCGTATCAGGCGGAACAGACAACCACCTGATGCTGATAGACCTGCGCAACAAGAATATCAGCGGCAAGAAGGCCGAGAATACGCTCGTAAAGGCCGATATCACCATTAACAAGAACATGGTGCCGTTTGATGATAAGTCGCCATTCATTACTTCAGGAATAAGAGTTGGTGTTTCGGCAATGACCACACGCGGACTGAAGGAAGGCGATATGCAGCACATCGTCAACTGGCTGGACAGGGTACTGATGGCACCTGACGATGACGGCTTGCTGACTAATGTGCGCGGCGAAGTAAACGAATTTATGAAGGGCTTCCCACTTTACCCGGAATGGGGTAAGTAAGCAGATGCTGGCGTGGTAATTTATGAGATGTTCCTATTAAGGAACGTTGCTCATTTACTGTACAAAAGATGAATTATCTGGTAATTAGCATGCCTGCACTACGGCACTGGCAAAGCGCTAAACATTTTCAACTTTTCAACAAACCCATCGCCCCCGGCCCTTCCGAAAACAGAAGGTCAAGTATACTCAGGTCGGGCTGGAAGCCAATACGGTCTTCGAATACCTGGTAATATTTTGGCAGCGGCATGTCCGCTGCCTTTTTATTTCTCAGGTCCACTACCTCATTGCCATATTCCTTAACGTACTCATCCGTTTCCTCAATCTCAATATCCATTTTCAGTTGCCTGATCACCCAGTCTATTGATGCGCGATTGAATGCCGCGAGGTGGGAATAGGGATGCTCATATAGCGGGCGCAGCAGGTCTTCATAGTGCTCAAAGTAGGGCGTGCGCTTATACACCGATACCAGCGTGCGCCAATGCTGCACCTGCCACAGGCCATCGTTGTATATCTGCACATCTGCCATCGGCAGGCGCTGCTCCCTGCCGCTGATGAGCGGTACCGTAAGTAATATACTGTTATTAGCACCCGATATCCGGTACCGGTTCCTGTAGCTCATTTTCTGAAAACGCTCTGCCGCATCAAAAACCACAGTACCGGCATTCATCACTTTCATCCACCAGCTTATATTCGGGAAAGTCAGAAAAGAGGAAACGACCATGCCGCAAAATAAATACAAAAAGCTTTAACAATATGAGTAAACCCTTTTAGGGGTTTGGGGTTATATTTGCACAAAGCTCCGTTAATGCCCCGCAGGTTTATTATATATGTATGCATATTGCTATGGTCGCTACCTGTCCATGCTATTGATGCAGTGGTGTCACATACTTTGTTCTTCAAAACACAGGGCGGAAAATTAACGCCCGGCCTCGATCTTTACTGGCAGATAAACCCCAATACACTGCACTACAACACTAACAGCGATAACAAAATAGTAGCGCAGATACTCACCAGTATTGTATTATTTAATGATGCAGGTATTATAAAGCAGGAACAATATATAATGCAGACCGTGCCGCGCACGGGCGTAAACGAAATCATGCAGCACCCGATCATTGAGCTCCGCAATTACGAACTGCCCGAAGGTATGGTCAAGATACGGATGCAACTTACCGATGTCGGCGATACCCTTAATCGTTTTTCGGTCCGCGATAGTTTTATGGTTGCCCCTCTGGAAAACAAAGCCTTCTACAGTGGCATCGAGTTGATAGACACAATAATAGAATCTGCCCCTCCCGGCAAATTCACTAAAAACGGCAGGCAGCTTATCCCCTTCTGCACCAATTTTTATGACGATGGATTGAACCGGCTGCGCTATTACGCCGAACTATACAATACGGACAAAATCACGAAGGCTGATTACCCGCTTGTGCAAACCGTCGCCATATCCAAAAATGAGACCCAGGGCGTTTATGGTACACTGCAAAAAACCGATACTATTACCGCACCTTCATACAAATTTGCCTCAGGGGGCTTCGACCTTGCTTCGCTTCCATCAGGCAATTATTATCTGCGCATGACCCTGCAAAACAGTAGTAAAATGGACATCGCGTCAGCCTCTCTTTTTTTCCAGAAGCTGAATAAACACCCCTACATACCCCCGGCCGACACTATCAAAAAAGCCGCGCCAATGGATGATACCGGCGTGGAAAGCGTGAATGTGCTCAACCTCAGCAAAACGTTCCTTGCCAAATATGACCTTGCCCAGGTTCGCGCCATACTTAAAATGCTGCTGCCTTTCAGCGACCCTGCCGGCAAACAGACCATCAATAACTTCCTCAAAAAGCCGGATGAGATGTACATGCGTTATTACATCTACAACTATTTTGCTAATATCAATAAAAAAGACCCTACCAAAGCATGGAAAGAATTCACTGCCAAGATTACCGATGTGAACAAACGGTTCAATAGCACCACAACGCCCGGCTACGAAACAGACCGCGGCTTCATATACCTCCGGTATGGCCCGCCTACAGATATTATTACTGTTGAGAACGACCAGGGATGCCTCCCTTACCAGATATGGCAATACAACGTACTCACCCAGCTTAACAAAAAGAATGTAGCCGATGTTTTTTTCCTTTTCTATAAATCAAACGAAATGATCAATGATTACAGGTTGCTGCACAGCAATGTAGCCGGCGAATTGCAGAATAACCAGTGGCGTATGCTCCTCTACATAAATAACGGCACCGGCGATTATTCCAACAGCCGCGCAGAGCAATATATAAACAATAGGTAGCCTTTTCTGATTTTATCAGAAATAGATATTAATTTTGATAGAAATACCGGGATATGCATACAAACTTTAGGGTAATATTGGCGGCAGGCTTGTCTTTATTCGTGGCCGCCTGCGGAGAAAACACAGAAAATAAGAACACAACGGCCAATGATACGGTTGTAGCTACTGCACCGCTGTTGCCGGTAGCTATAGGCAGTGTCACCCCATCCCCCGATTTCCCGGATGCAACCCTCGGAATAAGCAATGTTAAAGCTGAAAAGGCAGGCACCGACTCGGCAAAGGTCACTTTCAACTTCAGTATTAAAAACTACGAGTTGAAGTTACAAACCTCCGATAATGAGAATAAAATGTGCAATAACTCCGCCCAGGGCCAGCACATTCATTTTATCATGGACAATGGTCCATATAAAGCCCTATACGAACCCACTAATGCCGTAACACTGGCAAATAATACCGAACATTATCTTGTAGCCTTCCTCTCCCGCTCCTACCACGAATCTATTAAGTCTAAAGGTGCCGCTATAGTTTATCATTTCAAGATAGATGAAAAAGGCAACCTGAAAAAACTGGACGAACCCAAAACACCGATGCTGGTATATAGCCGGCCAAAAGGCGATTATACAGGCAAAGACACCACCAACCTGCTGCTCGATTTTTATGTGTTGAATTGCGAAATAGGCCCCGATGCTTACAAGGTAAAGGCAGACGTGGCAAACGGGGATAGGCCCACACAGGTGATGAGTGCCACCCTCGTGAAATGGGAACCTTACTTTATACAAAACCTCGGAACCGGTAAAAGTAAAGTAACACTCTCCCTGCTCGATAAAGAGGGCAAGCCAGTCGAAGGCCCGCTTACCAGCACCTCAAGGGAGTTCAATTTAAAAGCGGAATAATTTTTATTAGCTTTGGCCCTGAATAAAATCCCCGTATGAAAAAATTCACACCAAAGGCTATCTTAATGATATTCCTTTCACTGCTGTGCCTCGCCGGCGCTGTTTTCTCGGTTTACTACTACCTCACCCATCCTTCTTAATGTGTTTATTAGCTATTTATACATTATCCAATACCATGAATTAGCATTTTCGTTTCAGCAAGTAGAAATTCCCCACTATATCCACCATTTTTCATATTAACAGAGCTTTAGGGTTATCTCAGATAATTTTATGGCAACTTTGCCGTTATTACGTTACTTACTAAATAGGTTATTATGCAACTAAAACACTTCCTCATTCTAGGATTATCATCTCTGTTTATCGTTTCCTGCACCACAACCAAAAAGCTTAAAAAGTGCGCCGAAGCCAACACACGCCTCGATAGCAATTATAAAGCTTTGCAGGGCGACTATAATTTCTGCAAAGAGCAGCACGCTGTGGATATGGCGAAAATACAAGCACTGGAAGCACAACTGGCCGATGCAAAATCCAACAACAACCAATTGCTGAACCAGATGAAAGACCTTTCTATCATCAGCGGCTCGCAAGCCGAAAGCATCAAAAAATCGCTCGATAACATCGGCGTAAAAGATGCCTATATCAATGAGCTGCAAAAAGCCATTACCCGCAAGGATTCTATGAACATGGCGCTGGTCATCAACCTGAAGAGTGCCATCGGCAACCTGAATGACAAGGACATAAACATCAAAGTGGACAAAGGCGTGGTATATGTGGATATATCAGACAAAATGCTCTTCAAGAGCGGAAGCTGGGAAGTAACCGATCAGGCAAGCGAGGTACTGGGCAAAGTGGCAATGGTGCTCACCAGCCAGCCCGATATCGAATTTATGGTAGAAGGCCATACGGATAATGTGCAGTTCAAACGCGGCGACCTCGAAGACAACTGGGATTTAAGTACCAAGCGAGCCACCTCTATCGTGCGCATCCTCCAGAATAAGTATCATGTACCCCCATCGCACATGACAGCCGCAGGGCGTGGCGAATACCTGCCAATAGCAGGCAATGACAGCAAGGAAGGGAAAGCAACCAACCGCAGAACAAGGATTGTTATCCTCCCCCAGCTCGACCAATTCTTTAAAATACTGGAGAAACCAAAGAACTAAATTCCCCTCATACTGTATTCAACATCCCCGGCCATCTACCGCCGGGGATTTTTTTATGCGGCTCACCCAATAAAACTCCCCACCATGAAGCCAAGCAAATCCACATCCACCTGCTCCACAGGGTGAGGCGTGTTCGGGAGCATCCCCATACGGGCGTTGGGCAATGCTTTATAAACAGCAAGCGTTTCGTCAAGCGTCACCATTTTATCTCTATCCCCAAGCAGCAACATGGCAGGGGTGGTAATGGCAACATAGTCCTCCGGCTTCAGCGGGCTATCTTTCCCTAAGGCCAGCATCATATCGGCTGTTTTGCCCATCAGTTGCTTCCAGTCATTCGGTTCATGCAGTTTGCGCAGGCTTTCGGCAAAAGCAGGCACTTTTTGTTCTATTTTTTCGGGGTTCAGCATCTGCACCTCCTTCGCGGCAGTAGCCTCATCCCAATGATACTTGGTGGCCAGGGTTATCAGTTTGTCCACCTTATCCGGGTGATGTTTCGCCAGGTACATGCCCACATAGCCTCCCATGCTATACCCGAAAATAGCTGCCTTTTCCAGGCCTGCCTCAGCCATATACCGAAGCACATCCTCCGCAAAAAGGGCCATGGTGAACGGGGCATCCGTCCCCGCCCTGCCTCCATGCCCGGTAAAGTCAGGTGTATATACCCTAAAAGCCCTGCCCAGTTTGTCGGCCAGTGGTTTCAGTTGCGCTGAGGCGCCTATGGCCCCGTGTAATAATAATAGTGGCTGCATATGCCCGTAAATATAAGATTTTTGCCTGCTGTTTTTCGTTATTACCGGGCATTTGCAGAATTCCACCTTAAAGGTTACATTTGCACTATAATAATTTTCTTCATGGGTCACGATACACACGGTACTAACGAGAATAAGTCAATCATATCTTTTAAAAACTCTTTCTGGCTGGTCATCATCATTGTTGGCCTGTTCATTGCTGCGCTCAACTTCATTCAGGATGTAAGCAGCGATGAAGGGCACGGGCATAGCGAAGGCCATGGCACCGAAATGAAGGCCCATGAAGGCCACTCTGGTGGCGGGCATGAAGCAGAACAAGCCGCACCTCCCGCTGAAGAGCACCATGCCGAGGCTGCACCGGCCACTGCCGATACTGCTCACGCACACCACTAGTCTATTCCACAGGGTGTTCTTACACCCTATTACTTACATTATGGAGCGAAACGAAGTGATAGCAGTTACCGGGGCGGCGGGGTTCATAGGAAGTTGCCTCACCGGCCTCCTCAATCAGCTCGGCTTTTACCAGTTAGTATTGGTCGACGATTTTTCCAATGAAAAGAAAGCCGCCAATCTGGCCGGCAAAAAATACCTGCATAAAGTACACAGAGAGCAATTCTTTGAATGGACGGAAAACCACCCGGGGCTTATCAATCGGGTCTTTCACCTCGGCGCCCGCACCGACACCACCGAAATGGACTATGCGGTGCATAAAAAGTGGAACCTCGACTACTCCAAGCTCATATGGCACTACTGCACCGGCAACAACATTCCGCTTGTTTATGCTTCATCTGCTGCCACATACGGCAATGGCGAACATGGCTATAATGACGACCACGACATAGTAACCAAACTACAGCCACTTAACCCATACGGGGTATCTAAAAATGAATTCGATATTTGGGCTTTGGGACAGAAGATAACCCCGCCGTTCTGGGCAGGGCTCAAGTTCTTCAACGTTTATGGCCCTAACGAATACCACAAAGGCAGAATGGCCTCGGTTATATTCCACGCCTACAACCAGATTAAAGAAAAGGGCGAGGTAAAGCTCTTCCGCTCACACAACCCAAACTTTGCACATGGCGAGCAGATACGCGACTTTATTTATGTAAAAGACGTGCTGAACATCTGCCTTTGGCTCATGGAGCACCAGCCCGCCAGCGGCCTCTACAATACCGGCACAGGTATAGGAAGAACTTTCAACGACCTGGTAAGGGCCATCTTTGATACGCTGAAATACCCCGAACTGATAGAATACATAGACACCCCTGCCGATATACGCGATAAGTACCAGTACTTCACAGAGGCCAATATGAGCAAGCTACGCAGTGCCGGCTACGATAAGCCATTCTTCACACTGGAAGAAGGCGTACGGGAATACGTAAGCGATTTCCTGATGCAGGGCAACTATTTCTAACCTACCTCTTCTATCTACACTTTTGCAGGCTTAAAAACATAACACGGGAATTGCGTCCTTTGCGACTTTGCGCGAGGCTTTTCTACCTCACTACCGTAAACTTGCTGTAGTACCTGTTCACCCCGCTTTGCAGCACGCATACATACATGCCAGGCGGCAACATGGCTACATCAATTTGCTTGCTATTTGCTGTTGAAGGAACTGAAGCCGTGTACAATACCTGCCCGGTCATATTTGCAAAGCTGATACGCACCTCCGGCTGTGCCACCCCACTCCACTTCACCTGTAGCATATCTGCCGCAGGGTTAGGATATACCTGCACCAATGCGTGTTCGTTCATATCATCCACGCCCGTCTTTTCCGGTATCGGATAGTATACCTTGCGCTTATACAGTTCCAGGCCGCCCTTGTTGTTGCCCACCACCATATAGTAGTTGCTGTCGCTGTTCACATCGCCCACCGCCACTGTGCTGCGCAGCCCATCATAGCAGCCGTATGTGGGACTGGTAAAAATGGAGTATGTAGTATCTATATAGGCATACCGGGTATCTACCAGTGTATATCTTGCCGTAGTATCTCCACTCTGGAAACCCGTGAACTGGTATATATGCCCTGTGCCGCTGCCCACCATCAGGTACTCCGTGCCGCTGCTGTCTATCCTGCCTATAAAAGGCGCGCTGTAGCAGCCAAAGCTACGGGGCGAATCCACCTTAGCCTGCCCCAGTTGTTTGTTTATCAGCTTCAGGCTTATGGTCCCCGGCACCGTGCTCACGTTCTGGTAATACTCTATATAGCCGTATATATTGCCTATTATCAGGTCTTTCTTACCATCCCTGTCTATATCATAGATAAACGGTGCCGAAAAGCCTCCCGTATTGATGGTATCACCATTCATATCGGTGAGGTATAGCTGCGCTAACTGCCAGTCGGGCATCACCGCATCGCTTGCCGCCATATTCTTGTAGTACGACAGCGTACCGTCCACATGGCCCAGCACCAGGTCGGCCTTGCCGTCATCATCTATATCTCCCGCCGCAGGTGCAGTGCCCCGGTAGTTCATCGCATCCAGCCCCATAAAGTCAGTGGTTTGCAGCGTGTATGATGCACTGCCCCCTGTGCTTGTATTAAGGTAGTATGATAGCCTGCTGCGTAGCGTCCCCGATTGGAAATACCCGTCCGACCCTACAAACAAATCAGGCTTTCCGTCTTTATCGTAATCGAAGAACATGGGGTACGATGCCTTGCCCAGGTCTATGAGTTTATTAGTAAGAAACGAATCAGACTGGAAACGCCAGTCCGGTGCGCCGGGTGTCGAGTAGTTCTTATAAAACCACACTCCCTTTGCATTCTCAGAATAATTGCCGGGGGCATTAGGTGCCACCAGCAGGTCTTTCTTGCCGTCCTGGTCAATATCTATGTTGAACGCTGCCGGAAACATCGGTATGTCTATCACCTTGCCACCGGCTTGCCACATCGTGTCTTGCGATATAGCAGAGTCCGGTCCGCCGCCATTTTCTATCCGCCCGTTTTTCAGAAAGGTCATTTCATTGAACGATACATTACCGTCCAGGTAATCATAGTCGCCATCCATCTCCCAGTCAAACAGGCAGGGCGTATTGCCCGAGTGGGTCACCTTCGCACCCTTGCCGCCAAATGGCCGCAGCAGGTGCGTATTGTCGCACGAGTAGCCCAACTGGTGTGTGCGGTAAAAACCCTGGTACACCCTGCCCCAGCAGCGGTCTTTAAGCGCTATTCGTATGCTGTCGCAGGGCAGTCCGTGCTCCACCCGCATATCTTTATACAGCTTCATCGTACCGCCGGCGATGTCGTAGGCCACATAATCCAGGTCGCCGTCATTGTCCACATCCACTATCGATGGAATGTCGCCCGGATTATTAAAAGCATTGGCCCATCCTCCCGAATACTCGTCGTTGGAATAGAACAGCTTCTGGTAGTAAGTGAAGCGCAACTGCCCGTGCCCGTTATAATACCCCCTGTACACTTCAAAGCCCGTGCTACCGTGGTTAAAGAGGTCGGGCACACCATCGCAGTTATAATCAGAAAGGATAAGATAGTTAAATACCGGCGGAAATTTCTTGGCATATTCCGGCGCGTAGCGGTAATCAGGATTACCGGGTGAACCCATATTGATGAACGTGCGCACGCTGTTCCACGGTTCAAACACCACCAGGTCTTGCAGCCCATCGCGGTTCAGGTCGCCCATCGTGAACTGCGGATTATTGAAGCCCCCGCACCACGCCATCGTCTGCTCATTGCCATAGGCAAAGACCTTAACACTCGCATCGTGCTGGTAAAATATGGCCTGTGCCGGCGCAAGTACGGGAAGAAATACCAAACAAGCATAAAAGAAAGGCACCGGAATACTTTTTGCGTACTTAAAAACACCATACAGTATTGCGCCTTTGCGCCTCTGCGTGACATTTTTCCCGTACCGCCTTTTGATCTTCAAACGGTATAACAGGGCGAAAAAACAAAACTGTAAACGCTTTACAATAGGTAACATAGCTATCATAAAGTTACCAAAAAATGTGCCAAATAAATAAACGATTTCCTTTAACTGAAAGGTAAAAATGGGAGATATGTGCATTGCAAACCAGGAACATTATGCAAAACGCTTAACAGGCAGAAATTACTTTACTTGATTAATAGCAATTGAGTGTCCTGAATTCCTTCTACCCAATGCTTTACGTTTGGCTCTATGTTAACCATATCGCCACTTGAAAGATTTTCGGCTGCCCCGTTTTCATTTTTAAAAACGGCATTGCCACTGATACAAACAAGCAATGCAGCAACGGATGTTGTATGTTCTTTTAAAACACCAGCTGTGAGAATTTGCAAAGCAGTTACATTTCCCTCCGTAGTAGAAAATATTTTCTTTGCACTTACCGGTTTTTCTTCTGTATGGATTGATTTTATATTCATGGTGTTTATTTATTCAAAGTAGCGGTTAAATACAATATATGATGTTCTTATTTCTCCAAAAGTGTTAAATGCCTCATCGAAATTTTTTGCAGCATTCAATTTGTCCACCATATCAATATAAGGCAACAACCATTTATGTAATTCATCATGGGCTTTCCCTTCCATAGTACAACTCGAAGTCAACAGATCGATGTTCTTCTGCAAGCTTGCTCCAAGTTGTAAGAACCCCTTTAGTTCCGTATTTCTATTTTCAGCAAAATGATTGATATCTGATTCCATATTTCTAATATACCCCATCATTTCCGGAACAACCTTCCATTTAGCTCCGTCATTTAGTTGAATGGAGTCGCTATCAGTATGTTGGTGTTGGTCTTCACCTTCACCGGATGATACCAATAGTTTGCCTTTCAGAACAACACTATTTTCGTCTTGTGCAGGATTATTGCAGCCATAGGTAACACCTATAAACACTAAAGTTAAAATTGCGAAAAACTTTTTCATTTATGCTAATCTTTTTTTGTGATAAAGAACCATGATATCCCTGCAAATGCTAGAGTAATAGCAATACGTGAAAGCATGGCTATAATAGTTTTTTGCTCATAAATTCCGCCTGTATTGGCATGAATCAGCAAACCAACAAAACTCATAACAAGAATTGTCACTGCAACTAAAAGTAATTTTGTTGCCCACTTTTTTTCAGTAAACAATCCATAAGCCGCAAACAGATAAATTATTCCGGCGATGAAATTGGAGACTACTACAAATAATACATAATTGCCTTCCTTTTCTCTCATGCCAAATAGATCAAAAATCACCGAACTACTCATAAAAAGAGTTACCAATGAAAATAGTGAAATGCTGACTGCCGATACTTTCAATATTGTGGTTTTCATTTTTTTCTATTAAGTTCTATCATCTTTAATATTCCGCTCAGTACTTTGCTTCCATCATAAATCAAATCGGATTTATGGCCCGATAATTTCCATTTTAGTACTGTAATACGCATGCCGCCCATTACAATGATTGTTATTGTGGAAACATCTACTATCTTACTGAAATAACCATTTTCCTGACCTTTTTTTACAATGCTACCTATATGATTTTGCATCAAATCCATCATTGATGAAATCGTTGACAACAATTCCCTATCGAACTGAAAAATACTTTCAGAAAAAATCACACTAACAACTGATGGTCTATTTACAAATGTTCTTAATTGCGAATCAAACAGGTCTTTCAAAAGTTCAGATGGGTTACGGTCTTTATTAGAAATTATAGTATCAAGTCTACCCTTCATTTCCTCAATAAAATAAGTTAGCAACCCAAGCAATATTTCGTTTTTGCTTTTAAAATGGCGATACAATGCAGCTTCTGATAGCTTTAAATCACCGGCAAGTGTTTTAATTGTCAGGTCCTGAATTCCATGCTCGTCAATTCTTTTTGTAGCAGCTTCAATAATTTCAATTTGCCTTACTGAGAATTTATTGTTTTGCATTTTCAATTTTCATTTTATAAAATGATATTCCTAACCAAATCACAGATACAGTCATACTAATTGCACCAATAAGCACAAAAATCGGCGGCGCACCGAAATATACTTCCAACAAAATCCCTATTGGCATTAAGAGGCCGGTTAATCCGAGCCACGAAATAGCAGTTGTGTTTTTAAGCTGATTTTTGAAATGTAATAGTAAGTACCCGATTAAAATATTTAGGAAGGCAAAAAGATTACCATGTACATGGGCTAATCTTGTTTCAAAGTGTTTGCCTGTTGAGTAAGAATTAATCCATTCTTCTTTACTGGGAGCAAAGTCTCTTAAATAAATAAGCAAAAAGCCATAGGCCATAAACAATCCCATTACAAGAAAACCTATTGATATATTGTTTTTTCCTTTCATAAAATATATGTAAGTAAGTACTCACTCACAAAGATATTGACCATCTTGTTCACAAAAAAATACTTTGACTGCAATTCGTAATTATTTAACTGATTTTTGTGTTTTGGTGAAGCCTTATCTGACGTGGGTTTGGCGCGTAGCCATTGTATAAAGCCAACCTGTGTCTCGCAATTTCGGTAGTTTGCAACCACCATCATTGACAAAGCAAAAAGAAAAGTACACTCGTGCCGTGTGCGCTATACCCCACACCGGTTCTCGAATTTTTCGAGTATCACACGGCAGTGCGTTTCCTGCCGTAGCAGGTCTTATTTTCTGACCTGTTACAGGTATCAGGTTCATAAGGATAATCTCGGTTAATCAAGGTTCAGACATCCTAAAAAAACACCCGAATCCCCCCAAACCCTTACCCACAGACAGTGGTGAGCTTGTCGAACCATTTCCGTCACGGTACAGTTTCTGTACCGTCATGTATTTTTTATTTGGTAAACACTCCCCCATTGTCGAACTTTATTTGCCGGTGAAAATCTTTGCGCTTTTTCCTTGCGGCTTTGTGGCTTTGCGGTAAAATTTCACCACAGTAACAAAGAGTAACAAAAATGTAAAAAAGTGCGCAAATAGTGCGCAAAAACATATTTATAAAGAAACTAAAAAACAAACTATTACACATTAAAACCGCAACCCAAAAAGTGTGTAAAAAACAGGCGATATTTTGAACAACCTACCCACATCCCTCTTACAGCAACTACAGGGCATCACCGGCTTTGATGAAGCGGCATTCCTTGCCGCCCACGGCCAGGTGCCCTTCACTTCTGTGCGCATCAACCCGGCTAAAGACATAGGGCTGTTCACCGCCAATGAGCGGGTGCCTTGGTGCCACGATGGCCTGTACCTGCCCGAGCGGCCCGTATTCACCCTCGATCCCGCCTACCATGCCGGTGCCTACTATGTTCAGGAGGCATCGTCCATGTTCCTGGCGCACATGCTGCGGCCTTTGCTGAAAGACCGCACGGGCCTGCGTGTGCTCGATCTTTGCGCTGCACCGGGCGGCAAAAGCACCCTCATAGCCTCCCTGCTCGATAAGGACAGCCTGCTCATATCTAACGATGTGATACGCAGCCGCGCCACCATCCTGGAGGAAAACATGACCCGCTGGGGCCATATGAACACCTGGGTGGTCAGCAACGACCCGCGCGACCTCGGCAAGCTAAAAGGATACTTTGATATAATAGTTGTGGATGCGCCATGCAGCGGCTCCGGCCTCTGGCGAAAAGACGCAAAAGCGCTCGACGAATGGAGCGATGCCAATGTGCAGCTTTGCGGCGAGCGCCAGCAGCGCATACTGGCCGATGTGTGGCCCGCCCTCAAGCAGGATGGCATACTCATCTACGCCACCTGCTCCTACTCCCCACAGGAAGATGAGCAGATACTCGACTGGCTGGCCGATACCTATGAGGTAGCCCCCATCAGCGCGGATATTGATGAGGCTTGGGGTGTAGTCACGGCAACCTCCGCAAAGGGGCTCACCGGCTACCGTTTCTTCCCGCACAAGGTAAAGGGCGAAGGCTTCTTCATAGCCGCCGTGCAGAAGAAGGAAGAAGCTGATACCGCACACTATCCCCGGTTCAAAACAGTGCACGATAAGAAGGCGCAGCAGCAGGCAGGCTACCTGCTTGGAGGGCAGAACAAACTATTTGTACAAATAAACAAAGAGAACTATAGCACCATTATCCCTGCTCACGAGCAGGACTGGCACCTGTTGCAGCAGCACGTTTACCTGCGTAATGTGGGGCTAAACATAGGTGCCCCCGCAGGCAAAGACTGGATACCCGCCCACGAGGTGGCATTGAGCATAGATGCCGCTGCCGGCATACCATCGGTAGCCGTGAACAGGGAGCAGGCCCTGCGCTTCCTGAAGCGGGAAGATATGGGTATAGCCGATATAGAAAAAGGCTGGCAACTGATACGGTACAATGGCCTGGGCCTCGGCTGGATAAAATCGCTCGGCAACAGGGTGAACAATTACCTGCCTAAGCACTGGCGCATAAGAATGGAGATAACGGAAGAGTAAATAGCTGTAATTTGTTAAGTTAAAACCAATAATGCTGATACATTAACTTAATATTGAATAACGATAGTGAAATTGGGCATAATTGTTGTACTTTTCGCAACAAATTCTCTTCAAGTATGTCAAAATACTTATTCATAGCATTATTACTCATATCAGGTGCCGGCGCGAAGGCACAGACACCCGATAGCATTTTCGCCGTTCATAAGAGCAGTGTACTGTATATTAAACACCAGATAAAAGCCGGCGAAGACATGCAAATGTTGGCTACAAGGTTTTACCTCGCCCCATCAGCTATAGACGCCGCTAACGATGCCGATGTACTCAAAAAATTCACTCCCGGCAGCTATATCAATATCCCCATCATCAGGGAGAATTTTTATATCAACAAGCAAAACTTCAGGGACCTCCACGAGCTGTATTACCGGGTAGTGCCTAAAGATGATATTGCCGTTCTAAGTACCTATGCCGGCGTTACAAAATCGCAGATGAGGATGTGGAACGATATGAAGGGCAATACGATACATGTAAATGATGTGCTGTTCATGGGCTGGGTGAAAATGATGAGCTACGACACCGCTAACCCTACCACCCTGGCAGCCTACCCAATGGAAAAGAAAAAGGCCGATACCGGAATAGCAGCAATAATACCCGGCGGGCTGGACACCATTTATAATAAGCAGACCAACGATGGCACTAACATTCTTACGGAGAAAGGCACTGCGGTATTTTTTGAGAAGACAGGAAAGAATAATATATATTATGCCTTTCACAGCGGTTCGCAGCGCGGCGCTATTATCAAAGTGTTCAACCCCAGCAATGGCAAGACCATATTTGTAAAAGTGCTTGGCCCCCTGCCCGATACCAAGCTTTACGCTAACAGCATCATTGGCATATGCAACGCAGCCAAAGAAGACCTTGGCGTAACAGACAGTAAGGCATGGTGCGAATTATCATACTCTCCTAATTAAGAGAGTTTTTAACATTAACTACATTTTTCCTCCTGCCCGGCTATGAAGGTACTGGTGATACGTTTTTCTTCCATTGGCGATATTGTGCTCACCACGCCCGTTGTCCGCTGCCTGAAGCAGAAATACCCGCAGGCCGAGGTACACTACCTCACCAAGGCAGCCTATGGCCCCATGCTCACCAGCAACCCCTACATAGACCGCCTGTTCTATCTCAACGACGACCTCGCTGAAGTGACCGAACAGCTTAAAAAGGAGAAATACGACCACATCATTGACCTGCACAACAACATCAGGACAATGCGCGTGAAGAAAGCCCTGAAAGTAAAAAGCTATGCATTCCCTAAACTGAACTTCAAAAAATGGCTTCTGGTCAACCTTAAGATGGATGTGATGCCCGACAAAAGCATTGTGGAAAGGTATTTTGAAGCAGTAAGGCCGCTTGAGGTCTATAATGACGGGAAAGGGTTGGACTATTTCTTACGCACCGATAAGCAACTCACCAATACCGACATACCTATGAGCCATTGGGGCGGTTTTGTCGGCTGTGTGATAGGCGGCTCTTACAATACTAAAAAGTTGCCCGTTGCCCAGTGGAAAAAATTCTGCGAAACAGTACCCTACCCTGTTATGCTCCTTGGCGGCCCCGAAGACCGGGCCGAAGGTGATGAAATAGCCGCTCTCGACCGCATAAAAATATACAACTCCTGCGGCAAGTTCAGCCTTAATGAATCCGCTGAACTGGTAAAGTATGCCAAAGTAATTGTGAGCAATGATACCGGGTTGATGCATGTGGCTGCGGCCTTTCAAAAACCCATCATATCATTATGGGGAAACACCTCGCCCGAGATGGGCATGTTCCCCTACTATGGTTTCAACAACCTGAAGGACAGGATAGCTGCCCAATCGGTGATACTGGAGAACAAAAGCCTTAGCTGTCACCCCTGCAGCAAACTGGGCTATGCACGCTGCCCGAAACGGCACTTTAAATGCATGAACGAACTGGATATGCAGGTAGCAGTAGAACAGGTAAAAAATTTCTGGCCCAAGAAACCGGCAGCAGCTGAGTAATTCCCCGGCAACTATATCGCCACCTTAGCCAGCGACTTTTTCAAAAAGTCTATCACCTTCACTTCGGTAGCATCTAGCTGGCGCATATCGGCCAGCATTACAGATACCCAGTCGGTAAGGTGTACTAAGTAAAAGACCTGCTCCCAGTAGCTCTTGCCTTCTGCCTGTATCTCTATAATGTTGGATGTGTATTTTTTAATCACCTTTTTGTTTATCTCCATACGCAGTTGCACCCGGCTGAAGTCATCAGCGCTGCGTAGTATGATCACCGCCTTATCCTGTGCATCATCGCGCCAGCCCACCAGTTCGTTGTGGTTCATCTCGGGTATCACATGGTGCCATGCCAGCATCTTGCTATTCTCATTTATTTGCTGGCGAAAACGCACAGCCACGCCTTCCATGTTGCCGGACGAGTAGATGATGGGCAACTTTCCGTAAACCTTTTTAGCTACTGCCAGCGCTTTCTTCTGAATCTCATGCTCATCTTCTTTAAGCGTCTTTACAGAACGTTTTATTTCTTTCTCAAACTGGTAACCGATAAGCCCGTAATGCGCCAACACATACAATATCTGAACCAAAGAATAACCCAGGCACGAACGCGGGGGCATACCGGCCGGCACCAATATACAATCCAGCCGCTTGCCATTTGCTATCTCCGCTATCTCACCACCCGATGTAATGCACACTACCGTAGCCCTCTTCCTTATCGCCTGGCGCATAGCCATCAATGTTTCTTCCGTATTGCCGGAATACGAGCAGACAATAACCAGCGTTTTCCGCGATACGAATGACGGAAGGGAATAATCTTTATTTACTGTAAAGGGTATTTTCAGTTTATCAAAAACATAATTCTGTACTATAGAGGCGCCGATACCACTGCCACCCAATCCGGTAACAACTACATTATTAAATTCTTTAGGGTGGGCAATAAATCGGTGATTTTTTCCTATTATTATTGCTTCGTGCAATTGTATTGGAAAATCCAGTACCAGCTTTTTCATCGTTATAGCTATCGTTTAATGTCCAAACATAGTAAAATTGGTATAAAGGGCGAACAAATAGCCGCAGACTTTTTGCTAAATAAAGGTTATAATGTTTTGTTCCGCAACTGGCGCAGCGGCAGAAAAGAGATAGATATTATCGCATTCAAAGACAACACATTAGCTATTATTGAAATAAAGACCCGGAGCCGTAGCGATATTGGCTACCCCGAAGAATCTGTAACTAACCGTAAAAAGTCATTCTTGAAATCAGCAGCAATAGATTTTGTCGGGCAATACCCTCAATACATTAATGTCAGATTTGATATAATAAGCATCCTGTTAGACAAAGGCGAACTAAAAGAGCTCATACATTTTGAAGAGGCATATCATTGATAGTATCACGCTATACAGGGCAAACCCTTTTTGAACATTAATCTTACTTTTACCGGTAACTATTAATAGAATGAAGAGCATAGCCTTTTTACTGATTTTCCTTTTTCCCACCCTCCCCTGCTATGCTCAGGCTACCTCAACCAACCCACCTGCAAAAGATACCGTACAACATATTACCCTCGACACCCTTGAAATAAGCGCGCCGTCAGGCCCGCCTGCATATCAGGCATCTGCAACAAAAGCCTGGGAAATAAAAAACACACGCATAGCCCTCTCATTCAACCTGAAAGAAAAAACCGCCGACGTGAAAGAATGGATTTCACTTCGTCCTTATTTCTACCCCACTGACTCATTAGTTCTGGATGCCAAAAGTATGCGCATAGACAGCGTACTGTTGATAAGCAGCACAGGCAAGACAAAACTGAGTTACACCTATGACAACGACCTGCTGACCATATATTTTACCCGCCAATACAAGGCATCTGACAATGTTGAATTATACCTGAAATATACGGCTATGCCCTATGCAGCACCCACGGGTGGCAGCAGTGCCATACGTGATGATCGGGGCCTCTACTTCATAAATACCGACTATAAAATACCTCACAAACCGGCGCAGATATGGACTCAGGGCGAAACAGAATCAAACTCGCACTGGATGATTACCATTGACAAGCCAAATACTCGTTTTACAACGCAGGTGGAACTCACAGTACCCGACAGTTTTACTACACTAAGCAATGGCGCGCTGGTGAAAAAAATCCCTGCCGGCAAAGGAATGCGCACTGACATCTGGAAGATGGGTATGCCCATACAGGCTTATGCGGTAATGTTTGCCATAGGTAAGTTTAAAGTGGACGTGAACAACTGGCGGGGCAAGGAAGTGAGCTACTATGTAGAACCTGAGTATGAGCAATACGCCTATCTCATGTTCAACCACACCCGCGATATGATGGAGTTCTTTTCCCAGAGAACAGGCGTACCCTACCCCTGGAATAAATATAGCTCGGTGGTGGTAAGAGACTATGTATCAGGCGCTATGGAGAACACCACCGCCACACTCTTCGGCGAATTCATGCTCCAGAACCCGCGCGAGGTAGCAGACAAGAATTCTGAAGACATAGTATGCCATGAGTTGTTCCACCAATGGTTTGGCGACTACGTTACCTGCGAATCGTGGAGCAACGTAACCGTAAATGAATCTTTCGCCAACTATGGCGAGCAGATGTGGCGGGCATATAAATACGGTCAGGCATCTTGCGACGAATTGGCCTTCAACGACCTTCGCGGCTACCTTTCTTCGGCTGCCGGCAACGATGCCCCGCTGGTACGCTTTAACTACGACAGCCGTGAAGAAGTATTTGACCCTATATCCTACAACAAAGGCGGCGCCATACTCCGGTACCTGAATGCACTCATCGGCGATGCCGCATTTGATAAAGCCATGAACATATACCTCACCCGGAATGCCCTCAAATCGGCGGAGGCGCACCACTGGCGCATGGCAGTGGAAGAGGCAACCGGGCAGGACTGGAACTGGTTCTTTGACCAGTGGTACTACAAAGGCGGGCATCCTGTACTGAAGGTAAATTATGACTATAATGACTCCTTGCAGCAGGTATTGGTAACGGTAACACAGGCACAAAGCGACAGTGCATTCGCATACCGCCTGCCCCTGAAATCAGCTATATTCTATGGCAATGAAAAAACCGTGGTTGACTGGAATGTAAACAGGAGAAAGGAAACATATACCTACCCGTATAAGAACGGCATTGCCCCGGTCATCATACCCGACTGCACCCATCTGCTGCCCGGAGAGTTGCGCGACTATAAAAAAATGCCCCAATGGCGTGTGCAGCTAACCCATACCGACGATTACATAAGCAAGCGCCTGGCAGTATCAACAGCAGGCAGGCAGCTATCTGACACCAACTCACAGGCAATTATAGACATTGCATTGACCGACAACATACACCCCATACGCCGCCACGCCCTGACACAGATACGCAATTCCACAAACGAACAGTACCACAAAAGATGGGCTGAATACGTAACCTCTGTAGCAAAGTATGACAGCGACAAGCTGGTGCGCGCCGAGGCGTTCTACACGCTTGGCGACTGGAAAGTGACGGAAGCACGCGACCTCATGCTCAAAGCTGTGGGCTACAGTTCCTACGCCATAGCCGGCGCCGCGCTTGAAGCCCTGTCTAAAATAGACAGGGACACCGCTTACCTCATAGCCCGTGAAATGGTGCACAAAGACCCTAAGGCCAGCCTGGAAAGAGCGGCATGGACGATTATAGGACAAATGGGCGCTGACGACGATGCCGCCCTCTTTGAGCGATATGTACCCTATGCCTTTGGTAGTAAACGATACTGGTATTGCTCGGCAATGGTGCAATACCTGAAAAAAGTAAAAAGTGATGAATCGTTCCGAAAATGCGCAGAGGTCTTCGCCACAATGGTAATAACCGAAGGGCTGAAGCAATACAGGTCCATATATGGCAGCTACCTCTTCCAGGCTGCCACAGAGTATAAAAACAACGGGAAATCTGAGAACCCGGAAGAAGCGGAAACAGCCAAAAAACGGCTGGAACTACTGAAACCCATACTACAGCGCATACTCGACGAAGAATCAGACCCCGACGCTGTGAAAGCCGGAAGAAAGAAGATGGGCAGTTTATTTGAGTAAGCCCCGCGCTTTTTTCATGTTGTGCATAAGAGTTGCGGTCAGTACCGCTTTTCGCGGTCAGACCGCAACATTCGCGTAGGAGAGGTAACGTGTACTTTCAATGTCTAAATGGTATAAGCCACCCCGCTTTTTTCATATTGTGCATAATGCCTAATTTTAACAACACATCCACAATATGAAAACGTCTTTTTATCAGCTTATTTTTTCTTTACTATTCTGTTTCACCTCCGCTTCCGGCCAAACACTTAAACCCGGCTTCGACGCTGATGAATACCTCGGTGTGCTGCGGCGCTGTGCCGGCCAGGTGGGCAAATCATTTAGGGGCGATATACCCAAGGAAACAGCCTTTGATAAAGTGTACCAGTCGCCCGAAATGGTCTTGCACAACAGGTGGGAGCTATGGGTGAATAAAGACCACAACATTATGGCCATCAACCTCCGGGGCACAACATCAGATGCTGCCAGCCTCTTCGAGAATTTTTACTCAGCCATGATACCCGCCACCGGCAGCCTGAAGCCTGATGGTATCAATGCGGTTGAATATAAATTTGCAACCGACCCCAAAGCCTACGTACATGTGGGCTGGACCCTCGGCCTCTGCAGCATGCTGCCCGATATTACAGAACGACTGAAAATCTGGTATGCCAAAGGAATAAAGCAGGTAATCATAGAAGGCCACAGCCAGGGCGGCGCGTTGGCATTCCTGCTCACCTCCTATATTCATTATAAGATGGCAGAGGGTAAACTGCCCCGCGACCTGATCATAAAAACATACTGTAGCGCAGCACCAAAAACCGGCAACCTCTACTACGCATACGACTTCGATTACTTTACCCGTGGCGGCTGGGCACACAATGTGGTGAACGCTGCCGACTGGGTGCCCGAAATGCCCATGACAGTGCAAACCATAAATGATCTGAACCAGGACCCCTTCGCTCATACACGCCAAAGCCTGCGGAAACAAAACTTCCTCGTACGGTACTACATAAACCACATATACAGGAAATTAGACAGGCTCACCCGCAGAACGCAGCGCAAATACCAGAAATTCCTCGGGCGGGTGTTATACAAGCAGGTAAAAAAATACATGGTTGACCTTGAGCAGCCCCGCTATGCTGCCAGTTGCCACTATGTGCGGGCGGGCATACCCGTGGTGCTGGTACCCGATGATGAATACCGCACCAAATTCCCTGACACGAGCGCCAATGTATTCCGCCACCACCTCTTCTCGCCATACTATTATTTGGTGAGCAAGACTTATAAATAGCAGCTATAAAAGTTATCTTTGCCCTTGGTATATAAATTTACATTATACCTATAACCATATGAACCTTACAACATGAATCATAAAGTCTTAGCGTCTTTGCGACTTTGCGGTAAAATTGACACAACAAAATTAGATTGTATTGGCATTAAAGGATAAAGTAGTAGTAATAACCGGTGGTTCCTCCGGCATTGGCAAGGCGTTGACAGAAGCTGCGCTGGCCCGCGGCGCACGGGTGGCAGTATGCGCGCGAAGCCTGTCGAAACTACAAAGCCTCTTCCCGCATAGCGACAAACTACTTTGCTTGCAGGCCGATGTGAGCCGCGAGGCCGACTGCAAAACATTCATAGATGCCGTACTACAAAAATGGGGCGTGGTCGATGTGCTCATCAACAATGCGGGAATAAGTATGCGGGCGCTGTTCGAGGATGTGGACCTTGCTGTGATAAAAGAGCTGATGGACATCAACTTCTGGGGAGCGGTGTACTGCACAAAATATGCATTGCCATCTGTTATAAAGCAGAAAGGCGTGATAACAGGCGTATCGTCTATAGCCGGCTACAGGGGGCTGCCTGCGCGCACAGGCTACTCGGCATCAAAACATGCACTTCAAGGTTTTCTTGAAGCACTACGCACCGAACTACTGAATACAGGCACACATGTAATGTGGGTAAGCCCCGGTTTTACCTCATCCAACATACGCAATGTAGCCCGCAGCAACGATGGCACCGCACAGGGCGAAACCCCGCTCGACGAAAACAAGCTGATGAGTGCCGAAGAATGTGCCACACGCATATTAAACGCCATAGAAACGCGCAAACGCACAGTAGTAATGACCACCCAGGGCAAGCTGGCAGTATGGCTCAATAAGCTTTTCCCCTCCCTCGCCGATAAGATGGTGTACCGCCATTTTCTCAAAGAGCGCGACTCTCCGCTCAGGAAGTATTTGTCATAACGCTTTCAGGGCATATGTATTCGTCCCCGCAAGTGTCACGGACGATGTCTCTGAAGCGCTGGGCTAAAGCGTTGGTGGAGGACTCGGACGCATCAGGGAACCGAAGATGAATATATAGATGAAAAGTTGTTACTTGCATACGGCATTAATACCCAACACGAGACTGCGGGTCAGAAAACAACACCCGCAACCTTTGACGGCAGAATATTTATTAAAAGGGAACACCAACGGCGGAAAAGGGGTTTTATTTTTAGTACCAGATACATATCCGGAACAATACGGAAAAAGTATTCTATTTGTTACTTTTATAGAAGTATGAAAATACGTGCTTTATTATTGACTTGCTTTGTGATATTTACAACTATATGTAATGCACAAAACGCATTGTCCATTATTAATGGAGGAGATACTGCTATCGGAACGTATGTTCCTGTGACATTGACAGGCGCTATATCAAACTTCATAATATCCCAAACAAAGGTCACTGCTTCCAATAAAACATATTACGAAGGACCTATATTGCCATATAAAGCTCAAATTGACACATTTTATTGCAAAAGGACTTTCTTTCGAAACTTCAACATGAGAAATTGTGTTTTGAAAGGTACGGTTATATTTGATAGCGTCCCATCGGCAAATTTAACTATTGATAGTAATTTATTTCAGAGGGGATTAAAATAAACGGTCATTTTGATGTTTATGGAATTAGCTCCCTTTCTTTTAAGAGAAACACAATTTGGGGAAAAACTTTTTTTAGAGGAACGACATTACCATCGCCAACATTTAGTGCGGATACTTTTTTAAATGTTTTGGAATTTGATGATTGTTTGCTCAACAATACATCCTTTTATCAATGCTATTTTCACGACACAGTAATTTTCAATAATTCAACATTTGAAAGCGCATATTTTATAGCAAGCACATTTAAAAGAACACTGAATTTATCAGGAAGTACATCGCAAAGAATTGATTTTGACTCTTCCCTATTTGACAAAAGTTTGATATTGACTTCATTAAATGCTAGGATAACACTATCATTTAAAAACATCATACTGCCAGATACATTAGACCTTTCATACAACCCCGCTCTACAGAATCATATAGATTTGACAAATGTAGACTTTCATAACAGGGGTAGTAAGTGTGCAATTCTTCTTTACAAAACAGACATTTCAAAAATTCAATTGGACTATAAATATTTTGAACTCAGATTTAAAAATCAGAAGGGGCATATAATATCAAATAGTGAAAAAGAAATAGTTTATGAAGCATTATTAAAAAATTTTAAAGATCGTGGCCAAAATGATAGCTATGAATTACTAGATATAGAATATCATGATTTTGTCTTTGGAAAATATAGTATTCGACATTTATGGAATTGTTATGGATATCATAAAGAGTGGGTGTTTTACTGGGCAGCAATATTTTTGTTTATTTTCTCAATAATAAATTTCTTTTGTTTTGAGTATCTTATTAACATGGTGTATTATATCGAATTTTTTGAAGATCGTAAGTTTTCTCACAAAATGCGTACCGAAAATGGGGATTATGTAGACTCTAAGCCCATAATAAATAATCAATTGTCTCGGTTTTGGAACAAATTGTGGTACTCGTTTGCATATACTGTTATTATTTTCTTTCTATTTTCCTTGAAAATGGAAAACTTCGACTTTAACGTCCTTCACAAAGAAACAACGGCAAAGATTAAGCATATTTCAGGTTTGATATATGTTGTATTAATTTACGCCACTGGTATTGCATGTTTGGCGTACATGGCAAACTTTGTTTTACAAAAATAGCATTTTAAAAGCCCCTACTCATCGAAGCGTATCGCTTCGTCCTAAACTACTGTAAAGGTCTCCCTTGCGAAACTACACCTCCGTAAATCCCTAAATCAAAAAAGCAGCGTCAAACCCGCGCCCAGCCTACGGCCAAAAACCATGACAGTACAGTTTCCCCGCCCTTGTTGGTGTCCCCACCAACAAGCTCGCGCCGGAAAAAGCTGACGGCCCGCGTGATGCCGGGTAAAGTAAGCCATACTTACAGCACCCAGTTGTTCCAGATTCATCTGGAACCAAAAAAAAAATTTCTTCTGCATTCAATGATGTGTAGCCGAGAACATGATGGCGCCTTTTTAATGCCGTAGATGGCAATTCCGGCAGTACTATACGTTTGTCATGGTGAGCTTGTCGAACCATTGCTCAGCCCATGCACATAGTACAATCAAAGTTCCGGATAGGTAGAACACTCTCCCGCCCTTGTTGGTGTCCCCACCAACAAGCTCGCGCCGGAAAAAGCTGACGGCCCGCGTGATGCCGGGTAAAGTAAGCCATACTTACAGCACCCAGTTGTTCCAGATTCATCTGGAACCAAAAAAAAAATTTCTTCTGCATTCAATGATGTGTAGCCGAGAACATGATGGCGCCTTTTTAATGCCGTAGATGGCAATTCCGGCAGTACTATACGTTTGTCATGGTGAGCTTGTCGAACCATTGCTCAGCCCATGCACATAGTACAATCAAAGTTCCGGGTAGGGAGAACACTCTCATGAGCACAAATAAAAATCAAAATTACTGCGAATAAAAACCAGCGCCATACCGCCTATTAGTGTCCTGCGCAGCTCAACACCACAGCGCAGAGCTAACCCAAAATCATGCGGAGTCCTGAGCTTGTCGAAGGATTTGATTTTGGGCGGCACTTTCTTTTGGTACTTTTCTTTTTGCTGTTGAAAAGAAAAGTACACTCACGCCGGGCAGGCTACATATACACTCAAAAAACATCAAATACCAAGCAAACCCTTGCCCACAGCGCAAACTATTTTCCATCATGGTACAGTTTCTGTACCACGACGTTTTTTTTATTTTGCCACCACCACCACAATTCCGAACTTTACTTTATTCCCCGAAAAATACCGGGTAAGTTCTTTGACCTACTGCTTTGTGCCTGCCCTGCCGTGGCGGGGAACTTCGTAGCCTGCCCCCTTGGCGGTGGCATTTACCCGAGGTTGTTTTTAGGAAATATTGTGGTTCTTTTTCTACTCCCGGACTTACGACTTACAACTCACGACTTACGACTAAATAAGTGTGCAGATAGTGCGCAAAAAATATTTTGTTATTAACTACATACCAAATGGTTACACATGCATACTGCAACCCAAAAAATTGTGTAAAAAAACGTACTAAAATTGGCTTTTTGCCGCTCATTTTTCGCCCTTTAGCCTTTCTTTCACACTTAAAAAAGTACATTTGATTGAAAATATTTCCCTGCATCCCATATCGGGCTCATTGGGGGGGGGGCTTTTATGAGAAAAATCACTTTTTTATTATCCTGTATACTATTGGCTATTCTGCTTGCTGATACCGCATCTGCACAGTACCCTGTTCGTTATAAGAAAAAAGAAGTAAAACCCGACCCCTACCGCGGCGACAGCCTGCTGCGCCCTATACCCATAACCCGCCAGTCGTGGCACGATAAAATAGACAACGAGCAATCCCGCGCCGATGGCAGGGACGGGAAACAGGATAAGATTATTCGTGTGGGCAAGGACAGTGCTACATCTGCTATCCTCACACGGGCCATCATCAGGAAAGTAGATACGCTGCAGCGCATGATAGAGAATATGCCGGTGGTGGCCCGCGACAACAATATGGACCACCAGCACCGCATACGCTCACTAAGGGCCGTGTGGGAACTGATGCGGCAATATAACACAGACACTCGCCGCAAAGCCGGCTATTACGATACCCTGGTAGCCAATATGCGGGGGATGCTGAAAGCCGCCAATGAAGATTCCCTGATGGTGTTTGTAAAAGCCAATACCAACATCTACTCGCTGAACAACGGCATGGTCCTCATGGACGCCCAGCCGCAGGTGAGGGCCTATATCTACACCGAGATTGGCAGGGCCTACCCCATGATGATGATAAAAAGGCTGCCGGAATATGCCAAGGACACCTTTGCCGGCAACATCATAAAGGAGGCGGTGAAAATAGACCCGCTGCTGATATTCAACTATGCCTACTCTACTAACTATGCCCTGAAGAACGCCGTTTACAACACCCGCGACCCGCTGGTGGAGGCCATCGTGAAAATTACCTCCCATTCGGTATCCCCGCCCAAGGCATTCCCCTTCCTCAGCGACATCTATTATGGCCGCAAAACCGTGGAGGAGATAGATACCATTGCCGCCCACCCCGATGCTTACTTTAACAATCTGGTACGGCTGAAGATGGAGGATGACTCGATAGCGCAGAAAACCTATGTTGACGAGCTGCAGTACCGCGCGCTGAAATACTATGTGCGCCAGATGAATGAGCTGCACGAAGAAAAGGACGAAGTGCGGTTCAGGTGCATAGATAGCCTGCCACCTACCTCGCTGTTCTACATACTGGTATATGGGCAGGAGGAGATATACACCAGCAGCTTCCTCGGCACCTTCAAAAGGCTGGTAGAACGCATGGCACCCATGAAGGGAGATGAACTGCTCGACACGCTGAACCAGGACCACTTCCGCACCTTCATCAGGATGTGCGCGGGATATAATACCCTGTCTGATTTCCTGCACACCATGGATGACACCATGCGCACCGAGGTAATGGATGAGTTCATCAGCGGGCTGCAGTATGGCAAGGATGATGACCTGGAAGGTGCCGTGGAAGTTGCGGACGCTTTTGGCAGCATCAGGGATACGGCCCTGGCGGCTTACCTGCACCGGAAGGTGAAGGAGAATTATGAACTATCCTATAACGAGCGGAGCAAAAAAGGCATGATAGTTTATAGCCTGCTGGCCATGCTGTTCCAGGGCAACCGAATTGCAACCAGCGATACCGGGGCCTCGGTTGCATCGGCAAGGCTGAAGTTGCCGCCGATAAACAAAGTGCCTTACACTAACCTCGTGGAAGATTCGGGTATAGTGTATCAGCAGGTGTTCTTTTATGGCGATAAGGATGGCGAGGATTCTTACAACAGCTATATTGGCACTTTCAAAAAGGATAAGAACTGGAAGATAACAGAGCAGCAGTACTGGACGGAGATTGCCTCGGTAACGGGCAGGAAAACAGTGATCTATGCTAACCTGCCGCTAAAGGAGCCGGAAGACGAAAAAGCATTGGACTCGCTGACCCAATTCCTGAACGACAGCGGCATAAGCCCGACTGTAATGATACACAGGGGGCACAGCTACCACCTGAAGGTTACGCTGACCAAACTTACAGAAGATGCAAAAGTGGTGATACTCGGCTCTTGCGGTGGCTACCACAATCTGGCTGCAGTACTGGATCGCTCACCTGACGCGCATATTGTATCGTCAAAACAAACAGGAGTGATGGCCGTGAACGAACCCCTTATAAAGCTACTGAATGCACGCCTATTGGAGGGTGCCGACGTGAACTGGATAGGCATATGGAGCGAACTTGAGGGCCAATTTAAGAACAGGCCTGATGTAATGGAAAAATTTGCAGACTATGTCCCGCCTTATAAAAACCTTGGTGCGATATTTATAAAGGCATATAAAAGGATGATGCAAACGGCAAACACCCCCGCTCCCTAAAGACGGGTCGTTCTGTACGCTACCGAAAAGTGCTCAACATAGAATAGTAATTTAGCAGCTCCCCCACGGGATTAGCATCATGAAAATAAAACTAAAAGATATTGACACCAGGGCACCCGGCAAATTGGATAAAGCCAAAACAAAGCGGGAACTGCAACGGGTACTGGAAGACCTGGACAAACTCCAGAACCTGCTTTATGCCGAAAACAAGCACAGCTTGCTGATAGTGATACAAGGCATGGACGCCAGTGGTAAAGACGGGCTTACACGTGATGTATTCACCAGCATGAACCCACAGGGGGTGAATGTAATTTCCTTTAAAGAGCCTACAAAGGAAGAAATATCGCATGATTTTCTATGGCGTATACACCAGCGAGTGCCGGCAAAGGGCATGATACATATTTTCAACAGGTCACACTATGAAGACATACTAGTTGCAAGGGTTCATCATCTCACCGATGAAGAAACAATTATAAATCGCATGGCCGCCATTAACGATTTTGAAAGGTTGCTCACCAAACATAACAACACCCATATACTGAAGTTTTACCTGCATGTATCGCACGAGGAGCAACTGAAGCGCCTTGAAGAACGTCTGAGCCAGCCACAAAAAATGTGGAAGTATAACCCAGATGACTTTAAGGAATCACAACTGTGGGATAAATACATGAAATGCTATGAAGATGCATTTGAGCATTGTAGTGAAGTGCCCTGGCATATCATACCCGCAGACCAGAATTGGTATAAATCATACCTTGTAGCCCAAACGATACAAAAAACACTTAAGGGACTGAACATGAAATTCCCCGGCATGAAAAAGTGACCGGGATTCGCACATTCAAGGGATCAATAAAACATGTATCTTAAATGATTTACTTTATGGGTGCAGGAGGCTCCATTACTGTGCCGCACTTTTTGCAGGTGCGTTTCTCCACATCCGAATAGAACGCATTCATTACCGGCGGCAACTGTGCAACAATGTCTGATACGTGCATATATTCTTCATGCAGCTTTTCGTGGCAGTTCTCACAAAACCACAGAAACCCATCCATTTCTTCTGTCTTGCGCTTGATTTCAATCACCAGCCCCACTGTGCCTGCTCCCCTTTGTGGTGAATGCGGCACACGTCCCGGCAGCAGGAACATATCGCCCTGCTTAATAGGAATATCCACAATCTTGCCATCCTCCACTATGCGCACATTCACATCGCCCTCCAACTGGTAAAAAAGCTCTTCGCCTTCATTGAAGTGAAAATCCTTGCGGCTGTTGGGCCCGCCTACCACCATAACGATAAAATCGCCGGCCTCTTTATATACCGATTGGTTGCCTACTGGTGGCTTAAGCAGGTGACGATGTTCGTCTATCCATTTATTGAGGTTGAAAGCACGTTGAATTGGCATATGGCTAAGTTGATTTGTTTTGTAAAGACGCAATACATTGCGTCTTTACGTTAATTATCTTAATATTTTCATTTTCACTGTTTCGATACGGGTATCTGTTACAAGCAGTATATCAAATTCATAATCATCAATAATGATGCGCTCTTTTATTTTTGGTATTGTTTCGTGGCGGGTGATGATGTACCCGGATAGTGTTTCAGAAACATCAGTAGGAAAGCCGAATTCGTATTTTTCGTTGAGATAATCTATCTCCAGCCTGCCGGAGAAAATGTACTCATTATCAGCTATCTGCTTATCCACATGTTCCTGTTCGTCATACTCATCATTTATATCTCCGAAAATCTCTTCCAGTACGTCTTCCATTGTAACAATGCCTGCCGTACCGCCAAACTCATCGATTACCCATGCAATGCTTTTCCGTTCCTTGGTAAACCGATTCATGAGGTCAACTGCGCTCATAGCCTCGGGAACCGGGGTAATCGTATGTAATATATCCTTTATCGCGGCAGGGCGACGGTTAAGGTCGAGGTGATGTATATAGCCTACTATATTGTCGATGCTGTCGTCGTAAATAATAATCTTTGACAATTTAGTTTCGATGAATTTGTTTTTCACCTCTTCAATTGTTGAAGTAATATCCATTGCCACAACCTCATTGCGAGGCACCATACATTTACGTATGCGCACATTGACCAGGTAAAGGGCATTCTCGAAAAGCGCTGCATTCACCTCGCTTGTCTCGCTTTCATGCCCATGTTTACTCTGCTTTACAAGCATTTCAAGGTCAACCCTGTTGAAAATCTGTTTATTTTCTTTGATATGCACATTGAAAAGATACTTGAGAATGAACTCAGAAATAGATACAAATACCTTAGCTACCGGATAGAAGATATAATACATGAGCAGCATAGGCACGCTGAACAGAGTGAGTACGGTCTCCGCTTTTGCCCTGAAAATAGCCTTAGGCAAAAACTCAGCAAAAATCAGGATGACAATAGTAGCCAGCAAGGTGTCTATGCCCAGTTTTGTGTATTCCGACAACTCAATGCCGGCTATAGCGAACAAACGCTCGGTAGCCCGCTCGGTAAGGATGCCGTAAACGACCAGCACTACATTAACACCTACGAGTGACGTACCAATGAATTCAGAAGGGTTCTCCATGAACCGGGCGAGTATCCGCCCGGAGAATTTGCCCTGTTTTTTGCGCAGCTCAATATTCAGCTTATTTGCTGAAATGAAAGCAATCTCAGTGCCTGCAAAAAAACCAATAAGCAGTATGCACCCTATAATATATAGCAGCAGATGCGTTATATCCATCGTAGCCAAAGATAATAAAAGTTTTCTCACCGCCTGTTACCTCACCTCTATCTTCCTTGTTTCGGTACGTGCACCTGCTATCAGTGTACAATAATATAGGCCCGGAGGCAAATTGTTTGTAGCAAACAGGTATTTATGCTCACCTGCTTCTCTTTGTCCATTATCCACAGTACGCACCAACCTGCCCATTCCATCATAGATATTTAGTGTCACATTGCTGCGCTCCTCCAGTTCATACTGTATGGTAGTTTCGCCGGTAAAGGGGTTAGGATAGTTGGAAAACCTGAGCCCGTTATTGGCTACAGGCAGTTGCTTCACCGTAGTCATGTTGGCTATGCTGGTAATATTGGATGAAAAAACACCATTGGAGTGCGTGGCCACGACCACCAGTCCATCGGTAGAACGGTAATCTATCATATCCACCACGGCAGCGCCAATAGTATTCACACCCTGCTGAACCCAAACGGTATTGGTATCGTTCAAAATGGTTGTGGAAAACAAACCTATGCTCGTACCCACAAGGTACACACGCCCATCATGCAACGGGATAATGGAAGCCCAGCGCACAGAAGGGCCATTACCGGCACCCGTAGTATTGTTCTGCTCCAGGTTGCCACCGGCCTTCTTCCAGGTAGTACCTCCGTCATTAGTATAGAAGATACTGTTGACGTTGTAGTTTGAAAAAGTAACCACAACATGATCGGCATTCTCGGGGTCAACGGCAATACAGCTTACCGTAGCACCACCGGGGAATAGAGAAGAAGTGATATTTTTCATGACAGGCGTACCCACATTTGCACTGTCTATGCGAAGGAGTTTCCTGTTATCATTACCGAGGTACACGCGGTTTGCGGGTTTCTTTGATACAGCCACGGCAGTAAACCTACCTGCAGATGAGACCGAGTCGGGGAAGCGCACCCAGTTTGTAGAAATAGTATCCCAGTTATTTTTGTAAGGGATGCCGGAAAGGTCGTTATTGCGCCACAAAAATCTTCCGGCTATGAGGTACATAATATTGTTGTTATTCGGGTCAAGCACATATGGATTGATGAACTGGTAACCCCTGCCGCCAATAGGGTCTATACGCGCAAAGCTGTCCACATTGCCCGAATTGTCCACCACGGCCCGCATCATCTTGCCATTCTGTATGCTGAAGTAATACGCCTTACCATAATCGGCAATGGCACAGTACGACCCATCCCCTCCCCTTGGTGTAACCCAGGGATTTTTCACATCATTAGAATTAGTAAACCAGCTACCATTGTCCTGAGTGCCGCCAATAACAATGCTGCTATTAGAAGCGTGGTCTATGGCACAGGTATAAAACATGCTGGTGATATACCCATTGTTCAGCGATGACCATAAAATATTCTGGGCAGTATTATCATTGGTAAAGAAATTCCCCCCGTCATTAGCCGATATCATCTTATTGGGGTCGCTCGGGTAAAATACAAGGTCGTGCTGATCGGGGTGATGGTTGAGGTACATATCCACCTTCGGCAATGTGGCGTTTTCCTCATAACCGCCTATGAACCTTGTATGCGTGCTATCCGTAAAACCCGAATTGGAGCGGTACAGGTTAGTGCCACCTATAAATACCACATTCGTATCGTTGGGTTTCACTTTCACCACCACATCATAAGACCCCTGTGTCTGGAACTTATCGAACGGCCCGCCTGTGTTGGGCAGGTTCACCGAGCGGTCTTCCCACCGGCCACCGGTATCACTGCCATTGCCCGAAAGATAGGTATAACGCCACAGGCTGTTCCATTCTATCTGGCCGCCATAACTTACGTTCTTCTTCCCAAAATTAGGCGTATAGGCCGCAAGGAAATATACCTGGTCTTCGTGAGATGGGCTGATACCTATTTTCACACGCCTGTAGCCGGTGGGGAAACCCGCCGGGTTCAGCCTTGTGAACGTAGTCCCGTTGCCGGAGCGGTACACACCACCCACCGTACTCTCGCTGCTCAGGGTAGCATACACTACCCCGGTAGAGGTGATGGCCACATCGGTAAAATAAGACGACCCGAACGAGCCCAGCACCGGGGCCCATGACGTGCCGCCATTCATGCTTTTATATATTGCGCCATAAGAGGCCACATACACCACATCATTCACCAGGTCCGACGGGTCTGTTACGATATTCCATGCTATATCCGCCCAGTTATCTGTAGCCGTAACGCTGCTGCCTGTGCCCGGTAGCTGCGCCCATGTTTTGCCACTATCTACCGATTTATAAATACCGTTGCCGCCATAAAAAGCGCCATCGCCCGAGGGGGAAGTGCCATATGCCTCACCCGTGCCGAAATACCATACATTGGTATGCCCCGGCCTTGTGTCCTGCGCCACACACGATACGCTTTTGTACAGGTTGGGGGGCGTAGTCATTTTCCAGGTAGCGCCGCCATCGGTGGAGCGCCACATGCCGCCGGAACAGGACCCCGCAACTATGTTCTTGTCATTTGTTACATCTATGGCCAGCGCCCTTGTCCTTCCGCCCACATTCCACGGGCCTCTCGCATCCCACGTCAGGGCAGTTGTCCTGGCCGATGGCATGTCGCGGTCGCTGGGCAGGTTTGCGGCAAATGCCAATTCGCCCGCACGAATACCGGCAGGGATTTTGCCCGTAGCCGGATCGCGCAACATCATTGTCTCGTACTCCAGCCGCGACTGCCTGTCTTCGGCGGCGCCTAACCCTGTTTCGTCACCCAGGTAGCCCACCGGGGCAGTAACGGTATCGCAGGAAGTAATGTAAAATGCTGTGGCAATAAATGCGGCTATGACCGGAATTAAAATTTTTCTCACCCAAATGTCTTTTAGAAGGATTGAAGATACGATTGTTCCTTCGAAAAAGGCAGCAAATAATGCGAAAGGGCGGATTAAACATTCTCAGACGGGAGCCCTGCGGGGATAGCAATCAGGGTATAATTTCCGGGGAGTGGCCGTTTTCGATAAATATTATTTTTGAGATGTGGTGAAATGAGCTATAGGCATATGTTATGTGTTTTTTTGTTATGTATAAACGGGTATAAAAGGGTATAAAATAGGGTATATGTAAGTCGTGAGTCATAAGTCGTAAGTGCGGGATAAATAAGTCGTCTACCTT
>CAZBPS010000012.1:0-127290 GCA_964493865.1 uncultured Flavipsychrobacter sp.
GCAGAAAACAGGATTATCTAACCAATGTGTAAGGTAATGTCAGGACGAGGCATAAAAAAATGACTCACGACTATTATACCCAAAACGCCGTTTTTTATACCCTTTGGGGGTATTTTTATACCCTTTTATCCCCCTTTATACATGAAAACAAAACACATAAAATAACCCCATGGCGCATTTCGCTTATAACCAAAAAGAATTATTAACCGAAAATCGGCCTTACCCCGAAATTATACCCTGGTTTCATCCAAAATCAATTAACCTTTTAACCAATTAACCTTTTAACCATTTGCCATTTTAACCAAAAAAATCCCCCCTTTTTTAACATTTCACCAACTGTCAGCCATATCGTCTAAATACATACCTTTGACGGCTATCGTATATTCTACGGCTATAACAAATTATCATATAAATGAACAGGTTTATATTTCCTTTTATCGCACTTGTTGCCCTCTTCACCGCTTCCGGCTGCTCCGAGAAAATTAATGTGGCTGCCCCATATAAAGATATCACCGTTATTTACGGGCTGCTCGATAACTGGGACACCGCGCATTATATAAGGATACAAAAAGCTTTCCTCGATAATAATAAAAGCGCTCTCGATATGGCTAAGACCTACGACTCCAGCTTTTACAAACACCTTAATGTGAAAATTAAGCGCTACGATTTTTCGTACAACTATAAAGACTCCATTCACCTTACCCTCGTCAATCTCGATAACGAAGGTTACCCCAAAGAGCCGGGCGTGTTTTTTACCAGCCCCAATTATGCTTACAAATTTACCGGGGCCCTCAATCCCTTCTACATTTACCGCCTGGTGGTCACAAACCTGCTCACCGGCCGTGTCGATTCTGCCGATGCACCTATTATAGATGATACACAGTTTTCCCGTTTCTATGTCGATGCACTCGATTCTTCGCAGCACCCTATGATGGACTTCCACTCCACCGCCAGCCACGAAACGTTCTCCGTGCGCGGCAACTATAATGCCCCTACCGGGTACAACTATCTTTTTGAAGGCACCCCCTACAAAAATCCGGTATCCATCGCGCAGGTCATTATCAGGTTCCGTTGGTCCGATTCCGATATTACTACAACAGCAAAAACCCCGCATTACTACGACTATGATGCAGGTTTCCGCAACGCACCCGGCGGTGTATTTGATTTCGAGATTCAGAACTTCGCACTCTATAACGCATTGGCCACAGGCCTAAAGAAGGCGCCGGCAAACCAGGCACGCCTGCTCGACAGGGTAGAAATATTCACCTACATGAGCACGCCCGATTTTGCCTCCTACCGCCAGCGTAGCCTCATCCAGGGCACCGGCCTCACCGGAAACGAGATACAACCTGTTTATACCAACATACAAGGCGAAGCCCTCGGGCTCTTCACCTCCAAGGGCTGGCGCAATGGCCTCATTACAATGACCAGCATCACCGTCGACTCCCTGAAAGCACACGCCATATTTGCCGAGTCAAATATCAAGGGCACCCTCTACCATTAATCTGGATATTATTTCATTTTTATACACACGCCCCGGCCAAACCGGGGCGTTTACTTTTATATCAATCCGGGGTACCTGACACCAGCTCAGCTCATTTTTAACTTTCTGCAACAAAAAATGAACACACGCTTGGCATGGTTTTATTTACTGTGTTCGTGAACAATTTAAAAAACTAAACTTAACGACTATGAAAGTTCTTACTACTTTAAGAAGAATAGTATTGTCCGCTATTCTCTTTGTTGCTTGCGGCATCACGGCTAACGCTACTGTATTTACGGCAGTCATTTCCGGAAACTTTAATTCCTCAGCCACATGGGGCGGCATTCTGCCCGGCTCCTTGCTCACTGCCGATGTCGTCATCATTCCTCCGGGCATAACGGTCACGCTTACCGCCGACCAGACTTTCTCCGGCTCGTCCACACTCACGGTCAATGGCGCGCTCACATCCGCTGCGGGTAGCGCGCTCATTCTTACCGGGGGCAGTCTCACCGGCGCGGGCACCATCACCGTCGATTGTATGGCTATGGGCCTCACATCCGGCATGTCATTCACCGGCGATATTTCTGCCGATGCCTTCACTTCTCTGGGGGCCAGCCTGTCCACCGCCGCCGATGTTATTGTCAGTAGCCATCTTACACTCGCTTCAGGCTCACTCAGCCTCACCGCGGGCAGCCTCACATTGGGCAGTGGCTCCCTCATCACCCGCTCGGGCGGTTCACTCAGCGTGGGCGGCAGTGGCATGCTTTCGCTCGGCAGCTCATACAGTGTGGTTTTCACCGCTTCAGGCACCTCCGGCGTTGAACTCACTGGCTCGGGCCTTGGCGCTCTTACAGTCGATGGTGGCAGCACTGTTACCCTTTCCACCCCTGTTACTGTTTGGGGCACCCTCACCCTTTCATCGGGCACGCTGTCTTTAAGTGGCTATACACTTACACTGGGCGCCGGTGCCGATGTTTCAGCTTCAGGCACAGGCACCATCACCGGCTCCTCCTCGTCCGATCTTGTTATCAGCACAGGCGGCGGCCTCTCAGGCATGCTCAGGTTTGCAGCCGGGGGCAGCACACTGCACGATCTCAGTATCAGTTTAGGTGGCTCCGGCAGCGCCGCCACTCTTGGCTCCGACCTCACCCTCAGTGGCATGCTCACACTCAATTCAGGCACACTCGCACTTAATGGCCATACGCTTACACTTGGCATGGGTGCCGATATTTCGGCTGCAGGCACCGGCACGCTCACCGGCTCTTCATCGTCAGGCCTCATCATCAGCACGGGTGGCAGTGTCACAGGTGCGCTCAGGTTTGCTTCCGGTGGTGCCTCGCTCGATGACCTTACCATTAGTTTAGGCGGCAGCTCCGTTATGCTTGGTTCCGGCCTCACACTTTATGGCATGCTTACCCTCACTTCCGGCACATTATCACTCAGCGGCCATACACTCACCCTCGGTGCCGGGGCCGACATTTCCGCTTCCGGCACAGGCACCCTCACGGGCTCCGCGTCATCGGGCCTCATTATCAGCACAAGTGGCAGCCCCATAGGTCCGCTCAGGTTTGCAGGCGGTGGTGGCACGCTCCATACCCTCACGCTCAGCATGGGTGGTTCCGGCAGCACTGTTGCTCTCGGCTCCCATCTCTCCGTTACTAATACACTCGGCCTCACAAGCGGCAGGCTCAGGCTCGGTGCCAGCGACCTTTCTATTGCCTCAGGTGGCACTATTATGGGAGGCACGTCCGGCAGCTACATCATCACCGATGGAACCGGCGAACTGGTTATGCACCTCACCCCGGGCGCAACAGATACATTTGAGGTAGGCACCCTTACCAATTATGCGCCTATGGTGGTAATAGGTGGCACCGGTGCCGCAGCAGCCGACGTTAGCGTAGGCGCTTCCACCGGTGTGCTTTCCGGAGGCACCACCGGCACACTTATATCCACCACCGCGTCTGTGGTTAACACTACCTGGCATGTCAGCAGCACAGCTACTTCGGGCATCGATTATACATTGGTAGCCATGTGGGATGCAACTATGGAGCTCAACAGCTTCAACCGCTCCGGTGCATATCTGTCGCACCATACGTCAGGTGCCTGGGATATGGCTACACCCTCTTCAGCAGGCACAAGCGGCAGCATGTATACCATGACCCGCGCCGGCATCACATCGTTAAGTCCGTTTATGGTTACCGATGGCGCAACACCTACTGCCACACCCAATGTTCTTGCAGGCAACGAAGTATCCGTTTATCCCAACCCCGCCGGCAATACGCTTTATTTCAATGGCACAGGCGTAGATAACGTGTGCATATACGATGTATGCGGCAGACAGGTGAAGTCTGTTAGCGGCACATCAAATGCTGTATCATTGGCCGGATTGCCCGCCGGCACTTATGTAGTGCGCCTCACAGGTGATAACCTGAGTACAGTTAAAAAATTTGTGAAAGAATAACAATTCACCCACCTCTCCCTACAAGAGCGGCTGCCTTAAGCAGCCGCTTTTTTGTTTCCGCAATGCTTAGCCGAATTGTGAGCGTAGTCGAATAGTGAGCGTAGTCGAACTAACTCAAATCCTGAAAATCATGGTCAAACCCCTGCCCACACTGCACCACAAAACCATGACGGTACAGTTTTTGTACCATGACGTTTTTTTTATTTTGCCGCCACCACCACATGCCCGAACTTTACCTCACTTCGTCCGCCATAGCTTCAGCGAAAGAGGGCCCGGAAAATATCGGGTAAGTTCTTTGACCGACTGTTTTGTGAATTTTGTGCCGCTCGGACTTACGACTACAAAAGTGTAAAGATAGTGTCCAAAAAATATTTCATTATTATTTATAATTCAATTACTTACGAATTACAACCACTATCCAAAAAGTGTAAAAAAAATGGTAAAAAAAGCGCTATTGATTTGGCAACACACCTACCTCGAGCAGCCGCTTCCTCGCCGTGTCTTTATCGGCTTCTGTTACCTTGCGCATACTGCTGATGAGCCAGCCACTATTGTAGGATTTCCGTTTAAACTCGTCTACGGTAAACAGCCAATCCTTCACCTGGAAGAAATGGAAAGTAATCTTCTTAGCATATTGGAACCTGAGTGCTCCATCCCTCACCAGTGAGATGAAAGCCTGCCCGTCTTCAGATGCAAGCAGGTCTTTCTCAAATACCAGATCCGGTTCTATGTTCTTTGTAAAGACGTAATGCAGTTCCACAAAATTAGTAGCATAGGCAGAAGTGGAAATATAAGAGGGCATTTTGGCATCTTTATTGCCCACGGAAATGGAAGGTGCGGGCCCTTTACCGGGCACCTGTTTGCCTATCCCCGATATCATCCATTTTGCCCATTCATCACCCTTGCTCCTAACACGCAATACAATGGGCATCTCCACAAGTCGCCCTTTATAGAGAAAGACACATTGGGCTGAGGCATACCAATCCGTATCATTAAACGAAAGATAAGTTGGATTGTTTTTATCCAGCACTCGTCGAAAGAATCCTTTCAAAAGAGTATCCCTATCGGTAAATGATGTATTCTCCAGGTTGAACAATGACACAAGGAGCATTCCCCGAGAAATATCGTATTGGGTATCATCAGCTGCCAATGCCTTTCGCAGGTAGGTGCCCTTATCGTCATTAAACCGCTCTATGAACTCATCAATCAGCTTCACGTTACGGATGAAGAGGTCTTTGTTGGCATCATAATTCGAAAAGTACTGCGCTCGGCCCGTTGCAGGTGTTATGAAGAGCAATAGCCACAAAATACCATTCATCCATATATTGTCTTTCATCGGCTTAATTTTTAAGATAAAAAATACCCCTGACAATACTATTGCATCTCTGTTACACCCATGTTGCCGAAGAAAATGTCCAGAGCAACTATATGCTTATTCTGGTCCTTTGGATAAATTGCTAATCTTACGGTTACCTCCGCATTACGTGTTACCACATCATGATATAGTGCCTTGCCTTCTTTATCATATCCCGAGAACTCCTGCTCAAACACTACAACTCCCTTATATAACCCGTCAGGCTGGCGGCGCAGGTTCTCAATGGCTGTATAGTTACGGTAAGTAATCTTCACAGACTTATAGGGCAGTTTAGCCACGTCGCTAAGATATTCCCTTACCGGTTTGGTATATACTTTTCCGGTCACGCTGTTGGTTACAGTTACCAGGCGGCTTTCATCATTGTTAAACAACAGCATGGCATTGTCTATCGTTTTCTTAGCACCTTCTTTCTTTTCAACCAATGCCGTAAGATACTGCTGCAGCAATCTGGTCTTGGTATTCAGAACACGGTCCACATAGGCACGGTCAAAATTATGCCCGTCATCAAAATGGTAACTGCCGCGCTTTGCAGTATCTGATGTCTTTTTAGTCTGCTTTTCCGTTTGTGCTTTCACCTGTGCCGGATAAATGCCTGCGAATAACGCGGCCACCATAATTGTTATTAATATACTGTTCTTCATTTCTGCTATTTTAGACTGCAAACGTAGAATAGCTAAATCGCCGTATTGCTGACGGAGGTCACTTGCAATACTGAACTTGGTCAGTATAATAACAGGCATGGGTGATATCGGTCATAATATGCAGAAATGGGGGTAGCTAACTTTGTTGATTGATTGTGCAGCATACATATTACGCAGATAATACCATTAGCACAGAAGTGCTCGACTGGTTGCTGTCCGGCGACGCTGCTATAACTTATCAAGTGAACAGGGACATCCTACATGCAAAAGCTGGGAAGCTGGAGATACTGCAAAACAGAATATCAAAGGAGGGATGGGGGAAGCAGTTCCTTGCTTGCCGCAATAAGGATGGGCTGTGGGGTAATGGCCTTTACCAGCCTAAATGGACATCTACACATTATACCCTGCTCGACATAAAAAATCTGGGATTTCCCACCAGAAATAAAGAAGTAAGAACGAGCGTAGGTATAGTGCTGAACTCTGAAAAAAGTAAGGATGGGGGTATCAGTTATTCGTGGAAGCATAGTGATGTATGCGTGAACGGTATGATACTGAATTTCGGCGCTTACTTTTTGCCGGGTCACGATGCGCTTAGTAGCATTGTGGATTTTCTGTTGCGTACACAGATGAAAGATGGTGGTTGGAACTGCGATTATCTGGAAGGCGCAACTCATAGTTCGCTTCATACTACAATAAGCGTATTGGAAGGATTGCTGGAGTACCAGCTCAGCGGCAACAGTTACCGTACCGAGGAAATAAAACGTGCACAAGACCGCGGTATAGAGTTCATACTGATACACAAGCTTTTTAAATCGCACCGTACAGGCGAAGTGATAGACGCTAAAATGCTGATGCTTTCTTACCCCTCCCGGTGGAGATATGATATATTGAGAGCGCTCGATTATTTTCAAAAAGCAAAAGTACCCTACAACGCTCGGATGAAGGATGCGTTGCAAATAATAAAATATAAGCAAAGATTTGATGGGCTATGGCCGCTACAGGCCAGGCATAGCGGGAAGGTGCACTTCGAAATGGAGAAAGCAGGTACTCCTAGCAGATGGAACACGCTGAGGGCATTAAGGGTACTCCATCATTTCAACTGCACCTTGCCGGTTTAACAAAAGAAATAAGCGAATACGATAACGCATTTTCTTATTATGTTTTCCTCGGTTTTTTCTTAGCGGCCGGAAAGAGCACATTATTCAGTATCAGTCGGTAGCCCGGCGATGATGGGTGAAGATTAAGGTCGGTAGGCGGGTCGTAGATCATATGCTGGTAATCTTCAGGGTCGTGGCCGCCATAGAATGTCCATGTGCCCCTGCCAAATTCACCATGAACATAACGAGCCTCATTGGCCGCTTTATTGTCGCCCAGTACCATTACGCTTGACTTTAGCACCTCTTTCCGGAAAGCGGTTGTCTGCCCCATAAACCCTTTTACGGTAGTTGTGTGGTTTTGGGTAAGCATTGTGGGCACAGGGTCAAATTTTGCGGAGAAGGTGAACAGGCTGAAGTAATCTAACCGCATATCCACTCGGCGGTAATACGGGCTGTTATCTATATTCGAGTACTCGTATTCAGCTGCATTGGTCACCAGCTTGAAATCCTTGAAAGCAAAGCACTTGCTATAGTCGAGCTTATTGGGCGCAGTCGGGTCCATCGGGTCATTGTCAAATGGGACATCACATATATCCATCCCATCGGCCGAAAGGGCAATATCGTAGCTATCAGTGGCCGAGCACATAGCGAAAAGGTAGCCGCCCCCGGCCACAAAATCACGTATTTTTTTCGCCACAGCAAGTTTCAGTTGCGATACCTTCCCGAAACCGTGTTTGGCAGCCATGGTCTCCGCTGCTTTCTGGTCGTCCTGATACCACTTAGCCGTTCTGAACTGCGCCCAGAATTTGCCATACTGTCCCGTGAAATCTTCGTGGTGTAGGTGTAGCCAGTCATACTTCACAAGGGCATCAGCCAGCGCTTCATCGTCATATACCTTATCAAAAGGTATCTCGGCATATGTAAGCACCATAGTCACAGCATCATCCCAAGGGTCTTTCGTTGATGGAGTATATACCGCTATTTTCGGAGCCTTTTCTAATTTAATAATATCTCCGTTAAAATCAGGGTTTGCCAATTCATTCAGTATCCCATTATATTGCCCGTCGCTGATGATGTCATAGGTCACACCACGCAGCTTGCACAGGCGAACCATGGCATCGTTGTCATCCATACAGAAACTGCCGCCTTTATAATTTAGCAGCCAGTCCACCGTCAGGTTCGCTTTCAGTGCAGAATAGGCTATCCCATATGCTTTCAGATGGTTCCTTTGTCCATCAGCATCCATAGGGATAAAAATTTTTGTAGCATATGCTGTTGCATTCAATAGCAGCACAAATAGCAGGCACAGCAGCCGGGTTCTCATGTTATACATACTTATATAAAGCATGTAAGTTACCCTTTTTTTGTTTAGTGGAAAAAGGAACGTAGTAAAGGGAAGGTTAAAAAAACACCACTTTAATGTACAAATGAAATTACAAGCTGTATTTTTACAAATATGGATTTCCCTATTGCGCATAAATTCATTTTCAATGGCAGTATCTTGCCCGAACAGAAGGTTTTTTACAATAAATATGGGTTTATTCATTTCAAAGGGGCGCTAAATGTGTCTGAATTGTCATTAGTCAATACTATTTTATCGGGAATATACTCCAAGGTACTAAAGGAAAATCCATATGCCGTTAATGGCATACCTGTAAGATATGGCAAAGATGAACATGGGCAAACAATAGTTCAGAGATTACCCTTTGTATCCGCTTATTCTAAAAATATTGAACAAATCCTGCTAAGTAAAAATATTGCTGGATTAGATGGTTTTATTGACCGCAGTGATTCCAGGCTTGGCTTCAACGAAATGGACGGCCTTGTGGCCAACTATTTTATAAATACTCCCGGCAGTAATTACAGACAAATGGGCTGGCACATAGATGGCCTGCGGGATGTGCTGCTTATGAGGCCATTATTGCCAATGATAAACATCGGTATCTATCTCGATGATTCAGGCAGTGCCAATGGCGGTTTGCGCGTTTTGCCGGGCACACATAAAGCAGGCTTGAAAAGTATGCTCTTCAGAAAGTTGCCCCTGCTGGATAAAAGGAAAGACAAGCATGAGTTTCTGGTGGAGGCTGAAAAAGGCGATATGGTGCTGCATGACGGCAGGTTATGGCACCGGGTGGCCTGCGCACCACATACCGGCAGCATGAGCAGGCGCAGAATATTATATGTGCCGCTCATCTGTGGCAAAAAAGTAATCCGGTATCCGGACAGTCGGACACCGTTTTATCAAAAATTAAACAGGCTCGCCAGTTATCAATGATTCTTGATTGCGAATCAACGAAAATTTATATGATGGAAATACCAAATGAAACTGACTGCATTTATTAACAGGATAAGCTTTGATTGCATGTCAGGTAATGTCGCACCTTTACTTTTTGCTGGAAGAAGAGCCTGCTTATACTGATGTGAAGCATTCGTTGCGCAAATAATTAAAGTTGTCTTATCTTTCTCTCTCAAATAAGGTTAAATGAGTACACTTAGTCAGCTCGCAGAATCACTGATCGGGTCAGAAATTGTGAAACTGGGCAATGAGATAAGCCGCCGGGTAAAGGAGGGGGAAAAAATATACAATTACACGATTGGCGATTTCGACCCCGCAATCTTTCCTATACCTGCCCTATTGGAGGAACAAATAATCAGTTGCTATGAAGAGCGTTACACCAACTACCCTCCGGCTGACGGATTGAGTGAATTACGTAATGCTGTGGCAGCCTTTGTAGCTGAACACCAAGGCGTACATTATACTCCTTCTGAGATACAGATTGCTTCAGGTGGGCGCCCACTTATTTATTCCTTGTTTAAAACCATAGTGGATAAGGACGATAAAGTGATCTATGCCGTGCCATCCTGGAACAATAACCATTATACAGCCATGAATCATGGTACGCATTGCACCATAGATGCCTATCCGGAGAATAACTTCATGCCCACTGTTGACGACATAAAGCCACATTTACCCTGCGCTGCCCTGCTTTGCCTTTGCACGCCACAGAACCCGACCGGCACTACTATGTCGAAAGATACCCTCGAGGGCATCTGCGATATGATACTGGAAGAAAACAGCCGAAGGCAGGGAAAGGAGAAAAAGCTCTACCTGATGTTTGACCAAATGTATGCGCTGCTCACCTATGGAGATACAAAACATTATAATCCGGTAGCATTACGCCCGGCCATGAAAGAATACACCATTTTTATTGATGGTATTTCAAAATCTTTTGCGGCTACTGGTGTAAGGGTTGGCTGGGCACTTGGCCCGGTGCATGTAATGGCAAAAATGAGGGCCTTGCTTAGCCATATTGGCGCTTGGGCCCCCATGGCCGAGCAGAAAGCAACTGCTAACTTCCTAGTGCAAAAAGAAGCTACGGCTCAATATCTGGCAAATTTCCGCAATGAATTGTACGAACGGCTGGTAGCTTTGCATACTGGCCTTATAGCTATGAAGGAGAAGGGACTCCCTATAGATTGCATAGCGCCACAGGCAGCCATTTACCTTACCATAAAACTGGATTTGGTTGGTAAGGTCACAGATAGCACACCGCTGCATGACCAGAAAGAAGTGACCGCTTATATATTAAACAAAGCAAAACTGGCCATCGTGCCTTTCTATGCTTTTGGAGCGGGCAGCCATTCCCCTTGGTATCGTATGAGCGTGGGCACATGCGTAAAATCTGAAATACCCTCTATACTCGGCTTGCTGGAAAACGCCCTCAGTGAACTGGTTTAAGATTTTTTTTACATATCCTGCCGTAAATTTGAAGCTCTTGTAAAATAAAGCCTAAGTTGATGAGATTATTTTCCTGTACAATTGCCCTGTTATGTTTGTCTATACTTGCATTCGCACAAACGCCCGGCATACACAGCCAGTTCAAGAACGACCTGAGGAGACAAAAGTTGAAAGGCAATGTATTGTCTGTTACCGAGAACGAGTACAACGCCACCGGCGATAGCCTTGCTTTGAAGGCAGTGACAAAGTATAATGACAAAGGTAACATGAGCGAGTTCTTCACTTACTCACCCACCGGTGCGATATTGTCGAGGACTACATTTTCATACAACGACAGTGATAAAATAACAGAAGAGCTGCGCTACAAGGCAGATGGTAGCCTGAATGTAAAAACCACATACAAATATGATGACCGTGGCAATAAAATAGAGGAATATAACTACGATGCCTCAGGCACTATGTTCATGAAGGTGCAGGCAAAATTTGATGGCAAGGGCAACAGGCTGGTGAAAGACAGCTACAATATGTTCGGGGCGTTGTTTCTCAAGTGCAATTCAAAGTTTGATGAGCATGGAAATGAGATAAGTGCACGGGAATATGATTCGCATAAAAGCCTTCAGTTCGCTACCACATTCGACTATGATGATGTAGATAAATCCGGTAACTGGCAAAAACGGACGACCTATAAAAATGACAGGCCATTTTCTGTCACAGTCAGGGAAATAGTTTACCGCTAGCCGGTATAGAAAGGAAGCAACAAGTTGCAATAAACGCAGCATAAGCTACTTTACGCTATCTTTACTCACATACTATTGTAAATAAGCACATTTTGAACTTTACAGAATTTGGATTTGATGATGACCTGATGGATGGCATAGATGCCATGGGGTACACAACGGCTACACCCGTGCAGGAAGCGGTGATACCTCCCATTATTGCTGGACGCGACATTATAGCCGCAGCCCAGACAGGTACAGGCAAAACTGCCGCCTTCCTGCTGCCGGTGATACATAAATTGCTGAATGAGCCACATGCGGCGCACACCATTAATGCAATGATTATTGTACCCACCCGTGAGCTGGCAGTACAAATTGCCCAAACCCTGGAAGGTATATCTTACTATACCTCAATAAGTTTTCTGGAAATTTATGGCGGCACGGGTGGCGCCAGCTTTGCCAACGAGCGCAAAGCACTCTCATCAGGCGTTGATATTGTTATCTGTACTCCTGGCCGTATGATTTCGCACTTGAATATGGGTTATGTTAAACTGAACGAACTTCGCTACCTGATTCTTGACGAAGCCGACCGTATGCTGGATATGGGCTTTTATGAGGATATTATAAAAATCATTTCCTTTCTGCCGAAAAAAAGGCAAAACCTGCTTTTTTCAGCTACTATGCCCCCTGGCATTCGTAAGCTGGCCAATACCCTTTTGGTAAACCCTGCTGAAATAAATATTGCCATCTCCAAACCACCGGAACAAATAACACAAGGGGCGTTTCTTGTATATGACGCACAAAAGATTCCTTTGGTGAAATACATATTGCAGCAAAAAGAATTTGGCAGCATTGTAATCTTTTGTTCCAGCAAGCAGAGCGTAAGGCAATTATTTGAAGAGCTAAGACGCGCCAAATTTCCGGTAGGTCAGATACAATCGGGACTGGAGCAGGGGGAGCGCGAACAGGTTCTGCTCGACTTTAAAAGCAAAAAGCTGAAAATACTCGTAGCGACAGATATACTGAGCAGGGGCATAGATATTGAGGATATAGACCTCGTCATCAACTTCGATGTTCCGCACGATGGAGAAGATTATGTACACCGTATCGGGCGTACAGCAAGGGCTGCCAGTAAAGGCACGGCTTATACCTTTATTAGTGTTAAGGAGCAGTTCAAGTTCTCACGTATAGAGAAATTACTGGGGCACGCGGTACCAAAACATGAGGTGCCTGCCCAATTCGGGGCAGCTCCCATGCCTGGTGAGACAGTGTCAAGAACAGAGGGAAGAAAATTTGATAAATTCAAGAGAAATAAAAAAACTCGTTAGTATGATTGTATTATATAATTATTTATTCTAAAGCAAATACACAAACAGCAAATAAATAGGGTATTCAGCAGCACAATTAGCGTTGTTAGTATCAATTAAACAACATTTTTTTTGTGTTATGAATGAATATTCCACACTCCGCAATAAAAAAACGAGGATAATAAAAATATTCCTTCACCATTATCCCAAAAAGTATATTTTTGCACCATAAAATTTAAACGCATTATTTATGTCTGAAATTGCAAATCGCGTTAAGAAAATTATCGTGGACAAATTAGGTGTTGACGAATCTGAAGTGACCCCGGAGGCCAGCTTTACCAACGACCTCGGAGCAGATTCTCTGGATACCGTAGAACTGATCATGGAATTCGAAAAAGAATTCAATATTTCGATTCCTGATGAACAGGCTGAGACCATCACTACTGTTGGTCAGGCTATTGCTTATCTTGAAGAGCATGTGAAGTAATTTACCTAAAAATTCTGTGACTGAAAATCGTTCAATGAACTTAACGTTAAAACGAGTTGTCGTTACGGGGCTCGGTGCCGTAACGCCATTAGGCAACGGCATACCTGCATATTGGGAATCCTTGGTTAATGGTGTTTCCGGCGCCGGGTTTATTAAGCAATTTGATGTAACTAAGTTCAAAACGAAATTCGCCTGCGAGCTGAAAGACTTCAATCCTGAAGATTTTTTTGAGCGCAAAGAGGCACGCAAGCTCGACCGGTTCTCGCAGATCGCTATTGTGGCGGCAGATGAAGCAGTGCGTAGTGCCCGGCTTACAGAAGACGGCATCAACAAAGACCGTGTGGGTATTATCTGGGGTTCAGGCATTGGCGGCATGATTACCTTCATTGAAGAAATGAAAGGCTTCTGCGCCGGTGATGGCACTCCACGTTTCAATCCTTTCTTTATTCCTAAACTGATACTTGATATAGCCGGTGGCCACATTTCTATGAAGTATGGTTTCCGCGGGCCGAATTTCTCTTGTGTCAGTGCTTGTGCTTCTTCCACTAATGCCATTATAGATGCGCTTACCTACATCCGTCTCGGCAAAGCCGATGCAATTGTTTGTGGCGGATCAGAGGCTGTGGTTACAGAGGCCGGCATAGGTGGTTTTAACGCCATGAAAGCTCTTTCCGAGCGCAATGACGATCCACTTACTGCCAGCCGCCCATTCGACCTTAACCGCGATGGCTTTGTATTGGGCGAAGGTTCCGGGGCTATGGTGCTTGAGGAATATGAGCACGCTAAGCGCAGAGGAGCAAATATTATTGCCGAGGTAGCTGGTGGAGGCCTTAGCGCCGATGCCTACCATCTTACCGCTCCCCATCCCGAGGGGCTGGGCGCTTACAATGTAATGAAAAATGCCCTTGCGGATGCAGGTATGAGACCGGAAGACATTGATTATATCAATGTGCATGGCACCTCGACACCGCTGGGCGATGTGAGCGAAGTAACCGCGATACAGCGTGTTTTTGGTGAGCATGTGTATAATGTCAACATCAGTTCCACCAAATCTATGACCGGCCACCTGCTAGGTGCAGCGGGCGCTATTGAGGCTATTGCCAGTATACTGGCTACCGTTCACGACACCGTACCCCCTACTATAAACCACTTTACAGATGACCCGTCATTCGACCCACGACTGAACTTCACTTTCCATAAAGCACAAAAGCGCACCGTTAATGCTGCGTTGAGCAATACATTTGGATTTGGCGGGCATAATGCATCTGTAATTTTCAAAAAACCTTCGGAATAGTTTTGCGGCGCTTCATTAATCGCATCTTAAACAATTCTTCCGCCAACAAGCAGCTGATTCTGCAATTAGAACATCTTTGGGGGTTTACGCCACGTAATATGGCCTATTACAACCTTGCCTTCATGCACCGCTCCAAACCGGAGGAGGTGACCGATAGCAATGAGCGGCTTGAATTTCTGGGCGATGCCATTTTGGGAGCTATCATCGCAGAATATCTTTTCAAAAAATACCCATACCAGTCCGAAGGATACCTTACCGAGCTGCGCTCACGCATAGTGCGCCGCGAAACCATGAACAATGTAGCCCTGCGCATGGGCCTCAACAAAATGGTGCAGTACAATAAGAACGACCGCAGCCTGGGCCGCAGCCATATTTTCGGCAATGCCCTGGAAGCCTTGATAGGAGCGGTTTACCTTGATGTTGGCTTTATAAAGACACGCAAGTTCATCCTCAACCAGATAATACGCGCCTACATAGACCTCGACACTATGGAAAGCACCGATACCAACTACAAAAACCAGCTATTAAGCTGGGCGCAACGCAATAATCATGCCCTCACCTTCGATACGCTGGATGAAAAAATGGATAGCACCCGCAAGCTATTCACGGTAGGCATAATGATAGATGGCGAACTGGTAGCCGAAGGCACTGGCTTCAACAAAAAAGAAGCCGGACAGGTAGCTGCGCGTAATGCGCTGGGAAAGCTAAATGTGCCTAATGGGTGAACGTAATTGTCTCACTTTCACTTTCCATCACATTCCTTCCGCATTAAAAATCACCCCATCACCATTTTCTTCGCCTTCCATAGCAAAGAATCATTTTTCAGCAGCACCATATACAGCGCCCGCTCCCCGCCAAAGCCACGGAAAAAACGCTCCACGCCGGGGTCCATGCTGCCCTCGAGGTCGAAGGTTTTGCAGCCCATTTTTTTTGCTTCCTTCATAGCATGCCACAGCAGCAGGCTCATGGCTTTATAGTTTGTTGCAGCCGGGTTCTGTCCGCCCATAAAATAGTAGCTGGTTGTTTCATCCCACACCTGCCACACTATAGCGTCAATTGCATCGTTGCTACGGGCTACCCAAAGTTTTGATGCGTTGTTTGCTGCGCTCACATCCATTATCCGTTTCAGGTCATTTAGCGAGTAAGGCAGTTCTTTCCCTTTTCCTGTCAGTGTTTGCCGGTGAAATTCGTACAACTCACTTAGGTGCGCTGCCGAATCAATAATGGTTATTTCTTTCTCTGCGGCTTTTATGTTTCGCCGCATGGTATCCTTCATATTCGCCAGGAGGGCCGCTTCGTCCTGCCCCAGGTCAATGAGGAAGGTCTGCTGCACCTCCGATTGCAGCTTATGCTGCCGGAACAATCCCGCCTGCTTTACACCGGGACTTATAGATAAGTGCCACACCTTTACCGGCGGCAATTGTTTTACCAGGTCTTTTATGGTCTCGTGCTCAAAGCTGTCCAGCTTGCTTTGCCTAATATCAGCGGGATAGAATACAATGGGGCCGAGGTAGGGTGTAAGCATGGGAGTCCGTAATATGGTCACCCCCATCTTTTGCTCCACCGGGTATGCCCATATTCCCGCCACATGCTCGCCATTGTAAGCTATGGCAGCATCCCATTCACCACATACCGCATCCAGCCACCATGGCTGCATGAACACAGGCACACCGTGCTGCTCACTGCATATTTTTTTATATTGGCTTTTGTTGGTCATTTCAGAAAATCCAAATTCCAGTATCCAAATTCCAAAATTGGTTATTTCTAACTATCACAAATCGCAAATCAAAAATCATTTAAATTGCAACACCCTCGCCGGTTGTATCCTGCGAATATACAAGGTAGGCAGCCACATACACAATATACACAAAGCCAGCGTTGCCACATCTATCGCTGCTACTTGCCACCAAATTATCTTCACCGGGGCATACTTCATGTAGTATATGTCCTCGGGCAGGGTAATAAATCCGAAACGCATTTGCAGCCCGCAGATACCTAACGCCAGTATGTTACCCAATAGTATACCCGCTGCCCCTATAAGCCCCGCTATGCCCAAAAAAATATTTCGTGTACTCTCATAGGTCATGCCCAGTGCCTTAAGCAGGCCTATCATTCTTGCCCTGTCCACCATCAGTATCACCAGCACGGCTCCCATATTTATTATTGCCACAATAGCCATTATCACCAGCAATATCATTCCGTTTACATCCTGCATCTCCAGCCATTCAAATACTGCTGCGTAATTTTCCTTTGTGGTATACGATTCCAGCGGTGCGTTGATGAGGTTGTAGTGCAGGTAGTTGGATACAGTATCGGCATAGGCCACATTATCCAGGTCCACCTGGTAGCCGTTCACGCTGTCCGCGTTCCAGTTGTTTATACGTTGTATCAGTCTTATGTCCACCACCCCATGATACCTGTCCACCTCCTCCATACCGCTGTGATACAGCCCCGCTACCTTTACCTTGCGTATCCGCGGATATCCGCTACCTTCTATAAAATACAACTGAACTGTATCATCTATGTTCAGTTTCAGGCGGTCGGCGGTAGTTTGTGAGAGTATTATTTCTTTCGCATAAGCACTGTCGCGGTAGTTTATTGCTGCCCCTTTTGTGCTGATACCGCTCAGAAAACGGTAATTTTTGTCCACCCCCTTCAGGCGCAGGCCCTCCATAGTGCCTTTATACTGCACTATTACCGGCCGCTCCGCTATTGGCGATACCGACGCCACATGGGGTAGCTGTTTTATGGAATCCATCAGCCGTGCATTTCGGTAAACCGGTATCGAGTAGGTAATTGCATTGGAATTGGTTTCATCAAACGGCTCCACGCGTATATGCCCCATAAAACTGTAGAGCTTTTCTGTGATGCTGTGCTTGAACCCCGTAACTACCGCCAGAGCCACGATCATTACGGCAACGCTGAGCGCTGTGGCCACTATCGCCAGCTTTATGATGAAGGAAGAAAACGCGCCTTTCTGCTTCACCAGGTAACGCCTTGCAATGAAAAAAGAGAGGTTCATCTCTATGCCGAGAACATTTTGGTACTGCTGTAAATGTAGATGTTTTGCAGTTCTTTAGGAATTATGCCTACGTTTTTACCGCAAAACAGGTTATAAACAAAAATAACCCCCTTTATAAAGGAAGGTTATATTCGGGCGGTGGAATATTTCAGTTATTTACCTACCGGCACTAACACAGGCTTCTTCACTACCGAGTTATATATCCTGCGCAGTGTGAGGTAAGCGAGCATAATGAGCATGATTAATTATTTAAAATGAAAAAATGGGTTGATTACTATTAATTGTGTGTGTTTACCAGCATATTGCGTTTGTCAAGCATCACCGCAAAATCGCCGAATGCCTCCATGTTGCGCAACACAAGGGCTTCTTTCGATACATAGGAAGGCTGGTAGGCTTTTACTATGAGGCCGTTCTTTACTTCATAGTTGCTTAGTGTTCTCCTTATTGCTTCCTTCGGAGATTTCACAAGGCTGTTCATCTTACCGGGGCGACATTCCGATTTTCTTGTAATGAGTTTCATTTCCACAACATTTTATGCAAAAATATAATTAACCACCGAATAACAAAACTAAATCATAATCATTAACAAATAATATTTTGTATAATTTATTATTGTTTAGTTCGGAAACAGCATGTAGCTATTGCCACTATGAATATTTATTATTTTACTTTCCGTTATTTGTTTTGTGTAAGCTATACATTATGTTCATTTTTGAACAAATAATCTATACTTTTGGCATATATATTATAACAAACAGGTTTATCAGGATATATACTATTATATGAAAAGAATACTTGCCATTATTTTATCAGTGATTGTATCACAGTCTGTTACAGGCCAAATAACCATAACGGATGCGGACATGCCTGTTTCAGGCGATATGCTAAGCTACAGTTTTGCTTCTCCTACCGGGTCGGGTATCACACTGACCACTACCGGGGCCGGTGTTTCATGGAATTATACTTTTACGCCCATTGGCCAGGCGGTAGACACTTACCAGACTGCGCTCTCTGTCAATCCGCTTTATGCCTTTACTATCGGGTTTAGCGCCTATGGCTATAAAGTAGCAGACAGTTCGCCCATTCCAATACCCCTGCCGGGCGCACCCTCTATACAGCAGATATATACTTTTTTTGAGAAAAGGACGAATATGCCCCTCGGCAGCCGTTTTCAGGCAGAGGCTTTTGCTGCTATCATAGGCGGCATTCCGGCCCCTATCAATTACACTACACCTGATGTCTGGTATTTCTTTCCACTGTCATACACGGACCAAGATAGCGCGAACTTCGAACTGGACATTGCACTGCCGGGTTTTGGCAGTATAAAACAGGCCGGCGTTAGGAGTACAATGGTAGATGGCTGGGGAACGATTACCACACCATACTATACTACCCCTGCCAACTGTATCAGGGTAAAGTCTGTAATACGTGAAATAGATTCCGTTCAATTTGGTTCGTTTCCTGCTATCGGTATTCCCCGCACTACTGTAGAATACAAATGGCTGGTAAACGGCGAGCACTACCCGGCATTGTGGGTGACGGCTAATATGGGGCCCGGCGGCGAGACAATAACTAATATCAGGTACAGGGATAATCTTACACCGGGTAACGTTCGGGTTGTGCATAATAGTATGGCTGCACTAAATGCCTATCCCAATCCTGCCGTCAATGGCATTGTAAATATTGAAGTACCGGATGCGTGGAATGAAATTACCATAGAATTGTTCGACATGCAATCAAAGCTCGTAGGTACATTTAAGAATGAGCGTCAGTTGGATGTCCGCTCAATACCGTCAGGACAATATCTTGCCCGTATCACTTCAGGTACAAATATAGGCTATGCGCAAATAGTCAGATAACTTCATGTCTCTTATCGCGAGTAAAGGACAAAACTTATAAAGTCGATATATTTATAATTCTTATTACATATACCCCCTCTTTTTGGGGAGTATGAAGCGTTTTTGTAGGTGAATTTATATAACGCGATATTATAATAAATATGTTACAAATGGCTGGTTTTATTATCACATAATAATTACTTTAGCATGAAACATAGTGTCTGCGGCCGGATGCTGTATGACAAATTTTTGAATTAAACTGATCATAAATGAGAAAGGTATCTTTATTTTTCTGTACTACTCTATTCTTTTTAGGCTTTTTATCCGGCGCATTCGCGCAGACGTCTATCATTACAACTGCTGTAAACAGTTCCGGCACAGGAGGCTTTGTTGATGATGTGCTGGCAACGGCCGGAAGGATAGACAATCAGTATTTGATTTGTGTAGACGCATCTGACAATCTGTATATAGCAGACTTCGATAACTCGCGTATAAGGAAGGTTACTGCTAGTACGGGGATTATTTCGACTGTTGCCGGCAGTGCGGCCACAGGTTCTTTGGGAGACGGCGGTACGGCTACAACAGCTCAGCTTGGTGCGCCAAGTGGAGGCGGACTTAGGGGTGTAGTGGGTGTAGCGGTAGATGCAGCCGGAAATATCTACATAGGCGATGCAACAAATCACAAGATAAGGTTTGTGAATGCAGCCACAGGTATCATTAGTACCTATGCAGGCACAGGCACAGCAGGTTTTTCAGGAGATGGGGGGCCTGCAACCGCAGCACAGCTTAGCGGCCCGAGAGGCATTGCTTTGGATGCGCTGGGCAATGTATATTTTTCTGATGGTGAAAACCAACGCATAAGAATGATTATTGCGGCAACAGGTACCATTATTACGATAGCAGGCAATGGTACAGCGGGATATTTAGGTGATGGGGTAGTGGCTACCACCACTAGGATAAGTGGGGTGCGAGGTCTTTATGTTGATGCAACCGGCAACGTATTTATCGCAGACCAGGGCAATAACCGCATACGAAGGATAGCGGCTTTTACAAACATCATCACTACTGTGGCCGGAACAGGAACTGCAGGAAGTAGCGGCATACCCGGACCTGCAACAGCGGCGCAACTTAGCCAGCCACTTGATGTAAAATTTGATGCAATCGGAAATATGTATATCGCCGACAATGGCAGCAACAGGATAAAGATGGTCAACACTTCGGGTATCATGACCACTGTTGTGGGCAATGGTACGGCCGGTGTGTTAGACGGCTCTCCCGCTACTGCCGGCCGAGTAAATGGCCCGGCATCCATAGCCATCACATCTAACCCCAATTATTGGTACATTTCCGATCGTGGCAATAACCGTATTAGGTTGGTGAAACCCAACAGCCCGCCCATTTTTACCGGCGGGGCAACTACCGGCATAGCCGTTTGCCAGAATTCAACAGCTAATAGTATTAACTCTATTCTTCAGGTGATGGATTCCAACCTGCAACAAACTCTCACATGGACCGTTGCAAGTGCTGCATTACATGGTACAGTTGCTCCGCCATCAACATCTACATCAAACGGAACGCCAATTACCCCGACGGGAGCTACGTACACACCTACAGCCGGATATAGTGGCCTGGATACATTCACTATTCAGATAGCCGATGGCGCTAATACAGGCGGCTCAATACAAGTGATTGTAACTGTTAACCCATTACCTGTTGTGCCTGCTATCGGTGGCCCTGCCAGTGTTTGTGTCGGAGGCTCTGTAACGCAGACCAATACTACCGGTGGCGGCCTTTGGGAAGCGAGCAATGCTAATGTGACCATTGGCTCGGCTTCGGGTGTGGTGAATGGCGTATCAGTTGGTACGGTCACTATCAGTTATACTGTTACCAATGCTTGCGGGTTTACCAGGGTGGTGCGTATCTTAACAGTAAATACCGTACCAGCTACACCTGCGGCAATAAGTGGTTCCTCATCTGTGTGCGCCGGCAGCAGCGCTATATTGACAAGCGCTACACCAGGTGGCGTATGGACTTCTAACAATTCAGCTATTGCTTCTATGGGTTCTGCAACAGGAGTCATGACTGGTGTTTCAGCAGGTACGACCACTATTACCTACACTGCAACGAATGGCTGCGGCAGCACTTTCGTAACTGCTCCGGTAACAGTAAATACTGCTCCGGGCGCAATAACAGGTTCTGCGGTTTCATGTGTTGGCTCGTCAAATACTTTATCGTCGTCACCCGGCGGTGGCACATGGGCCAGCAGCAATACTGCCGCAGCCACCATAGGCTCATTATCTGGCTCGGTCTTAGGTATTGGAGTGGGCACTACAACTATAAGCTATACACTTGCGAATGGTTGTTTTTCCACGCTTCCGGTAACAGTTAATAACCCTCCAAGTGCAAGCGGCGGACCACCCACTGTATGCGTAGGTGGTACAACAACACTTACAAATTCAGGCGGCGGCACATGGACGTCAGGTTCGGCTAATGCTACAGTAGGTTCGGCCTCAGGTATTGTTAGTGGTGTTACAGCAGGCACTGCTGTAATTACTTATTCGGTAGGCACTTGCTTTGTTACCACTACAGTTACTGTAATTGCTAACCCCTCAGCAATTACCCCACCGGGAGCTGTAGGTATTTGTGTTGGTGCTACTACCACCCTTGCTGATGCAACCCCTGGTGGCACATGGAGCAGCGGGTCCACCGGCATTGCTACTGTAGGAACAAGCGGCATTGTAACCGGCGTTTCTCCGGGAGTAGCCACAATTTCTTATACCAATACATCAGGTTGCGCAGCAACAAAAAATATTACCGTTAACATCACACCTTCGGCACTTTCGCCATCGTCCTCCCCGGTGTGTGCAGGCAGCACTATAACGTTTACCAATTCTGTAAGCGGTGGTACATGGACGAGCAGTGCTCCAGGTACTGCCAGCGTAGCAGGAGGTGTGGTTAGTGGCGTAAGCGCAGGTACAGCTACAATCACTTATACTATTGGCACCTGTTTCGTAACCGCCCCGGTAACAGTTATTGCCAGCCCTGCTGCCATTACTCCGGCAGGCGCGGTAAGCATATGTGTAGGCGCAACAGCTTCGCTGTCTGACCCTACACCAGGCGGCACATGGAGCAGCGGCGCACCGGGTGTGGCCACTGTAGGCACCGCAGGCTTGGTAACAGGCGTATCCGGCGGCTCAGCTACTATTTCTTATACGAATGTGTCAGGTTGCCCCGCAACTAAGGTTGTTACCGTTAACAGCACGCCTTCAGCTATTACTCCTTCCTCTACTACTATTTGTACGGGTACGACTGTCACTCTTACAAATTCGGTAAGCGGCGGCACATGGACGAGCAGCGCCCCCGGCACAGCGAGTGTATCTGCAGGCGGTGTGGTTACAGGTGTAGCTGTAGGTACAGCTACAATTACTTATGCTATTGGCACTTGTACGGCTCTTGCTACAGTAACAGTAAATCTTTCGCCTAGTGCAGGCACAATTACAGGTCCTACACTTGTTTGCGTAGGCGCAACCGCATCATTGTCCAATGCCACTTCCGGTGGTGTATGGAGCAGCAGTGCTCCCGGCATTGCCTCCGTTGGGTCTACAGGTATTGTCACCGGTGTTAGTGCAGGCGCGGCTACCATCTCTTATACAGTAACTAATGGCTGCGGCACCATTTCCACCACTGCCCCTATGACGGTCAATGCCGCTGCTTCAGCAGGCACCATCACAGGTGTAGGTATGCTTTGCGCAGGTACCTTTACTACACTTGTGGCATCAGCACCCGGTGGCACATGGAGTGTTACTAATACTCACGCAACTATCTCCTCTACTGGTTTGCTCACTGCGATTTCACCCGGTATAGATACTGTATTGTACACTGTAATAAATGCCTGTGGCCCCGTGTCTGCAAGACATATTGTTTCCATCGGTGCTTTCCTCAGCGCGGGTACGCTCTCCGGCCCCGGCGATGTATGCCAGGGTTCTTCTATCACTTTAACCAGCACTGTTCCCGGTGGCACATGGAGCAGCAGCACAAGTGCGGCTACGGTAGTTGGCGGCGTGGTTACCGGCGTTAGCGGCGGTCTTACTATCATATCTTATACAAATACCAGTTTCTGCGGCACAGCTACCGCAACACACCTGGTAAATGTTACCGCACTGCCTGATGCAGGTACTGTCTCTGGCCCAACCATCCTTTGCGCGGGCATGACCGCCCCATATACCACTGCCGGAACAGGCGGTACATGGTCTGTCACCAATCCTACGGCTGCTATTACTACAGGCGGTGTTGTTACTGCTGTTACAGCAGGCATTGATACTGTTGTCTATACAGTTATCAACTCCTGCGGTATCGACGTATCCTCAATAGCATTGACCATTGGCCCGGCTATAACTGCAGGCAGCAATTCCGGCCCCGGCACTGTATGCGAAGGCTCATTTATTATACTTACAAATACCACTCCCGGCGGCGTATGGAGCGCAAGCAACACCAACGCTACTGTTGCTGGTGGTGTAGTTACCGGCGTATCTGCCGGTACGGTAGATATTTCCTATACGGTTACCGGCAGTTGCGGTTCGGTTGCTGCGGTATCTACAATCATCGTTAACCCGTTGCCAGTTGCCGGAACGGTAACAGGCCCGTCAATAGTTTGTGCCGGATCCGCTATCACACTCTCCGAGTCTGTATCTGGTGGCGTATGGACCGCCAGCAACACTAATGCTACCGTCATAGGTGGCGTTGTATCAGGTGTGTCTGTCGGCACGGTCGACATATCCTATACCGTTACCAATAGCTGCGGTTCGGCTTCTACAGCCAATACCATAACAGTTAGCACAATTCCTGCTGCAGGTTCCCTCACAGGCGCTTCTTCTGTCTGCGTAGGCGCTATAATTACTTTGTCTGCTACTGTTCCCGGCGGCACATGGAGCGCCAGCAACACTAATGCCACAGTTGTAGGCAGTGGCCTCGTATCTGGTGTTACGGCTGGCATGGTCGATATCAGTTACACAGTTACCAATACTTGTGGTTCATCGGCAACTGCTTCTACACTCACAGTAAATCCCCTACCCGATGCAGGGTCCATTGCAGGTCCTACATCTGTATGCGTTGGTGCATCTATCACTCTTACCGATGCTGCACCCGGCGGCACTTGGAGCGCCAGCAATACTAATGCTACCGTCGCCGGTGGCGTTGTTACAGGCGTTACCGCGGGCATGGTAGATATCAGCTACACTGTTACCAACGTGTGCGGCACCGCTCACGCGATAAGCTCCATCACCGTTAACCCTGCCCCCGACGCAGGTACGCTCACAGGTGGCAGCGATGTTTGTGTTGGTTCCACAATGACACTTACAGAGAGCATTACCGGCGGCTCATGGAGCACCAGCAATACGAATGCTACTGTAGCCGGCGGCGTAGTAACCGGCGTATCTGTCGGCATGGTCGATATCAGTTATGCTGTTACCAATGTTTGCGGTACGGCAGTTGTTTCTGTACCCGTAAATGTACAGGATCTACCTGTTGCCGCTGTCATCACTGGCCCTGCATCTGTTTGTAAGTCGGCCACAATAACTTTATCCAATACCACGCCCGGAGGCGTATGGTCTGCAAGCAATACCAACGCAACTGTTACCTCCGGTGGTGTAGTTACAGGTGTGAACGCCGGCACTGTGGTTATCACCTATACCGTTACCAATCCCTGCGGCACGGTTACTAGCACCAAGTCTATAACCATAACACAGGCACCAAGCGCGGGTTCTATTACCGGGCCATCTACAGTATGCGCCGGTCAGAACATTACACTCGCAAACGGCGTAATGGGTGGCACATGGAGCAGCGGCAATCCTGGTGTAGCTTCTGTAGCAACCACGGGTGTTGTGTCGGGCATAGCAGCTGGTACGGCTACCATCAGTTATACAATGGCCAATAGCTGCGGCAACAGATCGGCTACACGCACGGTAGTCGTATTATCCCCTGCCGATTGTGGAGGCGGTGGTGTAAGCGTGAAAGGCACTGCGCAGGCACAGGATGAATTAAAGGTATTCCCTAACCCCAACAAAGGCTCTTTCAACCTTCACCTCATTACCGGGAACGAAGAACCGGTGACTGTGATTATCACCAACATAATCGGCAGGAAAATAAAAGAATTCACGACCACTACTAATAAAATAACCGAAGTGCAGATGAACACTTCGCCCGGCATCTACCTCCTCACAGCCACTACAGGCAATGGCAGGTATGTATCTAAAGTAACAGTGGAATAATTTGTACACAATCGATATCACAAGAAGGCTGCCAGGGCAGCCTTCTTTCATTTATACCGGTTCAACTTCAGATATAGCCGCCGATTTTCATTGGGCTCTCCGTTTCTTTGCGCCTTTGCGTGAAATATCTTATAACACCTCCCCTCAATTACCAACAAAATACGCCCATTTTCTTCCCTAAAACCTTTACCACATTGCTTTTCACCCGTTTCAAAAAATGTGGATATCTTCTTGACCACAACAGGCTGCGGAATTCCTTTTCTGCCTACTTTTGACCTGAGATTTTATCACACAAAAAAGTAAGTATATGGCAGACGACAAATTGAAAGTACTAAAACTGGCGCTCGACAAGATCGAGAAAGACTATGGCAAAGGATCGGTAATGATGCTTGGCGACAAGCAGCAGGATAAGATGGATGTGATAAGCACTGGCTCTATTGGCCTCGATGTGGCCCTTGGCGTGGGCGGTATGCCCCGCGGCCGTATCATTGAGATATACGGGCCTGAATCTTCCGGTAAAACAACTATTGCCATTCACACCATTGCTCAGGCGCAGAAGAAAGGTGGCATATGCGCTATTATTGACGCAGAGCACGCATTCGATGCCAGCTACGCACGCAAACTGGGGGTGGACGTGGACAACCTCATCATCTCCCAGCCTGATTATGGCGAGCAGGGCCTCGAGATTGCCGACCGCCTCATATCCTCCGGCGCGGTAGATGTGGTGGTGATAGATTCTGTGGCCGCGCTCGTGCCTAAGGGTGAGCTCGAGGGCGAGATGGGAGAAAGCAAGATGGGCCTCCAGGCACGCCTCATGAGTCAGGCCCTGCGCAAGCTCACCGCTACTATATCCCGCACGGGCTGCTGCTGTATATTCATCAACCAACTGCGCGAGAAGATAGGCGTGATGTTTGGCAATCCCGAAACCACTACCGGTGGAAACGCACTCAAGTTCTATGCATCCGTAAGGTTGGATATACGCCGCATCAGCCAGATAAAGGATGGCGACGTGGCCAGCGGAAACCGGACCCGTGTAAAGGTGGTGAAGAACAAAGTGGCACCACCGTTCCGACAGGTGGAGTTCGACATCATCTTTGGCGAGGGCATCAGCAAGGTGGGTGAAATCATAGATATGGGTGTAGAGCTGGGCATATTGCAGAAGAGCGGTTCGTGGTTCAGCTATGGCGACAGCAAAATAGGCCAGGGCCGCGATGCGGTAAAACAATTCCTGCACGACAACCCCGAAGTGAGCGACGACATAGAAAAGCAGATAAGGGCCGCACTGATGGTAGATACCGGCAACTAAAAACGAAAGATGGGTTAGTAAACAAAAACATAACGCTCCCGCAAACTGCGGGGGCGTTTGTGTTTTGGGGAAATGATGTGAAGCATGGCGGAATGACATTTTTTGCGCAAGGTTTTTGGGTTGCGGTTTTCATATGTAAGTGATTGAGGTGCGGCATTGTTATGAATTTATTTTTGCGCACTATTTGCGCACTTTTTTACGGGTTTTCTTTTTGATGCGGGAGCCTTTTTGGGGGCTGTGGGCCGAGCTTCGCCGGCGGGTGGTGGCGGTGGCGCGGGATGAACCGGGGGCTGAGCGACGTAGCCTTTGGTATCTTTTTCGATAGCCCAATCGAGGAGGTCGCGTTCATCGAGTTTTTTTTCGGTTGGGCCGAAGTCTTCGTCAATATCTATCTCGCCGGTTTGGTGGATGAGGCGGCCCTGACTGTTGTAGTCTTTTGACTGGAAGAGCTGCGGTGTATCGTATGCCTCGGAGGTGAAGTATTGCTCCATATAACCGGAGAGGGACTTCGAGAGTTTCTTATCATGCTTTGCAAGACGTTCGTTAAAATCTTTGAACACCTCCATAGCCTCGCTCATGGTGCAGTGCTGCTTAAGCTTGCGGATGGTGAGTGTGAGCTTGTAGAGGGTCTCGGCCTCGGTGATGGTAACGGGCTTGCGGGCGCGGTACTCATCGAGGTAGTGATCGGTGAGGTGGCCGATGATGTGGTAGCACTTCTGCGCAAGCAATGCCGGCAGCACCGCTGCGGACTCTTTGAGTTTATCCCAGTTGTGTACTTTAATCCAGTAGTGGAGGGCGCGGCGGCTGATACCGAGCGTAGCGGCTATCTCGGTTTTGGTGAGATCGGATTGGTAATAGAGTTCTTTTGCCTGTTGTTTTTTTCCTTTGTCCATAACGATATTTTTTTTGTTATTTACAAAATTCGCGCGGGTGGTGGCGGTGGCGAAATAAAAAATCCATGGCGGTACAGTAACTGTACCATGGTGGTACACTTACTGTACCATGATGGTTTTTAGTATGCAGCAGGGGCGCGGGTTACAGCGGATTTGGGTAGGGACCTCTCCCATCCTCTCCCAAGGAGAGGTGAAGCACAGCAGTTCTTCGCGAGAAATTATTGTTCAATCCATCTAGACAGTCGTGAGGCTGGCCGCCAAGCAACCGTAGACGGAGGCATACGGTTAGGTTATTTTTTGGGAACTCTACGCACAACCGGGGGCAAATGTGCATTCGCAAGTGAAAAACACTTGCTGCTAATAGACACAAGTCGGAAAGACTGCGCCAAACGGGAAATGCCGTGGTGTTGTGAAAGTTGGCATGGTATTTGCATTTTAACAATAGTCCCTTTTTCTTCTTTAACCTAATTGAATTTGTATGAAAAAATACCTTTTTCCAGCAATTGCTATAGCTATTAGCGGCATTGTGAGCTGCGGCAAAGATTACAACCCCAATGGTGTAAACCCGGACAAAAACATTGATATTGCCACATTAATAGCGGGATTGGCCCCACAGCCAAAAACTGTGACAATAAACGCCGCTACGGGTGGTTCTTTCAACGGCAATAGCGGAACAAGGTTTGTATTCGCACCCAATTCTTTCCAGACATCAACCGGGGCAATAGTGACGGGCGATGTTCAGGTGCGGGTAACCGAATTCCTTAAGAAAGCAGATATACTATATTCAGGCGTGCTGCCAATCAGCGACGGGGAACCTCTGCTGTCGGGTGGCGAAATGCTTGTAGAGGCAACACAGGGAGGCCAGGACCTGCAAATGGCACCGGGCAAATCATTCAAAGCAAATATGCCGATGCAGGGCACTAAGGCAAATGGCATGCAGTTATTCATTGCCGAAAAAAACGGAGGAGTGGTGAACTGGAAGCCGGTAGACACTACAACTGGGGGGACTGTTTTTACTGCAGGTGATACTATTGGCATTTCTTCTATGAAAATAAACACCTACTGCAATGCCGATCGGTTCATGACTTCCCCGAACTATCAAAATTTCACCATAACCATCAATATGAATGGACAGATGTACACACGAGACTCAATGAAATTATGTACCATGTATGACGAGTACAATGGGGTTTGGCCCCACTCGGGCTACAGCGCAGGAGGAAATGATTACCAGGAGAACCACGTACCCAATATACCGGTGCACTTTGTTGCGATGGTGGTGAGCAAAGGCAAATTTTATGGCGGCATAACAGGCGCCACACCGGCAACCGGCGGCAAGTATATCATAGATATGGCGGAGACCACACCGGTGGCATTTAAGGCAAAACTTATGGATTTATAGGGACCTCTCCCAAGGAGAGGTGAAGCGCAGCAGTTCTGCGCGAGGGATTATTGTTCAATCCATCTAGACAGTCGTGAGGCTGGCCGCCAAGCAACCGTAGTCGGAGACATACGGTTAGGTTGTTTTTGGGGAACTCTACGCACAACCGGGGGCAAATGTGCATTCGAAAAGACTTGCGCCAAACTGGGAAAACGCCGTACCGGATGATCCTCATTACAAACGACAAGTTTGAATTTATTGCTTTAGATATGAGATGCGCTTAGTAAGTAACTTATTGCCATTAATATCAAACAAAGTCACAAAATAAATGCCTGACGGAAGATCTGTTATATCCACGACAGTATTATCCTCAATCACTTTTAACACCTTTCCATCAGCATTACTAATCTTTACATTTAGTTGCTTACACCAATTAATGTATATAACGCCATTGTTAGGATTGGGATAAATAAGTATGTCTTCTACACTACAGTCAGCAATCATAAAAGGTAGAAGCGATGCACTGCAACCAGTAGCATTTGTAACAATTACGGAATAAGATCCGGTTTCGGTGAAAGTATAAGTACTCTGGATAGCATCAGGAATGAATTGACCATTTAACGTCCACTGATAGGTAACAAATGTATCGGGTATAGACAATTCATACTTGCTTCTTTCTATCGTGCCTGAGGGTAACGAGTAAATAAAGACTTCATGATCAGTTGCCGCGGTGCCACATGTGTTAGAGACACTATACCTGATAGTATCTATGCCTCCTGCTAACCCGGAAAAATAAGAGGCAGTTGGTGAAAGTAATCCTCTGATTGAATTCCATATTCCACCAGCAACGTCGGATAACAAATGTATAGTATCTCCTATACACAAGGAGGTAGGCCCCGTAATGATTCCTGCGTAGGGCAATGAATCTACAGTAATTGCCCGCGATACACTATCAACACCGCAATCGTTAGCGACAATGTACATTACATCCACAGCCCCAGCCTTAATACCGATAATTTCCCCCAAATTTACGGTGACATTCGAATTAGTTGCCATCCAGATGCCGCTGACGCCGGTAGCTCCCAAAACGACGGTATCATCAACACAAACATTCGAAGGCCCATTAATACTGCCAGCAAAAGGCAGTGGATCAACAGTAACAACCTTATATGCACTCAGGGGGCAATACCCCCCATATATGGAATAAGTAATGGTATCTACTCCTGGCGTTATACCTGTCACGACACCATCGAAAACAGCCCCAAAGCCCTCTTGACTGTGCCAAACACCTCCACTTACACTCTCTGACAATTCAATAGAATCACCGACACAAACTCGATCTTCACCGAATATACTACCAGCGCCTTGAAACAAGCCCCATACCTTTCTTACTCTTTCTCCAATATGATCACTAATATACAAGTTGAATTCGTCATCTGCCAGCACACCATAGGTACTAGAAAAACATGCCGCCGTTGCAGGGCCACCATCCCCCAAAGACGCGCAATATCCAATCCCGGCAACCGTACTCATGATGCCGGTATTAGATATCATGCGAACACGCTGGTTATTCGCATCAGCCAGATACACATTGCCAGCCTTATCAACTGTGATTCCAAACGTCGCATGAATTTTTGCAGCCGTTGCAGGACCACCATCTCCGGAAAAACCATTAACTCCCGTTCCACCAATTGTGGTTATAATGCCCGACGGGTCAATCTTTCGAATACGAGCATTGTAGAAATCAGATATATAGAGGTTTCCCTTGCAATCCATGGCAATGCCTTTAGGATGATACATTAGCGCAGAAGAGGCAGGCCCGCCATCACCAGCAAATCCACCCACGCCCGGAGTGCCTGCAATGGTAGATATAATACCTCCTGATATTTTTCTTATACAGTTGTTATCCTGATCTGAAAAAAAGATATTGCCTACACTGTCCACAAGAATTCCCCAAGGGTAGTTTATTAATGCAGCACTAGCGGGTCCCCCGTCACCGCCATAACTCTTTGTTGAACCTCCGGCAATTGTATATATATATCCCGAACTGTCTAATTTGCGTATCCTATTATACATATGATCAGTGATATAAACATTACCCGATTTATCAACCGCAACGCCTTGTGGTGAACAAAATCTGGCAGTAGTTCCGGGTACTCCTTCACCTGTAAAGGTTGTACACCCCCCACCATTACCTGTACAAATGCCAGCAATAGTATGCATTATGCCATTCGGCTCAATTTTCCGAACGCAATTGTTGCCCCCATCGGCGATATAAACTGCCCCATGAATATCTTTAGCCAGCCCCGCAGGTGCCATCAGCCACAAAGTAGCAGCGGGAGCCCAATCTCCGTTGTAACCATGGTGCCCATCTCCGGCAATTGCAGTAATGATTTGAGCTTGAGAGTATATAGGAAACAAAAAAAGTAGAAGTAATTTTTGCATGAGTAGTCCTAATATAAAAAGTATTATTTTCTCAGCACTAAGATATTGATAAAAAAAAGAAATCTATGTGATTTTTTCCTTATTGCAAATGCGAATGTTGCAGTCTCCCTTGCGCGTCGATATAGAAACGTTAGCAACACCCTATTAAAATAAATTTTTTACACACCCATTCCGGCTACAACCCGCGCCCATGGCGTAAACTATTTTCCATCACGCAAATTCGATATGGAAGGAGTATATGCATAATAGATATTCGTAACGTGTAAACATCGATGCGGCGGATAGCGGAACTTCAGGAGATTTCTCCTATCCGAAATGACTTGGTACTATTGGCTTATGTAGGTGTATGTCAGTTTTTCTGCCAATATTTCAGGAAACCATGTGTTGGCATATCTATTGATTATCCTTCGACAGGGCTCAGGATATCAGCCCGGCTAAAATAAACAAAAGAAAAATATATTATGGCAAAGATTATCGGAATTGACTTAGGAACTACCAACTCGTGTGTATCGGTAATGGAGGGCAATGAGCCTGTGGTGATAGCGAATGACGAGGGGCGCCGCACCACGCCCAGCGTAGTGGCTTTCTTAAAGAACGGTGAGCGCAAGGTGGGCGACCCGGCAAAACGCCAGGCCATCACTAATCCGCACAATACCATACAATCCATTAAGCGCTTTATGGGCCGCCGCTTTGATGAGGTGACCAATGAGATGTCGCACTTTACGTATAAGCTGGTGAAGGGCGATAACAACACCCCCCGTGTGGATATAGACGGCCGCATGTACACCCCGCAGGAAATAAGCGCGATGGTGCTGCAGAAGATGAAGAAAACGGCCGAGGATTTCCTGGGCCAGGAGGTGAAGGAAGCGGTGATAACCGTGCCGGCATACTTTAACGACGCGCAGCGCCAGGCTACCAAGGAAGCGGGTGAGATAGCGGGCCTTACGGTGCGCCGTATCATTAACGAGCCTACGGCGGCAGCACTGGCCTATGGCCTGGACAAGCAGCACAAAGACAGCAAGATAGCCGTGTTTGACCTTGGTGGCGGTACGTTTGACGTATCGGTACTGGAGCTGGGCGATGGCGTGTTTGAAGTGAAATCGACCAATGGTGATACGCACCTGGGTGGTGATGACTTTGACAAGGTGATCATGGACTGGCTGGCAGAGGAGTTCAGGAAAGACGAGAGCATGGACCTGCGCAAGGACCCCATGGCATGGCAGCGCCTGAAGGAAGCGTCAGAAAAAGCCAAGATAGAATTGTCTTCTTCGCAAGAGACTGAAATAAACCTGCCATACATCACGGCGATAGATGGTGCGCCAAAGCACCTGGTGCGTAAGCTGAGCCGCGCTAAGTTTGAACAACTGAGCGACAGCCTGGTAGAGCGTACGCTGGAGCCCTGCCGCAAAGCATTGAAAGATGCCGGCATCACGGCAAGCGAAATAGATGAGGTGATACTGGTGGGCGGATCAACCCGCATACCCAAGGTGCAGGAAGTGGTGGAGAAATTCTTCGGGAAGAAACCACACAAGGGCGTGAACCCCGATGAGGTGGTGGCCGTAGGCGCTGCGATACAGGGTGGTGTGCTGACCGGTGATGTGAAGGATGTGCTGCTGCTGGACGTTACCCCGCTTTCACTGGGCATTGAAACTATGGGTGGTGTAATGACCCGCCTGATAGAAAGCAACACGACCATCCCAACGAAGAAGAGCGAAACATTCTCGACAGCGAGTGACAGCCAGCCAAGCGTGGAGATAAACGTGCTGCAAGGCGAGCGCCCGATGGCGAAAGACAACAAGAACCTGGGCCGCTTTATACTGGACGGCATTCCGCCAGCACCACGTGGTGTGCCGCAGATAGAGGTAACGTTTGATATAGACGCGAACGGTATGCTGCACGTAACTGCTAAAGACAAAGGCACGGGCAAGCAACAGAACATACGCATAGAAGCGGGCAGCGGCCTGAACAAGGAAGAAGTGGAGCGCATGAAAAACGAGGCAAAGGCCAACGAAGAGAACGACAAAAAAGTGCGTGAGCGCGTAGAAAAGCTGAACAAAGCCGACGGCCTGATCTTCAACACCGAAAAACAGTTGAAAGAGTATGGCGACAAGATACCTGCTGATAAGAAGAGTACCATAGAAGCTGCAATGGAAAAGCTGAAAACAGCCCACAAAGCAGAAGACCTGGACGGTATAGACAAGGCAGAAGAAGAACTGAACGCCGCATGGATGGCCGCAAGTGAGGATATGTACAAAGCAGGGGCGCAGCCCGGCGGCGATGGCCAGCAACAAGGAGACCCCGGCAGCCAACAGCAAGGCGCAAACAACGAGCATGTATCGGACGCGGAGTATGAGGAAGTGAAGTAATTAGCTGATGATATAAGAAGAAGGGCCGGAATAAAATTCAGGCCCTTCTTCTTTTTATGAATGTTGATGGTGTGTATTCATATACAGTATGAAGTCTAAGGGCGGTATTGCGGTAGCACCGGCCTGGCGGGCCATGGTAACGAGCTGGCCGCGGTGGTAGGTGGCATGGTTGTTCACGTGCTGCAGCACCTGCCATATGGGGCGGTGCCAGGCGTTGCCCTTGGTGTCGTGGTAGTGGAGTACGTTGTGCAGGGCTGTGTCTTCAATAGCCGTTACATAGTGGGTCATTTGGGCCGATACCTGCTCCCAGTTGTGGCAGGCCTCTTCAAAAGTGCCATTGAAGGCGGCAGCAACCCATACGGGTTTGGCTACATGCTGCAGTCGTTGCAGCCATATGTCTTCGGCTGCCCAGGTATGGTACACCGTCTTTCGCAGCGAGGGAAAGCTGCTTTCTATTTCTTTGTCCACAGCCCCGGCGGGCATTTGCAACAGGGTGTCTATAATTTGTTTGTTGGCCCACTGGTTGTAACGGGCATACTGGTGCAACAGTTCTTTCATCATAACAGGAAATTGTACCTTTACTACTAAATTAGTAATAAATGGCGGATAAAGATATTTCTTTGGGTTTCGATTCTTTATGCATACGTGGCGGACACACAGAGGAGAGCAACCGCGCACACCTCACACCTATCTATGCTTCAAGCACTTATACATTCGAGACAGCCGAACAGGCGGTAGATGTTTTCAAAGGGAATGAGAAAGGATATATCTATGCCCGCTGGGGCAACCCCACCATAAATGAGGCGGAGGAGAAGATAGCCCTGCTGGAGGCCTACGGGCTAAAGGATAACACCGGTAACCCGCTGCAACTGAAAGCGATACTGCACGCATCGGGCATGGCGGCTATGAGCACCATGCTGCTGGGCAACCTGAAGGCGGGGCAAAAAGTGCTGACGCACTTCTCGCTGTATGGCGGCACGCACGAGCTGGTGGAGAAGATACTGCCGGGCTTTGGCATGGAGCCTGTAATAGTGGACTTTCATGACCTGAATAAGGTGGAGGATGCCATAAAGGCCGATAAGGCCATAGCCCTAATGCACATAGAAACACCCGCCAACCCTACCCTGCAATGTGTGGACATAGAAGCCCTAGCATCATTAGGTAAAAAGCATGGTTTAACCGTGACGGTGGATAACACTTTTGCTACGCCCTACCTGCAGCAGCCTTTCAAGTACGATGTTGACTATGTGATGCACTCCACTACAAAATTCCTGAACGGGCATGGCACGGCCATAGGCGGCGTGGTACTGGGCAGGGATATAGAAAAGATGAGCACCAGCATCACCAAGATGCACCGGCTGCTGGGTGGCAACAGTAATGCGTTTGAGGCGTTTCTGCTGGTGAACGGGTTGCGGACCTTTGGGCTGCGGATGGAGCGGCATTGCAGCAATGCGATGAAGGTGGCAGAATACTTATCAAAACATAAAGGTGTGGCGCAAGTGAATTACCTGGGGCTGGAAAGCCATCCGGACCATGAGACAGCCATGAGACAGATGAAACATGCGGGGGCTATGCTTAGCTTTGAGCTGAAGGGTGGGTATGATGCCGGATTGAGCTTCATCAACAACCTGAAGATGTGCACGAATGCGGTATCTCTTGGCACAAGCGATACACTGGTATGCCATGCGCCTTCTACCACACACTTGGGTGTGAGCAGGGAGCAGCGATTGAAATTTGGCATTACCGATGGGCTGATAAGGATGAGTGTGGGGATCGAGAATGTAGAGGATATTATCAATGATCTGGAACAAGCGATAAGACAATAACCCCTCTAAAGGGACTTTGCTTGTGGATAAACCTTCAACTTTGATACAATGAAAAAGCTATTCATTATCTTACTTACAGCAGTTTCCCTTACTTCGTATGCGCAGGAGTGCGATTGTCCATCACAGGCACCGGAGGGTGGCGAGGTGATGAAGACTTTCAATTTTGGTGAGGGAAAAGCGTTTGGAATTTGTGGCTACCTGACCGTGGAAGCCGGAGATACAACGTACACCAAGTTTGTGCTGTTCCGCTGCGGAGAGGACAATATTATAGAACAGTGGGGCGTGAACATTAGTTGCAAGGTGGAGCAAACAAAGGATGCACTGCTGATAAAGGAAATGTATAACCTGCCGATAGGCACGGAATTCAGCACGCTATGGCGGCCGCTCTATGTGCACCAGTATACCTTGGCCGGAAATGAAATAAAACACACTACCTACTACGATAAAAAGGCAGCGAAGTATAGCCCCGCACAGATAGCAGCAGCCATCAGGCAGTACAAAGAATTGCCGGAAACCGTTACTGAGCACCATATGGAAACAGCCAATATGCTATTCTGGGCTGCGAGGTCGGGCAGCAAGGAAGCGGAGGGTTATTTAAAAACGTTTCCTGATAAGTATGGCCCGTTTGCCACTCCGTTTAATGAGGAGTGGGATGCGGTGAATATGAGGTACGAACAATGGAAAAACATGAAATAAAACCTCAAACCACTAAATTGGCTTAACTCATTTTTAAAAACTTGACTTTGAAGATAGATATTCACACACACATAATGCCGGAGCATATCCCTAACTGGTTTCAGAAGTTCGGGTATGGCGAGTTCATCAGGTTGGAGCACCACAAGCCATGCTGCGCACGGATGATAAAGGGGGACAAGGTATTCCGCGAGATAGAGCAGAACTGCTGGGACCCGCACACTCGCACAAAGGAAATGGATATGACGGCTGTAGATTTGCAGGTGCTCTCTACCATACCTGTGCTGTTCAACTATTTCGCGAAAGCGGAACACGCGCTGGAAACATCGCGCTTCTTTAATGACCATATAGCCCAGTGCGTGGAGCATCACCCATCCCGCTTCATAGGTATAGGCACCGTGCCTATGCAAGATGTGGATACTGCCATAAAGGAAATGGAGCGGTGCGTAACCGAACTGAAGATGCCGGGCATAGAGATAGGGTCGAACATCAATACCCTGAACCTCAGTGATGCCTCATTCGCGCCATTCTGGGAGGCAGCAGAGCAATTGGGCTGCAGCATATTTGTACATCCATGGGAGATGATGGGCGAAAAAGAAATGCAGAAATACTGGCTGCCCTGGCTGGTAGGCATGCCCGCCGAGACCAGCCGCGCTATCTGCTCTATGATATTCGCCGGCGTGTTTGAAAAATACCCGAAGCTGCGCGTAGCATTTGCGCATGGCGGCGGCAGTTTCCCGCTCACCATTGGCCGCATAGAACATGGCTTCAATGTGCGCCCAGACCTCTGCGCCATTGATAATAAAACAAATCCACGCGACTACATTGGCAAATTCTGGATAGACGCACTGGTACACGACCCCAAGGCACTTGACTTTATCATAGATATTATGGGGCATGACAAAATTTGCATGGGCAGCGATTACCCTTTCCCATTAGGAGAGCATCATCCCGGAAAGCTGATTGAAAGCATGAGCTATGCCGATGAAGTAAAAGACCGGCTGCTGTATAAGAATGCTATGGAGTGGCTGGGGAGGTAAGCACTAATCCTACTCTCATAAGAAGGTAACATTGCCTATTGTGACTCTCTGTTTTACGAAAGCAAATTGCCGGCCACCGAAAGTTTGCATAGTATTTTTGTAAACAATTATAGCAATGAACCCACCATAATAAACAGGCATTGAAAGTTTTCCAACAGGAAGACCGGAAAGGGGCAGGTATTCGTTTATTGCATTCATCAGATTGGCAGTGGATATGGTAGCCGTGCCGCCACTTGTACTTACCACATTGCTTTGGTATCGTTTACCCAATGAATAAATGACCACATATGCCATATCCCCGTTGGTAGTATTTGATGCATTAAAGGTCAGTGAAAAGTCGCTTGCCTTTGATATGGTAGTGGGCAGCGCACCAGTAAACGACGGCAATGCACCGTCAATGTCTGCGGAAATAGGCGGCACATCACCCGATCCAGCTACGTTCCAATGATTGGTCCCGATTTCATTCCACGCCATCATAGTGTCATGGCGCTTATATTGGTGCGGAAATATGGCTATAAAAGGTAAGCCCACCGAATTGAGCGACACTGCTCCCGCATTGGCCCCTCCCGCTCCCGGATCGCCCCCTGCGAATTGCGCTACGCCCCACCGCCTGAAGTAATTTATAGTGCGAGCGCCGGTATCCATTAGCGAACCCTTGGTTTCACAAACTATCATAGTGCCACTTGCATTTACCCAAGGTGGTACAAATATTATTTGCTGGTTGCCACTACTATTAGCTTGATACATCAGCGTATCAAGATCCCAAGGTATATAAATACCGGGGCTTGTTGTGGATTTTCTGCAAGAGCTGACAACAACAGTAAAGAAAAGCATACCAAACAAAAAAAAGGAAGCAAGTTTCATTAGTCCAAATTCATTTTCAGACTTAAAACGAAATAAACAAAAAAATATTTTGTGTGTACAGGAAATAAATTATAGCTCGCTACATAGTATGCGATATTTTGCAGTGGGGTAGCGCGTAACATTCAAAGCAATGTCGAAGAGAATCAAAAATTCTTAAAACTATACTTTCCCTAGCGCCTTAACGGTTCACCCTACTTATACTTATAGCACCCTATATCATATAGTCCGCCCCAGTCGTTGCCCTCCAGGTCTTTGGCACCACCTATTACCGGTGGCTTGCCTGCGCCCCGCGCCGGTGAATTATCTTTCAACCTGAAATCCTCGTTCTGCTCATCTTTAAACATGGGGTCTTTGTTAAAGATAGCTTCATTGAATTGGATAAAGGGTTCCCTTATTGTGCCCATCTTCACAAGGCAGTTATTCACTGTGAGGCTGGCCCCCGCTTTGGCAGACGAGTCGCATATCATCTCGCTGTCAAGCGAGCCATATACCACGCAGTTCTGCATCAGCGCGGTCAGGTCGCCAAAGAATATCTGTGTCTGGCTTATCCTGAAATAGTTGAGTATGGCCACTGTGGGTTCGCTGGTGTGGCTTATGGCATGGTTGCCATAGTTGGCAAATGTGCAGTTCACAAAAGTGTCCTTGCCGCCCTGCACTATGGCCAGCGCCTGCGCGCCCGTGGTATGAAAGAGGCTATTGCTGGCCACCACATGCCCGCTCCAGTCGAACAGTCCAAATCCTATCGAATTTTTGATGACACATCTATCCATCCACAGGTCGGCAAGTGTATCCACTCTTATAGCAGCCGGCTGCGAAAAATATCCATAGTAGCCTGTATTGCCGCCGCAGTTTTTCAGTATGGTTTTATTCATGAGCCCCTGGCTGCCCGGCAGAAACCAGAACCCACACCATTCACCGGGATAGCCCTGGTAGCCAAAGTAATCCCTGTCCAGCCGGTCACCCTGAAACACCACACTATCCGCGTCGGAGGCGGAACCTGTTATCAGCCCGCCATATACCATTATCCGTGCGTTCTGGTGCATATACACCCGGCATTTGGGTGGTATGGTCAGTATTTTGCCCGGCCCCACTACGCAGGTGCGTATCACCACATAAGGCAAATCGGTTTTCCAGGTAGTGTTGGTGGTAATGCTGTCGCCTACTATGTAGTGTGCGTTCTGCCCATATGCCGTAAAGGGCATACTGAATTCCTTCCCATTCATGGTGGCTATCAGCCTGTCGGTGATGAAGAATGGCGTGAGCGAATCGTTAGGGTCAACGGTAACGGTGGCAAACACATAAACGCTGTCGTGCGGTGCAATGCGAATGTTGGTGGCAATGTTGCCTGGCACACCGTCCACATTCAGTTTAAAATAGGAATTAGCCCCCTGTTCCATCCTCACCGAACTCAGCACCACCACATCGCTTTGCGGATTGTATATAAGCACCCCCGATGTGTAACTGCCCAGTGCGGTGAACACGGTATCAAAGGTCAGGGTATCTGAAGAAAACTCAAGTACGCCGCCCGATGTGAGCAGTTGCTGCTTCTTCCGGCATGACTCGGAAATAAACAACAATAAAAATACCGCCACAAAAAGGAAATAACCTCTGAACCTCATAATTAATTAATGATGTGCAATATTAACGCCTGAAATGTAAAAAAAGTACCCGCCCCAATTAAAAAATGAGGGCAAGCCCTTTGGGGGTTGGGGGCAATTATCTGCGTTCAAAAATTTTAGCAGGTATTTCCTCGCCATTCGTTCCGGTAGCTTTCAGCATATAAGTGCCGGGTGCCAGCGGAGCAATATTAAAACTAATGGTGTTTTGCCCTTCCCTGCACATGTTGTCTGTCACTTTATCCACCAGCCTGCCCTGCAGATCGTAGATATAGAAGCTGAACAACTGCGTGCTGTGCACAGAAAATTCAAACCTAATGTACTCCATTGCTGGGTTAGGGTACAGTTTTGCAGGTGCTACTTTATTTGTGGTTGTTGTTACCCCCACATGGTAAGGGGAAGTGAGTTGCGCCATATAGTTGCCGTATTTGCGGTCCTTACGACCATATATGCCACCTACCCACACAGCACCGCCCAGATTCCAGTCGGGCTGGCTGCCGCTATAGTCGCCCCACCGTTGTTGTTTCTGGCTGAGCATTCTTATAGTGCTGTCGCCTTTTTTGACGGTTACCATATCAGAATAGTTCGTACCGTCAAACAAAATTGCTCCAAGCCCCGGATGCGTTGATGGGCCGGAATATTCAAATGAGATAATGCTGTGGTTAGTGCCGGTGGGCGCGCCTGAATAAGAGATATTGGGATAACCGAGATCAAGAGAATCAATGCTGAATAGCTGTGCCTGCACGGTAGGTGCGGTGCTCACGTTGTTGATGATACCGTGATATAATGCGGAATTACCATTAGCGGTATTTAATGAAATACTGACAAACTGCACCTGTTCGTCTTTTATAATACCACCCAGCACACGTCCATCATTGGTGGCCAGCGATAGCGAAGTATCAGGCTGCCTTGCATCGGGCGGTACACCATAAGCCAGTGGTGAAACTACCGGTGTAACCGTAAGCACGCTGTCAGCGCTGCCTATGGTGTCGGGCACTTTTACTATGAAAATGGTGTCGTTACTGATGTCGAAATTCCTGTTAGATAAAAAGTATTGGGCGGGCCTGCGCAGGGCATCGGCGGCAGTTACCGGGTGCAGGCAGCGCAGGTTCCTGCCGTTGTGCTGCACACTGTCCCATAACCGGTAGTTGAGGGTTGCGGCGCCTGTGTAGCCATCCTGTTTGCGTATCTGGTAAATGACTGTGCGCGTAAAGCCTGCCTGCCAGCTCATGCCATCTTTTATTTGGTTGCCGGTAAAAAAAAGTTCATCCTTAGTAATGGCAAATGCAGGATAGTCGAACCATGTGGTATCCGAATCGAAGTTGCCCCAGAACTTATAGAAGTTCCATGTGCCTGCCGGGTCATTGGTCTGTGAAAAAGCTACTACTATCCAGTTGGTGCCGGAATTGGACCCGTTCAGCATGATGCAGATGAACCTGTCCGCCTCTTGGTCGTAGAGTATCTTGGGGTCGAACCTGTAATCATTCGAAAAATGGTTTAGCCCTACTACCGAAGAATATGCTTTCAGTCCTTTACGGTATAAAATAGAGCCCGTGTTCGCATCATGCACTGCTATGTTTGAATTCATTACAGCGACCGATTTGTAGCCCGAGCTTATGGCAGTGCAGTTATCTGGCGGTATGCCGGATAAAGAATCGGCCACGTAGTTGAGTCCCACTACCGGGGCGAGGACGCTACTGGTTTTTTTTTTCTGCGGACCGGCTTTGCGCGGGTACTTCTCAGCAATCTGCCTTTTTATTTCCATCAGCTTAGCCTGTTCGCTACCGGCATCAGGTGCATGTATCTCCGTGCTGTATATGCTGGCATTATACTTATCCTCCACCTCGCTTAACACTACTTTCCCGGCAAGCGGGGTGGTGTACCTCTTCACTTTAGCATTCTGAGCAATGGTGCTGCTGCCTGCCAACAACAAAACAATAATGGACAACAAGGATATGCGCAGGACAAATATTTGTATAAAGTTACGGAAATGGCGTAAAAAAACCTCCACTATGGTAGTGGAGGCTATGAAAAGACGATTTAGGAGCCTTATCCCTGCAATGCCGCAGCACCGCTTACTATTTCGGTAAGCTCTGTGGTGATGGCGGCCTGGCGGGCGCGGTTGTAGCTTATCTTCAGCGATTTCAGCAGCTCGTTGGCATTATCGCTTGCTTTATCCATCGCGGTCATACGTGCGCCATGCTCCGATGCGTTGGCATCCAGCACAGCTTTGTACACCTGCGTGTTCAGTATTTTAGGCATCAGTTCCTGCAAAAGAGGCCCCATAGCCGGCTCAAAAACAAAGTCTATGTTCTTGCCACCCTTCTTCTGCTCTACTTTTGGTATGGGCAGGTAGGGCTCCACTGTAAACAACTGCGTAGCTGCATTTTTGAATTGGCTGTACACGATCTCTACACGGTCATACTCCTTGTTCAGGAAAGCCTGCTGGGCATATACCGCAGCGTTGCGCACATTATCGAAAGTAAGGTCGGAGAAAATGGTCCAGTAAGCGTCTACAATCTTGTAGTTGTTGCGCAGGAAGTATTCGTAGCTCTTCTTGCCTATCGGCAATATGGTCACATTTCCTTTAGCCTGCTGGGCGGCATATTTGGTTCGTATCGTCTCGCGGGTCAGCTTAATAATATTGGTGTTATAACCACCACACAGGCCACGGTCGCTGGTTATGGGTATCAGCAGGACACGATCAACGGGGCGCTCATCGGCCAGCGGAAGGCTTGTCTCAGATGATGAGCCACTTACTATATTGCTCAGCATTTCCTGCAGCTTGCTCACGTATGGGCGCATCTGTATGATGGCATCCTGCGCGCGGCGCAGTTTTGCGGCACTCACCATTTTCATGGCCTTAGTTATCTGCTGGGTAGATTGTACAGACTTTATACGGTTACGAACCTCTTTAAGTTGTCCAGACATATTATTTTAAAATATAATTGTGGCTAAAAACCGCGGCAAAAGTACCACATTTAGCCGTAAGTAAAAAAAACAAATCACCATTTCTAAATCCCAAATATAAAAATCCAAATTCCAAGCACAAGCTCCGATCCTATATATCTTAAATTACCAATTCCAAATTCCGTAAAAACTACTACCTTTGCGCTCCCTCAAATGCGGCGGTGGCGAAATTGGTAGACGCACTACTTTGAGGTGGTAGCGCCTGTAACGGGCGTGGGAGTTCGAATCTCCTCTGCCGCACTGAATGAAAAAGGAGAGCATTTCGCTCTCTTTTTTATTTTCTGTTGGCTTATTATTAGATTTGCCTGTGCGTGTTCTACAACTTCCTATCATTATATTGTTATTTTTCACCCTTCTATCATGCGAAGGTGCTTCAAATTTACGCGGCCATGTGTATGACAATACGACTAAGCGAAGCATAGACAGCGTACAAGTAATTTTAATATTAGGCAAGGATGATACGTTTTGGAAATGTAAACCGTCGATCACAGCTGATAATCAGAATGACATAAGCAGGGAGAAGTATCAGTTAGCATTTACCGATACTTCTGGCTACTTTTCAATCTCAAGTGGCTTAATCGCTATGGGGCCAGGAGAACTAAAAGCTAAGGTTCTCTTTACCAAAACGGGATATACCCCAGTAATAATCACTAAGGGTGAAGGTTCGAAGTTTGATAGCGTACTCATGCAACAAATTAAATAATTAATGCGTACAAGTCAAGAACAACAAATCGCACCATAAAGAATACCTCCGAAAACACCCAATAGCCGATAATTAGTATATTCGCCTACATATTCTACCCAATACATAAAAAAAATTAATCACACAACTATGAAGAAAACAGCATTATTGGTCGCTTTCTTACTGATGGGGTATTCCTCCTTTTGCCAGGATGATGTGAATATCCAGATGATATTTGTGAAAGGTGGCAGCTTCTTCATGGGCAGCGACGACCATAAGTTCCTCGACGCAGAGTATGACAACGAAAAACCACTGCACCGGGTAAGCGTGGAAAGCTATTATATAGGTAAGTATGAAGTTACCCTTGGCCAGTGGCGCCGCATCATGGGCGTGAAACCGCACCCTTATACCGGGGTGGACTATGGCAATAAAGATTGCGACAACTGCCCGGTAGTAAAAGTAAGCTGGGAAGACGCGCAGGAATTCATAAAAAGACTGAACGCAAAGACCGGCAAGAACTATCGCCTGCCTACTGAAACCGAATGGGAATACGCTGCACGTGGCGGCAAATATTCAAAAGCATTTAAATACAGCGGCAGCAACCGCATCACAGATGTGGCCTGGTATGGCAAGGAAAAAGGCACTACACACCAGGTGGGGCTAAAAGACCCGAACGAATTGAGCATCTTTGATATGACGGGCAATGCGGCCGAATGGTGCGAAGACTGGTATGGCGCAGATTATTACAAAAAAACAATAGACGAGGTGAACCCCAAAGGCCCTGACAGGGGGGATAAACGCATATTGCGCGGCGGCTCCTATTTTGATGACGATGTAATATGCCGCAATGTTTACCGCAACAGGATGAAGCCGGATACCCGCCAGTGGAACATCGGCTTCCGCCTGGCCATGGATTATTAAAAAAGCCTGTTAAAAACTACGCCGTAACATAAATTTACTTTTTTAGCAATACTGCTATTGCCTACCTTTGCTTTCAGAAAGCTGAAGGATGGATTTATTTAGAAGAGGCAAGCTGAATGTGTTGCTGTTGTTCCTGCTGCCAATTGTGCTGATAGTGGGTATGATACTCGGTTTTCGCATGCGCGATACGCTGCTGAAACGTAATGAATCGCTGGAAAGGATAGTGGACTTGGTAAATGCCAAGTATGTAGATACTGTAAGCAGCGACAAACTCTACAATGATGCTGCCGAGGGACTGCTCCGGTCGCTCGATCCGCATACCGTTTATATCCCGCCGAATGATCTCGAGAGTATCAACGACGACCTTGATGGCGGATTCTCCGGTATAGGCGTTGAATTCTCCATTCTCCGTGATACAATAGAAGTAACATCTGTGGTAGATAACGGCCCCGCCGGGAAAGCAGGCATAGCCGTGGGCGACCAGTTCATAAAAGTAGGCGACAGCACTGTGGCAGGCACTCATACAGGCTCAGAAAGGATAGTGCACCTGCTTAAAGGCAAGCAGAATAGCCATGTATATGTTACCGTGAGGCAACCGGGTGGCGAAGTGAAGCAGGTAACACTCACCCGCGACATAATTCCCATCCACAGTGTAGAGGCCAGCCTGATGCTCGACGAGATGACCGGCTACATAAAAATAACCCGTTTCAGCGCCACTACCTACAAAGAATTCTCCTCTGCACTGAAAAAGCTGAAAAAAGGCGGCGCAACACAGCTCATCATTGACCTGAGGGATAATCCGGGTGGCTATATTGATGCTGCTACTGCTATTGCCGACGACCTGCTGGACAGCAACAAACTGATCGTTTACACAAAGGGCATACGCTCTGTAAAGACTGAGTACAGAGCCGGAGAAAAAGGGTTGTTTGAAACCGGCAAACTGGCCATACTGGTGGATGAAGGCGCCGCATCGGCCAGCGAGATACTCGCGGGTGCCATCCAGGATTGGGACAGGGGGCTTATCATTGGCCGCCGCACCTTTGGCAAGGGGCTGGTGCAGGAGCAATATGACTTGCCCAATGGCGGCGCGCTGCGCCTTACGGTAGCCAAATACTATACGCCCTCGGGCCGCTGCATACAGCGCTCTTTTGCAAACGGCAGGGAAGCCTATGAGGAAGATTACGAAAAGCGTTTTGAAACGGGCGCATTGACAACGGAAGACACATCACAACCTGAAGACCCCAGAGTGTACTACACTTACAAGAAAAGAGCCGTATATGGCGGCGGCGGCATTAAGCCCGACATTTACGTACCATACGACACATCTCTTTTATCCGGCTCTCTGCTGGGCATGATATACAGTGATGAACTCAAAACTGCCATCCTCGATTATTTTATCCGGAACAAAGAACACCTCAAGTATAAAAGCATCTCCGACTTCAACCGTTCATTCAATGATCAGGAAATAGTGGCGGGCAGCTATCTGGCCATGTACAGCCCGGATATGCGGGGCGATGTTCAGAAAGAACTGTCAAAGCCTTTCAGTAATGATTATTTCAGAACGCAGATAAAAGCGCAATTGGCCAGGTTCCTTTTTCACGACAATGGCTATTATTCTATCAGCCTGAAAAAAGATGATGCCGTAAATAAAGCCCTTGCCTCCTTTACCACACCCCGTTACTCAGCTATCGTAGGCGGGAAGTGACCTCATCCATTTGATTTCCTGAACATTGCCCGCATCCGCGCAGAAGACCTGGTGCCCGTTGGTGAGCAGCCAGTAGTTGCATTGCACCGTGCGCTGGTAGTTCAGTAACTGCTGCAGCGTGGCATCTGAGATAATTACTTCAGGTGCTTTGCATTCCACCAGCATCCATGGAATATGGTTGCGGTTGTAAACAACAATATCATACCGCTTGCTCACATTGCCTACTTTTATGCTCTTCTCCACCGCAATCAGCGACGCAGGATAATGCATCGTATGTACCAGGTATGAAAGCATGTACTGGCGCACATGCTCTTCGGGTGTAAGCACCAGCCATTTTTTTCGTATGGGATCAAAAACAGTTGTTTTGTCCTCCTCCTTGCGGAGCCGCAATACACAATCAGAAAAGTCGAGGGTGATCATTTCATTTTCAAAAGTAATAAAACAATGGTCTTGTTTTTCTTATCTTTAATACATGAAACGACTAAGCCAGCGTTGAAGTTTAGCACATAGATCAATGAACATTCAACTGCTGACCCAATTCTAAAGTTCAAGGGAGTACCATCTGACCTTTAGAAAAATAAAAAGATATTCAGATGAAAAGCAAACAGGATATTGTGCAAAACTGGCTGCCCCGCTATACAGGACAGGAGTTGAAGGATTTTGGCGAGTACATTCTATTATGTAATTTCATCAGCTATGTGAAACGCTTTGCCGATACACATGGCGTGCCTGTAACCGGGCTCGACAAACCCATGCAATGCGCCACAGCCGATAATATTACCATCATCAACTTTGGTATGGGCAGCCCCACTGCAGCTACCATGATGGATCTGCTCTCGGCTATTTCTCCAAAAGCCGTTTTATTCCTCGGTAAATGTGGCGGCCTTAAAAAGAAAAATAACGTGGGTGACCTTATCCTGCCCATTGCAGCCATCCGTGGTGACGGCACCAGCAACGATTATTTTCCGCCGGAAGTACCCGCCCTGCCCTCTTTTGCCTTGCAAAAAGCCATATCCACAACCATTCGCGATCTCGGTCTCGATTACTGGACGGGAACAGTGTACACTACCAACAGGCGCGTATGGGAGCATGATGAAGAATTTAAAGAGTACCTGCGAAAGATACGGGCTATGGCCATAGACATGGAAACGGCCACTATTTTCTCCACAGGCTTTTATAACGAGATACCCACCGGCGCATTATTGCTCGTATCCGACCAGCCCATGGTACCTGATGGCGTGAAAACTGCCGCCAGCGATACACTGGTGACAAAGAATTATTTAGATGCTCACCTGCAGATAGGCATTGGCTCACTGAAGCAGCTTATAAACGACGGGCTTACAGTAAAGCACTTGAAATTCTGATATTTTCCTCTGAATTAGGTAATTTCGGCCTGCTATATGAGAAAGTACCTGGCTTTTTTATTTCTTGTTTGCTGCTCTTTGTCATGTAAAGACAAACAGCCCACCGATATTATTGCTGAAGTAAACAGCAACTGCAAAAAAATAAACAGCAGCCTGGCCGACTACAAACTACGTACGGTTGATGACATTACGCACCCTGCCGGGGGAACTATAAATGGCTATTACCGTGATGAAGAAGTAAAAAAAGTGATTGCAGAACATTTTTCCGACACCTGCCGCACATTCACCGAAGCCTATTTTGACGACGGGATGCTCATATTTATTGAAGAACAGAATTTTGTGTACAACCTCCCCATTACCTGTACCGAAGAAGTGGCAAGGGCAAAAGGAGATTCGGTATGGTATGATGATAAACTGACAAAGCTGGAAATAAGCCGGTATTATTTCGATGATAATAAGCTCATTAAATGGGTGCTGCCGGGTGGCAGGGAAGTCTCATCCAAAACATCTGATTTCATTAACAGGGAATCCGGACTATGGGCGGAAACGGTGGTATTGTTGAAGCAATTGAAGGAGGACTAGGCCTGTAATGTGGCAACTATTCAGTAATTTTATACAAGTTTAAACCTGGGCAAATGAAACACATAATAGAAATTGACGACCGTAGTAAAACAGGCAAACATCTTCTTTCACTTATAAAAACACTTTCAGGCAAAGAATCCGGAATCGATTTTATATCAGGCCCGGTTGAAGATAAAGAATTAGTGCGGTTAATGAAATCAGGCATCAAAAGCGGTATTGCCGATAAAAAAAGTGTATTCAATAAGCTGGGAATTGAATGAAAGTAGAATTCACCCGGAAATTTGAAATTCAGATTGACCGTTTGCTGAATGAAAAACAGAAACTAGAAGTAGCTAATGCTGTCAGGGCGGTCATCTCTGCAAACTCTCTTCACGATATTCCCAATCTCAAAAAACTTTCCGGGTTTAAGACTGCATTTCGTATCCGTACAGGGAATTACCGGATAGGAGTTTTATACCAGAACGGCATTGTTTATTTTGTTGCGTTTGCACATAGGAAAGATATTTACAAACAATTTCCTTAATCCCCAAAGCGACGTAATTATCGCCTGATAATAATCCTGAACGTCGTCCCTTTTCCTACTTCACTTTGCTTCACGAATATGGAACCATGATGGTATTTTTCAATTATCCTGCGTGATAAAGATAAGCCCAAGCCCCAGCCGCGTTTCTTGGTCGTAAATCCCGGGGCAAATACTTTTTTCATCTGGTAGCTCGGTATGCCCTTCCCTGTGTCCTGCACATCTACCCATACCTGCTGCGGATGGTTGGTAACGGTTACATCTATCCTGCCATGTCCGCCCATTGCGTCCAGCGCGTTGCGTATCAGGTTTTCCATCACCCAGTCAAATAGCGGGCCACTCATGTTCACCGGCACTTCATTTTCTTTGCTGTGCAGCGCAATGGTCACTTTTTGTGGCGACCGCTTTTGCATATAGTCTACTATTTCCTGCAGCCGTGTCACCAGGTTCTCCTCCTTCAGTTGCGGCGCGCTGCCCACCTTGCTGAAACGGTCTGCCACCAGTTTCAGCCTGTCCAGGTCTTTCTGCATTTCTATTACCGCCTCGTTACCGCCATCGGTCTCCTTCAGCAGTTCCATCCATCCTTCTATAGAACTTAGTGGTGTGCCTAATTGGTGCGCCGTCTCTTTCGACAATCCCACCCATACCTGGTTTTGCAAGCTGCGGTTGGCGGCGCCAAGCGCAAATATCACAACTAGCAGGAACAGGATGATGATAGTGAGTTGCACATATGGAAAATATCGCAATTGAATAAGCAGGTCCGACTCGCCATAGTAAACATAATTGACCCCGGTGCTATAATCGGCAATAATGACCGGATGGGCTTTTTTAAATTCATTTAATTTTTTCTCAATTATTTGTTTGCTGCCTGAAATGGCACGGACAGTATCTATATTAATGGAACCTTGTATATTTCCCTTTTCGTCGGTGAATATGAGCGGGATTGAGGTGTTTTGCGCTATTATATTGGTGGCATACCCTATTTCCTGGGTATTGGTGTTATCCGGGTTGCTCAGGGTTTTTAACGCCCCTGCCACCTCTTCCACCTTTTTTCGCTCTTCATCGGCCAGTTTGCCAGCCAGTTGGTTGGTATAGTACAACGAAGCCCCTACAATAAGCAGGGCCACGGCCGCAAGAAGCGTTTTCCAATTCAGGTACTGGCGCATAATTACCTTATAAACTAAGGAATGGTAAAAATATTATGATTTTGAGGGAATTACTATTATTTTTGCAATGGAAATATAATAATTCATGAGCACCCAACATAATAATCCCGATATAGAGCTGGATAACCCCAATGACATTGAGCTGAACAAGCCGTCAAAGTCACGGTTTTTATTTTTATTGAGCTTCTTTGGCTTTTTCATTTTCGCATGGGCAGGCTGCTATAACCTCTACGAACACAAGTATCAGAAGAATGATAATGTAGCGGTTCCGGAAAGCTCGCTCTACGAACCAAAGTATAAATAATCAGCAGTACTCTCCTTTCCTGCCATGATCGTATGCCATCAGGATACAGCCGTTGTTATATTAAGCTATAACGGCACCAAATGGCATGAATTGTTTTTGCCAAAAATAGTTGAGGAAGCCCATACCGGTTATGATGTTATCGTAGCCGATAATGCTTCTACTGATGATACCCTCCGGTATGTTCAGGATAATTTCCCCACCGTAAAGACCGTTCAGATAGCCGTGAACCATGGCTTTGCCAATGGTTACTATGAGGCGCTGAAGCAGGTAAAAGCCAAATACTACATCCTGCTCAGTGCAGACTTTGAAGTGACCACCGGATGGTTCCGCCCGCTGCACCAGGCCATGGAGCGCGATGAAATGCTTGCCGCCTGCCAGCCCAAGATACGCTACTGGCGCGAGCGCGAGAAGTTTGAATACGCAGGCGCGGGCGGCGGCTTTATGGATAATTTCGGCTACCTCTTTTGCCGGGGGCGTATTTTCTTCGATATAGAAGAAGACCATGGCCAGTATGATGACAACATAGAAGTCTTCTGGGCATCAGGCGGCTGCCTTGTGGTGCGGGCCGACCTGTACCATAAAGTGGGCGGGCTGGACAACGAATTGTATGCCCACATGGAAGAAGTGGACCTCTGTTGGCGGCTGAAGAATGCCGGGTATAAGATAGGCTATGTAGCTAAGTCGTTAGTATATCACGTAGGCGGCAGTGTCATCAGTTACGGCAGCCCGCAGAAGCTGTATTACAACTTTCGTAACAACCTGATACTACTGCTGAAGAACGAGAAGGGCTCAAAGCTCTTCTGGTTGTTCCCGCTGCGGCTAGTACTGGATGGAGTTGCCGGAGCGCGACTGTTCTTTAAAGGCGAGTTCAGGCAAACCTACACCATTATAAAAGCCCACTTCCACTTCTACCGCGATCTTGGCAAATGGCGCCAACGCCGGCGGGACAATAAAAAACTAATTAGTAAACGTAATGAAGAAGGCATCTATGGCCGCAGCATAGTGTGGGATTATTTTTTGCTCCGCAAAAAGAAGTTTACTGATTTGGGGTGGAAACCGAAAGGGCTATAATTGACAATCATTCGCATTACCAATTCCGAATTCCAATTCAACAACTTATCTTTACCTAAATAAAAGCTATGGCTTTATTCTCTCAATTAGGCAATTATAAAAACTTCGGCCTGCTGGTCATGCGGGCGGGTTTAGGTATTATGATGTTCATGCATGGCCTTCCCAAACTTACAGGAGGGGTATCTACATGGCGCAATCTGGGTGAGGACATGAGTTTGCTGCACATCAATTTCCTGCCCGTTTTCTGGGGCTTTATGTGCGCCGTTACAGAGTGCATAGGTGGTTTGTTCTGTGTGTTGGGGCTGTGGTTCAGGTTAGTATGCATTTTGATGCTTATAAACTTTATTGTAGCGGCCATGTCGCACCTGCACGGGGGCGATACCGTGATGAAATCATCTCATGCCATAGAACTCTGCTTTGTTTTCTTTGGTTTGATATTTATAGGCGCGGGAGAATGGTCTATAGATAAAAGTTAAAAATGCGTGCATACACGCTGAATTCCCGATTAACAATTCCAAATGCCAAACGAACCACTTATCTTTAAAAAAATATTTCAACATGAAGTTTTTACTGTCTTTCCTGCTGCTCTTTCCTTTTGTTTGCTCCGCACAGAATGATGACCCTGTAAATAAAAAAGGCGATGGCATACTGAAGCTCACCCATTCCAATAAAACCTGGACACAGCCTGCTGCGAAAAAAGAAGGGGAAAAGAAAAAACTGAAAGATGATGAGGTGTATAAAGGCGATGTGAAATTCGAGGTGGGTAGCAACCTGATTACTTGCGATAGCGCTATTTTCTACAAGAATGAAAATAAGGTATCTGCTTACAACGTCACCGTTTCAAATCCGGTATCATTTGTCATAAATGGGAAAAATCTTCTTTTCGACAAAGCTACGGCCCAGTCTGTTCTCAAGACCGACATCAAACTGACTGCCATGAATGGCGACCTAGTAGGCACTTCTGATATGGTGGAGCTGGATTTCTCGTACGAAATTTACCGGCTGGTGAACGGCGTGTTGGTGCAACCTAAAAAAGAAGGCCAGTAAGCCAGCACTATTTAGTGGTTGTACTCCAGGTTAATGGAGTTAGCCGTCATTTCCTGCCCGCTGCATTTTAAGCGGATATTGGTAATGGATATTTTTACGTTTTCCGGCTCCGTCTCCTTTATCTTGTCTTTTACTTCAGTACTGAATGCCGGGCCTTTTACGCCGACAGGTCCCCATGTTTTGCCGCCGGCTGTGATAGCGAAATCAAAGCTCAGCACGTCGCAACCAAGCGCTTGTGGCAGCAGCCTTGGATATGCCAGCACTTTCTCCCTTGAGGTAACAGCCGTTTCTATAGTACCTACCGTCACCACCGGAACACCATCCTGCGTGGCGGGGGCATTCTGTGCTATAGCAGGTACAGCAAATAATGCAAATAGCGAGCGTGTTAGCAACAATTTTGTTTTCATATGCCGGTATTTACTTTAAATGTACTCATCGTAAGTGGAAAAACAAAAACAACGGGAACCCGTATGTTCAAGGATAAATCGCCCTATTCCGCATCGGTAGTCGCCACCCACACCCTGTCGGCATCGGCCTTACGGATACTGAGGTAGTAGCCGGCTATTTGAATCGCCATCGGGTCGCCCATGGGGGCTATCATCTCCACCCATACAGGCTCACCGGGTATGCAGCCCATTTCCATCAGCGTAAGCTGGAAATCACTCTCATCATGCCGCCTGATGACTGCCTTTTGCCCCGGAGGCAATTGCGACAGGCGTACTACCTGCTCTTCTAACGTCTTCATTCAAATGCAAAATTACTGGTAAATTAACTCTCCGGCAAATGACATAACCACCTAAAGAGTTATTTTTGGGCCATGAGCACTTTCACTATATCCGGCAAACTCGTAGACCTTTTTCAGCGGCGCATATATCCCGCTACTATTACCGTGAGCAACGGCGCTATAGCCCATATAAAAGAGGTACCTATCGCACCCGACCAATACATCCTGCCCGGTTTTATTGACGCCCATATACATATAGAGAGTTCCATGCTGGTGCCCACAGCATTTGCCCGGATGGCTGTAGTGCATGGCACCGTAGCCACCGTATCCGACCCGCATGAGATAGCCAATGTATGCGGCATGGAGGGAGTACAATACATGATTGACAACAGCAAACACTCCCCCTTCAAGTTCTTCTTTGGTGCACCGTCGTGCGTGCCCGCCACAGGCTTCGAGACCGCTGGCGCCACCCTCGATGCAGTAGCCGTAGAAGAACTACTGCAAAGCCCCGACATATGGTACCTGTCCGAAATGATGAATTATCCCGGCGTACTGCACAACGACCCCGGTGTGATGGCTAAGATAGCCGCCGCCAAACGCTCCGGCAAACCAATAGATGGCCACGCCCCAGGCCTCCGTGGTACCGATGCCGCCGCCTACGCCGCCGCCGGTATTGATACCGACCATGAATGCTTCACCCTCGATGAGGCACTTGATAAGATAAACGCCGGCATGCACATCATCATACGCGAGGGCAGCGCGGCTAAGAACTACGAAGCCCTGCATACCCTCTTGCAAACACATCCCGGCAAGGTGATGTTTTGCAGCGACGACAAGCATCCCGATGACCTGGAGTTGCACCACATCAACCACCTCGTAAAACGCTCACTACAAAAAGGCTACGACCTCTACGATGTGCTGCGCGCAGCCAGCGTGAACCCAGCATACCATTACGACCTACCCGTAGGCCTGCTGCGCCAGCACGAGCCCGCAGACTTCATCGTGGTCAACAGCCTAGAGCGCTTCGATATTTTGCAGACCTACATCAATGGCCAACTCGTGGCCAACAATGGCAGCACCATTATACAACCCGTACCCGTTACTCCCATCAACAACTTCAATACCAACCCTAAGCAACCCGGACAGTTTAGCATAAAGGCGGGCAGCCCCGATCCCACCATACGCGTGATAGAGGCCATAGAAGGCCAGCTCGTTACCAACTGCCTTCAGCTACCCGCAAAAGTGAAAGATGGCTGTATCGTAAGCGACACCGACCGCGATATATTGAAGATAGCCGTAGTGAACCGCTACACACCCGATGCGCCCATAGCCATCGGCTTTATTAAGAACATTGGCCTGAAAGACGGCGCGCTAGCATCTACAGTGGCGCACGACTGCCACAATATCATAGCCGTGGGTGTGGACGATGAATCTATATGCGCCGCAGTGAACAGCCTAATCGAATGTAAGGGTGGTATTGCCGTAGCACGCAGCAGCTACCAGATAGCTGCCATGCCACTGGAAGTGGCCGGACTCATGTCGGTAAAGGAAGGTCGCGCCGTGGCTGCCGAATATACCCGCCTCAACAAAATGGCTGTGGACCTCGGCACAACTCTCCACGCACCGTTCATGACACTCTCTTTCATGGCGCTGCTGGTAATACCCTCGCTAAAACTCAGCGACAAAGGACTATTTGACGGAAGTAAGTTTGAATTTACAAACGTGGAAATTTAGAAAGACTTCACTGCAGCGGTTGATCCCGTACTAGTTTTATACCCTGTCTTCACATTACCGCTGCTCAGTGATTGCCGCCACACCACACCCGGGCTATCCTCGGTTGAGCTGTGAAAGAAAAAATAACTGGATAATATTTGCAGCGTCACGTTTGCTTTATACAATTTATCCAGTTCATCCTTCGTGGGCATGCGCCAGCCGGAACCCAGTTTCTTACACGCCTCATCTGCCTCATCCCATTTCTTTATGCCAAGATCGTTAGGCCACACTATTAACCCATGCTTGGCGCTACCATCAACCCAATAGATGGTACCACCGTCTTTTTTATCGCCTGCCTTCACTACCGTACCATTATCCGAACTTATACCGAGATCTTTCATCATCTGCTCCAACTCCTCTATCGACTTTTTCAGCCGTTCAGCAGCAGTATCCCTGGCTTGTCCACCGCCAGATGGCGGTGGTGCATCCTGCGCGTGCAAGACCTGCGGCATACATGCCAGCAACATCACAAATATTGTTACAATAGCTTTTTTCATACGCTTAGTTTTTAACTGCTATAAAATTCAACCCAAAGAAAAAATACTCCCGTTTCCAGTTGTCCGTCTGTTGTATTTCGCGCTCGCGCGCCAGCAGCTTTTCGGGGTCGGCGTTTTTGTATTGGAACGGCAGGTAGTAGCGCACATAGTTCACGCTGGCAGGCTGTATGCGGAAGCCATTTTTTTCAAACAGCCCCTGCCACGTCTTCAGACTGCGTATGTTCTCATTGCCTATCAGTATGTCTTTTTGCAGCTTCTCGTCCCATATCGTTATGATGCGCTTGCTGCCCCGGTATTTATACAGCTTCGCCCGCTGGATGACGTTGCTGCCGTTCTCCTCCACGCTCAGCACCCTGCCCCCCTGCCGCAGGCTGCTGCGGAATATCTGCAATGCGTCACCTATCGGCTCCAGGTGATGCAGGGTGTCCTGCACTATTATCCAGTCATAGCTGTCGGGTGCCGGGCGGTTGTCAAACAGGTTCTCATAGGTGCAGTCAAACAGCGATGTATCGCCATACTGCGCCCACCATGCCTTGCGCTTCGTCACCGTTTCGTAGTAAAACTCCAGTGTAGTGCCGAAGGTGCGAATCCCGTTCATGGCCAGGTACAGGCACGTGGTGCCGTAGCCGCAGCCGCAATCCCATATGGCCACCTCGCGGCGGTAGCGCTCGGCATCGGGCGCATCCACAAGTTGCTTCTTTATATACCGCAGCCGCTCCAGGAAATAATTGCGCCTGAAGTGCCACGACGATTTATCGCCAAGGAACTTATAGTAGGGCTGCATCTCCGTATGCACTTCCAGCTCTTTCGTCAGCAGTTCAAAGAACTGTTCGGGTGACATCATATATTGTAGAAAATCTTAAGTAGAAAGCAGATTATTGAAAGTAATCATTCAGCGCCAAAAGTAAGAATAAATGGCTTAAAGGGGTTTACATTGTTCGTTTGCGCTATCGTGGGGGGGAGGGGGAGAAATATGATCAACAAATTGATTTTCAGTATTTTGTGTTTTTTCTGTTTGCGCATTCTTTGCGCTTTTTTGCGCAATACCAGCTCGTTTGCTGCCCGTTTTCTTTTTTTCGCGGAAACCTTTGACGCTCTGTGTAACGGGGTCGGGCCCGATGTAGCCAGCGGCTTCCATATCCCAAACCCATTGATCTGCTGCGTCGAGTTTCTGCTCCTGAAGGTTCTCTTCAGGCGGCGGCACATGGCCGGTGGGTGTGAAATGGGAAGGTGTGAGGTGATAGGCAGTAACCGATGAACGCGATGAAAGGTAATTCTCGATATAGGGCATAACGGACTTTGCCAGCCCAGGATCGCGTTTTTGCAGGCCATCCTGAAAGAGGGCAAACATCTCCATGCTTTCATTAGCGGTGGTGCGGTTCTTCAACTTCTGGATGGTGAGGGTGAGGCGATAGAGGGCCTCAATATCATCGCGTTTTAGGCTGCTTGTGCGGTAGTCCTGCAGGTAATTGTTTGTGAGGTGATTGAGCAGGTGGTAGCACTTCTCGGCCATGAGGGACGGCATATGCTCGGCTGACTGCTTCAGGCGGTCCCAGTGGTCTTCACGAATCCAGTAGTGTAGGTTGCGGCGGCTGATGCCGAGCACGGCTGCTATCTGTGTTTTGGTGAGGCCTGTCTGCATGTAGAGTTCTTTGGCCTGTAGTTTTTTATTGTTGCTCATGATGATACGGTATTGTTTTGTGGCAAAGGTCTTGAGAGTATTTTTTTTGGAAAAATTAAAAAGACATGACGGTACAGTAAGTGTACCATGGCGGTACAGTAACTGTACCATGACGGTTTTTATTATGCAGTGTGGGCGCGGGTTTGGGATTATTTTGTTGACGTCAACAAAATGATAGATTTGGCCAAACGTGAAATAGAAGACAAAGACCAAGCGGGGAGGTTTCTGACCATTTCGTTGATGTCAACAAAATGGTAGATTTGGGCACAGGCGCACAACGGGAGAACACTATGCACAACTGGCGCGGTTTCTGATCATTTTGCCGATATCGGCAAAATGATCGATTTGACCAAAAGTGACAAACGCGATTTATTCGGAAAGATGTTAATTGCCTGTCTTTTTTTGGAACTTCAGGAGTTCCTAATACCTCATTGATACAGGAGCTACCTCACCACCTGCTCTTTCAGCCGTATTATCAGCGCCTCGGGGAAGCCCCATTCCCTGAGCCTGGGCAGGTGCTTTGCTGCTTCGGCCCTGCTGCCAAAGCCCACTATCTCCACCTTGTAGTCGTCGCCGTTCTGCACTATAGATACCGGCAGCTTAAAAGCGTGGATGATCTTGGTCTTCAGCAAACCGGCGGCAGTTATATTGCCATACACCTCTACCAGTATCGCATAGCTTCCCTTCTCACCTATCACTTCTTTGGCTGCGGGGGCTTTGGTGGCATCTTTCTGCGGGCGGCCTGTTGCCTGTTTGGTCACACTGTCGGGGGCAGTGGTTGCGGTTGGCTCCCCGGCATCGGGCGTGGTCGCTTTGGCGCTGTCTGCGGGTGCCGGCACCAGGGTAAACTCCACCCCATCGGCCACATCACCATCCCTGCCGGCCTTTATGGTCAGCGGTATGCTGCCCGGCACCGACCTGTAGTGCAGCTTGCGCAGCTGAGCAGAGTCTATCCTCACGGTGTAGCTGCCCGGCGCCAGGCCCAGATAGCTATAGTACCCGTCTGATTCTGTGACCGCGCGGCCTGCCAGCACGCCGGCCTCATTGTATATGTTCAGGGTTATCTGTCCCTGGCCCTTGGGCTTGTTGTCGGCATCAAGGCTGTTCAGCGATACGGTTCCCGATACTTCGCCCACGATGGTCACCGGCACTTCCACAAGGGTGAAGTTGTTGGGGCTGGCCATTATGCTCATGGACTTGTGGCGTACCTGCCACGATATGTTGTCGAAGCTGTTCCTGTTCAGCTCTACATAATACTTGTAGTATGCCTCGAGGTCGAGTATGCGGATGCTGGTATCATCGTCGTCATACACCACGCGGCCACCGTTGATGCGTATCTTCAGCCCAGGCGCTTTGGGCTCACCTTCGTCCCACAGGCCGTTGCTGTTGAGGTCGAGGTAGGGTTTTATAAGTATGCCGCCCTTGCCCACGTTGGTGCGGTTGTTGGCGTTCAGGTAGTTCGACTTCCTGTCGTAGATAAGGCTGCCCGATGCGGCCTCCACCCTGCTGTAAGAACCATCGTTGCCGGAGAGCATGGAAAGCACAGCACGCGAGAACGAAAAGTCGTAGCGCAGACCAACAAGAAAATTCCGCCTGTTTACGCCGAAGTATTCCTGGTAGCCGAAGTTCACAAAGCCGTTCTTGAAGAGGTATTTCTCCAGATTGAGCCGAACGAAAACAGGTTCGCCCGTCTTGAAGTCGTATTGCACCTGCGAGGTCATGAGCACCTTGTATGGCAGTGGCACGGTAAGCGATGCGATACTGTATATATACGGTATATCGCGCCGGATGATGGATGCATAGGTGGTGAGGTTAATGCCCACCTTGCGGTAGAAACCGATAAGGGCCCACTCGGTATTGGTGTACTGGGTGGTAGGCACCAGTATCTGATCGATGGTGAGCCGGGAGAACAACGACATTTTCTTTGCACGAATGGGCATGGTAATGACCGCCTTACGCTCCTCGAGGAAGTTGAAATATATGGCGGTCTGGCCCGGGGTGTATTTAATATAATCAAGGTCTACCTGCGTGCCGCCCTTCATGCGGTAGCTGAGCAACCCTCTTGAGCGCACGCCATGCATGTACTCGCCCGTTAATAACATTCGAGAAGTAAGCCTTACGGAGGTATTGACAAATGGCATGGCGCTGCCGGAAGTAACGGACGAAAGATATTCGACTCCGCCACCCACAGTTACTTTTGACGACAGGCCATACTTCATATTCACCCGCGAGAATTTGCTGCCCTTGCCATCCTGCACGAAACCGGCACTGGCCGAATATTCAAACTCATGCTTTGGCAGAAAGTTGAAGGGGATATTGATATACTGCTGGCTGGTGCGCTGCTCGCCGAAAGGGCCATAGAACTTCAGCTTCACGATAGTGAAGCCATAGATAAGGGGCACGTCGAAGGAATAAAAGCCGGAGGCATCGGCCTTGGTATAGTCCACCAACACATCATTTACATATAGCTCCACCACCCAACCCGGTTCGGTGGTATTGCTGAGGCGATAGCTGCCATACGACTGCCGATAGGTAGTGGGGGCGTTTGTGACCTGCACGCCCAGTACCGGGGCAAACAGCGACGAGGTGGCCTGAGTGAATATCTTACCCGCCACTACCTGCCGCATCGCGCTGATATCGTTATTCACGTAGCGCCACTGATAATACTGCATCCTCTCAGAGAATGCCTGGTTGCTGAAATAATTCAAGGAGGTATTCACTTCACCACCTGCCAACGCGCCACCCAGGCCAAGGTTGAGGATGGTCTGGTCGCCGCCCTGCGATTGCTGCGATGACATAACGGCCCAGTCGGCCATACCGAGATGAAAGAATGGCCGCCGCAGCCGTATTGTTGTGTCTGCCGCAAGGTCACCTTTCAACTTGTTCAGATTTTTACGCATGGCATTCTGCCGCATTTCGCGTATCACAGGCAGCTCATAATCGCACGTCATAGTTACCGCAAGCTGCCTGAAATTAAAGATCCCGTTAAGGCCGAAAACCGTTTTGAAGTATTTCAGGTTCATGAATAACCCGGTCTCGGTTTGAATAAACCCATCGGGAAGGTCGAAAGTCTTAGCCGCGTAGTATACCCTGCTGCCCGCACGGTCAATAAGAAAAGCGTCTTTCTCTGTGAGTAAAAAACCCCTGATAGTATCGAATGATGCCGACGGAATATTTTTAATTTTCAAGAGGTCGAAAACCCCGGTAACGGAAAGGAACACATCTTTGTCGTTATACATGGCGGGTATATCGGCACTGCCCACGTTTTTCACTTCGAGTGTTACCATTATTTCATCTGCCGATGACATTTCGCTTTGAGCAAAGGCCGGTGGTGAGAAAAAAACAATGAGTAAAATGAAGAAAAATAATTTGCAGAGCGGTAAGATACGTATCACTAGTATGTAAGATTGTTGGTCAGTAATATTATATCTTCCTTGTTTCTCATGCTATCTGCAAAGGTTATTCCTGGAAAAAAGTAAGGTAAAAAGAACCGGAATAAGCTCCGGGGGGACTTGCCACAGAGTTACCTACCGTAAGGGTGCCACCTACCGTTACTGTATTAGCTGCCGGTGGCGTAACTGAAGTAACAAAAGGAGATGAGGGCGAAGAAGACCCAAGATGCAATGATACTGTTCCGCCTGCGCTGCCTGAGAGAGTAACATCGGGACCGTTAAGCAAGGTAATCTGGGTACCGGGCGCCGCAACTATATCAAAGCTGGCGGGGCCGAATACATAACCGAAGTTAGCGAGGATAACACTGCCTGTGGAGGTACGTATACCCGATGATGAAACTGCTACCGTGCCCCCGGAGGATGTGGCAAAAAAAGCCCCGAAACGGAGCCCTAATGATGGGTTCCATGAAACGGATATCGGCCTTGGCGGTGCCTGCTGTGCCTGCGCCTGTAATGAAAAAAGCAAGATCATTATCCCTAAAACTATGTTTAATGCTTTCCTGTAAGAATAAAATCCCGCAATCATAAGTTTATCAGTCGTTTCCTATAAATACTTTTTTCGATTGCTTACCTGCTTTCGAATATAGTGTTGCAATATATACTCCGCTACCCGGATGCATTGGCACCATGTGATAGCCGTTACCTGTCAGTTTCTCGCGCAATAACACCTGACCGACCGTATTAGTAACGGCCAGGTCTGCTTCCCCGGTGGTGACATAAACATACAAATTTCCCCCTGAGCTGTATGCGTCCAGCTCGCCATTTACACCGGGAATGTTTGTAAAACTCCCTGTTGATAATTGCAGGAAAAACCTGCGTTCATACTTGCCGGCACTCAGTGGCACCTGGTATTGCGGGGTTGTATTGAGGTCCTGAACTTTGCCTGTTTTTGCATCATAGAACCATATGTGCATACCTGTCGGCATGTTTTCGATATCACGAACAGTAAAGGTTATCATCCCGTCTTTTTCCGTCTTTAACCCTAATGGAATAATTCTCATACTATCAGTGAGGGCGGGCAATGACTGGATTGAGTAAGTGTTATCGTCGTCGGATGTTGAATACAAGCTAGGTACATTAGCGTCTGTATTCATCATTTTCAGGGCATCAAGCTCAATGTCGAAGCCCGGTGTGCCATGCTCGTCGAAGTAGATAACCGTAGGGTCTGCATTAACGTGGTCGGGTGTAAGCCCGGCGCTCAATCTGATTAACGGCCAATCGCCGGAGGCGGTTTGTTTGAAATAATGAGGGGTAAGATTCGTGGTTCTTACGGCATTGGTGCAACTGAGTGTGCCCGTTACAGGGAAAGACCCTGAGGAAACATGGACAAAGAAACCCTGCATGGCCGGAATAATGTTATTGGCAATGCCATCGCTCGACACACCGCTGATGTAGGAACTGTATCGGCCGTAATATTGGTTGGTGTCGCTGTGATTAAAATAATATACGGCATTATCTATGTTAGTCTTCGTCCATCCTGACGATGCTGTCCAGTTAATCGGTGATGGGTAGGGATTTCCCACAAGGTTGAACCCGAGTGTGTATGTTCTGTTGTTGTTATAGAGTGTTGCTGTCTTTGTGCCATTATTCACCGTGCCCGTAAGGGAGAAGGTAGAGCTAGTGTGGGAAGACCCAAAGTTGGCGGCATAGCCTTTAAATGGGTGAAGCGTATCGGTGAGTACCGTGTCTATCACCCACCCGGCATAATTCACATCCTCGTTATAGCTGTAGAAATTAGGGAAAGTAGCAGAGAAGTTGATTGGGCCTGAAAGCTGGCTTAATGTAGCTGCCTGAAAGGGAGAGCTAATGTAACGGTAACCAAAACTGGAATCAAGATAGCGCTGCATGGTTATATTGCCCAGCACCTGCCCCGTTCCTGCACCATCTATTAATGCTGTTTGCGCAGACGTAGACAACAAAGTGAGATTACCACCAGCATTTAGTGTGTCATTGCACTGAAGTATGCTCCTTACTGTATTTCCGGAAGTGCTTATGGTTGTATTACTTGAAGAACCTATGGTCAGGCTGTTGAAAGCAGTGGCAACTGATCCACTTATGGTTTGCGCACCGTTTTTATTGAGTGTGACCAATCCGCTATTATGAGTAAATGTGCCGCTGTTGCTCCAATTGCCTGCCACCTGCAATGTAGACGAAGGAGCGGTTACTGTACCAGCAGTAATTGTAAAGTTGTTGTCCACATCTGCCGGAGAGGAACCAAATGACCATGCACCACCGGAACCATTAAAGGTAAGGTTGTAAAATTTGCTGCTACCGGTCATGGTGCCTGAAAGTGTTTTGCCGGTTGTGGTGGCATTCATCACTACAGTACCGCCATTGTTGGTGAATGTTCCGCTGTTGCTCCAGTTGCCGGTCACCTGCAGTGTAGATGACGGTGCAGTTACCGTGCCAGCTGTTATGGTCAGGTTGTTGGCCACATCTGCCTCTGTGCTGCCGAATGACCATGCGCCGCCGCTACCATTGAAAGTCAGGTTGTAAAATTTATTGCTGCCGGTCATTGTGCCCGTTAGCGTCCTTCCCGTGGTTGTGGAGTTAAATACTACTGTGCCGCTTTGCCCGGTAAAAGTGCCGCTGTTGGCCCAGCTACCACCATTTGTTATCTGGTAGTTGGAAGATGTCACATCCAGAGTGGTGCCGCTGCCAATGGTGACACCGCTGCCGTTAACGGTTACGGCGCCTGCTAATGTCTTTGTGCCACTGCCGCTTGTTTTCAATCCTCCATAGCTGCCTACGGTGTTGTTAACGGTCTGTGCCCCAGCGCCTGCATATTCAACCGTCAGCCCGCTTAATGTATTTGTGGAGAATTTATACTGGTTCACATAATCTGCTGTTGCGGCAGTCCTGGTCACCTGCACAGTGCCGGAACCGGTAATGGTGCCCGCTGCGGCAGAGGCATTCAATACTATGGACGAACCGGGCGTTAACACTGTAGCCGCACCGTTCATATTCAGTGTCCCGCTCACGTTGATATTGGTGTTTACGGAGACTGCAGCACTGCTATTCGTTACAGTAAGATTATTAAACGAAGTTGTGGCTGATCCGCCTATGGCTTGTGCTGATGTACCATTGAAAGTTACTGTGCCGCTCCTGGCTGTAAACGCAGCGCTGCCCGAATTATTTGTCCAGTCGCCTGATAGCGACAATCCATAATTGGATGTAGAAGCATCGAGTGTGCCTGCTGCGAGGGTTACGGTGCCGGTGATGGTTTTTGTATTGTTAAGCGTAATAGTAGCCCCTGATTTATTTAAGGTAACGCTACCTGTGAATGATGAAGGTAATTCGTTTCCGGAGGTTACGGCAGATGTATTCACGCCGAGGTTCGCATAAATAAGGTTTACACCACTGTATGTAGATGGACTGGTGCTTAATGTACCATTGTCATCAATGACGTAAGAACCACTGCTCATGGATAAGTTGCTGCCATTGGTAAATGTTCCGCTCCGCAGACTCAGTGTATCACCAGACGCAAACGTTGTAGCAACGCTCAACGTTACACCTGCGCTGTTGTTTATCATCAGGTTATTAAAGGATGTGCCGCTGCTTCCATCAATTGTTTGGCTGCTGGTGCCGTTCATGGTAACAATGGCATTGCGTGGTGTAAAGGCGGTACCCCCTGCATTGTTTGTCCAGTTGCCGGTAAGGGCAAGGTCGTAGTCGCTGGCTGAAACATCAAGTGTTCCCGCAGTAAGCGTCAGGGAGCCTGTCAGTGTTTTTGCATTGTTCAGTGTTATTGTGGCTCCTGTTTTGTTAACAGTGACCGTGCCGGTAAATGTTGCAGGAAATTCATTTGCTGTAGTTACGGTTGAAGCATTATTGCCCAGGTTCGCGTAGCTGAGGTTCACACCGTTGTAGGTAGATGGGGTGGCACTGAGTGTTCCGTTATCACGAACCAATGCGGACCCACTGCTCATGGAAAGGCTGGTGCCGTTTGTGAACGTGCCGTTGCGCAGGTTTACCGTAGAGCCTGATGCAAAAGAAGTAGCTTGTGAAAGCGTAACGCCCGCGCTGTTATTAATGGTTATAGCACCGGGTGATACCATTGCCGTAGGAAGCCTTGTGCTGGTTACTTGTGCAGATGTGCCATCAAACTCATAGTGACCGCCGCTACTGAATGTAGAGCCGGTAGCCGGAACGCTTGAAGCAATGCCCCCAGTGTGCGCAGTAATTAGTTTTCCGCCGGAGTTGATGATACAGCCACCGCCACCGGTAGCCCCCCCGCTGATAACATAAACGTCGCAGTCTAGTGTACCACCGCTTAATGTGGTAATATCAGACTTAATAGTAGTGCCGGTACCCAATACCAGATTTGCAGCAAGGCGAACAACAGCACCTGAATTTATCTGGTATGCACATTCTGTACCCGATGTTGACCCGGTGCTGGTATTTGACAAGGTTTGAACCGCACCACTACCGTTAAATATAAACCCTATCGCAGGCGTAGTTGATGAGGCCGTATTTAACCTGCCAGGCCCTGTTATGGTGAGGCTTCCCTTTACGCCAAAGTAGTTACTGCTTATTGTACCGTTTCCCCATTCAAGTATGTTTGTATTAGTGCCGCTCAGACTTACATTGCCATTTGCCTGTATGATGGACACACCTCCTGAAGCCGAGGTCACGGAACAAAAATTGATTACCGGGGTAGAGGAAGAACTGGCGTTCACAGTACCTGTTACATTTATAGTTGTGCTTGCCGTTGCATTGCTTGATAAGATTATCCTGCCATCATTAGCAATAATAAAATCACCGCCTATATTCAGCGTGACAGTCGTTGAAGATGTATTATTGACAGTGACACGCCCATCGTCAATGGTAAAATCACCAAGTATATTGACAGTGCCCGCACCCGATTCAAAAATACCGCTGTTGCTAGAACTGGAGTAAATGAAGTTGCCATAGGTTACCGCCTGTATAATATGCCCTTCTGATGAACCATATTCAACAGTACTTGTTGCAGCAAGCGTACCGAGTTGCCCCACAGTTGCGTCTTCTATCAGGAATCGCGCATTTGCCCGCACATTTATGGTGCAGGTGGTGGTAATGTTTTCGTCATTCTGCTCAAAAGTGATTGCTGAAGTGCCATCACCTATATTTATAGTAACACCACTCGCCAGGTTCCAGCTATTGTTCAGCCTTGTTGTTGTGCCGTTATATATATTGAATACATCACCCGATGTAGTAAAGTTGCCGGGCCTGGTTCCGCTGCCATCGGTGTTGGTGCCCCACTGGCTTGTAGAATTAAGCGAGGTAGAGTTGGCAATGTTGTAGTAAACAGTGGCAAACCCATTTAATGAGCAAAAAAGCAAAACAAATAAACAGGTTATCTTCCGTGTCATGCGCTCCACACTCTCTTTTAGACTGTTGTAGATATTATTTTAATTCAATTTCAGCCTCAGCTTTCTTCTCCGATTTATCGCTTGTCTGCAATGTGTAGGTAACATGCAGTTTGCCTTTGTGGTAATCCACTTTCTTATCGGCATCCAACTCCACGCTGAAACGCCTTACGGGAATTGGCGTGTACACCCCTACACCTTTTACAATCTTCACCTGTGTCTTTTTGCCTGATGGCGAGATGTAATCAACTTTCACATCGCCGTAAACCGACATCATACCCGAACGGTTTAAATTCATGGCCAGTCTGGCAGTATCGCCGGAGCGTGTAAAGGAGAGGTCAGACAGCGTAACGTTGGCATCATTTTCGCCTACCCTAATTATCACGGGGATAGTAATGCCAAAAATCGGTTTTAAGGAAATGGATATGCCACCTGTATCCTGTTTTGGTGTTTCGCCAAGTGGTTTTTCATCAGGTACTGCCCTGAAATAAAGATGCGAGCGGTATTCCCCGTTGGCCATTTGTGCCGATTTTACCACCTGCAGCTTTACCACCTGGGCTTCGTTGGGAGCCAGCGTCACCTTGCGCGGAAAAAACCGAATGTATGGCCCTGCAAAGTTCTGCCCGGAATCGGGAACGGTAATCTGTTCAAACGAGCCGTCCGCGTTCATACGGTAGTCTACGACGGATACTGCAAACGTGGCGGTATCCTTGCCCACATTCGCCAGGTTTATTTCCTGCGACTTTTTGTTGCCTTCAAATGTTACCCTTAATGGGGATATAAGCAGGTCGCCCTGCGCGGTAGCCTGTACACTAACGAACAGCAGTATTCCGGATACAAAAGAATGATAAAGAAAACGGAATTGTTTTACAGAAAAAAGTACCTGTTTTACTGAGATGCCCATGGCCAAATGTTATTTACCAACCTTACCTTTTAATAACAATTAAAATCGCTTTAATTGTAGTTTACTGTTACAGGCACGGCGGTAGCATTGGTATAGGCCCCGGGCACCTGTGCTGCCGAAACCATAAGAGATGCGCCAACTGCCAGCGTTTGCGATCCTCCCGGATTCAAGGTGCCGGTACCAGACGGAATACTGGTAAAGCCATTGATGGTCATCGTTGCCGACCCCGGGCCGCTGATCACGGCGCTTGCAGGCAACGTAACTGCAAATGTATAACCCGGTGCCCCTGTAACGGTGAAACCTGCGGGTGCTACCGTTCCTGACGTTGCGGGAAGAGTAACTCCTGCGCCACCCGTTGTACGTGAGCCACCCGGAGCCAGTGTAATAATCCCTCCCGATGTTGCAGATACCGCTGCGTTACCAAAATTCATATCGGTGGTCTTGATTACACTTACCGGCACAATTACATTTGCAGATGCCCCAGCATTTGCTACCGACTGTGCAGAAGAATTTATATTAAATCCGAACAGTATCGCTGACACTATTACAGTAAATAATAAATTCTTCTTTTTCATGTTTTCGCATTTTCCGGTTCCTAAAAGAAGAATGCTTATACATTACTTTGTATTACCAAAGCTACTACAAGCACTCACCCGCCCGAAACAAAAGTTTTCCACAGGCGTTGGAACCGCAAAGTTAGCGATTTATTTATAAACTGTTAATTCTTAACAAATTAAATTAATTATGCTTTATAATGTTTATTTTTTACTAAATAACAATTTACCTAATTACTACGCCAGTTCTTTGATTATCTGGCTTATCATTTCAAGGTCTTTTTCACCCTTTAATATATAATCAATAGCGCCATGCCTCAAAACTTCTGCAACCACAAGACTATCATTCACCCCGGACACTACTACTAAGTGAATATCCGGGTTTATTTTCTTTATTTTCTTTATCACATCCAGTCCGTTATAGGGATGCATATCATAATCGAGTAAAACCAAATCCGGCATAAGGCCTATTTTGTCGATACAATCGCGGCCATTGTCAAATAACAGATTATTTTTATAACCGAGATTAATCAAATGCTGACGATATAGCATCCGGGAGAACGGGTCGTCGTCGACAATAAAAAATTTCAGGTTTTTTGAAGCGTGCATTTTAATGAGTTTGCAACAGTAGTATCTAATCTTGTGCCATTTTTTTAAGTTGTTGATTTTCAATGCAACAAGAAAATTCCTCTTAAAAATTCATTCCGCAGAATAGACACTTTTTCCGTATTACGGAATAATATGTTATTGATTTGTTGTTTCATATTATTGTATATCTACCTTTACATTTCTTTTTCTTTCTCGGTGTAAATCCTTTATTTTTATGGAAAATTCCATTTTATGGAACAATTCAAAGTATTCATCGTTGAAGACGACCCTTGGTATGGAGAGATACTTGCCTACCATCTCTCACTTAATCCGGATCATGAGATATTCAGGTACACTACAGGCAAAGAGTGCCTTGCCAACCTTTCTAAAAGGCCCGGGCTTGTAAGTATAGATTATTCTCTGCCGGATACCAACGGTGCCGACCTGCTGAAAAAAATAAAGCAGCAGGCCCCTGACCTGCCGGTAATCGTTATCAGCGGTCAGGAAGATGTGAGTACAGCGGTTGACCTGCTGCGTAACGGCGCATCTGATTACTTCATAAAAGACGATAATACAAAAGAACTCCTTTGGAACGCAGTTGCCCGTATCAAGGAGCATCAATCGCTGAAGAAAGAAGTGGAGGAATTAAAAGAGGAACTTGGGCAAAAATATGATTTCAACAAAGCGATAAAAGGAAACAGCCCGGCGATGCTCAAAATATTTTCCCTCCTGGAAAAGGCATCGCGTACTAATATCAATGTTTCTATAACGGGAGAAACCGGCACTGGCAAGGAGGTTGTAGCTAAAGCAATCCATTATAACTCTGACCGCAAGAAAAAACCCTTTGTGGCAGTGAACATGGCGGCTATTCCCCGTGAGCTCATAGAAAGCGAGTTGTTTGGCCACGAGAAAGGGGCTTTTACCGGTGCGCTTACACGTAAGAAAGGTAAGTTTGAAGAAGCTAATAACGGTACGATTTTTCTGGATGAGATAGCCGAGTTGGATCTTAGCCTGCAAAGTAAGATACTGCGGGTGTTGCAGGAACGAGAGCTGGTAAGGGTAGGCGGTAATGAAAACGTATCGCTTGATGTGCGCATTATTGTGGCAACCCATAAAAACCTGCTGGAAGAAGTGAAGAAAGGAACATTCCGCGAAGATCTTTTTTATCGCGTAATGGGCTTACCTATTGAATTACCGCCGCTCAGGGACCGGGGGAATGATATACTTGTATTGGCCAAATTCTTCCTCGATGACTTCAGCAAGAGTAATAAAATGGGTAACATCAGCATATCGCCGGAAGCCAAAGAGAAGCTGATGAAATACAGGTACCCCGGCAATGTGCGGGAATTGAAGGCGGTGATGGACCTGGCAGCGGTGATGTGTGACGGTCAGCAAATAAAAGAAGACGACCTGCATTTTGCATCTGGTTCTGGTGATATATCTGTGGGTGAAGAGAAGACGATGAAGCAATATACTATCGACATCATAAAACACTTCCTGAAGAAATACGACCATAACGTGATCAGGGTGGCAGATAAATTAGATATCGGAAAATCGACTATATACAAGATGATCCAGAACAATGAAATAACACTGAATTGATCTTTTATGACAGTCAGGGAACTACAGGAACAGCTTGATAAAGAGCGGGCAATCCTTAAAGCGGCAAAAGACCGCATAGCCATGCAGAATAAGGAGCTGGAAGAATTGCGGAAGATAGCTGCCGGCGGTGCTGATACCGGTCTGAACAATGATGCGCTGGAAGATGCAAATATACGCCTCACTGAGTTGGTAAATAATCTAAACAATGGTGTTTTTGTGGTTGATGAGGACCGGCGGGTAATAATACTGAATGACTATTTCTGCAAACTTTTTGAAATAAGGCAACCCGCAGAGGATTTAATAGGCATGCATGGGCCCGAGCTTATTAAGCAGATAAAAAGCCGGTTTCTGGACCCGGAAAAGTTTCTGAATGACACAGAAGAAATAGTAAAAAACAGAAAAGCGGTATTGAATGATGAGGTAAGGATGCTGAACGGGCAGATATTCTGCCGCGATTTCATTCCTTTTATGACAGACGGGAAATACAGGGGGCACTTATGGAAGTTCACAGACATTACCCGGCAAAAAACAATAGGCGAGACATTTGACACTCAAAGAAGATTTTATGAGCAGGTACTCAATAATATCCCTGCCGATATTGTAGTGTTAGACACAGCCCACAGATTTGTGTATGTGAACCCGATGGCTGTTGCTAACCCCGACATGCGGCGGTGGATAATCGGCAGGACGAATGAAGAGTATTGCAGGCACACGAATAAGCCTATTTCGCTGGCAGAAAGCAGGAACCGAATCTTTGAGGAAGTAAAAAGGGCAAAAAAATTACAGGAGTGGGAAGAGTCATTCGTGCTACCGGATGGCAGCGTTAAATATCACCTGCGCAGAATGTATCCGGTAGTTGATGATGCCGGTGATGTGGATATGCTGATTGGATATGGTGTGGACATTACCGAGCGGAAAAAAATTGAAGAGCAGATACACCTGAATGAAAAAAGGTATAGAGAGATATTCAGCTATAGCCAGGCATGGATATGCACACACGATATGCAGGGGCGATTGATCTCACTAAATCCCGCGGCATGTAACATCCTGGGGTATGACGAGAAGAGTATTCTCGGTCGCACCATTCAGTCCTTTATACCTGAAAAGCACCGCAACGAGTTTTTGGGCTCGTACATTGAAAAAATAAAGGCAGAGGGAAAGGCGGAAGGAGTAATGAGCGTGATAAACAAAAAGGGAAAAAATGTACATCTGCTTTATCAGAATTACCTGGTGGACGAAGATGGCGGGGATCCTTATGTTATAGGGTTTGCGCAGGATATAAGCCAGCGCCTTCATGCCGAAGAGGCCTTGAAGAAAAGTGAAGAAAAGTACAAGGGCATTATAGAAAATATGAACCTTGGAATGATAGAACTTGACCCTGAGGAGGCAATCATCTACGCGAACCAGCGCTTCTGCCAAATGAGTGGATATGAGACAGATGAACTGATAGGCAAAAAAGCTACGGACCTGTTTTTACGCGGTGTAAGCCAAAAGCGCACGCGCGATCAACTCTCCCGACAGCAGTATGGCATCAATACCAATTACGAGCTGGCGGTAAAGACCAAAACAGGTGAAGATAAATGGTGGCTTACCAGCGCCACTCCGTTGTTCAATGCTGACGAAAGTGTAAAGGGCACCATCAGCATACACCTTGATATTACAGAGCAAAAGAAACTGGAAGAGCAACTGAAGTTTGCGAAAATGGACGCAGACCGGTCTTCAAGGTCCAAAGATATTTTTCTTACCAACATGAGCCATGAGATACGCACGCCGCTCAATGCTATCATGGGCCTGGGGAGACTGCTGAACAAAAGCGAACTAAATGCGCAGCAAAAGAGTTACCTGCAAGGCATTGAAAGCGCATCAACAAACCTGCTGGGCATAGTAAATGACCTGCTCGATTTTTCGAAAATTGAAGCAGGAAAAATCACACTCGAAAATATCAGTTTCAGCCTTGAGTCCATCGCAGAGCAGGTAGTGAGTATTCTGACACACAAAGCTGAGGAAAAAGGATTGTTGCTCTACCAGGAGACCGATAACCGCATTGCCCCGGTGCTTATAGGCGACCCGTTCCGCGTGAACCAAGTGCTCATGAACATGGTCAGCAATGCTATCAAGTTTACCGAGAAGGGCACGGTATGTGTGAAAGCATTTCTCCTCGATGAAATAGATGGTTGGCAAAAGTTGCTCGTGGTGGTAGAGGACACCGGAGTGGGTATAAAAGAAGAATACCTCAACACCATATTCGATAAATTCACCCAGGAAGACGAAACCGTAGTGCGCAAGTTTGGCGGCACGGGCCTGGGGATGAGCATTACCAAGCAGCTGATAGAGCTGATGGGTGGCTCTATATCGATAACCAGTAAAAAAAATGTGGGAACCACGATTTCTCTAACGTTCAATTTTAAAAAAGGCACTGCAAGGGTACTTGAGAAGAAACGTACCATAAAGAATGACACTAGCAACATAAGCAAGAAGAAGATTTTGCTGGTGGAAGACAATAACCTGAACAGGCTCCTTGCCTATACTATTCTCACTGATTATGGCGCTATGGTGTCGGAAGCGGAAAATGGCTTGCACGCCATAGACATGATAAATAAGGACCGCTATGATATAGTGCTCATGGATATACAGATGCCCGTGATGGATGGCATACAGGCCACTAAAATCATCCGCAGTGAGATAGACCGCACTATACCTATACTTGCGCTAACCGCAAATGCCATTAAGGGAAAAGAACACCAGTTCATAGACGCAGGCATGAATGACTTCATTTTCAAGCCATATACTGAAATGAACCTGGTGAACCCTATCGCGAAGTGGCTTGGTAAGAGTGAGGTCGTTCCCGAACCTAAAATAGAAGAAGCCGAACCCGTGCCGCAGCCCGAACCAGCACGCGAACCGGCACCCATGCCGGAAAAACCAACTGGCAAACTATATGACTTAGGTAAACTTCTGGTAATGGGCAGAAATGATGATGGCTTTATTAAAAAGATGCTGAATCTTTTTATCAGTGAAACACCTCCTGCTGTGGACAAAATGGTTGATGCCTACAAAGCAAATGATTTAGCGACGGTGAAATACTATGCACACCGTATGAAGCCATCTATCACCAACCTGGGCATCAGCACCCTCAAAGATGATATTGTGAAGATCGAGTTTATGGAGGAACGCGGCCCGGACATGGAAAAACTCATCAATAAATTGCATGCGACCATTTCAATGGTTGTCGTTCAAATGAATGAAGAGTACAATCTATAATGTACCTTTACTTTTTTCACGACGATATTCTTGCTGCTTGTAACAGCATTTTAGGTAGTATTATTTAGCGCTTTCCGGCATCACTGCAGTAGCCGGCGATGAGTATTCGCTCATCACACCACTTTCCGACAGTGCCCTTATCGTATATGCATTAGAGCCGGCATCCGGTTTTGTGACTATATACTGGCGGTCATTTTTTCTAAGGTCGCCCGCTATTGCCTTGTTGTTCTGGTACAAAACAAAGCCCTTCAGATCAGACACATCGGGATACTGCCATTGAATGGTCACTTTGTCACTGTCTGCCGTTGCCCTCGTAATTACCGGCGCAGGCAATGCTGTGCTTGGCACCTGAATAGAAATAGTATCGCTAGGATTACTTTCCACGCCCGATCTGTTAAGTGCTGTTACGAAAAACTTGTAGTCTCTTGCCACGCCGTCCGGTACCCGGTAAACAAACTTGCTGACCATTAATGAGCGGTCTTCATTCAATGATGTGAAATTATCCGTTCCGGGTTCGTTGGCATATACCCTGTAGTGGTCAGTTGCAGAGTCACCTGCAAGTTTTGGAGACCAGGATAAACTGATAACGACTTTCTTATTTGTTGCAGGAATATCGGCTTTCAGATTAAAAGGCCGGGGAGGCTCAGTAATGGGAAAGTAGCTATAAAGGCGTTCTATTCCCGGTTCCATGGTCTTGTCTGTGTACACGGCAACAATGCGGAAACGGATGTAAGCACTGGTTGGCGATGGTGTTTTGTCCACAAATGCGCGCGTGGTCGGCTCCTGCAATGTGGAAACCCGTACATAGCCATTGGGCATATTATCCTTTTCCACGTAAAAGCCTTTTATGAACCGCTCATATTCCTTTGGAAAATTCCATTTAATGCTTATCCCATCTTTAAAATAATAGCCCATTGAATTCACTTCACTTACCTCCGCCTTTTTATATTGTGCGGGATGGTCTTCAGGGTTGTAGGTATATGATTTGATACTGCCTTCTATCCCGAAAATGGATTCTGCGCTGATGCTATACTGGATTGGACCCGCACTGTTGGCCGACTTGTCTGTCCACGAAAATTCTGAAGCATCATTTACATTGGTTGCGCCTATGGGGTCAGTATTCAACCGGATTCCTTGCCGGTATATATTAAACCCTGCTACATTGCCCGCTTTCATTTTATTCAGGTCGGCATTCCAGATTACGGCCACCCCGGGTTTTCCCGGAGTCGCTTTGGAGGTTATTTCACGTATCGTGTTCAAGTCAGGTATCTCGCCATAGTTCCACATTGCTTTTGCAAGCAATGTATTTGTGCCCTGCACAAAAATGCCATATTGATAGTCTGTCCTCTTCGATATAGTATGGTCCAGGTAGGCAAGGCCATGCATCAGGGCCAGCTCATGGTCGGCGCCAACAGTATTTAACAACTGTTGCAGGGTCTTATCATCGCTGCCCAGTTTCTGCAGGTATTGGGCATCTGTTTCTTTGAGCTTATGGCTGGCCAGCAGTTTATATAGCCGGGCTTTCAGTATGTTCTCTTCATTTTTGTTGGCACCCAGTGCAATAAAATTTCTTTTCATTGATACGCCCGGCACTATCGGTTCTGTGTTCAGTTTCACCCAATCCTGCAACCCTTCTTTCCTTTTTATATCATACCCTGTGATGTTCATGCTACTGCGTTTCAATAGCCAGAGCAGCCTCACATTCTTGCCATCGGGGCTTTGCAGCAACAATTTTATCTGCCCGTCCTGTGCAAATATGCTCAAGGCATTAAAAAATATTATCAGAAACAAAAATGAAAAAATCCTCATAGCAGAAATATAATTATCCGGTACTCCTTTTTGTGCGGGCACAAAAATATCTCTTTTCCCCCACATGTCTGCCGCATGCTATTTTTTACTGTTCCGGTGCTTCCTAATGTAAATAATGATGCTGATAAGCAGCAGTGCGCTCGCAGTCCATGCCCCTATCATGGCATAGCGCTCATACTGGTATCCCTCATTCACGTTTGCCATTGTGTAGTACAGGGTGCAGAGCACCCATATCACGCTAATAAGGATTATAACTGACTTGTTCATACCGGTTGTTTTTATGGATGCGATGATAATGTTTCTGCTATTCGCAAAAGATGATGGTTGTCATGCTCTGCTATAAAAAATAAAAGGTCTGTAAGGGTAGCCTGCTGCTGCAGGCGTGGATGCAATGCCGTCCGCCGAAAAAATTGTTCATCTAATGATGCAACACGCTCTATAAACTTATTACGCCCATTGCGAAAATGCAGCAGCAATTCCGCAATGGGCGTTTCGTTGTGCTTGGCTGCGTAAGTTTCGGTATTGCTCATATCGGCTGCCCGCAGCACAGGCGTGCCTGCGGCCAGATCATTAATCCTGCCATCATGCAATATTTCCAGTTCGCTCAAGTGGCCCAAATGTTCCTTTGCCGACCATTCTGCACCCGCTTTTTTTGCCGCTGCCATTTCATCAATGTCTTCAAATAGTTCTTCAAGCCTCGGGGCTGTTGCTCTTAATCGCTCAATGAAGAATGGAGCATACCCTATTTCATACCCGAAGGTGAATTTGCGTTCTGTCCATTTTATCTGTTTCATAAGCACAATAAATTTAGCTATTTTCAGGTTAGTATTGGTATGCGCCCTTACAGGAAAATATTTATTGCATCATTTATACTTACCTGTGTGCTTTTTGGGTTTGACTATATGAATGATAGTAATCCGCACATTACTACCCGGCAAATACTATTTGATATTGTGGTATGGGGCTCTTTATATGTGATTGCCATATTTATAGTAGCCTCATTACTCTATTATTGCCGGAATAAGCTGGCAATATTATTCAGAAAGGTGTTCTCAGGCAAAAATGGATAGCGGAGGTTCGAAAAGCCTCCCATGCGCTATTTCATTCATTTTTAACAAATTGGCCTCCTAATTTCTCCTATATTTACTCTTTTATTATTTAACATTTAAAAGCCCCTTTCAGGGTTTGGGCGAATGAAGATACAACGTGCCGCGCCTGTAAATGAGCTATTCGCGAAGCTCATCTTCCTGGTACTGCCAACGGCTGCTGCCGGTTATTTCCTGCTGGTGAATGTGAATGAACATTTTTCCATTCTGCAAAACCAGGCGTTTCAGCAAACGCTTTACCTGGTGGCCGGCATGGGATTAGCTACTCTGTTCTATTCATTCAGGTTCAGGTTCCTTCCACCGTTCCTTATCCTCCTCTTTGCGCTTTTTTCTGTTTACAAAGGCATAGACAAATATGCCGTGGGCGAGTTCGATGCTTTTTTTATAGCACGCCGGTTCCAGGTGTTCGCTTATTTGTTTTCTCTGGGATGGCTTGTTGGCTGGGGTTTTACACGGCTGCGCTACTGGGCAGTTTTTATAGCCGCATCGCTGCTTACAGGTTGCATCCTGCTCATTGCCAAGGCCAACAATGATAGTGTTTATGGCTTTCTTAAGGCCTTTACCCCCGCGCTTTTATACGCAGTTTATATTGTCTTCACTGCCGAGCAGATATACAATTATAAAGACAAATCACAAAAGTTCTGGTGGTACCTCTCGCGGCGCCTGGCTATTTTCGCGCTGCTGGCAGGCCTTTTATTAGGAGGAGTTGTTTATCTGATGCAACCGGAGATAAAGGAGGTGGTAGATAACTATGGCGGTGGTGGCAAGGAGGGCAAAGGAGGTATGCTGAAGGAAAATAAAGACGGTACGTTCGACCTGCGCGACTACTCCCGCCTCAGCAGTGCGCTCAGCCGAAGCAAGCAGTTGTTGTTCTGCGCCCATATCGATAATTTTTTTCCCGGCACAAGTGTACCAAACCCCTTATACCTGACTGCATTCTACTTCACGAAGTTCGATACGCTCACTGAAACTTTTGAACGGGACTCGACCATTCCTTACAACGACCTTTTTGAGCCTGACCCTTCACGTATACCACTCTTTTCTACAAAGACAGACTCATCTGTTATCCGCAACAGCCTCGGGGCAAAGCTGCGTCAGACGGTTGAGATAGAAGTGTACAGCAAAATGCTCTCGCCCAACACCTATCTCGCGCCCAATGTGGGTTACTTTGTACAGCCCATAACCATAGAAAAGGATTTCCGCAATGAGTTTAAGTCGGCATTCAGAGCCAAAAGCTATGTATCATTGCTCAACAGCGCCTACTTTGTTTATAATGCCCAGAACCCCGAGATAAAGAAATTCCAGGAGCAGCGCTTCGAGGTGCTACGCGAAGTAACGGATTATAAAGGCACCGACAAAAGGTTCATGGAGTATTACACCTTCATGCCCGGCAATGAGAAGTTCAGTTCTATAAGCGCACTGGCGCATAAGATAACCGATACGGCACGCACGCCTGTGGACAAAATACTGGCCATCCGCAATTATTTTCTTGCCAAAGACGAGAATGGAGAGCAGATATATAAATACACCGATAACCCCGGTGTGCCCGACCTGCCCAGCGCCTCAAAGCTGATGTACTTTCTTAATGAGAATCACAAAGGGTATTGCGCGTATTATGCCGGCGCCACTTTGTTTATGCTCCGTTCTTTGGGTATACCCTCACGCATAGCGGTAGGTTTTCTTACCGAAGACCGCAGCGATAAAAACAAGGGCTGGTACTGGTATTACGCCAACCAGGCACATGCATGGGTGCAGGTGTATTTTCCCGGCTATGGCTGGCTCGACTTTGATACCACGGTAGGTAATGACAACGAAGAACGCCCCACCCCACAGCCCGATGGCACCCCGCCCATGCAGCCACCTAAAGCGTGGCTTGCCGCTGAGGGGACAATCGAAGATGTGGACACCCTGAAAAAAACAGCGAGAATGCTGATAAAACAATTCGTATTTCATGATAAGGAGTACAAACTGCCGGAACCCATTCCAGTGGATATGGACATGAAAGTGGCGGTAATATACCGCGACAGCATCGCCATGCCGCTGAAAATGCTCCGTAAAGGGGATGAAGGCACAGCTGTTTCCTATGCCGATGTGATGAAAAAGCTCGAAGTATCTCCGCTGGACAAAGGCCCGGACATACTGAAACGCTTCCCCGAATACACACCCATTGATGAGGTGTACATGAAAAAGAATGACACTGAAAAACTAAAAGAAAAGAAACAACAGGCAGCCAAACCCAAACAAGTATCGCCACGGCAGCTTTTATGGATAGGTATCGGTACCTTAGGTGTACTGCTGTTATTGTTGCTGCTCCTGCCCCGGATAGTCCTCCGTTACTATATCATAAGGTATAATAATGCCCCCGCAGAGGGCAACAAGGCTTATTGGGCTTACCGCGCGACCACTTATTACCTGCATATGGTGGGTATATTGCGCGGCACCAGAACGCCTATGCAGTATGCCCGCGAAGTAGTTGACCCGCAATTAGGCACATCCTTCACCGGGTTCATGAATATATATTTGAAGAAAAAATACGCAAAACAGCCTTTAGATGCACGTGAGCAGCAATATATAAGCGGATTCTTAAAGCCTTTCCTGGCAGTTTCAAAAGACAGAATCAGCTTCGGCAATCGGTTTTGGGGCTTTATGAACCCCGTAAGGTGCGCCGGCTTTTTTGTTATGCCTGAAGAAGATGAAAAAGAAATGTAAATTTGGGATACATAGCATGGCAATAGCCTTTTGATGTTAACTTTCGACATTTTTACTTGATGAATACCAAACCAGAAAATATATACAAGAGCAAGCCAGTGGACAGAACAGACCCCCCACGCAAAAGCAGGCGATGGATACGCGCTTTGTGGATTATGTTCATTTTTTTCTTCCTCGTTTTTGTTTCACTGGTTGTGGCAATAGAGCATGGCATGGTAGGCTATATGCCATCGCTGGCCGAGTTGGAGAACCCTCAAAGCGCCATCTCCTCTGATGTGTATGCCGCCGATGGTTCTTTGCTTGGCCGCTATTATGTTACCGACCGCTCAAACAGCAAGTTTTCTGAGATTTCCCCGAATATTATCAATGCGCTGCTGGCCACGGAAGACATCCGCTTTTATGACCATGCCGGTATCGACCCTATAGCCACGATTGCCATCCCGGTTTACATTATTGAACGCAAGAAGCGTGGTTCTTCCACTATTACACAACAGTTGGCCAAGAACCTGTTCCCCCGGCAAAGCCAGAGTACCTGGTGGCTGCCTTTCATGAAGCTGAAAGAATGGGTATTGGCAGTAAAGCTGGAACGAAACCTTACGAAGAATGAGATAATCACCATGTACCTGAATACCGTGCCATACGGTGACAATGTGTTTGGCATCAAGAATGCCTCTATGACTTTTTATAACAAGATGCCCGATAGTGTATCCATTGATGAAGCCGCGGTACTCGTAGGCATGTTAAAAGGAAACACTATTTACAACCCACGCAGCCACCCCAAAAGGGCGCGTGAAAGGCGGAACACAGTGCTTGAACTGATGCACAAGCACAAGTATATTGACGACGTTCAGTTTGATGAGTTAAGGAATGGTGAAACACCTTTGGATTATCATAAGATAGACTACCATGATGGTACGGCACCTTATTTCAGGCAGGTGGTGGAGCAGCAGGTGAAGCAGGTGATAAAAGACATGAAGAAACCCGACGGCACTCCCTATGATATTTATAAAGACGGACTGAAAATATGGACAACACTTGATGTGCGTATGCAGCGCTATGCCGAAGAAGCAGTACATGAGCACCTTTCCAACTGGCAGAATGTCTTTATTTCCCAGCCGGGATATAAAGACGGCTCCGTTTGGGAAAGGTCGCAATCTATAAAAAACATCCTTGCACAATCTATAAAGCAGAGCGACAGGTATCAGAATTTCCGCAGCCAGGATATGTCGGAAGCCAAGGCAATGGCCATGATGAAGGCACCTATAAAGATGAGGGTTTTCGCCTGGAACAAACAACACTACAAGGATACCGTGATGAGCCCTATTGATTCCATTAAATACATGAAACTTTTCCTCCAGGTGGGCTTTCTGGCTATGGACCCCGCTACCGGCGAGGTAAAGGCATGGGTAGGCGGCATAGACCACAATTATTTCATGTATGACCACGTGAACAAGAATACAAAACGGCAGGTCGGGTCCACCATCAAACCTTTACTTTATACAGTAGCCGTAGAAAATGGATGGGACCCTTGCGGCATGGTATCTACCGCCCCGCAGGAATTCCCTAACATGGCGACCTTGTATGATGCTGATAATCCTGTTGTGTATCCGGCGCAGGTGCCAATGAAGGTCGCACTGGGCAAGTCGATAAACAATGCTGCTCTCTACATGCTCAGGCAGGTGGGCATAGATGCCTTCGCCGATTTTCTGCATAAGTGTGGTATAGTCAGCCGTATTGATAAGGTGCCATCTATGGCACTCGGTGTTTCTGATATTTCTTTGTTCGAGATGATTGGCGCATACAGCATGTTCCCCGGCAAGGGTGTGCATACACAGCCGTTTTTTATCAGCAAGATTGAGGATAAGAACGGCATGTTGGTAAAGAGCTTCGCTTCGGTGCAGAAGGAGGTCATCAATCCACAAACGGCCTACAAAATGGTAAACCTCATGCGTAATGTAGTGGCCAGTGGCGGCACCGGCGCACGGGCTCGCTTCAGGTACAATATCACTGCCGATATTGCCGGCAAAACAGGTACCACCAGCAACCAGGCCGATGCATGGTTCCTGGGCTACGCGCCCGAACTTATGGCCGGGGCATGGGTAGGCTGCGATGACCGTGAATTCAGGTTCCGCCTCGAATCCCTCGGACAGGGTGCAGCATCGGCATTGCCTATCTGGGCAATGTTCATGAAACGTGTTTGGGCTGATAAAAGCCTGAATATTGATCCCGCAGCAACTTTCAAAGCCCCGGAAGGCTTTAATGATTGTGGCGCTAACGACCCGGGCTACTTCGACCGTGCAAAAGGGGTCAGTGCAGATAGCGAAGCCACAGAGAGCAGCGGCCATATTGAAGAAGAGGAACACTAATCAGTGTTCCTCAATATTTGCATTTGCACTTACTATTGGAACAATCTCACAATGTAATATACTCCGCCGGCCAGTAATCCGCTTACAGGTATTGTAAGTATCCATGCCCAAAGCAGGTTAATTGTTACACCCCAGCGCACCGCAGAAAGGCGTTTTGTTGCCCCTACGCCTATTATTGAGCCGGTAATGGTGTGTGTGGTGCTCACAGGTATTTTAAGGTTCTCCGTAAGGAAAAGCGTAATAGCACCGGCTGTTTCTGCGGCCACTCCCTCAAATGGCGTCACCTTCGTGATGCGGGTGCCCATCGTTTTGATAATGCGCCAACCACCACTCATCGTGCCAAGCGCAATTGCTGAATAGCAGGCAAGTGGCACCCATACCGGCATCTGGTCAAACTCCTGGATATTGCCTGCGCTTATCAGTGCCACGGTTATGATACCCATCACCTTTTGCGCGTCATTGCCGCCATGCCCCACACTGAATGCAGCAGAAGATATGAGCTGGAAACGCTTGAGGTACAAGGTTGATCGTGCCGCGTTGAGTGAGCCCAGGAACATGGTAAATATGCTCATAGCGATCAGTATTGTTGCCAAAAGCACCCATTTAAAGTTCTTTGTGTAGAATATGACCTTCAGGAATTGGTTCTCAATATGTCCTTTCACTTTCGTAGGGTCTGTCTCTATCACATTCACCAGCACTATTACCACCACCGTTATCACCAGTAGTGAGATCAGCTTGGGTACAATCCCCCTTCGGAAAGAGTAAATAAACCACAGTGATATAATAAAGGCCATCAGCATACCTACCATAGGCGCCAGTATAATGAAGCTGACCGTCTTCATTATAGGTTCAGAATTCACGGCGCTGAAACCGGCGTGGGCAATTGCCGCACCGGCAAAGCCGCCAATAAGCGTGTGTGATGAACTGGATGGTATGCCAAACCACCAGGTGAACAGGTTCCAGGATATTGCAGCTATCAGCCCCGACATGATAACCGGCAACGTGATAAAACTTTCTTTTACCGTTTTGGCCACTGTGTTGGCCACACCATGGTCCTTAAATATAAAGAAGGCAACAAAATTGAACAACGCAGCCCACATTACCGCCTGGAAAGGGGTAAGCACTTTCGTTGACACTACGGTTGCTATGGAGTTGGCCGCGTCATGAAATCCATTTATATAGTCAAATACCAAAGCAAGCGCAATAATTACAATCAGCAAAACCGACATACAGGTACTATGAGTATTTAATAATGATGGATTCTATAACATTGGCCACGTCTTCGCACTTGTCTGTCACTACCTCCAGCATCTGGAAGATATCTTTCTGTTTGATCAGCTCTATTGCCGTGATATTCGATGAGAATAACTTCATCATTGTTTGGTCCAGCAGGTCATCGGCATCATTCTCAAGGCTGTTCACCAACACACAGGCTGCCGTTATCGCGCGGAGGTCCTTCATGTTCCTCAATGCGTACACCCCTGTATTTATCGCACCTATCGATTTTGAAATAATCTCCGCAAATGCGGGAAGGGTATTGTACTCATCATGTATCTGGTAGTTTACCACGCGCTTTGCAGCACCCCAGATATAATCGGCTATATCATCCAGCGACGTGGTCAGGTAATGTATATCCTCCCTGTCTAACGGCGTGATGAAGTTCCGGCCAAGCTCTATGAATATGCGGTGCGTTATCTCATCATTCTTATGCTCCAGCTCTTCAAGCGACCTGAGCAAATCATCTCTTTTGTTAAGGTCCTTTTCCTGGAGCGCATTCTTGAACAAATCGCCCATTTGCACCAACGTGGTGGCTACTTCCTCAAACAAACCATAAAATACACGGTCTTTTGGCAAAAAAATTTTCAGAACTGAGTCGAATGACATATACGATAACAATATTAATCCTGCAAAGCTATCAGCTTATTACCGGGTTTTTAGTTCTTAATATAGACTTAATAATTTAATAACATTGGAGATAAGAGATAAATCTTTAGCGAGTTACGAATTATGATAAATCACCTGTGTTATAATAGATTTTAAAAGCTTCTTTACCTGCACAGCAAACGGTATGACGTGGTTTCATTATCTTGCACAGCTAATCATCCCAAATGGAAAAACGCCTTGTTTTCGATATAGGCATGCATATAGGCCAGGACACTGTTAATTATCTGCGCGAAGGCTTCAAGGTTATTGCTATCGAGGCAAACCCGCTGCTCGTAGAGCAGAACACCCGGAAATTTAAAAAACACATAGAGGACGGTTCATTGACGATACTCAATGTCGGCATTTCTGATAAGGAAGGCGTACTGCCATTTTATATAAACAAAAAAACATCTGAATGGAGCTCGTTCGACTTTCAACTGGGCAGCAGGAACAATACCCCTTATGAGGTAAAAAATATTCCATGTGTTACCACCAGTAGCCTTTTTCAGAAATACGGCACACCTTATTATCTCAAGGTAGATATTGAGGGTTTTGATTATTTATGCATCAACGACCTGCCGGAAGTAAAAAGCCCACAGAACGTAAAATATGTGTCTTGTGAGGCCACAGATGTGTCACTGATAGATACGCTTCACCAAAAAGGATACACAAAATTCAAACTCATACACCAGGGCCTGTGGTTTATGCCCATAAACCTGAACCTGGAAAGGAACCCTCTTTTCCCAAAGTTCCTGCATATATATTCAGGCGTACGCATCAGATTGCTGAATGTATTCCCTACCCGTTACCCATATAGCTCATCGGGCCCAATTCCCGAGAAAACAAAAGGCGAATGGCTGACCTACGAAAATGCCAGAAAGTTGTTTATGGATTTTTACCACTCCGGGCCAGGGCCAATCAATGAGAAGAGTTGGTTTGATTTTCACGCTACATTCTGATTACATTCTTTTAAAAAAGCACGCGGGCTGAAAATTCAGCCCGCGTGCTTTTTTATTTACGGTATATCTTATCTGATCAATGTCACATTGCCTTGCCTGTTTATTATTGCGCCGGTATTCGTCACAGCTTCCAGTTCATACACATATACACCAAACGGTTGTGCCTTGCCTTTATAATTGCCATCCCATCCTTCATTTATATCCTTCGTCTCAAACATCAGCACACCCCAACGGTTGAACACGCGGAAATAATTGAGGGTTACAGTGCCCCGCTTTATAGGCATGAACAAGGTGTTAGCAAATGAGCCAGGAGCAAATGCATTGGGTATCGCCAACAGCGAGTTAGGGTCCACCTTGATTTTTATTGAGTCGTCTACGGCACAACCGTATTCTGTGACACCTCTTACTGTATATACCGTATTCACATTGGGTTGAGCTGTAGGGTCCGAGAGCCTTGGATTATCCAACCCTAATGGCGGGTACCACAAGAAATTTGAAATATTGGTACGTGGCTGTATATGGTAAGATTCTCCGGGATATATAACAACCGAATCAGGCATTTCAATGACTGCAGCAGCATATACATTAATGGACACCGTATTAGTATCCCGGCACCCCCAATCGCTCATTGATATCAACCTGTATCCTTGCGAGGTTATCGGGTGTACCCATGGAGAGGCCGATGTTGAATCGTCAAGATATATGCCCGGTGTCCAGTCATAGGCTACATGTGTTACGCCAAGCGTTGTGGTATCATCAGGAATTAGTTGCACCGAATCTCCGGGGCAAAGATTAAACAGAGAGGTCAGCGTATCAAAGTCGCTCGGATGAACAAAGACAGTCGCAGAATCCATTGTAATACAATGGCCTGCTTCCAGCCCGGTACGCCACGCCGGTGTTGTTACCGTGAGGTAAAATGTTATGGTATCACCCGCAGTATACACTACCGAAGAGCAGGTTGTGCAATCCAGGTTTGTTGCCGGAGTCCAGCTATATATATATCTGCTGTACCATGCCGGATCCGTTATCGCGTCAATATGCAGGGTATCCCCGTCACACATATGCCGGTTGCCGCCTATGAACACAGTAGGATTGGGCTGCACATCAATATGGAAGGTATCTGCAATATCAGGGCAACCCGGATAGCTTACGGTTACGATGTAGTCGGCAGAAGTATCCGGCTTGATGAGCGGTTGCGGCGTATTGGGATATTGTATGCCGGCGGTGGGCGTCCATTGGTAAGTGACTATCGGGTTTGTTGTCACTTTGCCTGAGGTCGGCACTTCATGCCCTAAACATATTGCCGTGTCATTAAGATAAAAAGAAACAGTGTCAAATACAATCAGCACATCAGTAGTGTCATATCGGATACATCCTGAATCGCTCACACGTACCCAGTAATTACCAGTGGTTGTCACCACAAGGCTGTCTGACGTAACACCGGTACTCCAGAAGTAGGTATAAAGCGGGTTTTTATGCGGGCGCAGTGTATCGGGCGATCCGTTACAATGCTTAATAAAATCAGGAAGGCCGATAATCGGTATCGGATGGAAATTGACATTCAGCGTGTCCCTGCCCACGCAGGTGCTGCCCAGGTAGGCGCTATCCACTGTAACATAATAGGTACCGGTGGTTGTTACATCTATCGAATGAGCGGTATCACCTGTACTCCATAAGAAGTTCGCGCTGGGGAAGAAGTTGGACAAAGTAACCGTATCCCCTACGCATATATGCCGGTCCGGACCAAGGTTCACGGGTATCGGCGCTTTGAATACAATCAAGGTATCTGATTCTACACATCCGTATGGCTTTGACACATGCAGCACATACTCATTGCCAAAAGGCCCTGTGACAGGGTAAACCGTGAGTGCAGTATCTACAGTGTCGATTACCGTATAGCCAAGCCCGTTAAAGCGAGTCCAGGTATATTTTGCGCCCACAGTCTGCGGGCTCGGCAATAGGTCCACCCTGTCAGAGCATATGGTAGTATCATTGCCCAAAGAGAATGGGTTTGCATTTGGGTTGAAATTAAAAAGGGACAACCTTTCTGCATTTGTAAGCTGCCGGGTAATATACACCACATCGTCTATAGAACCATTGAAAGCATCGGTAAGCGGGCCTGCGCCTACTGATGAGGGATAATTCATGCCGAGCGCGAATACATCTGTGAATACAGGCGCGGGATTATCGATGAAAAACAAACCCGGTGCGTTATCCACATAAAAGTTATACACTCCGCCATTCTTCACCAGCACAAGGTTATGCCACACACCCAGACTTATCGGCTGGCTGGCATTAAGCGGAGTGGCGCTGCCGCCCATCCATATGCCTACCTGGTTTCCAGGCACACCAAGCGTACCGTTATTGACCACCATACCAAAACCATTCACACCGGGATTACCATTATACCAAATGATGGATGATTGGTTAACAGGGATATTTACCCAGCATGAATAAGTGAAATCATTTGGCGAACCACTGTTCGGAAAGAATGTAGTATAGTTCATCATGCTGCTCACACCATTGAACGCGTAAGCGTTATTGGGGCTGCCGAAACGGTCAGTCGTCAGCACTGCAGGTGTGGTGGTAAGGCCGTGGTTTATCAGGTCCCTGCCATCCGACAATCCCGCCGGCCCCATATCTATAGTGTCGCCGCAAAAAGGATACCAGGCGTATTTGCTGGCTGTAGCCGGTAGGGGGTTTACCTCCACACGCATAAACGCCGCGCAGCTTGTAGGCAATGTGTAAGATATAAGCACAAGCCCCGATGAGACGCCCGTTACTATACCTGTAGCTACACCCACTGTGGCCAATGTGGTGTTGCTGCTGCTCCATGTGCCGCCGGGGGTAAGGTCTGTCAGTGCGGTGGTAAGGCCGGTATAAACATAGTTAGTGCCGGTTATAGGCAGCGGCACCGGATTCACAGTAATAGGCACGGTTTGCATGCAGCCACCTGCTTCTGTATAGCTGATTGTCGTCACGCCGGCTGAAACCCCGGTGACCACACCCACAAAATTGGCTATAGCTATGGCCGGGTTGCCGGTGCCCCATGAGCCACCTGAGGGTATCCCAGCCATCTGGTATTCGCTGCCCACACAACCGCTTACAGGGCCTGAAGTGATGGAAGGTAAATTCTTAACGGTCATCAGCTTGGTAACGTAACTGGTGCCTACGGAATAAGTAATAATAACCGGCCCCAACGACACGCCCAATACCAATCCTGACGTGCCAACCGTAGCAATAGCTGTGTTGCTGCTGCTCCATGTGCCACCGGGTGTGGCATCGGCCAGGGGAGTGGGTGTGCCCATGCACACCAATGCGCTACCGGTAATAGGGGCTGGGGTTTGCGCAAATCCGCTGGTAGCAAAAATAATAAGCGCAATAAGGAGGATAATTCTTTTCATAAACACTTTCTCAAACAAATATAAAAACAGAATACAAATATATAAAAATCAGGCAAAGGAATGGCTTATTTAATATTTCCCATATCTTGAAAACGCATAAATACAAGAAAAATATTAATACTTAAACATCCTTAATTCCATATTATTAAGACGCAGTTATAATCTATGAAGGTTGGTTTTAGCAACAGATATATTAAAATTTAAATGGAGATGCTGCCGCCTGTGTAAATTCCTGCCATACTTCGTGCACCACCTCTGCCGCCGGCTTAATATCTTTGATAAGGCTGCTCACCTGCCCTATTTCCAGTTCGCCTTCCTCCACATCCCCTTCAAACATGCCTTTCTTTGCCCTGGCCCTGCCCAGCAGCTCGGTCAGTTGCTCCGTGGTAGCCCCGGCATTTTCGGCTGCCAGCACCTGTTTGCAGAAATGGTTCTTTATCAGTCTTACAGGTGTTAACTGCTTCAGTGTCAGCACGGTATCTCCCTCATTCGCCGCTATCACCGACTCCTTGAACGCCTCGCTGCTCGATGCCTCCGGCGTGCATACAAAGCGGCTGCCCATCTGCACCCCCTCTGCCCCTAAGGCCATCATGGCATACATGGCCCTGCCCGTGGCTATGCCTCCCGCTGCTATAAGCGGTATGCTAATTGCCTGCCGCACAGCGGGTATCAGGCACAGCGTAGTCGTTTCTTCGCGCCCATTGTGCCCGCCGGCCTCAAAGCCCTCTGCCACCACCGCGTCGCAACCCGCCTCTTCGCACTTTTTTGCAAATTTCGCGCTGGATACGACATGGGTTACAACGATGCCGTTCTGCTTTAGTATGCCCGTCCATGTTTTAGGATTCCCGGCAGAGGTGAAAACTATCGGCACCTTTTCGTCTATGATGTGCTTCATCAGCTTATCTATATCCGGGTACAGGAGCGGCACATTCACCGCAAAAGGCTTATCGGTAGCCGCTTTGCACTTCTGTATATGCTCCAGCAACACATCCGGGTACATGCTGCCGGCGCCTATAATGCCCAGCCCGCCCGCATTGCTCACCGCGCTAGCCAGCCGCCAGCCCGACGCCCATATCATGCCCGCCTGTATGATGGGGTACTTAATACCATATAGCTGCGTAACGCGGTTATCAAAACCATCCCCGCTGAATTTTCCTTCAAAAAGCATAAACTATTTTATGGGGCTATATTACTTTGTTTTTTCTGAATAATGCCAAACACAAATTTATTTTTTTGAACATTAGCCGGAAGAGGGAGTATAATTTCCGGAAAGTGCCTGTTTTCGATAAATATCTTTTTGTGAATGTGACGAAATGCAATATGGGTCGATATTATGCGTTTCATCATAATACATAAAGGGGTATAAACGGGTATAAGAATACCCCAAAAAGGTATAAAAAACGTGGTTTTGGGTATAATTTATACCCTGCCATTTTCTGTAAATAATCTTATAAAATGTCAAAGAACTATGGGGTTATATCCAGCAAAAACTATACCAATTTAACTTTCTAATTAGTTAAAAGAGCTGCGAGTATTGGCGAGTCCTTGGCTATACATATAGGCCTGGCAGGAGACTCCCCGAGGACGGAAAATATTTATAGTAGGAATTTTATTTGTTATAAAAGCATTGAGGGCCAACAGCACCTCCGCCATATTCTAATACGAGCAAATCACTCGCAATAATATATGTGCATGTGTCTCTGTATAACAATTTGGTACTGTCTGACATTGGTTTATCAAAAACTGTGAAAAAATACATTCCCATTCCACTTCTCTTAAATCCTATTGTTGCCGGTTCACCACTTATTATGGAAATGCAGTTTGCTTCGTCGAGTTTGTCTTTCAGATTACCTAAAGTTTTTGGGGTCCATCCTAATGTCGACAATAATGAATCCATTTTCGGCGATCCCACTTTTATATCCCACTCTAAAAAACCAGGTTTGCAATAATTGCTATCATTCTTGTCTGTGCAAGTAATTCCAAATCTAAACAGCTTGTTATCTCCATCAAATTCTATTTCAACTGACTTGTTTTTCGGAACAATTGCCCTGAAATATGATTTTAAAGCGTAAATCTCTTTTTCTTTTTTTTTGAAGTTTTCTACAAGTTCTGCCGGAGTGTAATCCTTGTCAAACGCCCCACCTAGAAACAAGAAAGAAAACAGATAACCCAAAATGAATATACCTCCAGTTACAATAACTACTACAATAAATTTTAAAGTTGTCTTCATTACAAGTAATGCTTAAAAGTCATCACATTGCCCCACATTATCACATTCCTCCCACATTAAAAATTACTTACTCTCCAGCCGCACCACCGGTACTATCATCTCCTCCAGCGATATGCCACCATGCTGGAAGGTACTCTTGTAGTAGTTCACAAAATGGTTGTAGTTGTTGGGGTAGCAGAGGAACACATCACCCTTCGCAAAGATGAACGTAGAGCTCACATTCGGCCTGGGCAGCCCCGCAAATTTCGGGTCGCGGAAGGCCAGCACATCTCGCTCCTCATACTGCAGGTTGCGGCCATGCTTGTAGCGCAGGTTGGCGGTAGTGGCGCGGTCGCCCACACACTTGCTCGGGGTTTTCACGCGCACGCTGCCATGGTCGGTGGTCAGCAGTACCTGTATGTTTTTATCGGCTATCTTCTTCAGCGCACGGTGCAGTGGTGAGTGCTCAAACCAGCTCATCACCAGCGAGCGGTACGATATTTCATCTCCCGCCAGTTCTTTCAGCACTTCCATCTCCGTGCGGGCATGCGACAGCATATCCACGAAGTTGTACACAATCACCGTCAGGTCGTTCTGCAGGCAGTTGTGTATGTTGTCCTCCATCGTCTTGGCACTGTCGTTGTTGGTTATCTTGATGTACTGCGTTTTCAGGTTGTCTAATTTCAGGTGCTTCAACTGGTTGCGCAGAAACATTTCTTCATACAGGTTCTTACCGCCCTCTTCGTCGTCATTTTTCCATTCCAGCGGAAAATGCTGCTCAATATCTATCGGCATCATTCCGGCAAATATGGCATTGCGGCAGTATTGCGTGGCCGTGGGCAGTATGCTATAATAAGTATCATCCTCCACCACCCTGAACGATTCGCTGAGCGTGGGCTGTATCGCTTTCCAGTGGTCAAGGCGCAGGTTGTCTATCACCACCAGCACGGTTGGTTTGCCCTGCTTCAGGTGCGGCGCTATCTTTTTCTCAAACAATTTGTGCGACAAAAGCGGCCCCTTGCCATCCTTTACCCAATTGGCATAGTTCTTCGATATGTATTTGAAGAATTCCGTGTTTGCTTCTGTCTTTTGTGTTTGCAGCACCTCCATCATTTCCTCGCTGTCGCTCTTGCCTATTTCCAGTTCCCAATACACCAGCTTTTTATACAGCTCCTTCCACTCCTCATGGTCGGGGTTATTACTCAGCGCCATGAACAGGTTGCGGAAGTCCTGCTGGTAGGCTACCGTCGTTTTTTCGCTCACCAAGCGTTTGCCATCCATTATCTTCTTCAGCGACAGCAGCACCTGGTTGGGATTCACCGGCTTTATCAGGTAGTCGGTTATCTGCGCGCCCAGTGCGTCTTCCATTATATTCTCGGCCTCATTCTTGGTTATCATCACCACGGGCAGTTGCGGGTGCAGTTCTTTTATTTTCGTCAGTGTTTCCAGCCCGGTAAGGCCGGGCATACTTTCGTCCAGCAGCACCACATCTACGCTACGATCGCTCTTGAGCAATTCCAGCGCGTCATACCCGTTAGACAACGGTGTCACCTGGTAGCCCTTGTTCTTCAGGAATAATATCTGCGACTTCAGTGAATCTATCTCGTCATCTACCCATAGTATCTCGCCTTGTGTGCTCATGCGTGTGTGTTGTTTTTCGAGGTTAAAAATATTGCAAATTGTATTCCTGTTACATTTATTGCGCCGGTTTAACGCAACTTTGGCATAGCCCGCCATAGATTTTTTTGCGAAGACAAGCCGGTATGCTTGGAATAACGCCTGCGGCCATTTAGTATTGCATACAGAAAGTTAAAATCATGCCAGCAGCCACAATAGTAAGAAAAGCCACCCGCGAGGATTGCCCCCGAATGATGGAACTCATCAACGAACTTGCCGTTTATGAGCGCGCGCCACACGAAGTTACCGTATCGCCCGAACATTTTGCCGAAAGCGGTTTTGGCGCCAATCCTGTATGGTGGGCCTTTGTGGCCGAGGTGGATGGGGTAGTGCAGGGCTTTGCACTCTACTATATCCGTTATTCCACCTGGAAAGGCCAGCGTATGTACCTGGAGGATATACTGGTAACAGAAGCAGCCCGCGGCAAAGGCCTGGGCAGCCTGCTTATGAATGCCCTTATCAAGGAAGCGAAAGAAAGGAAATTTACCGGCATCACCTGGCAGGTACTCAACTGGAACGAGCCGGCCCTCAACTTCTACCGCAAATTCAATACACGGTTTGATGATGAGTGGGTGAATGGGATACTTGACCTTTAGAATTAGCTGATTAGCTAATTGAATGCCCTCAAATGTATTTGTGAAATGTGTGCTGAATACAGGCATTAGCTAATCAGCTACTTAATGCACCCTCAAATCATCATCATTCCCCGATTGAGGGCATTTGTAAGACCTGAAATTGAACGATACGCTGAAAAGCGCCATCATGTACTGGTCTTTGCTGCTGGTATTGCCCCTTTGCTTGCCCTGTGTGCCTATCATAGTATTGCCGTTCTTCTCCAGCGACCTGTCTTGTAGTGCGCCGCCATTAGGGTTCTTCTTGAATTTATCGAGGCCAACATAGGTGGTGCTCACATCATCCATATAATCAGTCAGTGTCAGGCGGTTGGCAATCTCGAAGGTCAGGTTTACGCCGCCTTTTATCCAGAATTTCACCCCAGCACCCACCGGGAAACATATACTCGTATTGCCGTATTTCCGGTCGGCAAAGCCTGCGTTTTGTCCCTCTGTACCTAATGGCCTGAGGTATATCTTCTGCCCGTTATAGTCCGTATAAGGGTCGTAATAAAACACCCCTACCCCACCCGTAAGGAATGGCGTGAAGCGCTTGTACGGGTCCCCCGTAACAAAACTGAAGAAATTGAACTCGGCCTGCAGCGCAGCTTCGGCTATGTCACTTTTAAAGTTCAGGTTGCGCTGTATCTGGTACGATGCTTTGTTGTACTTATCATCATACCCCACCTGGGTATAATTGGCCAGCAGTTTTACAGATATGTAAGAGTTCAGCCGCCGCCTGAGGTAAAAACCGCCGCCTGCGTGTATTGTCTTCACCCCGTAATGCTCATTAAGGTCGCCGAAATATTGCGATACCCCCCCTGCAATACCCACTTCCAGAGGTGTAAAATACATCTGGCCGCGGCTGCTCAAAGGAACAATCGCAATAAATAAAAGGATAATAATATGCCGCAAACGCCCAGTCATTTTCATTACGAACGGCAAAAGTAGCTTTTTATTTTGTCCCACAAATTATAAAAAGCAATGATAAAAAATAAGCAGAGCAAGCGTACTTATTTTTTTAAATGACGTTTCTTTTATGTATGTTTGACAGGTAATTCGGTTTCTGACATCAAAAACTGTGACTTCATGAAAAATACCAACAAACTGCTTTTATCATGCGCAGTGCTTCTTTTTGCCGGCTCTGCTATATTGTTGTCGTGCAAGAAAAAAACCTATAACTATGCTTGCATAACCTCAGTTTCAACGGTTGTCAGCGATACCATTTACACATTAATCAAAAGCGATTCTGTTTTCCTGAAAGGAATTACCATGAAGGAAGCCGAGAAGTATGAATTTGAAAATTCTAATCGCAGCACTAATTATGGCGAAGAAACAAAGGCCACCAGCTGCCATATACTCTTAGATTAATCCTTCTATTCCGGGGAACCCGGTAAAACTAAGTTGACGTCCTATCGGTTAAATGTGCAGCCATGCGCAAGGTTATCCTTTCCATCGGTTATATAGGCCAGGCCGCATTGAAACAACTATTTCGTTTACCTTTGAACTCGCCATGCGCCAATTGCTGTTCAATATCACCCTGGCCTTCCGTGCTATACGCAACAACCGGCTGCGCTCGGTGCTTACTATCGTCATTATTGCATTGGGTATTACTGCCCTGGTGGGCATCCTTACCTCTATAGAAGTGATGAAAGCAGGGGTCAGCTCCAACTTCAGCAGCATGGGTGCCAATTCCTTTCAGATAACGAGCGACATCATCAAAAAGAAAAAGCAAAGGGGCGGCATGCACATGAGCGTAACCGACGGTAAGGACATTACTTATGAAGATGCCCGCGCTTTCAAAGAGCGGTATACCTTCCCCGCCACGGTGGGCATATCCTTCACAGGCACCAGCGTGGCCACGGTACAGTACCGATCACAGAAGACGAACCCCAATGTACGTGTTACCGGGGCAGATGATACCTATCTTACGGTAACAGATACCAAACTGGAATACGGGCGTAACTTCTCCAACACCGAACTGCAATCCGGAAGCACTGTATGCATCCTTGGTAGCGGAGTGGCAAAAAAACTCTTCAAGAAAAAACTGTCTGATGGTATCAATCAGGTCATATCCGTAGGTAATTATAAGTGCCGCGTGGTGGGCATCATGGAGTCGAAAGGCGGCAGCATGATGATGGATGGTGATAACAAAGTGGTAGTGCCCGTGAACCTGGCAAGAACCATGTTTGGTGGCAACAACTCTTATCTGCTGAGCGTGATAGTGTCCGATGTGTATAAAAAAGAAATGGCGATGGAGGAAGCAGAAGGGGTACTGCGGGCGGTGAGGCGACTGCCGCTGGGCACAGAAAACAACTTTACCATCAGGCAGAATAACGAAGTGCTGACCGTGCTGCTGGACATTACCATCTATATAAGGCTGGCCGCCGTCATTATTGGTATCATCACCTTGCTGGGTTCAGTTATAGGGCTGATGAACATTATGCTGGTATCGGTAGCAGAGCGCACAAGGGAGATAGGCATAAGCAAAGCCCTGGGCGCAAGGTCGTCAGCCATCAAAAGACAATTCCTCACAGAGTCGGTAATGATCAGCCTGATGGGCGGCGCAGCAGGAGTTATTTTCGGGATGCTGGTGGGCAATAGCGTCGGCCTTTTCTTCGACATAGGATTTGTGGTGCCGTGGTTCTGGATGATAACCGGTGTAAGTATCTGCGCCGTTGTGGGTGTCATATCGGGCATTTATCCGGCCATAAAGGCATCGAAACTGGATCCAATTGTGGCCCTTCGTTACGAATAGTTACTGTTATATATTTACATAATATTTCGCATACATTCCTTAAAATGTTAAAATACTGCATGTATATGCTTGTCTTAAAAAAATAATAGTATCTTGGCTGCCTGTAACACCCCTTTTGCCTTGGCCCTTCCTTTATTATGTAGCATGATTTTTGTATTAAACTTTACCCTGAGCAGTGGTGGTTGCCTTTGGTGAACTAGTTTATTCAAAGCATAATATTTTTTATTTTAAGTTGCTGTGGTTCAGCTATTTGTGTTTTTTACGATTGGTACTTGGAGCAGCAAATCGAATTTGCATAATAAAGAATATCATATAAAATAAACGAGACTATGGTATTCTGCTGTTGAATGAGTATTAAATAATACATTACTTTTGCGCGTTATTACAAAGAAAATGAGGTCAAAAAACTACTTACGGGCTTTTTCGGTTGCATTTTTTTTGCTGCAATATTTATTCATTCCTGTTGCATTTGGCCAGGGCGATCATGCCGGGTCATTTTATCTCAGCGCGGGTTACAATCAGGCCTTGTGGTATAGCCGCAGTAATATAAAGATAGAACAGGGCGAGGTAGGCAACAGCTACAGTATGATAGACGTGAAGGCCAAAACTAACACCGGCGCAACCCTATCAGCCACCCAGCTAAGTTACAGGCTGGGCTATTTCTTCAATTACCCCCAAACCCTCGGCCTTGAACTAAGTTTCGACCCTGTAAATTATGCATTAGCCGACCAGCAGGCCCGGATAAAAGGCACTTTTAACAGCAAGCTGAACCAGAATACTTTTATACCCTTTACGGCGGCAAACGGCTACTATTACCAGTTAAATGGCGCTAACCTGTTCATGGTCAATTTCGTGCGCCGCTACCAGCTATTCAGAAACAACACCAAAAGCCTCCGCGTGGACGCATTGGCAAAAGCCGGTTTAGGGCCCGCACTACCCAATGTATCGAACAGATTGGGCGTGAACCCTGTGAAAAGCGGGAATTTTCAGTTCAGTGGCTGGGGGGCCGGTGCTGAAGTAGCAGCGAGGGTAACAGGATTCAGGTATGGTTTTATTGAAATTGCCGGCAGGTATAACTATGCTTCGCTAAAAAACATTACCGTGTATAATGGCACCGCAGAACAGAATTTCCGCAACATCCAGGTTATGGCAAGCGTTGGTGTCACATTGCCTTCCACACGGCTTAACCCGTTGTTTTTTAAGGAAAAGCGAATAGTGACGATACTGCCTTTCTACCAGCATAAAGACGAAATAGGCAGGAAACTACGGAAGAAAAAATTAAATATTGAGGACGGTGATTCCTTGGGTATCTATGGCCTGGGCGAAGTACCGGAATTTGACGAAATACGTGACCGTAACTACCGGAGGAACCACCCCATGGTGCCTGTACCTGAAGACAGTATAGAGGCGGGTATTTTCCTGGAAATAGACAGCGCAGGCAATTTCATAACCGGGGATAGCTCTATTGTTGCCAACTACGCTGAAGACCACTTGAGCAAAAAAGACCTGAAGAAACGCAAAAAGCAAAGCAAGAAGGATAAGAAAAAAGCAGAGCAGGAAGCAGAGGCCGAGCGGAAACGCATACTGAAAGAAGAAGCTGAAAAAGCCGAGGCAGAGAAAAAAGCAATAGCGGATTCAATAAGCATGATGAACCCGGGGATGCAGGAGCCAGAAACAAAAGCACCTGCTGAAGTAACCGCTCCTCCTGTTGTTGCAGAGCCAGGCAAAACTGAAGAAGCAAAAGCTCCTGAACTATCGAAGAAAGAACGTAAACGACTGGAAAAGGAAGCAAAACAGAAAGCAAAAGAAGCTGAAGAAGAACGTAAGCGCAAAGAGAAAGAAGCTGAGGAAGAGCGTAAGCGCGTAGAAAAAGAGGCTTCGGAGAAAAAGGCCGCTGAAGAAAAAGCCGCCGAAGCCGCAGCTCCACCTCCTGAAGTAAAAGAACCTGAGAAAAAAGAAGAAGCACGAGAAGAACCCAAAGCCCCTGATGCCTCTAAGAAAGAACGCAAACGCAGGGAGAAGCAAGAGCGCGAAGAGCGTAAACGCAAAGAGAAAGAAGATGCCGAGAAAAAGAAAGCCGAGGAGAACTCTGAAAAGAAAGACAACTAACTTACCGGCAATCTCGCTTATTACGGAGTATACGAAAAGGTAGGCAGAAAGAAAAGATAGCTGCCATCTGCCGAGACAGTGCAATTCTTACTGCCTTTCACATTAGGCGGATGACCTGCCCCTGTATGGTAGCCTTTACCATAGAAATAGTACAAGCCCACCTTCAGATTGGTAAATGTGGCGCTGGGGGTATCGTTAGCTGTAATACAAAGAACAGAATCGTCGTAGAGATCACCGGCAGGTGCATCCAGTGAGCCGTATTTCACATACACCATGCAGGTATCCACAAACTCGCCCCACAGCTCGGGTATCAGGCGAATGGTAACATTGCCACCCTTGCCACCACCTGAAACGGAATTATTTTTAGAGGGCTTGCAGGCTGCTGCCAGCAGGAACAAGGCAACGATGGTAGAAATACATATAACTTTCATTATGCCGAAGTTAGGTAAAATCTGAATATCCGCACAACCCGAAAAACCTTTATCTGAAAGTTAATAATTGATACCGTCATCCAGATAGCTGTACAGTGTTATGGCCTCCATCGCTTCTTTCACATCGTGTGCGCGGAGTATGTTCGCACCGTTTTGCAGGGCTACCATATGCAAAGCAGTGGTGCCATTCAGCGCCTGTTCAGGATTTATTTTCAGTGGCTTGCAGATTAGTGATTTGCGGGAGAGGCCAACAAGTACCGGCTTGCCCAGCAGGCTGAAGCTATGCAGCGACCGCAACAGTTTGAAATTGTGCTCAACCGTCTTGCCGAATCCAAAACCGGGATCAACAATCATATCAGTAATTCCGGCATTAGCGCACTTTATGCACATATCCTGCAGGTACGCCATCACCTCGTCCACCACATCTTTATACTGCGGGTCTGCCTGCATGGTCTTAGGCACACCCTGCATATGCATGGCTATATAGGGTACTTTCAGCAAAGCGACCGTTTGCAGCATATCATCATCAAACCGACCGCTGCTCACATCGTTCACTATGCTCACACCGGCGGACACTGTCTCTTTTACCACCTTCGCGTTATAGGTATCTATAGATAACCAGGCTTCAGGAAAATGCCTGTGGAGTTCAGATACCACGGGCATTACCCTGGCCAATTCTTCGTCGGCACCAAGCAGCTCCTGGCCGGGCCGCGTGCTGGCACCACCAATATCAAGGATGGCAGCACCCTCTTTTAACATTTTTTCAGCATTTCGCAGTAGGGATAAAACGTCGCTGTCTTGTCCTTTGTTATAGAAGCTATCGGGCGTGGCATTAAGGATACCCATTACTACCGGCTGGGCCATATCCAGCGTTCTTCCTTTGCTATGCAGTGTTATCGGCAATTTTTTTCTTATTTGTGAATGAATGTTTATAATTATTCGTGAACTTTGCGTTCTCTTAATGTTCTTGTATGTTTGAAGAGGTAAAGTTAAATGCTTGTTCTGAATGAAATTCTAATTTTTAAAACGGTATTAAACAGTAGTAATTTATAGCTTATGAAATATTTTCTCTGGTTACTCAGAATCATTTTAGGGGTATTATTCATCTTCTCAGGCCTTGTAAAAGCCAATGACCCAATGGGCCTGGTGTACAAGATGGATGAGTTCTTTGAAGTAATGCAATCAAGCCTGAAAGAAAGCAACTGGAATACCCTTGCCGACTTTATGGGTTTTATGTCCCATTATTCATTTGAGTTCTCTGTTACCATGATCGCGTTCGAGATTGTTTGCGGCGTGGCGGTACTGGCGGGTTATGCGTTTCGGTTGTTTTCCATTCTTCTGCTATTGCTCAACATCTTTTTTACCTTCCTTACGGGTTATGCCTTGTATTCAGGTAAGATAAAGGAGTGTGGCTGCTTTGGCGCCTGCATCCCTTTATCACCTGAGGCTACGTTCTATAAAGATGTGGTGCTCACCATCATGTCAGTCATAGTATGGCTGTACCGTAGCCGGATCACAAGTATATTCAGCCGACACATAAGCACCTCTGTATTCATCCTGTCGGTGGTGTTCGCCTCGGCGGTACAATGGTGGGCCCTGGAGCATCTGCCCTTCGTGGACTGTATCGGCTATAAACCGGGCAATAACATTCTGCAGAAAATGCAGCCGGGACCTGATTTTAAACCTGCTGTCATAGAATCCATCTTCATTTACGAAAAGAACGGGGAGAAAAAAGAATTCACCATGGACAATTATCCATGGCAGGATTCTACATGGAAATTTGTTGACCGCAAAGACAAAATAGTGAAGGAAGCAACCGGTGAGCCGGAGATACACGACTTTATACTAAACGACTCGAATAACACCGACCAGACACAGGCCATCCTTTCAGCCAAGGGGTATACTTTGTTCTGGATGGTGCGCGAGCAGAAAAAAGCCCATATGGACAATGTGGACAAACTGCGGAAATTAGTGGGCAAAGCTGCCGAACTGCACATACCTTTCTATGCTCTGTCTTCATCTAACTATGAGGAGGCCAACGAATTCCTATTCAAATGGGATATAAAACTGCCGCCTTATGCGCTTGATGGCACTGCCAGCAAAACAGCGATGCGTTCCAACCCCGGCCTTATGCTGCTGAAAGATGGCGTAGTGGTGAAAAAGTGGAGCTACCGCGATTATCCATCAGATATGACGATGAATAATGGAGTGCTGGAGATGAAATAACCTTTGTTATCAGCAATATGAAGTAGAGACGGAATGCATTCCGTCTCTACTGTTTTATAATCATTTCAAAGCAGCCACCGGATTTTCTCTTTCCGCGTTCAGCACGTATATCTGCAATTGCGACAAAACAGACAATCCACCGCTGTTAGGGAATTCGCATATTTCAGACATGCTTACATTTAATACATCGCCGCCTGTAGTCAATTTCTTTCCCACTTTATACTGCGATAATTGCCCTTCCAGTTTTTTCATCAGGGCTACCGCGTTGGCATCACCCGGCAGATAACTTGCCAAGCGACGGTCATAAAAGTGAAGGTCATTCGCTGCGCTTTTTTCCGGCAGCTCATTTTTTCCAGTGGCGTTAAATATGATTACCGACTTTATCTGCTCACAAGTAGCGCTTATATCGCGCTCCAGTATACTTTGTTGTCCCTCTTTGTGACTCATGTTCTTTATCAATTCTTCATTATTGTAGCATATCTGCAATTCTGCTGGCGACAGGCGCGGAGGCCTCAGGTTTACTAATGTGAACAAAAGCGCCGTGCCGCTCACCAGTATCACAGAGGTCACAATAGTATTCAGCTTTTTCTCTGCTCTACGTATGCCTGACAGAAAATAAGCCGGTATGTACACAAAAGCCGACATGCCGATTGTTAATAAAGTAAGCACATTTGCGCCGGGCCAGTGCTGCACCTTAAACATGGTAGCGAGGCAGAACAGGATAGCCACAAGGGCCCCGGCACTTGCTACAAACTTCTCATCAGCAGCGCCTTTCTCTTTTACTTTAAGTACAGCCATCAGCGGCATAAACACTAGCGCAAACATCAGCATTGCCAGGCAAAGCAGCACTGCCGCCCCCGGCCAGAACATGATCTTAAAAAAAGAACCCAGGACAAATGCGGCAGCCGAAATCGCCCCTGCCACTATCATTAGTTTTTTCATCGCATAATAGTTTTTGAACGTTAATAAATTGATGGTTTCCTCCTCTATCTCCCGCAGCTCATTTTTGAAGAACTGTTTCACTGTCTGTTGGTAGAGGCGCTCAAAGTCATCATCATCTTTGAGCTCACGCTCCAGTATGCAGCAGATATGGTCCAGGAGGTTTAACTGCAGGTCCTCCGTTTCGATTCCATTACGTCTAATGTCATCGAGGATATAATCTATCTGCGGTTCACTGAGGCGATACATTTAATGTCTTCTTTTTCAGGTCCAGTAAAAATGTCATGGTCTCAATAAATTCAGCCAACTCATTCACTTTCTCTTTAGATCTCGCTTTGCCACTTTCGTTCAGGCTGTAGTATTTGCGCACACGTTTGCCCATATATTCTACTTCGGTCATCAGCAGCCCTTCTGCCTCAAGAGCATGCAGCGTAGGATATAACGCCCCTTCGGTTATCTGTATTTTATCTCCCGTCAGTTCCTTCACTTTCTGGGTTATCTCATAACCATACATTTTGCTGTTATCTGCCAGCAGCTTCAGCACTATGGTTTTCAGTGTGCCTTTTAATAATTCTGTAGAGAATATCATACGATACTTGATTACAACGTAAAAATACATAAGAATCTGATGCATTGTTTAATTATGTATCAAATATTTATTATTATGGATTTTAAAATGCTGATTTACAATGAAATTAAAAATCCACCGCTGATGGTGGATTTTTATAAAACAGTTTGTATGTAGTTACTTCTTCTTTGGTGCGGGCTTCGGCGCAGGCTTTGCACCAGGTTTTACGGTTGGCCTTGGTGCCGGTTTTGCACCGGGGCGGCCTTTTTCGGGCGCTTTCTCTTTCTTAGTGAATTTGTAATTGAAACTGATTAAACCACCGCCTGTAGCATTGCTTGTATTAGCACGACCGATGGGATAGTAGGTAGCAGTACCTCCGTTTACCCCACCTGAAGTATACATCTTACTCTTGTCTTCCGCATCGCCCAGCCCATAATCTAAACGAAGGTGCAGGGACAACGATAAATTCTTCGACAGGTTCACCCCGGCACCTACACCAAAGACCAGGTCTATACACATTTTCTTATAAGCATCCTTCGGCTCCATTTGCATAGAAGACAGGTTCATATCCTGGCCATTGATCTTATACTTTGCACCGGCAAGCAGGCCTATTTGCGGTCCTATGAATGAACTGAAGTAGAGCCTCTTTTCATTATTACTGGTGTAGCGCAGCATAATGGGCAGCTTGATATAGGTAACGTCCCTGCGAGCGGTATAAGCACCTGTAGAGAGCGGGATGCCATTAGTAGAAGCATCGGCACGAAATCGCTGGCTAAGGTCAGGTACCCCGTTTCCGGCAGCTATCATTGATGCATTGCCCTTATACCCCTGCCCTTGTTTTGAGTAGAGGAAATCAACACCAAGGCCTACGTGGTTATTGACCATGTACGTGCCGCCAATACCAAACGCGACACCTGTATTGATCTTAGCATCCAGTTCGGGGCCGGCAATCTGGTCGCTGGTGTTGAGCAGGGCCGATGCCTGGATATTCATGCGCAAGCCCATATCAAGGCCTTTCTGGGCGATAGATGCTTGGGCAACAAATAGCAAAGCACTTACGGCTATAGCCTTCATAGCTATAGAGCGGGTTGATGGTCTTAATGTCATAACGGGATTTTTAGGTAGTGAATGAATAATTAAAGATTGTAATAATTATTGAAGAAAACAATTGTCTCGTTAAAAAAATCAGATAGGTAGTGTTACGTTTCTATAATTTTGCCTGATGCAACAAAATCCCAAACACGACCAGGCTACCAGCACTCCCTTTGCCTCATCAGCACCCGTAATAAAAACACCTGTACTGGAAACACCTCGGCTGATACTCAGGGAAATAAACCCGGATATAGCCGACGAAATATTCACAAAGCTGACCGATGAAGAGATCATAGCTTTTATGGGATTGAAAGATAATGATGGTCTGAAAACGGAAAGATACAAATGGGAAAACGGCATGACCACTTACCGCATGACCTATAAACGCTTTATACTTACCGAGAAGGCCACCGGAAATGCTTTCGGCTCCTGTTCGTTGCACAATTGGTACCCCGAACACAGGCGCGCCGAACTTGGGTATGATATAAAGTATGACGAAATGAAGAACAAAGGCTACATGAAAGAAGCCGTAGCATCAGTTCTTGCCTTTGGCTTCGATAAAATGGAACTAAACAGAATAGAGGCTTATATAGGGCCTGCAAATGAACCCTCGCTGCGCTTAGTGAAGGGTTTTGGATTTACGGAGGAAGGCAGGCTCAGGGCGCATTACACCAGTGGCGGAAAAACTGAGGACTCCTTATGTTTCGGACTGCTGAAAAACGAGTTCAATACCGTGCACAACATATTGGTATAAATACAGACAATTAGTTTTACAGGCACATGAAAAAATTACTCTTATTTTTCTCTTTAACTGTACTCTTTTTCGCGTGCCGGAAAGTACCTATCAATGACCCATACAGCTTACCGGACAGCTACAGCAACCAATCTCTCGGAAAATCGGCCAATGATATGCTCAGCGCCGCCACTTATACTACGCTGAACATACAGGTGCAGTATATGCCCGGCTACCAGCCTGACCCCGAATCTATAAATAATCTGCGCCTGTTCCTCAACAACTTGTGCAACAAGCCGGGCGGCATCACCATTACACAAAGTCAGATACCCGGCAGCGGTGACACCCTTGACCCGGCAAAAGTAGCTGCACTGGAAAAGCAAAACCGGACGGCATATACAGGCGGCAATATACTGGCGTTATACATAATGGTAACCGATGGCTACGATACCTCTGACCACACACTGGGTTTTGCCTACCGCAATACGTCAGTTTGTCTTTTTGGCAAGAATATTGCCGATAATTCGGGCGGTGTGGGGCAGATAACACGGGTAGCGCTGGAAACAAGTGTGCTCGAACATGAGGTAGGCCATATACTGGGGCTGGTGAACAAAGGCACACCCATGGAAACTGCCCACCAGGATGTAACTCACGGCAACCATTGCACCAACTCCAAGTGCCTGATGTATTACGCAATAGAGCTGCATAAAGGACTGGGAATGTTTGCTGCCATACCTGTCCTGGACAGCAACTGCCGCGCCGATCTGCGCGCAAACGGCGGAAAATAAAAACCGGGGCACCACAGGGGCGCAACACCCTGATTGATTGTAGCTTTTTTGCATTAATTTTGTGGAAAATAAAAAAACATAAACTAATGTCGCAGAATATGTTAGTGACCATGGATGAGTTCACCATCCAGGAGACAAGGAAATTTCCACAGGCAACGGGAGAACTCTCCGCCCTTTTAAGGGACTTAGGCCTGGCAGGGAAAATTATCAACAAGCATGTACGCAAAGCGGGCCTTTCCGATATACTTGGCCAGCATGGCGCCACTAATGTGCAGGGAGAGGAGCAAATGAAGCTTGATGTATTTGCAAATGATACGCTGATCAATATACTTAAGAACAGTACCGACTGTGCTGGCATAGCATCTGAAGAGAATGACGACCATGTGTGCTATGAAGATACCTACTCTGCCAACTCCAAATACGTTGTGCTCTTTGACCCACTCGATGGCTCTTCAAACATTGATGTTAACGCATCGATCGGCACCATATTCTCTATCTATCGCCGTGTGAGCGAAATAGGTAAGCCATGTACCGAAGCTGATTTCCTGCAACCCGGCAATAAGCTGATGGCGGCAGGCTACATTATCTATGGTTCCAGCACTATGATGGTTTATGCCACAAGGCTGGGCGTGAACGGCTTCACGCTTGAGCCATCTATCGGTGAGTTCTGCCTCTCCCACCCCAACATTAAAGTACCGGAGAATGGCAAAATATATTCCCTGAACCAGGGCAATACAGTAAAATACAGCGAGGGTATGCAAAACTTCCTCAACTTTTGCATGGAAAGCAAGAAGGAAGAAGGCAGGCCATACTCGCACCGCTACATAGGCTCCATGGTTGCAGATCTGCACCGCACACTGATTAAAGGCGGTATATTCATTTATCCTGCCGACAAGAGCAACCCCAAAGGCAAATTGCGTTTGCAATATGAGTGCAACCCGATGACCTTTATAGTTGAAGCGGCAGGCGGCTTGGGCAGTGATGGCAAACAAAATATACTGGACATAGTACCTACCGAACTACACCAGCGTACGCCCATATTCATAGGTTCTAAGAATATGGTGAACAAAGCACTGGAGTTTGTGAAGGAGACGGAAACGGTGGCGTAAACTTTTTAATTCATACAAAATAAAAAACCCGGAATTTCCGGGTTTTTTATTTTGTATGAATATCGGATTGCTCATATGGAACACCCGTCGCTAACATTGTAGAATATTAACTGAACAAAAACGCTATATCATCCTTAGTCAACCGTTTCATCATTGCATTGTCGTCTGATACAAGATCAGCGGCCAGGGCTCTTTTCCGCTCTTGTAGTTGCAGCATTTTTTCCTCCAGCGTGTCTTTACAAATGAGGCGGTATGCGAAGATATTCTTCGTTTGCCCTATACGGTGCGTACGGTCTATGGCCTGTTGTTCTACGGCGGGGTTCCACCACGGGTCCACTATATACACATAGTCTGCCGCGGTAAGGTTAAGGCCTATACCACCTGCCTTTAGCGAGATAAGAAACACGCGGCAATCATGGTTGTTCTGGAATTCCTGTATCGCCTCCTCGCGTTCGCGAGAACTGCTGCTGCCGTCAAAGTAAACATGGTTGATATTGTCTGCTTCCAGCTTCTTGCGTATCAGGCCAAGCATACCAAGGAATTGTGAAAATATCAGCACCTTATGGTCGCCCACATTCTCAGTTATTTCCCTGCTCAGTTCATCCAACTTTATTGAGTAGTTATGAAACCGCTCCTCTTCATTCATTATAGCGGGCGAGTCGCATATCTGGCGCAGCTTGGTAAGCCCCTGCAATATGTGCAACTGCGACCGCTCCATGCCACGCTCCTCTATCATGCCCAGTATCTGCGAGCGGTAAATGTTGCGGTAAGACTCGTATATCTTACGCTGCTCCGGTCCCATTTCGCAGTAGAGTATTGTTTCTGTTTTTTCAGGCAGGTCTTTTGCCACCTGCTCTTTGGTGCGGCGCAGCAGGAACGGATGCGTCAGCTTGCGCAACTGCACCTTCACCTCGTCCTCCATGAATTTATCAATAGGCGTGGCAAATTCGCTCATGAAGAACTCCCTGCTACCCAGCATACCGGGATTGAGGAAGTTCATCTGTGCATACAGGTCAAAGGTATTGTTCTGCACCGGCGTACCGCTCAGTGCCAGCCTGTTCTTACTCTTCAGAAGCAATGACGACTTGGCCACCTGCGACTGCGGGTTCTTTATTGATTGTGATTCATCAAGCACTACATAATCGAACTCTATCTCCTTAAGCGCTTTTATGTCGCTGCGCATAGTGCCATAGGTAGTGATGATGATATCTATATTGTCGTACCCACCCGGATCGGCGCTGCGTTTAGGCCCGTGATGAATGATGTGTGTGAGCTCAGGAGTGAACTTCTTAATTTCATTCTCCCAGTTATACATCAGCGTAGTAGGACATACCACCATAAACTTGGCACCGGGATTGAGATTTTTAAAGTGTTGAAAAAAGGCGAGCGTCTGCACGGTCTTACCAAGACCCATATCATCGGCCAGGATACCCCCCCACCCTGCCTCGTTGAGGAATAGCAACCATTGGAACCCGGCGAGCTGGTAAGGGCGCAGCGTAGCAGTGAGATGCTCCGGCGGCGCAACCTTACTGAAATCATTAGTAAGTATATTCTCCAGCTTTTCCTTCTTCAATTCGAGTTCCTGTTGCAAGGAATCCTCATCAATTTCTGCAAGCAATTCATCCAGTATGCTGAAGTGATATTTCTTCAGCCTCACCTTATTGCCCTTGGTCTCACCCATTTTCAGCAGCAGGCTATATTTCTTCAGCCATTCTTCAGGCAGCAAACCGACGGAGCCATCGCCCAGCTTAACGAAATTCTGGCGTTGGGCAAGTGCTTTCTTCACCTCAATAATTGACACCACCTGCTCACCAAACTTCAGCTCCACCGATGCGTCAAACCAGTCAATGCCACTACTTACATGCACCAGGGTCTCCGGCTTATGTACATTTACCCTCAGGCTTTTCAGCCCTTCAAAGCCCATCAGGTCCACATTCCATTCCTTCATCAGGTCTGTAAACCTGTAGAACCAGTTATTTGCGAGTACGGACGTACCCGGCAGAAAGAAGAATTTTTCCTTCTTGTTCAATTGAATATCGGTATGCAATGTCTGCAGCAGGTCCATGAACTCTTGCTCCTGTGCTTCATTGCGCTGTATGATTTTCACTATGCCATCGTGCGGCTGTATCACATCGCCAAAATAGCCGGGACGTATCTCCACATCATTGTAAACAAAAGCAGGCTGCATGATCAGTATCTGCTCCCGCTCAGTAAGGTATAATCTATATGCGGGCCTGGCCTTCTGGACATGCTCAATCAGTTCTTCGGCAAAATTCACATGCACACGGTTGCTCCACTCCATCAACTTGTCCTGCAGGAAGGCTGGCCACTCCGCCGCCTTTATTTCCATCTTCCCGTTTGGCTGAAATTGCTCGGCTATCTGAAGTTCAGCTATACTGCCTATACACAGCAGGCGGTTCCCGTGCTGAAGCAGTGCGGAATTATGCACTTTTACCTCCTCGTAAGGAATATTGTTATTGTCTGTTATCCACTCCAGCTCTATGGTATAGGTATTCCCCTTTTTCTTCACTATCAGCTGCGGGTGGGCAGGCTTCTCAGAGAACTCAATCTCCTGCAGGCTGGCCGATGACAGCGCCTTCCCCGGCTTCTTCATATACGTGAACGGGTAGGCCGAATACCTGTCCAGCAGCTTCTGGTACTTGGGCAGCAGGTATTCCCACACCTGTTCTTTCATTTCATCATCCGGCACATCTTTTACCACCGATTCGTAATCGTGCAGCAGGTCACCGAAAGGCAGGTTCTTCTTCAGGAATTTCAGCAGTTCATCTTTCTGAAATTTCCGGATCACCGGCAGCATATCGCGCTCCTCCTGCCGGTACCATGTGGGGTTGATGTATTGGTTCAGCTCCAGCTTATCAATACCATTCACCATCTTTCTTTCTTCCTCATCTGTCTTTCCGGCTATGAGCAAAATATCCACAAAAGGAAAGGCCGATGTACCGGCATCTACCACTATACCCAATCTCTTTTCTTCTACCGGGGCAGCAATGGTCTCCACCACAGTCTCTCTTGACGGCTGCTTGCTTTCCAGCTTCTTTATGCTGGGGTCAAGTACCCTCAGGAAAGGTTTGTTATTCTCGTAGGTAAACGTGAATTTATTGGTAAGGTCATCATTCAGGCTGTAGCCATACTGCTCCAGTAGTTTATTCTTCTGTATATCCCAGTTTTGCATGGAATTGAAGTGCTGCGCACCTAATGTCCGCAATACCTGCAAAAAAACAGCAGCCTTATGCACACACAGTGGATGGCTTTTTTCGTCACAGTTACATGAGGTATCAAAATACCGTTCCTCGTTCTGCTTTATCGTTACATGATAGGTTCCGTCTTCGTCGGGCACATCGGCCACCACACGATCACTTTTACGTATGTCAATAACGGCTCTTCCGGCATTGGCCAGTCTTTCTGCCCGTTCCAGCGAGTCAGGCGAGCAGAATATCTGCAGCATCTGCCGGTTTATCTGCCGCATGCGCACCACAGTATGCGTTTGGTCGTATATGATATTAGTATTCTCGAAAAAACCGCTCTGGATAATATCGTTCAACTGGAATAGCGCGGCAACCTCATGCCTGCATATCTCGCCAAGGTTGTAGGGGCATTGGCACCTCACCGATAATTCTTTGGGTTGCAGGTATTTGTTTACCGTTACCGTATAGTAGTTCTGGTACAGGTCGTTGCGCACCCGGAACCGCACCTGCTCCAGCAGGTGGTCCACATCGAGCATCTGCACACCCGATGTATAAAATATTTTTTTACCACGCCTGATTACTTCCTCGGTGCCGTGGTTATATACGTGTCGCAGTATTGGGGGTAAGGACATCTATCTGTTTACGTTCAAAAAAAGGCAATCTTCAAAAGTAGCGAAAAAACGTGCCGCAACGAAACGCAACTGCTTAAATGTGTGTTAATGGTTACAATTTTTTTACTTTTATACACTTCATCAATTATTCTTGCTGCATAACTACAGCCGGAACAAAACATGACGACAAAATATCATTTTTTTGATACCAGTTACCCAAACCAAAGAAAACAACTTCGACCTGCTACGGCTCATTGCGGCTATACAGATAGCCGCCTATCATAGTTATGAGCACCTTCATTTCACCTCCCCTTTGTTAAATGACCTTATCTATTCATTCCGCTACTTTTTCGGCATCCATATACTTTTTACCATCAGCGGTTTTCTGATTTTTTCGTCTTATGCCCGCAACAATGGCCTGAAGACCTACTTACACAACCGGTTCCTGCGGGTTTATCCCGGCCTCTGGCTGTGCCTGCTTATCACTGCCGGCGTGCTTATTGTATTTGGATATATCAATTCAGGCAATATCTTCTCCAAGGGTTTCGGGGCATGGCTGGCCACGCAGGCTACCTTCTTCCAGTTCTACACCCCCGATATGCTCCGCGATTTTGGGGTAGGCAACCCCAATGGCGCATTGTGGACCATCCCCGTTGAGCTGTGCTTCTATATATTCATACCCTTCCTATTCTGGCTTTCTGCAAGGGGGCACATCAATAAAAACCTGCTGATTGTATTGTGGATGACGCTGTCCATCGCATTTAATGTATGGTACCAGCCCTACAAATTCCAACCTGAGCGTTCGCTCCTCGTCAAACTTTTGGGTGTATCTCCCGCACCCTATCTGTTCTATTTTTTGCTGGGTGCCTTGGCTGCCAACAACTGGGAACGAATAAAAAAATGGTATGAAGGCAAAGGCGTCATTTGGCTCTCGGTTTATCTGCTGTATTGTTTCGTGTTCTGCTACTGGTTACAGAAATTCCAGGTCGGTTACTGGACCAATATCTATCATTTCATATCCGTGATACTGTTATCCCAAACTACTATAGCCCTGGCATACACCCGCAAGCAGCTTGGGGTAAAAGTGCTGCGGCATAACGATTATTCTTTCGGCATATATATATACCATATGCCGGTGATCAATGTTATGCTGACCATGGGATACCGGTCTTCCCCCTATCTGTTCTTTGTTGTTTTCTGTATCGCAGGCGCGCTCGCTTATTTCTCCTGGCGATTTGTAGAGAAGCCATTCCTTGCCCTCAAGCGATGACAATAGCACTCCCTCTCCTTCGGAGCCGGTTGGGGTGAGGTCTGCATTGATACCCTTTTCGATACGGCCATCTATAATTGTCTATATTTCATTAATATTGCCCGCCAATGATAAGGTCGAATAATAAAATTATTATTATAGGTACGCTGCCTCCTCCTATAGGCGGTGTGTCTATATATAACCAACGGCTTTATGATTTTTTGCAAAATGAGCTGAACATCGAGGTAGATTTTATCGACTACAAACGGACGGGCCTGATGGACATCGTGAAAGCGATCATCGGCCACAAGATCATCTACCTCAATTGCTCAAGCGCATCGTTCAAATTTTTCGTAACGCTTGTTGCAGCCATGTTCGGCAAAAAAACGGTGGTCACCTTCCACGGCAGTATGAGCCGCCATTCCGGTGCGGCAGACTTTCTGGACAAGCTGGTCCTCAAACTGGCCTCTATGAGCATCGTACTCAATAAACGCAGTTTCGAGCATGCCGTAAAATATTCACGCAAAGTCTTTCACGGCACTGCATTTATTCCGCCCATAAAGCCCGAAGTACTCAACAACGATATAAAGACCTTCCTTGCCCACTGCAGGGAAAAGTATAAACTCATCTGCTCCTGCAATGCTCACAATGTATCTTTTGATAACGCAGGTAATGAAATATACCAGGTAAAGTTCCTGCTCGACATTTTCAGGGAACTGCCTGATTGCTGTATTATCCTGTCCGACCCATCTGGCATGTATTCCAGCTACCTCGAAAAGCAAAACGCATCTTTGCCATCAAATGTATTCATCATTAAGGAGACACATAGTTATTTCGAGCTGCTGAAACAAACAGACGTAATGCTCCGGATAACCACTACCGATGGCGATTCTATCTCCGTTCGCGAAGCCCTGTACCTGCATAAGACGGTGATTGCATCAAACGTTGTTGATCGCCCCGCAGGTGTCATTACGGTAGCTATCTCGAAAGAGGAGATACTGAAGAAACTGCGCGAGGTGGCCAATGGCAAAACGCCGCCACCGGTAGAGCATGAGGAGAACGGCGGTAAACAGATACTCAAAATCTTCGCCTCGTTGCAGCAGTAAGATACGCACTTCTTATATGTGCCTGCCCCATACCATTTCGTTGTCCTTAGGCTCGAAACCGAATTGCCGGTACAGCGCCACCCCATCGGGTGAGGCGTGAAGCGACACCTGCATTATGCCCCTCTGTTTTGCCTCCTGCATCAGCTTGCTGAAAATTTGTTTCGAAATGCCGCGGCGGCGGTAGTCAGGCAGGGTATATACATTGAGTATGTAGGCCCTTTCGCCTGTTGGGTTAGCGAAATTAGGCGGGATAGCGTAAAAGCATATACCGCCTGTAGCCACAATAGTATCACCATCCAGGGCAAGCCAGTTCACATAGTCGCCATTCACGAGGTGCGTATGAAAATATTGCTCCAGTCCCTTTTTTATATCCATGGGCACAACATCGGTATGCGTGACTTCTTTTAAGAACGCTATACGAAGCGCAACAAGCGCGGGAATATCTGCGATGGTAGCTTTTTGATACCTGAACATGGGGTAAAAGTATGCATTGCCCTGCTGCAATATGCTGTATAAAAGATTTTTAACCCTCAATTAGCCGTAGATTACCTTCAAAATGTTACACTAGAAAAAAATGACACTATTAATACCAGTATTTTCTTGATTTACCCCATATGCAAATAAAATTTGTAGAGTAAGTTTATTTTTATAAAAAATCATTTATGAAACACTTAATTCTTGTTTCGATAGCCATGATATCCGGTTGTTTCGTGTCATGTAATAACGCTGAACACATGAACAGCAACGAGGATTCCGGAAAATATCCATTTATGGATACCGTCAAAATTGGACTGAAATCCGATAGTGGTAAATATGAACTTCTTACTTTTTATTTAAAGTACACGTCAAAAGACACCTTTACTTTTGAGGGGGGGCAGAAAACAAAATTAGGTAATGAAAACTGGCAAGCGATTAATATGAGCTACGTTAGACCGTAACATCTAAAGTTTTCTGTCTTAGGCGAGTCTCCTCCCAGAGCCCCCACTGGTCGAAGCGTCTCGCTTCGTCCTAAAATAATGCAAGCGTCTCGCTTGCGATGTTGAAACAACCACCGCATATCCGTATTTTTACATGCATGGGTTTCAAATACAAAATTCACGACCAAAAAGAATTTTATCACGTTACGTTCTCCGTTGTAAATTGGATAGATGTATTCATAAGGGAGAACTACCGTGAGATATTTATAAACAGCGTAAAATATTGCCAGCGCGAAAAAGGCCTGCTTGTAGGCGCGTGGGTTATTATGACCAGCCATACGCACATGATTATAGGCACTAATGGCGATAATATCGAAAATATCATCCGCGATATGAAGAGTTTTATTTCCCGGCACATAAGAAAGGAAATTGAGAACGCAGCCTATGAAAGCCGCAAGGACTGGATGTTGCATATTTTTTACAATGCCGGCAAGTATAACGCCAACAACAACGACTTCCAGTTTTGGATTCAGAATAATCACCCTATACAGTTATCTACTCCCGAAATGATGCTGCAACGCATAAATTATATACATAACAACCCGGTAGAGGCCGGTTTTGTATGCGAACCGCAGCATTGGAAATGGAGTAGCGCGCACGACTACTGTGGTGGAAGACAGGGAATTTTGGATTTGGTGATGTTGTTGTAATTTCGGAAGCGAGACGCTTGCATTATTTTAGGACGAAGCGAGACGCTTCGGACCAGAGGGACTCCGCAGGGAACGGAAAATCGCCAACTTTTTTAAACCTTAAAAGCAGCAACAAATACAATAAAAATTATTAAATATGTTTAATAAAGAAGAACATAAGAAAACGTTACGTTTAATCAGCAAAGATTGGACAGAAGAGGAGATCGAGCGCATGGCAGTCACTATGGAAAAAAAATATTCAACTGTTAAAAAAGGTGAAAATGTAATCCATCTCGACTACTACCACCCTATATTTACCGAAAATGACATCAAACACGTAGAAGATATACTTACTGAACCAGGATACCAGTTGAGTTATTTCGATAAGTCGGGCATCCCTTACGCAAGTCTTGAAGAGTTTCAACTTCAAGTAGCACTAATTTTATCACAAAAAGTTACACAAGATATTCTTATAGGAGTTGTAGGCGGAGCGTTATGGGATTCCATTAAGCTTTCAGTTTTGTACTTGTGGAAAAAGACAACAAATGAAAAGCTGACTAAATATAGTGGTAAGGGTTTTTCAGAAGCCAAAATTAATTTTGGGCTTACAATTCAAAAAGATGAATTTACACAATTCGATTTTAAATTTGAAGGAGATGGAAATGATGATAATTCTATGGTCTATCTAGACAAGATTCTTGATTTCTTAAAAGAAACAAAACCAAATGATGTTCCAAAACTAGCTGATTTTGTCATATTTGATAAAGAGACAAATCAGTGGAGGCCACTTGACGTAACTGCTGAAATCCAGAAGAAACTTAGGAATAGATAATTTTTTTCGTCCCTCACTCGCCCTCGTTATCCTTAAAAAACAACACTCATCTTTCGTTTGAAACGAGGATGTCCCGGAAAAGCGTTAGAAACGCGATTAAGTACAAAGCTGAACAATGCGTTACAGCCGGGTACAGAATCTCTCTGCGGTTAATCTGCTTTTTCTTGCAATTCCAAAATCACAATATCACCCTCAAACCCGCGCCCACACTGCACTGCAAAACCGTCATGGTACAGTTACTGTACCGCCATGTATTTTTTATTTGGCAGCTAATCCCACCTTCCCGAACTTTATCTAACACCTCCCGGAAACAGGTGGGTATGCTCTTTGATCCCGATAGCTATCGGGAATGCTTTGTGTACCTGCGCCGTGGTGAACATTCGCGCTTACAACTTTAAATTTTCGTCAAAAAAGTGCGCAAATAGTGCGCAAAAATATATTTAAAACTAACAGAAAATGAATACAATACACATGAAAGCCGCAACCCAAAAAAATGTGTAAAAAAACAAGGCGTTTGCTCAAGTCAGGGTCTGCGTACCACGATTTATTTTGCCACCATATTGGGTGTTCATTAACATTTCGTATTCATTTATTCCTTACCTTTGCGAACATTTTAACAAAAAATCATTTATGAGCACGATGACTCGTTCAATAATCGACTTTAAATTACCTTATAAGGTAAAAGATATCAGCCTTGCTGAGTGGGGCCGTAAAGAAATAAGGCTGGCCGAGGCCGAAATGCCGGGCCTGATGGCCATTCGCGCTGAATATGGCGCACAGAAGCCGCTGAAAGGCGCGCGTATTGCAGGTTGCCTGCACATGACCATACAGACGGCGGTGCTGATAGAAACACTGGTGGAACTGGGCGCTGAGGTGCGCTGGAGCTCGTGCAACATCTTCTCTACGCAAGACCATGCCGCCGCGGCTATAGCTGCTGCCGGCATAGGTGTTTTCGCCTGGAAAGGACAGAGCCTGCAGGAAGCTGACTGGTGCATCGAGCAAACATTGTTCTTTGGTAGTGAAGACCGCCCGCTAAACATGATACTGGACGACGGTGGCGACCTTACCAACATAGTGCTTGACCACTATACCGAGCTGATACAGCACATAAAAGGACTGAGCGAAGAAACGACTACCGGTGTTCACCGCCTGTATGAGCGTATGGCAAAAGGCACACTGCCAATGCCTGCCATCAACGTGAACGACTCGGTAACTAAATCGAAATTTGACAACAAATATGGCTGCCAGGAAAGCCTGGTGGACGCTATTCGCCGCGCCACAGACGTGATGATGGCGGGTAAAGTAGCCGTAGTAGGCGGCTATGGCGACGTAGGCAAGGGCAGCGCGCTTTCATTGCGTGGTGCAGGCGCTCGCGTTATTGTAACTGAAATAGACCCGATATGCGCCCTGCAGGCTGCTATGGACGGCTTTGAAGTAAAACGTATGATTGATGCCGTGAAAGAAGCCGACATCATCGTTACAGCTTCGGGCTGCCGCGACCTGATCACTGAAAAGCACTTCCGTGCTATGAAGGATAAGGCAATCGTGTGCAACATCGGCCACTTCGATATTGAAATAGATATGGCATGGATAAACACTAACTACGGCCATACCAAAGACACCATCAAGCCACAGGTAGACCTGTATAACATAGACGGCAAAGACGTAATCGTACTGGCTGAAGGCCGTCTGGTGAACCTGGGCTGCGCTACTGGGCACCCAAGCTTTGTGATGAGTAACTCATTCACCAACCAGACACTGGCTCAGATAGAACTGTGGCTGCACCACAGCAAATACGAGAACAAGGTGTATGTATTACCAAAGCACCTTGACGAAAAAGTGGCACGCCTTCACCTTGCAAAAGTGGGCGCGCAACTGGAAGAACTGACCGACGCACAGGCCGATTACCTTGGCCTACCGAAAGAAGGCCCATACAAGACCGACCACTACAGGTACTAATATTACCTGTTGCAAATAAGAAGAAGGCTGCCCTTGTAGGACAGCCTTCTTCTTTATGATTTACCTGAAATAGAAATAGTTACCAGTCGCCATTCCGGCGGGCGTGATATTTAGGGTATTTCTTCCCCTTCTTAATATAGTGCGTCTTCTTGTTATACTTAGCCCACCTACCCTCGAAGCAACTGCTGAGGTTAACAAGCACTATCAATAATGCAATGATGCGAAAGAATTTGTTGTTCATATTGGCTAATTAAAAGTACGTATGCACTAAACCGGCAGCTAATATCGGTAATTTTTTTCCACAAAGGAATATAAACAGCCATTTTTTTAGTTTAAACCTGCTGAGTGGCCCCGATAATGCTTTTTTGTGCAGGTTTGAGCAGCATCAACTCCACAAAAACGACACCCCAGGCAATAATGCATGGCACGGCCTTGATGGTATAGGGCTTGAAAAAGTGCTGCTTGATATACGGAGGGAAAAGGTCGGTATTGGAAAGGGAAGTAAAGACAAGCACTGTGAACAGAAGGATGGTGCGCCACCGGGTGCGGGGCATAGCGAAATACCAGATACCCACCCCAGCAACCGCAATAATATAGGTTGGCGATTCGGCCTTGTGGTTGAAAATAATGACCCAGATGAGCATGGAAGCAAGGGTAAGCAGTTTAAAGACCGTGTCCTTATACATACTGACACGCGCAAACGGCAGCAGGAACAAAACAGCACCCAGAAGCGTAACATACCCATAGCCTGAACTAAGTCTGAACCAGCTATGCAGCCAGCCCGTAACCGAGAGGCCAATAGTGGCAGCAGCATCCGCTTTCATCAGCGTGAACCAATTTTGGTATTGCCACACCAGCGTCTCCGGCGAGGTAACGATGAGTGGAAGCGCAGCAAATACGACCGTCCACATCGCAGCGTAAATAATAAACCTGACTTTACCCGGATAGAACAGGAATATACAGAAGCCGATAATGCCGTATACCTTTATGAAAACCGAGATAACCAACCAAAGTGTGGCCCATAGGGGCTTGCCCCGCTCCATGCTGCCATAAGCCGCTATGATAAGAGCGCAGAGTAGCGCATTGCTCTGGGTATTGGAATAAGAGGTAAGTAATTCATTGACCACAAACCACATGAGCAGGCACTGAGCACGGGTACTGAAGGGTAACATGCGTATGGCAAAGAAAAGAGAGGCCCCATTGAGTACATTCCACAGCGAAAGCCCGATATAGTCATTCAGATAGGCAATGCTGCCCATGAACAGTGCGAAGGAGGGACTGTATTTAAAGAAATCCCATTGCTCATCGGGGTAAACGCTATACAGATTGGTGCCATCGATGAGGTGAAACCATGAACGCCTGAAAATGACATAATTATTGTAATCGGTGAAATGCCTGCCAATGAACTGGCTGAGATATTCGGGCTGGTTCATAATATCAAACGGGATATGGCTCAGCGGCGGCATCACGAAGGGATGTGTGCCCAGCGATATGAGCTGTATAGCAATGGTTATTGCACTGATAGCAAAAACAGCCAGCAGGAAGCCGGGCCGGAACATCAATGACTTTAAGGATTGCCACATGAAAGGCTAAAGTACAACGCAAAAAATTAAACCCCATGCATTTACATGGGGTTTAATCTGTTTATACCGTATATGCTAATTACATTCTTTCTATCACCACAGCGCTGGCGCCGCCGCCACCGTTGCATATACCAGCCGCACCATACTTACCGCCATTCTGCTGCAATACGCTGATAAGCGTTGTGATGATGCGCGCACCGCTGGCGCCCAGCGGGTGGCCAAGGGATACCGCTCCGCCATTCACGTTCACCTGCTCAGGTTTCAGGTTCATCTTCTGCATATTTACTATGCCTACCACACTGAATGCTTCGTTCAATTCAAAGAAATTGATGTCTTCCATTTTCAGGCCGGCTTTAGCTACTGCTTTTGGCACGGCAAGTGACGGGGATGTAGTGAACCACTCCGGAGCTTGTTCCGCATCGGCATAACCTTTTATTTTTGCTATGGGCTTCAGACCAAGCGCTTCTGCTTTTTCTTTGCTCATAAGCACAAGGGCTGCAGCGCCATCGTTCATGGTGCTGGAGTTAGCCGCTGTAGCAGAGCCATCTTTTGTGAAAGCAGGGCGAAGACCGGCTATCTTGTCAAACTTCACATTCCACGGGTCTTCATCCTTAGTAATTTTTATCGGGTCGCCTTTTTTCTGGGGCACTTCTACCGGCACTATCTCGCTGTCAAATTTTCCGGCATCCCATGCTGACTGGCTGCGCTTGTAGCTGGTGATGGCAAATTCATCCTGCGTCTCACGGCTTATGTTGCATTCTTTCGCGCAAAGGTCAGCAGCATTACCCATGGGGTATTGGTGGTACACATCTGTGAGGCCGTCTTTTGCAAGTCCGTCTATCAGTGTCACATTGCCATACTTACTGCCCCAGCGCAGGTGCTCGTTATAGAAAGGCACATTGCTCATGCTTTCCATGCCACCGGCAACAACCACATCGGCATCGCCCAGCATGATGGACTGTGCGCCCTGCATCACTGCTTTCATGCCGCTGGCGCACACTTTATTTACTGTAGTACACGGTACATTGTCAGGAACGCCTGCGAAACGCGCTGCCTGGCGTGCAGGGGCCTGGCCCACATTGGCCTGCATCACGCAGCCCATCAGCACCTCTTTCACCTCTGTGGCATTGATACCCGCCCTTTCAATAGCGCCTTTTATAGCGACAGCACCTAATTTTGTAGCCGAAAAATCTTTCAGCGCGCCGCCCCATGCGCCGATTGGCGTGCGCACTGCGGATATGATATACACTTCTTTCATTGTTGATTTTTTAAGTGGCGCAAAGGTACGAAAATTGCGCGAACGGTAGTTTCATTGATTAACATGATGAAAATGTATATCAAGAATGAAGTTCAGGCATCCCGCGAAAATTATTGAGCTGTATTCTTTTCTTTATCTATAGCCTTAGCAAGCAGCCAATCAATATAGTTTGAGTAAGTTTTAAACCGGAAAGTACCGATCCTGCTGTTTTCGTTTAAGGAAATACCCATGCAATGCACTGATTTTTCACAAGTAATTTTGAATAGTGCAACATCCTGGTGTGGATTATCGAGTTCTAACCCAAGATATTCAAAAGAGATGATTTTGCCATATTCGTCCTGCATTTCTTTCAGGTGTTTGTCACTCATCCATCCTTTCGACTCCGGTACCAGTAATTTATCGGCACAACTTCCTGAAGCACTATTATAGCAATCTTTAAATTTCGCGATTGCTTTTTTGTAATCCGCTGCCGTGGGGCCGCTTCCGGCTTTAGCTACGGCTGTTATACCATCCGGTCTTGCCCAGAATGTTTCAGGATTGTTTGTGTAATATAAAGTATATACATCAACCCCGTGCGCATCTTTTGCCACTTTTGTGTCAGGTGTGGTTTTTCCTGGAAGCAACTGAATATATGACCTTGATTTACCTTTGCTTTTAGTTTCGTAACTGAATTCGCTTGAAACAGGGCATTCCAGTTTATACAGGTTTTTGGCCATATACCATGAGAGGTACCATTCTTTAGGCTGGCTTGCGCCATGGTTGCGGTTGGCATCGGGGTTGAGGATAAGCGGCTTGTTGTTTATCATACGGTCACGCACCTCTTCAATGCCTAGTAGCGTTCCTTCTTCATCCATCACATAAGCCATAAAAGTAGGATCCATCCATAGCCATTTGTTTAAAGACATGGACCACACCATAGTTATTACATGGCAATCATTATCGGCAGTGTCTTTAGGCAGGCAGGTAACAAAACGTGATTTGAAACCTGCAGCGAGGTAAACTTCGTTTAAAACTATAGCGAGTCCGCGGCAGTTGAGGGTTTTCCCGTCGCGATGGCAATCCCTGATGAGGCTTATCGCATTTTTCACTTCAGGATTGCCTTTCGATCCGTCATGCGGTATCAGGTAATGCACCCATTTCATCAGGTTGATGATACGCGACACATCATTTCCCTTACCGGCTATTGAATCCAGGTCATACTTGTTTTTTAATGCGGCCAGGTCAATATTACTTGCTGACTGGTATTTAAACTGAGGGTAACTATTTACTTCTGCGTCATTATAGCTTGCTTCCTTTTGCAAAAGCTGCTCATACCTGGTCTTGCGGCTTTTAGCCGAATTCAAATATTTTATGAACCTTGGCTCTTTTCGAAGTATATCGAAATCAGTTTCCCGCACCATGTCCTTGTAGTCATTATACCCTGATTTTTCCAGAGATATGAGCGCATTCGGTTTATCGCCCTTTATGGCATACGCCCTTGACAGATAGTAATATTCATCTTCAAGCTGCGAACGGTATTCTTTCTTGTTTTTCGCATCCTGCCTATTATATGCTGTCAAAAATTCATTGAAATGCTTTTTATAAGCAGCAAAGTCTTTGTCGTAAAAAGCGATATGCATCAGGCTGTCTTTTGTGCGCGCAAAAGCTTCGAAATGGTCAGCTTTTTTAACCTGCCCAATAGCTGAAAAAGCCATACACGAGGCTATAATGGCAAATAATCTCATAAGTGTGTGTTTGTTATTATAACGAAAATAGTAAAATATTATTATTAGACCACAATCGAATATATGCAAAAAAGATAGCCATCCCTAAAAGGATGGCTATCTTTTACTATTGGGAATGAGCTACTATTCTCCTACTACTTCGAAGTCAATTTCAACCACATTGTCTTTGCCGAAGTCGATGCTGGCTTTGTGCAGGCCGGCTTCTTTTACATCGCTGGTAATAGTGATGCGGCGGCGGTCGATCTCGTAGCTTTTTTGCTCGCGGATGGCGCGTGCAAGCTGGATAGAAGTAACAGAACCGAATATTTTGCCGCTTACACCAATCTTGGCACCCACTTTTATAGGGGCTTCCTTCAGTACAGCTATCACATTGTTTATTTCAGCCATCAATTTGGCTTCTTTCTTTGCCAGTTGCTTGCGGCGCTCTTCCATTACTGCTGTATTGGATGCGCTGGCTTCTATGGCATATTTCTGGGGTATGAGGTAGTTACGGGCGTATCCCGGCTTTACTTCCACCAGTTCGTGGGCTGCGCCCAGGTTATCTACGTCTTTTATGAGAATTACTTGCATAATTTTAAACTTTTAGTTTTTAAAATCTTCGTGCTTGCCGATTGTCATCGTGAGCTTCGAACGACTATTTTAAAAGGTCAGTTACATATGGTAAGATAGCCATCTGGCGGGCTTTCTTTATCGCCTGGGATACTTTGCGCTGGAATTTCAGCGAGTTACCGGTAATGCGGCGGGGCAGCATTTTGCCCTGTTCGTTCAGGAATTTCTTCAGGAATTCGCCGTCTTTATAATCGATATACCTGAGACCCATTTTCTTGAAACGGCAGTATTTTTTCGGCCTTTTTTCAATGCGCTGGGAGGTAAGGAACTTTATTTCGTTTTGCTTTGCCATGATCGGAAGATTTTAAGATGCGTTTTCAGTAGAGAGTTTGTTACGTTTTCTCGTGTTATAAGCTGTTGCAAACTTATCGAGGCGGGTAACCATATGACGGATGATAGTTTCATCGCGGTTCATCTGGATTTCCAGCGCAGCGTTAGTGTTTGTGGGCGCTTCATATTCCATCACGAAGTAAAGACCTGTGGTCTTTTTCTGTATGGGATAAGCGAGTGAGCGTAAGCCCCATGCATCCTGGTGAACGATCTGTCCGCCATTGTCTTTGATGAAGTCTGAGTACTTCTTCTGAGCGGTTTTGTAATCATCTTCCGATAAGACCGGGGTGAAGATGACCATCAGCTCATAACTTTGCAGTTTGTTGTCTGTTGCCATAAATTTGTTTTAAAAGTTAACCCCTCATCCCGGCAGGAACATTGGATACTTTCGTAGTCGTAAGTTGTGAGTCGTAAGTCATAAGTCCGGGGGACTTGACTTCAAACCGTGAACCGCCAACTTCTCCGGTAGCCGGAAATTTTTGGGATTGCAAAGGTAGGGGATAAATTTTTGCCAACCAAATATAATATAAAAACAAATTACTACAATTCTGCGGGTACGGAATAGCCGTTTTATTCTCCTGTAATTACTTACGCCACCCCTCATTTTGTACACTTTTTTACACAATTTTTTGGATCAGTGTTTTAATGTGTAATTATATGATATTCATTTATTAATAAAATGATTTTCATGTACTATCTTTACACTTTTTTTACAATTTTTACGATTTTTAGTAGAAAGCGGGGAGAAAAATGAGCACAAAGGCCACCCACAATGCCGGGGCAGCAATTAAGTTTACAAAGCAATAGGTCAAAGAACTTGTGTTCACCTGATTTTTCAGGTTCAGGTAAAGTTCGGTAAGGTGCGTTTAACTGCCAAATAAAAAAAGCATGCCGGTACCGTAACTGTACTGTCATGGTATTGGGGTGTGGTTTGGGCGCGGATTTGAGGATTATATTATGATTTTTGTGTAATTTATCCTGAATCACAGATTAAAAGGAATGCACTGCACGCAGATTTTTAGCGTGGGCGTGCAGTAGAAGACATGCGGTTAACTGTTAATTTATATTTTATGGATTGACTAATACTGCGGACAACCGAGATAAGAAAGAGGCCATCTTGTGTTCGGCTGTAACGCATTGTTTAGCATTGTACTTAATCGCGTTTCAAACGCTTTTCCGGGACATCCTCGTTTCAAACGAAGGATGAGTGTAACTAATCGGTATTAGTTCACAAAATACATTTTAAGCTGCCCTTTGTTCTTCGCTTCAATTTCCCCTCTATACTCGCACGCAAATTTATCCTTCACAAGCTCGTATGTGGTACTGGAGATATTTATTCTACCCGCCCTGCTATTCTGCTCCATACGGGCTGCTGTGTTTACTGTATCGCCCCATATATCATAGGCAAATTTCTTTACGCCTACTATGCCCGCTACAACATTGCCACTATGTATGCCAACGCGTAACTCAAAAGTTTTATCGCCAAGACGGCGGTGCCTTTCAGCCATGAATGCGCACATTTCTTTGGCGGCACTTACAACATGTTCGGCATGCTTTTCATCGGGCATGGGCAAACCCGAAACAGCGAGATAAGCGTCCCCTATCGTTTTTATTTTTTCAATATTATAACGGGCAGTTATCTCGTCAAAGGCTTTGAAACAGGTGTGCAGCTCATCTATTAATGCCTGCGGGTTCATTTTTTCACCGGCATTCGTAAAATTTACAAAGTCAGTGAATACGACTGTTACATTATCGTAGTGCCGCGCGGCGGCACTACCTTTGTTCTTTAGCTCATCCGCCACTTCAGCAGGTAATATATTCAGCAGCAATTCTTCGTTGCGTTTGTTAGCTATATCCAGCATTTTATCCCTTTTCAGCACATACATTAAGAATGCGGAGAGCAGCAGAGCAATTGCGATGCCGATGTAGGTGTAGGTGCGTTGCTTTTCAAGTTTCAATAAAGCGATTTTCTCTTTTTCAACTGTTTTCAGGCTGTCGGCAAATCTTTGTTTGTCAAAATCGTATTGCATAGCTGTGCGCAATGTCTTCTTTTCATTCTCCTGTGAAAATACAGAATCCTTCATCACAGCCAATAACCGGTAATTCTCGAGTGCCTTGCGATAATCGCCGCCGGATGCATATGCCTGCGACAAGGCTTCGTATGCGTCCTTCATCACGTCCAAAGCATTTATTCTTCTTGCAGTATCAATTGCGCGATGCAGGTATGATATGGCAACTTGCAACCGGGCGGATTTGCCCATAGGTATAGTACCGGGCGGCAGATATTGTGCCATATCGGCCGCCGGTGTTTTAACTGATGATACGGTGTCTGTTGCCAACGCCAGATATGCATTACCTAACTGGGACAAACGCCATGCGATGCTATGATTTCGGCCCAGCGCCTCGTTCATTGCCAATGCCTTCCGGCCATAGGCTATTGCCATGATGTTATTCCCTTGTTTTGTATAGGTGTTGCCTATATTCCCGGTTATCAGCGCCTCATCAATTTTATTCCCGGTCTCCTCGCTTAATTTCAACGCTTTAAAGTAGAATTCCAGGGCTTTCGCATAATCCTTCTGTGCAGAATATGTGCCTCCTATATTAGCTGTTACGGAACCTTCGTGTTGCCTGTTGCCAATCTCCCGGTCTATTGCCAAAGCTTTAAAGCCAAATTCCAGGGCTTTGGGATAATTAAGCTGATAATGATACACACTGCCAATATTTCCCAAAGTCTTGGCCATACCTTTTTTATTCCCGGTTTGCTCGTGTATTTTCAATGCCCGAAAGTAGTATTCAAGAGCCCGCGGATAGTCGCTTTGTTCTTTATAAAAAATGCCGATATTAGAAAGCACAGACGCAATGCCATCGCTGTTACCTGCCTCCTCGTATATCTTTAAAGCCTTTGTAAAACAATCAAGGGCTTTGGGATAATCAGACTTATGCATGCAGTTTACGCCCATCCTGGCATTGGCATCTGCAATCCCTCTTTCCCATTTCAAATTTTCAGCAAGATCAATAGCCCGCCTGCCAAATTTCAATGCCTCATCGACTGAAATATTGGAATACCCAGCGGATAGTTCGTTAAGGATATTTACCGCATTTGTGTCTTCTTTTGCTCCCTGCAATTCATTAAGCAACGAATCCATACGGGCTTTACCCTTTAATGAGAGCTTATGATTTTGAGCAAGCGAACAAATGCTAACACAAATGATAAGCAGCAAGCAGAACGTGATCCTAAAACAAATGCTATTCATGGTGAGATGATTGCCATACAAAGTAAAGACTTTCCCTTTATATAACATTGATTTCAAAACGTTAGTCCCATGATGACCTTTGCGCCATTCCCGGGTGTTTTTCAATTTTTAGGGTATCGTCCGCAGACCGACTTAATAAATACTCACGGATTTTACGCAAATTTGGGAATGCAAACAATACCCGCACCAAAACGTATCAACTCAATAGATGTGCTGAGGGGCATAGTAATGGTGGTAATGGCGCTGGACCATGTGCGGGATTATTTCAGTGATTTCAAGTATGAGCCAACCGACCTCCAACATGCAGGTACTATCATGTTCTTTACACGGTGGGCCACACATTATTGCGCGCCTGTATTTATTTTTCTTTCCGGCACAAGCGCCTTCCTGAGTATGGGGAAGGGCAGAACGATAAAGGAAGAAGCAATGAGGTTGCTGACACGGGGGCTATGGCTGCTGGTACTGGAGATGACGATAGTGCGCTTCGGATGGACATTTGACGTGGATTACAGCATGATCTTTCTACAGGTGATATGGGCCATCGGCATCAGTATGATTGTGCTAAGTGGCCTTATTTTTTTGCCGCGCGCAGCTATACTTTCTATTGGCCTCACAATGATATTCACGCACAACCTGTTTGATGGTATGCAGCCTACGGGGGCTATCAGGGTGCTATGGCAGTTCCTGCATGTGCAGGGGATGCTCCCCTACGGAAATGGCAATAATATATTTGTTATCTATCCCCTTATTCCTTGGATAGGCGTAATGGCTGTGGGCTTTTGTTTCGGCGCAGTGTTTAATATGGAAGAAACAGCACGAAACAAGTGGCTTTACAGGACAGGCGGGAGTGCAATGCTGCTGTTTGTGGCGCTCCGGTTCATCAATTTATATGGCGACCCCAGCCCTTGGCAGATACAGCCAACAGCATGGCGCACTGTACTCTCGTTTATCAACTGCACCAAGTATCCACCATCGCTCCTATACTTGCTGATGACACTTGGCCCGGCAATTTTATTGATGCCCCTGCTGGAGCGTATGAGCGGGGTTATTGGCGATATTTTTAAGGTCTATGGTAGGGTGCCTTTGTTCTATTACATACTGCATATATACCTGGTGCATGGCATGGCGGTTATAGCGAGCTACCTGTTCAGTAACGGTGCGCCGGTTAAAGTATTTGAGCATCCCGGCTATGGGCTGCCGGTGGTATATGGGGTGTGGCTGCTTGCCGTGGTGATACTATACTTTCCCAGCCGCTGGTTTATGCGCATAAAACAAAGCCACCGTAAATGGTGGCTCAGTTATTTGTAATTATTTATCAGACATTTATAACGTCTTCAGAAATGCATCAATCTTCTTGGCTGTGGCATCGCTCACAGGCACTACCGGCAGGCGGAAGACATTGCTGCATACGCCTTGCTTGCTGAGTACGTACTTCACGCCGGGAGGGTTGCCATCGGCAAAAAGGAGGTCGAGGCCGGTGAGCAGTTTGTAATGTACCTTGCGAGCTTTATCAAATTTGCCTACAATGGCGAGGTTAATGATGTCGGTCATGTCCTTGGTGAAGCAATTAGCCGCAACAGAGATAATGCCTTCCATACCTATGGCCATTTGTGCCAGCACCAGGTTGTCATCGCCGGAAAGTACGATAAAGTTATCGGGTTTGTTCTGGAGCAATTCCATGTTCTGCACAATGTTGCCGCTCGCCTCCTTGATACCAATAATGTTTTTACAGTCGGCGGCAAGGTGCAGCGCGGTGGCGGGCAGCAGGTTGCTCCCGGTCCTGCCAGGCACATTATACAGTATGATGGGTTTGTTGGTTGCTGCGGCAACAGCTTTAAAGTGCTGGTACATGCCCTCCTGCGTGGGCTTGTTGTAGTAGGGAGCTACACTGAGTATGCCATCTACACCTTGCAGGTTCATGGTTTTCAACTGCTGCACCACCTCATCGGTGTTATTGCCCCCTATGCCACACACCACAGGTACTTTGCCATCACTGTATTTAACCACTGCCGACAGCACTTCCTGTTTTTCTGCGGAGGTGAGGGTTGGAGTCTCTGCTGTGGTGCCAAGAGCTACAAGGAAATCTACCCCGCCCTTTATCACATTATTGACTAATTTTTCAAGTGCGGGATAGTCAATTGCCCCGTTTTTCTGGAAAGGTGTAATTAAGGCTACACCTGTGCCTTTGAGTTGCTTATACTCCATTGGACCGTAAGTTTTTAAAAATAAGAAAAATGGGCAAGGTGTAATTAACAGAGAGAGGGCTCATAAGATCAGTTTGCAGGGCAGGTTCAGCAAACGAGGGGGTATCACGCACCTGAATGTGCAAATGCAGCCTGCTGAGTGGTTATAGCTACTTCATCATAAAATCCCATTTTAGAGAATTTATCGATGCGCTGGGTAATACGGGTATCGGGATCAATGGTTCTTAAGGCTGCTATTGTCTTTACTAAATATTCCTTTAATGTATCGGCAGTTTTTTCAGGGTCGGTATGGGCGCCGCCTACAGGTTCGGGTATTACATCGTCCACAAGGCCAAAGCTGCTCATATCTTTATAAGTTAGTTTCAGTTGTTCGGCCGCTTTTTCCTTAAAATTCCAACTGCGCCATAAAATTGATGAACAAGACTCGGGGGATATAACCGAGTACCAGGTATTTTCCATCATAGCCACCTTGTCGCCAATACCAATGCCGAGGGCACCGCCGGAAGCCCCCTCGCCTATGATGACACACACGACGGGCACCTTCATATTCACCATTTCGAACAAGTTCCGGGCTATGGCCTCGGCCTGGCCGCGCTCTTCGGCTTCGAGACCGGGGAAAGCTCCGGGAGTATCAATAAAGGTTACTATCGGACGATTGAATTTTTCGGCCATTTTCATGAGCCGCAATGCTTTGCGATACCCTTCCGGATTGGCCATACCGAAATTACGCATCTGGCGCATTTTGGTATTGATACCTTTTTGATGGCCGATGACCATAACCGGCTCACCATTGAGCAATGCCATACCGCCCACCATCGCCTTGTCATCCTTCACCTGCCTGTCGCCGTATAATTCTGAGAAGTCAGTAAAGATTTTTTCTATATAATATAATGTATAAGGCCTGTCGCTATGGCGGCTTAACTGCACCCGCTGCCATGGAGTAAGGTTATTATGTATTTCGCTCCGGGTTTTTACAATAGCAGCTTCGAGCTCACGAATACTGTTGGTTACGTCCACCTTTCCTTTAGCAGACATTTCTTTTAGTTTATGAATCTGGGCGTACAGTTCTTCCAGCGGCTTCTCAAAATCCAGAAATTGCATAAATTGTATTTGTAGAAGTACAAAAGTAAAGTAATAAACGGAGAAATTTTATGCCACGGAGGGTGAATTACCAAAGATTAAAAAAGCCATATGAAGCGGTATACGAGATTTTATAAAAAACAATATGCTTAGTGATGTAAAAAGCAAGAAATTTCTTTTGCGGAATTCAAGAAATAAATACTACATTTGCAGCCCTAACTGAAAAAAGGATCGGTAGTTCAGTCGGTTAGAATGCCGCCCTGTCACGGCGGAGGTCGCGG
>CAZBPS010000013.1:0-110905 GCA_964493865.1 uncultured Flavipsychrobacter sp.
TGGCGAAGCTGGTGGGCGTATCGGCAGAGGAATTGATCATAACACGCAATACCACAGAATTACGAGTGAAAGTTGTTTTAGCTCTGGGTGCGATTATTAATCTTAAGTGAATGTGATGACGTTATGTGTTTTAAAACTTTTGATACAGGTTTGATTCCTGTCGGGGCTACATAATCCCATCAGATTTTATCTGGTAGGATTTTTTCGTTTAAAGCAAAGACGCCATATCATTCAATCAGGTATTGATGGCGATTTGTGATAAACTGGAGGCAATGGTTGGACTATTGAATTTAGGCTAAAACGTCTAACGTGGAGAATAAATGACAGTATGATTAACCAGTAACACTTCCTCCTATTCTGTCATTGTTCAAAAATTCTTTTCCCGAAACCAATGGTGTTAGAATGGCTTGTAGCATAAGTAGCTTACCAGAAATATCTTGTAAGACTACTTCCACTGGTTCAGATATATGAGCCATAGTAGCAATGTTTATACTTTTAATAGAATTGTGTTCGTCAATTCCTGCGGTTTCCCGATGTGCGAAAAGTTTATTTCTAAGTGTGTCAATATAGGTTCTATTATCGTGATAGAAAGTTTCTAATTGCTTTCTGTAATTTTTTAGTTCTAGAATTATGTCTTTATACTTTGGTTCTCTAAACTTAGAACCTAAGTTTTTCAGTCTGATTAATAACTTATCTGGATTTTCAGTTTTGAATAGTTCAAATAAATGTGTTGCTAATGCTCTGGCAAAATAGATTTCTTCATAAGGTCGGTTTGAAACCTTCGCAATTAAAAGGCATCTGTGACATATAGCAAGGTCTACTTGGATATTCGCAATTGAAAGTAATAAGTCAGAAATAAGGTCGTGCTTTTCTCTTATTCGTGCTTTTAGGAAAATTTCAATTTCTTCTGCTGTGAAACCTTCTAAGTCCCTTTCTTTAATCCCAACATAGGTGGAAGCAAAACCTTTGAAGCCCAATAGTCCTCCAATACGGTTATCGTAATACTCGTTAATGCGTTCTATTTCGCTGTTCAACTTGTCTTTCTCTTTATTTCTAATCTTATCAAGCATACGTTAAATTAACTGTTGTTAATCTACCATTGTAAGGTGTAATTAGTTTGTCGTTCTTTATAACAATTGGTCCCGCGTCTGTCGGGTGAACGTATATTCCGTAGAACCTACATTCTCTTTCACAAAATTCTTTCTTATCCCAACCATAAGCCAACCAGTTCATATCACAAACGCGGTTGTCCTTTCGTGCTACTGCTCTTTTATATTCTGTGTCGGTGGTAATGTGTAAATCTAAGTGACGGACAAATAAATCTAATTCAGCTAGTACCAAACCAAATTTGATTTTCTGTAAGAATTTGTTTTGCCCTTTCAACCGTTCTGTATTTATAAAAAGTCTTACCCAAAGGATAATGCTTTACGCCAATTTTAGCCAGTCTATTAATAACTTCAAAATTACTCATTGTAATAGTCTGGTCATTTTGGTATTTTATTCCAAATGTCTAATCTGATAATTCTAATTGCATTCCTTAAATAGAAAGCAATATCTGTATTCAGGCGAAGTAAAATTTTATTGTCAATTATTCTAAAAGTCCTGTCTTTACCATATTCGATTGACGAAAATTTTTTAAAAATTGGTTCATATTTGGCAACATCAGAGCGTTTTAATTTTGCCATTTGGTGGACAATTTTATTTCTTATGTCGTAGCAACCCACGATATAATCCCATTGTTTTGATAAGTGCGATAAATCACCATATTCGGAAAGTGCATCCCTATATATTTCGATTGTCTTTTTTCCGGGCACCTTCTTTTCTCTTGCATCAATTGCCTCTATCATTGCAAACAATGTTGCTTCAAAATATGAGATTAGGGAAACAAAAGCAGAATGATATAAAAGTGCCGGATTGAAATTATTATGCTTGGCTATATCATCTTCAAAATAACCAAAAATGTCGTCTGCATCTTCTGGATTTGCTTTAACGGCTTCATCAAAATCGTTTTCCCATTTCAACTTTTCCTTCACTAAAAAATCTTCAACATTAGTTATATAATCGGTAAAGAATTTTTCTTTGTAGAACACATCACCATCTAAAATTGCAATCCGCAATATATTCATTCTTGTAGCCTTAAACTTGCTTCTATCAATTGTTGACATAACTACGATTTGAAGTGCCCAGTATCACCCGGAATTGCTAATACTGATATAACGGTTGCTTGAATTCCTGTTAGGAAAACGCTATCTTCCAACTCTATAAGTTTATTGTTTTGTAAGTACCCCAGTTGATTATTCATTTCCCCGTTTCCTAGTACATAAATCAACTTATTTGGCCCATCGAATATTTCCTTAGGCAAAGCTGGTTCTACCGAAACAGCGATACTAAAAACAAAACCCTTGTATTCTTCTTTATCTATGTTTTCAATTTCAGTATCATCAGGTACGGAAACGATTAACAATTTAACCAGATGTTCGTTCTCTTCATTGGAGATTTTATATTCAACAGATTTGGTAATCGGATTTATTTCTTCTTCTATATTTTCCATATATCAAAAGTAACCAATTAATATCAAAGCAAAAACCCCACCAGATGGCGTGACTACATTGAAAAAGCATCGCTGATTTTGTTAGTTATTTATTCAGCTTTATCGTGTTTACTAAACCGGATATATTGCCTCTTTGTATTCAGCAATACTTTCCGGAGGTAAATTAACGACAACGCAAACTGGCAATGTATTCAATATTGGATCGTTTGGGGACAGCTTATAACGAATGAAAAGGTTTTTGTCAAAATCGTCAAATATCAGGTTATCAAATAACTGTAGCTCATCTAAAATTGTACTGACAATTACCTGAAAACCTCTGACCGTTCTACTTTCAATATCTTTTAGAATGTTAACAAAGGTTTCATCAAACAGCATCGTCTTTGACTGCATTATTGCGGCAGGAAAAAATTCCTTCATTGCTTTCAGCAAAGCATCATCAAATGCATCATTCAATATTGTACTGTCTTCAATTGCATTACCTGATGGAACTATTAAAGTTTCATCGTATGGTTTGAGGTACGATAAAAACCCGGTGAATTTATTTAAATGGTCGCCAGATATTGTTATCTGCTTATAAATTCGTCTTTCGTGTGGATCTAACATCCTCATATAAATAACGGTATTAGCTTAAAGCCAGCAATGAGTTGTCCAGAGAAAATAAAATTATTAGCGGTTGTCATAAGGCTTTCTTTTCAGAAAGATACGCAAAAACTGCATCAAGTAGGGTTTACACCCTTTAAGAACCATTCCAATCCTTTTACCAAGGATTTTAGTTCAATGTCATAGCGCCTTTCATTTTTGTATTTAAACTTAACACCGTCAAAGAATGACTTATTACCTTCAAATAGCTCTACAATGGTCATACTCTTATTGTAGTTTAATTTTCCTTGATTATATCGCATCATTGTAATTGAGTGAATAAAATGTGCTGCCAATGTTGGATTATCATTTAGCTGGTGTTTATCAAAATCAAAGTGCGCTCCTTCAAATGCGTAAGGCATAGCTGTAAATTTTTGGGACACTAAAATTAGGACCTGCTAATCAAGCTTTCTTAATATTGTGGATAAGTATTTTCTTACGCCTCTGGGCGTGTCAAGTATTTTTTATTGTTATTCCAAATTTGGTTGAGTGTTTTGTTTTTCGTAAAATACTGGTTAGACATTGTTACTATTAATGACAACCGAACAACAACTGCAGGACTTACAGAACCAGTTATCAAAACTGTATTTGGGTGTATCAGACAGCTATAAGCGAATGAGTAAGGCAAAGGATCTATATAGTCGCCAGATAATTCAATCTGGTATAGACGGAACATTAAAACAAGCCAACGAATTAGGCTACAAAACTGAAGCTTTGAAAAAGGAAATAATGAAACAGTGGAACGAAACTATGAATGATAAGCCAAATAAATCACCGTATGATTAACCCAGTCATTAAACTGGCAGTAGCGTATCGGCAGTATTTAAACCCCGTTCTTTATTGATAATGTTGTTTACCTGATAGCCTGTTAAGAAACCATCTGGGAGTGGTTTCATCAAGTCTATAATGTCATCTTTCTTTTTCACGGTTAACCAGTCAGTTCTATTTTCTGGTTTAATAATTAAAGGCATTCGCTGGCCCTCTGTATGAATTTCTGATAATAGTTTGTTTGGGGGTGTGGTGATAATGCTAAATGTCTTTACAATCTCACCAGTATCTTTATTTACCCAGTTAGAGTATATACAGCCCAGAGTAAAAGGCTCAAAATTTTCAGCCTGTACATAGTAGGGAACACTAATTTTTGGAGTTGGTCTATGTGGTTCAAAAAACCCATTAACCCATAACAAACCGTGTGTCTTTCCTATGTAATGTTTGTAACTAAACTTTTCAAACACTTCCTCGCACCTGGCATTTAAGGTATTGGCGTATTTCTTTGCTTCTTCTTCGTTCTTAACTATAAATGGTAGAAGCTTCCAACGAGCTATACCAACTTTGTTTGGATCTTCATTTGCTGTGAATGGTAAGTAGGGTCTTAAAAAGCCATCAGCGTGAAAATATGGTTCAAAGCTGTCAACAAACAAAGAAGATTGTTTTACTTCCTGCTTATCAAAATAACCTTCTAATTGGTCTTTATCTGGTGTAGATACTTTATAACACATAAACCAAAAATACTAAAAATAGCTATAGAATAAACCCCTTCTGCTTTGCTTCGGTGTTGATTTTATATTGATAGCCATTATTCTTTACATAGTCTGTAACCAGTTGTTTGAATACGTCATTTGGCATTAATCGCTTTTCTACAATCGTATCTAAAAACTTATCGTAAAGGTCAGGTGGTAATATAAAGGTGACTTGTTTGTTTTTCTCGGTTCTTGTTCGTATGTAATTTGCGAATGTTCTTGTTTAATCATTTAGTATATCGTCTATTTTTTGTTCTCTGTTAAGTGCCTTATAATAATTTCTTTGTTTTTCATAAGTTACCCAGATAGGATAAAGTTGTTCTAAATTGAGTGTTTGTTCTTTATAAATAAAAAGGTATTCATCTTCTTCATTCATCATGGTACTATCGTCTAAATAATAAGTATTGCCTTCACAATCGTCTATAGAAACGGCTTCCGTATCTAACCATTGCATTGTTCCGTCTGGTGCTGTGTATGTAATTGTCATTAGTTGTTTTTGTTGTTATACTTTATATATACTTAGAAAGAACAAAAGTTTGTACTCCAGTTTTTTTTATTGTAAAGGTTTTTTTATAAAAAATCCACTAAGTGACAAAACAATTTATCTTTTATAATATATAATTTATAATAACAGAAATTACGGCAATGAATATTGATTTAAAGAAATGGTTTGAAAATAATGAAGACCAGATAACAGCGAGTGAAAAGCTATACTTTGAAAATGAAACGCAATAAATGGCAATGATAGTTTTTATGTATGAAGGGTTAACCGGTAGCATACATATCATAGGTCAGACAAAGACAAAATATCACTACTAACCGAGGACATATACGAAGTGATAACCGTGGCATAAAGTTTTGGAGCGGGAAGTATATTAGGGAGAATAGATACTCTTAACAGTGGCAAAACCAGTTTAAAATGACTATTGATTTTAAACCGACCGACCGACCGATAACTATACTCAGTTAACGAAATATAAAGGGAAGGGATGAGATGACCAAACAGGTTTTAACGAACTTGTTAAGGACTCTTTTCATCCCTTCCCTTCTCTCACTCCTCCTTCCTCAGTTAATCAGCGTTATTTACTTTGTGTTGTTATACAATCTTTGGCTCAGAAAATTTCAAGTGTAGCGGCGCACGAAGTAGCGCCAGCGTTCTAATCAGTTTATTAAATGCAAACAGCGGGAATAAATCCCGCTGTTATGTTGGCCCGTGGCTTGTTATTGAACAGATGGTTATCGTGGAAAAATATTTAATCAGCTTCCACACCCACCTTTTGCTGAACCACAAACAAGGTTAATACTTTACTATTCTAATGTTACTTCGTCATCTTCTAAAATCATATCCATATTTAGGTCCCTGTTGGCTCCTTGTGTATGAGGTTGAATATAGATTAACAAGTCTTTCAAGGTGTATTCAATTTCTGGTTTACCTTTTTTATACTTCAGTACAACCTTTGGTTGTACTGATCTTGTGAAATCCCGCCATTCAAAACCAAACTCATTATGACCATCAAATTTATAGGCACGGTTGAACTTTTCCATTACTAATTGTTCTTCAAACTTGGTCCATAGTTCATCAAACATTTCCATCCCGACTTCACCACCACCAAGTTGGTTGTAATAATATTGTTTGAGGTAGTTACCCAACCAGAGATTTATTTGTTTATCTAAATTGTTTAATACTTGGTGCAGTTTTTGGTATTTGTCTTTTAGCTGAATAGCTTCATTACGCATTACCTCAATTTCTGTTAATGACATTGTTTGAGGTGGCGTTTCTTCGTTATTCCTTCCAAATCTATAATCATCTATCCATGAAAAGAACCAATTTCGGAGCTTTTGTACAAGTTCGCCGTGGTTTGTAACTATCTCACTATATTGTTTACGCATAGTAAACAATTGCTGTTTAGCTTTTTCTAAATCGTTAAGGTCGTTTATTTCATTTACATCGTCCAATGTGACCCGTTTAGTTTTCTTAGCTCGTACCGCTACCGTAATGTTCCGGCTTACTTTTTCTTTTGTTTTTGACATTATATTCAGAAACACGGTTATAGTTTTTTGTGTGCTTCTGAATAATTCTATAGTTAAGTGTTTTAAAAGTTTTACATTTTTTAAAAGAATATGCGACGCCAACACAAAAAAAGCCAGTTGAAATTCAACTGGCTTTTTTCTTGTCCTTTATTACTGAAGTTTGTTCAGTCTCAACTTCGTTGAGTATTTCGTTATTTTCTTTTGCTTACTGTATTTCTTTTACTTCTTGGTGCAGGTTTCGGCTCATCATAAGAAACCTCATATTCACTTATATCAGAATTTTCTTCGAGAATCCTTGCAATCAATTCAATCATTGGAATATTCACCGACATTTCATTTTTACCTGCTTTAACTAAAAGCTTTGCGTTTTTTAATGAGGCAACAATCTTTTGATGACCAAAGTCAGTTATAATACCAAATTGTGAGCCTTGAGAAACGTAAATAGCACCACGCTTAACTTTTTTATAGGGTGTATAATCAGGGAACTTGCCGTACAAATTGAATTTCTCAAAAGTTATAAAATGTTTTCTCTTGTGAAATATATCCATTAACTCATCAAAAGTGCTTAAGCTCTTTTGAATGTCTGCCAGGAATGAATCACTAAATATTTCTTGCTCAATTACAGCCATGTGACTTGCAGCTTTGGATTTTGACGAAGAACAATACCAATAAGCTTCTTTGCTTTGTTCACATTTTTTGGCTCACAATAAAGATTACCTCTGTATGTTGTGGTGTCATTAGCATTCTTAATATTCGCTGGCTTATAGCGGACTAGTTGCGGCTGTTCTCTGTCAGTAAACATTTCCTTATGCTTACGATAGTCTGGATAACTTATTTCACATAGTAAAACAACCGCTGGTTTAGCTTTAATCTTCTTTGCTACGACTGGTGTAGTTTTCTTCGCTACGACAGGTTTAGTTTTCTTGGTGTCTCTAGTAGCCGCTGTGTTGCCAGTTATGTTGTCTAACTTTTGAAAAGCTGATTTTGTCTTTTCGTCTGCTGGACTGAAAACTATACTGGTGTTTTCCTTCTTCAATTGTTGATAGCATTTATAAATATCAAGGATCTCACCTTGAAAAACAAGTGTGTATTTGTCAATAGCCATAAATGATTTTTGTCAAAGCTATAAACAACCATTTTATAATCCTATAACCCGACCAAATGTGGTTAATATTTTATTGCGGTTTCAATTTTTCAATCGTGGTTATATTAAAAAGGATTGTTATGCCGACAACGATTTATATATATGTCAATATAATTTACTGTGAATGTAATTATTCTCAATTTTGTAATCGATTCAGAAAAGAAATAACAAACAAATTAATCATTACAAAAAGCTATAGTATATCTCAATTTTAACACAAACTAATAAACTTAATAATATGAATAGTGAAACTAAAATACCACAAGCTAGTTTCTGGACAACGGAAGAAAAAGTTTTTATGGCTCCGCTATCACTGATAACCTTTTTGGAAGACGATGTTTATTCACCAATTGCGATAGCCGAAGATGAAGCGTTACTAGAAGACATAAAAATCAATGGTCAAACAACCAATGCCTTTTTAACAGAAGATAATGTTTGTATAGGTGGCAGGCGAATTTGTAAAATATTAAAAGCAATTGGATCAACACATGTCAAAGCCCAGCGCGTTAAGATAGAACCAAGATATAGAACGCTGTTTTTATTCGCTACAAATAAATACAGGTTTAAAACATTATTAGAAAAAAACCGGGAGGTTGAAATAATTTACAACACCTTACCCAGAAACCAGGGCAAAAAAGAAATTGTCCCACCCAAACCCGCAGCACCTATAACACAAATGCCAACACCAGTTACAACAGGTCAACCAACAGCAACTATAGAAACACCTATATCATTACCCACACCGCCCACAGTTACACCTGTTCAACCACAAGTCACACTCCCAGTTGCAAGAGCACCTATAAAAACTACAATATCATTACCAGCACCAGAACCACCCAAAGAAAAACCAAAGACACCTATTGAAAAAGCGATTGAAATAGCAGACAACGGCACAAAAAGTAGTGAGTTTCAAAGGTACCAATATATAAAACGCATTGATGAAAAATATGGAACTAAACTATTACAAATGCTGGCTACTAAATGTCCTAATGTAGATAAGATTTACAAAGCAGCCCAAGTTGTTGCTGAGCGAAACAAATTTAAATCCAAACCAGAACCAGCATTAGTAGTTGCAACATCATCACTACCAAAAAACCTTAATCTATACAACAAGTCAAATTGGAAAATGGATGAAGTTAAAAATGGTAGTATTGATTTCTCTTTAACCTCACACCCTTACTGGAAACAGATAGATTATAATGAAGCTAACCCTAACCAGATGGGACAGGAAGCAACAGTAAGTGAGTTTATAAAGAACTTGGTTAAAACCTATACGGAAGTTTATAAAAAATTTGCACCTGCAGGAAATCTGTTTGTGAATATGAAGGGCACTTTTGATAAGAAAGCAAATCATTTGGTGGAGCAACATTTTATAATAGCTATGTGTGCAATTGGCTGGCACTATGAAGATACTTTTATCTGGCTCAAAAAGGGTGGTGGTAAAAGGTCTGGTGATAAAACCCGCAGACCAGAAAACAGTTATGAACCTATATTTTGGTTTACTAAAACATCGGACTATTACTATAAACCCATTGAGATACCGACCAAAAAGGATATTACAGTAACGTTTAAAGCTGCTGAAACACGGATAGAAAGCAAGGGTGTAACCTGCTATGATAAAATAGATGTTAGTTTACCTTTCACCTCATTCAAAAATGTTATTAAAGAAACAGAATTTCTTGATGTTGTAGTTACTAATAGTGCAGCAACAGATAGCCAGTTTATGAATGACTTATATGGAAAACACCCAGCCCCATTTCCTATGGCTTTGCCCCTGTTGTTTCTGTTGCAATTTTGTCCAGAGAATGGTCGGTGCCTTGAACCGTTCTTGGGACGAGGGGCGGCTCTTGTATCTGCATTGATGTTAGGACATACTGTTTATGGCTATGAAATAGAACAAGAATATTTTGAGGCTGGTAAGAAGCTACTAATAGATGTTCAAAAAGATATTGAATACTATGGTGAGCAAATGAAGGAATTGCAATTGGCTTTCCAACAGAAATTTAATAATGATGAAGCTGATGATATAGCTGCATAAAATAAACTGGTCGAAATTCCGTAAATGGTTTTTCTGCTGCAACCAAGACTGGCATTAAAAAGGTGGCTGGTTATTAGTAAAGATGAATACAGAAGAAAAAGTAAGCCCGGATAATTTAACTGGCAAAGGTTTTGAAGACAGCTTTGATATATTTTGCCCTTGTTGTGGTAGTGAAAATATTGGTGAAGATGGTTGTATTATTAATACAGAAGACGGAGAGGCTTATTTAGAGTATGAATGTAGTGATTGCGATAGTAATTGGTGGGCTAATTTTAAAATAAATTTTTGCAGCACCTATATTGATAAAGACAGTTACAATACCTACAATAGATGGTTAGCAGAAAACCGGGATAAAAAGATAGGCGAAATTTTGAAGGACTAAAACAATGGTAGAAATTCTGTAAAAGGAATTTCTACTGCATAATATTTATAACAATTAATAACCGCATAAAATATGAAATTTATAAGCGTAAAAGTAAAAGACCAGAAAGTAGCAAATCATACATTTATGACTTGGGTTAATGGTGTGAAAGTATGGATTACAGCATTAACATCACTTAATCCAACTGTAAATGAATACAGGGTATCTTTTGAAGATGGCCCTGTTAGGTATCTAATAATAGAGGAATTTATAGGAACTCCCTATGAACCCTATATTCCATTTATAAAAGACTTAACCGATAAAATAGATGAAGCAGATATAAGAATTGTAAACGGTGAATTATTTACAAAAAGCTAAAAGTTGCACTTTAATGTGTCGATAACCTCATCAATACATTGCGGCACTTGGTCACGAAGACCATAATAGAACTGGTCCGCTTCATAAAAGTAAAAAAACAGAAGACCTAATTCTCTGATGTAATATATCCTCGGCAATATGTCACTATCATCCTGATAATATCCCAGTAATGCAGCTCTCATTATTTCGTCAACGTCCGGATTTCTATCAATAATATCCAATGCTAAAAGTATTTCATCGCTGGTATAGCCTTTTTCTTGCGCAAGCTTTGTATCAAATATGATAATAACGCCATCATTCTTGTGCATGTCAATCATCAATTGTCTCATTCTATCTGCATTTTCGATGTCCATTTTAATTAAAGTTGTTTGTAGCTTATATATTAAAGACTTGAAAAAGTTGTTAGACCTCTGGATTCTTTATCGATGCTCTTTCGTTTGAAATATTGGTGAGTCTAATTGAAAACACCTGTAAACGGCGATCATACAAGATGATTTGAGCTATAAAATATATACGCTAAAGAGAAATGAAAATGAAAATGGAAGTAGAATTTAAAGACAGACTTATTTCATTGGTGAAAAGTATTCATCGCGCAGATACTAACACACTTGAATTTGATATGGAATTGGCAAAAAATAAAGGCTATTCTGATAGGGAACTTAAATTGGCTGGATTAATGTTGTCATCAATGTCAAATAAGTGTGTTGAAATTGAAGAAATTGCAAATGTGCTTTACGATTTCAAACTAAAGCCGGAGAAAATGGTTCTTTACTATATCAAATTCATTGATATCGTTGTAGTAGTTGACAGAACCACCGGGGCTTGTAATTTTTATGATAAGAAAGAATTGGATCAGAAGGTAAAAGAGAAAAAGTTAGCCGGATCCGAATGAATTTCCCTACATGTAGACTCCAACCGTTCTATATTGGGTTGCCGTAAACATCACAAATGGTTGGATTAGCATCAAAGTATTCGATTGTGGTTATGATTTTTTGAGTTTCTCTAACCTTTTCTTCAAGATCCTCTTCAAAAATGTGGCTATAAATGTCCGACTCTTCATCAAAGACAAAAATTAGCTTTGCCAGCATCACATAATAAACATACACGGTTTTTTTTGACTGAAAATCAGGATTACAAAAGAGAATTTTACTTTTAAACAGGTTATTTAGACTACTATTTTGGTTAATAGCCAATATTTTACTGGCGATTTCTATTTCGGTCTCAGAATAACCTAATTCCAACGCTTTATTTGTATCAAATTCCACTCCCAATTCGACAAAAGAATGAATGTCCAGTATTAATTCCCTTAATCGTTGTAAACTTATCTCTTCCATTTCAAGGCAAATGCTTTTACCTTATATTTTAAAACCAAAGAATGGTTTAAAATCTTGCGGAATTATATTATCCGACCGTGTGTTTGTTTCGCCGGAACAGGACGAATGGTTAATTACTTAAAAAAAGGGCGCAGACTTAAATAATTTTTTAAATTTTCCACTCGTTCACATGAAGAAAATATACAATGCTATTTACTAGCTGAAATTTCGAAAGAAAGCTTGAATGACATAAGTGTACTAAAAAGCATTCAAACGCCCGTAGATCAACCCGTATTGCTATAAAAAAGCGTTTTAGAGGTCTATCAACATGCTTTTGACCAACACAAATTATTTTTTCTATATACGACTGTCGAAAGGGTATCGTATAAGAATTAGCCAATAAGCCAAATTAATCTCTGAGAAAACATTTTTTTGTGTCATAAAAACCAGCTCCATTTTGACATTTACACTTGCGCCGTGATAAAGAAGCAACTTATTTTAAGGTGTAAATTTCATTATAGCTTGAAGGATATTTTGGACACTATGGTTATGGTGATAATATTTGGCGATTGTTATAGAATTTACCAAAAATATTCATGTACCAAAGGTGCAAAGGCAGAAAATTCATGGTTAATTTTAATGGAATAACCATTTTATCATCATAGAACGCATAATTTCCGGTTTTAACCAGCATAAATTGCGTGAAATCACCAAGTTTACTATAGAATGTTGGCGGAAAGCTACAAAACCAATCAATTGATTGGTTTTATTTGCACATCAATTGCAATTTCCTCACAACGCACTTCATATTTCTTTTCTGGTTTAGAATAGACATTCACTGACTGATGTGATGTGGCGAAAGAATTGTCATTCACATAAGTTTTGCTGCCGAACATAATTTCTTCGATTTGCTCAGAATCATATACTGTATGTCTTTTCTCAGCATGTTTGTAAACAAGTCGCTCAATTCTTTTTATTTTGTAAAGATTATCAATGTCTTTTGTCCTGTCATCCGGCATCAAAATAAATAAGTAATCCCTTGCTCTACTAATAGAGACATTTAAAATGTTCTGTTTATTGAGAAATGAGTTAGGCGATTTTGAAATATTAACGCCGGGATTAAAAATGGCAATAATAATATCACACTCATCACCCTGAAAGCCGTGTATTGTCCCAATAAGAATTTCCACTTTTTCAAATTCAAGGTGCTGCTGCGCAAAGACTTTTTCAATTAAGGTAGCTTGGGCTTTATAAGGGCAGATTACACCGATTTTGAACTTATCCTTATGTGTCTTTTCAATTTGTATTGCCATTCGTTGAATAAATTCAACTGTAAACAACGCTGAATAGACCTGATAATTCGATTTGTTTAAGGTATTTGGTTTGAAAATGCTCTCATAATTTGAAACTGGAAACTTAATGATATTGATGTCTTTGAAACTGAGACCATCAATTTTTAGTACTTTTTGTTCTTCAAATTTTCTGTGATTTAGCAAATTCCCATCGTAGGTAAAATGACTAAACAGGCATCCAATTGTAGGAAGACTTCTGAATTGCTTTGGCAGGTTAACAATCTCAAATTGATGTGGAACTGTAACCGGGTTGACAAATTTATCAAGTTTAACCATGCTATAGATATTCAGGTCTTTCCATTGTTCAATTTGTGTGATTGGCTGTATTTGAAATGGATCGCCGGCAATAATAAATTGCACTTCAGGCTTTTGAAATAACACATAAGCAATTGCCGCTAAGTTTATCATAGATGCTTCGTCAATAACAATATAGTCCCATTGTAAGAATTTCAAATGAAGTCTCTCATCATGGACATCTGGCTGGAAGTAATCGTAAGCAAACCTTGCTATTGTTGTAATTGTTGTGTTTCTTGGTTTTGTTCTAATATCAAAGGTTTTGTCTCTTACTAATGTGCTATTCTCTAACTCTGCATCAGCCGTTGTGCCAAATCTAATTAACCAATTATAATAGGTTTCATCCTTACCCATTTTTTCAATAATGCGTTTAGTAAGCACATCTGCCGCTTTATTTGTTGGGGTAAGAACTAAAATCTTCAACTCTTTATCTTCTCGCATTAAAGGTATTATCTCCTTATCTGCCAAATAAGTTGTTTTACCTGTACCAGGCGGGCCGAAAATAAATCTAATGTTTTTAGTAAGATTGTCTCGTAGGTTGTAGTCATCATCCAACTTCAAACTATTAAATGCCTTTCTCAGCTCTTCTAAAATAAAAACCGGATTTTTAATGTCTATAACGACTCTGTTAACCTTATTAAGGTCTATCTGCGAAATATCAACCGATTTTTTAAGCTTTGCTCGTAATGTGTATTCCTTAACACTAACAACTTCAACCGTCACAGAATGCGATTCGTCTCCCAGATAAATTCTTATTTGAATGTCGCCAATATCCTCTATCGATTGAGGTATATATCTATTGGGGTGTTTTAAAATTAGTGTTCTTTCAGTATCAGGTTCTTTTTCAACTTTAGTAAACTGAATCGAAAACTGTTTACCCTGTGAATTAGCCTCTGAGCTATTCAGGTATTCTAATTCAATCAATGATTTGAACCACGCATAGGAATATATTTCGCTGTTATTTGCAATTTCATTTAATTTTTCAATTCGAGTAAGGTCTTCTATTTGAGCTTCTGTTTGTTCCTTTAGCCTATTGATTTTCTTTTGTAAATCTACAGAAGGCTTAGAAAAATCGTCTTGATCAGATTGCGGTTCATCATTTTCGTCTGTCTTTTCTTGCTCTTTCCTTGATATATCCTCATTTCCTTGACTGACTTCCTTTTCCGATAAGTGCCTCTTCTTCTTTATGCCCTTTCGTAAATTTGATAGCATGGCATCAATATCCTCTTCCTCCACTGTTGTGCCTTCTCCAGTAGATTTTTCATCGCTATTGGATCGCTTCCGATTCGCAATCATATTTATAAATTCGTCTAATTCACCTTGCGTGACACCCTCGTCAATTAACTTTCGACCGATCGAGAGAGCTTGCTTTTGAGAATCAGTCAAGTTTAGATTAGCATCGGGATTATGAATACCCAGAAATTCTAAAAGCACATCAGCGAATGGATCTTCAAGGTTATAAGCCTCGTTTAAGGTTTCCTTCGTTAAAGTATGAGCAACCTGAATATTGCCATTCTTGTCATAAAGCCATCCTTCATATTGAAGTGTGCATGCAATAGAAGAAAGGAAAAAAACGGAACGATTTGAAGAATAACCTTTCGGGTAAAAAGTATATGTCCCTTTGAAAAAATAGTTAAGAGTAGAAATTGCTTTCCCCTGAGTTAATATTAAGAGATAATCCCAAAGTATAGATGACTTTGAAAGATCAATATTCTGAACCATCTCATCAATACCCTCTAAGTTTTTATCTGAAGTAGTTTGGTATTGGTAGTATTTATTTGAAACCTCATGATGTTCCACCCCGAATCTTTCTTTGTTTTCTGTTGAGGCGAATTCGGTAGTTATTATTAGTCGTGGGATATTGCTTACACCTAATGATTTGAGGAAATCATAAAAAGCATCTTTCTTATTACCAGTAAGATAATCAATGTAGAAATCTTCGTCAAGAAAATAAATGTTATCACAGTCAGAAAAGTAGAATTTCAATTTTTCAGAATTAAAATACACTTCTTTCGGTAAAGCAAACCACCGGGTAGCTGGCTTCGCTTTATTCCGACATGCTATGAAATTTATGTCTGTCAAACTTTTTATAAGATCTGATTGAGCTATAGCAGTTCCGTTTTCAAAGTAACTCAAAAATGCATCTAAATGCTCTATCAATTTTTCACTATCGTTAAAGTCAAATGTTTCATTGTACTGCGGAATAATGGTTTTATAAATTTCGGCTTTCAGGTCAGGCTTGTCTAATCCCAGTCCTTTAAAAAATTCAAGGGCTTCTTCACTAACTAATAACGGTTTGTAGATTGTATCGTAAGATGTATGGTTTTCTGCAGGCAAGAAAATGTTCGGTGTCGTTAGTAAGTCGTTGAAAGGAACTACTGCCTTTCTGTCTTGATTTAAAAGGATTGGTCTTTTTAATGCAAGTTTATCTTTATCGTCCCATAGGTGCTTCCTACCAACCAGATAGCTATAAAATTTAATCAGCCATTTGTCCGTTTGTCCCTCAATAAATTTCGATGAAATTCTTCTCAATAGCTTCTTGGGATCTAATGTCTCTTTTACTATTGAACTAATGTAAGACTCTAATTGTTTATTTGCCTGATTCAACTGTTTCTGACCTTTACTTAAAAAGACCCACCCAGAATTTGGACATTCCATTAATTCACTGATTTGGGAATCAGAAAAAAGTTCCGCTAATTCCGGGTCAGATGCCCAAAATGCTTTCTCTAATTTAAAGTATTTCCCATTACGCCCTGGTATAATTTGCTCTGTCCGAAATTTATCGCGAATAGATGTTAGGAATGGCTTAAAAGAAATCTTATCTTTTCTATCAGCAAATTTACTTTCGTCATACGGTATAAGATCTAAAATCGTATCATCAATCAAGAAAGTCTTTTCCTTAATGCCAAGTTGTTTTAAAAACAAGATTGAATTAGCCGCTAAATTTGCGACCTGTTCTATTAATTCATTATTCCAACTTTCGTCTGTTTTAATACCCTCTCTATTGTCGGTTAATAAGAAAGGGGCTTGAATGAGAAATCCCAAATTTGTTTCTTCTTTGGTTGGAAAAAAACAAAAGGCTTCATAAGAAAAACCAGTTTCAAGTTTATTATCGAGGAGAAAAAAACCAACGGAAATTTTATGCTTTGATTTCAATATAGCGTGAAGGATTTCTGTGGTGAAAATCCATAGCTTCTCTTTTTTGGAATTATTATTGACATTTATAAGGTATCCGTCAATGCCTCCAAAATTTTGAAAATCAATAGGCGCTGATTTAGAGTAAGAGCCTTTTTTATCTACTGATTGCCAAGTAATTTTTTTTAAATTACTTAGAAATAATACTGGCTGAAATAAATTATCAAGTTTCTCTTCAATTTGTTTAAATGCCTCATCTGCATTTTTTTCGGGATGATTAAATGGAAAATAAAATACAGTTTCACCTTTTTTTACTTTTTCCAAATTTGGATCAATTGGATAGGGTACAATAAAGTTCTGTAACTTAAAATTGAAGTGCTCATCATAGATATGCGGAGTATGGCTGTAAGCAAATACTGCTTTAAATCCTATTCCAAACTTTCCGATTTTTTGCTCGTCAATTTTGTTTGAGTTACCAATGGCTGTTATTGCATTTAGATGCCCAAGCTTACCACTCAAAGTGTCTTCTTTAGCTGTTCCAACATCAGATACAGAGAATCTGATTGATCCATTATGCTTGAACCACAATCCTTCTTTATCTAAATGAAATTCCACCCAAGTTGCCCTGGCATCATCAGCATTTTGAAGTAACTCATAAATAAAATGAGCCTTACCGGAGTATTTTTTTATAGCTGTTTCCCAAATTCCACGATATTCCCAATCCATTAAAACTTCTGAATCTCTCTCCCGTTTTTTACTTAGCTTTTCAAATAGAGTTTTTTTTTCAGTCATGGTCGGTTGGTTTGGATGGTTTCAATTCACTTACGGAACTAACTACTTTGTAACTAACATTTTCAATAACTTTAAAATGTTTTTCTGCACATTCAATTTTCAATCGCTCACTATCTCTTAAAAGAGTTTTATCTTTTACAGCTTTTGCATCTTTAGTTTCAGCAACAAAATAAATTCTGGTTTCATCTCCGTCTTCTTTTTTTATCAATGCCCAATCAGGTATATAAGCTCCTATTGGCGTTTTAATTTGAAAAGATTTGGGGAGTTTAACATAAAACAGAATATCATCTCTTGTATCGCAATCTTCGGCGAATTTTCTTTCTGGAGTACTTAATGAATCAATAGTAACATAGTCATAAAGTGTCTTTGCTTGTTTTTTAACAGCAAGAAGATTTTCTAAATATTGTTCGATTTCGGCTGCCTCAAAAAGTTTCATTTCATAAACTTGCCCTGCTATTTTTTCGTATTGAATGCCGTTGATTTTGATTTTATTAAACTCCTGTTTTATTATTTTGACAACGGTATCCATGAACAATTGCGGGTTGTTGAATATTTCAGCCAAGCGATTCGATTGTACTACAATCTTTGTAATGGTATCTCTTGTTAGTTCTGTTTTAGATTGTATGTAAGAAACAAAATCTGGCACTTCATAATTAGCATCCTTCACCACTCGTTCTTTTGAACCCTTCTGTTCACCGCCTAATTCGATAAGGTTGCCCTTATCATCTCTTATGAATTTCGCAACATTTTTCTCCCGATATAAAACAGGCTTCTCAATAGCGGGCATAGCTTGTAATGCTACAACACAGTTCGATATCAATTGCTGAGTATTGTAATTAACTTTATATTCCGTACGATAATTGATTTTATTCCACAATTCTAAAAACAAAGCATCTTCAAGCCATTTATCTTTTAATTTTACTGTTGTTCTTGCTCTTGCGTTTCTTATTCGACCTTCAAATTTTACACCACAATCTTCTTCAATTTCATTTTGTAATGCCTTTGAAAAGCTCTCATATGCTTCGTTGGCAATTACAGTTAGTCGGTTAATTGCTCTATCCAAATTCCTTATACCAGAGTTATTAACACACAGGCGAAGACCTCTTCCAATTTCTTGCCTTTTTTTAATGTCAGATTTCGTCTCATTCAGTGTGCATATTTGAAATACATTTGGATTATCCCATCCTTCACGAAGAGCTGAGTGACTGAAAATAAAACGAAGAGGGGTGGCAGTATCTAATAGCCTTTCTTTATCTTGCATTATCAGTTTGAAGGTTTCATCGTCAGCCTTGTTAGACTTTCCTTCTTTACTGTCTTTCATTTTGCCTTTATCTTGGCTGAAGTACCCATTGTGAACTTCTTCTGCGTTGTAACTAAATAATCCTTTGTAAGCCGGCATATTTTGCCACTTTGTAAAACTTTCTTCAAACCACAAAGCATATTTACCCTTGCCTGAAATGCCGTTTTCATCGTAGCTGCGATAATTTGCTACTCTATCTATAAAAAATAAAGAAAGAACTTTAATACCCAAACTTCTAAATTCCTTTTCTTTTTTAAAATGATTTTCTACTGTTGCGTCAACCATTTCTTTTAAAATTTGGTCAGTAAGACCTCCTACAGCTTGTCCTCTGTAAACAATTTTGCCACTTGAAAATTCAATATATCCATTATCAGCATCAAGCTCATTAATTACAAAACCATCTTTATAAATATTCCATTCTTTTGAGAGTTTGTATAAATCATCCCCAATTTTCGCCGTAACTTGTTTTTTTTGCACTCCACTACCTTCATTGACAAATAGTGTAATTTTTGCAGTAATTGACTGTTTTGCGGCTTTAAAACTATCTACGCTTATAAAAGCCCCAGAACCGTCATTTTTTGCGATAACTGAATCAACTTCTATCTGTTTAACTAACCCTAAATCATATGCTTTCACCGGATCTAACTTATAAACAAGGTTATACAAGTTTTTATGAGTAGCTGAATACCGCAAGGTGAACAATGGATTAAGATTTGAGATTGCTCTCTTACGAATATCTGTTTCCATATTCTGAGGTTCATCAATAATTACTATCGGATTGGATTTCTGAATGTATTCTATCGGCTTAACTCCATTTTCTCTTATCTGATTTATGACATTAGCATCCTTAGTAAACGAATCAATGTTTATTACTAAGATTTGAATTTCATTGTTTTTGGCGAAATTTCCTAATTCTCCTAACCGTCCAGAATCATAGACTTTGAATTCTGAAGGTTGATTTTCGTATATCTCCTGCATGTGATCAAAGGTTATTTGGAGACTTTTCAAAACACCTTCACGAATAGCCACTGACGGAACTACAACAACAAACTTCTTAAACCCATAAACCTTGTTTAATTCGTAAATTGAGCGTAGATATACATAAGTTTTCCCAGTACCTGTTTCCATTTCAACAGAATAATTAGGGAAATCAGCTATAACCGTTTTGTTTTTTACCGGGCCTTTTATTTCGCTATCATCGGTATACCACAACTTTTCTAATGCCGTCGAAATTTCATCTGATCTTAGTTGGTTTGTAGTTTGAACCCTCACCAAATTTGCTAGTAAATCTCCTTCAGATAGAATAAGCTTATTGCCAACACCTGATTCAGAGAATTGAATGCTTCCTCTTCCAGTATCGGAAATCGAGAACTCAAAATCCGATTTATTCAAATGTTGTCCCTCGAACAAATCAATTATAGATTGAATCGCTTCAAGTTGATAGCCCTGATTTTTGTCAAATTGTAATTTCATCTTGAATTTGTCCTATTAATTAGTCCTTATTAATTTCTTTATATATCGCATCACAATCTAAAGCCCTGCTAAAAGGCACAACTCGATATGTTGATTCAACCTCTGTATCCCCAAAATCGTCTTCCGGTATCAGGTTCTTTTCGATTGCAATTTTATCATCAGCCATCATAGCCCATGTAGCGCCTCCGGTTAAATATGCTATAAAGCCATCTTTCTTGTATTCATCTAAAAAGGCAATTGGAGTTGGGACATGGAAAAGTGTTCTTAAATATATATCTTTTTGAGGCTCGTCGGGTTTGTAATCATTATTGTAAGGGCCGAGAATGTCAAACTCATGTTTTGGGCTACATAAAGCAAATTCAATTCCATTGCGTGGAAAAGATGACCTTACTTCAATTGTTTTCTTTGTTTTTATCGTTTCCAAATCAATTTGAGAAGCTGCTTGTTCATACTCTGTTTCTTTTACCAACAAGCTTAAAGAAACAGAATTCAAAAAGTTTTTCCAACAATATTCCGCCAATATTCCGGCTACTGCGTTGCTCATCTTTCTTTTAGCAGACCTTTTTGCTGTCGAATCATTTGCAGCTTTATCGTTTACAGCGTTTGCCAATTTTTCAGCAGCCGTGGTTACTTTATTTAGAATCGACTTATCAAAATTTTCAGTTTCATAAAAGAACTGATATTTTACGATCAAAAAAGGTTGTTCCCTTTTAGATTCCGCATAAGACGCGATTTCTTTACATTTTATTTTCTGAACGGATATTTTCATGGTCAATTATTAAATTGAATGGAATGATATTGCCTCCTGTTCGAGCTTTAGTATCGCATTTGTCTTTAAACAATCATCACCATTGAAAAGTGAATCCATACATATTATCGTCTTAGGCTTCAATTCAATTAATTTCTTTTGAATAGCATCAGAATATTTATCTAAAACTATTGCCAGTTTGTTACCAGATACTAAATAAATCGTTGCTTTGTCAACCTTATATTCGACTAAATCCACAGTTAAAGGATAACCATATTTAATAATCAATTCCCACAATAGATTTAATTCCCTGGGACTGCCTTTAACTGGTTGTTTGAAAAGATTTGTTTGCACTGTCAAATCTTCTTCAGATTGAATCATATCACCACGCCAAATTTTGAAGTTAGAGGGGCTTAACTTGAATGACTTGAATCCCACAGGTTCCTCTTCCTTATTAAATTGAATTTTCCCTTTTTTATTGGCGAGGGCATTGTTAAGTACATCCTTTATTCTTTTTCTCGTTATATCTGAAATATACCTGTGCCCCTTTGAGTAAGCTTCGTCTTTAATATCAATAAGCTCAGGTAGCTGAACCGTAATAAATTGTAAATTAGCCTCCTTCTCCTTATTGTAATCTAAAACAGCATGTGCCGTGGTCCCACTGCCACCAAAAAAATCAAGTACAATACCTTGAGTTAAATCACCTAACGCTATTTCAATCAGCAGTTTTATTAAATCTGGATTCTTCGGGTTATTGAACGGGACATCAAAGCCCTGAGGCACTTTTGAAGCAAAAACATCTTGCCATAGGGTATTTCTAAGTATTTTATCACTTGGCGCAATCCAATGTTCAACTCCTTTATTCATTCCTTTACCCTCAGGGTTTCTACGAATGAATTTCTTTTTTGAACCTGTATTTTTCCAGTATTCCTCAATGGTCATTTTTGAAGAGAACTTTGTAAGGTATTCCTCATAGTTCTTTACGGCTTCTTGCGCAACATCTTCTTTCCACTTCCATTGCCCAACTTTAATTTCAACACTAAGCAATTCATACTGCATTGTTTTTCTTTCGGCATCATTCCAAAAACCTTTCCAATAACCTTGCGTTTTTCGTTCCTCAGAAGCTTCGCGAAATACAGGGTTCATTCTTGATGATGAACTTTTTGAATAAATCAAAACATATTCTGCTCCTGTATTAAAAGACTTTAACCCTTCATCTAAAAATTGAGTGTTAATATTTTTATCGTATCGTCTCACTAATAGGATATTTCTGAAATTCTCCTCACCAAATATTTCATCCATAAGTAGTTTTAATGAAGAAAGCTCATTGTCGTCTATTGAAACGAAAATATATCCGTCTTCATGTAGAAGATTGCGGGCAAGGAAAAGTCTCGGCAACATCATTGATAGCCAATTAGAGTGAAACTGACCATTTTCTTTTCGGTTGGGTCTGAAATAACCCTCCTTCATTAAAAATCCTTCTTCATCTTTTTCTCCTAATCGTTTTAAATATTCCTCCTTAGTTTCTGAAAACTTATCGGGATAAATAAAACTATCAGACCCGGTATTGTAGGGTGGATCAATACATATCACCCTTACTTTTCCATAGTAAGACTTTTGAAGAACTTTTAATACTTCAAGATTCTCACCTTCAATAAAAATATGTTTACTATTTTCCCAGTAGACTGAATTTTCCGGCTCGGGTATCAAAGTTGCTGTAGTTGAAGATTGCAGAATTTTGTAAGCGTCTGCCTTCCCAGCCCAGGAAAGCTGATATCTTTCTGATTCAGTGTTCACTGTTTCTCCTAATACCTGCCTTAATTGTTCTATATTTATCTTGTCCTCAGTGAATGCTGTAGGAATTATTTCCCTTAGTCTATGCAGTGTTTCTTGTAAAATATTTAATGATTGACCGTTCATAATACAAAAGCTTTTTTTGGTTCAAAAGAACATCGATAAAAGTAAGCATGATTTGGAATGGTTGCTATATTCACGCCAAAACAGAATAAATATTTCTGAAATTATCTTACCTTTCTTAATTTTTTCACAAGAATCGCCGAATAACTCAACCTATTATACATAAATAAAGATCGCCGAGATATATGAGTATGGATGAAAAAATTGATTTTATTACAAACTTAGCTACCACTCTTGCAGAGAAAGGGCAAAAAATGAATGCCAAAGAACTGGCTGAGCAACTTAATGAGGCAGGTTTTAAAACCGAAGCAAACCGATCATACAATGGAATGAGGGGAACATATCAATTAGTTCGGGCAGTCCATCTCAGATTGAAGAATAAGGAACTAAATAAACAGGCAGAAATTGTTGCAATGTCATTTGTCAAATACAACGGGAAAGCTGCTTGGGAGAAAACTGACTAAAACAATGGTCTATAGTTCCATCTTGAAACATTTTTTGATATTTTGTTCGACTATTTACATATAAAAACTGTATTTCAATTGCATTTCATCATCAGTTTTCAATTTTATCGCAGAAGGTTTGCTTCATCCAAAACATCTTTCCACTTATTGGGTGATCGGGTTAAGAAATCAGATTGTTTCATCAATAGTTTTTGCCTGTTTTCGCTTGAGGTTTCGATATAGTCAAAAAAGGAGTACAAGCATGTTTGTAATATTATTCTTTCCGAATTGTTGTCTATGGTACATTTTAATGCTTTAGCTATTTCCGTTGTTTCTGTGTGGTAGTCAAATTTCTCATGAATAACTTTCTTGAAATTATCTACTAAAGTTTCAGAAATGACAACTGGAAATTCTAAAGAAATAAAAGACATTAATTGATACAGTTGGGTGCTATTAACCGGGGGTAAAAATATTGTTGGTATTAGATAATTAAACGCCTCATAGGTTGCCTCTATGCCACAAGTAGAAACAAATAATTTTGCATTACTAAGTTTTCTATGGAACTCGGCATTATCTAAACATTGAAACACAATATTCTCTTCTAATGGAAAGTAATTTTCCAGGTGTTTCATTAAGTCGATATTTCCAGTAACAGTCAAAATGGAATTATGAGCTTTAGTATAATTGATAACTATTGAACTAATAAACTCAAAATACTGTTTATACATTTCCCATTGAGCAATGAGCGAATTGACCCCACCAAAATGCAAGAGAAAATTATCTATTTTGTTTATATTTCTCTCTGGTATTTTATTCTCAGATAGTATTGGGCTTACTTCGATAAATTTATTCCGATAAATTTTGGGAACATCTTCGATTCTTTCTTTTACGCCAGGGAAAGTTTGCAAAAGAAACAAGTCGCAATTTTGAAACGGGATATCTAACAATGATTTTCTCCACCAGAAAAGACTATCTATAAAAACAGTCTTTATTTGAGGAAAGTTCTCAGAAACATAATTTATCAGCCTCAAATCCATTATTGATATAAGTAAGTCAGTTGTTTGAAATATTTCCGTGTCCCATTCTGAAAAATTTCTTGTCTTACAATCAATAACATTTATTCTGTCATTCTCTCCTATAATTTGGAGCGAATGCTTAAAACTTGTCAATGTAACATTATTAAAAGCCGATAGCTGGTTTGCAATCGCAATAGCCTTTCCTGTTGGACCAAACCCAAAAGGAATTGAGTATATCAGAATATTTTTCATTAGAGGAAATCCCAATTTTTCGGTTTAGCAAGTTGTTCTTTTTCTAACAAGTGAAAAAAAGAGTTAACCTCCTGTTCATTCATTATGCCGATATGCCCCCTTATTTCTTTCAGCGTTTCGTCAATGTGGCTTAATTTATTATGAGTTGGCGCTAATAATTCTCCTGCTGAATATTTTGATACAATGGATTTCCTTTTGTCGCTTTGCCAAACATCAGAAAAGTCATTGATTCCAAAATTGCCTAATTCTGAATTTATCCATGTAGAGCCGTTTAACTCACTAATAATATATGCTCTGCCTTTCTCGTCAATAGAACCGGTCCATCCTGTTGCAATCGAATTACTTGGCATCATATTGTTATAGAGTCTTCGGAACATTCCTTTTTTGAAATCAATCTTTAGTTCGTTTTTAAATGTTTCTTGCAATGGAGAAACAACCAACTCTTCAATTTTGTTGATTAGGTTAGGTAATGAATTTGCATTTGGTTGCTGGATCGAAGGTTCTCCTATATTGTTATAATAGATTACTTTAGGTCTGAAAGAAACGGATGCTAAGCCACCTTTAGATTGTTCCATTACTTCTGTTATAAAATTTTTCATACCTAAAAGTTCTTCGTCACTTGTTTTGCCATTAACTGCATACCCAAGACCTATAGTTTTTTTGTATTGATGAGAAATATTCGCCGCAGTTATTGCGTTATTCTTAACTAACTCGTAAGTGTGCATACCTATACGGTATTCTCTTTTGTGACCTAACGCACTTCCTGCATTTATGCTGATTCTAACAAATCTTGGCGAAGATGAAAGCAGACCATTTATGTTGTCCTCATTTAATAACATTCCGTGAGTGAACATTCCCCATGAAAGGTTTAATTTGTTGATGTGCATTGCAATTTCGACTAGTTTCGGATTAATGAGCGGTTCACCCCCCCCGGTAAGAATAATGGAGTTTACACCTGCTTCTTTAAATTGAGAAAGAATGTTCTTGTAGTTGTCTGTATCCGCTAAATAAATATCTTGTGATTTGTCAGCCTCTTTTCTTGCGTTGTTTAATGAGTAAGTGCAGAAAGGACACCTTGCATCACAAGATAAACTGGGCCAGATTTCAAATGTAATTGGAATTACTTTTTCATCATAGCCTTGCAGAAAGTAAGAAAGTCTTTCTTTGTGAAAAAATATTTTTATTCTATCCTCGCTGTAGTCATCTTTCTCATTTGAAGAAACAGATATGAACTGGCTGTTCAACTCTAAAACATATCGCAATAGCCAATTTACATTTGTCTGATTAATCATGTTTCGGAATTAGGTTTATGATTTCATTGATAATACTATCGGTCGTCTTTTCTCCTGTATCAAAAAAATGTATCCTTTTGTTTTGAATTTCTCTTTGGATCGAATCATGACTTCTTTCAAGATACTTTAGAGGAATTCGCTCAACTAATTTCCTTGCTCTATTTCTTGCCAATATTGTTTGATATGAAGCATAAAAACCGATTATCAATGCTTGACTTGGTATGCAACCATCTCGGAATAACTGACTGTAATCATGGTATGGTAATTCGTAAATGACGGTTTGTCTTGTTGAATCGGAAATCATTTGAGTAAAAAACTCATTCACTACATCGTCAATAAATTCATCGGTCAAAATATCACCTTCCATTATGTTGTTCTCCTTCACTGAGTTTCTTATGAACTCGTCCAATGTTACAAGTTTGGTATTGGTCGCCTCTGATAACAGGCGTCCAATAGTTGATTTTCCTGAACATGGGGAGCCGACTAATAATATCATTGTAAGGAATGCATGTTTTTAATTTGTTCTTCTGAAATTGAGTGAGAGCAAAGTTGGCAAACTTTCATCGATTCAAACCGTCCTTGATTAGCGTTAGTTCTAAAATTCTTCATTTTGTCGGAATTCCATAAATCCCAAAAGCTTGTATTGTTGATGCTGCCAATGTTATAGTTTGAATACTCGGAAGTGTCAACATCATAAACTTGGCAACAAAGTTTTAGATTGCCTTTGTAGTCAATGGCTGCCGAATGACTTGGAAGGTAACATGGTTGCTGTCGAATAGAATAAAGTTTTAGTTCGTCAATTTCCACTTTTCCTGCTCTGTCAGTATAGCCCTTAATGTTTGGAACTATAATGTGAAATGTCGTGTGATTTATCTTAAACTTTGTTTCCCTTCCTCTTTTCCCGTCAATGATAATTTGTTTTTCAAGGCTGAAATTCAAATCAGAAATTAATTGATGGATTTTGTCGTCTGTTTGTTGAATGAATATTTCCTTCTGTTTTGGATAAAGTGTAACGCGAATTTCTTTTATTTCCAGTTCTATCAACTTTGAGGCAGTCTTGGAATTTAGATAGTCCCCGTTTGTGTAAATTGCCGTTTTTGAATTAGGCAGTTTCTCATTTACAAATGTTATTTTGTCAAATATACTTGGGTCCGCTAATGGTTCATTGTAATTGTGAAATGCCAACCAGCCAGCATAATTCTCTCTCCCTAAATCCAGAATAATTTTTTGCCAAAGTTCCTGACTCATAAAGTCCTTTTTCTTTCCTCTGTTGTCCCACCCGTTTGGACACCAAGAACAAGTACGATTACAGTATGTCCCGATTTCAATTTCTATAAAAAATGGTTGACTATTCGTCATACTTATTTCATTTGTGGATTACAAGTAATATTTCACCTACCTACACCTTTGAGATGCATCTTAGAACTCTGAGAATAGCAGTAGAAATATCGGAATCTATTCTAAATTTATTTTTTGTTCGTGTCGGTATATTTTTGCTTAAAAATAAATCCTCTTGAACCTTCTTTTGATCGTATCACCGTATCGTCGTTGTTATCTATCCGTTTTGTTTCGGCAAAATGTTTTGGAAAGAAAAAACCTTCTTCAACAATTTTCGTCTTGTGAGTTTTTTCATTTGAATCATAGTTTCTTGTTGTAGCAGATCTTTCAGGGAAGAAAAAACCATCAACACTTTCAAATGTCTTTGATATTTTTTCTTTTGTCTTAAAGTTTGTGGCAACGGCTATGCGTTCGACAAAGAAAAAGCCTTGAGTGTCCATCTTTACTTCTGCTACAATCTCTCTGGTTTTTTTACTCCGAACAACTGCGACTTTATCTGTAAAAATAAAACCTCTTTGTTCAATAGTTGTTTCTAATGCAAAAGGAAACTGGTCTCTCAAAGAACCGATGGCACCTCTGATTAGTAGCGCATCGTTTTTGCATTCAGGGCATATAGAAGGTAAACTCCATCCGTTTTGATGGCAACGAATTTGCAGTTTTGTGGTTAACTTAAACCCTTTACCACATTGCTCACAACTTTTATCTTTGAGCGCATATCTTGAAAAACAGTTTTTGCAAATCTTAGGTGGATTATCCCAATCCTTATTTACTGTTATCTTGTTACTACAACATTCACACGAAATTTCGTACCATTTTGCTTTTTCTTTTGCTACGCAAGGTTTACATAAGTCAGGGGCTTTGTCCCATTCTCTATTTATCTTCATTGTAGTCCCGCAGTGTTTACAAGACTTATCATACCATTTTGCTTTTTCTTTTGCAACGCAAGATTTACACAAGTCGGGAATCTTGTCCCAATCTTTACAAACCTTTAAGTCAGTCCCACAATGCTTACAAGCTTTGTGATACCATTTTGCTTTTTCTCGTTCAACACAGGATTTACAAAGATCCGGTATACTATCCCAATCTTTACAAACCTTCATGCTTGTCCCACAATGCTTACAAGATTTATGATACCACTTTGCTTTTTCTCGTTCAATACAGGTTTTACAGAGATCCGGTATATTATCCCAATCTGAGCATACCTTCATGTTTGTTCCACAATGCTTACAAGACTTATGATACCATTTTGCTTTTTCCCTTTCAATACAGGATTTACAGAGATCAGGTACGCTATCCCAATCTGAGCATACCTTCATGCTTGTTCCACAATGCTTACAAGACTTATGATACCACTTTGCTTTTTCCCGTTCAATACAGGATTTACAAAGTGTGGGTTTGCTGTCCCAGTCACGATGAACACTTATTGATGTTCTACAATGCGTACAACTTACCTCATACCAGTCATTCTTTTTTCTATCCATGCAGCCTTTACAAAGGGAGGGTGGATTGTCCCATTCTGTATTTATGCGAATTGTGCTGCCGCAACCTTTACAGGATTTATCATACCACTTGTCTTTTCTTTCCTGTAAACAAGACTTGCATAAGGTAGGTGCTCTGCTCCAGTCCTCATGAACCGAAATTTCGCATCTGCAATCCTCGCAGTCGACTGTATACCATTTTGATGACATCAGAAGTAAGATTTATTTGAACGCAGCTTTTTAGCGTTTAATACTTTATTGAAATTAAGAAACATTCGTCAAAAAAAATGTAAATTTTATTATATCTTGGTTCCTTGTAAAAGCATTTATGGAATTGTCAGTTCAATTTTATTATTAGAATTGTAAAAAAACGCACATGACAAACGAGGATTTAAGTAAATTAGACTTCCCAATAGCAACTATGAAAATGTTGCATTCAAATACTGCGATGCTCAGGACTGTATTGCAAAACCAGATGGAAATTATGAAGGCTCTTAATGTAGGTAATCACGAAATAATTTCAGCCGAAGTAAATAGGCTATTACAGGAAAATATTGCAATCGTTGATGGCGATTTGAAAAGACAGGTACCGGAGGTCCAGTATATTCAGTTCCCGAAGAATTGACGCTTGTTTTCTAACTATGAACCGCAATGGTATAAATTTTAAAACTGCCAGCCGACTATTTGTCAGCACTTTCTATAATTTTTGTTAGTTCCCCTATTGCTATATTCCCTTCAATTCCCTTTTTACTAACAAAATATTCAGTGATTTCAGCAACACTTAGATCATATGTTTCTTGAATACCTCTTATTATTGTTTTCAAATATTTCTCGTTCGGTTGATTTACCTTCTGAATATTATTTTCGTTGGTAAATGTAAATATTGGATAGTTATTTTGGGTTCCCAAATAAATTATTTTTCCATACCAAGAGCCAGGGTTAAAAACTAATGAACCATCATTAATAGCTCTTTCAAAGTCAATAATCAGAGTTCCTTTATTATCAGTTTCCTGTCTTACTATATCTATAAACTGCGCTTTCGTAATCAAATACATTCTACCAAGAGTTTTTGATGTTGGAGAGAAATTTATCTCTATGAAACATACTCCACCATTGTCCCAAGATTTTGATTTTTTCGCAAAATATAGCTCACTGTTAATGTAAATTTCTTCCTTACCAATAGGCAATGATTTATCAGTACAACCATGATAATTTTTGACTGACCCTAAAGGTTGCCCACCTCTGATATAACAGAGAAATCGCTCTTCTAAAATATTAGAACCATAGCTAGCATACCAAATGTAATCTTGAGTGTCTGCCATTATATTTTGTATTGAAAAATGAATGTTCACATCCACACTTCCTTATCATTTAAAGATAACCAAACCGATTTTAATTTTAAATATTTTTTTAAGGGATAAACTTTTTCGTGCATTGAGAATATGAGTAGTAAATGAAAAATCAACTACTTATGGCAAAAAATTCAACAATAGAATGGACAACACATACAGCTAATCTTTGGTGGGGATGCACTAAAGTCCACGAGGGCTGTGATCACTGTTATGCAGCAGCATTATCAAAAAGATGGGGCAATGATGTCTGGGGTAATGATAAGCCCAGGAAAAAGATAAAAGCAGTCTGGACGGACTTATTAAAATATCAAAAACTAGCTAAGAAAGCCGAAGAAATACATAAAGTCTTTGTTGGATCTATGATGGACATATTTGAAAAACCAATGCCGCTCATTGACAGCAAGGGCAATCAAATGACCGAAAACACAGGCGATCTAAGGCAAATATTCTTCGATAACATTTCAAATGGCTTGTATCCAAACCTGATGTTCCTATTACTTACCAAAAGACCAAGCAATATCGATAAATATATACCTGATAGCTGGAAATTAAATCCTCCAGTCAATGTAATGTTCGGGACTTCGCCAGTCAATCAAGCTACCTCATTTACTCTAATCGAGCAATTGCTAAAGGTAAAGGGCAAGAGGTTCTTATCTGTTGAGCCACAGCTTGATAATATTACTTTACTTCCTTGGTTGCAGACTGGTGAGATAGACTGGGTTATACAAGGCGGTGAAAGTGGACCCGGCAAAAGACCATTCAATACAGATTGGGGAAGAAACCTTAAAGCAGAATGCCAGGCTACGAATACTCCATATTTCTTCAAGCAAATAGATAAAGTTAAAGTCATTCCGCAAGATTTAGAAATCAGAGAATTTCCTGAAAAAGTAATTGGTTGTGCATTACAATCATTATGTAATGTAAATACGCAGACAGCAGGTCGAATTAAACTTTCACCATCGGCAGTGGGGTTTCAAATATAACCACCAGAAGTACAAGTTCTTTCTGTTTGTCTTGCCTTATTCTTTTCAAGAAAAAAAATGACCAACTACTATCTCTGTCAAGAGTTGGGAATTTCAATAAAAAAGCCAGTTTGAGAACAGACCAGCCCCTATAAACCCTATCACCATGAAAAACTTAAATTATTTTTTAGCCTTACCACCTGCAATTTTAACAGAAAAATCTTTCCCGGCTTTAAATTTAGGTACTTTTCTTGCTTTGATTTTTATGGTAGCGCCGGTCTGTGGGTTGCGACCATTACGGGCAGCACGGCTTGTAACTGAGAAAGTCCCGAAGCCTACGAGCGTAACTGTATCTCCCTTCTTCAAAGTTGAAACAACCGCACCTGTAAATGCTTCAAGTGCTTCGTTTGCCTGTTTTTTGGTAATGCCAGCATCTTTGGCAATTTGTTCGATTAATTCTGCCTTGTTCATATCAGTATGGTTTGTTTTGAGATGCTATAATACAACAAATCAAACTATTTTAATAGTTACCTTCGTAGTGACCCATGATTATGGAAGATAGTTTCAGTATTGATTTAGATTTTAGAGGCAAGGAATATTGTTTTGAAGCAAGACTGGCAACGGTTGGATACACCCATAAGTTCTATATTGTAATAAACGGTGTTGAAGTCACCTTTGAACCGGATGAAGAGCGTAATTACCGAGCAATATTAAATTCATCAGACCAGAGTTCAATTAAAGGTGTTGATATTGAACTAATAAAAGCTGTTGGAGAGAAAATTCAATCAATACTTCAATAGGTCTGTAAACCATTTGGTGGACTACCTGCACTATTACAAATTATTAGAAATAAATAATTTATATTCATCAATTTGACTTCTGTGAACCAAAATTGGAATACTTTGTTCTTCTAAAATATATCCTAAAATTGCTCTATGCCTGCCATCTCCAAATTCAATTGCTTTTTCTAAACTATTATTTATACTGATTCTTGGAGGGTCAACACTTCGTTTTTCTTGCCATCTTTCCAATGTAGTAATATACCTGAAGTCATCAATATCATTATTGAATAGTTTATCAGTTGGCAAATTCAACATATTGGCATTGTCAATAAGTAATTTTGGTGAAATGTACTCAATCTCGTACTCGTCAAAAGGACCAAAGTATGCTTCGCTTTTATTTTCTTCTACTACCCAAATAGGCTTTATTTTTTTTAGTTCTTCCAGTGGTAAGCTCAAATATTTCTTCAATCTAACCGACTCCTCTTTGCTTAAATCTTTATAAGTTGCTTTCTGAAAATCTGCCATTTTCTCGTTTTAGCCTTGGATCTAATTCAAGCACTAAATTACCATAAAAATTGCCCCGCTCCGCAAATGAGGTATCGGTTTCAAAATACTTCAACAACTTTATCACCATAATAATAACCTTACTCGTCTACAAGACCATATATCAATTTAAGAATATTTAAAACAATTCAATTTTCAATCATAAAATAATTATGAAAGTTGAAAAACAACAATTGTCAAAAAAAATAAAAAAAAATATTATGGAAAAGAAAGAAGAACTAATATGCGACGTATGTCCGAAATGCGGTGGTCACTCAACAAGAGAGGAATTCGATTTTGATTGCGATGGCGGTACAGAAGAATGGCGTTGTACAAAATGCAATACAGATTATTGGGTTACTTATGAAGTGAAAATTATTGATAAAGCTGCATAGAGCCTTAGCAATGCCATTTGTGAATTAGATTAGACAAACTAGTAATTTACCTGAACAAAAAAAGAACTTGTGCTTCTGGGAGTACAAGTTCTTTTCTATGCCTCAATTTAATTCAACAATTAAATTAGGACAGCTAGGGGATCGTTAAAATGCCCGAAAACAGGGGTTTCCAGCGCGGTCTGCCGTAATTTTATAGCTATAAATTAAATTGCTACAAAATGAAAGTAAAATACATTCGCTGGAGCACTCTGGGGCAATCAGCAGCCCGTCAGTTGATAGACCAAAGAAAGTATGACCTTGTTCTGCAGGAACAAATCAGCGGGTCAATAGCATTCGCAAAACGTCCAAAGGGCGCAGAGCTATTAAAGCTGATAGATACAGGGAAGGTCAAAGAGCTATCTGTTGAAGAATTCTCCAGGCTGGGCAGAAATGCCTATGATACGCTTTCCACTTTAAATATCTGCGATCAACAAGCCGTAACAGTTCATATACTCAATATGAACTTATCCAGTCATATAGACGGCAAAGCAAACCCAATCTTTAAAATGTTCAGCTATATCGTTTCGGTAATCGCTGAACAGGAAAAAGAGCAAATCAAAGAGCGCACAGAAATGGGGAAAATAGCGGCCCGTCAAAAGGGCATTAAGTTTGGAAGGAAGCCAGGCAGTAATGAGCGTAAAAATGATTTCCTGAATAAAGAGAACAATAAGGCGATCCTCAAATATCTGATTAAGGGTGACAATACTATCCGTGAAATCGCCAAACTTACCGATACATCAACAGCAACAGTATCAAAGGTAAAGAAGGTAGCTATAGAAACTAAACAATTAAAGGCGGTAGCATAAATATGGACAAGGATATCAAAAGAGTTTATCAGCTTCTATTCTCAAACGCTGTGCCTCTGCCTCAAGTAGCCGTAACTCCGCTCTTCTTTTATCAAGATCTGGATGATAACCGAATCTTTTTTCAGCCCACCTAAGAGTATGATACCCTACGCGCGATTTCATTTCTAACTTCTTCGCTTTTCGCAATAATGTAGTCCTGCTTACAGCACCTCTTGGATTGCTATACTTATTAACAATGCTATCAACCTTAGTTTTATATTGCGAGATTAGTATTTGCAATCCTGCTAGGTCATTGCTTATTTCTTGCAGGCCCTTTATTTCTTCTTGTGTTAACGGCGGCTTTATCATTTGAATATTTTACTGTTAAGACTGTTATTGAAGAACTTGAATTTTTCTCTCCCGAATATTTAAATCCACTTTATTCTACGCCTCATTTAGCCGACAATTAGCCATACCCTTACCGTTATATTTCTCTCTCAAACTCTTACTTGCGGGATTGACTGTGTTATGCATATACACTACGTCAATAAAAAATATCATCGTCACTAAACTTTTGTTTTTATCAGCGATAAAAGATGTATAGAAACAAAACAGTTTAATGGCAAAGCAAAAGAAAGAAAGAAATGATAAATTCTATACTAAAAAAAATATCGCAAAGAAATTGATTGACTTAATCAATATCCATGATTATGACTATGTTATTGACCCTTCTGCAGGTAACGGTGCATTCTACAACCAAATAAATGTTGAAAGTAAAATTGGCATTGACTTAGAACCAGACATTCCAGAAATAGTAAAAGCTGATTGGTTAGATTTTGAAATTAAAGGGAACTATAAAAGTGTGTTGGTAATTGGTAACCCACCATTTGGTAGACAAGCTTCTGGAGCATTTGAGTTTATAAACAAGTGTGCGGAACTAGAAGTAAGTGCTATTGCTTTTATATTGCCTAAATCTTTTAAAAAAGATAGTTTCCAAAACAGGTTTCCAGTAGATTATCATTTGAATAAAGAGGTAGATTTAGAGGAAAGTTGCTTTGAGCTAGAGGGTAAAGATTATCCAGTCCCTTGTGTTTTCCAAATATGGTTAAGAAGCAATCAAAAACGTGTAGTCAATAAGTTGAAGACAACCAGTAGTTTCCTGACATTTGTAAAGAAAAGTGATAATCCTGACTACGTTTTTAGGCGGATAGGTGCGAATGCAGGGAACATCTCCGATGATATTAATAAGTCAGAGCAATCTCACTATTTTATTAAATCATCATTAAGGGTTAAAAAAATAATTGGTTGCATTGAATGGGAACACAATAATACTGTTGGGCCACGTAGTATAGGCAAGGGCGAATTGATAGCCCGACTGGAGAAAATTATCGGTGATAATCATCAGAGCCTTGTTGTCTAATCTTGATTTTATTCTCCTACAATCTAAATAAAAACTATAGAACTTGTGCTTTAAGAAGTATAAGTTCTTTTAGTTTGTGCCTTATCCTAAATTAGAAATTTAACAGCTCGCTTAAGGATATACCTAATTCACTGCTTATCTTCTTTAATAACAATACCGAGGGGTTAGTATTGCCTGCTTCAATTCTATTCATATTCGATTTATCAAGGTCGCATGCGTAACCTAAATCAACTTGTTTTATACTCTTTTCTTTGCGTACAGATTTAATACGCTTGCCTAATTTTTTCAAATATTCAGCATCGTCATTTTCACGCTTTTTCATTCAGAAAAAGTCTAAAATATAACTCTCAATAAGTTATCAATATTGACAACTTTTATTATCTTAGCCGTTGTTCTTTACTTGTAAAAATTTATGAAAATGTATATGATAAAACCAATCTTGGCTGTTTTAATAATCTTATCGAGTATCATAGCAAATGGACAAACTATTAAAACTGCACATTTTAGTAGCACCAGCGACACTACGGGCGCGTGGTGTAGAATTGATACAGCACACGCACTGACAATGGAAGCTTGGGTAAAAAATGATGATACGACCTCTGGCGCACAACATGAGATTTTCAGCTATTGGGTCACAGATTCAACAGTTTCAAAAACCGAAACTATTGATTGCTACTTGAACAATTATACCTTGACATTTCTTATCTACCGCAATTTTCCATTTGTGACGAGTATTGGTACCACTCATTTAATAAATAGTGACTGGCACCATATCGCAATAACAATAGATCAAAGCAATAACCGTACAATTATGTTTATTGACGGAGTTAAAGTCGATAGCGCAACTGGAACACATATCGCAGTCCCAGGAACACCTCTTATCAATGCTCTCTACATAGGTAATCATAATGGCACTAATATTTTTAACGGCAACATAGACAATGTTCGCATAACGCCAAATGTATTATACACCGCCAATTTTACTGACACATGCTATTATACCGGTTCCTATATATATGCTGCACTTAATGATATTGACAGCACACATATAATGGTTAATTCAGTAGCGGTAACAAGCCCTGTACCGTTGTTATCTAATACATCACCCTGTGCTGGTAGCGTATCATTGATGGTAGATGCACAGAACAATAATGCTAACCAGTATGAAATTGAAAAAAGCGTTACTATTTCTCCAAACCCTACTATAAACAACATTACTCTTTCGTCAATAATGCCAATAACCACTATTATTGTAAGTAATCTGTTAGGACAAAAAGTTTTTACTGGTTCTTACAATGATAATAAAGTAGTAATCAACTTAGAGCAAATGCCACAAGGCATATACCTACTAAAAATCAATAACAAGAAAGTTTACAAGGTTATTAAACAATAATGTTAGAATCAGAGAATTCATGAAATCCCACCCATGTATCTTTCCCTGGCAAATAAACCTCAGTCGTCTCTTTGTCTAAAAACAGTTTGTAACTTATTACATACTGGCCCGGGTTGCCACAGTTGGCAGCTCTACTGGTGTAGTAAGTGGTGTGTCTGGCGGTACGTTGGTGGCAACAAAAAATGTAACGATCAATCCATTACCTTGAGTCCCATGCCAAAATTACCTGTTTTTTTCTTTTAAAAATAATGTCCAAACAAATCCCCGAGCATTAGTTTCACCAAGAAACCAGCTTTCTGGTCTTACAAGGTCGTGCGGGTCTTTCGCTCTTAATCGCTCTATTATAGGAGCGTATTCAGGCTTAACAACTTGTTCTATCTCGTTGAGATATTTTTCATAATTAACTACAAATTCTATTGCTTCCATTACCTCAATTTTATCGTTTACTAATTATTTACACTCATAATAGCGTCCATTTACAAAGATTGCAGTTACGTTCATTTCAGAGCATATAGCCCATACTTCAACGCTTGTAAGTTTGTTGGGGTCAACAACACTAAATATGTGATAGGTTTTTTCTGATTGATGCTGAATAGCGATTTTCATTTTTTGAGATTTTCAATTGTTTAGTTTACCCTTGCGTCAGTTTCTGTTTCAACAAGTAAATTGCCCACATTTTACAACACCAATTATTTAAATAATCTTGAAATCTGAGAATTCATGAAACCCCACCCATGTATTTTTCTCTGGCAAATAAACCTCAGTCGCCTCTTTGTCTAAAAACAGTTTGTAACTCATCACTTGTTGACCGGGTAAGTAATAGCCCGGATAGTAATAATCAAAGCCATTTTCAAGGCAATAGTGGTATATGCTTATCATGAGAAACTTACCAAGGCTATGCTTTGCGTAAGCATGATCGTAAAGGTTGATTATGTTTTCAACGCTATTCTTACCTATGTCAAAAATGCCCGCAGCTATCAGGCGCCCTCTATCTCTAATCTCTATAATCCTGCTATCAAATGTATCGTTGGTAGTATCTGTGAGTATGCCGTCTAATGTCGGGGTGATTTTAAAAGGAATACCCTTTCTGTATTTTTTAAATAACCTTGCTATCTCACGGTTTAGTTCTAATGGACGACAGTGTGTGGTAAAGGCACTGTTTGCAGAAATAAGTTTTGTATTTTTTTTGCGTAACCTTACTGCGTTCACTCGATACCTTAGCCAATAAACCGGGCATACCATATCCTCAATGCAAGTGCTGTCAGTTGTATGTAGTATGGAGCCGATACGGAACCAGCCTTTCGATAAATAGTTATCTAATATAACACCTTTAACAACCGGGGGGAAATCAAAATCAAACATTGCTAAATCTTTTTCTTTTTTGTTGCTGAATAAATTTGATACACTCGGAAAGGCTCATTATTTTTTGCTGAAATAATACTTTCTGGTGATCGGTTATGCTAACTGTTTTTACAGAACAATTCAGTTTGTTCTTTCTTGTTGCAGTCTGATTCATATATCTACATTAAAAGGGCTCCCTGTCTTATCAACAGGAAGCCCTACGGGTTAATACTGATTTTTACTTTTTAATATCCCAGAATATCTCTTTTGTATCTGGATTTTCCTTGTTCCATGTTTCAAGTGCTTTGAGCCCCTTCACCTTTTCGCTCTCCAAAACAGTGATATGACCATCATACGAATCCGGGGATTTCTGAAACCTTGCGCTTGGTACACCATGAGAACGCATAAAATCCTTGAGCCAGTTTCTATAGTAATGGTAACATGAAGCAGCCAGCTTGATTTTTTTGCTATTAGTGGCTGTGGGTTTACTTGCTACAACAGCTTTCTTTTTAGCTGGTGTGATTGCGACAGCTTTCTTTTCCTGGGCTGCCTTCTTGGTCTGGGTTGACTTCTTTAAAGGTGCTTCAACTGTAACATTGCTGGTTTCAGTGACAGCCCCGTTATTGTCTGTCTCAGATGGCTCATTAAGCTCTAAAATTTCCTGATTTGTTACACCAGTAACTTTACCCGCCTTGTTTACAGTTGTTTTCTTGCCGGTCTTAACTGCGGCGGACGTTGCGCCATTACTCTTTTTTGATGTGTTTTTGCTTGACATAGTATATCGTTTTTGTTGAGGCTAAGTTCCACCTTAAGACCAAATAAACCCCAACGATCCTAGCTATAGTAACCTAGCTTTGACCTATATAGTTGGCAGTTATTTTAAGATGGGGATTATTGGTAGTGCGGATTATTTATACTATATTTCTGATATTCCTTTATGAAATGGGAAAACCGAATATTGATAAAATACTTTCTGATTTAGTAAAAAGAAGATTAGAATTAACCTATACTATTATACCGTCTTTGAAACTAAATTGCAAAGATGTTGATAATAGAGGCTTCTTAATTTGGGATAGTGAAAATGAAGTAAAGGAAATAGACTGGTTACTACAATCATTTTTTGATAAAGGCTATTCTGTACCTGTTGTTGAATAATAAATAGGTATTGGATTATTTTTTCATTCGCTTCATTTTTGGTTTTGCTTCAATAGTAGAATCGTATTGTATTTCAACCAAATTAGCTTCTTTATTTTTACCCTCATTTACTAATAACAAATCAGTTAGTGTTACTTTTTCGTTTAAGATTTTAGTAAACCATTTACCCACGGGCGCACCCTTTTTAGAACTTCTATCAACAGAAATAAGTTTGCTAATCACATAGTTTTCTAAACCTTCAAATTTATAACTGATAGTAATATTATAATGTGGTACGTCTAAGCTATCTCCAATTTCTTCTACTGATACCCACCAAAGGTTAATTGTGCTTATTGTGTCTCTTAAAAATGTTGCCCTATCTTCTAGCTTTTTCAATCTTTTAAAGTGTTTTACGCCTTTTTCAACTACTTCTAAAAGTTTGTTTTTTTCTTTTATGATACTCATTTCTTTTTCTAATGACCCTTGAATATGTTTGATGTTGATTGCTTCAGCATCAATAGTAGTAATTTGCTTTTCTATATCTTCTACTTTCAATTTGCCGCTGCCATAGGCAGCGAACCACCTTTGCTTTTGTTCGTCTAATTCTAGTAAGCGTTTTTTATTTAAATCAGTTTGTCTTATAATATCGCTATTTCTGGTATTAAATTGACTATCGCTAAAAACTAGTTTAATTGTATCATCTAATTTTAATACTTCATTTATAACAAGTTCTTCTAAATCACCAATATTGTAACCACGATTGCCACACCTTTTACTATGTTGTCCCGAACTGCATATATAAGTGTAATAGCCAGTTTTTGACCTATAGCCATAATACTTTTTACCACATACACCACACACTATTAGTCCTTTCAACAAGTATTCTTTCTTATCCGAAGTTTTCGCAAACTTATGTTTATTGGCTAATCTTCCTTGTACAGCTTCAAATAATGTTGGTGGTATTATTTGTAGTTCCGGCATTTCATATACTTGTGGTGCTTCATTTAGCTTGTTAAACTTCTTACTACCGTTTTCGTCTGTTCCAATGTATTTTCCCTTCCATTTGTTATATACCCTTGTGCCTTTATAAATGCTGTCTTTGAGTATTCCGAAAATAGTATTATCCCGCCAAGTAAATTCTGTATACTCTTTACCATGCAAAACCATTTTTTGGTTCTTAATCATTCTTCGTGTTGGTACTTTTAATCCGTTTAGCGCCTTGGCGATACTATACATACTCAAATTGTCATACGCCATTTGAAATATCATTCGTATAACTTCTGCTTCTGAATATTTAGTACCTTCAATTGTATCTTCCGAAATAACTAATTTCTTATTAGGGCCCTTTTTGTAACCATACTTCAATATACCCCCAGCAACAGCCCCGTCTTCAATGTTAGTATCAAGTACCCTTTTAACTCTTTTACGCAGTGCGGTAATTTCACGCTGGGCAATAGCTAGCTTTATTTGTTGAAGCATTAATACATTTTCGTCCTGTATCTGAACTTCGTTTGCGTAATCGTACAACCGTACCTTCTTTTCTAAGAATATAGAAAGCAATACTCCACCATCATTGAATTGCCTGGAAAGCCTGTCTATTTCAACAGAGAAAAAACCCTGTATTTCACCCAGTATGATTTTATCAACACAGTCATTAAGGGCGGGTCGGTCTGCGTAGGATAGAGAGCCAGTTAAACCACCGTCTTTAAAAACAATGTAATCCCAACCTAACTCCTTTGCTAACTTCTTTCCCCGCTTTTCTTGGTCGTCCAATGAAATACCCTTTTTAACCTGTTTCGGGTCTGACACTCTTATATAAATAGCAAGATAATGTTTGGTTATCTTTTTCATATCTTTGATTTTGTAGATTAAATTTAACAACTTCCACTCGTAATTCTGAATTATTAGGGTGTTAGTCTATTCTATTAAAAATAACCGTTATGGATAAGCGTGCATTCTTAAAGACAACTGGACTAATCGGGCTTGGAACAATAGCAAGCTTTCCCGCACTTAGTAAATTGGTTGATAGTGTTTCACACTTATCAAATGAAGCTGTTGCAACAGATGATGATTTTTGGTTAAAAGTTAGAGGTGATTATACTCTAAATACCAACTTTATTAATCTTGAAAATGGGTACTACTGTATTCAACCAAAAGAAATTCTTGATGCGTATATTAGGCATATACGTGATGTGAATATGCAAGGCGCATATTATATGCGAACAGTACAGGCAGAGAACAAGGCAAAGATGGTGGCAAAGCTTTGTGAACTGACAGGAACAACCCCAGAAACGACAATTTGCACTCGTAATACCACCGAATCGCTGGATATGGTAATCATGGGTATGGACTGGAAACCGGGCGATGAGGCGGTAATGGCCTACCAGGACTACGGTGCTATGCTTGATATGTTTAAACAGACGGCGCGGCGGTATGGTATGGTGAATAAAAGTGTCAATATACCCAAAGACCCCAAGAGCGATGAGGAGATAGTGGCGCTGTATGAAAAAGCCATAACGCCCAAGACGCGCCTGCTGATGGTGTGCCACATGATAAATATAACGGGGCAAATACTGCCGGTGCGCAAGATATGCGATATGGCCCACAGCAAGGGTGTGCCGGTGATGGTGGATGGCGCGCACGCACTGGCGCACATTGACTTTAAGATACCCGCTTTAAATTGTGATTATTATGGCAGCAGCCTGCACAAGTGGCTGAGCGTGCCTATAGGCGCAGGTTTGCTGTATGTGAACAAAGAGCGCATCAGCGGGATATGGCCCATATTTGCAGAAAGCGGCAAGAGCGAAGGGGATATACTGAAACTGAACCATACCGGTACGCACCCGCCTGCCACTGATCTTACCATATCAGATGCGATAGACTACTACCAGAAGATGGGCGCGGAGCGAAAGGAGGCGAGGCTTCGCTATCTGCAAAACTACTGGACAGATAAAGTGCGGGCTATACCGAACATTATGCTGAATACACCCACGGACAAAGCACGCTCATGCGGTATAGCCAATGTAGGGGTGAGGGGAAGAAAAGCGGCAGACCTGCAGCGGTTGCTCTTAGAGCGGTATAAAATATACACTGTGGCAATAGACAGCGCGGGGGTAATAGGCGTAAGGGTGACACCAAACGTATATACCACCACCGCCGAACTGGATGCGCTGGTAAGGGCGCTTACGGAACTGGCGGGGTAAAGAAGACCTCACCCCAACCCTCTCCATGAGAGAGGGAGGTGTTATGCGATGTTAGCTTTACTCCTGAGCATGTTTGACAAAATGTACAGCACAGGAGGTATGAACCCAATGAGGAAGTAGGGTGCTGATCAGGCGTGCACCAGAAACAGGAATGCCGCCAAGATCAAAAATGCGGCCATCCCGAAAATGCCTTCCCATTTCCATGCCAGCAACAGGCATAGGCAATAAAGGCCAAGTAAAGACAATGAGATAATCTCTTTCCGGGTGAAATGCTGCAGCTGCCTGTCATTAAACGCAGGCACCGTCTGCGCTATGAACATAAATAATACGAAACCGACATAGGCCAGTGAGCATATCCTGGCCGTCCAGCGCATCGCTAAAATGAATGAAGAGGGCACGGGCGTATTTTTATCAAAGATTGGAAAATTTGCCTATTGGCAGAGCAATTCTATCTGGTTTCATCAAAAAGGGAGGCGGCAACGTTAAAAAATATTTTCTTTTTTATTTCGTAAAACATTCATAACTTGTATTTTTCCAAAACTTACGGCTATGGTGGAGAAACAAGACACGCTGTATAGCTACGTTATCAATTTGTTCGATCAGGGGATGCCCCGCGAGCAGATCGTCAGTCATTTGCTCGATAACGAGCATGACGAAACCTTTGCCAGGCAATTAGTTACGGAAGCAGGAAGGTTGCGGGATGCCCGGCGGCGGTCGCAGGGGCTTACGCTTATTCTGTGCGGGGCATTTGTGTGCCTTATGAGTTTTGTGCTTACTATCACGTCTTCTTTTACGCAAAGCAGTTTCCCTTATGTGTTGTACGGTCTCACCAGCGTGGGGATAATTATCGTTTTCGCCGGGTTCATGAAAGTGTTTTAGGAGTAGCTTTGCGCCGAAGTGAAGATGATAAAATAAAATCCACCAATTTCAACAATTCTGTTCCATTTTTGCGTCGTTGCAAAAGTCCTTAAATAATTCATTATTCGCGGATTTTGTGCCTTGCAAAAAAGAAACACAATAATTAAACTTGATGAATTTTATTTAATCAACTTCACTTAATGGTCAATGAATCTCATTTTGTTCCGGTGGGTAATGAAAAGCTGCATTACCGCAGGTGGGGGCATGGTAAGCGCTTATTGCTCGCGTTTCATGGTTATGGCGACGACGCGGATGTGTTCTATCCATTGCAGGAACATCTTTCTGATGAATACACGATCATATCTATAGACCTGCCCCATCATGGCAACAGCAAATGGCCCGACAAAGAACTGCTACGGAAGAAAGAACTGGTGGCCCTTACCGAAATGCTGATGAAACTGCATGATGCGGCCAAAGTGTCGCTGATAGGGTATAGCCTGGGTGGCCGTGTATGTCTTTCTATCATAGACCAAATGCCTGAGCACATAGACAAAGTTGCGCTGATGGCATCAGATGGATTGACCGTAAATTTTTATTATCACTTTTTCACCCGCACCACTGTTGGCAAAAAGATATTCAGGAATATGCTGGAGAAACCTCGTCCGTACCTGAAGGTGATAGATTGGCTGAAGAAAATGGATATGGTGGATGCTGTGAGGTACAAGTTTGTGATGCATTTTATGGAAGAGAAAGACGGCAGGAACTTCCTGCTGAAGGTGTGGCCGGGCATGAGCGATCTGGTGACAACCCCGCAAAAATTAAGGGCGGTGATCAGAAAACATCATATTCATGTATCTATATTTATGGGTGAGTATGATAAAATAATCCCGGCTGCGCAGGCGAAAAAATTTGCTTCGGGCCTTAACACGGTAAAGGTATATGTGTTGAAAAAGGGGCACCGGGTATTTGATCACGAGAACGTTCGGCTGGTGGCCGGGCAACTGATTTAGTTATGTCGTTTACAATTCTATTCCTGTTACCTGCCGTAGGGTATGTGTTACTGATGCTCACTTACCTGCGGGGATGGACAAAACAAAAACAGTTTGACCTGCCTGCGGACCACAAGCCCTATACATTCATATCCGTTGTCATTCCGGCAAGAAATGAAAGCAGGAATATACGAACATGTATCGGGTCTATACTTGCACAGGAATATCCTCGAGAGCTGTATGAGATCATAGTGGTTGACGACCACTCTACAGACGATACGGCGGCTATAGTGAATGAATACAGGGATTGGAACGTGCGGTGTATAAGCCTTGCCGACCATGTTGGGGATGAAAAAATGGTCGCGTATAAAAAAGCGGCATTAGCGGCAGGTATAGCGCAGAGTAAGGGTAGCCTTATCGTGACCACCGATGCCGATTGCATAGCACATAAATTGTGGCTGCTGAATGTGGCTGCGCAGTATGAGATTGAAAAGCCGGTGATGATTGTAGCGCCCGTTATCTACAAAACAGATCAGAGCGTATTGCAAGTATTTCAGTTGATAGATTTTATGAGTATGCAGGGCATTACCGCTGCTGCGCATGAGCTGAAGCTGGGCAATATGAGCAATGGCGCAAACCTTGCTTTCAGCAGGGCGGCATATGATGAGGTGAATGGCTATAAAGGCATAGACCATATGGCGTCGGGCGATGACCTGATGCTGATGATGAAAATGAACAAGGCCAAAGCCGGTAAAATAGCTTATTTAAGGTCTGCCGAGGCGGTCATGCTCACTCAGCCACAGTATGACTGGAAGAGTTTTTTTCAGCAACGCATAAGGTGGGCATCCAAGTCGGGGAAGTATGATGATGCCCGGCTCACGCTGATACTCTTGTTTGTGTACCTGTTCAATGTTTCATTGGTCGTTGCGTTTGTGGCAGCGCTGTTCAACACAGAATATTTTTACGTGCTGTGCGCTATGCTGGTAATGAAGATAACCGCAGAATATTTCTTCCTGTTGCCGGTAGCTCGGTTCTTCCGGAAGCAGTGGGTATTCGGGTACTTCTTTTTTTTGCAACCGCTGCATATCCTGTATATCATTGTGGCGGGTTTCCTTGGTCTTATTGGCGGCTATGAATGGAAAGGTAGGAGGGTGAAATAATAGCCCCGGCCCTGAAGGGGAGATGTTACTTTGTCATCCCAGTAATAGAAATACAGCAGGCGTTTTTCCTAATGCAGGTATGTTCTTCTGCCATTCGGCTGTCGTCTTTGTTTTTATGAACTCATCGTGGGCAGTTATGTTTTGCGCAATGCAGATGCGTGTTTTTGGTGCGCAGTTTTTCAGCAGGTCGGCAAGCAGGTGGTCGTTGCGATAGGGTGTTTCTATGAATAGCTGTGTCTGGTTTTCTTTTACCGAGCGTGCTTCCAGTTCTTTTATGCGTTTGCCGCGCATGGGTTCTTTTACGGGCAGGTAACCATTGAAGGCAAAGCTTTGCCCGTTGAGGCCTGAAGCCATAAGCGCCAGTATCATAGAATTTGGTCCGCTGAGCGGCACCACCTTTGCTCCAGCTGCGTGGGCCACTGCCACTAGCTCTGCGCCGGGGTCGGCAATGCCGGGGCAGCCCGCTTCGCTCAGCAGGCCTATGTGGTAGCCTTTTTTCAGCCAGTCTTTGAACAGTGCAACATCCGGCCCATTGTGCTTGTCTATCTCTGAGAATTGGATATTTTCGATATTGAAGTGCGGGTGCAGCAGTTTCAGGAACCTCCGAGCGGTACGCACATTCTCAGCAAAATAGTGCGTTATTTCGGTGGTGTAACCTGCTATTTCCAGCGATAAGGACTGCAGCGCGTCGTCGGCTATTGGTGCAGGTATGAGGTAGAGCGCTGCTTTATTTTGTTCGTTTGCCATAGTGAGCGGAACTGAATAATTTCTCACAAATTACTTAATACGCCCAACAAATTCCAACTTTGCGGTGATGATATTACCGGCAGCATTCTATACACGCAAGGACGTAGTAAAAATAGCAAAGGAGTTATTGGGCAAAGTGCTGGTCACAAACTTTGGCGGTGTGCTTACTGCCGGCATCATCGTGGAAACCGAAGCGTATGCAGGCGTTACGGACAAGGCATCTCATGCCTATGGCGGGCGGCGCACCCCGCGCACCGAGGTGATGTATATGCAGGGCGGAACCGCCTATGTGTACCTCTGCTACGGTATTCATCATCTGTTCAATGTGGTGACTAATGTGCGTGATGTGCCGCATGCAGTGCTGATAAGAGCTGTGGAGCCCGTAGCGGGTGTTGATTTGATGCTGGATAGAAGAGGAAAGGAGCATTTGCAGCCATCACTTACGGCCGGCCCCGGGGCTATGAGTGTGGCACTCGGTATTCATACCGCGCATACGGGTTTATCGCTGCTGGGAGGAGAAGTGTATATTGAAGAAGGCGGCAAAATAAAGGAAATGCAGATAGTGGCAGCTACAAGGGTGGGGGTGGCCTATGCTATGGACGATGCCTTGCGCCCCTATCGTTTTTACCTGAAGGATAATAAGTACGTGAGCAAAGGGAAGGGGCTGTGATTTGAAATGCGGTGTTTACATTTCGCTGTGTGGATAAAAAAAAGAGACCGGCCTCAAAGCCGGTCTCTTTTTTATGAAGGAAATTGTATTAATATAGTTTAGGACAAGACCAGTTGTAAACCGGGTTCTTCTCATGTTTGTTTATCCTGCCGAAATAAATAAGAGACAACTCATAAGCACCAGCACCATTAGTAGCCGGTGAGAAGCTGGAGATGTTCACATCGTAGCTGAGGCCTATACGCATTTTAGACCATTCGAGGCCTACGTAAGGGGCAACCGCATCACCATACCTGTACCAACCACCCAGGTAGAAAATGGTGTTCTTCTGGTATTCAGCATCGTGGCCGGGGTTAAGTACAAAGCCTACAGCCGCACCGAGTAATATTTCGCTGGCAGATGCCTGGCTCTGGTACAATGCGCTGGCATACAGAACTGTATTCTCATTCATATCGAAAGAACCACCGAGGTAGCCGGTGTGGCGGGCATGTATCTGGTGTTCTTCTTGTTGTGGCTGTCCTTCGAAGAAAGTTTCCACCGGTTGTGTGAGGTGATAGTAAGAATAGCCGGCGTACATAGTTACGTGGTCTGCCACCCTGCCTGAATACATAAGGCCACCATTGATGTCCATGTAGTTCAGGTCTTGTTTTGCGAAGGTTTCGCGTGTTGCGTCAGAGAAAGTGCCTGTGCCGGGATTGAACTGGTCGCCGAAGGTAAGTTTGGCAAAATCTATGCTTTTCATCACATAATAGCCCTGCAGGCCTATAGAAAGGTGTTGCTGCCTGTCGTAGCCAAACGCTTTGTGATAGGCTAAAGACAAGCCGGCGGTAGTATTTTTGAGGCTGCCTGTGCCCGCTTTATCGTATTGAACTACTAATCCCAGGCCTAAGGCGTCACCTTCGGGCAATTTGCCCTTGAGGGTGGCCATATCATAGGTAATAGAGCCCGACATATATGGGTTTGGAGATACCGAAGACCATTGCGTGCGGTAATTTGCAGCAAAACGGAGGTCTTCTGATACAAGGCCGGTCATGGCAGGATTTAATGTGAGCGGTGATGTGAAATATTGAGTATAGTGAACATCCTGAGCAAAAGCCGAACTTCCCATTAGCATTGTTACACCAACCCCAAGTAATAATTTCTTCATCTTTATGAGTCTTTAAATAAAAAACAATAAAAAATTTCCACCAAATTAAGAGAAAAATTCCTTATTATACAAGACATGGGGAAATTTATTTTGGTTGGGTTAATATCATTTCTTTCCACATCGGCATATTTTGACTACAAAAGCACGTGCTCGGGCCCGATAATAATTTTTAGCCGGGAGTTAATATCTGTTTTTTATTTGTAAAAAATATGCTATGAAGTAATTTTGAATAGAAAAATATAAATATATTGAGAACGTACCAAATAAAGAAAAAATCACTAATTTAGTAAAATTAAAACACCACAAAATGAACTCGAAACTCTACAAAACCTATCGGCAGTTATGCCTATTATTTTTTGTTTCCTTTATGGGAGCAGCGCATGCGGATGCGCAAATTATCAACACAGTGGCCGGCATAGGTACAGCCGGTTATAGCGGCGATGGAGGCGCTGCCACAAGTGCACAGATTTGGTGGCCCATTAATATTGCCAGCGATGCTGCCGGAGGTTTTTATACAGGCGGCGATTGGTGGTGGTCGGGTTCGGGTTCTTATGCTCGTATAAGAAGGGTGAATGCCGCAGGTATCATTTATACCTATGCAGGCAATGGTTCCACTGGGTTTAGCGGAGATGGCGGGCCCGCTACCGCAGCACAGATTTGGGGCGGGGGTGTAGCTACTGATGCCGCCGGCAATTTGTATATAATGGATTGGGGTAACGCTCGCATACGCAAAGTGAATACCTCTGGTATAATTACCACCATAGCCGGCAATGGAGCTACCGGCGCACCCACCGGTGATGGTGGCCCGGCAACAGCAGCGGCTCTTGGTATTTGGAGCAGCAGCGGATGGTGGGGGGCTAACCTTGCCTCTGATCCCTCCGGTAATTTATACTTTTATTTATGGGGTTATAATATTGTCCGGAGGATAGATGCCAGCACCGGTATCATTACCTTATACGCCGGTACCGGTACATATGGTTATTCCGGTGATGGCGGCCCTGCTACCAGTGCGAATATTGGCCAGTTTTATGGCATCACTGCAGACGGTTCTGGAAATGTATTCTTTTCAGACTGGAATTACAAACGTGTACGTAAGGTAAACTCTTCCGGTATCATCAGCACTTATGCCGGAACAGGTACAGCAGGCTTCAGCGGAGATGGCGGCCCCGCTACCAGCGCGAATATAAATACTCTGGGCATTGCTGTGGATGGCGGCGGAAATCTTTATCTGGCTGATTATAACAACAATCGTGTGCGCAGAGTGGATGCAACCGGCACTATATCTACAATAGCAGGAAATGGTACCTACAGTTTTAGTGGTGATGGAGGCCCGGCGACTGCCGCATCGTTCCGCTACCCATATGGTATCGCCACTGAGGCATCAGGTAACGTATATGTGGGGGACTATCTAAATGTGCGTGTTCGCAAGATTACTATTTTCAACCGCCCGCCGGTTTTTACCGCAGGCGCATCAACCACACTTACTGTATGCCAGAACAGCCCGGGAGATTCAGTGAACGCCCAACTTGCAATCAGGGATTCTGATATGTTCCAATATGCAGCGTGGAGCCTGTTGACAATTCCTTCGCATGGTGTTGCTAACATAATATATGGCCGATTGACGACGGGTGGTGTCATTAGCCCGATGACATGCTTATACAAGCCTACCGCGGGTTATGTTGGTTTAGATACCTTCCAGGCCAGAGTCTTTGACGGGTACACATTTGATACAATAACGGTGTATGTTACTGTTAACCCGATGCCGGGTTCTATTACAGGTATCACGGCATTTAGTTCTACAGGTTATACGCTGTTGAGTGCAACGCCGCCGGGTGGCACATGGAGCAGCAGTAGCGGTACGATTGCCGCAACAAGCGGCAGTACCGGTATTGTAACAGGTGTGGGCGCGGGTATAGCAACAATAACTTATACATTACCTACGGGTTGTTTCCAAACTACGACCGTAAATGTTTTCGCTTCGGCGGGGCAGACGATAACGACGGTAGCCGGAAATGGTACCTCGGGTTATTTAGCTGATGGCGTGGCAGCGACTTCCACAAGGATTAACCAGCCATATGGTGTTGCGGTAGATGCATCTGGTAATTTTTACATTGCTGATACCTGGAACCATCGTGTGCGCAAGGTGAACTCATCGGGCATTATTTCTACCATAGCAGGTACAGGCACCTCCGGCTTCAGTGGTGATGGCGGTGCCGCTACTGCGGCAGCATTGAGCGGGCCAACAGGCGTAACATTAGATAATAGCGGCAATATTTATATAGCCGACCAGCAAAATAACCGTGTGAGGAAAATAAGTACGACCGGCGTTATCAGTACTGTTGCCGGAAATGGAACGGGCGGCTTCAGTGGCGATGGTGCTGCTGCTACTGCAGCTGCGTTGAATTTCCCTACCGGTGTGTTGGTTGATGGCAGCGGCAATATTTTTATTGCCGATTATTTCAACAACCGTGTCCGCAAGGTCAGCACGTCAGGTATTATCTCAACCATTGCCGGAACAGGAGCAAGTACTTATGGCGGTGATGGCGGCGCTGCAACATTGGCGCAGATATATTATCCTACCCATCTGGCTTCCGATATGGCAGGTAACCTTTACATTGCGGATTATTACAACCATCGTATCCGCAAGGTCAATACGTCCGGAATCATCAGCACTGTCGCCGGAAATGGTTTGACGGGGTCCAGTGGTGATGGTGCTGCGGCTACTGCAGCAAGGTTAACTTACCCTTATGGCGTAAGTGTTGACATTCTTGGTAATGTATTTATCGGTGATGCCTCTAATCACCGTATCCGCAAGGTGAATCTATCAGGTATAATTAATACATTGGCAGGCACCGGCACGGGTGGCTTTAGTGGCGACAATTGTGCTGCCAGCGCAGCGCAATTGAACAACCCTGCGGGTGTGGCAGTAGATATTACAGGTGCTGTGTACTTTGCCGACAGGAGCAATCACCGTATCCGTAAAATATATGACAATCATGCACCGGTATTTACCGGCGGGCACAAGCAAACTTCGTCTATGTGCCAGAGTTCTGTGGACACGATAAATCTTTTGTCAGAGGTATTGGATGTGGATGTTAATCAGACACTGACATGGAGTGTAGCTACAGGTGCGCTTCATGGTACGGTAACTGCAAGCCACACCGCCACCTCTACCGGGAGCGCGATAACGCCGACCGGCTTGTACTATACACCAACTATAGGCTATACCGGTGTTGACTCTTTCAGGTTATTGGTGACGGATTGCAGCGGCGGCCTGGATACAACATGGATAGTCGTGACTATTAATCCTCCTCCATCAGGCATTGCCGGCGTACCGGCGATTTGTGCCGGGCTGACTACGACATATGTCATACCGGGAACAGGAACATGGAGTTCGTCGTCGCCTTCTATTGCTTCTGTTGGTTCGTCTACAGGTGTTGTAACGGGTGTATCGGCAGGTGTTGCTACGATTACTTTCGCCCCCGGGGCCAGTTGTTTTGTTACGAGAACCATTTCAGTAAATCTTTCTCCGGCACCTGTTTCCGGCCCTGACAATATTTGTATGGGTACGCCCGCTACCTATACCTGCGCTACAGCTGGTGGTGCCTGGAGTGCCTCCGGCCCGATTTCAATAACAGGTGCAGGTACGACCGGTACGGTTTCCGGCACATCGGCAGGCACTGCGACAGTAACTTATATGCATAGCGGTTGCCCGTCAATGAAGGCAGTTACCGTTAATATTGTTCCATCGTCTATAATAGTAGGCGGAGGTATTTCTAATAGTCTTTGCCTGAATTCGACGCTCCCTCTTTCCCTCACTACGTCTACTCCGGGTGGTTCTTGGACCAGCAGTACTCCTGCCATAGGTAGTGTTGATGCGAGCACGGGCCTTTTGACCGGTTTGGCGGTGGGTACCACTACAGTATCGTATACTATGCCGTCAGGTTGTTATTCAAAACTTCTTGTTTCGGTTGAACCATTGCCTGCGGCTATAGTAGGGCCGGCAATCATTTGTGTGGGGCAGTCAACTACTATGACCAATCCGACACCGGGTGGGGTATGGAGCTCATTCAGCATTGGGTCTGTAGTAACCTCAGATTCAATCAGTGGGGTGGTTGCAGGAGTTGCAACAGGTACAGCTACCATATCGTACACGTTGCTTTCAGGTGCCGGATGTTCCGTTGATATGACCGTTACCGTAGATGCGCCACCAACAGCTATTGTCGGGGCTTCATCAGTGTGTATCGGCCAAACAACCACGTTAACTAACGCTGTGGCCGGTGGTGTATGGACCAGCAGCCATACAGCGAGGGCCACCGTTGGTTCATCTTCAGGCATGGTAGCCGGTGTGGCTACGGGTCTGGCTACAATTACCTATACCTTGCCATCAGGCTGTTATGTAACCAAAACGATGAGCGTGACGGCAGGCACAACACCTATTACAGGAACCCGAACGGTATGTAATGGGCTAACGACACTATTGTCTTGTACGCCTAGCGGAGGTACGTGGAGTAGTGCTACAACTTCCGTTGCTATGATTGGTTCTTCCGGGGTTGTTCTGGGCATGTCGCCGGGTACCTCTGTAATCAGTTATACTACACCCTCGGGTTGTGCTTCTACTGCTATAGTAACAGTTAACTCAACGCCGGGAACAATTACTGGAACGCTCAATGCTTGTCCTTCAGGTATTCGGACGTTGACCACTTCAGTGCCCGGAGGCACCTGGAGCAGTGGTACGCCTTCTATAGCAACTATCGGTAGCCTGGGCAATGTCTCGGCTGTTACCCCCGGAACTACAACAATCACCTATTCGATAGGTTCCGGTTGTTCTTCCACAGCTGTATTTACAGTTAACCCATTGCCGAATATTATTACCGGCGCAACGAGTGTATGTCAGGGGTCAACGGTTACGTTAAGCAACACTTCGACAGGCGGCACATGGAGTGCGTCGGGCGGTGCCTCTGTTGGGGCGACATCCGGCGTGGTGACAGGTGTCACAGCCGGTGTAGCCGGTATAACCTATACGCTTCCTACCGGTTGTGCGCGAAATACTTCTATAACGATCAATAACCTTCCCGCACCAATATCCGGCTCGTCTACTGTATGTCAGGGGCAAACGATTGCACTCGCAAGTACTACTCCTGGCGGAACTTGGGGTAGCAGCGCTACATCTGTAGCTACTGTGGGCAGTACGGGTGTAGTTAGCGGTGTGGCAGCAGGTACGGCAACAATAACTTATTCATTAAGTACCGGTTGCCTTCAGACCAAAGCTATTACAGTCAATGGCCTTCCTGCGGCCATAGTAGGCGCAGGTTCTGTATGTGAGGGAAATAATATTACGTTAACGCACTCATCCGGTGGCGGCACTTGGAGTACCGCATCATCGGCGGCAACAGTTGGCAGTTCATCAGGAACGGTGAATGGTGTGTCGGGCGGCGTTGCGCTTATCAGTTATACATTAGGAACAACAGGTTGCTCGGCTACTAAATCAGTAACGGTAAATGCGCTACCTGTTATTACAGGCCCTACTGCATTGTGTGTTGGTGCCACTATCACGCAGAGCAGCACCCCCGGCGGTAGTTGGACAAGTACGGTGCCCTCGGTGGCCACTATCGGCGCCTCTAGCGGCGTGGTGAGCGGCATAGCTACCGGCACAACCGTTATTTCTTATACTTCGCCTACCGGCTGCCAGAACACCACGCAGGTAACAGTGAGTACCTCTCCCGGCGCTATCAGCGGTGCTGCTAACGTATGCGTAGGTTTAAGCACCACGCTTACCAATACAGTGCCGGGCGGCGCATGGAGCAGTAGCTCCGGCGTAGCGACTGTTGGCTCATTGAGCGGCGTGGTTACGGGCGTAGCTCCCGGCACCACCACGATTACGTATTCTCTGGGTACCGGCTGCACGGTGACAAAAACAATGACCGTGTTGGCCTCCCCGCTGCCTATAACCGGCACCGGCAACCTTTGCGTTGGCGGCACAAGCCTGCTCACCTCTGTGACCACTTCGGGTACGTGGAGCAGCAGCGCAAGCACCACGGCAGGTGTGAGCGGCAGCGGTCTGGTGAGTGGCGTTGCGGCAGGCACAGCGACGATATCTTATACAGTGGGCAGTTGCTCGGCGATATTGCCGGTGACAGTGAATATCACCCCCGGCACCATCAGCGGCCCCACACAAGTGTGCATAGGCTCGTCGATAACATTAACTAACCCCATATCTGGCGGCTTGTGGAGCACCACAGCCACCCAAGTAACGATAGATGGAACCACAGGCACAGTGAACGGCATCAGCAGCGGTACTGCGCTCATTACTTACGCGATAGGCGCCTGCCGTGCCACCCGCACGGTAAGCGTTAACGGCGTAAGTGCCATCAGCGGTGCCACGGGCATCTGCGTAGGTGCGAACACAACCCTTACCAGCCCCGGCGGCGGTGCCTGGAGCAGCAGCACCCCCGGAGTGGCCACGATAGGTGCCTCCAGCGGTACGGTGAGCGGCATAGCCCCCGGCACTACAACAATAACCTATACATTAGGCACCGGTTGCTCGGCCACCACTACGGTGACCGTAAATACAGCGCCCGGAGTAATAACCGGTACGCTGAAAATATGCACCGGCCAGACCACAACATTGAACAACGCTACAGGCGGAGGGATATGGAGCAGCAGCAGCCCGCTGATAGCCTCGGCGGGATCGCTGTCCGGTATCATCACCGGCAATGGTCCCGGTACGGCCACGATCACTTATTCCTTAGGTAGCGGCTGCACGGCTACGGCTGTGGTAACGGTGAACACCTCACCCGGCGCAATCGGCGGCCCTGTGCAAACCTGCATGGGCAGCCCGCTGACCCTGAGCAACCCGACCCCCGGCGGCACCTGGAGCGCGACCGGCGGCACGGCCACCATCACCCCCGGCGGCGTGGTGAGCGGCACATCGGCAGGTACGGCCACGGTAAGCTATACGTTAAGCAGCGGCTGTGCGGCCACGAAGGAAGTGACCATCAACGCGGCAGCGGCAGCGATCACCGGTACGGCCAACATCTGCGTAGCCCTGACCACCGCGTTGAGCAACCCTATGGGCGGCGGCACGTGGAGCAGCGGCAGCACAGGCATAGCCACAGTGGACGCATCGGGCATGGTAACAGGCGTGGCCCCCGGTATGGCGGCGATCACGTATACCTTAGGCAGTGGTTGCGCTGCTACCCGGACGGTAACCGTTAACGCGGCCCCCGGTGCCATCACCGGCAGCCCGCAACTGTGCATCGGTTCAACGATAACATTAAGTAACAGCACCCCCGGCGGCACCTGGACGAGCGGCGGCACGGGCATAGCCACCGTGAGCGGTACCGGTGTAGTAAGCGGTATAGCCATCGGCACGGAAGAGATCAGCTATACAGTGGGCGGCTGCCCTGCGGTGACAACAGTGACCGTAAACGGCCTTCCACCCGCAGTGACCGGCCCCGGCGAAGTATGCGTGGGTAGCGATATTACGCTGGCCAATGCGACTGCAGGCGGCACCTGGAGCAGCAGTAACCCTATAGTAGCCCTTGCAGGTTCAGCCACAGGCATAGTGAGCGGCATGAATGCCGGCACGGCGACAATAACCTATACTTTAGGTGCAGGCTGCACGGTATGGAAACCGGTGACTGTGAACCCGCTGCCATCAGGCATAAGGGGCAGCGCCAACATCTGCCTTGGCGGCACAACAACATTGGTCAGCCCTGCATCGGGCGGTATCTGGAGCAGCGGAGCTACAAGTGTAGCCGTGATAGGCAGCAGCAGCGGCGTGGTATATGGCCTTGCCGGCGGTCTGAGCGTGATGAGTTATACCTTGCCGACAACAGGCTGCTCTGCGATCTTTGGGTTGACGGTAGTGGAAGTAGGGCCTACGGAAGGCATCACGGGCCTGTGCGCGTGGGGCGATACCATGCTGGTGCATAACGCCACAACGGGCGGCTCGTTCAGCAGCACCCTGGCTACAGTTGCGGACCTTGGCGGCGGCTACGGTATTGTTACGGGCCATGCCTCGGGCACAGCCACGGTCACGTATACACTGGCCGGTCTGGGCTGTATGCGTGTGACCCCCATAACGGTGAACCCGCTTCCCGGCCCGATAACCGGCGGCGACCGCGTATGTCCAGGCCAGACGCTTGCGCTGGGCAACAGCATGCCCGGCGGCGTATGGGGCAGCAGCGATGCGACAGTAGCACCCATAACCACGGGCGGGGCCTTGAGCGGCCTTATCCCCGGCACCACGTTAGTGACATATATCCTGCCAACCGGTTGTTTGGTAGATACGGTGATTACAGTAAGCCTGCCGCCATCAGCGATAGCAGGCACACCGCAGGTATGCGCAGGCAGCACAACCACCTACACAAACACCATAGCAGGTGGTACATGGACAAGCAGCGCACCACTGATAGCGATGATAGGCGCCGGCACGGGCGTGGTGAGTGGTGTGAACCCGGGTACTGCAACGATTACCTATACAATAGCGGCAGGCTGTAGCGTGACGAAGACAGTAGTAGTGAACCCCTTACCGGCAGTATATACAGTGACCGGCGGTGGCAACTACTGCGCAGGCGGCACGGGCATGAGCATAGGGCTGAGCGGCTCACAGAATGGTACGGACTACCAGCTTTATCTTGGTGCAACTACAGCGGGCACCCCCGTTACAGGCACTGGTATGCCGGTGGACTTCGGGCCACAGACGGCAACGGGCAGCTACACAGCCATAGCCACGAACCCGCTAACGGGCTGTACAAAAGCAATGACCGGCAGCACAGCAATTGGCACCATACCTACGGTTGTTCCATCGGTAACGATGAACTCCTCTGTGGGCAACCCCGTATGTATCGGAACGTTAGGTACTTATACTGCTATACCTGTTAACGGTGGCAGCGCACCAATGTACCAATGGTATGTGAACGGCGTGCCGGTGGGCACAGGCGTAAGCTACGACCATACACCGAATAACGGGGATGTGATACGCGTGGAACTGACTAGCAGCGCGGTATGCGCCACGCCGCCGGTGGTGAGCACGCAGGTAACAATGACGGTGTACAACTGGTTCGTACCGGTAGTAACGATAACGGCGCAGCCGGGCACTACAATCAAGGCGGGTCAGTGGGATACCCTGGTGGCCAATGTGACGAACGGTAGTTCATCACAGTCATACCAGTGGTACTGGAATGGCTGGCCGGTGTCAGGTGTATATACCAATACTTATGTCAACAAGAACTTCTCTAACGGGGATAGCGTGCGTTGTGTGGTGACAAGCACAGGCATGTGCGGCGGCTTTACAGGTCAGGCATCTACCATCATTACCGTACTTCCCGGTGGTGGGGTAGGCGTGAACACTGTAACCGGCGCAAGTAATGTGCAGGTATTGCCAAATCCGAACAAAGGCGCGTTTACCATAAAGGGTACAATGAGCGGCATGACGGAAGAGGAAGTATCCATAGAGGTAACCAATATGCTGGGCCAGGTGATATACAGGCAGAACGCCATGACCCGCAACGGTAAGCTGGACGAGAATGTAACGCTGGGCAATAATATAGCCAGCGGCATGTACCTGCTGAACCTGAGGAGTGGCAGCGATACTAAAGTGTTCCACATTGTTGTAGAACAATAGTAGCAGCGATATTTTTGAGGAAGGGGGTTGGCTCAGGCCAACCCTTCTTCATTTCTGTACCTTTGTTCAGTATCTTTACCCTGTATGAAAGTGTTTTTTACGTTTCTTTTTGCCATAACATCAGCGGTAATTACAGCGCATCCCATAAATGCCGATACGGCGTTCATTACCCCTTTCGAACGCTCAGCCGGCAGGCAGACGGCCACCTATAAAGAGACCATGGATTTTTTTAAGAATCTGAGCAAAGCCTATCAGAACATTATGATAGGCGATGTGGGCATCACCGATATTGGTTATCCGTTGCGGGCGGTGTATTATACAAAAGATGGGCTGTTTACTAAGGAGGATTGGAAGAAGAATGACAGGGTAGTGATACTGATAAATAATGACATCCATCCCGGTGAGCCCGATGGCGTGGATGCCAGTATGATGCTGCTGCGCGATGCTGCCATGGGAAAGATAGACGTGCCCGATAATATAGTGCTGGTAGTTATACCCATCTACAATATAGGCGGCGCGCTGAACAGGAACAGCACCAGCCGCGCCAACCAGAACGGGCCGGAGAGCTACGGTTTCAGGGGCAATGCAAAGAATCTCGACCTGAACCGTGATTTTATAAAATGCGATGCGGCGGAAACAATAGGCCTGGAGGAATTGTTCGCAAGAATATCGCCGGATATTTTTATAGACAACCATGTAAGCGATGGCGCGGATTACCAGCATGTGATGACGCTCCTAGCAACGCAGCACGACAAGCTGGGCGGCGAAGCAGGCGCATACATGTACACCACCTTCACGCCGCTATTGTATAAAGACATGAAAGAGCGCGGCTACGATATGGTGCCTTACGTAAATGATTTTCATAACACGCCCGATAAAGGCTGGCGGGCATTTTTTGAATCGCCACGATTTTCCAGCGGGTATGCTGCGCTGTTCGGAATATTAGCCTACGTGCCCGAAACGCATATGCTCAAGCCCTTCAAAGACCGTGTGAACGCTACTTACGCGCTGATGCAGAGTTTCATAAAACTGGCATCGGCACATGCAAAGGAAATAAAACTGGTGCGTGCTATGGACAGAAAATTGCTGATGGCACAGAAAGAATTTGCGTTGGATTGGCGGGTGGATACCACGCAGGCCGATAGTGTGCTGTACATGGGGTATGAAGCGGGCTATAAAAAAAGCGAGGTGTCGGGTTTGCCGAGATTATATTACGACCGCCGCAAGCCATTCAGCAAAAAAGTGCCTTTCTACGACCATTATGTGCCAACAAAAAAAGTTACCGCTCCCGCGGCATATATCATACCCAAGCCCTGGGTATCGGTGATAGCCATATTGCGTGCCAACGGTGTGCGCATACAACGGCTGAAAGAAGATACCATCATGCATGTGACCGCGTACCACATAAAAAATTACGAAACCCTGCCATATCCCTACGAAAAACATTACCTGCACAAAAACATACAGGCAGCCCCTGCCGATGTGGCCATGCCACTAATGGAAGGAGATTACATTGTATGGCTCGATCAGCCTGCAAAGCGCTACCTCGTAGAGACCCTGGAGCCTGAAGCCCCCGATGGTTTTTTTGCTTGGAATTTCTTCGATGGCATACTGCAGCAGAAGGAATACTTCAGCGATTACGTTTTTGAAGATGTAGCGGCAGATCTGCTAAAGAAGAATCCCACGCTAAAAAAAGAGCTACAGGATAAATGCAAACAAGACCCCGACTTTGGCAAAAACGCCGAAGCCCAGCTCGATTACGTGTACCGCCACTCCTCCTATTATGAACAAAGCGTGAACCGCTACCCGGTGTATAGGCTGGAACTTCCCAATAACTAAAACTGTGTCATTCCCCCACCAGTCGCAGGGTTCTCCCTGCGTCCCGAATAGTTTCAGGCCTGTGCGCTAAACCATAGCGGCTTATCATCATCCCAGTTGCCGTTGTAGTTTATGGTTAGTTCTTCACCGGCATCAATGTCCCTTACGGTCTTTATGCACATCGTTTGGTCGTCATAGTCCATAAAGTATTCGCAATTGGAGCGGTAGGAGTGGTTGTAGAGCGGCACCCAGCCCAGCGCCATGCAGCACATATCGGCCCCGCCCGGCTGCCATTCAAATATGTAGTCGTGCAGCAGCGTCTTGTCAAGTTTTTGGCGGTCTTCCGCGCTCATTACTATTACAGGTGCTGTTTCTATTACCGTATCGGCTTTTATGGCCCCGCCGGTAAAAACACCCCTTCCTTTACCCTGTGTTTCGCCTATGTATAAATTGCTCATGCCCTGTTTTTGGCTACTTTTCAAATATAGGTTGGAAATAGTATCTTTTTTTAGTTGCCTTTTTATATTTTTACAGACAAATGCCATCTGTATGCACGTATTTAGGAAGTTTATAATTGTTATTGCGCTGGCCTTAGTGGTTATCCCGAAGGCCGGGTTTAGCCAATACCAGTTTCCCATGAAGCCTTTCCTCAGCTACCTGAAGGATATGCAGCGTTATGAGCTTTCGCTTAACTACACCATGAACAACGGCTTCTTTGAGGGGGTTACGCAGGCCACCTCCACAGCTTATAACGTAGGCACCTATCATGGCGATACCACCGTGAACAGGAAAATATCCACCACCGGCTTTGGTGGCGCTATCGGGTTGTCCATGCCGTTCAAGGCCACGGGCCATATCAGTTGCTGGGCGGCTTTTGTGCAGCTTGGTGTAAATATGTACACCTGGAACAACCTCAACAGTACCTACATAAATGGTGAGATAACAGACCCCACAGGCGACATCCTTTCGGCAGCTACCATGCAGATACACATGCCCATAGGCATAGACTGGAAGGTGGGCAATGACGCTATAAAATCGCAGAGGCTGGCGCTGGGCGCCGCATTTGGTGCCGGTGTGATACCTCAGGTAGCCATGACCTCTATCAGCAGCGGCACGCCAAATGCAAGCAAAAACTTCGGATTTACGCCTTACCTGAAAATGGACCTGGGCTGGCGCTGGGGTTGGGTGTTCAAGCTGAGGACTATGTATTCAATAGGCCAGTACAACCTGCTTTACGTTAATCAACCTATAGTGGGTGTGAGCGATGGCCCGTTCCGTGTGGCTTCTACCAGTGCCATTTCTCTTTCGCTGGTTATCATGCCATTCTCCGGCGGCTGGCGCGAAACCGACTGGTATAACACCTACGATACCTACAACAAGCACGACCGGTTTAATTAATTTGGCAATGTGCCAATTCGACAATTCGGCAATTTGATAATTCACTTATTAAATAGAGAACGCCCCATTTTTTGGGGCGTTCTCTATTTAATACTTCTATCTTATTTTGTACCGGGCATTATCGAATTGTCGAATTATCGAATTGCCGAATTACCTGCGTTTCCCCTTAAAGCCTTCCCTGTTGCCGTAAGCTTTCACATCGCCTGAGAAACGCGGGCCTGAAGAGCGAGGCTTACCACGGAAATCGCCGCCTCTGCTACCACCGCCCCCACCGGGGCCGCCGCTAAACTGGCGTTGCTCTGCTTCCTCCAGGCGCACTTTGCGGCCTTTGTGTTTCTTTTGCGACAGGTGCTCCACAATATATTCAGCAGCATCGCCGGGCACGTTAAAGAAACTACTCATCTCACGCACAGTCACACGGTCTATCAGGTTGGGTTCCACATCAATAGACTCTGTAATGAACTGCACCAGCTTGCCCGCGTTAAAGCCATCTTTCTCGCCCAGGTTTATGAACAGGCGCACATACCTGTTGCCCCTGCTTTGGCTCTTGTTCTCGTAGCCTGCATTCAGGTCTTCCGAGTCCTGGTAGGCATCAATGGTATCACGGAGCTGCAGCCAGATGAGTTTGCGTATCAGTTCGTCCTTGTCCATTTCCGCAAACTGCTCGTGAATGGATTCCCGGTACAATGTAGCGAAGTCGGCCTGCGGCTCGGCTGTGGCTATCTGCTCCAGGTAGTGGAATAGTTTTTTGCGCACCACCTCTGCACCATCAGGTATATCGCTTTTATGAAACTTCTGTTTTACCAGCCTTTCTATCTGGCGGATGTTCGAGATCTGTTTCGGCGATACTATCGACATACAGATACCGCTCTTGCCCGCGCGCGCCGTGCGGCCGCTGCGGTGGGTATATACTTCGGGGTCGTCAGGCAGTTCGTAATTGATAACGTGCGTTATGTCATTTACGTCTATGCCGCGTGCAGCCACGTCAGTTGCCACCAGTGCCTGTAGTTGCCTGTTCTTGAAACGCTCCATTACCTTGCTGCGCATCTTCTGGTCCATATCGCCGTGCAGCGGGCTCACATGGTAGCCCATCTTCATCAGTTTCTCGCTCACATCCTGTGCGTCCTGCTTGGTGCGGGTGAATATGATACCATATATACCGGGGGCAAAGTCCAGTAGGCGGCGCAGTGTTTCGAAACGGTTGTGGTGATTGGTAACGTAGTATTGGTGGTCTATATTTTCGTTTGTGGTATTTGCGGCCGCTACCGAGAATTCCTTCCAATCCTTCATGAAGCGCTTGGCTATGCCGCGCACCTCATTGCTCATGGTAGCGCTGAAGAGCCACGTATGCTCGCGCGCCGGGGTGTTCTTCAGTATCAGGTCTATATCCTCACGGAAACCCATGTTCAGCATTTCGTCTGCTTCGTCCAGCACCACAAACTGCATATGCTCCAGCGATATCGCTTTGCGCTCCAGCAGGTCTATCAGCCTTCCGGGTGTGGCCACTATCACTTGCGGGTTGCTTTTCACCTCGCGTATCTGGCCGCCTATCGGCACACCGCCATACACGGCCGTTACACGCAGCCCGCGCATCTGTGAGCCGTACTTGCTCATTTCCTCCTGTATCTGCATACACAGCTCGCGCGTGGGGCTCAGCACTAAGCACTGCACATGCTTCACCGATACATCCACATGGTGCAGCAGCGGCAGGCCGTAAGCGGCTGTTTTGCCGGTGCCCGTTTGCGCCAGCCCGATTATATCAGACGGGTCAGACAATAAATGGGGGATTACTTTTAACTGTATGGGGGTTGGCGTTTCAAAGCCCATCTCGGCAACAGCCCGTGCCAGTTCCTCCCGCATAGGGAAGGAAGAAAAAGAATTCATTAACATCAAAAAAACTTTGTGCCCTGCCTTATGGGGCAGTGCGGGTGAAAAAGTATTTTAATGCGAATTCGGGATATTTTTATTTTAACTGATTTCTTCCCATACGAAAGGGAAGCGGGGCAGGGGAACTCAACATTAAAAAGAACTTTGTGCCTCGCCTTCGTGGCTTAGCGGCTGCAAAGGTACGCAAATAAATGATAAAAAGTGTTAATTATTTGTGCTGTTTACGGATTTGTCCCGAAAATCACATTCCCCCACATTGCACCACATTACCCAATACTCTCAAGGTAAAGATCTTCCACCTTCTTACGCGCCCATGGTGTCTTGCGCAGAAATTTGAGGCTGGAGCTGATGCTGGGGTTTTCATAAAAGCAATTGATACGCACACGCTCGCACATATAATCCCAGCCATGCCGCTCCACAAGGTGGTTCAGTATCATTTCCAGCGTTTTGCCGTGGAGGGGATTGTTGGGTTGTTCGGCCATTGGGTAAAATTAGGCAATCATTTAACCTTATGCTTAAATACCTGCCGCCGCACATCGGTGGTTATCTCGTCGCACGACTGCTTTACATAAGCCCGTATGCGGCGCACATAACCAAAGTAGCCAAGCTGCAGCCTGACGAGGAAGAACACAAAAATAAGCAAGCTGATGGCCGTGAAGCTAAGCGTCACAAAAGTATCCTGGCCCACATACAGCAGCACCAGCGAGCCTACTAAGAAGAACCCGCAAAACAACATCATCAGCATTTGCGCCCCGGCCTCTATCGCCTTCATGCGCGAGGTGATGACCATTTCCGTTTTGTTGCCCTCCTGCTTTAGCTCCACCTGTGTGATGGGCAGCGTGGCCCGCTTGGTATCTTCCTCTACTACGGGTATGATGCTCAGCAATTGCTCATCTTCCAGCACCTCAAAATCGTGTTGGTGAATCGTGATGTGGTTGCCCACCAGGCGGTACTTTAGCAACTCTTTGGGAATGGAGAATTTGTATTGATGTGTCCTGGTAAACATATACGCCCGTTGCTAATAATAAATTAAGTATTGCAAATTAGATTAATTTTTCTTCGCTGCAAATAATTAGCAATCAAAAAGTTACAGTTCAACCGGCATTAACGTGAGGTTAACTTTGTTTCACTATGCGTGATAATATCTCCCGGTCCTTCTCGCTCAGGTTCTTCGGCACCGTGATGACCACACGCACATAGGCATCGCCGCGTTGCTTGGGGTTGCTGTATTCGGGCATCCCCATTTCCTTCAGCCTGAAGGTCTTGTCGCTGTCGGTGCCGGGTGGTATGTTTATGTTCAGTGTTTTGTCTATTGCCTGCACGGCCAGCTTGCCGCCCAGTATGGCGGTAAACGCATCCAGCGGGCTATCGAAATACAGGTCGTCACCCTTGCGGGTGTAGCGTGGGTGCTTCTGCACATGTATCGTGATGAACAGGTCGCCCGCAGGGCCGTTATTATATCCCGGGCCGCCTTTCTCCTTCATGCGTAGCACCTGGCCGTCAGCTATTCCGGGCTTCAGCTTCAGGTTCAGCGTTTGGTTGGCAAGGTTCACCTGCCGTGTAGTACCATGAAAAGCCTCTTCAAGTGTTATGGTAGTCTCGGCTTGATAGTCCTCACCCTTCATAGCCGTTCTGCGGCCACCGCCGCCGCCAAAGCCCGCGCCTCTGCCAAAGATGGACTCAAAGAAATCGGAGAAGCCACCCTCATCCTCCGGCGGGTAGAATCCGCCGCCGCGCTGGCCGCCCCGCCCTTGCCGCGCCCCGCCAAAATCGTTGAACCCACCCTGCTGGTAGGATTGCCAGTTGGCCCCAAGCTCGTCATACTTCTTTCGTTTAGCCGCGTCAGATAAGACATCATTGGCCTCATTCACCTCTTTGAACTTCTCTTCTGCTTTCTTGTCGCCGGGGTTTTTATCGGGATGGTACTTTACGGCTAGTTTGCGATATGCCTTCTTTATATCGTCAGCCGTGGCCTTTTTATCTACGCCGAGAATCTTATAATAGTCTTTGTATTCCATAACCTATTATGCCTGAAATACTGCAAAATTACAACTACCTGAGCACCTGAAAAGAATTGAAGAATTCGTTTATCTCATTATTGGTGGGATAGTCTTTCTTAGCAATCACAGTCAGGTCGAAGCGCTTGTTGTTAGCCACTATCTGTTTCACTATGGTTACTACATTGTCTTTGTCGGGGCTAAGTATAAAAGCCCTGCCGGGATAACCGTTTATTTCGATAGGGTGGGATACTACATCCAGTTCGGTAAAGTCTCTTTTACGCGAGTTGATGCTGCTGTCCATCGCCATATTCATGGTAGCGGTATCGGTAGTGAAGCGTGACGGGTAATCAACATAGCTCACCTGGAACAGCCTGAATTTATTCAGCTCCAGACTCTCGGGTTTCCAGCTCACATAGTGTACGGTTTGCTTGCCAAAGGGGGTGGCTTCCTGCTTGTCATAAACCTGCGGTTTCTCAGGCATACGTATGGAGAAATTACGGTCGCTGTATTTAGCCCATGAAGTGGACTTTGTGGAACAAGATGACAAAATGAATATCACCGACAATATGCCAGAAATGACCAAACCCAGATTGAAAAATGCGCGCATAACAATGATGCTTTTATACAATGACCAATATAATGCAAGCCAAACCTGTTTGCTATTATTTTGCACTAAATTATACAATCAGCCCGATAAATATAACTATTTATGGGTGTTTTTTATCTATATGAGGGCTTTGGGCTACTAGTTTTTCCATTTCCTGACGATAAGCGAAGAGTTGGTGCCGCCAAAACCAAATGAATTGGACAAAAAAGTATCGAATTCGGTATCGAGTTTTTCGGCTACTATGTTCAACCCTGCAGAATCTTCATCTGGACTCTCGAAGTTGATGTTGGGCGCTATGAAGTTGTTTTGCATCATGAGGGTTGAATAAACAATTTCGCTGGCACCTGCCATCCAGCATTCATGGCCGGTCATGGATTTGGTGGAGCTCACGTAGGGGCCGTTCTCGCCAAAGATGCCCTTTATGGCTTTCGATTCGCTGGCATCTCCCGCTTTTGTAGAAGTAGCGTGTGCATTGATATAGCCAATCTCAGCTGGTGTTAAACCTGCATCTTTAAGTGACCGCTCTAATGAGCGCAAAGGCCCTTCAACCGTTGGGTTGGAAATATGTGAGCCATTTGACGAGAAGCCATAGCCGATTACTTCGCCCAGTATCTTAGCCCCGCGCCTTTGTGCCGATTCGAGGCTTTCGAGAATTACAGTGGCCGCCCCGCCGCTGGGTACCAGCCCATCTCTGTTTCGGTCGAACGGTCGACTGGCTTTTGTGGGCTCGTCCTCGCACATGGAGAATGCAGCTATGCTATCAAAGTAGGGCATTGAATAAATATTGGTTTCCTGTGCGCCGCCGCAGATAATCATGTCCTGCATACCTTGCTTTATGAACATATAGCCCAGTCCTATGGAGTGAGAGCCACTGGCGCATGCAGCACTGATGGTAAAGTTAACCCCCTTAGTGCGGAAAATAGTGGCAAGGTTCATGTTGACGGTAGAATTCATGGTCTGGAAGACATAGCCGGAGCCTAATACCATGGTGTCTTTTTTCGCACGCACTATGTCAACGCCTTCAATAACGGGTTCGGCGGAGCTATCATTGCCAAAAATGAGGCCAATTTCATTTTTATCAAGAAAGTCGTCGTCTATGCCGGCCACACCCAAGGCTTCGCGTGTAGATACAAAAGCATAATCCGCCTGTTCGGGCATCATGATACGTGACCTGCGGTCGAGGATGCCTTTCAGGTTTGGGCGTTCTACAAAACCTGTCAGGGCCGACCTATAGCCAAATGCTTTTCTTTCAGGCAGCATCACAATACCTGAGCGGCCAATCATTAATGATTCCTTTACTTCCTCAAGGTTTTTACCTAAGCACGAATAAATACCTATACCTGTTATTACTACTCTGTTCATTCCGAAAAGTGGTTTGGGAGTGGGTTCGCCCCGGTTAACTGTTTTTATTTGAATTCCTTAAATGTAATGTTCTTTTGCCAAAGGTAAAATTTTCTGTAAAAAAGTCCTATCGGCATATAAAAAGTGCATAAGCCGGGTAAAATCGGAGAAGTGGTACGCGATTAACCTTTCGATTAACCGCAGGGTAAAAAAACTGCTGTTGTTCATTTTCATGGGAAATTATTATGCATTTTTTGTTGGTCAATTCTGCATTTCGGGCTACCTTTTCTGAAAATTTACATAACCTATGCTAAGGACGTATTTTCCTTTATTCGTAATGATGGCGCTATTTTTATTACACTCCTGTAAGCAGGAAGAAAATAAACCCGACGAATCAAGAACTCACTTTTATAAGGGTAATGACTATTTGTTCAACAATGAGATGCCGAACGCGATAAAAGAATACGAAATGGCCCTTAAGGCCGATAGTAATAACTGGCAGGCCTGCTACCAGATGGCACAGGTTTACCAGTTGCAGGGTGATATTAATAACGCCTTTCTTTATCTGAACAAAACCCTTCAGATAAAACCGGATTTTGCTTTGGGCTATTATGGCAGGTCTGGCCTGGCAGAATTGGTAAACGATGACCGGGGCAGTACCAAAGACTTGCAAAAGGCTGTTGCGCTCAAGAAAGACCTTTTTCCCGGTTTGCTTGCATTGGCTCGAAAGGAATATGGCAGAAGAAACTATAGGGAGGCAATAAATCTGCTTGATACAGCAATTAAAGTCAGGCCTGATTTTTTTATGACTTACAGCATGAGAGGGTCGTGCTCGTTCGCATTAAAAGATTATGACGCTGCAATCAGTGATTTTGATATGGAAATAAAGCTGGCACCTTCCCATACAATGGGTTATGTGAACAGGAGCGTGGCCTACGGAGAAATGAAGAATTACCGTGCTGCCATTGCCGATATAGACGCAGCTTTGCAGCTTGACCCACTATGGGCACAGGCATACATCTACCGGGGCATGTACTATTATCAGCTAAAAAGCAAGGACAGCGCATGTGGGGATTTCAGAATGGCGTATAAATTGAAACATCCTCAGGCGGAAGCCTACTCTAAACAGTATTGTCAATAAAATGCCATGAGCAAGAAGGTCGTCATAGTAGGAGCGGGGTTTGCCGGGTTGCAGGTAGCAAAACAGCTTAAGCACAGCGATTATGAGACGATACTGATAGATCAGTATAATTTTCACCAGTTCCAGCCACTGCTATACCAGGTAGCTACCGCCAGGTTAGAGCCGAGTGCCATATCTTTTCCTTTGCGAAAGGTGTTTCAAAAAGAGCGGCATGTTCATGTGCGGATAGCAAATGTGCAACGGGTGGATACAGCCAATAAGCTGGTGGTGACAGATGGGGGCAACTTTGCCTACGATTACCTGGTGATAGCCACGGGATGCCGGTCCAACTTTTTCGGCAACAGCAATTTTGAGCAATACGCCTTCCCTATGAAGTCTGTGAATGATGCTATCGCACTAAGGAACCGCATACTGCTGAATTTTGAAGATGCGCTCAGCGCTGCCCCAGATGAGCTTGAGGAGATAATGAACATTGTAGTGGTGGGTGGCGGCCCCACAGGCGTAGAGTTGGCCGGGTCGCTTGCCGAAATGAAAAAATTTGTCTTGCCAAAGGATTATCCGGATATGGATTTTTCGAAGCTGAACATATATCTTGTAGAGGGCATGGCACATACGCTGCAGCAGATGAGTGCCGCATCGCGGCAGCACTCGCAGGAGTACCTCGAAAAAATGGGTGTGACCATTATCCTGAATACACAGGTGAAGGATTATGATGGCAAAGTGATGCTGCTGAGTGATGGCCGGCAAATCAAAACGCGCAATATGATATGGACAGCGGGTATAACAGGCAACATGCCCCCGGGGTTGCCCGGTGTCGCAGTTGTAAAGGGTAACCGCATTAAGGTGGATGCATATAATAAGGTAGGTGGGGTGGTAGATGTTTACGCAATAGGGGATATAGCCTACATGGAAACAAAGGATTTTCCGAACGGGCATCCGCAACTGGCGAATGTGGCCATCAACCAGGCCAAAAACCTTGCATCGAATTTAAGAGCACTACAAAAGAGTGGGCAACTTAAGGAATTCGTGTATAAGAACCCGGGTACTATGGCTACTATTGGCAAGCATAAGGCCGTCGTAGACCTTCCCTCTTTCAGCTTCCAGGGCAGGCTGGCGTGGTTTACCTGGATGTTCCTGCACCTGATGCTGATATTAAGCGTGCGAAACAAGTTGCTGATATTTTTTAACTGGGCAATTAGCTATTTCACCAATGACACCACCCTCAGGCTGATACTGCTGCCCACCCGGAAACAGGTGGAACTGGGCGAAAAGAAAGGACAGGTAGCGTGATTATTGTTACCGGCATAATTGTATGTTCGCCACTGCCGGGCTTTGCAAAAATTAACAAAAAGGTTAGCACAGCATTCTTTATTTTCATGCCGGTATTATAACATGGACCGAAAGCAAATAAAATGGAAAATACGCTACTACATGCAGTATTTTCCATTCACGCTGAATACGTTGATATGCGGGCTCGCCGTTTGGGGTGCGTATAAGATATTGTATAAGCCGGTACCTAAGGGCGAGCCCTCACCATTTCTGCCGTTCATCTTATTAATGGGTAAAATGGTGTTGTGGTTTGTTGTTGGGTTGGTGGGTATATCCATTCTGAGCACGTTTGTCAGTTATTTTTATTTTTTGTGGCTGCGCAGTAAGCGGGGAAATAAACTGGAGGTGACATTTGATACGGAAACCAAAAAGGGAAAGGAAAACAAACTCTACCTCAATGCGCGGCTGGATGGAGCCATCAGGCCATTGCTCGGCTTCGTAAAAGGGAGGCTGTTTTATGATGATAACGTGATGACCGATAAATTCAGCCTGCTTTCCAACAAGCGGAAGGAGCAGAGCCTGAAGCGGGTAGCTATTACAGGCCGCGGCAGGATGCTGTTGCCCGACATAAAGGAGTACGATATAAAGGGTGGTTTTGTCTATTTTCAAGACATGCTGCACCTGTTCTCGCTGGCATGTCGACAACCGATTTCCGGACATTTTTATCAGCCACCGGTGCTGACCGGAAGGGAAGATGCTAATGTTTTTCCGAAGAAGACGGAGACGATGGATGTGCGTATAGAGCAACTGCGGCGGGTGGAAGGTGAGCCTTTGAATTATAAAGACTTTGAAGCGGGCGATGATATACGCCGCATAGTATGGAAAGTATATGCCAGAAATCGGGAACTGGTGGTGAGGGTACCCGAAATGTTTGAACCATATGCATCGCACCTTTATTTTTACGCATCTTTTTACGCGGCGGTAAAAAAACAGTGGCTGGGGGAGGGCTACCTGAAGGAAATGCTGAACTATTATAAAAACAGCGTGTGGACAGTGTATGATACCCTTTCGCATAAGGAATGGGAGATGCGCTACATAGCAGACCAGTCTTTTAATATACCCGAACAGCTTACGGAAGAAGAGAAAACGGCCCGTATCATCAGCAATAGCGTGTGGCAGCGGGATACACCATTGCAACAGTATTTCAATACCAAAAGTGGTACTGTACTATGTATATCATCGCTTACCGACCCGCAGGAGTTAAGGAATATCCTTGACCGGTGCGATGCGTCAACAGTAGTGTATTTTGTAAAAGTGTCCAATGTATTTAAGCACTATGCCGCGCTAAGCCTGCTAGGTCGCCTTCTATTTCAGCCACCGCAAGACAGGCTATCTAAATTGCGTACCCGGTGGACTTTCTCGCCAATGCGGCTGCAAGTTCAAAAGCGGGAAAAGGAGATAGAAGAAATATTGAACCGCAGTTCTGTGACCAGCGCCGAACTGTGATTGAACATGCCATTAAAATAGAATAGCCGCGACTTTTCGCGGCTATTCTATTTTAAAAATGCTTGTATTAGTTTATGTTTACCGTAACAGACTGATTGCTGGTAAATGGAAGCGATATAGCTCTCCAATTAATCACTGAATTACTTGACTGTGTTTGCACGTTAGAGCTTGGATAAGCAAGGTAGTAACCGAGATCGTAAGTGGCACCGTTGTTAGGTACTGTTACATCCTGATATTCCTCGCCATAGGGGAATGCGACATTTACATAGAAATTGATTATGTTCCTGCTGCTGGTGTTAGACATCTTCAAGAAGAAATACGTGGCACCTACATCAAGCGGCACCCTGAGTGTATCGGTGATAGGGAATGTATTGTTGATACTCCAGTTTATCGGCAGGCCAATTTTTCCGCCGTCGGCGGTAACGCCTAATGAGGTAGCTTCACCGGATGTAGTAGCGGTACCAGTCGCAGCAAGGCCATATTGACCGGCATAAGCAACCGAACCGCCTACCGGGATGACCTGAGAGGTGCCGTTCACGGCTATAGTGATGGGGGTGAAGGTGTTATTTACGTATTGAATAGCGCTCTTTGCCCTAGTTTGGCAGAGGCTGCCTGAATAGCCCGTGGGGCAAGAGCATTTGCCATCGGAGCAAGTGCCGCCATTTTGGCAAATGATATTGCTGCAGCTTGTTTTACTACAGGATGAAAAAATGACAATACCGGAAATAGTTGCCATAACAATGGCAGTAATAAAGGTCAGCCTGGTATGCTTCATTGTGTGAGCTAGTTTTGATTTTGTGGATAAAGATAATATTCTATAATGAAAAAATGTGCATTTTTTTTAAAATCCACCTTTCTATGTCAACTTACAAAAACGGCTGCCTGATAAGGGCAGCCGTTTTTACCAAAGTTTAAATGATGTTTACCTTGCTATATTCACCGCTCTCAATTCCCTTATCACTGTTACCTTTATTTGTCCGGGATATTGCATTTCTTTCTGGATCTTATCAGCGATCTCGAATGATAGCTTGTCGCTTTCAGCATCGCTTATCTTATCGGCCTCTACCATTACACGCAACTCTCGGCCAGCCTGTATCGCATAGGCTTTTTCTACGCCATTATAGCCCATGGCCAGGTTCTCCAGGTCTTTGATACGCTGCAGGTAGCTTTGCATCATCTCGCGACGTGCGCCGGGGCGTGCACCACTTATGGCATCACAGGCCTGCACAATAGGGGAGATGATATACTGCATTTCCATTTCATCGTGGTGGGCGCCTATTGCGTTCACTATAGATGCGTGTTCGCCACACCTCTCGGCTACTTTAGCACCCAGCAATGCGTGGCTCAATTCTGTTTCTTCATCAGGCACTTTACCAATGTCATGGAGCAGGCCGGCGCGTTTTGCCAGTTTCACTACTTTTTGGCCTAACCCAAGTTCAGAAGCCATGAGGCCGCATAAGTTTGCGGTCTCTTTGGAGTGCATCAGCAGGTTTTGGCCATATGACGAACGGAAGCGCATTTTCCCTACGAGGCGTACAAGGTCTTTGTGCAATCCGTGAACTCCCAGTTCTATAATGGTACGCTCACCAATCTCCATTATCTGGTCTTCCAGTTGTTTCCTGGTCTTTTCCACCACCTCTTCTATACGGGCGGGGTGAATACGGCCATCCTGCACAAGGCGCTGTAACGACAGGCGTGCTATTTCGCGGCGCAACGGATCGAAGCAGCTTAATACTATTGCTTCAGGGGTATCGTCTATTACAAGGTCCACACCGGTAGCGGCTTCAAGCGCGCGGATATTGCGGCCTTCACGGCCTATTATCTGGCCCTTAATTTCATCGCTTTCCAGGTTGAACACGGTAATAGCGTTTTCAATGGTAGTCTCTGCCGCTGTACGCTGTATGGATTGGATAATGATTTTTTTGGCCTCTTTGGTAGCATTCACCTTAGCCTCTTCCATTATGTCCTTCACGTAGGCCATGGCTTTGGTGCGGGCTTCTTCCTTCACCACTTCCATGAGTTCGGTCTTTGCCTGCTCAGCAGACAGGCCGGCAACTTTTTCCAGGCGCTTTACGTGCTCTTCGTGGTGTTTTTCAAGTTCCGTGCGCTTAATGTTAAGCGTTTCCTGGTGGCGTTCCAGGGTTTCTTTCAATTGCTCGTTCTCCTGTATCTGGCGCTGTATCCCGGCAGTCTTGTCATTGAGCGACTGCTGCTGTTGTTTCAGGCGGTTCTCATTCTCAGACAATTTCTGGTTGCGTTGAGATACCTCTTTGTCGTGTGCGCTTTTTAGTTGAAGGAAATGCTCTTTAGCTTCTAATAATTTCTTTTCTTTTAATGTTTCGGCAAGTGTTTTGGCGTCTTCAATTGTCTTTTTTGCAAGTACTTCAGCTTCTTCAAGCTCCTTTTTCGTGTTCTTGGCAAAAATCATTTTGCCAAGAAATATACCTATTATAATAGCTACTACCGCTACGATAGCCGCTATGATTGTGCTGTCCATAATTTTTTTCCGGTTTTATATGATAAATAGTCATCTGCTCCATATATATTTATATGAAAATATAATCTGGGTGTAGATTTTAGCGTGCTAAATTAATGAAACATTTCGGTTTAGGAACTAACGCATCCATACATATAAAACCGTAATGTTAAAAACTTCTTTAGTCAGCCCCTGCACTCTGCATTACCTTTACATGTAGATATTTTAATAATGACTTTATGATTTTACCGCTGGCTTATTCATATTGTAATGTATCTGTAATGCCTGTAAGAAAGGAGCCATTTCATAGTGCGGAGCAAACCAGTCAAATGCTTTTTGGAGAGAAAGCAGAAATAATAGAAGTTAATAACAGGGAATGGGCCCGTATCCATTGTGCGTGGGACGGATATGAGGGCTGGTGCAAGCAGTCGCAACTGGCTACTATACTAAAGAAGGAATACAGGAAAGAAGTAAAGTATATGGCAGGCAGCCATGCTGACAGGATTATATTGCCATCGGGAGAAATGCAGTTGCCATTAGGAAGTACCCTCACCGGATTAAAGGCTGGAAAAATGAAAGTGGTGAACGAGGTGGGCAAATTCAAAGGGAAAAAGATAAAATTTAACGATGCCGTGCTTAGCGCAGCGTCATTTGCCGATATGGCTATGCGCTACAGGTATGCACCATACGAATGGGGGGGCAGAAGTATTGAAGGCATAGATTGCTCCGGCCTTGTGCAGATGGCCTTTAAATTATGCAACCATTCATTTCCACGCGATGCTGCTCAGCAGGCTCAGGAGGGCGAGCTCGTCGATTTTCTGCAACATGCAGTTTGTGGTGACCTTGCGTTCTTTGATAATAAAGAAGGGAAAATAGTGCATGTGGGCATACTACTTGACAACCAAAGCATCATCCATGCCACAGATACTGCCGGTAGGGTGGTGGTTGACAGGATTGATCAGGCTGGCATCATAAGCACTACTTTGAAAATGCGGACGCACAATCTCCGGTTTGTGAAGCGTATTATAAAAGCTGTAGGTTAGCATGTTGCGGTTTAATAGCATCAATTACGGTAGAAAATTTCATAATTTTGCTGCATACTTAACAATTGGTAAAAAAATGCAGTTATGATTTTTGTAATCAAAAATTAATACGATTTTTATGTTAAGTAAAATATTATTATCTTTAGAACAGACAACGAAGAGATGGAAGAGGTACTAATTTTGATAGCTGAAGACGACGCCGATGATCGTTATTTACTTCAATCTGCTTTTGAAGAGAATGGGTATAGTGATAAATTGGTATTTGTTGAAAATGGTGTTGAGTTGCTCGACTTTTTGCATCAGATTGATGGAAACCTGGTAAAGTTGCCAAGGTTCATTCTGCTCGACCTGAATATGCCGAAGAAAGATGGACGAGAGGTTTTGAAGGAAATAAAACAGAATCAATACTTTAAGCAAATACCGATTATTATTTTCAGCACTACAAATAATGAACAGGAGATGAAACGGTGCTACGAATTGGGTGCTAACTCATACATTACCAAGCCCAATAGCTTTGAAAACCTTATAAAGACGGTAGCCGCTGTGCGCAGCTACTGGATAAATACAACGAGCTTTCCCGCATAATCAGTTCATTTCCGGGCATTGTTTTTGTGCTACAGCATTTATGTTTTATTATTTTTTAAGTGCGGTGATATTTCTTACTTTTATATAGGCTGTTATTGTTGTGATAAACAAGCTCAGCCTAATTTTGCACCAACAGGTTTTTATTTGTTACGTACAATGTCCCATAAAAAGATCCTGATAATTGATGATGAGGAAGATTTGTGCCTTTTGCTGAAGGAATATTTTCTCCGCAGAAATTACGATGTCACCATTTCGCATCATCTGGCGGAAGGGAAAGAACTTCTGCCAATAGTAATGCCTGATGCCGTGGTGCTTGACAATAACCTGCCGGGCGGAACGGGCTGGAACATGGCATCCTACATTGCTTCCAATTATCCCGATACCTATATGCTGCTGATAAGTGCATACAATCCTTCCTTGCCGCCCTTGCCGGATGGCGCCAGATACAATACTATTGAGAAGCCGATAAGTTTTGCTGCGCTAGATACCTATTTCCCGGTGCTTTAGGTAACGATTAGTCGGCAATCGGGAAGATGATAGTGAAGGTTGTGCCGCTTCCCGGCTGGGATGTTACTTCAATCTTGGTATTATGCGCCTGAAGTATATTAAGGGTGAACGTAAGCCCGAGGCCGATGCCGTTTCTTTTTTGTGTAAAAAATGGTTCAAACAGCCGCGATATGTTTTCTTCACTGATGCCACATCCGTTGTCTTTAATGATGAGTACTGCATTATTGCTCGTCTGTGCGAGAGAGAGTGATAGCTGGCCACTTTGCTCGTCCATGGCTTCTATAGCGTTTGTCACTATATTCAGAAGAGCGAGTTTTAATTTTTCTTTATCAGCAAGTATCTCAATGGAATGTTCGGGATAGGAAAGGAGCAGCTTTATGTGTTTCAGCGTGAGGCGGTCGATTGAGGCGGCGATGACATCATCAATAATTGTCTGAAGGGTTATTTTCTGGAGCACATTTTCGGCAGGTCCTGATGTATTGAGCAATTCAGATATAAGGTCGCTGATGCGTTTGCCGTTTCTCTGAATGATATTTATATACAACTGAAGTTGCTCTTCCTGAATATATTCACGCATTTGCTCTACCGACAGTGTGATGTTATTTAGTGGGTTCCTTACTTCGTGGGCTATAGTGCGGACCAGCCTACCGGCTGCTGCCAGTTTTTCAACCTGCAATTTGACCGCTTCGTCTTTTTTTAGCGTGGTGATGTCATGTATTATCCCCTGCAAGTAACCTTCCTCCTTTTCGCTATCTTCAAGCGTAACAGTGAGTATGCATTGTTTGTGTTCGCCGTTTTTGGTTGTGAGGGTTACCTCCCAGTCGTTCAGTTCCCTGCCTTGCAGCAGGGCGTGCTGTAGTATTTGTTTATGTTGCTCCTTGCCAATGAAGTCGCAGAGGTTCATCTTCAGTACCTCACTTTTACCATATCCCAGAAGGGTTTCAACTGCCTCGTTCACATCTTTGAAATCAAGCGCGAAGTTTGTCACAAATACCACATCTTTCGATTTCTCGAAGATGCTGCGGTATTTACGTTCATTCGCCCTGAGGGCTTTCAGCGTGGCGGCGTGTTCCAGGGCGTAACGGATGCAACGCTCCATTTTTTCAATGTTCAGGTCAGTCTTTACAAGGTAATCAACTGCGCCGAGTTTCATGGCCTGTATATCTACGTCATAATTGCCTTTCCCAGTCAATAATACTATAGGGTCTTCGCAGTTCATTCGGGCGGCTTCTTCCAGAAAATCAACTCCTGATTTTGCGCCCAAACGGTAATCTACAAAGTACAGGTCATAGTCGTTTTGCCGCAGGTGCTTAAGCCCGGCATTGTATGTTTTGCACCATTCTATCTGAAATGCATTTCCGGGTATTGAGCGAATGTACTCACTGGTGATAATAAAGTCATCTTCATCATCATCCACTATCAGTATTTTTGAATTCGTATAGGTCATCTATGTTCAGCCTTTGGATATGTGTTGGTGTTGAGGAATGATGAATATGAACCTGGCACCGGCTTCAGGAATACTCTCCGCATAAATTGTTCCCTTATGATGTTCGATAATTTTTTTGCAGATAGCGAGGCCTATGCCTGATCCCGGGTATTCAGCTTTGCCATGCAGGCGTTGGAATACCTGGAAAATGCGTGTGGCGTATTCGCTTTCAAATCCGATGCCGTTGTCAATAATCTGCATCTTATAATAAGTATGGCGAGGGTTCAGCGCGAAATTCAGTTTTTCTTCCGATGACGCAATGTCAGATGTTATATTGATGACAGGCGGAATGCCCGGTTTATGGAATTTTATCGCATTGTTGATGATATTGGAAAAAAGCTGTTTCATTTGCGAGGCAACGGCATCAACTACCGGAAGAGATACGGACGTTATCATTGTGCCGGTTTCTTCTATAGTGAGTTCCAGGTCTGTTTTTACCTGTGCCAGTATGGTATCAAGGGGTACACTTTCAAACTTTTGCCCGGACTTGGATATCCGAGAAAACTCAAGCAGGTCATTAATAAGCGACCGCATGTTTTCTGCCGATGCAATCATCCGCGAGAGGTACATAGCTCCGTCTCCTGTGAGTACATCCTTATATTTTTCAGATAACCGGTCGCTGAACGTAGCAATTTTTCTCAGTGGTTCCTGAAGGTCATGGCTAGCCACATAGGCAAATTCCTCCAACTCTTTATTAGACTGGTATAATTCTGCCACTTTGTTCTTTAGGTCATCTTCGATATTTCGCTGTTCTGTAACATCGCGTATGCTGCCGGCGTATTTTACCGCTTTGCCATCAGTGTTTTTAATGGCCCTGGCAAGGCAATGAATTATTTTCACCTGTTGTTTCGCGGTGATGATCCTATACTCAATATTCAGGTCAATATTTTCAGCCAATGCCAGTTTCGTTTCGTCTCTCACCCTTTGCTTATCGTTTGGGTGTACGAATTCTTTCGCCAGAAAGTTGCTGATTTCTTGGTTGGCTGTATCGATCTCGTATATCTGGTATATTCCAGGTGAGCAGTATATCCTGTCAATGTCTATGATCCATTCGAATGTGCCGAAATCTTCACTTTTAAATTGCTCAAGAAACAGGTCTTTAGAATCGAATGAGGTGAAAGGCATGCCCCATTTCGAAAGATCGGGATGCATAAGTACATAAAACAATTCTCCGGACGCTATGCTACCTTCATTCACAGGGGCTGCATACAAATAATATGGAGACAGAACTTTATTCTTACTTAACAGTTGGTATATGACAAAGGCTGACCGCGCAGGCACATTATCCCTTACAATGTTAAATTGGTTCAATATATGCTCATACTGATGTTTTTCTAATAGTTCAGTAAAGCTCAGCCCCACTTCTTTGATATACTCATTCGAATAGCCCAGATAGTGTTCAAAAAGTCCATTTACAAAATACACTTTCAGGTCGGGATACCTCACCAACGCCATCATTCCCGGATTGTACAGGAATATCTTGCTCAAAAACGAATCGTCTGGCAGCAGTCCATAATGCCCGGTTCTTTCTGTTATTATTTCAGTCTCGCTCATTATGAAATACTAATCCAGGTTAAATTCTTTGAATTGCCGCATTTTATTGTAGAGTGTTTTTCTGTCTACATTCAGCAGCTTTGCGGCTTTGCTTTTATTAAAGTTCGACTGCTTCAGCGCATCGAGAATCACATCATATTCGGCATCCAGGTTGGCGCTTTTCAGCTTGTGTTCATAGGGGATATCCTGTTGCGTTGGTTGTTGAGGTGTTTCCGTACGCGGCGTGGCCGGACTTTCAAACTGGAGTTTGAAAAAATTATTTATTTCAAACGGCAGGCATTTTGCCTCTATCTGGTCTCCATCGGCAAGTAATGTTGCCCTTTTGATTACATTCTTTAACTCTCGCAGGTTTCCATACCAAACGTAGTTGTTCAGTATATCTTGTACTTCTTTCGTGAAACTCTTTACATTTTTACCCAGTTCAGCATTCGTCAGCGCTAAAAAATGCTGGGCGAACAGCATAATGTCCTGTTTACGCTGCCGCAATGATGGTACCTGAATGCTGAATTCATTAAAACGATGGTAGAGGTCTTCCCGGAATTTTCCCGCCCTCGCTGCCTCCCATAGGTTCTCATTGCTGGCTATAATGATGCGCACGTCAAGCTCTATATCTTTAACGCCACCTACGCGGCGTATCTTTCGCTCCTGTACCACGCGCAGTAACGACACCTGTACATCGTAAGAAAGGTTGCCGATCTCATCCAGGAAAATGGTGCCTTCATTTGCTATCTCCAGGCTACCCGTTTTTTGGGATATAGCCCCGGTAAAGGCTCCTTTTTCATGGCCAAACAGTTCGCTGCCTGCCAGCTCTTTTGATAAGGCACCACAGTCGATGGCCACAAATGGCTTGCCTGCACGTTTGCTTTTCTGGTGTATCTGCTGGGCAATCGCTTCTTTTCCGCTGCCACTTTCACCATATATAATAACACTGAAGTTGGTAGGGGCTACAAGGTCTATCTGCCGCACAATCTCGGCAAATTCCGGGCTGTCGCCTAGTATGTATTGATTGTTATACGCTGTGCCCGTTCTTATTGCCGTGTTTGCCGGGCTGCTTTGCGCTGGTTTAGGCACGTTGGTATTCTGCGGTTCCTCAGCCAGAGCTTTTTTAATGGTCATTAGTATTTCTTCCGGAAACAAGGGTTTGGTCACATAGTCGTAAGCGCCCAATTTCATTACCTCTACCGCGTCCTTTACATCGCTGTAGCCGGTAATAATGATAACGGCGGCAGCCGGATGGGTTTCTTTTATATTGCCTAACAGTTGTACGCCTGTCATATCATCCAGCCTGAAATCGCAAAGTACGAGGTCGGGCTTATTTCTTTTCATCCAATCTATGGCCGCATGTCCGCTGGATGCGCTGGCTACAATATAACCGTTCCTGGTAAGGAACCGGTTAAGCAGCAGGCACATATCGTTGTCGTCATCTACAACAAGTATTTTATGCATATGTTTGATTGTGTGTTGTAAATATAATGATTTTAGGGTGCGAATCAGCTACCCGGTGCTTAGTTTTTCTTAAGGCTCCTTAAGCCCATACAGCCCTTATCTGTGCTATTGGTATTTGCATTTGCTCCCTGTACTTGGCTACCGTGCGGCGGGCTATGTTATAGCCCTTGGTCACTAACAGGTTCACAAGCTGCTGGTCGGTGTAGGGGTGCTTTTTATCTTCGCCATTTATAGTCTCTCCTATTACCGACTGTATAACTTTATTGCTGATTACAGTACCCTTTTTATCGGCTATTCCTTCACTGAAAAGGTCCTTCAGATAGATGATGCCAAAATGCGTTTCTGCATATTTATTACCTGTGATACGCGAAATCGTTGAAATATCCAGGCCCGACATTTCCGCAATATTACGCAGCACCATTGGCTTTAGCAGGCGGATGTCCCCGCTGATAAAATACTCGCGTTGCATATCTACTATGCACTGCATGATGCGCAGCATGGTTTCTTCGCGTTGCTTTACGGCATTTACAAACCATTGGGCGCTGCTTAGCTTACTCCGTATATATTGGCTCGCTGTTTTGTCTTTATTGCTCATCTGGCTTGCCAACTGGTCGTGCAGGGATTGGTTCACAAACACATGGCCTGTTTTGCTTGATAGCAAGTTTACTTGTACCGAGTCGCCATAGTTTGTAATGATATAGTCAGGTATTATAGTGTCTTTGGGGTCGTGCTGCGCCGTTTCTGTAACTGGGTAGAACTTTAGGCTGCCAATCAGATTAAGTACACGTTTCATTTCTGTATCATCTATTTTTAATACATGATGGAGTTTTTCGAATTGGCGGTGCATCAGGTCTTCGTAGTGGTGTTCCAGCAATTTCAAAGCGCATTTCACTTCCGGCTTGCCTGTGTTCATATTTTGTAGTTGCAGTATCAGGCATTCTTTGATATTGCACGCACCCAAACCCACAGGCTCTAATGACTGAACTATTTTGAGCCCTTTTCTCACCGTATCGGGTTCTACTACGCTCTGAAAATGAAAAGACATGTCGTCTGCTACCTCATCAAGAGGTCTATCCATTAGTCCGTGAGTGTTGAGTATGTCAATCAGGTATTCCGCAATTCTGTGGTCTTCCGCATTTAGTGGCAGCAACTGTAGTTGTTGTTTTGCATCTTCTTTAAACGTGGAAATATTGACTATCGCGGTGTTTGGTGCTACAGCAGGGTCGAAATAGTTCATGTACTCGGTTTTATAATCCGGGCGTTCGTCCGAATTATATTCCTCCCAGCTTTCACAATCATGATGATTATCCGCTGCTGGTTTCATCTCATCATCTTTTTTTTCCATGGTGTCTAGGAAAGGATTGTCTTCGAGTTCATTTTTAATCCTCTGCTCCAGTTCCAATGAGTTGAGAAAAAACAGATTTAACAATTGAATCTGTTGTGGCAGTATTTTTAATTGCTGCCTTTGCGACTGTTGTTGCGTTAGCATAATCGAGGTGTATGGTTTGTCTATGTAATGCAAGCCTTGCGCCAAACTTTTATTTTATTGCAGAATAAATAAATGAAATGAATACGATGTTGATTAACAGAGTTGTTTGTGGTTTGTATTATTTTATTTGTTATTTCTCGATTATTTATGAATTGCATTTTCAGGAAGTGATGAGGAATTTGTTCCACAAAATGTAGATTTGATTATTAATGAAAAAGAGGCTCGCCACGATAATAGTTGCTTTTTGTATTTCATTTACGTTGATGGTTGCATTGTCCCTTTTTTCAATGGAGCGGTTTACGATGTTTTCAAATTATTCTAATGAGGTTGATAATTCCAGCAGAGTGGTTATTGGCATCCGTTCCGCAGAAGTCAGTTTGCGTGATATAGGGCTTAATGAAAGAGGGTATATGATCACACGTGATACTGCTTATCTCCGCTTTCTTAACCGGTCTATTGACAGTATAAATAAAGCCATAGCAACAATTAAGTCACTTACGGCTGACAATCAGGAGCAGCAGAAAAATATAGCGTTGCTTAAAGGGGATGTCGCAATACGGATAGCCGCTGTGAGGGATAATATTGCTTATGTGGACAGCACTCATTTGTCTACGCAGTCTGCTTATTACGATAGCAGCAGGTCGCTGATGATTGAGTGTGCGCACAGGCTAAGGGGTATGCGCATCGCGGAGAATAAATTACTGGCGGAGAAATTTGAAGGCCAGAAATTATATCAGAAGCTTACGAATACTGCACTGAAATACCTTTTGATTGTATTCTGCCTTATCACGTTGTTTTTGTTTATCATGATGATAAAAGAATTGCGCAGTAGGATGTTATATCAGGAACAGCTGCAGGCTAAGGTGATTGACTTGAAAAGATCACATAGTGAATTGCAGGAAATAGCCTATGCCGCATCCCATGACCTCCAGGAACCATTGAGGAAAATACAAGTATTCAGCGATATGTTGTTACTACAGAAGAGTGGAAATGAAGAAATGCGGCAATCAACTTTGGCAAGGATAAATATATCGGCAAAAAGAATGCAGTTGCTGATATCAGACCTGATGAGCCTTACCAGCCTCACGAATACAGACGAACCTAAGAGGCCGGTAGACCTGAACAGTTTGTTACAAACTATACTGGTAGAGATGCATGACCAAATCAGGAACAAGGACGCGGTGGTTGACGTGCAGTTGCTGCCTATTATCGATGGTTTTGAAACACAAATTCATATCCTTTTCAAAGCATTGCTTGATAATTCATTGAAATTCCACAGGGAGGGGGTAAAGCCTGTAATAGCCGTAAGCAGCGCTATTATAAACGGCCATGAACTTGCCGATATAAATCCGAACCTGTTGCATAAAAAATTCAACAGGATAACATTTTCGGATAATGGTATCGGGTTTGATAATAAGTTTATGTATAAAATATTTAAAATATTTCAGCGCCTACATACTCAGGGCTCAGAATATGAAGGTAAGGGTATCGGGTTAGCTATTTGCCAGCGCGTAATGGCTAACCATGAAGGTTATCTCATAGCTCATGGCGAGCCTCAGATGGGCGCTTACTTCAAATTATTTTTCCCTATTGAATAATTTTTGAAGCTACTTTTTGTCAACCACCTTATTTATGTCCTGTACATCGGCTATGAACTTAGTAACATTCGCATCTGAGTATGCACCATAGGCATCAATAAGGATTCCTTTCATCCCATCTGTTGTTTCTATCAGGTACATAATTGAGTTGTCTGCCGGGTCAGATACTCCTTCAAAGCGGTTAAAGTCCTTTATCTGGACTTCTGTAGGGGTGTATGTCCTGTTATTCTTTTCGAGGAATAAGCCTTGCTTTGTCGCTTTGAAATTTTCTATATAGCCATTCTGTATGGCTTTGTTTACGCGCTCTGTGAGGGTATTCATAGGTGCATTTATTTCCGGCGCGTTATTTTCCGTAGGTTCAGTCATAATTATTTTTTTTAGTGGTTATTCTCAGCTAATTGTTTGTAGGCGTCTCTTTGGGTCTTTATCAATTCATGCGATTTTTTCAACGCATTTTGCTCATCTTCTACCATTTTCCGTACTTGCTCGTCTTGTAATTTCCCTGATGATATTATTGCATCATATGCCCGTTGTGTGGCATCTTCTCCGAATTCGCAGGCAGCAAGAATGGCATAACGATCATTTTCCGTATCCAGCGATTTTATATCCATCCAGGCACGATATATTTTGCCTGAAGGTGTGGTGTCGTCATCAACTATCCCACCATTGCCTTCTATTACTGTGCTAAGTTCCTGCTTATATATTGTACTTTGCTCTATCATTCCCCGGAATGTCGCCTTCAGGTCTATATCCATGTCTTTTGCATCCTTTATTGCTTTCTCATATCCTGCAATGCGGTCATTATTTATCATAACCAGATCATTTAAAACATCGTTTACTATCTCATTGATTTCCATAAATTCGTCTTTTATACTACCACTCTAAAAATTATGCCACCTGTACGTTAAAAACAATATATTTTTGCACAACTATGGGGATAGGAGGAATATTACTGGATATTATTAAATACACAATACCCGCTTTAATTGTATTAGCAGCCAGCTACATGATTGTTCAGAAATTTCTGGTAGCCGAAATGCAACGGAAGCAACTGGCCGTTTTTAAAGATTCGCAGGATATAACCCTTCGGCTGCGTTTACAGGCATATGAAAGGCTGGTGCTTTTCCTGGAACGTATAGGGCCGGGGCAACTGATACCGCGCATATATGTACCGTCAATGACTGTGCGCGATTTGCAGCAAGCGATGATTTTTAATATACGTGCGGAATTTGAGCACAACCTGGCCCAGCAGATTTATGTATCGCACAATGCTTGGGAAACTGTAAAGAATGTAAAGGAGCAGGAGATTAATATGGTGATACAGGTGGCGCAAACTTTGAACCCGGATGCCCCGGGCAAAGAACTGCATACCCGTATACTTGATATTTTACTCAAGACAGACCAGGCGCTCCCGGTAAACGTGGCACTGCAGATACTCAATGAAGAGGTGAAAATAGTAATGTCTCACGGAGCGATGTAAATAGTCGCTATCCAAACAGCTTTCTTCTATATACGTTCTACAAATAATGGAAAAAAAGACTTTCAAGACCGATTCAGGAATAGAGATTAAGGAATTGTATTGCCAGCCGGTGAAAATGGATGAGCTGCCGGGGCAGTTTCCCTTTACACGTGGTGTGCATCAGGCAATGTACCGCGACAGGATGTGGACCATGCGTCAGTATGCAGGCTTCAGCACGGCGGAAGAGTCTAATAAACGTTATCATTTCCTGTTGAGCCAGGGAGTTAGCGGCCTGTCAGTGGCATTCGATCTGCCTACGCAGATTGGGTATGATTCAGACCACGACATGGCTGAAGGCGAGGTAGGTAAGGTTGGTGTGGCAATTGATTCGCTGGAGGATATGGAATTGCTCTTCAAGGACATAAAGCTGGCGGATATATCCACTTCCATGACCATCAACTCTACGGCATTTATATTGCTGGCATTGTACATTGCGCTGGCCAAAAAACAAGGAGCAGATATAAAGAAGATTTCGGGTACTATACAGAATGATATACTGAAGGAGTACGCCGCACGCGGCACATACATATACCCACCCGTGCCATCTATGCGGCTCATTACCGATATATTTGAATATTGCAGCAAGGAAGTGCCTAAGTGGAATACCATATCCATATCGGGCTACCATATAAGAGAGGCGGGGTCGAACGCGGTTCAGGAGTTGGCGTTTACGCTGGCCAACGGCAAGGCATACCTGCGGGCTGCTATAGATAAGGGGCTTGACATCAATGTATTCGCGCAGCGACTGTCGTTCTTTTTTAACGCACACAACAACCTTTTCGAAGAGGTGGCCAAATTCAGGGCGGCACGGCGGATGTGGGCGAATATAACCAAATCGTTAGGGGCAACTGACCCGCGGGCGCAGATGCTGCGGTTCCATACACAAACAGGCGGCAGCACACTGACCGCGCCACAACCGAAGAACAACATTATACGCGTGGCGCTGCAAGGGCTTTCGGCGGTGCTGGGTGGCACGCAGTCGTTGCATACTAACGGCTATGATGAAGCGCTGTCGCTGCCTACTGAAGAGGCTGCATCTATAGCGCTCCGCACTCAGCAGATACTGGCATACGAGAGCGGTGCAACGGATACCGTGGACCCACTTGCGGGTTCCTACTTCGTAGAGTCGCTCACAAATGAGGTGGAAGTGGCCGCATGGAAGCTGATTGAGAAGATAGATGCAATGGGGGGCTCTGTGAAAGCCATAGAACAACGCTTTATGCAGGATGAAATAGCCCGCTCGGCATATGCCTATAACAAGGCCATAGAAGACGGAAGCAAAGTGATAGTAGGGGTGAATAAATTCACATCGGAAGAGATGGCGGCGCCGTCACTGCTGAAGATAGATGACTCCATAAGGGTGGGGCAGAGCGAAAAACTGAAGCGCCTGCGGGAGAGGCGAAACAACGAAACAGCAACAGCTTGCCTGAATACCATAAAGGAGAAAGCCCTAACCACCGAAAACCTGATGCCCTACGTGATAGACGCTGTGGAAAACCTATGCACCCTGGGCGAGATATCAGATACGCTGCGTGGTGTATGGGGGGAATATAAGGGGTAAGTCATTCGTCATTGCTGAACGGATTTTTGTAGGTGTTATGTACAGAATACACATAGACATAGTTTCCTGAAATTTCGTAAATAATAAGGTACGGGAAACGTGCAACTTTAAGATCGCGTAAGCAAGATGTTTCGTCTATATAACCAAATACATGAGGGTGGTTGCTGAGTCTGGAATAACAATCTTCGAGGGCTTCAAGAAATACCTAGCCTAATCCTTGCTTTTGTGCTTCATAGTATTTGTATCCGTCACTTTCATCTTGCCGGGCATGCCTGGAGAGTACGATCTCGTACATTATGAACCAGTTTTATTTTGACGGATGTAGTCGTGAGTTTCCTTAACGGAAAAGCCTTTAGCCCCTTCGCTTAAAAATTCATCCCTGCGTTTGTGAAATTCGTTAAGTTCATCTGCTGAATAAGCGTAGCGTAAACCATTGTTGTCTTCAGCAAACGAGAATAGTTTTTTTATATCCTGCTCACTTGCAGTATCAATGTACTTATGTAATTGCTGCTTTATTTCCGCTATACTCATATAACAAAGATAAGAAAAATTGTTTTTATGGAATGTGAATCATGCTTTCCGCTATCATTTTCATCCTCCGTTGTTCCAATCTCCATGCGGTAGCAGCAACATTGGCATAAGTACGGATGCCTTCCTTCTGGTCATTCATTTTTAAGTAGGTATCGAACAGGTCTGAGCTGTATCGGGCATAGGTGTTGTCGCTCTTTTTGCTTATTTCTTCTAGGGTGTCTATATGGGCGAGTGTGAGCTTGTTCAACTGTTTTTCAAAGCTCAGCGCGAGTGTTGAATCCCGGTAATAGAGGCGGCGGTTGGTATAGAGCCATATTTGCAGGTAGGCGCTGTAGCGGAATGTACTGTCGTTCGTTGCTGTGCAAAGGGCGTAGGCCATAAGGTTGGCATCACCCTCGGCGGCTATGCCCGCCTGGTGGGCGATCTCGTGGCTGATAAGGAACGGCAGCAGGAAAGATGGCAGCTTATCATTTATCTGCCCCTCGCCGGTGAAGGGGTTGTAATATCCTTCTATGCCCAATTGCTCCAGGTAGTAGCCAAAGAGGGATGGCTTAATACCTAGGCCATATTCTTTTACTTTACTGTCGGTATAAAGCCTGTAATAGTCAACAGCGTGCCGGTTGATCTGTTTGAAAGAATGTGGCTGGTAGTGCGGCGCATATTCATTGATACGGCTGATGAGGAATGTATCGAACGCGGTGAGGTCGGCCTTCACCATTTGTTTGAATTCATCTTTCGAGAGTTGCTGTAGGGCTGTGCCGGTATCGGTGAGGCCCCAGCTTTGGGGTACGGGGGCTTTGTAATAGTTGGCGCCCCAGCCCACGATAAAGAACAGGTAGAGGCACAGTGCCCCGTTTAGCGTTTTTACGAATGACTGCGCCAGTTTATTGCCGCATTCGACAGGGCCGAACAGCCAGAATATCCATTTGACTATGGTAACAAACAGGCCGATGCCCATAGCCACATAGATAATATCGCCGATGCTGAGCGTGGAGGCATTGAACACGCTGCCGCGCAGCGACTGAAAAGGGTAGAAGATGTGCTCGCAGTAAGCGGGGATAAGGTGTGTGTGTGCGGGCAGGCAAAAGAAAACCAGTGCCGACAATGCAGCAAGCACGATGAAGGTGAGTATTTTCATTTGCAGTTTCACCTGTTAAAAATAGCGAAAAGCCGCTTAAACCTCATTTAGGGCGGCTGGCCCGGTGCGAAGCGCTATCTGCACTCAAATAGCTTACCAATATCATGCTTTAAACTGAGTACCGTCATGCCGGGCGGCAATCCGGAGCGGTACATTTGTCGCGTATCATTAAAATGTTGTTTTATGAAAAGAATATTATTGATGTCGCTATCCATGCTGGTAATGTTGCTTTCTTTTTCGCCGGACGCACTGGCCATCTCGAAAAAACTGAAGAAAGCCAACGCTCGCATAGCCAAACTGGAGGCCGCAAATAAAGAACTGCGTGCGCAACTGGCCGCCAGCCGTGATACCACCATGATATTCTCGGGCAATATACTGAGGCTGGAGGAACGTAATGCCCAGGTGGCCATACAACTACGTGACCAGAAAGCGGTAAATAACCAGGTGCTTAACCACCTTAAAGACCTCTCCGTAATATCGGGTTCACAGGCAGAGAGTATCAACCGGTTTCTGGAGACCATGGGTGCGAAGGATGCCTATATAAAAGACTTGCAGTCGGCGATGGCGCGTAAAGATTCCATAACGCTGGCCCTGGCCATGAACCTGAAAGGGGCCATAGGCAATATTGATGATAAGGACATAAACATAAAGATAGATAAGGGCGTGGTGTACATAGACATATCAGACAAGATGCTGTTCAAATCGGGCAGGTATGAAGTGACCGACAGGGCAAAGGAAGTGCTGGGCAAAGTGGCCAGGGTGCTGCTGGCACATCCCGAAATAGAGTTTATGGTGGAAGGGCATACCGACAATGTGCCCTACCGTGAGGGCGTACTGCTGGACAATTGGGATCTCAGCGTGAAGCGAGCCACATCGGTAACACGCATACTACAGGGCGAATATAGCATACCACCCTCACGGATGACAGCCGCCGGAAGGGGGGAATATGTGCCGGTGGCTTCCAATGCCGACACAGAAGGTAAAGCTGCTAACAGGCGCACCCGGATAGTGATATTGCCGCAGCTTGATCAATTTTTCAAATTGCTGGAAAAACCGAAGGTATAGTATTCCATACTGGAACAACAGTTCGCCACTTCATCCTCAAAACGGTTGAAGATAAAACAGAAAAGCACGGATATTACCCGTGCTTTTCGCAGTTTGTACGTAGTTTTTTATTTACCGGGCATTAGTTTTTTATCACTTTCAGGAAACGTGTGTCGTTAGCCGTGTTTATCTGTAAGATATAGATGCCTGCGGCCAGGTTGCCCATATCAATTTTGGTATGCACGCTCACCTCGCCTGATGTTACTTTTTTACCGGTCATATTGGCACTGCGTAAGCGCCATACTGGTATGGTTGAACACATGTATCTTGTTGTCTATGGTTACCCATATATCAGATGTGCCGGGGCGCGGTATGAGGTTCGCAGTGCCGCTGCAGAAGGCTGTAGAAGAATCAATACGCGCTTTAGTGGCCCAATCCACTTTGTAGATGCGTGTGGTAGGGTTATCGGAATAATAGAAGGTATTGCCGGGGCTGGGTGTAAAATCGCCCATAAAGGTGGTAAAGGTCACAGAATCTATCAGCCCGTTAGTAACGGCATCAATAATATACAGGCGCTTCAGCGTTTCGTTATACGCAAACAGTTTGCTGCCATCCGCATTCAGTGCCATTCCGTCAAAGTTTCCCGAATGGCCTATGGTGCTGTTACCGTTCTCGTGGTTGCATTTGCCACAGATAGTGGTGTCCCGTCAATTAAAGCTCGTTGGGCAAATCCTGCGCTACCCATTAAGATGGCTGCCGATAATAGTAGTAGTGTTTTCATATAATTGAGTATTTTTAGTACAACAACAAAATTATACGATCGGGCTGCGTTGAAATATCCGTATTTCACGGTATTTATCTATCAGGGTAAATACGGATATGGTAGAGGGGTTTTGTATTGGATTTTCGGTCCGGCTCGCCATTGTGACACTTCACCACCAAATTCGCCGGGTACGTCCCATTGTCCTTTTTCGGTAGCTATTGAATATTATTTTAGAGGTATAGCAGCGTTATGAAAAATATAATAGTTATTATAGCCTTAGCATTCCTGCCACAGCACGTGCGTAGCGAAAGCTTCCAAAAGTATCTGTCTTTTATCAATAAAGCAGAATCATATCTTGTTCAGGACGATTATAAGCGGGCGCAAATAAGTTATGATTTTGCATTTCACACATGGGGCAAACCCTTTGCGGTTGACCTGTTCAACGCCCTTAAATGCGCGAACCTTAATCGTGACTATGCAAAAGTGAGAGCACTTGCCAAACGGCTGGTCGCACTTGGCGTGGAGATTTCTTTTTTTGAGAACCCGGAATACCTGGATAGTTTCAGGCGTTCGGTGGAGTACGGATTACTCATCAGTGAATACCCGGATATCCGCCTGAGGTATCTGCAACATAACAATTGGAAGTTAAGAACCACCGTGGAGCAAATGCTGCCGGTAGACCAATACTTACGTCGGATGAATCCTGTTTATACTTTTCTGAGGGATTCCATTTATAAGAGAGACGATACGGTGAAAGCAAAACTGGTGCATCTATTCAAGAATAAATTTCCCAACGAATATGATTATGGCGTTTTTATGCAGGATGATACAACGGTGGTTGATTGGGAGCCGCTGCACATAGTTATCTTGCACAATTATGGAAAATTTGACACTACCGGTGGGTACCACTTTAACTTGAGTACATATGATTTCACGCCACTGCTGATAGATGCGGTGAGAAAGGGTGATATGCACCCGGAGGAATTTGCCATGCTTAATGACAGGTCTGGTAAATTTATGATGGGACATGGCTACGGGCAGGAGAATATGCTTACTAAGATAAAGAACAGGCTTTATTATGAGAAACAGGGCGAAAAAGTAATCATTGAAATAGAAAAGAACAGGAGCGATATTGGTATCTGCAACCGGGAGCAGGGTAGGCAAAAGTTGATTTACGATGCAAAAAGCAATGTGCATAAATTCATATTGCGCAGGAATGCATTTGGTGTTGTATTTTTTTCAGGTTATGAGTTTCCTGAAAAAGTGGTGAAGAATTTGTTTGTGGATACCGGCGTAACTGTTGATAAAAGCCTTTGTACGGTTGTATTTTGGTACATACCAATGTGCATTAGCTAACTTGAGACTGTGTATCCGTCCAGTTTGTAACCAGCATTATAGTACTCACAATCACTTTGCCAGCACCACCTTCTGAGCCCATGCGATAGCCTCGTTCTTTATGTGCATCACATACATGCCGGCAGGTATGGCGCTCATATCAAATGTATAGAGGATGGTGGGCTGCACATTTTGCTGCGAGAATACGGTCTTGCCCATCTGGTCAGTAAGCGTAACCGTAAAGTTGCTGCTGTTGATTGGTTGTATAAAGAGATTGATGAAATTACCCGCAGGGTTGGGGAATATTTCGGGCGCAAGGTCGTTTTGCGATACTTGTGCCACTGCTGTGGGGCCGGTATATACCGTTGTTCCACCTGAGGGGGTGTTGTGGCCGCTGCCGGGTCCTATGTTGCCGGGCTGCACAATGCCGTAGTAAGTAAGGCCGATGGTGTATGGGTATTCGGGCTGCAATGCGGCATCCAGTGTCACAAAGTAGCAGTAGGTGCCTGCCGGGTATTCAGGGGTCTTGCACCAGCGGCCATTGTGTACGTCAAGGTCGCCAAGGCCGGCTATGTATTCAAAATCTTCCTGGTAGGCACCCAGTGCGTAGGTGGCATTTACATCGGGTCCCCATTGTGGCATGGTCAGTACCGTTCCATCGGGTTTTGTGTGCCTTTGCGTGATGCTGCGCAGCCTGAAGCTGCTCTTCATGCGCCTTATGGCGCCTGTGCCGTCGGTATTGCTGTAGGCCCATGCGCCATACACCGGGTAGCCGTCAAACGCATAACCGATGATGGGCGAGTGGTGTGTGCTGTCTGTGATGTTGTATAGGCATTTAGGGCTTACATGGTGGTGGTATTCGCCGCCGGGAGCGGGGTGCCCCAGGCAGTTATCAAAGCCCGACCCCTCGAAGTAGTAGGCGTTCTGGTTCCATATGCGCAGGTTGTTGTAGCTGCGCGCATCCTGTGTGTTGAAGATAGACACCCCATTACTGAACACACCCACATGCCCCAGGCCCACCGCCGTAGGCGTGCCGGTATTTGGTGCCGGGTTGCGGGTTATCTTGTACACGAAGTTCATATTTGCGGGTATGTTGGGGTTCATGGCCCATGGGCCTATATCGTAGCCGGGTATGCACGTGGCGCTCACATAAACGTCTGTTGCATTGTATTGCACAAGTTGTACGTTGGAAGGTATGCCGGCATAGCCTGTGGCACCTGTTGTATTCCTAATCCATGAGGTCACCTCAGGGCCTTGCGCTGTAGCCTGGATGGCGGTAATAACTGCTGCGAGTAAGAGTGCGTATTTCCGGTTCATAAAAGTGTATTTGCCTTTTTAGACGGGCATGAGGGAAAAATCCTTCGGGGGCGGGAAATATTTTCCGTGCTTATACTAATGGTGGTGGCTGTGGTCGTGGTTGTGATGGTGTTCGGGTGCTGTACCATCGGAGGGACCTATCTCCGTTTCGTAATATTTATAGGTAATGCGCTGGTCTTCGCCTGTGGCGGCATCGCGGTTTGTGGCCGTTTCTATGCGCAGCGTCTTATTTCTGTGTTCAAGAATATGCGTAGTTTCCATAGAGGCCCTGTCTATCCGTATCCACTCGTTATCACTGATACGTTCATAGTCGCTAATTTTCTTGAAAAAAGACGGGCTGGACACAAGCCCCCCGCCTTCTGAAGATGCTGCTTTATAGCTCTTGTAATAATGGATATAGGCGATATACTTAGGGTCTGAAAGTGTATCTATCCGCAACGGCGTATGGTCGCTTTTAAATATTTCGTAGCTGTAAGTAGTATCCCCCCTTGTTTCGGCCATGCGATGAAAAAAGCCGGGCAGCATCACTGTGTTTGTCTTGTATTTCTTCTTCCCGGCATTAGTTTGGGCATTCACTCCGGTGGGCAGCATGATCGCAGCAAAAAACATTATGGCAAAGCCGCGCGAAATATCATTTCTCAGGAGAGGTAGCATAGCTGGTATAAAGGGTTAGTATCAGAAGCGGGAAATTAGGCATTTTTGGGTTAATGGAACTTTAAAAAATGCCGGTATCAGCTGTTATGTTCATGACGCATATGCAGGATATCTTATATCCAGGTTATTTTTCCCGTGCAGCCTGATACTATCATTTAATATGCAATTTATTAATTAATTTACAGCCGGTTATACATAAATACATTATATAAAAATAGTATTCGTATGCGTTTTAGTCTCGAAAGAAATGTGAGCAGGATATTTCTGTTCGGCGTTATTGCCCTGTTAATAACTGCCAATGCCCATGCCCAGCAAACAGATGCTACGATAGCGTCGATGACCAGGAACAAAAAAGACAATAGTCCCACATCCATATATTTTAAAGCAGGTGCAGGTTGGCGGGACAATCAGGCTCTGGAGATATTCAGCAAATACCTCGGTGTAGATGGTAAAGTCAGCACGATGGTGGAGGTTTACAGCACCACTACTAAAAGAGGAGTTACCGCAAAACGCTATAATCAATATTTCAAAGGGGTGAAAGTGGCTTATGGCAGCTATTCGCTTACCAGCAAAAACGGTGTGGTGACGTTCATCACCGGTAATTTTTACAACATTGATAAATCGTATAGTGTAAGCCCCTCCCTGACGGCAGATGATGCCTTAAGCAAGGCACTCGCATTTGTGGGCGCGGAAAAATATATGTGGCAAGACCCAGTAGAGGAGAAGCGCATAAAAGCCATGTACCGCAAGGCGGACACATCTTTCCTGCCTAAAGGTGTGCTGGTAATGATTCAGGATTTCAGGGGCGATGCAAATGAGCGTACACCGCATCTGGCATGGATGTTCAACATATATGCGCAGCAGCCGCTGAGCAGACAGGAGGTATATGTCGACGCCGTTACAGGCAAGGTGCTCCACACCAATTCTTTAATAAAACATACAGCAGCTACGGGTCGCACAAAGTACAGTGGCGTTGTGAACTTTGAGACCAGCAATACAGGCGCTACCTACCAGCTATTCGACTCTACTCGCGGCAATGGTGTGCATACGCTGAACATGAACAATGGCACCAGCTATGGTGCAGCAACGCTTTATACCAGTGTTGCCAATACATGGCCTTTGCTGCCCGCTGACACCATAGCGCTTGATGCACATTGGGGTGCTGAAATAGTTTATGACTACTGGCGCACCGAGCAGGGCCGCCACAGCTACGACGGCTCAGACGGCATATTGATGCAATATGTGCATTATGGCTCGGGTTTTAATAATGCCTTCTGGAATGGCTCTGAAATGACCTATGGCGATGGAACGGGTTGCAGCAGCGGCTTTATGCCCCTTGCCAGCCTAGATGTAACTGCGCATGAAATAGGGCATGGTGTATGTGAGTATACCGCCAACCTTGTGTATGCAATGGAATCAGGCGCGCTCAATGAATCGTTCAGCGATTGCTGGGGCGCTACAATAGAGGCATGGTCTGGTGTTACAGAGGTGGACGCGATAGCTAAGAACACCTGGGCCATGGGCGAGGAAATCGACTGCGGCACACCACTGCGCAGAATGGATTTTCCGAAGCTGAAGAATGACCCTGACACCTATGGCGGCACATACTGGACAAACCAGGTGGGCTGCATACCCAGCAGCGGTAACGACCAATGCGGCGTACATAACAACAGCGGTGTAATGAACAAATGGTATTACCTGGTGGTAAACGGCGGATCGGGCACGAACGACCTGAGCAATGCATACAGCGTTACAGGCATAGGTTTTGGCGATGGTGGCGATATCCTGTACCAGTCTGAACTGGTATTGTCACCAACTGCTGACTATGACGAAATGCGCACGGCATCTATTAATGCGGCTGTCACTATGTTTGGCGGATGCTCGCAGCAGGCCATCACAGTTACTAATGCGTGGTATGCCGTTGGTGTTGGTGCGCCTTATGTGCCTTATCCTGCCAATATCACCGGGCTCACCAATATATGCGTGGGCGGCACTACATTACTTTCCGATGCTACACCGGGCGGCACCTGGAGCAGCAGCTTCCCATCTATAGCTACTGTCACTGCCGGTGGGCTTGTTACCGGTGTCACACCGGGCATTGATACCATCATTTATTCAGTAGGCACCGGCTGCGATGCGAAAGCCATTGTGACCGTGAATTCGTTCCCTACAGCCACCATTTCCCCGGCACCCACAGCCTCTATGTGCGCGGGTGGCAGCATAGTGCTTGCAGCTAATCCGGGTGTGGGGTACACTTACCAGTGGCAGTTAGGTGGTAGCAATATTCCCGGTGCTACTAATATTAATTACGCGGCTACAGCGGCGGGAAATTATACAGTGAGGGTAGCCATAACCGTTGGCTGCGATGCATTATCGGCTATCACCAATGTCACCACCGTGGCACTGCCACTTGCAGTCATTACACCCGCATCGTCCACCACATTCTGTAATGGGGGCAGTGTAGTGCTTAATGCCAATCTCGGCGTAGGCTACACCTACCAGTGGCAGCATGATGGCCTTCCCATATCGGGGGCAGTGGGCACATCTTATACAGCAACCTTAGCAGGCAACTATACAGTTATCGTTACCAACCCATCGGGCTGCAGCGCCACATCGGCCAACCGTGCAGTGGTGGTAAACCCGCTGCCCGCTCCCATAACCGGAATGCCTTCTCTTTGTGTGGGTATGACCACTAATCTGACCAACGCAACCGCGGGTGGGGCATGGAGCAGCAGTAACCCTGCTATTGCTACGGTGGGCACAGCCACGGGCATAGTATCAGGTGTGACAGCCGGTGGTGCCAATATTACTTATACTGTAATCAGCACGGGCTGTTTTATATCAGCGCCGGTAACCGTGAATATAGTGCCTGCTCCTATCTCCGGTGCAGCAAATGTATGTCTGGGTCTTTCCACAGCATTGAGCAATAGTGTACCGGGTGGTGTGTGGAGCAGCAGCAACAGTGGCGTAGCGGCTGTGGCAGGAGCAACCGGATTGGTAACAGGCGCATCGGCAGGAACGGCAACAATTACCTATACTATGGGTGCGGGCTGCTTCGAAACGCTGAATATGGTAGTCAACCCTTTGCCTGCGGCCATTACCGGCCCCGGCTCTGTATGCAGCGGCGCAAGCATCACCTTGGGCAATACCTCACCGGGCGGCTCATGGAGCAGCGGCAGCACGGGCATAGCCACCATAGGGGCAGGCACAGGAACTCTAACAGGAATGGGTGCGGGCGTGGCAAATATCACATACACACTCCCCACCACCTGTATCAGAACGACTGTGGTAACGGTTAATACCGTGTCGGCAGCGCCTATATCGGGTCCCGGCGGTGTATGCCTCGGGCAATCTATCTCTTTGACGGATGCAACACCCGGCGGCACCTGGAGCAGCAGCAACCCGACAGTTGCTATCGTGAACCCCTTGGGCGGTGTGATAGGCGCGGCATTAGGGTCTGCTAATATTACTTATACAGTTACTAATCCGTGTGGTGTTGCATTTGCTATCATGCCACTTACAGTGAATCCCTTGCCTGTTGTAGCCCCGGTATCGGGCACGCTTACCGTGTGCAGCGGCAATTCGGCCTTGGTTACCAATGCCACACCCGGCGGTGTATGGAGTACGGCCAACCCTTCTGTTGCCACCATCAGCACGGGTGGTATGGTAACGGGTGTGGTTGCTGGTACAGTGAATGTAAGTTATACTGTTACCAATTCGTTGGGCTGTGTCAGCAGGGCCGTTGCCCCATTCAATGTGTTTCATGCGTTTCCTGTATCTGTTACGCCCGCCGGGCCGGTTAATGTTTGCACCGGGGCCAGCGTAATGCTCACTGCAAGCACAGGCACAGGCTACACCTATCAGTGGCGTAAGAACGGGGCCATCATTTCGGGTGCCACTACTACAAGTTTCGGGGCATCCACCACAGGCACCTATACCATGCTCGAGACCGCACCGGGTGGCTGTAATTCAGTCTCCGCACCGGTGGTGGTGAATGTGGATCCTACTATGTTCGTGGTCACGCCTACGGTAAGCTTTTCAGCCCATCCCGGTTTAACATTATGTGCTGCGGGTCTGCCCGATACATTCGTGGCCGGCTCCACACATGGCGGCATACCTGCTTACCAGTGGTATGTGAACGGCACACCGGTGGCCACCGGTGCCACCTACAGCTATACGCCCGCGCACGGCGATGTGGTGAGGTGCGTGCTCACCAGTACTGAGGTATGTGCTTATCCCGCCACTGCCAGCAGAACGGATACAGTTAAAGTAGGTGTGCCACGCACACCTGCGGTGGCCATATCGGCAAGTGCAGGCACCGTATGCTACGGGCAATCTGTTACTTATACTGCGGTGCCCACCTACGGCGGCACTGCTCCCACTTATTCATGGACACTCAACGGTATCAATGTGGGTACAGGCGCGCCTACCTTTACTTTTACGCCTACCAATGGCGATGTGCTGAAGTGCCGTATGGTAAGTAATTACCCCTGTGTCGCAACACCGGTGGTAACTGCCACCCAGACAATAACAGTGCAATCGCTGGTGCCTCATACAGTGACCATATACGTCACCAAGGCCGGCATAGCCGCCGGGCTGCCCGATACCTTTGTGGCCGTGGCGCCTTATGCTGGCAGCTCGCCCGCATATCAGTGGTTTATAAACAGCGTGCCGGTGCCGGGCGCTACCAATGCTAATTTCATCACTGCTACGCTTGCCGATAAGGATGAAGTATCGTGTACCGTAGCCAGCGGTAACCCATGTGTTTACCCCGGCACTGTAAGGAGCAGCGGTATCAGGGTAAGGGTGTATGGCGTAGGTGTGAACGAAGTTGCGCAGAGCGGTGGTGACTTCCTGTTGCTGCCCAACCCGAACAAAGGTGAGTTCACCATCACCGGCACATTGACTAATACAGGCGATGAAGAAGTAACCATAACTATTACCAACCTGCTGGGCCAGAACATCTATACCGCTACCGCCATCATCCGCAATGGCGTAGTGAACGAAAAGATAAACCTAAGCAACTCTGTAGCCAACGGCGTGTACTTAGTGGGCATAGCCACAAGCGAAGGCCGTGAGGTGTTTCATGTGGTGGTGGAGAAGTAGGGGGCTTTATTGGTAATTGGGATTTGTTGATTGTGCATGAAGTATGCAATTGATAATTCTTGGTTAGCCACGCCGAACCATGACAGCTGAGGATAAGATAAAGGGTTCGGTTGCCAATCATAAACCCTCTAAAATACCTCCTCAAAAAAACGTCAATATTTTACCAAACCCGCACCCACAGCACAAAGTATTTTCCATGACGGTACAGTTTCTGTACCGTCATGCCTTTTTTATTTGGCGGCATACTCAATCTTACGGTACTTTACATTATCCTGGAAAAATTCCGGGTATGCTCTTTGAAAGGAATGGAAACGCACAGTCACGGTAGGTATAAGCAAACAGTAAAAATAGTGCGCAAATAGTGCGCAAAACTGATTTTGTTACGCGCTGTATGTCATTTGGTTACACATGAAAAGCCGTACCCAAAAAAATGTGCAAAAACATCTCACCGGCTATTGTTTCCGGTACAATTTTGCGCTGTCCGGGTTGCGGGGTTTCTTGTAGGTAAGGAAGGTAAGCACCTGGTTCAGTTGTTCCGGCGCCATGCGTATGGCCACTGCGTGGTTCTTCGGGTCGCCCCTAAGGAATTTTACCGAGTAGTTGTCTATCTGCGTATTGGTGAAGTTGGGCATCTGGTCTTTTCCCTTTGTAAAGATGCCATGGCACTGCGAGCAGTGGAGTTTGTACAGTTCCCGGCCCTTTACACACATCTCTTTCAGTTGCACCCTCCGTGTCTCCGGGTAGTTCTCCGGGATGTTGTAGGCTATCCTGTTTCCGGTGGCGCATTGCAGAAGCAGCGGTGCGGCGGTTATTGCCAGTGCAATTCGTTTTATGTGGCGCATGTGGCTCATCAGTATTCGCCTCCCGGTTTTCTAGCGTTTAGCGCGCTCACTGAAGACGCCGGTAGTGTTGCCGGTGGCTCCTCAAAGAGCACCTGCTCATTCAGCGAACGGATAAATGAAATTAACTCCTTTTTTTCTGTTGGGGTTAGTTTTAAAGAGTCGGAGGAAAGGGTCTGATTGGCAATGTCAAAGCGCCGCCCGACACCGCCGCCCGCATCATAAAAGTCAATGACCTCCTCCAGCGTTCTGAAAACGCCATTGTGCATGTATGGTGCGGTATGCGCTGCATTCCTCACAGTACCCGTCCGAAAAGCGTTCATGGTCTCAAACGCCGGATTGATACCGTGCCGTCCTTTGTCATCACTCAGCTTACTGAATTTGGCATCAGCGGGTGTGCCCAGTACTTCAAACTCAGAGCCTATGTACGGAGGGTGAACACCATTGAATTGAGGCACAAAATGACACGTGCCGCATTGGGCCTTGCTCATGAAGAGATTGAAGCCGCGTATCGCTTCAGCGCTAAGTGGTTTGTTGCTATTCATCGTTTCATCAAAGGGTGAGTAATAATCGCTGAAGTCGCGGTAGTAAAAAGTGATGGCAGATACGATATGGTTGAGCGTAATCTTGTTTTCCTCAGGCGTGAGTTTCAGGAATTTCTTAAAGGCGCTTTTATATTCCTTGCAACTCATAACCTTCTCTATGACCTCTTTTTCCGTGCTGCTCATTTCTTTTGGGTTGGTAATCACATCCTTCCCCTGGTTTTGCAGCGAGATGTGTTTGCCGTCAAGCATCAGTAGGTGGTTGAAGACCACATTGATAAGTGATGGGGTATTCCGTGGCAGCCGCTCTGAGCGGTTGAAATCGAGGCTCGTGGCCGCAGTAGTATCGGTGAAGAACTCTTTTGGCTTGTGGCAGGATGCGCAGCTACGCATATTATTGCCCGATAGAATGGGGTCGTAAAACAGCATCTTGCCCACAGCACGTATCTCGGTTAGTGTTTTGGGGTTGTTCACTAATGAGTAGATGCCCTTTGTATTTTGCGGCGTATACAACGATTTGTCGAAAATAGAAGCCGCAGCATTGTTCAGCGTATAGTCATTAAAACTGATGGTCTTTACGTTATACTGCTGTATCATCTTCTGGTTGATGGCAAACAGTGGATTGATGTAGTCCTTTATAAATGTATAATGGTCGAATTGAGTAAAATCGGAAGGCTGGCTCACAGCGAACATAATGGCCTTGTCGTAAAGGGTAAAGTATTCACTGGTGACGGGGTAGGTGGTAAAAGTCTTGTTGTAGTTCAGGTATAGTTCTTTTACATCGGCCAGCATAGCCCGCAGCTCGGGAATAACGTTGCCGGTTTCGGGGCATTCGAATGCGGTGGTATATATCGCGGCGAGGTTGAGCAGGTAAAGCCTGTTGCAAAGAAAGAAATGATGGTGGGTTTTCAGCTGGCTCGTAATCGAATCTTCGTGGAAGACCTTTACTGCTTCGATAGATAGTTGCACGAGCCGCGCAAGTGAGTCTTTGCTGAAATGTTCTTCTTCGAGGTATAGTTCGGCAAGGGTAAGGCCAGAGCCATCGCGTTTATAAGGCCGCTCATATTTCTCAAATACCTCATTTTCCCATTCCACGGGCAATGGACCATTTACCTTTTTATAGGCAATAGGCTCAAAGTAGCGCAGCCAGAAATCTATGGCTTTCAGTTTCTGCCTCGCCCGGGCTATGGCAGCGTTTATCTCACCCTTCTCACTCTCAGAAGCAAGAGGCGAGCTACTTATCTGGTCGAATAATTGTATTTGTTGTTTTTGGAAATTGTTGACTGCCCCGGTGTAGTATTCCTCGTAGACGGTATGGGCAGGAATGAGGCAAAATGAGCTCGCAATTCCCGCTACTATCAATATTACCCACATTTTTCTCATGGTAACCAAAACTACGGAAAATGCTATTATACTGATTTGGGAGAATAGAAGATTTACATAAAATTAAAGTGCATCATATAGCGCATTATGGAAAAATACTTTGCGCTGAAGGCCTTTTATTTTACCTTTGGATAAATCTTTATATAATGAACAGAATTATATCTTGTTTAATTCTTATTGCTTTGCCGTTTTTGTCGATTAAGGCTTCCGCGCAAGTGGCAGAAACCGGACGTGAATCGTTGAAGACGGAAATGAATTTTACTGCGCTGGCGCACTATTATGCCACCCACCCTGAGCCGCTGGTAGTAAGAGAGGTACAGAACGAAGAAGAGGCGCACCCGGTACGGCCGGCAATAACCGACCTGAGCCTGATACACAGGAGGCCACCAACATCGGCATTCTCTTCCCTTACGGCCACATCATACCTGCCTGTATCAGCATCGCCAACGGATACTTTCCAGTCAACGCTTGATAATGGGACATCTATACCTCCGGATACACATGGTGCTGTGGACTCAAATTACTGTGTAACAACGATAAATACAGTAGTACACATCCAGACACGCACGGGCGCGAATGTGTCTTCAGTATCCTTGAATGGTTTCTGGTCTTCGTTGGTTAGCGGGGGAACATTTGATCCGAGGGTCCATTATGATCCTTATTATCACCGCTGGGTGATAATAGCGGTTGCTGATGGCCATCTGGCTACATCCAGTATGTTGATAGCGGTATCTAAAACAAGTAATCCCACCGGAGCATGGTGGATGTATAAAGTACCTGTAGGCTCGGCTGGTTACTGGCTTGATTACCCCAACGTAGGGTTTAACAAAAAATGGGTAGTGGTTACGGGCAACCTGTTTGGCATACCTTCCGGTTATGGCGGTTGCAAGTCATATATTTTTAATTATGCCGATTTAATGTCGGGTGCTGGCGCTCCGTTTACTGCATTTACACAAGCAACCTCGGGGACTATACAGCCAACTGCTACGTATTCGCCAACCCTGGAAAATATCTTCTGTGTGGAAAGCTGGAATGGCTCGTCTGGCGGTGGTGGTACGCTGCGCATGTGGAAAATCAGCGGGGCGGTAGGTTCAGAGTCAATGACTTCAATCGGTTTTCCATCGGCAGCAGGGTTCAACTGGCAGAATGATGGTGGTGGTGGAGATTTTGCACCACAACTTGGCACTTCCAATAAGCTACAGACCAATGACGACCGCATTTTCTCAGCGGTATATATGAATAACCGGATATGGTGTACGCATACAGTATTTCTTCCTGCATCCGGTGCTCCTACACGTAGTTCGGTGCTTTGGTGGCAGATAGATACATTTGGCAACCCATTGCAGACCGGGCTGATTGACGACCCGACAGCAACAAATTTTTTAGCGTTCCCGTCTATCGCGGCTAATGTGAACAATGACGCTATGATTGGGTTTACACAGTTTTCGGCATCAAACTACCCCAACGCGGCATATGCCTTGCACCTGGGTACTGACCCCGTGGATTCTACCCGGCCATGGGTAGTGTACCGCCATGGAAGGAATACTTATTATAAGGTATTCAGCGGAACTGAAAACAGGTGGGGAGATTACTCCAACACCATGATAGACCCACTGAACCTCACCGATTTCTGGACGATACAGGAGACCAGTGCGGCGACGGTGAATACATGGGACACCTGGTGGGCGCATTTAAGCATGTGCAATATTACCCCAACCATAACCCCGGCGGGGGCGACATCATTCTGTTCAGGTGGTAGTGTGGCTTTGAATGCGACAGCGGGAGCGGGATATACCTACCAGTGGCAGTTGGGCGGGTCGCCGATTGCAGGAGCAACCAGTATATCATATACTGCTTCATTGGGCGGTAATTATACCGTGTTGATAGGCAATGGCAGTTGCAGTGCTACATCGCCTTCATTAGTTGTAACGGTGAATCCATTGCCTGCGGCCATAACCGGTACTACTACGGCATGTCCCGGCACTACTACTACGCTTAGTTCATCTTCATCGGGTGGGAGCTGGGCAAGCGGCACAACATCTGTGGCTACTGTAGGCAGTACCGGCATAGTAACTGGTGTAGGGTTGGGTATTTCCACAATCTCGTACACATTGCCTACCGGTTGTTTTACGACTACGATTGCTACCATTAATCCTGCTCCGCTGGCATCAGTCACCGCCGGCGGACCGCTTACCTTCTGCTCGGGTGGTAGTGTAGCGCTTAACGCAAACCCGGGCGCCGGACTTACCTACCAATGGCGCCAGGGAGGAAGCAATATAGGCGGTGCGACGAACATTACCTATAATGCTACTGCTGCTGGGAATTATGACGTTGTGGTGAGTAATCCATCTGGTTGTGCAACCACTTCAACGCCGGCAGTTACTGTGAACGTAACACCGGGGCCAGGGGCAACAATAACATCCGCCGGACCAACTACCTTCTGTACACCCGGCAGTGTAGTGCTTAATGCCAATACCGGTGCGGGTATAACTTACCAGTGGCAACTTGGAGGGGTAAACATTCCCGGTGCTACTGCATCGTCTTATACAGCATCTGCTTCTGGCAGTTACACGGTAATCGTTTCTCTTGGAGCATGTGTAGTCACATCTGCACCTACAGTGGTTACAGTACTGTCGGCTACACCGGGTCCCATAACGGGGCCAACCGCAGTATGTATTGGTCTGACGATAACACTTTCCAATTCCGTAACGGGCGGCACATGGACGAGCAGCAACCCATCAGTTGGCGTTGTTAATGCTTTGGGCGTTGTTACCGGCCTTTCTACAGGAACTACGACAATTACTTATACGGTTACCAATGCTTGTGGCACAGGATTTACAACGAGCACAATAAATGTGAGCCCCGGCGTGGCTATTGCGCCTATAACAGGGACGATGAGCGTATGCGCCGGTGGAACTACAGTGCTGGCATGTGCTACGCCAGGCGGCACATGGACGAGCGCAAACACAACCATTGCCACTATAGGCAGCACCACCGGCATAGCAGCAGGTGTGAGTGTAGGCATGGTGCCGATAACTTATAGCGTGAGCGTATCCGGCTGCGTATCACAGAGTACCGCTACTTTGAATGTGACTTCTCCCTATTCTGCAACAATTGTACCTGCCGGGCCCACAACATTCTGTTCGGGTGCCAGCGTTATGCTGAACGTAGCAACTGGTACGGGATATACTTACCAATGGAGAAGGAATGGTGTAAACATACCCGGCGCAATATCACCATCGTATATGGCCACTACTACAGGCAACTATACTGTAGTGGTTACCCATCCGGGTGGCTGTTATGCTACATCGGCAGCGGTAGCGGTGACTGTGACAGCGGGAACCATTGTTACTCCGTCAGTTAATATTTCAGCTATACCGGGAACACTGTTCTGCCTGGCTACCTCATCTGCTACTTTTACGGCGGTGCCGCTGGCAGGGGCGGGTGTTTCACCAACATACCAGTGGTATGTGAATGGCATCCCAACGGTTGCAGGTCCAACTTACACTTATACACCGGTTGCCAGTGATGTAGTAAAGGTTGTGATGACCAGCAGTGAGGCATGTGCATTTCCTGTAACGGCATCGAATAGCGATACGATTGCTGTAAGCCCATTAGTGACACCAACTGTATCTATACTGGCAAATAAATCTGCGGTTTGTACAGGTGATACCATCACCTTTACCCCTGTGCCTGTTTATGGGGGCACTGCACCTACCTACACCTGGAACCTGAATGGCGTGTACGTGGGTGCCGGTGCATCTTATAAGTATTCGCCATCAAACGGGGATATACTGAGGGTGACCATGACGAGCAATTATCCCTGCGTGAGCACAAGCACGGCTACAAGTCCATCTTATGTGGCTGCTGTGCAGCCGGTACTACCTAATACCATATCCATTTATGCTACCAAGATGAGCATTGCTTCAGGAACTGTAGATACGTTTGTGGCAGTTGCCCCATATGCCGGCACTGCGCCATCGTACCAATGGCGTCTGAACGGAGCGGCTATAATAGGCGCTACCAATTCTATGTATATCACCAGTGTGCTTACAGATGGTTCGGTAATGAGTTGCCAGGTGACCAGCAGCGAACCTTGCGTGTTTCCGCGTACCGCGCACAGCAGCGGGCTTTCTGTAAGGGTATGGCCGGTAGGTGTGCAGGCCGATCCATATACCGGGAATAAATTCACCCTTGTGCCAAACCCTAATAAGGGGTCATTTACCATAGAAGGCAGTATAGCTTCTGTTGGTGATGCCAATGTGAACATAATCATCACTAACGCCTTGGGGCAAACAGTATATAACGAAAGCGCTGAAGTGATAGCAGGTAAGTTGAATAAACGTGTGTCATTGAGCAACAGTGTGGCAAACGGTACTTATATGGTGCTTATTACCTCGGGTGCTGAGCATATGATCTATCATGTGGTGGTGGAAAGGTAATTGTTTTCACTTTCGTATAAAAAGAGATGGCGCTATTCAGCGCCATCTCTTTTTATATACCCGATACTTTTTGCCAGATGTCTGCGGCAATACCGTTTATCGGGCGGTTGCCATCAATAATGATGATGCGCTCCTCATTCTTTAGTTTGTCGAAAGCCTCAAGGTACTTTGTCCTTACATTAGTGAGGGTATCCAGTTTTTCGAATAATTCGGTGGTGGCCCTGTTGGCATTTATGCGTTGCATACATACGTCAGGCGGCACATCAATAAATATGTTTACATCGGGACGGCGGGCCAGCGCACTCATTTTATTGAGACTGATGACCCAATCCATATCGGTATGCGCGCCATTGTAGGCATAGGAGGAGAAATAGTACCTGTCGGTGATGACGGTAAATCCTTCTTCCAGCTTTTTTATGATGCCGTTATCTTCGTTCAGTAAATGGTCGAGCCTGTCGGCAGCAAAGAGTGCTGCAATGGTGCGGTGGTCAGACTTTATCTTTTTGCGCAGCACATCCAGCAATATGGAGCCTATATGGCTATTAGTAGGCTCAAGCGTAAGGTGTACTTTATGCCCGGTCTGTTCCAGTTTTTCTGCCAGCAATTTTATCTGGCTGCTCTTGCCGCTGCCGTCTATACCCTCCAGGGCTATGAATAAGTTTTTCTTCATTAAATGGTAATGTTAGGTGAAGTTACATTTTACACGATGAATCTTCAAATACTACTCCCGCCAATCCCTCAACCGCATATCATAAAGAAAATCCTTATCGGAAAGGGTTTTCAGAAATTCGATAACGTCTTTTTTATCCTGTAAGGAAAGGGTCATTGGCTTTTTAAATTCTTTGGCAAGGGTTGGGGATTGAATAATATTGTCGGTGTAATGATCGAGCACTTGTGTGAGGCTACGGAACCTGCCATCATGCATGTAGGGATAAGACATGGCCACATTGCGCAGGGAGGGTACTCTGAATCTCAGGGAATCCCTGCGGTCGCCAGTTATCTTCATACGCCCGTAATCATTTAGCCCGGTATCAACTGCAAGGCCCGTATTCTGAAATGAATAGTTGGTAAACAGTGGTTCAGTGTGGCAACTATTGCAGTGTTTACGAAACAGTTTCAGGCCATTCAGTTCTTGTTCGGTCATTTCCCCGCCTGGCTCCTTTCGCACATATTTATCATATTTTGAGTTGTAGGACTGGAACAAGATAAGGAACTGAGTTAATGCTTTCAGTACTCGTTGCCCTGTGATGGTGCTATCGCCAAAGGCAAGATAGAAGCGGGCACGGTAGCCATGTGTAGTATCTAATGCCTTCACCACATTCTCGAGCGTATTGCCCATTTCAACCTCATTGGTAATAGGGGCTAGTGGCTGTACTTCAAGATGGTTGACACCGCCATCCCACATGAATGCCTTGTTCCATGCCAGGTTGAATAAGGTGAGTGAATTGCGTCTGCCTTTCAGGCCGTTGATACCGTGGCTGAGACCGTGATCCACATGTGTGAAGGCAGACCACTGCGTGTGGCAGTTGGCGCATGAGGTTGATCCGTCGCGCGAAAGTACAGGGTCGTAAAATAACTTCCTGCCGAGTTTAAAACCTTCTGGAGTGATTTTGTTTTTTGAGAAATCGTAAACAGGCCTGGGCCAACCTTTTGGAATGACGAATTTTATTTCCTCCGTTTTTGTGTCGAAAGCGGAGGAGATAAGAAGGATGAACACCCCTAGAGATATGGCTACGGCATATTTCATCATTGATTGAGCGGGGTATATGACACCTCGTCTATGAAAAACATTTTTGCGTAATTATCCGCCATCATACAGGCATCCTTACCGGGTATCATAATGCTGTTTGTTTTTGAGAGGTCAAGGTACTGGCCGAACCAAGCAGCCACGTCGGCTGACAGGGAGATGCCAGGCATGCTGAGCCTGCCTATCTGGAAGTGCTCAGGTATCTTTAACGTTACGGTTCTGGCAGCGTTATACGGCGGCAGATATCCACCTATATGGAACTCAAAGGCATGGTGCAGGGTTTTGCATGCATTCGACCGGCCTTCCAGTTTAGCCATGATATAGCCGCTGTTCCACGCCCAATACATACCATTGACCGGGTCGAGGGCGCCGCTGTTGGCGCCTGAAGTATTGGCAGTGCTGTCTACACCAATAGTAAACTGAACAGAGTGATATATGCCAGGCGGCACATTTTTTACGATAAAGGAGTAGGTATTAGTATCTGCCACATCGAAAAGGTGTGCGTTGTTCAGTGAAACAGGCCTGTTGCCGATGAAGCTGATATTGGTGATATAGAAACGGAACACATCAACATAAAAAGTATCGCCATGTGGCGACACATAATGTTTGTCACCTGTTCTTAAAGCCCGGTTCATGAATATTGCCCTGATGTCTATTTCTACTTTGTCGGTATCCTTGGGCGACAGCATCCATTCGCCGATATTTTCCTGGGCATAGGTGGGTGGGGATACCGCTTGCACCAGCAGGTAAAGAAATGCAATGCAATACTTCATGATGCTAAGTTAAGGATTTTACCTGCCACCAGGAGGTGGGGGAGGTCCGTCGTGTGGTGGTGGAGGGCCATGGCCCTCATGAGGTGGATGTGGTGGACGGCCATTCATTTTTTTAATGACATCGCCGATGATATTGTCAAATTCCGTTTTTTGTGCGTCGGTACATAACGCACGCACCTCGGCAAAATGGTTGTAGGTAACAAGTTCTATCTCTTTTTGGGTATTTATGATGAGTGTGGTCAGAGAGTCGGTGTTATTATCAGCCTTTTGTCCGTTTTTCAGGTTAGCAAAAAGCGAGGTGCGGTACTCGTTGGCCTCATCGTTCAAACTACGCATTGCGGTGCGGTGTGCTTTTATGAGCACTTCATATTTCTGTATTTGCCCATCAGAAAAGTTAAGGTTCCGAATCACGTAATCACGAGGTGTTTCCCTGTACTGCGCTATGTCTTTGCCGGGCTTGAGCCATATAGTGAGTATAAGGCCGATATTGCATAACACGAGCAGGCCAATAGTCCATTGCAGTATTCTCATTCCCTTATTTTCCATCGTTTAGTAGTTATAAGTTGATGATGGTAGCTGCATAGCCAAAGGATTGTTATTTGCCTCTATTTCTGTAGATGCCTCCCTGTTTGTGAAGTAAATTACAGAGCCGATATTCAACGCTAGCAACAATATGGCTGCTGCAACCCATTGTCTTACCGGGAAACTGATCACATCAGTTTGCGAACTGTTTAATTTACTGACGAGGTTGTCATACAGGCTATCCTGAGGTTGCGCACGTTTCATTCCCTGTGTGCTTGTCAGCACTTCATCTATCCACTGTTCTTTATGTGTGTTATTTGCCATAACGCTATTTTAGACGTTCATTTATAGGTTTTCCTTCGTAAACTGCCGATAATTTCTTCCGAAGGTTCATTTTTGCCCTTTGCAGTAATGACTCCACCGCTTTTACTGATAAATTCATAATTTCCGCAATGTCTTTTTGGGGTAATTCTTCTATATACGCCAAAACAAATACTATTTTTTGATTATGCTGAAGCGTTTCAATAGCGGCAAAGAGGTGCCGGGCGTTCTCGCGTTGCTCCAGTTTTATACCCGGATGTTCGAACACGGCCCTGTTTTGCAGTGTATCCCCGATGTCATTGGAAAATATGGAACTGAATAGACCTGTTTTTTTCTGTCTTTGCCGGGCGCGTAGGTGGTCGAGGCATTTGTTTACCGTTATCCGGTATATCCATGTGGAAATAGAAGAGTGCGCATTAAATGAAAGCACCGACCGAAAAACTGTGATAAAGACTTCCTGTGCTATGTCTTCGGCCATTCCATGGTCTTGCACCATGCTGATAGCAGTATTAAACACTTTGTCCTGGTATTGTTCCACCAGTTGTTTAAATGCGCCATGGTCGCCCGACCTTAGTTGTGCAATGAATGTATTCGTAATAAAAGACTTTGTGAGGCTAATATAGTAAGTAACGGTAACACTATGATATGTATTCACTAAGCTCCAGCCACCGTAGCTCTTTTTCTTCTAACTGGTGCGTTATATATACTATCCGGTTACTCAGTTGCTGCATTTCGTCATAATTAAGGTTGGGATCCATCATTTTTTCGGTGATGGTAGTTTTTTCGGCCTCGAAAGCGGCAATATCTTTTTCCAGCTGGTCAAATTCCCGTTTGTCCTTAAAAGAGATTTTTTTTATTTGTGATTTAGGATTTGTGATTTGTGATTGAGTATCTGTGGTTTTAGGTTTTTCCGGTTCTTCTTTTTTTACTTCTTTTTCTTTTGTGCGTTCTTCTATACGGTAGTTGCTGTAGTTGCCGGGGAAGTCACGCACCACGCCATTACCCTCAAATACGAACAGGTGGTCAACGAGCCGGTCCATGAAATAACGGTCGTGAGAAACGATGAGCAGGCAACCGGGGAAATCGCTCAGAAAGTTTTCCAGTACGGCAAGGGTAGGGAGGTCGAGGTCGTTGGTGGGTTCATCAAGTATCAGGAAGTTAGGGTTACGGAAAAGGACACAGAGCAGTTGCAGCCTCTTTTTTTCTCCTCCGCTCAGTTTTGATATATAAGTATACTGCTGCTCGGGTGGGAAGAGGAAAAGCGTGAGGAATTGCGAAGCGCCCAGTGTGCTGCCATCGGCCAGGGGAAAGTTCTCGGCTATGTTCTTCACATATTCTATCAGGCGCATATCCTCTTTTATTTCGAGGCCGGTTTGAGAGAAATTGCCAAAGACCACAGTGTCGCCTATGTTTATCTTGCCGCTGTCCTGCGGCTCCAGTCCCTGCAGCATATGCAGGAAGGTACTTTTGCCTGCACCATTCTCGCCGATTATGCCCAGCCGCTCGCCTTTCTTAAAAGTGTAATCGAAGCCTTTCAGAATTACTTTATCGCCGTAGCTTTTATAGACCTTTTTCAGTTCTGCCACCTTGCCGCCAAGGCGGTTCATTTTCATCTGCAGCTCAACCTGCTGGTCTACTACTTTTTGTTTGGCTTTCTTTTCTATCTCGTAGAAATTATCCTCGCGGCTGCGCGATTTGGTGGTACGTGCGCGGGGTTGCTTGCGCATCCATTCCAGTTCTTTTCGGTAGAGGTTACGGGCCTTATCTATATTGGCTACAGTATTCTCAATGCGCGCGGCTTTTTTCTCGAGGTAGCCGGCATAGTCGCCTTTGTAGGTGTAGAGGTTCTCGCCGTCTATTTCCCATATTTCATCACACACATCTTCGAGGAAGTAACGATCGTGGGTGACCATAAGCAGGGTGACGTTTTGTTGGTTCAGATAGCTTTCCAGCCATTCCACCATAGCCACGTCCAGATGGTTGGTAGGTTCGTCCATGATGAGGAGTACATGCTTGTGCTCAAACCCAATATCAATGAGTACCTGTGCCAGCGCCACCCGCTTGCGCTGACCGCCCGAGAGTGTTTTTACTTTCTGCTCGAGAAAGTTGATATTGAGCTTTGCGAGTATCTGGTGTACTTTGGCTTCGAAATCCCATGCGCCCAACTCATCTATTTTTGCGAGTGCTGCGGAAAGTTCGGCAGGGTCTTTCGAATCAGCAGCCAAAATCTTTTCATAGTTGCGCATTGCCTCGGCTACCGGGTGGCGATAGTGGAAGATATTATCCAATACGGAGCCTTGCTCATCAAATTTAGGGTCCTGTTCGAACAGGGCGACTGTCACCTCTTTGTGTACCCACAAGGTGCCCTCATCGATATTGTCCTGGCCGGCAAGTATTTTCAGCAGGGTACTCTTGCCTGTGCCGTTGCGGGCAATAAGGGCTATTTTATCTCCCTCGCTGATGTGGAAGGTAATATTGGTGAATAAGGGCTTTATTCCATATGTCTTGCTTATCCTGTCGGCTGAAACGTAATGCATAAGAGGGTGCAAAGGTAGGATGATTAGTTAAAAGGTTAATGGGTTAAATGGTTAATAGGTTAAATGGTTAAATGGTTAAATGGTTAAAAAGGCGTGTGAAGGTATAATTTTCGGGATAGGCTTGTTTGCGGTTAATAATTGTTTTTTGGGATGGTGAAATGCGCCATGGGCAATCATCTTGCCTTTTATTTTCAGGTATAAACGGGTATAAAAAATGGCGTAAAAGGTATAAAAAACGTGATTTTGGGTATATTTTATACCCTGCATTTCTAAGTGCCTCGTCCTGACATTACCTTACACATTGGTTAGATAATCCTGTTTTCTGCT
>CAZBPS010000014.1:0-105586 GCA_964493865.1 uncultured Flavipsychrobacter sp.
ATTCCCGTCTGGGGCACAGATTACAGCCGTTTCTTAGGAAGCGGCTTTTTCTTTTACTACTGGTATTATAAAACAAATACCTTTTGCGAAACAAACAATAATATTTGAAGACGTGCAGTTACTTGCTAACTATAGCGAGGTATTGTGAAATACCTGTATGAGGCATAGTTGTTTCCGTTGATTTTTAATAATCCCGTATTGTTCCACAAAATGCCTGTAAACCTGCTTTTTATACATTAGGCTCTGATACGAGCATAGTACCATATTTACTGCTATATATAGTACACGAAAACGTTTTAATATATATATGTATACTAAAGGCACTATTTCTTACCGTTAAAAAACTAAATCGACCGTTTAGAAACTCGTTTTGGAAAGAATACACCGGCATGTTAGCTTGCACCATATAAACAGTTTCATGTTTATATCCTTAGGCAATACCCTTAGCTGGCCCCTCTTAGACCTGCTTACACTCTCAGAAAAAACCACCCACACAAAGCTCAGACATACAGTCGGGGCTTTTTTGTTTTTAAACAATGGTAATTATTATTAATTTGGCACTCAAATATATTTATGATAGAATATACAGTAGTATTGAAATCAGACTTGAATGAGCTGGAAACTGAAGTAGCAAATTTGATAAATGATGGCTGGAAGACGGTTGGTGGGATTAGTATGGCATATAAGCATGAGCATGTCGAAGGAAGGCACATTCCGGGCCATCTTGTCTACGCACAGGCAATGCTAAAAGAAAATAACTAAGAATGTGCGCCTGTAGCTACAAATACTGTAAGCAGTACAATAGCTATTGATCCGGCAAGAGTTAGTATGATGCATGTATTGGCTGATGCATCATCATGAATTGGATTTTCCATGCCATCAAAGCTAATGCAGGATTTTTTTGTTAGTTTATGATGAATGTTAGGTTATTATTAAGTTTGCGTAAACATGCTTTGCAAAATAATAAGCCCCGCATTTGCGGGGCTTATTATTAGAAAATATACCGTGTAATTAAACGATTTCAACCTCAGCACCAGCTTCTTTCAGCTTGTTTGCTATATCGTCAGCTTCTCCTTTGCTTACGCCTTCTTTCACATTCTTTGGAGCGCCATCTACCAGTTCTTTAGCTTCTTTCAAGCCAAGGCCGGTAAGGTCTTTAACTGTTTTCACAACATTCAGTTTAGAAGCGCCTGCATTCTTCAGGACAACTGTGAATGCAGTTTTCTCAGCAGCTGGTGCTGCGTCGCCGCCGCCGCCACCTGATACTACTACCGCAGCAGCAGCAGGTTCTATACCGTAATCTGCTTTTAATACGTTTGCAAGTTCCTGTACATCTTTTACAGTAAGAGAAACGAGTTGTTCGGCTAATGCTTTAATGTCTGCCATTTTTATAATTTTTGTATTGTTTTAAAAATTGTTTGTACTGTAATTTTTACTTAAATATATATTGACTTGGAAGCCTGAGTTAATTTGAAAATTTGGCAATTCGACAATTTGTCAACGCTTCAATTTTCTGTTTTCTGCCAGTAAGGTAATTATCAAATTACCGAATTGGCAAATTGGATTACGCTTCAGCAGTAGCCTCTGCGCCTGCCTTCGATTCGTGGTGGTGCAAAAGTGCAGCCAGAACACGCTTAGCAGGTGACTGGAGCAAGCCGATAACTTCGCCGATAAGCTCGTTTTTCGTCTTGATCTTAGTCAGGTTCACTAATTCATTATCTCCAGTGAATACATCATCCCCTATCAGGGCCGCTTTCAACACTGGCTTTTCTTTGTTGGCAGCGTCTTTGCGGAATGATGTAAGTATCATTGCGGGTTCCTTCGGAGAATCGGAGAACATAAGGGCTGTTACACCATGCAATGAGTCATAAACACCGGCATACTTGCTGTCATTAAAGCTTTCAAGGGCCTTTCTGATGAGTGTATTCTTTGCAACCTTCATTTCTATATTCTTTTCGAAACAAAGCCTGCGGAGTTTGCTCACTTGTTCTACCGTTAATGATTCGGTATTAGTGATATAAAAGTTGCTGTACTGAGTGAATTTTGACTTCAGTACTTCTATTGCTTCATTTTTTTGAGCAGGTGTCATTTTGTTTAATTTGAAAATTTGAAAATGAGGTAATTTGAAAATTTCGCCTCCTTTCTCAAAATGTTATCAATTTTTTTCTTTCTCTTATGTGCAGTTTAAAAATTATCAAATTTTCAAATCAGCACATTTTCAAATTATTACGCTACTGTTTTAGTATCAATAGTAAGGCCAGGGCTCATAGTGCTTGCCATACTGATGCCTTTTAAGTAATGTCCTTTTGCAGTAGCCGGCTTCAAACGTACAAGCGTATTAATAAGCTCTTGTGCATTTTCAGCTATTTTCTTTGGCTCAAATGACACCCTGCCGATAGATGCGTGTATGATACCCGCTTTGTCTATCTTGAAGGCTATTTTACCACCTTTCACTTCATTTACAGCATTTGCAACATCATTAGTAACAGTGCCTGTTTTAGGGTTAGGCATCAAGTTACGAGGGCCTAATATTTTACCCAAACGGCCTATCTTAGGCATCACCGATGGAGTAGCTACAATCACATCAACATCAGTCCAGCCGCCTTCTATCTTTGATACGAATTCGTCCAGCCCTACGAAGTCTGCGCCTGCGCTTTTTGCTTCTGCTTCCTTGTCAGGAGTGCAAAGAACAAGTACGCGTTTTGTTTTACCGGTACCGTGAGGAAGCGTCACTGTGCCGCGGATTGCCTGGTCTGCCTTCTTAGGGTCAACACCAAGGCGTATATGCATATCCACTGAACTGTCAAATTTTGTGATGTTCACTGTTTTCACAACAGTAGCAGCTTCAGTCAGTGAGTATTGTTTACTTTTATCTATCTTAGCTTCTACAGCTTTTCTTTTCTTAGAGATTGCCATTATCAAATGTTTTAATAAGGTAAAAAATTAGTTAGCCCATGGCGCATTGCCCTCTACCGTGAAGCCCATGCTGCGTGCCGTACCGGCTACCATTTTCATAGCGCTTTCCAGGGTGAAGCAGTTAAGGTCAGGCATTTTATCCTGAGCAATTGTCTCTACCTGAGCCCACGTAACTTTACCTACTTTCTGGCGATTGGGTTCTTTGGAACCTTTAGGTTGTTTTGCCAGTTCCATAAGTTGAACGGCAGCCGGAGGTGTTTTGATAACAAAATCAAAACTTTTGTCTGTGTAAACGGTAAGTGTTACAGGAAGTACTTTACCTATTTTGTCCTGCGTACGAGCATTGAATTGCTTGCAGAACTCCATAATGTTGACGCCTTTAGAGCCGAGCGCCGGGCCGATTGGTGGGGCTGGATTAGCCTGGCCACCTTTTACCTGCAGCTTCACAAAGCCGCTGATTTCTTTAGCCATTTAAATTTTTTTTTGGTGTTAACGAATGTTCACCGCTTGCGCGGGTACTATATTCTCCCAAATGCAATCTTAAAAAAAGAGCAAAATTGAGAATTGGAGTGCAAAGGTAAGGGAAAAATATAATTCAACAAGCAAATGAGAAAAAATATTTTATTCCGTAAATGTGCGCTAATAAAAAAAGCCAGTCTGAGAACAGACCGGCCCCTATAAACCTTATGAAAAGCCGGATTGAGAACAAACCAGCTCCTATATACCCTATGAGTACAAAGGTAGTGATTTTGTATACACAATAAAAACTTTTCTGAGATTTTTTTTCAGGTCATTAACATATGCAATACATGCAAATGTTACATGCTAAAATTATAATTAAATGGAAAGACGATTAGCTACGCCTGGCTTTGAGCTTTATTGTAACCGTAACATCATCTGACATAGTCATGCTGTTACCGCCCACATTAAAATCTTTTCGGTTTAAAGTGAAAGTGCTGTTGAAATCGGCTTCATCTCCGAGCTGAATAAAATCAAAAGGTATTTCCATTTCCTTTGTCGTTCCCTTAATAGTCACATTGAAGATGCCGGCATATTGTGTGCCTTTAGGATATAGCTTCACTGACGAAATCTCGATCAGCTTATATTTCTCAACATGAAGGTAATGGTCGTCTTTTATAGTTTTATCCCGCATGCCTATGCCGGTTTTTAGTGTTGCTGACTCAACATAGCCTTTTAGTTTCGAGGACGATAATTTTTCAGGGTTGAATACCATTTCTGTCTTCAGATTAGATAGTTTTCCATTCACCGCTACACCGGCATTTTTCACCTTAAATGAGATGTTATACGTAACAGGGTTCCAAGTCTGGCAAAGCGCCATAAACGGGGAAACAAGCAATAGAGCGGATACGATTACTATCTTTTTCATACTGCAATTTACAAAAAGGTTTTTTAAGCGGAATTAATATTATGTAAAAGCCGGGAATGATTTTCACCATTCCCGGCTAATTAGAAATACACCAATTCAAAATTTATTTAGAGGCTTTGCCCATAGTGATAACATATTTCAGGATAATGCCTTGGTCTGCAATGCTGATATGTTCCGTACCATCTTTGTTGGCTTTTTTGGCCATACCGGGTACTATTTTGCGCCATTGATCTTCTGTAAACGCAGATGTCTTCTTAGCACCATGACACATAGTGCATTTTTCATCATAAACGGCCTTTCCTCTTTTTAATTCTTCAACTGTAAGGCCGGGAAATTTTGTGGCACCACGGTCGGCATCAGTTTGTGTCAGCGTCATGATTTTTGGGCTGCAGGATGCAACGAATACGGCTAGTACTACAAATGCTTTTTTCATTCTTTTATACTTTTTCGAGTTATTGATAATCATTATTTTGAACAAAAATACGTGTATAAACGTATATTTTTTCAAAAAAAATCCTTTAAATAAATTTATCATGTAGGCATGTGGATGGCCACAAGTGTGCCCTTACCGGGCTGGGAGTCAATATCTACCGTTCCATTTTGGAGTTGCACCCTTGAGTAGATGTTTTTGAGTCCTATACCGGTTTTTTTCAGGTTTCTGGGGTCAAAACCTTTTCCATCGTCTTCAATAGTTACTGATATGCCATCTTCATCCTTGTGTATCTGAATATCGAGTTTCTGAGCATTTGCATGCTTAATCACATTATTCACTGATTCCTGTATCACTCTGTACAGCACCGATTCTGTTTCCTCACTCAACCTGCTGCCAAGGCCTGAACATTCAAACGAAACCGACAGTTTATCTGGTTCTATGCCTGATACCAGTTCCTGAACTGCTGTTTCAAGGCCCGATTTTGCCAGTGCTTTCGGCATCATTTGGTGCGAGATTGAGCGAAGCTCATCATAGCTGTCGGTCACTAACCGCATTACCCTTTCTGCGTCCGCATCGGCATTCTTATCAATATTTTTTCTGGCAAAAAAAGCATTCAGGTTCATTAATGAGGCCGACAAAAGTTGTCCCACGCCATCATGCAGGTCGGCGGCAATTCGTTTACGTTCCTTTTCCTCGGCATTCAGTATTTCTCTTGTAGTGATAGCTTGCTGTTTGTTTATTTCTGTTTGTAGCCTGGCTTCTGCTTTCAGCTTTTTCCGATTGTAAAACAGGTATGCCACCACCCCCGCCACCATAAATAATCCGATAATGAGGTACAGCAAAATGTTTCTTTGCTTTATTTTCAGGTTCTGTATGGTTGCACGCTGGCTAAGGTCCAGTATCCTTTTTTCCTTCTTCTCCGTTTCAAATTTTTTATCCGCGTCTGCTAATTGCCTGCTTTTTGTCTCGGTAAGGATACTGTCTTTTAATGAGGAATATGTTTTGTGAAAAGCAAGGGCTTTTTTGTAATCTCCCTTTACCTCATAAATGCCGGCGAGAAAACTGTTGACGTAGCTTTCCAGATCTTTATAATTTATTTCCCTGGCACCTGCTAATGTTTTCTGTGCGTAGGTTATCGCGCTGTCATATTGCTTCAACTCCCCGTAAGTCTCTGCAATATTTATGTAGGCGAGTATCAGGTCTAATTTTTTGCCGATGCCAGCTTTAATTTGTAATGCTTTTTTCATGTAGGCAAGCGCAGTAGCGGGGTCTTTTCGCTGCATATAGATGCCTGCTACATTTTCCAGGCTGTACGCTTCACCAAGTTTCAGTGTGCTGTCTTTTTCATTCACATGCAATGCTGATTCGTAATAATAGAGTGCGGAGTCAAGAAGGTTGCCCCTTTCATAGTCTATACCCAGTCTGTTGTACCCGTCAGCTAATGCGGAGTGGTTATTAATGTTGATGGCAACATTAATGCCATTCAGCAAATAACCTCTGGATACCTGTGGGTATTTGTTTTTGGAATACACCTGCGCGATAGCATAATACAGCATAGACAACGCTTCGGTAGGGGGGAGTTTCTCCGCTTTCCGTAGCCCATCAAGCATGATTGTCGCTGCCGCGTCCGACTGCCCGTTTAAAAATAGTTTTATGCCGTAAGTCCTTCTGGCTTTTATTTCATTGTTAACGTCATTCGACTTTATTGCCAGCCCCAAAGCCTGTTTGTAGTAATACTCAAGGGAGTCTGAGTTAGTTTCAAAACAGCGTTGAAGGGCATTTAATGATGATGCTAAATTATTTTTGTCATTTTGCGCATATGCGCAAAAATTCACGAAAATCAACAGTAATATGATGATTAGCCTGTTTAGCATAAATGAGCAGGTCAAGATAGTAAAAAATGTATTGCCGGAAAATTTCTGCCTTTAATGTCTTATTTTTATTGTTTACGAAACCAAGTAGTTTTGACAGGTGTAATGAAGATATTATTGGTTGACGACCATGCTATTGTTTTAGATGGTGTGCAGGCTTTGCTGTCTGTGATGCCTTCTGTACAAGTTGTTGGTAAAGCCGCCGAAGGGAAGGATGCGATTGAAATAATCAAAAATGAGGTGGTGAATATGGTGATAACAGATTATTCGATGGATGGAATGGATGGCCTGACCCTTCTTAGGTGCATAAAAACCGGATACCCCGGAATTAAGGTAATTATGCTCAGTATGCATGATGAACCGTCAATTGTGCAGGAAGTATATGCCGCAGGTGTAGATGGCTATATTTTTAAAAAGCATACACATCAGGAGTTGGTAGATGCTATCAATATTGTGACTGGCGGCAGGCGGTACTGTAGCCCTGAGGTTGATAAAATACTTATGAAAAAGCTACAACCTGAAACAAATGCTCAACTAACCGATCGTGAACTTGACGTGTTGAAATTGTTGATTGACCAACTCAATACCCGGCAAATAGCCGATAAACTTGCTATCAGCGAGCGAACTGTGGAAACGCATCGGAAAAACCTGTTGAGAAAAACAAATTCATCTAATATTGTCGGGCTGATAAAATATGCACATGCACAAAATCTGCTTTAGTTTTAGAAATATTACACACACAATACTGCTGTTGTTACTACCTTTTCTGTCTCTTGCATGGAACGAAAGTGGTCATAATACTGCCGGAGCTATTGCTTACCACTATCTTAAAGCGAATAAACCATCGGCAATAGATGGGGTAGTGAATGCCCTAAAACAACACCCCTGGTATGATACCCCCAGGTGGCAAAATAAGCTGGCCGGGCTTACTGCAGAGCAAAAGAACATTGCTTTGTTTATGCTGGCCTCGACATTCCCTGATGATGCCCGGGATGATTATTCTTTGGGTGGTGGTGAGCGGTCGAAATGGCACTATGTGGATTATCCTTTCGTGCCTGAAGGCAGCAACGTTAAAAGTAGGCAGCCCGCCAGCCCTAATGCGGAAGAGGTACTGCTGCGTTTAGCCGGCTCGTTAAAAACAGCACACAATTCCGAACAAAAAGCTATTGATTTATGCTGGCTGTTCCACATTATGCAGGATATGCACCAGCCGCTGCACACGGCCAGTTTGTTTGATGAGCGCCATCGCGATGGCGATAAAGGAGGTAATCACACATACATTATATTTAATGATGCGCAACGCTCTGTAAAACTCCACAGCTATTGGGATAGGCTTGTATCTGGCAACTTTAATAATATTCCTGATAAGGCCAAAAACCTATTGCAGATGCCGCAATATCAGGATGGCAAACTTTCTGAATTGAGGAATAATCCGGGGTTTAAGGACTGGATAATTAAGGAGAGTTTCAAACTGGCAAAAGAACAAGCGTATAATAACGGTAAAATAAACGGTACAGAAAACGCCTCTACAGGTGTGGATAATGCCTATGGGAAAAATGCGCGGATGATTGGTGAACGCAGGGTTGTTTTATCGGGTATAAGGTTGGCGAAGGAGTTGATCAAGCTATTTTAATGGAAATTAAAATATCAAATATATAATACGCTGATTTTTTTAGAAAAAGGTTGTCGCACAAAACAAAAACAGGCACCGTTGAAAGTGCCTGTTTTACTAGTAGCGGGAAAGGTTGAAATATCTAACTTGATAAAGGACTATTACAGAGTAGTTGAGCTATATGATTGGTTACTATAAGTAATTAATATCGGGTATGCTTTTTCGTTCTAAAGTCTGTATTTACCATAGATAATTGGTTTACTTTCAACTGGTGTCACATGACCTTTGCTTGTTCAACGAACGTGTCAACAAATGATATTTTAGGGTCTTGACCAATTCCCCATGCAGTTTGAGCATATACGAAAGCAGTGTTTAATGTATAAACATCAGCCTTAGCGCACCATGCTTTTTCTGGTATATGAACAAGCCAATCGTACATGGTACTACGATTACCAGGGCCAGGTTCATTTAACCTATCCTTCGGGATGGCATAATCTACTTGTGGTGTCCCAACCCATTTAATTTCATCGTCAGTTATTAGCCAATTACCAATTTGAAAAGGTATCATAATAATAAGTTTTGTGTGAAAGTACGCATTATACGCAATAATGCGTACTTTCAGGGTACGCCATTTAGCTACCATAGAATATTGTATCCTTAATTTCGCCAGATATTAGAAGGCAGGCTTTACACTAATAGTGCAAAAAACAAAGAAAAAAATTTTAAAATATTTTTTTAAGACTTTGAACACATATTAGACTCCAAGTATGTTTGGGGAATCATTGTAAATTATCAGGAAGAGGATACAAAAGTTAGCAACTAACAATATACCCCCCCAGCGGGGGTATGGCGGGGGTGGGGGGGCTAATGCAGTATAAGAAATGATTCTGGCTAAAATATATTTGACAATGATAGTTTGTATCTCTCGGTATTTTCTGGCTAAAAAGGGGCTATTAAACGCCTAAAACAGGCTATTTTTTAGATGCAACCGACTCAATAGTGCGTAGAAAAGTCTCATTTTGCTGAACGATACGTTTTATTTCCTCATCCTTTGAGGCGATTATCTTTTCATATAACTCATGTAGTTTTTCTGTACCTGTTTTATGGATAACAATACCCTCTCCGTTGTGTGTGCTGAAATTATTGTACACAGCACTACCATCAGTCTCTAAAATATTATTGATTGATGTTTCTAACACCTCCGCTATTTTTAGCAAATTTTCAACGGTTAACCTTATCTCCCCAGCTTCTATTTTACTATACGCCTTTTGTGAGATATTTAATTTCGATGCTAAAAACTGTTGCGTATAGTTGCGCCCTTCTCTAATATGTTTGATCCGTTCGCCAATTGCAGTTGTCGGTTCCATATAGTTCTACTTTAGAACTTTAAAGGTAGTAAATTAGAACTAACGTACCATACTATCTATTCTATTTCATGCTTTTTTTGTGCTGCAATGGCAAAAAAACTCAACGAAAGAACGTCTAAAAAGGTTGCTTCCAAGGCTGGTAAACTACTGAGAACTTCTAAAATTAAGCCGTGAAATCTGTTTCTGGTTCGGCATTGCGTCAACGAAAAAAGAAATAAAACGTATAATTATGGCAATGACATCTTGTTCTGAATGTGGAAAGCAAATTTCAAGTGGTGCAATTCAATGCCCCAATTGCGGGTTTCAAAGGAGTTTAAGCAATTCAACAGTTGAGTTAACATCTAAGAAAATAAAGAAAAGATTTTTGATAACAGGTATTGTTATAATGTTTTCTTTAGCATTAATCATATTTTCATTTTTAGCATTTAATTCTAATGAGCGAAGTATAATAATGCCCTTCTTAATACCGATCCTAATTATGTCGATATTGTATTTTGTGTATCTAATAATAAAAAGATGGTGGCATCATGGATAAACAGTATTATGTAATAATTCTTCATGTAATTTCGAGTTGGTAATTATCCCCCAGCCATCTGGAAATCTGTTTATTTTCTTTATCATATATTCTAATCCTTTACGCTCGAAGTCATAATTTCTGACATCAGGTATCATTGCACCTATTCCTCTAATGGATTGTTCTATTAGCTTATTTATTTTTTTGCTATTCTTTGAGATTGCAAGAACGAAATGATTATGTAAATTTTCACCGTTATCCCCGTTATCATCTTCGGTGATATAAAACATTGTGATAATTACGTCTGGCATTTTCTTCCTTAAATCATCATATAGTTTTTTCATATTGCCAACGCATTTACTGACATCTAACTCATTCTTTGTTCTTGCTCCGCAATAGTAATCCCATTTTATACGCCTGATACGCTGAAATATTGCTGATGACATTGAAGTAAAGCTAAATGTATCATGCTCGATTGTTATCGGCTCGGTTAGTGGGATTTCGTTCTGCTTTTTCTTTTTGCGCCCACCTACATCTAATATTTTACTTGAATACCAATATATCCCGTTCAGACAAATGAAGTAATACGGATGCTCACTTTCATGCACCGTTTCTCTTACGGTTCGTTTCCATCTATGTAATGATCTTTCACTTTTGTTATATATTTTTTCAAATGTAGTACCTACTACATAGAATATGTTATCACCATTATATTGCTGTGTATGTCCTGTTGGAGATTGATATAAACTAATTATATCTTCATTACATATTGTATTAATATATTGTATATTGTTCATAATCATTTTCTATATTAAATATTATTATTACTATAATAAGATATTCAAGTGGAAGGTTTTCCTTAACACTCAAGTATTTCAATAGTAATAATAAATATGCTTAAAGTCAAGCAGAGTTGCCATTATAAGCGAAAAAACATGATATTTTTTTAGAAAATTCGCTCGTGTCATGCTATCCTGCCACATACACTTAAAGGCAAAAACGTATCAAACAGCAAGGTGTATCAAAATAATCTTAAAAAATTAGGTTTATTTGATACAATAATGTATCTTTACAATCTAAAAGGTTAAAACGATACATATGAAAGTAGTAATTTATAGCAGGGTTTCAACGATAACTCAGGATTACAAACGCCAGACCGAAGAACTCACAGAATATTCTCAGAAAATGGGTTGGGTGGTTATGAAAACATTTGAAGAAAAAATATCTGGGGCTAAGAATAATGAAGACCGCCCGAAGTTAATGGAGATGGTAAAATACATTAATGAAAATAATATTTATAAGGTGTTATGCTGGGAACTAAGCCGAATAGGTAGAAATACAATTGAGGTATTAAAAACAATAAAAACGTTAAATGATAATTGCATATCACTTTTTATCAAAAACTATAATATAGAAACATTAAACGATAGGTGTGAGGTCAACCCACTATCTCAATTTATGATTCAGATATTAACCTCTGTATCTGAAATGGAGAAAACTACTATAAGACAACGGGTAAAAAGCGGATATGATAACTTTATAAAGAATGGTGGGAAAGTTGGAAGAAAGGAAGGTTTTAGAAAAGATAATGATGCCCTATTGACTGAGCATAAGGATGTTGTGAAGCTTTTAAAGCAAGGTTATTCAGTACGCAAGGTTATGAAATTGACCGATAAAAGTAGCGGTACTATCCAAAAAATTAAAAAAATAATTATATTTAAAGGGGAAGCCAAGTAATTTAGCACTGGTTCAAGTTTTTGTTCCCGTATTTGTTTTTATCAAATGATTTTTTTAATATTGTAACATTCGGTTAAACCGACTCCCATTTAAGCAAATATCTTATTTGGTGTAAAATAAATCCTGAGTCGCAAACAATTAGGATCAGACTCTTGGTTAACATTGTCAAAATTTATTGAATGTGAGTACATTCCTCCAAGTTGGTCACTCACGCCAGAAGAAATCAGGTCACATAGTGGATTTGAAAATATTACAAATGCGGAAGCTGAAAATATAATCGAAACATTGGTTCGTTTAGCATTGATAGTTTATGATGCAAAGTGATTATTATGGGGGTCTAAACCTCCCCCCTTTTTAACTCATTCAAATAAATATAATATTATATATATGATAGCGAAAGAAAACTTCAAGTCTTTTATGAAGCCCAAAGAAATTAAGATTCAAACCAATCGGGAGATTTGGGGTTACACACGTGTTAGTTCTAAACAGCAAATGGTTAATTATTCGATTAGCGAGCAAGACAACGACATAAGAACATTTGCATTAACAGAAAAGTATACTGTTACTCAAATGGAAGGGGGAACTTACGAAAGTGCCTCTGGGGATTTTACTCGTAAAGAGTTTGCTAATCTTATTAACAAAGTTAAAATAAGCAAAAAACGTCCGTTTGCAATTGCAATAAAATTTATCAATAGGTTTTCCCGCAGTGGTGGAAATGCTATATCCATTGTAAACGAACTTATTGAAAAATATGGTGTGCATCTAATCGAAACATCTACTGGGCTATGTACAGAGAATCTGTTACAGCGTAACCAAATCTTTCACAAACTATTAGAAGCACAACAAGAAAATCACGAACGGTTAGCGAGAACAATACCTGGGCTAAAGGCATTTCTTAAACAAGGTAATAGGCTGGGTAAAGCCCCATTTGGCTATACAACACGAGGAACAAGAGTAAGGGATTTTGAGCTAAAAGCAGCCAAGCAAATTATTGAAATTAATGCTCAGGGAAAGATTTTAAAATTAGCATGGCAATGGAAATTACAAGGTGAAAAAGATGCGGTTATTTTAAATAAACTGAAAGGGTTAGGCGTAGAGTTGAATTTGCAGCAGATTGGCAAAATTTGGCGTAATCCTTTCTATTGCGGGGTATCTATCAACCGACTGTTAGATGAACCAATAAAAGGAAATTGGGAGCCTATGGTGTCAGAATTTCAGTTCCTTAAGGTGCAATCAATTTTATCTCCCTCAAAAACGGGGATGTACAATGTATCCAGCAAAGACCAGAATAGACCTTTGGCAAGGTTTCTAATCTGTTCAAATTGTGGGGGATTTTTAACTGGTTATGAGGTTAAGAGAAAAAGAGCGCATTACTATAAATGCAATAGCTGTAAACACGTAAACATGAACGCCAATACTACTAAGGCATCAAGAAATAGAGGCTTGAATGATACATTTAAAGAGCTATTGTCAGGAGTAGTATTAAGGAATGACTTTGTAGATATGTTTAAACTACAACTAAGAAAAATGTTCTTTGACCTGCATCAGGACACTAATGATCAATTAGGGGAACTAAGAAAAATATTAACTGAGTTAGAAGAGCAATTAACAAACCTCGAAAAAAAGTTCCTATTTAGTAATAGCGTAAAAGAAGACGTTTATTTAAAATATAAGGGCGAGTTAGAGCCTGAAATACTTAATAAACGTGGTCTTATTGCCGACTTGGAAAACAAGTTATCTAACCACGATGATTTTATTGAAAAAGCAATTGAGGTTTGTGGAAACATCAGTAAACACTGGGAGTTTGGAGATTCAGCGAACAGGCAACGGATACAAAAAGTTGTGTTTCCAGAAGGTTTGGTCGTAGTTCCCGAAAATAGGGCATATCTAACCAATAATATGAATCAGGTTTTTAAGCTAATCTCTTGCCTGTCAAGCGTTTCAGAGGATGCTAAAAAAGAGAAAGTCGGCAATAATACCGACTTGTCTCTTTCAGTAGCGAGGAGGAGACTTGAACTCCCGACCTCAGGGTTATGAATCCTGTGCTCTAACCACCTGAGCTACCTCGCCGTTTTTGGGATTGCAAAAGTATAAAAAACCTGCAAATAATCGGTCATTATCATTTAAAAAATCCAATTTATTTTGCCTTATATTGTAGCTTGATCATATCATGAAAAGGATATTAATTATATTTTCGTTTCTTTTACCCTTTCTATCGCAAGCGCAGCAACATAGCGTTCAGACAATATTTCTTACCAAAGACAGTCTGAATTATGATTTTGATAAAGGATGGAAATTTCATGTCGGGGATTCGGCAGTATGGGCACAAAATGAATATGATGATAGCGCATGGGAGGCTGTGGATTGTGAATTGCGTATCCGTAACATAGCAAAAAAAGCGTCTCTTAGGTTTAGTAGCATAGGCTGGCTAAGATTGCACATAAGCGTTGATTCCAGCCTGACAGGCATTCCCTTGGCGTTGAGCATGTCTCATTATGGGGCTTCAGAAGTGTATTTTGACGGAAAAAAAATTAAGTCATTCGGAAAAATAAATGGCCCTGATAGCTCTGAATATCATGACCCACAGGATATTCCGTTTATTTTCACTATTCCTGCAACCGGTAAGCATCTCATTGCTGTCCGTTATGCTAATTTTTCTGCCGCCGAAAACCTGGAAAAGTACAATAAATCTATGGCCGGTTTCAGAATGGAAATAGGATTGGGTAATATCTCAATTCGTGCAGACAGGGCGCAGACAATAGCAATTTCCGTATTATTAATATTCCTGTTTAGTGCTTTCTTCGCCCTCTCGGTTATCCACATGTTTTTGTATCTGTATTACCGTGTTAACTGGTCAAATTTATTTTTCAGCATATTTTGTCTCTCTTTGGGCCTTCTGTTCTTTTTAGGTTATCTGGGCAAGTTTGTAAACAATACCGCCATAGAACTACGGTTGGGGATAGTTGCGCTTATCCTCACATCTATTATTTGCCTCTCTCTTAGCGGCTTTATAAACGAATTATTCAGTGCCAGCAAACTTCGTTTCCGATTTATCGCTTTGTTTTGTTTGATTGCCCCTGTACTTTATTGGATAAGAGAAGAATTAGGGTTGATGTACATGGCAATTATTATTATCGTTTCATTGGAAGCTGTAGTCTTAACAGCGAGGGCCATATACCGGAAAGTAAGAGGAGCAAGGATAATCGGTTTTGGCATTTTGTTTTTTGGAATGTTTTTTCTGGTAGTAACAATCATCGGCTTGATTTACCATGAAGTACAGTTTAATGATAGTACGACATCAAGCCAGTTGCTGGAATTATTTGGTGTTGTAGCCATATTAAGTATGCCTATTTCCATGTCTGCATATCTTGCATGGAATTTCGGCGATATCAACAAAAACCTCATAAATCAACTCGAACAGGTGAAGGTACTCTCTGAAAGGACGCTGGAGCAGGAACGTGAAAAAAAGTTGATGCTGGAGAACAGGAAAGAAGAACTCGAAAAAGAAGTTGCACTGCGCACAGAAGAGGTTATTGCCCAAAAGCAGGAGATCGAGCATCAACATGAAGAACTGAAGAAGGAAAAGAAAAAATCTGATGACTTATTGTTGAATATCCTGCCGGAGGAAATAGCGGAAGAATTGAAAGAAAGAGGCTCCTCCGAAGCTAAATTCTTCGATCATGTTACAGTGCTGTTCACCGATTTTGTTGATTTTACCAAGGCAGGGGAGCAAATGACACCAAGAGAACTGGTGAGCGAACTGGACACCTGTTTTAAAGCCTTTGATGAAATTATTTCCATTTACAATATCGAGAAGATAAAAACAATCGGCGATGCTTATCTCGCTGTATGTGGTGTACCCGCTAACGACCCCGAACATGCCATAAAGGTTGTCAGGGCTGCATTGGGTATCCGGGATTTCATGGCAAGCAGGAAAAAACAACTCGGGCATAAAACCTTTGATGTAAGAATAGGCATTCATAGCGGCAGTGTAGTGGCCGGTATAGTAGGAGTGAAGAAATTCGCCTACGATATATGGGGCGATACCGTAAATACAGCCGCGCGAATGGAACAAAGCAGTGAAAAGGGAAAGATAAACATCTCACAGGTGACCTATGAACTGATAAAAGACCAATTTGAATGCAGCTACAGGGGAGAGATAGAAGCAAAGAACAAAGGGGCGTTAAGCATGTATTTTGTGGAAAAGCAAATATAAGGCACCCGGAGTGCAGCAGCTACAATAACTTTGCAACGTATTTGTGAAAATGGCCTTTAGGAAAAAGAACTATAATTACACCACATACAACCGTGTCAATATAATACGCGGCGGGGCGGAGTACTTCAGGCTCATAGAGGAGATAGCTGATAACGCAAAATACTCCCTGCACCTGCAAACTTATATCTATGACGAGGATGAAACAGGGCAAAGAATAGCAGATGCGCTGATCAGGGCAGCACAGAGAAAAGTACTTGTGTACGTATTGCTTGATGGATATGCCTCACAGCACCTTTCGCAACAATTTATTGCCAATCTGAGGGCTGCAGGTGTTCATTTTAGTTTCTTCATGCCACTCATCAAGAGTGAGTATTTTTATTTCGGCAGGCGGCTTCACCACAAAATTGTTGTTGCTGATGCGGCAGTATGTATGATAGCCGGCATAAATATCAGCAATCGGTATAATGACATCGGTGATAAACGTGGCTGGCTTGATTGGGCAGTGTATATGGAAGGTGAGATAGCTCAAAATATTAACGAAGTCTGTATCAAAACCTGGGATAAGTCGGCTTTTCGAAAAAAATGCATTGCAACAGCCCCTCCTTTCCAAACACCATTACCTAAAGAGGAATGCCCGGTGAGGGTAAGGGTAAACGATTGGGTTTTTGAAAGAACGGAGATAACAAACACTTATCGCGAATTCTTCAGGAACGCTACTACGGAGGTCATACTCATGACCAGCTATTTTTGGCCGCCTCAGCGGTTGCTAAGGCGCATTGCGATGGCTACCGGCAGGGGGGTAAAAGTGAAACTGATACTTGCCGGTTCCGCCGATGTGCCTTTGGCCAAATATGCCGAACGCTATTTGTACCGATACCTTTTCCGACATAATATTGAAGTTTACGAATATGAGCAGAACATACTCCACGGTAAGATAGCTATCTGCGATGACAAATACATCACTGCCGGTTCGTATAATGTGAATAATATCAGCGCCTTTGCCAGCGTGGAACTGAACGTGGATATTATCAGCAGTTCACTTGCCGCAGACCTTCATGAAAGATTCCTGACCATAATAGTGAACGACTGCCGAAAAATAGACAAGGAAAAGTTCTGGACCTCAAGCAGCCTGGCAGAGCGTTTTTTCTTTTTCCTGTCCTATAGGCTTATACACCTGATTTTCTTCCTTTTCACCTTTTATTTCATTCAGCGGAAACAGCAGGATTAGTATTCCCGCCTATCCTGCGGGCAAAGGCCATAATGGTGCTTTTATCCCAGCCGGCAAACCGCCCTCTCTGAACGATAAGGTCATTCCCGTCCGGGTATTCCGGAAAATAGTAGAATACAAATTTCGGATTTCTCTCAGCCCAGCCCAGTATTTCACCAAAACGAAGATCGTTGAACACCAGTGTATCATGCCACTTCTGAACCGCATAATACCCTTCCGAAAAACGCAGCAGGTAGTCGAGTGTGTGCTTATCAGTTGCTTCCCTTAGCAGTGAATCATTGCGGTAAGCAAAATGAAAGTCTATACTATCTGGCTTATCCAGCACCGACCAATAACCGATTGAATATCCCGAATCACTCTCGGCCACTATATACCACAGAAGGTTGTTAAGCGGGGTAGGGGTGGTAAAATGCCTGCCGGATACGATTCCTTTATCTGCCAAATCCCTTTTTACTTTATCCTCTACGGCCAGCTTGAATATGATGCCCAGTAAAAGATATGCCGTGCAAAGTATAAGTGCCATGTTGGTCCACCTTTTTCGTTTGCCGCTGTTTCTGTGCAGTATTAGTAATACTGCGAACCCTACTGCCGGCCATATAGTGAACAACGGATCGGCCACAAACATAGTATTGAAAGATACCCGATAGTGACTGAAAGGCTCAAACCAACCGGTACCGTATGCATTGAACGCATCAATGAATATATGAATGAATATCTCCACGCCCCAAAGCAACGACCAATGCTTCATGGTCATGTCCGAATTCCTGAATATTTTCCCCGACAGCCATGCCAGCAATGGTGTTATGATTATTAAGAAAAGAAAAGAATGGGTAAATCCTCGATGGGCAAGCAAGTTTTCAGCAGTGTCCATCCAGAATGATGTAACAAAGTCGATATCGGGCAGGCTTTGTGCAATAGCACCTATGAATAGGGCTTTTTTGCCTAGTTGCTTTCCTGCAATAACTTCACCTATACAGGCTCCAAGTACTATATGTGTTACCGTATCCATTAAGTGTCTTTTATTACCGCAGCAGAAACATTACTTAAGTAATAGTTTTGTTTATTTGTTTATTTTTTTTACTTTGGATGCAAATTACAATATCATTACTCTACAACGTTAAAAAATGATACTTTATGAGATTTAATTTGACTGCATTTGTAGTAGTGTCCATGTTGCTTCTGTTTGGTATAAGCACAAAATCTGATGCACAAGAACGCTGGAGAGGGCATGGCTCTCGCCGCAATTATACAGTATATGCACCGGATAGCTCTTGCCATAGCCATTGCGACCATTATGGTTGTAGTTATGAGTATTATTATCATCCCCGCCGTTATTATCGGCACAAATATCACTCCGATAAGAACTACCATGATCGCTACTACCACAACAGGTATAAACGTTACAACAGGCAGTATGACCGTTGGGATAACGATAAATACTATTATCGAGGCGGTGGTTACTAAAATCCGGCTATCGCAAGTAAAGGCTGCCCTTGGGTAGCCTTTACTATTTCCGCTATTATGATTTAAATCAGAAAGCTGGTGCCCGTTTTTACTTAAATTTACTCTTGGTATTTTGGTTTATGCAGAAGCAGATTCATATTATTAAGTCTACGGGTGATGTTGTCCCGTTCTCTGTTGAAAAATTGCAGAGGTCATTACGCCGTTCCGGGGCCAATGAAGACATAATAAAGGATATTACCGCCCAGGTGACGAGCGTGGTACATGAAGGAAGCACGACCAGAGAGATATACCGCCTTGCCTATGGCTTGCTTAAAAAGAAAAATAAACCGGTAGCCTCAAAATACACACTGAAGAAAGCAATAATGGACCTCGGCCCCACCGGTTTTCCATTTGAGAAGTTCATCAGCCACTTGCTCAAAAATATGGGTTATTCCGTCAAAATCAACCAGATCATCGCCGGGCAATGCGTAAATCATGAGGTAGATATAGTGGCGGAAGATGAACATACTATATGCATAATAGAATGTAAATACCACAACAGTAAAACAATCCCCTGCGATGTGAAAATACCCTTGTATGTGAACTCAAGGTATAACGATATTAAAGCGGGCAGCAACATGCGGGATAAGGAATACAAAGGTTGGGTGGTAACGAATACGAAATTCACCACTGATGCCATAAAATATGGTACTTGTATCGGCCTTACATTATTGAGCTGGGATTACCCTCATTCGGGCAGCTTAAAGGAATTAGTTGACAAACAGAAAATATACCCCGTTACCTGTTTAAGTTCAATATCTAAAAAGGAAAAACAGGCGTTGCTGGAAAAAGGTATTGTTTTGTGCAAAGAATTGGTGGCCAGAGCAAACGTACTTTCGGAAATAATGGTTACAGAGACAAGGATAAGTAACATCATCAATGAAGCACTTAATCTTGATAAATTATGATAATAGCAACGAGACATGATGTAGTTTTAATAATGGTATCATATTGTGTAGTAAATTTCTTATTTTTATCAGTGGTTACATGTTATAAGTGTGGCCACACTTGCATAATTAACTAAAACTAACGTTTATGAAAATGAAATTATTTTTCGCAGCATTGATGATCTTTCTCCTATCAGTAGGTACTTCTTATGACGCGAACGCCCACCGTGGGCACAGGCACAAATGCAATAGGGGGCATTGCTGTTCTGCTGATGCCAAAAGAGACTGCTCCGATGCACATTGCACATACGATACCCACTGCCGTGGCTACAGCAAGCACCACAGGCATCATTATAACAAACATCACCATGATTGCTGTGATAACCGCGAAGGCACAAGGCACAAGCGCTACAGCCATCATCACCGCCGCTGGTAATAGTGCGGTTCGTCTTAAATACGTTTGCTGAAATCCATTTTTTACATATACAGGAAAAGGTTGCCATCTGGCAGCCTTTTCCTGTTTTAGTGCAATATGTTAAAGAAACGTTTGAAAAATGTATTTCTGCCAATCGCATTAAACTTCAGTCCCGATATAGTATCTATTATTTAAACCAAAAATAACGACATTATGAAACTACGAATGATGATTGCCGCAACTTTTACGATAGTGTTAGCATTGGGAATGAGCATATCGGCTGAGGCCGGGCCATGGAGAGGCCACAGGCATGGCCAAACGCCTCATGTAGCTGTAAGGGTGTATGCCCCTCCGGTACCGCGTTTGCTGATGCCACCTATACCGGTGCCGGTAGTTGTTGCAGGCTATCCACGCAATAGCTACCGTTCTTGCGCTCCTGTAAGGTCGCGTGGTTGTTATGGGCATAACGGGGGGCGTCATCACCGCCATCATGGACGGGGTGGTTACCGTTAAATTTCAGGAGATAATTTAATTGAGAGTAGTGCCATAATAACGGCACTACTCTTCTATTATAGCGGCACCCTTATACATCTGTTCGATAATACTCACCACATCTTTCCCTTCATGGGCGCTCGTCATTACCGGTTTCCCGAAATGCAAAAAGTCAACCACATTCTGTATCACTTTGTCATGATTACTCATTGAGCCCTGGTAAAGGCCATAGTCATTTGCCTTTGCCGTGATATTGATATTGGGCAGTGCGCCCCCTGCCAGTTTCTGGTATTCAATAGTGTTCAGGTATTGCCCGCCTATCTTTAAGGTCCCCTTTTCAGCAAATATGGTTATAGAGCCTTCCATATTGCGCTCATAAGCGCAGGTGGTAAAATTGAAATTGATTATTGCGCCATTATCTGCTTTCAGCACAAAGCTGCCGGTATCCTCAACCTCTGTGTTGTGCCTGTGCGCAAAATTATATATCCGTCCTTCAGCATCCTTTATCGGCCCGTTCAAATAATATAGTATATCCACAAAATGACTGAATTGGGTAAACAGGCAACCGCCATCCTTATCCTTTTTCCCCCTCCAGTCGCTCCCCGCATAATAGGCATCGCCCCTGTTCCAGAAACAATTCACCTGGATCATGTAAATTTTGCCCAGTTCATTACTCATCATCAGGCGCTTCACTTCCTGCACTGGGGGGTTGTAGCGGTTTTGTTTAACCGCAAAAATTGTTTTCCCGGTTATTTCGGCGGCGGCTATCATGCGCTTACATGAGGCCACGCTTATCGCCATGGGTTTTTCCACAACAGTATGAAGGCCGGCCTTCAGGCCGGTTATAGTGTGGGGCTCGTGCAGGTAATTTGGAGTGCAAACGCAAAGTACGTCAGCTTCCGTTTTTTCCAGCATATCCCCAAGGTGCGAATAAAATGGCATTCCGCCCGGTACTCCGGATTTAGCTGTAATATTGCTATCGCAAACTGCAACTAATTCAGTATTAGGGTTTTGCAATATATGCTCGGCATGACGTTTACCTATATTACCGTACCCAACAATGGAAAATCGTATTTTTTTTTGCATCAGCTTCAAAAGTAAAAAACCATAACGGAAGATTTACCGTATATCATATGGAATGGTACAAAAACTTCGTTTTCTCCTTTAAATATTTTTGTTAATATAATAAACCAATAAAATATGAAAAGTATTCCCTACACAGAAGCTGAAAGATTGAATTCTGTAATGCGCTTCCAGCAGTTTGAATTTAACCTCAATAAGAACCTTGAAGGAATTTTGCGCCTGGCCACCGACATTTATGAAACCCCCGCGGCATTTATTACGCTCATAGATGAGCAAGACCAATGGTTTAAGGTAAACCGTGGCTTTGAGGTAATGAGAATGCCACGTGCCGGCTCATTTTGCACAGAAGCAATAAAGGAATATGATGTAATGGTAGTAAGCGATGCTTTTGAGGATGAGCGTTTTGCTTACAACCCTTTAGTTGTAAACCCACCCAATATCCGCTTTTATGCAGGCGCACCATTATCTACCTACGAGGGTCATAATATAGGTACGTTATGCGTAATGGACAACAGGAAAAAAGAGGTTACGGATGATAAAAAGCAATTGCTTGATATACTTGCAAAGCAGGCAATACACCTTATGGAACTGGACCTTACCTACAAACTTCTGAACGAAAAGATGCGTCAGGTAGAGTTGCAGAATAAAGCACTGAAGGACATTGCCTTTATACAGTCGCATGAATTCAGAGGGCCACTTTCCACGCTTATTGGCCTCATGAACATAATAAAAGAGGAAAACTACGCCTCGCCAAAAGAAACCCTTGTCATTATGGAAGAGTACGTGGCAAAACTGGATGAAAAAATACACAAAGTTGTGCGCTCTACAGAGGTCGCCCGGAGCCTGTATATGGCGTAGTCTCCATTAAAGTCACCTTCCTGTTGCTATGATAATGCCATTTTCCATGGCAATGATACCATCGTCCAGCATAGCCCTGATACTGGCTATTACCAGTTCTTTGGCGGTAATGGGGTAGGCGGCCACCAGCAGTTCCATGCGTGTGCTGCCTATTGCAGCTATCTTTTCTGTTAACTCTTTTCGAAATTCCTTATGGTTAATTTTGTGGTGCAGCCTGTCTCGGCACACATCACAGTGCCCGCAATCCTTTTTCACCTCCTCACCAAAATAGGTAAGTAGCATTTTTTCCCGGCACACCGTTCTGTTCTCAAGAAAGCGTATCATTGCTTCGGTGCGCACTTCATGGCGTTTGCGCAATATTTCTATCCGCTTAAGGTCTATTGTCAGGTACCGGCTATCGACCCGATAGTGGTGAAAAAATAATTGAGGCCCGTTTCCCGGCTTATTGTACACGATTATTTCCATTTTTTGCAATCGCTCCAATACCTGTTCCACCTCTTCTTTTTGTATCTTCAGTTGCCGGGCAATTGCCGTTTCCCGCACATGAGTAGGAAACTGGAATACTGAACCATACATCCTCAGCAAACCAATGATCACGTAACCCAGCTCCGGGTAGGTATCGCCTATATTGTCAAGTACATGCCTTGGGGTTACAAACTGCACTGTCGCCGGGCTATAAACAGCTTCACTTATCGTCCACAGTCCTTCGCGTTCCAGTAGTTTCAATGCATGAATGGCGTTATTTACCTGCAAGGAGAATTTCTGGCAAAAATCTATTACATCAAAATGATAATACCTGTCTGGCTGCGCACCAATAGGTACTTGCAGGTACTCCACCACACTCTGGTACACGTGTCGCAGGTATGCCTCCGGCGGATAGTGTAGCGCCACACTATCTGCCAGCCGTTTAATATCTGAACTGTTGTAGAGCCCAAGTGCCACCGATTGTATCCCGTCCCGTCCGGCCCTTCCCGCTTCCTGGTAGTAGGCCTCGGGGTGCTCAGGTGCATCGTAGTGCAGCACAGTCCTCACATCTGGCTTATCTATTCCCATGCCGAATGCAGTTGTAGCTACGATAACAGGAACGGCATTGCTCATCCATTTTTCCTGTGCCTCATCTCTTTTGTCTTTGGGCATTCCGGCATGATAGGCAGTTGAGCCAATTCCCGCCTGCAGCAGGTATTTGCTCACAGCTTCGGTCTGCTTGCGGCTGCGGCAGTAGACAATACCGCAGCCCTTGCCCGCATGCTTCAGGGTATCACCATTTTTATTTTCGCTATACCTTATATCGTAAAAGATGTTATTTCTTGCAAAGCTTTGTCTGAACAGGGCGACTTTGTTGAAAGCCAACTGGCTTACTATGTCTGTTTGCACATCTGTGGTAGCAGTAGCCGTTAACGCTAACATCGGCACATCATTCAGTAAATCTCTGATCTCAGCAATTTTCAGGTAACTTGGTCTGAAATCATGCCCCCATTGCGATATGCAGTGTGCTTCATCTACTGCGATCATACTGATATCAAAGCCTTCAAGGTGGTCGCGGAATAATTCGGTCTGCAGCCGCTCGGGCGACACGTATAAGAGTTTATATGCCCCGTGCACAGCATTGGTGAGTATCCGTTTTACATCATTGTAGTGCATGCCGGAATGGATACACTCGGCAGCAATATCCAAATCCTTTAACCTGCTCACTTGGTCCTGCATCAGGGCAATAAGAGGGGAAATAACCAGACAAAACCCAGCCCTCATCAATGCCGGAACCTGGTAGCATACAGATTTGCCTCCCCCTGTAGGCAGTAGTGCTAACGTATCCCTGCCCTCCAGTACACTGGTAATAATATCCTTTTGCAATGGCCTGAATCCTTCATAACCCCAATACTCTTTTAATATTTGTTCAGGTGTAGTCACTTAAAAATTCAATGGAATTTATCACTAATTATTATTCCTTCAATCACGCTGAGGTTGGTGAAGTCAGTGGTCTTTCTATAAATATTGGTTTCATGCCATTTTGCCATAATTGCTTTTTCACTTCCGCATTTTTTTCAAGTTCATCCATGGAAACAGTGGCCAGCCACGTTTTCCCGTCAAAGCTATTTGGATAATTCATACTGAATAAAGCAGAAATGCCTAATTGTGAAGGCAACACCCCGATCAGGAAAATAATCTCGGGATGAAGCCTGTCCCTTAATTGGTGCCAGGCTACCATCTGTCCATACTCCATTTGCAGGATGTTGTATTGTTCGGGGAGCAGATTGCAGGCATCCAGCATTTTCTTTAACTGCATCTCCTCTGCATTTCCTGCCCTGTAGGTGTTCACGATAACAAGCACAGGTTTTGGCATGGCATTTCCTGTGAATGTTGTTATATCGTCCCACAGCATATCATAGTGCGCATCCACCAGTTCAGTCTTAATGATATTCATAAGCGTCAATGTCAATAAATAAATTAATTTATTTAACTATACTATTACCCTCTGTAAGCATTTAGGATAAAAGTTGTTTCTTTGTAAAAGTTTCCGAATACAATATTAATTTAAATTGGTCATTATGGGGGTTACTCAATCAGGTATTAAGGTAAGGAAAACAGAGAACAGCAGGTTACACGAGGTGGATGCCTTGAATATTAATTTTGGAAAGCACTATTCTGACCATATGCTTATAGCATATTACGAGAATGGTGCCTGGAACCCACCGGAAATTATGCCGTTCCATGATTTACGTTTTAGCCCGGCAACTACCTTCCTTCATTATGGCCAGGCGATATTTGAGGGCGTTAAGGCTTATAAAGATGCCAATGGGAATGCAACAATATTCAGGCCCTACGATAACTGGAGGCGTATGAACCGCTCTGCAACCCGCATGGCTATGCCCGAGGTGCCTGAAGGACTATTCATTGAAGGCATGCGCCACCTCGTGGAAGTAGATAAGAACTGGATACCGAATTCAGAAGATACCTCGCTGTATATCAGGCCATTTATGCTGGCTATTGATGAGTTCATAGGCGTTCGCCCGGCCGAAAAGTTCATGTTTATTATCATCACCAGTCCCGCCGGGCCTTATTACAACAAGCCGGTATCTATTTATGTACAGGATCAATATGTGCGTGCTTTTCCGGGAGGTATTGGTTTCACTAAGGCTGCTGGTAATTATGGCATGAGCATGTATCCTACGCAGAAGATTAAAGAAATGGGCTACGATCAGATTTTATGGACAGATGGTTTTGAGCATAAATATGTGCAGGAGATAGGCACAATGAATGTGTTTTTTGTAATTGGCGATAAAGTAATCACCCCCGATGCATCTAATGATCTTATTCTTGAAGGTGTTACCCGCGACAGCGTTATAACTCTTCTTCGCGAAAAAGGTATTGCTGTTGAGATTCGCCCTTTAAGCATAGATGAGATTGAAGCTGCACACAAAGCCGGCCAGCTCAAAGAAGCATTCGGCACAGGTACTGCGGCTTCCATAGCGCCAATTTACGCACTCACTTACCACGATGATAAGATGTTGCTCCCGCCTATGGAAACATGGGATGTGGCCAACTGGCTGAAAGCTGAACTGGCAGATATCCGTTATGGGCGTAAGCCGGATACACATGGATGGAATCTTAAAGTTTAATCTGTTTTTTTGAAAATATATGTTTTGGCTGCCGCATTCCGGCAGCCATTTTTGCATCCGAATGGAGTACACACAACTATTTTCCTCCAAAGCAAACCATTTTATTAATTTAGAGTGTCTGTTTAGAATAGTATTCGTAACCCCGAATTACACACACTCAATCCATCATGATGAAATATACCCATGCAATAGCTATTCTGCTCTGGGCAATATTTTTCACACCACCGTCTTATGCCCAGAACTGGGTATGGAGCAAGGGGAATACGGGTGCCAGTATGGATGCCTGGTCGGTAGCCACAGATAAAAACGGGAATGTATTCACCGGTGGTTACAGATGGGGTTCCTCTCCGGCTGTTTTCGGTACAACAACAGTTCCCATTGCGGGTTCGGGCATAGGTTATCAATGTATTGTGGCAAAGTATGATGCCAGGGGGAATTTTTTATGGGCAAAAGCTACGGGCCATGGCGAAGCTAACCTGATAGGCCTTGCCACCGACCAGTCAGGAAATGTATATATGCTTGGCACCATGTACACTACTTCATTGAAGGTAGAGACCATTACATTGTCGAACACCACCACCAGCGATGCCCAGTATTTCCTGGCAAAATTCGACCCGTCCGGTAATGTGCTGTGGGCTATCAACGCGGGGAATACGCAGTTATACACCAGCCCGGTGGCTGGTATAGCAAATATGCTTGGCCTGGGTGCGATTGCCACTGATGCCGCCGGGAATGTGTACATTACGGTAAACTTCCACATGACTACGACCACAGTGGGTACGCATACACTTGTTAATACCGACCCGGTTCTCAAAACAGATGATATATTGCTGGCAAAGTATGACCCATCCGGCAATCTTCTTTGGGTGAAAAGCACCGGAGGGGCCAAAAATGATGATGCCTATGGAATGGCCGTAACACCCGCCGGGGATATTTATCTGTGCGGGGCGTTCAGTTCAGCATCCCTCTCTTTGGGGTCGTCTGTGCTTACCAACAGCACAGGTGGCAGTATGGCTTTCATTGCCCGGTTCGATGCTTCCGGCAATCCTGTTTGGGGTGCGGCGGGCGGCACATCAGGAGGTGCTTATGCCGCAGGTGTCGCAGCCGATGGCTCCGGAAATGCGTATCTAATCGGTGGCATGGCCGATGGCAGCATTGATTTTAACGGTGCTGTCATTGTAAATCCAACACCCGGTAGGGCAGCATCTTTTCTTGTAAAGTTCGACCCGGCGAATAATGTTAGCTGGCATAAGGCCATTGCCTCCCCGAGGGAAAAGGGAAGTTGCTGGGGTTACGCCGTGGCAACAGCTTCCTGCGGCGAAGTATGGATAGCCGGGGCTATGGCTAAGGCCGACAGTGTAAGCGATTCCTCCAGCACTATCCCCATAGAGGTAGTGGTGGACGGGCGCTTGTTGTCATCCCCTCCTGCCAGCTACGACCCACTTTATATAGCGGGCTTTACCTCTTCAGGCGCTTATGTGGGGGGTACTACACTACAGAGTGGGGGAGATGACCAGGTGGGCCTGGCCGCAGATGCAATGGGTTCCGTTTACCTCAGTGGCGACTATGTTGGCAAAATACCATTCAGTATCGGGACCAATAATTTCCCGGTAGAAGTGAGCAGTGAGGAACTGCTATACATCGCCAAGTTTGCCCCGCGCGACCCGTCTGTTACCAACCGCCATTCAGATACTACCTTATGCTACAAAAGCGGTTTAGTATTAAATGCCGATGCAGGATATACAAAATACGCATGGGGCGATGGCCATACTACTGCTTCACGAAGTATAACCGACACGGGTATTTACTGGGTTTTAGGGTCAGATAATTGTGCCGCATTTGTACGCGATACATTCAGGATAAGCAGTATATGCGATTGCGGCAAATCCTTGTTTGTTCCTAATACATTCACCCCAAACGGGGATGGGCAGAATGATGTGTTCTATCCGCGCTGCGGCAATGATATTACCAAGGTTACTGTTTTTCGTGTTTATAACAGGTGGGGAACCCTGCTTTTTGAGCGGGAAAACATCAACCCGAATGATGCCGCAAATGCATGGGATGGCTCGTATCAAGGTGGCCTGCCCTTGCCCGATGTTTATATTTATGTAGCGGATGCCATTTGTGAGAATGGTAAGGTCATCAACAAAAAGGGAAGTGTCACGGTCATCAGGTAAAACGATTGCAAAAAATGAAAAAAACCTTTATTACCATACTTTTTGCTGTTTCGTTTATACTGCCGGCCAATACCTATGCGCAGGCCGACATTCATTTTTCCCAATTCTATGAAACAGCACTGTTAAGGAACCCGGCGCTGACCGGTGTATTTGACAATAACTATAAAGTAGGGGCATATTACCGAAGCCAGTGGGCCAGTATCACTTATCCTTACGAAACCATGTTGTTAAGCGGTGAATACCGCCTCTCTTTGGGCCGGAATGCAAATGACTTTATCAGCATAGGCGCGCTGGGCTATAGCGATAAGGTTGGTGATATTGACAACAAAACAACCGCAGGGTATCTGGCACTTAATTACAATAAATCTATCAATACAAATAATAATTCATATTTGTCGGTCGGATTTGTAGGCGGGCATTTACAGTATAGCTTCGACCCCACAAAGGCTACTTTCAACAACCAGTTCCTTGGAGGGGCATACGACCCTAATAGCCCGTCTATGGAAACCCTGCCCGAACCTGAAATGAGCTTGTCGGATGTTGGTGCGGGTATCAATTATAACTTCAGCGCGGGGCGTTCGCTCGAAGCTACTTACCTCCTTGGGGCATCCTGTTATCACCTCACGCAACCGCTATTCTCCTATTACGGCACTTATAACTATAAGCATAATATGCGATGGAATATAAACGCCGCCATGGCGCGGGAGCTAACCGAGAATATCATATTGAAATTACATGTAAATTATGCGCGGCAAGGCAGTTTTCAGGAAGCAATTGGCGGCGCATTACTTGGCTGGCGGAAGTTTGAAGCGTTAGCCGAACCCGAATTTGAAATATACGCCGGTATCTTCTACCGCTATGCCGATGCTTTTGTGCCTATTATTAAGATGAGGTACAAGCACGCCTCATTTGGCATCAGCTACGATGTCAATACATCTAAACTCAGTTCGGCAAGCAATATGCGCGGCGGACTCGAAGTGACTGCTTTCCTCACAGGGAATTACCCTCCCTCACGCAGCCCGTATAAGAAGACCGTTTGCCCGAGGTTTAATTAGCCAAAGTGAAATTCCCGATAGTGTAAACACTTTTTCCTGTTTACAAAAGCCCTATGGAATAGCACAGCATACTTTTGCGCAAACAAAAATAAAAATGAAAAGATATTACACTTTTGCAATTACTATTCTTGGATTTATAGCATTGGTCTCATCATGTAAGAAAAAAGATAATGGACCATCGGTAAAGGCATATACTGTACCTACTGCCTACGCATTCAGCAACGCAAACTATACTAAGGCAACCCAGCGTGTGAAAATGGTTGTTGAACTCGACGCTTACCTTAAAAAGCCTAATGCAGGCTCTACGCTGGTATCTATCGACCAGACAACCATAAATAACCTTTTTAATAATACCGGCAATCCATACACCGATGCAAGTCTTAATGCTTCAGGTATCAATATGAGGGAGGCAACCTCCGATGCCGATTGGATAAAGTCATTTGCCGATAGTGTAGTACTATATAATACAGGTGTTGCCGCTTCTGCAGGCGTTGGCGGGTCTGTCCCAAGGGGCACCAACAAAATTATTGTTGGCCCGAGAGGTTTGGAATATGGTCAGGCATATACAAAAGGTATTATGGGCAGCCTGTTTTTTAAAGAAGCAGTACGGCTCCTTACCCTCGTAAAAACAATGCCTGCCGGTGATACGATAACTGCACAGGCATATTGGGATGAGGCATTTGGCTATCTTGCTATTCCTTCAGATTACGACTCAGCTAAAACATACACAAGTTCCGACCCAAACCGTCCTCTGCTTTGGGGTGGTTACCTTGCCGAAAGGGGTAAGGCAATTCAAGCAGGGGGTACGCTTTTCGAAGCTTTCCGCAAAGGCCGGGCAGCTATAGGCGGCTACGATGTCGCTGTTCGTAATGCTCAGGCAGACATCATCCTTGCTAAATGGGAACAACTTTCTGCCGCCGCAGCTCTTAACTATGTAACGGCACCTACTGCATCAAGTGCTATTGGAAATCTTGGTACACAGTTCCACGCTTTATCCGAAGGTTTTGGTTTTATCATGACCTTCAAATACAGGCCCTCTACTAGCAAACTGTCCATTCATGATTTCGAGACCCTCACAAATATCATTAACAAAGATTATTATGCGTTGATTAGCCAGGCGGGCTTTACCGATCTCGTTACAGCACAAAATATCTTAAAAAACACTTACGGTCTCTAATGTCTTTGCCGAATTGTGATACAAATTTTACAGAACTCTCTGCTCTATAGGGGCAGGGAGTTCTCAATTTATCATAGTTTTGCAAACTTTCGTCTTATTAAACAGTGAAAAATATATATTTATACATATCGGCCTTCCTTTTGATCATGCTTTCAATGAATGCATGTAAGAAAAACGGCAATACAGCAGGTGATTCTAATGTCGTGAATGGCTTTGATAAGGCGGTGATGGTCACTAATTATGCCGATAACATCATTTTACCTTCATATAATGCTATGCAGCAAAAGGTAGCTGCGCTTCAAACCGCTTCTGACGCTTTTCTTGCTAATCCTGCTACTGCAACGCAGGCTACCCTCAAAGCCGCTTACATGGATGCCTATTTGCAATACGAGGAGATTGCTGCCTTTCAGTTCGGACCAGCTGAAACTTCGCTACTTGATATATACCTGAATTATTCGGGCGGCTTGGATTATGATTTTACCACCTCGGGGCAGCTCACAGGTTTCTCCATAGATACGGCAAGCATAGAAAACAACATTTCCTCCGGCGTTTACGACCTCACCGGCATGTCGCGCAGCAATCTGTACTCGCAGGGTTTTCCCGCGCTCGATTATCTCTTTTTCAGCCCCAATGCCATTGGTAAGTATAATGTTAATACCGCTTCCCGTGTCAGGTATACTAAAGATGTGGTAGGCCGTATTAAGACGTTGGTCGATAAAGTTATTGTTGATTGGGCAGCTTATCGCGCGGGCTTTATTACGAACACTAAAACAAATGTTGGCAGCCCTATAGGCAACATCGTTAATCAACTCGCTTTCCAGCTCGACCTGCTCAAAGGCCCGCGTCTTGGCTGGCCTTTTGGTAAACAATCGAACGGCACTGTATTTGCAACTAAATGTGAAGGCTATTATGCCGGCATTTCAGTGACATTGGCGGTAAAGAACCTCAGTTCCTTAAAGCGGTTTTACACAGCAGGGGGTACAGGTAAAGGCATTGCAGACTACCTCGTAGCATTGAAAAAGGCCGACCTGAATAATGATGTGCTTGCCCAGTTCGACCTTGCTATTACAAAGCTGCAGGCCATTCCCGACCCCCTGTCATCATCACTTACCACCCAGCCGGTAGTGGTAGATGCCGCATACAAAGAAATACAAAAGCTGCTCACATTATTGAAAACAGATGTAGCTTCCGCCACCGCTGTCCAGATCACTTTTATGGACAATGACGGCGACTAAAAAACGAATTTCGTGGCCGGCATATTCAGTAATAAAAAACTAAGTCTTGGTTCCCCGGTTTCCATTGCCCCTTTAGTTACTTTCAGGATAGTCTTTGGCCTGCTGATGTGCGCAAGTATGCTCAGGTTTCTGTGGCGTGGCTGGGTCACATCCGTTTACATTCAGCCTAAGTTTCACTTTACCTATATGGGTTTTGATTGGGTAAGGCCCATGGGCAGTACAGCAATGCATTTACTATTCATTTCCCTCATTCTGGCCACTTTGTTCATTACTATAGGGCTCTTTTACCGGCTGTCTGCAATCGTTTTTTTTATAGGCTTTACCTATGTCGAATTGCTCGATGTCACCACCTACCTCAACCACTATTACTTCATCAGCCTTGTGGCTTTTATCATGATATGGGTACCCGCCGCAAGCGACTATTCGGTAGATGTTTTGCTAAAACCGTCAAAACGCAGGAAAATGGTGCCGCTATGGTGTATCGGCATCATACGCTTCCAGATGGCTATAGTCTATATTTTTGCCGGCCTGGCCAAGGTCAATGCTGATTGGCTGCTTGATGCCCAGCCCCTCCGCACCTGGCTGCCGGGAAAAAGCCACCTGCCTATAGTAGGAAAATATATGTACGAAGAATGGGTGGCCTATCTGTTCTCATGGTTTGGTGCCATCTACGACCTGTTCATTGTTTTTTTTCTGCTGAATAAAAGAACGAGGCTGGTAGCATATGTTTTTGTCATTATTTTTCATACCGCAACAGCAATATTTTTCCCCGGCATAGGCATGTTCCCCTACGTGATGATGACCTGCAGCCTTGTGTTCTTTTCAGCCCGTTTTCATGAAAAATTACTTTCGTACATCCCGTTCCGCGCCGGAAAAGATACTCCGACTTACGTGAATGCTATCCCGTATCAATATGTCAATAGTCGCCCTTTTCACGTAGCTATCTGGCTTTATGTGCTTATCCAGGTCACCGTACCATTCAGGTATGTCCTATATCCCGGTCATTTATTCTGGCACGAGGAAGGGTTTCGCTTTTCATGGCGGGTCATGCTCATGGAAAAATCAGGTGCGGCCTATTTCACAATTAAGGAGAAAGATACCCATCGTTCCTTTGTGGTGAATAACGCCGAGTTTTTAACGAACTTGCAGGAGAAAATGATGAGTACACAGCCGGATATGATTCTTAAATACGCTCATTTTCTGGCTGCTGAGTATAAGAAAAGAGGAGTGGTTGACCCCGGCGTATACGGAGAGATCTATGTTTCACTGAATGGCAAACGCTCCAGATTGTTTATTGACTCAACTGTGGACCTGGCCAGCCAGCCATTGAGCTGGAAACACTATAGCTGGGTATTGCCTTATGATAAGTAGTAGTTTGAAAATGAAAAGAGCAATTATAGTTACCTTGTTTTGCTTGTTAAGCGCTATGGCATTTGGCAGGCAATTCGCCATTAGTGGCTTTGTACGGGCGGGCGAAGAGCCTGTGGGTTATGCATTGGTAGAACTGAAAGGAAAGGCCCTACACAAATACACAGACGATAATGGTTTTTTCAGGTTCCCACAGTTGGATTCAGGTAGTTATACACTCTCTGTTTCTGCCATAGGCTGCAAACCTTACACTAAAGTAATAAACTTATCAGGGAATATCACACTCAATATTGCCCTTGATAGGTCCGGGTCGGTGACATTGGCAGATGTAACGGTTACCACAAAAAAAGAAGAACTGGCCTCAGGCAAACTCAATGACGTTTCCGGCACAGCTATCAATGCCGGGAAAAAGACCGAAGTTATTTATCTGAAGAACATCAATGCAAACCTCGCCACCAATAATACCCGCCAGATTTATGCTCGTATCTCCGGGCTGAATATATGGGAGTACGACCGTGGCGGCCTACAGTTGGGCATCGGCGGCCGTGGCCTCAGTCCTGACCGTTCCTCAAATTTCAATGTCCGCCAGAATGGTTACGACATCAGCGCGGACGCACTTGGTTATCCCGAAAGTTACTATTCCCCGTCTGCAGAGGCTGTGGAAAGAATAGAATTGACCCGTGGGGCAGCCAGCCTGCAATATGGCCCGCAGTTTGGCGGCCTTGTCAATTTTGTGATGAAAGAAGGTCCGAAAGAAAAGAAGTTTGAGCTAACCACCCGCCAGACAGCCGGTTCGTGGGGGTTCTTTAATTCATTTAACAGCATAGGCGGTACAATTGCCAAAGGAAAACTGAATTACTACACCTTTTATCAGTATAAAAAAGGCGACAGCTGGCGCCCCAATAGCCACTACGACCAGCACAATGCCTATATGCACCTTGCTTACAACGTAAATAAGAAGCTGAAGATTACCGGCGAATATACCTTGATGAAATATCTTGCGCAGCAACCCGGCGGCCTCACCGATGACCAGTTTAACACAGATCCGTCCATATCGGTCAGGGCGCGTAACTGGTTCAAGGTGGACTGGAACCTGGTAAGCCTTATTGTCGATTACAAATTTGGCGACCATACCTGGCTGAACTGGCGAAGTTATACACTGCAAGGGGGTAGGGAAGCACTGGGTATATTGAATTACATAAACAGGCCCGACAATGGCGGCTACCGCGATTACCTGTATGACAGGTACAGCAACATAGGCTCCGAATTGCGCCTTATCCACCAGTATAAGTTGTTTAAAGAAAACTACAATACCTTGCTGGTCGGCGCTCGGTATTACAATGGCCTCACTATCAGGAAGCAGGGCACGGCCGACAGTGGCAGCAGTGCAGCTTTCAATTTCGTGGGACCGGAACCTGATAAATCTTCTTTCAGCTTTCCTGGTGCCAATATTGCCGCTTTCTGCGAGCATATCTTCCAGTTCAACAGGCATTGGAATATTACACCCGGCTTGCGCTTTGAATACATAGACACAAAAGCAGATGGTTATTACTACAAACAGAACATCTTCATTCCTAATGAAAAGATTCTTGAGAACAAATCGAACCCACGGTCTTTTCTCCTGTTAGGCATAGGTACCTCCTGGAAGTTCGACAACCATACAGAACTTTACGCCAACATATCTCAGAACTACCGTTCCATTAACTTCAATGATATAAGGGTCGTCAATACCAATGCACGTGTAGACCCCACGCTGAAGGACGAGACCGGATATAACATAGACTTAGGCTTCAGGGGCAGCTACAAAGAGTGGCTCTATCTGGACATGAGCGCATTTTACCTGAAATATAATGACCGCATTGGTTCCGTATTTTCCAGGGATAGCAACTTTATGACCTATCGCCTGCGCACCAACGTGTCCGACAGCCGTAATATCGGTGTGGAGATGCTGCTGGAGGGTGATATAATAAAGGCCATTAGCCATGGCAGGTCACAGTATAAGTTGAGGATATATACCAATCTCTCGCTTATAGATGCCCGCTATATAAATACCAGGAATACTGCCATTGCTGATAAGCTCGTGGAAAATGTCCCCCCACTGCTCTTCCGCACAGGTTTGTCGTTCGGTACTTCGCGCTTTAATGTCACCTACCAGTTTTCTTACCAGGCTAAACAATATTCTGATGCTACAAATACCGAGATAACACCCACCGCAGTAGACGGTGCCATTCCCGCTTTTGCCGTTATGGACCTGAGCCTCAGCTACAACTGGAGGAAATATGCTGTTTTCGCCGGTCTCAATAACCTTGCTGACAAATCCTACTTCACCCGCCGTGCCGATGGTTATCCCGGCCCTGGCATATTGCCCGCCGACAGGCGCAACTTTTACCTGACGCTGCAATTCAAACTTTAAGTGTTATTTATAAGATACCTCACTCAAATTTCGATTATTTTTCATTAATAATCCCTACCTTTGCACCCCCAAAACCACATTGGGATTTGGATTTTAAAAATTTGGGATTTTCGAATGATTTCAATTAATAATTTATCGCTTCGCTACGGAAAGCGCGTGCTGTTTGAAGATGTGAATATCAAATTCACAGAGGGTAATTGTTATGGTATTATCGGTGCCAACGGTGCCGGAAAATCTACTTTCCTCAAAATTATCTCAGGCGAGATAGACCCGACTACTGGTAGGGTAGATATCACAAAAGGCATGCGTATGAGTGTGCTCAAGCAGAATCGTAATGAGTTTGATGATGTTACCGTGCTTGATACCGTTATTCGCGGCAATACTACCCTCTATGAGGTAATGAAGGCAAAGGATGCGCTCTATGCCAAGGCCGACTTTACGGAAGAGGACGGGATAAAGGCTGGAGAACTGGAAGGCCTGTTTGCCGAAATGGACGGATGGAACGCCGAAAGTGATGCGGCTACACTGCTAAGCAATCTTGGGATAAAAGAAGATTGCCATTATAAGACAGTCAAAGAACTTGACGGCAACCAGAAGGTAAGGGTGTTGCTTGCACAAGCGCTTTTTGGTCACCCGGACATATTGCTGCTCGATGAGCCTACCAACGATCTTGATCTAGAAACCATAGGCTGGCTCGAGGATTTTCTGGCCGAGTACGACAAGATAGTTTTGGTCGTGTCCCACGACCGTCACTTCCTCGATACGGTTTGTACACATGTCGCAGATATAGATTTCGGTAAGATTAATATATATACAGGTAACTATACTTTCTGGTACGAGTCGAGCCAGTTATTGTTGAAGCAACGTAGCGATCAAAACAAGAAAGCAGAAGATAAAATAGCCGAACTGAAAGAATTTATCGCACGTTTCTCTGCCAACAAATCCAAATCTAAACAAGCAACCAGCCGTAAGAAAGCATTAGATAAAATTAAGCTGGATGACATGCGCCCGTCCAACCGTAAATATCCCGCTATCTTGTTCAACAACCAGGTGCGCGAGGCTGGCGACCAGATTCTCGAAGTAAAAGATCTCAGTAAGACCTTGCATGGTGAAGTGCTTTTCAAGAATATCAGCTTCGATCTCAAGCGTGGACAAAAGGTTGCGGTACTTTCATCTAATTCATTGGCGGCCACAGCATTTTATCAGATACTTGCAGGAGAAGATAAAGAATTTTCAGGACTGTATCGTTGGGGTGTAACGGTTACGCCTACCTACCTCCCATCCGATAATGCTGAATTCTTTAAAGACAAAGACGACAACCTCATAGATTGGCTCCGTCAGTATTCTGAAGAGAAAGACGAGACCTTCATACGTGGCTTCCTCGGTCGCATGCTCTTCACCGGGGAGGAGACGCTGAAGAGTTGTACAGTACTGAGTGGAGGCGAAAAAGTGCGCTGTATGCTCAGCCGCATGATGATGCTGAAAGGCAATGTGCTGATGATGGACGAACCCACCAACCACCTTGACCTGGAAAGCATTACCGCGCTCAATAACGGCATGAAAGACTTTAAAGGCACGATGCTATTTACCACCCGCGACCATGAGTTGGCAAATACCGTTGCCGATCGTGTAATGGAAATTACCCCTAACGGCCTTATTGACCGTGAAATGACCTTTGATGAATACATCACTAACGACCGCATAAAAGCCCAGAGGGCAGAAATGTATGGCGGGGTATTGGCATGACAGCATTGAAGTCACAACAAGAAATTGGCCGGATAAACATTGTTACGAGGTGGCCAGTTGGTTTGCATAGAAGTAAATGCTTAGGCACCACTCCCTTAAGCACGCTCCCGCAAGTCAACTCGTGCGGCCAACCAGCTTTCTTTTAGCGGTATCAGCCATTTGTTGAGCAGCTCTCTTTTATCAGATATCACATTATTGAATACAAGGGTATTGCCATCAATGAACCCTTTATCTATTGCATATTGCACCTGCCCGAATGGCAGCATTTCGGCTTTACCCTTAATGAGGAAAGTGAGCATCATTCTGTCAAAGAAATTCACATCATACTGGCGCTCAATGCTCTTTATAACTCGCACTGAACTGTCTGTGCTGCAACCGCCAACGGGCACATTTCTTTCGTCAGCAATTATAACAATGAACTGCCGGTAAAGAAGCCCGGCCCAGCCATCCACAGGCGCGCCATGAGATTGCCATTGTGTGTAAAACTGGTATAGTTGTTCGTTTATTTCAGCGGCTTCTTTTTCTATGAAAGCCCTGCTACTCTGGTATACCCATACACGGGCATTATCTGGAATGTTCTCAGGAATCGCGTCTTTGATATTCTGGGTAAGCATAGCGCAAAGATAAGCTAAATGAGAATGTCTGTTTTTCAACAGAAAATTATAAAAATAAACGTGGCATATGTAACATATAATATTTTTTCGGTAAAATTACAATGAAAAATGTACCGCCTTATGCCCGGCCCATCCAGATTAAGGGCTTCGATGGCGTTAAATTCTGGCAAGTGGTTATCGGAAAGAACTGCGTCGAATTTTTTGATGTTTATGGCCGCTACAAACTCCTCTTTATTTGCAGCCAATGTGGCATTGAAATGTATGTTTGAGTTTTTAAGGGTCCTTATAATTATCTGGGCATCCATTTGCGCATCCTCAAGAATAAGCAAATCAATCTTTTTCATTCTATTTGGTGGAATATATAAGCTAAAAAAGAGGTACGGATCTATGGATAGATTGTATTACAGTGCAAATACAAACTAATTTTTTATTGAATTATTAATAATAATTATATTAATATGTATGGTTAGTAGATACATGTGGGATAAAATAAATAAACATATGTTTATTGAAAAAACATAGGGGATCCGGAAAAAAAGAACAGCGATACTAGCGATCGCAGGTTGTTGTCCAGCCGTTTACAGATGTGGCGCGGATGTAAGATGTAGCTTCTCTTGGTGTTTTATTATACAGTATGGTATCGCGGGTAATATATGTGAAAGGATCCGGACGGTATGTCGAAACACAGATGTAAGTATAGGTGGTTTCAGATTGGCTTTTAGAGCAGCCGGCGGCAAAAAACAACAGTATTATGGGCAGATATTTTCGCATGGATGCTTATTTCCGGGTATGTTTAAACAAAGTTAAACAAATTTGCAGACCTGCTCATTCAACATTTCACCTTATTTTTGGGCGTAAATGAGCACCCGGGCACACTGTCTAATACTATTTCTGCTGTTAATACATGCCGGCTGTGCCAATATTACCGCGCCTACAGGTGGCAAAAAAGATGTTGTGCGGCCCAAATTGGTTTCTTTGTCCCCCCGCGACTCGCTGACAAATACCCGCGTAGGAAAGGTATCGCTCTATTTCGATGAATACATTACGGTCAATAACCCCGCCAAAGAAGTGCAGCTTTCACCCATATTGCCTATTGCACCCTCGGTAACCGGGCTAAATAAACACGTGACGGTGAAAATTGTTGATTCGTTGCTGGAGCCTAATACCACCTACCGGCTTTCTTTTGGCGAGGCCATAAAGGATGTACATGAGGGGAATGCTTTTTTAGGCTACACCTACACATTCAGCACAGGCGCTTATTTCGATTCGCTGCAACTATATGGTACAATCACCAATGCGGCTACTGGCTTATACGACCTTGAGGGTATGATGGTTGTGTTGCATTATGCAGCCGAAAACGACAGCGCAATTGTGCGCCAGAAGCCTAAATATGCAGCAAAAGTGGAGGCTGATGGACGTTTCAGCTTCAAAGGGCTTCCTGGCCGCTCTTTTCGCATCTATGCCATAAAAGATGCCAACGACAACCTTATATATGATGGGCCAATAGCCAATGAAATGGTAGGGTTTATGGACAATAATGTTATCCCCGGCGATACAAGTATGGCGCAATTGAATATCAGGGTCTTTGCAGAGGTGCCTGATACTGCCGCTAAAAAGAAAATGGATGCCTCGGCCAAAGAAAAACCATTGCTCAGCAAGGGGAAACAGCCTGAGGCAGTTGCATTCACTTATTCGGTCAATATAGATACCTCCGACCGCGAGAAAAAGACATTCGACGTAACCGGACCGGTTAAGGTCGTGTTCAGCCGTTTGCCTGAGCTGAATATGGATAAAATTACCCTGACACGCGACAGCACGGGAACGGAAGCACCGGTGCGGATAACCCGGCTATTCGATTCTGTGAGCCGCACATTAAAAATATCTCCCGCTGCGTGGCGCGAAAACACACTGTACACCTTACGCCTTGCCAAAGGGTTTGCAAAAGACACCTCGGGCAATGACCTGCCGCCGTCGCGATATGTCTTCCGCACTAAAGATGAGGACGATTACGGAGAAATTACCCTGCACCTGCCCGCAAAATACAGGAACAGCAACTATTTGTTAAAAGTGCTTATGGAAGCCGATAGTGTTTATCAAAAGCCTATCACAGATACGCTTGTTAAGTTACCATACCTCAATGCCGGGAAATATACCTTCCGCATCATCGCCGATAAGAACGCAAACGGCAAATGGGATGCAGGGGAACTGCTGGCAAAAAAGCAACCTGAAGAGGTCATACCCCATATAGAACCACTGAACCTGAGGGCGGGCTGGAAACATAAAATAGACTTTGAAGAAAAACGCCCCCCGAAGCCGGGCATGAAAGGGGCGCTCAAGAAGAAGTGAGGATATACAGGCTTTTTCTTTTAAATTTGTAAAAATGTGCTTATGAAGTTTGCCGACCTTGATTTTAATAAAGTGTACACATATGCCGACTACCTGAAGTGGGACTTCAAAGAGCGTGTGGAGCTGATACTGGGCAAAATATTTAAAATGAGCCCTGCTCCCAATAGTCGGCACCAAAGATTGTCTATGAACATATCAGGTCAGATATGGGAGTATCTTAAAGGTAGTCCTTGTCAGGTGTTCCCTGCGCCATTTGATGTTCGCATTCCACGAAAATCAAAAGACGATAAAGACATTATTACCGTAGTGCAGCCGGATATATGTGTGGTATGCGATAAAAGTAAAATAGACACGAGGGGATGTTTGGGCGCGCCCGATATTGTGGTGGAAATCCTTTCGCCAAGCAACAATACAGTGGAACTAAACAATAAGTTTGATATTTATGAAGAATCCGGCGTGCAGGAATACTGGATAGTTTCACCGCAGGATAATACTTTTATCTTAAATACCCTTACTGATGGCAAGTATATCACCTCCAGGCCCATGGCCGCCGGAAAAGTGTTTACATCTGCTGTTTTGCCGGGTTTTTCCATAGATCTGAAAGAATTGTTTGAATCAGAATAATCTTTTTTCATGCCCCCTGGCGGGTAATTTTTAAATTTATCAGCATACAAATGAGATTCACACTACTTCCGTTATTACTGCTATTAGCTACCGCCGCATCTGCTCAAGACCGCCTTATGACCCCCGAACTCCTCTGGAGCCTGCGCAGGGTTACCGGGGATGGCGTAAGCAACAACGGTAAATTTGTTTACTACTCCACTAAAACCGTGGACTGGAAAACCGAAAAAAGCGTAGTGCACCACTACAAGGTGAACGTGGCAGATGGTTCTAAGAAAGAATGGACCACCGACGCGGGCAAAACAAATGTGCAGCGATATGATAAAGCATGGTACGCCAACTATGATAACATACTGTACGAAAGCACCGATAGCGGCGCAAGTTGGAAGGAGATTTATACCGGGCTTAACGGCGCGGAAAATGTATGGGTATCGCCCAATGGCAAATATGTGGCATTCTCCAAAACAGTGCTTATTACCCCCACGCTGGGCACTGATATATACAGTGACCTGCCTAATACTACCGCCAAAGTATATACCGACCTCAACTACCGCCACTGGGACTACTGGGAAGATGGCAAATACTCCCACATTTTTGTTGCCGATATAAAGAACGGTACCATAAAAGATGTGATGGAAGGCGAGCCGCACCATTGCCCGCAAAAGCCATTCGGTGGTAGCGAAGATTTGGTATGGGCGCCCGATAACCGGGGCTTTGTGTATGTATGCAAAAAGAAGGCAGGTAAAGAATATGCCGTCAGCACCAATACCGACCTGTATTTCTACGACGTGGCAAAAGGAAAGACCGAGAACTGGACCGAAGGGATGCCTGGCTATGATATGGCACCCGCTTTCAGCCGTGATGGCCGCAAGTTGGCATGGCTCAGCATGGGTCGCGATGGCTATGAGGCCGACAAAAACGATATAGTGATACTCGATGTGGATGCCAAAAGGAAAACCAACCTTACAGCCAAATGGGATGGCACAGTTGAAGGTTTTGTATGGGCTGCAAAAGGAGGTAAGATATACTTCAACGCACCGTTTGAAGGAACCCAGCAACTGTTTGAAGTGCAGGTACCGGTAGGGGAGACTATCAACCATCCCATAAACATGATAACCAAAGGCAAGTGGGATATAAACGGTGTATTAGGGCAGGCAGGGGAGTACATTATCGTATCGCGCAGCGATATGAACCACGCCAGCGAAATTTATGCCGTGAAGCCGCTTTATGGCGATATGATACAGTTATCGCACGAGAACGATAACACCTACCAGCACGTGAAGATGAGCCAGACAAAGCTCCGCCAGATACAAACCGTTGACGGGGCAAATCTTCGTGCATGGGTCATCTATCCGCCCGATTTCGACCCGAAGAAAAAATACCCTACACTGCTCTATTGCCAGGGCGGCCCGCAAAGCCCCTTATCGCAGTTCTATAGCATCAGGTGGAATTTTCAGCTTATGGCTGCGCAGGGCTACATTGTTATTGCGCCAAACCGACGCGGTATGCCCGGCTGGGGCGTGAAGTGGAATGAGGAGATAAGCAAAGACTGGGGTGGGCTGCCCATGCAGGATTATCTCGCAGCTATCGACGATATCTGCAAAGAGCCGTATGTGGACAAAAGCCGGCTGGGCTGTGTAGGTGCCAGTTATGGTGGTTATAGTGTGTTCATGCTGGCGGGTATGCACAACAATCGTTTTAAGTCATTCATAGCCCACGATGGTCTTTTCGACCTCAAAAGCTGGTATGGCACTACCGAGGAACTGTGGTTTGCCAACTGGGACATAGGCGGCCCCTACTGGAAGTCACCTCCGCCCATGAGCTATGAAAAATTCAACCCCATCAATTTTGTGAACAAGTGGAATACCCCCATCATGATCATTCAGGGCGGGCTCGACTACCGTGTACCTATAGAGCAGGGTCTCGAAGCCTTTCAGGCGGCACGTCTGCACGATGTAAAGGCCAAGCTACTTTACCTGCCCAACGAGAACCACTGGGTGCTGCATGCCCAAAACAGCATTGCATGGCAGCGCGAATTCTTTAAATGGCTGGATGAAACGCTTAAGTAAAGTTACTTTGGAGAATGCGTATACCTTTGGCTTTAACGGACAGGAACGCAAGGATGATTACAGGGGTAAGGGGAATAGTTTGGAGTTTAGGTTTAGGAGTTATGAGAGTAGGATAGGGAGATTTACTAGTTTAGACCCGCTGGCTAAGGATTATCCTTGGAATAGCCCGTATGCTTTTGCTGAAAATACACCGACGGCTGGTATAGATTTAGAAGGTCTTGAGTTTTACTATACAAGCGGAGGAAAATTCTTGGGAAGAATAGGAACAAGCCAACAAGTTTACACAGCTGACAAAATTGTAGCAAGAACCAGAGAAATTGCTGATGCAAACGGAAATAAATTATTAGAAAACTATAGCGAAGCTATTAATTCAAATTCATTAAATATTACTCATGATCGCTTCCAAAAGGTTTCAAGCGTAGTAATGCAGGAAGGAAATTCAAACGTTTCAGATGAGTATTTATGGATAGCACATTCCAACAACAATGCTGCTTTGGAAAGCAAAACAAATTTTACTGATAATTTGTTAAGTTTTTATTCAAGTGTGCAAAACAAAGGTCCATTGAATGACAATGATAAGTCTATTAGGGCTGAATCAGCAAGAGCTGGAGTTATAGATGTGCTTTCGGGTGGAGCAGACCCAACGGGAGGTGCTGAATTGTGGGATGGTGCCGATTATTTGGCATGGGGATTACATTCTCCTAATGGAACACCCCAAAATAAATTTGAAGAATATAACAGTATGAATATATCTAGCGATATATATAACTCGTATTTAAGCAATACAATGAAATCTTATCCCAATGGTTACAATTATAAGTTCAAAGGCAAAAACAATCATTCGAATATCCCAGCTGGAGTTTTTAAAGACGGTAAGAATTGGAGCGCAGGTGGGTTTAACTTCAAAACAGGGGCTAAAGCTCCTTATTCTATAGAAGCTACGGGAACGCGAGGAGGTAGCATTTTTTGGAAGATAATCAGAAAAAAAACAGAGTAGTTATGCGTTTCCCCTTTTATTTGATACTGTATTTGGTCATTGTTCAAAATTGTTTTTCTCAAAATACTTCTGAGGTCTATGCCTTACGTAACGATACGCTGTATTCCATGTTGTCTCTTTGTAACTTGAAACCTTCACAAGCATTTTTTGTGCTAAAAACTGCAAAAATAGATACCCTCTTAAAAATTATAGATTCAATCGAATGCGATTTAAATAGCGATAAAAAACTCGACTATGTTTATGTGCTATCAAACGGGTATCAAGAAGAAGGCTTATCAATTACTGAATGTAGCAAAAAGTACGACAAAAGATTACTTCTGATTTTCCTTTCAGAAGGATATAGTTATAGAATGATTTTAAATTCGAATGTTGTATTAAATACTTATGAGTATCAATCAGATCCATTTAGGAAATTGGAGTGTTATCAAAATGGATTTATTATTAAATTTTACGTTGGCACAAGGATTAGATATTATTTCGACTTTTATTTTAAATGGGTTAACAACAATATTTATTTGTTAAACTTAAAAAGCAGTAAGTATGATATACATAAAAGTAATTCAGGAAAATCAATGCAGAAGAATTTCTTAGGTAAGAAATCTCATTCACTGAAAATTCAAGAAATGAACATTAGGGAGTTTATGAAATATTGGTAGTGGATAATGCTACAAAACTGTGGATTTACTTATGAGCGTTGCGGACTTTCGTTAACTTAGCCCATTAATAATATCAAGGAATGCTTTTTTGTCCCCCGTTTCTGCCGTTGTTGGTGTTGAGGCGTAAGCCGTGTGCATAGCCCACCAACAACATTCTCGCGCTGGGCCCCGCTCGTTCTGTCCGGTCCTTTCCGTCCCACCCAGATAGCGTCCGTGCCGAAGTCTCCCGAAGCATGGCTGGCAGTGTGAACGAGGACCCGGCGCAATCAGGGAACGGAAGTCAAAATGACGAACAAATGAATGGAAACACCCCCTGAAAAAAAACATCAAAATCCCACCAAATCCGCACCCACAGCCAAAAGTATTTTCCATCATGGTACAGTTTCTGTACCATGATGTTTTTTTTATTTGGCAGCACACACCTCCTTTCGGAACTTTACCTCATACACCCCAAAAATTACCGGGGCAAGTTCTTTGAAATACTGCTTTATTATCTCGATAGCTATTGAGATTGTGCATCCTTGTGGCCGTGCGTATTCCCACTCCCGGTCTTACGACTCACGACTTATGACTTACGACTTACAACTTTAGACTGTAAAAAAGTGCGCAAATAGTGCGCAAAAATTATTTTGTTGTAGTGTGCATATTAGTAGATTACACATTAAAACACCAACCCAAAAAATGTGTGAAAAATGTAAAAAAATGAGGACTTCCACTTACGGACTTACCACTTATGACTGTAAAATACACCCTGTTATGAACATACATATTGAAACAGAAAGGCTTATCATTCGTCCCCTCGCCCCTGCAGATGACGAGGCCATGTTTGATATGGATAGCGATCCTGAAGTACATAAATATCTGGGCAATAACCCCATCTTGTCAATAGAGGCAGAGCGGGAGGTGATCGCATACGTAATGCGCCAGTATGAGGATAGGGGCATTGGCCGCTGGGCGGTAGAGGAAAAAGCAACAGGGCATTTTGTGGGCTGGGTGGCTTCAAACTAATAACCGAAACCGTAAACAAACACACGAATTTTATCGACTTCGGCTACCGCTTTGCCCGTCAGCACTGGAACAAAGGCTACGCTACCGAATCAGGCAGGGCTTCATTAGCCTTTGGCCTCAATACCTTAGGCTACAAAGATATTTACGCAATGACCGATATTAACAACGGGGCTTCCCGGCATGTGTTGGAGAAACTGGGTTTCAAATTACAGGAAATATTTCCTTACGATGCTGAGCCCAATTGGAGGGAAGACAATGCGCCTACTACCTGGTACAAGCTGGTAACTTGATATTAGGTCGTGGGGATATTCCGTTATTTGTTCTCTACAGGCATTATCTCTTATACACGATGTCCTTGCCTATAGCCTTTTTCTGGCCATACCAGATCATACGGTCTATATCGCTTTGGCTGGTTATAATACTGGCACGGTATTGTAGCGCGTAATGCCATGAATCATTTACAGGTTCATAACGTTGCGGTATCGCGCTCCAACGCACGGTTCTATCTGGGCCTACTATATATAGTCCGCTCAGAGGTGAACATAAAGACACAAAGAAAGATCCGTCCGAAAGTTCGACCACACTGCCACCGGCTCCGCCTCTGCACCTGCTTGTCATGCGCTCCGTTTCCGCATCCATATTCAGGTCTGCCGCGCTAAATTCATATTCCCAACTCTTCTGCTTGTCGTTCATCACTACAATACCAGGGTGGTAACCTTCCGCGCAGCTGTTGTTGTTAAATAAGTACAATTGCCCTTTTCGCGAAATGCGGCAACAGTGCTGGCCGCTGTAAGTGCAGCCTATTTTCTGTAATGTTCTGCCTGATTTGCTCTTCTTTCCCGGATATTGAATTGATATGATCTGGTTGGCATATTTAAGGCTCATGTATACGACCTTCTTTTTTTCGTCAAAGAAGAATGCGTTGGCGTGAGGGTCGGGCATACGCAGTTGTTTATCGGCTATTTCATAGGGAAGCTCGCAGAGGTTATACTCATCCGCAAATTTCCAACTCCATACCACCTTTCCTTTCTTATCATATTCTATGAGTATAGGTAACATCATTTTCTGGTCCCTGTTTCTCGAAGATGCTTCACATGCCATAGTGTCTGTTGATGGTGGGTCCCATGATACATAGCTGCTTCCAAGTGCCATGTAGTGGCCGTTACTCAGTTTTGTAAATTCATGATGATAGTTCTCTGTTTTGTCTCCACTTATTTCTCCTGTATTTGGCCCTTTCCATAATACTTCACCGGAGTAGCTGATCTCGTATATATTGCCTCCATATAAACAGGTTATTGTGCCGTCTTGTGTCAGTTTGAGGTCTGAGATTGAATTTGTAGCAGAATCTAGGAAGGGAGGGTACCATACCGGGCAGCCCTCCATATTATACAAGGCCTGGTTTCCATCAAGAAAAATATAGTTGTGCTTATATTCGTTATTTTTTTTCATGATTGCAAGTCGCATAGCGCTTGTATCAACGCTGGGCACCTTGCGAGTGCTGAAATGGTTCAGTAAACCCTTTTGCAAACCTTTGCTCGGTGTTTGATAGATTACCTGCCACGTGTACTCCTGCCCCCAATCAGGAACGCGTATTATCTTTTTGTTAGTAAAGGAAGAATCATTGATAATCGTTTGGGCCGCAAAGGTGGTCTCGTCATATATCTTCCCCTTTGCTATCCTGATGTGGTATTTTTGTGCCTGCACAAATTCCGGAAAAGAAAAGCCGATCATTGTATAGTGCAACTGGCTGTTTTCAGCTGGCATAAATTGTCCCATAGCAATATTGCAGCATAGGAAAACACAGACAATTGAGAGATAGAGGCAGGTTTTGTACATTTCAGGATTACTGTTGGCAATATTTTTCAACAGTAAAAGTAGATGCTTAAAAAAAGATATTGTATCCGGAGCAACGCCCAAGTACCTGATTTGTGGTGTATTTAATGAATGTTGGGGTGAACAATATTATTATGCAGACTGATTTTTTGTTGACAAAAAATAGTGCATTGTGGTGAAAGGATGAAATATTGGGGTGAATGTATTTTGCTTCAATTACAACAAACATTTTCTAATTACGGCGTGCTATTTAAAACTAAAAATAATTCCCTGAAACTATTTACTGTAAAGGTTTACAGAGGAATATGATGATACTTTTTTCTTTTAAAATCTCCGAACTACCGCACATCACAAAAGATAATTTTTACATGCTGTTATTTGTTGAACTTGTTCAAATGATAGTGTAATGTTGAGGTGTATATTTACCATCTGAATAGCATGAGTGAGATTGCTTTAATACATTTGCGGTGACTTCATAAAACTATTCGACTTTAGGTTGTTATCTCCATAAATACCGAACCCGATTATAGAATTGCAATGGACCTTTTCAGACAACATGTATCTAAAAATGTTTCGCTTACCGACGATGAATGGCAACATTTTTTCAGGCCATTTAAATTGCAGGAAGTTAGAAAAAAGGATTTCTTACTAAAAGAAGGTGAGGTATGTAAATTTGAAGCCTTTGTGAATAAAGGGCTTTTCAAAGTATACCATGTTGACCAAAAGGGGGGAGAGCATGTTCTATACTTTGCCGTGGAAGGTTGGTGGGTAGGTGATATCGATAGTTTTGCAAATCAGATACCTGCACGTCTTTTTATTGAAGCTTTAGAGCATAGCGAGATATTTACAATAAACAAGGATGACAAGGAAACTCTTTATGAGACCTTGCCAAAGGTAGAGAGGCTGTTCCGTGTTATGGGGCAGAAGAGAGTATCCGCTTTGCAGCGCAGAATGATAGATAGTCTTAGTAAAACTGCTACAGAGCTGTACATTGAGTATATGACAGACTACCCGCACATTGCGCAAAGGCTCACTAACCGCCAGATTGCGTCATACCTCGGTATTTCGCATGAGTTCTTAAGTAAAATAAGGAATAAGATTACGCAAAAAAAATGAACAGTTAAACCGTTTTGGAATTTGCTCAATTATATTATACACATACCGCAACTTACTTTATAACATAAAAATAAAGAATACCTCTACAACCAACTATCAATGTCAACATTAATCCCGCCCCCCGTAAACATCCAGTTTTTTCGCTTTATTTCAAATGTAATTTTGTACATTTTCCTCTTGGTTTCGTCTTCAAAAATTGACGCACAGGTAAGACCTTCGGAGGGAAGTGTATTGAATTACCGTATTGTTGGAATATCGTTCAATGTAAAACAGGAGATAACCCGTTCTGTTATTGAAATCTCTAAAGGCCACTATGAGCGGCTTCAGGAATTTAAAGGGCATGTGTATCAAATAATAAGTACCGACAGTAACCGGGTAGTTATTGAACTTCCATTATTTGGAAACGAATATACATGGCGGGTAGTGCATCTGTCACATGGCAAGCGAATTGACAGCAGTAACTTTTATCATTTTTCAACGGCTGCTTTCCCGGTCGATGCAGATAAAAGGCTGCGAGTAACAAAACGTGAAAAAAATCATCGCGGTGCATATTTTTTTGTAGATGGTATGAATGCATTATTTGATGCTGATGGAAATCCTATTTGGTTCCTGCCAGGCAATAACCTGCTTAGTAACAGTACAGACCTGAAGGTATCCAAATCGGGAACAATCACTTTTCTTTCCGGACCGAGTGGATATGAGGTCAGCTATAGTGGGAACGTGCTTTGGAGTACAAAAGATTTCATTTTGATGCCAGATGGTTCCAAAACCGATATTGTACACCACCATGAGTTTACAAAAATCAGCAATGGACACTTTATGGCGCTTACAGCGAAAATTTCGACAGAAACAGCTGCAAATATCGATACAGGACAAAAAAGGTTTTTCCCGATAATGTCAACTGGCTCGATAAAAGAGTATGATGAACAAAGCAACGAGGTATGGTCGTGGGAGGCACCAATGTACGCGATGCAGAGTGATATGCGTGCACTCATGGAACGTTATTCAAATGTCGTATGGGATCTTCATGAGAACGCTTTTTTCTTTGATGAACGTACACAGACTGTGTACCTTAGTTTGGCCGGTATTGATAGGATGCTGAAAATACAATATCCATCTGGGAAGGTGCTTGCGGAATATGGCAATAAAATATCCCCGAACGAACTAATTGATTCGGAAAAGACATCGCTGGATTTGAGGAGTGTGTATGCGAATAAGTATTTTCACAATCCACATGCTTTAAAGTATTCTGTAGGTGGAAATATCTATTTATGCAGTAGTTCGGGTATAAATAATAATGCCAAAACCGGAAACTGGGGCAATGGCTATCCGAAAATATTAAAGCTAAAAGAGTCGGGGGATAGTATAAAAAATTCATGGGAACTTGATTGCCGGAAATATCTTGGAGATAAGATAAATGACGCAGGCGGCGGGGGTAATGTAGTACCTATTTCAGATAGCACTTTGTTTGTTTCTATGTGCAATCCTCATAACGAGATGTTTATTGTTAATACACGCAAGGAGTTATTATGGAGTGCAGTTACGGAGATATACCAACCATATGAAAAGACCTGGGGACCCTACCCGAGGTATCGCGCCAGCGTTGTAACGAGGAAGCAACTGGAACAGATGATATGGAGTGAACGCTGATAGCTTGGACGTCATTACAGGCTACAAATGCAGCAGCGCTTTAAATAATACGGTATTATGGGTGTCATTATCTGCTGCCAGGGCTAATGTCATTTCTGTTTTTGTTTCGTTTAAGATACAAACTGTCTCTATCTTATGCCATTTAAAGCGGGGATCCTCTGCCTCCAACTCTATGATACGGTTGGGTAGGATAGGGGTGTTACCATTATTACCAGATATGTTGTTCACTATCCACAGGTAGCTTTTGCCGATTGCACCATCGGTATAGGTGTCGCTTGTATCCTCGGTGGAAACTGTGAGCAACAGTGAACCTGACAATGCGGAATAATCCATACCTGATACCCCGCTGAAACTGCCTGTGGTTTGAGATGGCCCCAGACTTCTTATATCAATTGTGGCTGTTGCTTGTTCTGTCCAGAAGCGGGGTGAGGTGATGATGAGCTGGTTTTGCGGATTAGCTTTATTGCCCCGGTTAGACAAAAGGATATGGCCGGGTATGGCCGCTGCGCCTTCAATATTAAGTTCGTGTATGCCCATAGCTTTTAGCCGGTGGTAAAATGAGCTAAGGTCAATCAGGGCCGTTTGCCCATCGGGGCTTATGAGCCATGCATTGTTGCGGTAATGGCTGTGAGAGCCGGAACCGATAAGCAACAGTTTATCAATCCCATCGTGGCAAACGGTTACTGCGGCCTCTATATCGGGTTTGGTGGCTTTAAGAATAGGGGCTTGCGCCGCATCTGTTATCGCTATGGAACTTGTTTGCTCAAAATGGTTATCCAGCACGAGCACATGGCCCATGTTGTCGCCGGCCAGGTATAAACGGCCATCGAGCATGGCCATTGCCGAGCCTGCGGAAAAATTGTTCAAAGTATTTATCTGTTGCAGTACTATACTCATTGTTGCTGTGTTCAATAAAAATATTGTGGTAAAAAAAACCGGATAATTTGCCACAGGCTTAAAGATAAAACGCAAAAGAAGGTAAAGGGATTTGCAAATACGGGGCAACATGGGTATTTTTACCGTAAAACCGGGCATAGATGAAAAAAATGACCAACTTACTTGCAGCAGCCATCCTAATATCTGTAACGTTCACATCGTGCAAGAAAGACCATACCTGTACCTGCACTTACCAGGATACGAAGACCGGACAGTTTGCCACACAAGCCACTACCATAAACGGCACAAAAAACAAGGCGAATGGTAAATGTACTGAATATGGCAACTACCTGCAGTCCATCGGCGCATTTAATATTAACTGCGGGCTGTAACGCCATAAAAAGCACCTTTATTTGCACAATTTTTTGGGTTGGGCTTTTAATGTGTAAATAACTGATAGTTTGTGTTATTTACATATTTTTTTGCGCACTATTTGCGCACTTTTTCTTTTAGTTTTTTACCGGTGAAAGACTGTATTTCAAAGAACTTTTTTTTGGGTAGCGCAGGTAAAAATTTTTTGCAACTGCATAAAGTTAGGGGGTGGCAGGGTAGTGAAGAAATATAAAAAGCATGATGGTACAGAAAACTGTACCATGACGGAAAAAAGTGCTTCTTCAGAAAGGCTTGCCTGTATTGTGTTTGGTGGGTTTCTGGATTTAGTGACTATATTTATATATGATTGATTTTTAGTTGGTTGTGAGGTATGTAAAATACCTGATGGGGTAGTGCAACAATGCACAAGGTATTCAATGGCGAAATCGGGAGTGGGAGAGAAGCTGAAGGAAGCATCCGGTAACCATATTTCCCTGCTCATCAAGTAGCTTTTGGGGTATTTGTGCCTATCCGGTAATTTTATACTTATTAAAACTGGCGATAAATAGTGTTGTTAAAACGCATAAGTTCGTATTGTTTCATTCTGGTGGTGCTGCTATATACTACTCCTTTGCAGCAGCTACTAAAGGTACCCGCTATGCTGGAACACTATGCCGAACACAAACGACAGAAAGCCGATATCACTTTCGTTGACTTTATCTTTATGCATTATATTGGCGATGACGGGGTAGCCGATGATGACAGCAAAGACATGCAACTGCCATTCAAGAAAGCGAATACTGCTTCTTATGAAGCCTATGGATTTGCTGTAGCACCCCTTCAACTTAAGAGCATACCATATGCAGCGGACATTTGCTATTGCCTGCTAAATAAACAATCGCTGCCATGCCCGGATATGGGCAAGCTGATAAAGCCCCCACAGGTATAATTTTCATTTTAAACTGCCCAGAATACACGATCCCATCTTTCATTTAAAAAGAATGAAGATTGGGTTATCGTTTTATCTATTGCGCCTGTAGCGGCGCGTAATTTTCTAAACTTAACCAATAATACAATGAAAAATTTAATTATATTAATCAGCTGCTTTGCGCTGATATTCAGCTCTTGTACTAAAGAGGATAAGACAACTGTGACCCCAGGTTCAACTATATCTACAGCAACACCCGGAACAGGCTGGAGCCTGACACTTTTTACAGAACCGGGCGAAAACAAGACCAGCCACTTTGCCGGCTATACTTTCGATTTTGCTGCTGACGGCACTATGACTGCCGTGAAGGGTGGTATGACAGTGACCGGCACATGGAAGCAATACCCGGATGATGGCAAAACAAAGTTTGCCATAACGCTGAGCACTACAGACGTGCGCCTGATGGAACTGAATGATGCCTGGGAACTTGTGAGCAAGTCGGCCAGTTTTATATCGCTGAAAGATGATAACAGCGTGAGTAATGAACAGCTACAGTTCTCGCAATAGCCTGTCTATTGAAAAGGTCTGAAACCTGAATACATCCCGGCGGGAGAAACCGCCGGGATTTTTTATATCACGCCGAGTTGGTGAGGACACCAACAACCTTTGGCAGAGTGGGGACATACAGTTAACATGCTTTTTTTATTTTTTTAGAAGAAGACAACGGGGAACGGGCAAACGCGGACCAGTGGGCTTTAGGGAGAGGAGGTAGCTAATCAACAAGGATACTGTAATAAGGAAGGCTTGTCATATTACTGTGACCCAAACCTATTTGTGGCTGGGAGTAATTGTGACCATCGAGGGTATACGAAAAGCTGTTCACACAATGTGATGCCTCACCAAAGCCCATATATGATGTAGAATAGTTGCCATGGGCCAGATTTTGCAGTTTGTGCGTTGTACCTGAAGGCAGAAAAATAACTTTGTAGTTGTAGCCAAACAGGAAATCATACTTTACATAGCCCCGAGGCGGGTCCCAACTAATATTTCTGAGTATAGCAGCATGAGCGCTGAATATTGGAGCCGAATTAAGCCCTGAGCCCCCTGCAAATACATCTATTACAGCAAAGGTGTCGCCAGTTACTGTATCGTAGTGCTGAATTGACATCATTATGGCAGCAGGGGTAGAGCAAGTGTACTTGCGACAAGAGGCACATAATATTAAATATAATACTATCAAAAAGAACAATGCACCGGATGGGTATTTCATAAAAGGTTTTGATAAGTATGACTCAAAAAATGTGCCGTTTAGTTGGTGGGGGTAATTTTGTGAAGGAGTACAACAATAACTAATACCATCTTACTTATGTTAAGTAGGAATTTTCTGTAAAATGGTTTTGTATTCGTTCAGGGTTTTGAGCAGGGCAGAATAGGCTTTTTCGTAATTTGCCTTTTCATCGGGCTCAAAATCCTGCTTCTCATCTTCGGGCAAGCCCGTGAGTGTATTCCTGACTTTTATGAGTTTTCTCCTAACAGCTTTCCATTCCTTATCGGGCAGCGACATTTCGAAAGCATAAATCATGAGGTCTATCAGCTTCGCTAGGCGTACCACGGATTCGTCATTTTCATATACAGCATATTCCGGCCTTTGGAGCCAAACCGTGAGTTTATCGGCACGCCTGGTGAGGGCATTTTTTCTTTGCGCAGCGATAGGTAAGTGTCCGTCTATTTCAGGATAACTGAACATGAAATAAAGATAATCATCCTCGGGCGCAAAATCAACTTTACTTAACAGTTAGGATATTATAGCATACATGATAATATTATTTAGTTCGTAACTTATTGATAACCTATTTCTCCAAGATCCTTTTGTTCTATAATTTATAATTATGATGAGCAAGAATTTCGATATGGCAGATTCAAGAAATTCTGCTTATCATAATGGCATTATAGAACAACCCGGCGGTGCTCAATGTTTTATTCTGCTGGCCTGTTTAGTATCATGCACTTGATGGCGGTCACCGTTGACTACTGCGGCTAAATGCATACGGGGAGTTGAAGTTTATTACATTTGTGGAATGGAAGTCAGACAACAATTTGAACAACTCTTTTCTCAAATAAAAGGAATGGAGTATCAAGATGAAAGCACCTTGGATAGGGTAAGGGAGTTGATTCAGTCAGTATTGGCTTTAATGACTGCAAACAATATCTCTCCAAATTATGTAAATGCATTCAATCTATATATAGAAAAAACAAGACAGCACAGATGTAGGACTGCCAGCAAGCAATATGCCAATTTCAGAGATGGAATTGCTAATGATATTCAGTCTGTAATTTGGGAATTAAATAGGTACGGCTTCTGAATTCATGCGGAGCCATAAGTCTGAATTTTCTATACAAAACCGAACTTGCTCTAAATTATTAATGACCTGCATTTCTATAACGCATCGCGTTATGAATTCATCCTCTCCAACTTTACCAAATTCCGAATTCTTATAAAGTTCATAAGAAGAAAGGATAAGATTTTTGCTTTGAGTAAAGTCTACACAATATTGGCCTCTGTATTTTGATTGAAATATAAATCCGGGGTCTGCTGCGTCAACACTTTTCTTAAACCCGAGCGATAGTAAATACTCTTCGCATTGTTGTAGTAGTGTCATATAGTATCGCTTATGTTAAGAAAACGGCTGAGAAGCTGATGGGGCTTGAGCCGGGCTTGTTCTATAATTTAACCAACATTATGTTATGCAAGGAAATAATTTAAAGTCTATATGTAAACGGCTAAAATCGTTCTTTTCTTTTAAGCTGCGGAGCAAACGTAACACCGAGACAAGAATACCACTAACTAAAGCAGAGTATCTGTATAAGGTAGGACATGGAGGTGTACGCACTGATAAGTATTACTTGGCTGAACTACCGGACTAATGCTTGTGCAAAATACAGGCCGCTGGTGTTACCATCAACAAACCAAGATATTGAAATACCTCCCAAAGGTTTCCAACCATTCTTAATTGCTTCCATTACATCTTCTGAAAGGGATGCATCATTGTTATTGTACAGTATTTGGTATTCTGTTTCCATAAAGTAACTTTATTTTTTAGGTAATTGTGAGCAGAAGTAGAGCAAAAGAAAAGACAAATAAACCTGTTTACATATAGGCTTAAATTTTACTCCTGCTTAACAATAATGTGAATTATAGAACTACGCTACCTTTATCAGGCAGATGGTCAAAGGTACGGAAGCATTTTAAAACATGCAAATTTATCGGAATAATGCTTCCGTACCTTTGGCCATCTGCAAATAATAAGACAACCGTTGTTCTATAATTTACATTATGTTAAGTAGAAGTAAAAAGAAATATCGCCCCTATTGTATCAGGGTTCGTCGGCTGCTCTATGTGATTATGGAGCATGAGGTATTACTTCGCCAGGCAGCCTATATACCTACCCTTTGCAGCGCATACGAAAAAAGCGCGGTAGAAACCGCGCTTCATTTACTACACTTTTTACTATTCAAAACCTACTTATTAATAAAACCACAAACCATCTAAACGAATCACAACACAAATGTAGAACGGAAAAAAGGCCGGCTATATGACCATTGTCATCCAAGCAAAATGATCCTGGTCATTTGCGGAATTGCGGGTGTTGCAGTCAGGCGCCTGATGTTAATTAAAAGTGATTTCTGATGGTTCTGCGGGTTTGTTTGCGCAGCATCCCCGTACTATAATGTGGTCAACGCACAAAAAGCGGTACTAACCACATTACTACCATTTCATTTTCATCTAATACCGATTGGACATTTATAATCGGCACATAACTTATGTTCAACCCGCTTCGGGGTTGTGTGCTATGCTCTTCAGACCGTAGGTTTCACCTACGGTTATTCACATTTAAGCCCTCCGGGCTAATTCGAGCTTTATACCGATTTTTAATGTCTAAATGGTATAATACAGGTTAATTTAGATTAGCGGCTTATGAATTGAAAGCGGAGTTTATTATTTTTATCTCCTTAAGCTTAATTTATGAGGAAATATATAGCTGCGCTGGTCTTGCTGGCGGCCCCATTTATGCTACAGGCACAGGATAATCCCATTGCAGACTCGACCTGGTTTGTTACCAACTACCAGAAAGAAGAGGTCTATATACCGATGCGGGATGGCGCAAAGCTGTTTACAACCATATATGCACCGCGTGGTTCGACTGGCGCTCACCATGACAAAAAGCACCCTATCCTGCTGATGCGTACCCCCTATTCGTGTAACCCTTATGGTGAGGAATACTCCAAAATATGGGCAACCCCAAGAATGCGCTATGCCCGAGATGGGTATATTTTTGTAAACCAAGACGTGCGCGGCCAGTTTATGAGCGATGGCGACTATATGGATGTGCGGCCGTTTAACCCCGCAAAAAAGGGCAAAGACATAGACGAGGCCAGCGACAGCTATGATGCCATAGACTGGCTGGTGAAAAATGTGAAAAACAATAATGGCCGCGTGGGTGTATGGGGTATATCGCACCCCGGTTTTTATGCCACTATGGCAGCGCTTAGCAAGCACCCCGCCCTGAAGGCGGTGAGCCCGCAGGCACCTGTAACGGAGTGGTTCATAGGCGACGACTTCCATCACAACGGGGCTTTTATGGTGCTGGATGCTTTTGGTTTTTACAGTGGTTTTGGTAAGCCGAGGAATGGGTATATAAAACGAAAAACAGGTGGTTATCAGTTTCCTGTAAAGGATAATTACAAGTTTTATTTAGACATTGGCACCCTTTCCAATCTTAGCAGATTAATGGGTGATTCCATCAGTTTCTGGAAAGACCTATACGACCACCCCAACTATGACGAATGGTGGCAAGTGCGCAACACCCGCAACCATGTGCAGCACATCCCTGCCAATTTGCCCACGCTGGTAGTGGGTGGTTTGTTTGACGCTGAAGATTGTTTTGGTGCCTGGAACCTGTATAAGGCCATAGAGAAGAAAGCAACTAACAATAATAAATTGGTGATGGGCCCCTGGAGCCACGGCGGATGGGGCGGCAGATCGACCGGAGGATACCTGGGAAATGTGCGATTTGGGGCAAAAACATCGGAATATTACCAGAAAAACATCGAAAAACCGTTTTTTGACCGCTATTTGCTGGGTAGGAAGAACGCTAAATATGTGAGCGAGGCTAATATTTTCTATACAGGGGCGAATAAATGGCGCTCACTACCCCAGTGGCCCCCTGCCGACATGGAGCAACGGAGCCTGTACCTGCAAGGAGATGGTGGATTGAACTGGTCGAAACCCTACCCGGATGACGAAACCAAATACCGGAAATATACCAGTGACCCTGCCAAGCCGGTGCCTTATGCCGAGGGCGTGCATATGGGCCGCACAGCAGAATATATGACTGATGATCAACGGTTTGCGAGCAGAAGACCAGACGTGCTGGTGTTTAAAAGTGAGGTGCTGACCAAGGATATGACGCTGGCCGGGCCGGTGATAGCCGATTTGTTTACTTCTATATCTACCACAGATGTGGATTTTGTGGTGAAGCTGATTGATGTTTTCCCGGACAGCTTTAAATATAGAGATAATGTAGATGGAAAAGGCAGCGGAAAGGACTACCCTATGGGCGGCTACGAAATGCTGGTGAGGGGGGAAATAATGCGCGGCAGATACCGGAACAGCTTTGAGAAGCCGGAAGCGTTTGAGCCGTTCAGGATAACAGAGGTTAGGTATAAGCTGCCGGATGTGGCCCATGTGTTTAAAAAAGGGCATAGGATAATGATACAGATACAGAGCAGTTGGTTCCCATTGGCAGACAGGAACCCACAGCAATTTGTGGACATATATCATTGTTCTGAAATGGATTTTGTGCCCTGTGATGTGAAGGTTTATTCGAGCTATGACTACCCTTCCCGGATAATATTGCCGGTGGCGAGGTAATTTGGCAATTCGAAAATTTGCCAATTATATAATTTTCTAAATTTTTGATTATCAAATAATTGTGTTGATTACTTAATTTAACAGATAAACATTAACCAACCCATCTTCACGATTTGAGGATGCAATTACTTATATAATTTTCATACATAAATAGGGGTATAATGGAGGTGCGGTGTCGTACTTATACAAAAGAAATAGATTGGCAGAAGCTATTGTCTTTAACCCTGTATATCCGGATGCATTGATGGAGGACCAGCGCAGCAAACAGGTAGGCGCCGATCCGGCAGAGATGGAAAATGTGTTCAAGACGCATTTTAAAAACCTGCATGCTTATGCCTGTACGATTGTAAGGAATGAAGATGAGGCGGAGGAGATAGTACAAAATGTGTTCTTTAAGCTATGGGAGAAACGCCAGAAGATAAGTATAGACCAATCGCTGGAGGCATATTTGTATAAGTCGGTGTACTATGAAAGCCTGAACTATCTAAAGCATGAAAAGGTGAAGGAAGCCCATAGAGCCAGTCATATAGCAGACAACCATACTATAGATAACCAATCTGATAGCCTGATAATTAAGGAATTACGAGAAAAGATACAAATAACGATACAGGAATTGCCGGAGCAGTGCCGGACGGTTTTCCAGATGAGCCGGTTTGAGGGATTGAGGTACAGGGAGATAGCGGGTAGATTAGGCATATCGGAAAAAACGGTGGAGAACCATATGGGAAAGGCACTTAAAGTATTGAGAACGAGATTATTAGAGTACCTGCCCATAATTGCAGTATTGTTTAACCTGAAAAATATGATGCTATGATACCGGGGAATAATCATATTACAGAAGACATGCTTGTGAAATACCTGCTTGGAGAGGCATCGGGTGAAGAGCAGGAGCAGGTGCAACGCTGGATAGGAGAAAATGAGGAAAACAGGAAAGAGTATTACCGGTTCAAGACATTATGGGAAGAGAGCCGATATGTGGCTGCCGGCATTACGGTGAATGAGGATGCAGCATGGGAGCGATTCATGGCACGGGCCCGCGAGCGGGAGAGAAAGACCATTCCGCTGCCGGGCAGGTATAACTGGCTCAAGGTGGCAGCGGTGCTACTGATAATAGCCGGAGGCGGATGGCTGACATATGATAAATATTTTACAGAAAACGAACCGAATGTGGTGATTACGGAGCAGACTGCTACCCCACCCGTGAACCTGAGATTACCTGAAAAGATACCGATAAACGAAGTAACAACTACAGAAAAGGAAGCTGATGTGTCGGAACCGGCAGCTAAAACAGTAAATGTAACCTCAACAGAAAAACAATCTACTGCCATAGCCACGAATGCGAGTAATGGGAAAAAATTCCTGACTGTGGCATATGAGCCAATGATGAACAGCAGGCGGACAAAGGAATATATATGTAATGCCACCCCCTGCCCCCTGGAAATATGCATCATTCAGAAGGTAAAATGCAGTGATGGAGAGCCAAGGGCGATATCGACCTGCAGTGTGCTGGAGCCGGACAGATCGGGGCAGCTACATTATAAAGCATTTGACCAGATAACGAAGAACTGTGATACGGATGTGGAAGAGATACGCATAAAGCGGGTATCGACCGGGGAGACTATTGTGCTCAATGCACATTCAAAACCGGCAACTGCCCAGGACTTTTTCAGCTATATTACCGGGGACAAAAAAGGCGATATACTGGCGGGGATGTTCCATAGGGACTGTAACAACCACTCAGATGATTGCGGCCTTGTGTTCAATAATGATTACGGCAGCATCATATTGCAGTAGTATTGTATGAAAAAGCGTTAAAAAATTATAAAAAGACAAACCAGACGGAAAATTTTATTTAATTTTAAAACCAAAAAAAAAGCAACAATTATGAAAAAAGTGTTCCTTACGCTCTTTTGCCTATCAATGACAGGCATAGTAACAGTAAACGCACAGGATAAGAAGGCCTCTCCTACCGCATCGCCTCAGCCTGCAGCTGCGAACGCAGCACCGGCACCAGTACCTGCCCCGGCAGCACCAGTGGCAGCCCCTGCTCCAGACCCGGATGCCGGTGTGTTCAAATTCAAAGAGGAAACACATGACTATGGTGAAGTTCCGGAAGGACCAATAGCGGAGTGTGATTTTACCTTTAAGAATGTGGGTAAGAAGCCGATAGTGATACAGGAAGCGCATGGTTCATGCGGTTGCACTGTGCCAAAATGGCCATCGGAGCCGATAATGCCCGGCAAAACAGGCACTATCCATGTAAATTATAATACACAAGGCCGTCAGGGCCCTATAATGAAGGATATTACTATCACATCGAACGCAAAGCAATCTCCAATGGTATTGCATATCAGGGGTAATGTGAAGCCAAAACCAGTTGACCAGATAGTAGTACCAGCTGCTAATAACCCACAGCCGGTGCCTGCTCCTTCGCCAAATGCACAGCCAGCAGTTCAGCCCGGCCACGAAGGACATAAGCACTAATTAGTACTAGTATTCTAAATGAAATAGCCCCGGTTTTCCGGGGCTATTCTTTTTTACCTAAATGAGGGAGATTAATACTGTACGCTATAGTGTAGCCCAGCATAAAGAATGCCCCGTAAAGTATAGAGCTTACAGGGCATTATTTATTTGGGGTAGTCCGACCTGGATTCGAACCAAGACAAACAGAGTCAGAGTCTGTTGTGCTACCGTTACACAATCGGACTAATTGAGCCGAGCAAAGGTAATGCCACAAAGCTATACTACAAACTATTCGTGCGTTATTCGTGCAATCGGGAAATCCTTATCTTTAAACGCATGATTAGCGGTAAAACATCATCAAAAAGCGAATTTATTGTCTGCCGAATACTTCTTTTGGCAGGTATTCTGTCGTTGGTAGCCGTATGTATTTTTTGCTGTTTTTACCTGTTTTCAAACCATGCGCTGTTAGTAGTATGGTATAAGGGGCTGAACCCCTGTTTTTATCAGGCAGATAGCTGGAATAGATATTTCTTCACTCCGGGGATAAAATCTGATGGCAATATGTACTGCGGTATCGGCCTATTGGTATCAGGCGGCGGACTTGCCTTGCTACTAAAAAAGCTGATTTACAATGAACCAAATACCAGCACCCCCATACGGGTAAATATGAACAAATGGGATGCGCTTTATATTGCTATTAGTGTAGCAACTGCTACCGGATTTTGGTTTTGGGGCAACAATACGGCATTACCCGCTTTTGATGAGGCCTTCTCTGCACAGCATATTGCAGATATACATCCGTTTCAAGGAGTATCGTACTATATGCTGCCAAACAATCACCTGTTTTTCAATTTTCTGAATAACATTCTTTTTCACAATGTAACGGATAAAGTGATGACCGGCCGACTCATTTCCCTAATAGCTTATTGTGCCACAATGGTCACCCTGTACTTTGCACTGGTACCTTTACTTAAATACCGATTGTTATCGCTGCTTATGTGCCTGACTCTTGCATTACAATTTTTTGTATGGGGGTTCAGCTTTCAGGCAAGGGGATATGAACTGTATCTGCTGGCAGAATGGGGAATGTTTATTTCTTTATTTGCCTATATAAAGTCGGGTAACAGGTCATGGCTACAATTGAATATACTATCTATTGCAGTCGGCTATTTTTGTCTGCCATCCTTTCTCTATTTTCACGCAGCCCAACTGCTGTTTATGTTTTTATACTGCATTGCGTATAAAACGAAAGAAACATCCTTCTGGAAACACCAGGCCATCGCCATACTTGCTACTTATATATGCTACCTCCCCACCCTGTCGTTTTCGGGCATAGAGGCAATAACCAACAATGGCTATGTAGCGCCATCGAAAGCGCAAACTATAACCCTCTTTTGGGAAGGTAGCTGGCCAATGATGAAGGTATATTTCGCTCACATCTTCTCTGATATGCACTTGGGTATTGCAAACACGGCCCTGGTGTTGCTTTCCCTACCAGTAATACTGATTACCGCACGAAGACAAAAAATACTTGCACTATCCGGCCTGTTTTACCTCTGCTTATGGGTAACATTTTTTCTGATCACTTCAGTTATGAGGCGTGCGCCTTTTGAGCGAAACCTCATTGGCCATTACAGCATGTCGCTTGCAGGAGTGCTTGTATTCCTGCACTGGCTTATTGGCTCTTTCAAGTCAAATGACGATAGAAATGCTCCCCGGTTAATAATATTACCGGTTGTTTTGGTAGCATTCAGCACATACTTCTTCCTTACAAATAAAAAGCTACTAAAAGATACACTCTATGAATACAATGTGAATGAGGTGTACATTTTCCATAAAGACAGGCTTAGTATTATTCCACCCGGCAGTACAGTCGGGTTCTCTGATGCCGAATTCTACTCTTATTACCTGTGCAGAAAAAACAGTTGTATTGTGAAAAAATGCCCCGATGGCAGTGAGGATTACTTTGTAACCCAGGACAATGAGGGGTACCCTACATGGCTGGAAGGCAAATATAGCTTAGTGGACAAAAAGTATAATTATGAGATTTACAGGCGCAAATAACAGATGTCAGGTAAATACCCGTTCAAGGGCCCATGCTTTCAACCTCATTTCATCCCACTCCTGTTCTGCATCACTATCATAGGTTATTGCCCCACCTGTTTGATATGATAAATAACCGGTGGCGGCATTATAAAACAATGAGCGGATAATTACATTCAGGTCAAAATCGCCCTCAGGCGTTATGTAGCCTACAGAACCCGAGAAGAGTCCCCTCCTTGCATGTTCATACTTATCTATCAGCTGCATTACTTTGAATTTAGGCGCTCCCGTCATGCTGCCCATCGGGAAGGAATGCCTGACGGCATCTGTAAAGGCTGCATTCTTGTTCATATTGCCACTTACCGTAGATATCATCTGATGTACCTGCGGAAAAGTGTATATACCAAAAAGTTCCTCAACAATGATACTGCCCGTTTCGCAACAACGTGAAAGATCATTCCGCACAAGATCAACAATCATTACATTTTCCGCACGTTCCTTAATGCTGGTTTGCAGTGACTGTTTATTCTTTTCATCCTGTTCAGCATTTACACCACGAGGTGAAGTGCCTTTTATAGGCTGGGATATTACTGTACTTCCTGATTTTCTCAGATATCGTTCCGGGCTGGCACTCATCAGGTAAGCATCGCCCGCCCTGTAGTATGCAGCAAAAGGTGCCGGAGAAAGAGCATTCAGTTGGTTAAATACATTGAGCGGAATTATGTCAGCATTATGACAAAAACCTTCTTTGCAAAAATTTATCTCGTAGCAATCTCCATCAGCAATATGCTTTCTTAGCTGCGTAATAGTATCAAGGTAGGTATTCTTGTCCATTACGCTATTAAAGCTGAGTTTAGGTATCGGTACTTTGAAATGCGTGATGTCTGTTTCGTTTATCTGACTATATATTTCATCAGGGTGTGTAAACGACTCTATCGCAAGCACAGTCTGTGCCCTGTTAATATAAATAACCGTACCCGGCCTGAAAAAACTCATATCAGCAAAGCCAATGTTGTCCTGGTGGGTAGTTGTCAGCTTCGGCTCGAGGCTATTCTTATAGTCGTAACAGATATGCCCGAACAACCAGTCTTTTGTTATATCATGCTTGTGCTGCAGGTCTGAAAGTGTATAAACAAAGTCGTCAGAAGCAGCAGACCCTGCTGCCAGGAGACACTCATACCCGTCATATAGTGACGGATAACTATTACTATCCAAAAAAAGAAAGATGCTGAATTGGTTGGCCCAACGCAGCATCTTTTGTTTTATTTCTATCCCTTGCCCCGGAACAAGCGCATAAGTAGCTTTAATTCGTTGCAATGGTTGCAAAGTTTTTAGTTTAACTACATTCTCTAAAAGTCGTCGTCATCATCATCGAATCCACCACCGGAACTTTCAGAAAAGAAGCCCAGATCTTTGAACTCATCGTCTACATCAAAATCATCGTCCTTCGATGATTTCTTTTTTGCGGATTTAGTTTTAGACTTTGGCAGGTCAAATTCTTCGAACTCCTTGTCTATATCATAGTCGTCTTCTTCCTCCTTACCATAATCATCATCATCTTCTTCTAAATCGTCATCATCTTCATCATCGTCATCGTCTTTTGATTTGCCTTTTTTAGCAGCGGTCTTTTTAGCTGCACTTTTCTTTTTTGGCGTTTCATCAAGAGCATCATCGTCATCATCGTCATCATCGGCCTTTTTCTTTACGCCAGCAGATTTTTTCGATGCCTTTTTACCGGCAGGAAGTTCATCTTCAAAGTCATCATCCTCATCTTCTTCAACTTTTTTAGGTTTCGAAGTAGATTTTTTCGGGGCAGGCTTTGTTTCCGGTTTTGCAGCTTTTTTGCCAGCAGCTTTTTTGTCGGTATTTGATTTCATAACACAGTTACTTGGTGCCGTAAAATTTTAATAGTTTGGTGAAATTGCCAAATTTTTTTTAGTAAAAAAAATAATTTTTTTTTATGAAATAATCAGTAGCTGATCTCTTCCAGTTCCATTAGAAATATAGGCTATTTTCGTACCGAGATAGCTCTCTACAAAAGAGCAATAATCTTTGAAAACCTGCGGCGTCTCGTCATAGGAGGCACATGTGCTGATAGGTTTATCCCACCCCGGAAATGTTTTATAGACCGGGCTGATATTCACATCACATAGGTCATAGGGCAGTTCATTTGTTTCTTTGCCGTCAGCTATGTAGGCCGTAGCTGCTTTTACCGGATTAAAACTATCCAGCACGTCAGCCTTAGTCATAATAAGTTTAGTCACGCCACTCAACATAACCGTATATCTGAGTGCTACAAGATCTATCCAGCCACAGCGGCGGGAACGACCGGTTACCGCACCGAATTCATTGCCCGTTTTCCTGAGTTCCTCCCCTATTTCATCGTCAAGCTCAGTAGGAAACGGGCCGCTACCCACACGGGTACAATATGCTTTTGTAATGCCATATACCTCGCCTATGCTTGCAGGTGGCACTCCGAGGCCGTTGCAGACGCCTGAAGCAATGGTGTTTGAAGAAGTAACAAAAGGATAGGTGCCATAGTCAATATCCAGCATACTGCCCTGGGCACCTTCGGCAAGTATACGTTTCCCGGATTTAAGGTGGTTTTCGAGCCAATATTCAGCATTTACTATTTGCAATGAGCGCAGGTAGTCACACGCCTCAAAGAATGGTGCTTCCCATTGTTCCCACTCTATTTTCTGGTCGTATTGGGCCAGCATTTGAATGTGCTTTTGGGCGAGCTTATCATATTTTTTATGGAAATCCTTACTGAGAATGTCGCCGATACGCAAACCGTTCCTGCCGGTTTTATCCATATAAGCGGGGCCTATACCCTTAAGCGTAGAGCCTATCTTATCTGCACCTTTTGCAGCTTCTGATGCTGCATCAAGTGCACGGTGGGTAGGCAGTATCAGGTGCGCCCTGTGCGCGATGAACAGCCGCGACAGTACATCGGGGCGCAAGGGTAAAAGCTGCATTATCTCCTGCTGCAATGATACTGGGTCAATTACGACACCATTGCCTATAAGATTGAGGCAATGATCATGAAACACCCCTGAGGGTATTGTACGTAAGACCACTTTTGTTCCATCTACATATAAGGTATGGCCCGCATTAGGACCTCCCTGGAACCTAGCAATAATATCGTACTTACGGGCAAGGTAGTCCACAATTTTCCCTTTCCCCTCATCACCCCATTGCAGCCCCAATAAAACATCAATCATGAAATATATTTTATGGGCGCAAATTTAATGCGCCTGCTTATTACTTTACAAAACAAACCCAAAAGTAAACTGTTGTTCGTAAAAAATCTTTAATTTCTTTTTCTATTTTTTCTTAAGTTCGTCCCCATCAAAACCTTGCAGCGTGGACATGAGCTGCTGCATAGTGCGCTGGTAATTATTGCTGGAGCCATCAAGGAATATGGTATTTCCCTGGCCATATTCGGCAAAGTGCTTGATTGCATCTGTCCACATAGAGAAGAGTATGTAGGAAGCATCGAGGTTGGCGTTTTCCATTTCTTTAGCTGCTGTGGCCATACCCCTTGCCACCTCTTCCCTGAAAAGGGCGACGCCCTGACCGCGCATCTGAGCGGCCTGCCTTTCTGCCTCAGCCGATATTTTTATAGCGTTGCCTTCCGCCTCAGCCGCTTTTGTTTTTGTTATCAGCAGTGCCTGACCTTCATTTTCAGCAGCAGCCTTCAGGTTATTAGAAGCCACAACCTGAGCCATTGATTTTACAATTACCTCATCAAATGTAATGTCGTTAATCTGGAGGTCGAGCAGATGGTACCCCCACCCTTCAAGCTGGGTATCAAGCTGCTCCTTTACGTGCTGAATTATCTCTGTGCGCAACTGCAATACCTCTGACTGCCTTTTGGTGGCAACAAATGCGCGAACAGCCCCTTCTATAGAGCGATTAAGCGCCTGCATGAAATTGCGCTCGTCCATAAACTTAAACGCGACATTCTCTATGGTTTTGCTTTCCTGATTTAATACGGCATACACCAGCATAGCCGTGAAGTATACATTCGCCTGGTCGAGCGTGATAGCCTGAAACTTTAATTCCATAGACCTGTTCTGGTAAGATATACGCCTGAATATCTGTTCTATGAACGGGATACGCATATTCAGGCCTGGGCGCATAATCCGCCTGTATTTTCCGAAAACGGTAATGACGGCAACTGTACCTTGCTGAACAGTTACAAAACTCAGAAATACAAGAATGAGGATTACGCCTAAAAAGATTAAACCTGTTGACATGACTGATAAATTTATCTGGAAAGAAATGAATGTATATATCAAAGCTAATAAGGTTATCTGCGATAAACAAATCTCTGTAATAGTATTTATTTTACCTTTGATACATATGGCAAAATTGGCATTGGATATGTCGGCTATGCAGGAAGATTTTTTTGCAGAAGCGGCAATGATAGGTATAGTGACCGCATTGCCGGGTTATCACCTTTGCTGGGTGCTGAACAAACATTTCGATATAGATTTTGTACGTGAGCCCGAGCAGGACATACCGCTCCAGAAAAAAGGAAACCGTTACAACTACCCCATTTATCAATATAATTTACCCAACAGCGCTTACAAATACCTGCTTTATAAGCTAAAAGATGGCAAAGAGCCCCTACTCCCCGAAACAAAGGAACTGGATTATCTGTGGCTGATACAAACCGCTAACCCCGGATACGATGCCGAAAATATTGCCTCTGAATTAAAAAATATCGCCGATATTCAATTAGCACAAATACTTGCCCCGGAACAATTGAAAAGCCTCAGTAATCTGCTCGTCTGATTATACGTTTTTTTGTTTCTCTCCACCCATATATTCAATTAACCATTATTAACCCTTGCTATGCCAAAAAAACGGTGTAAAGTCGCAACTTTTGTTATTTTTGTCACCGCTCTAAAATACAAACATGAACTATCGCAAAATCAATAACATAGTCGGCTGGATAACAGGTGGCATTGCTCTTTTTGTTTATTTGAAAACCATGGAACCTACAGTCAGCTTTTGGGATTGTGGTGAGTTCCTTTCATGTGCTTATAAACTGGAAGTAGGCCACTCCCCCGGAGCCCCGTTCTTCATGCTTTTACAGCGAATATTCGCATTGTTTGCGGGCGGTGCAACCGCAACGGGCGGGCCTTCGGTCAGCGATTTGGATCATATTGGCGCGGCTACTATGATGAATGCTTTTTCGGCTATTATGAGTGCTTTCTCCATTCTTTTCCTGTTCTGGATAATCACTTATTTCGCAAAAAAGATATTGGTTGATTCAAAAGCAGCACCAGACCATACACAAACCGCGCTGATTATGGGTGCCGGGCTTGTAGGTGCTCTTGCGTGCACTTTTTCTGATACATTCTGGTTTTCGGCTGTTGAGGCCGAAGTATATGCGACCTCTTCTTTCTTTACGGCTGTTACATTTTGGGCCATATTGAAATGGGAACAAGTGGCCGATAACAAACATGCCGACAGGTGGTTAATACTTATTGCCTATCTTATCGGCATATCGGTATGCGTTCACTTATTAAACCTTCTTACCATACCAGCCATTGCTATGGTATATTACTACAAGCGCTATGAAGCATCAACAAAAGGTACAATTATAGCGTTTATACTGGGCTGCGTGATTCTAGGATTTGTTCAGTTTGGCGTTATACAATATATTCCCCGCATAGCTTCTTATTTCGACAGGACCTTTACGAATAGCTTCGGTGCCAGTTTTGATACGGGTGCGATTGTGTTCTTTTTACTTCTTGCCGGATTGCTTGTCTTCTTGCTTTTATTCGCAAAAAAGAAGGGAATGCATCTATTGCACACCGGCATTTTGTGTATAATGTTTATCATTATCGGTTACTCCAGCTATTTCTCGGCTATCATCCGGTCGCGTGCCGATGTTCCGATAGATATGACGAACCCCGATAACCCAATGTCGTTCCTTGACTATGTGAACCGTGAGCAATTCGGGCAACAACCGTTGCTTTTTGGCCCATATTATACCAGCAACTGGACAGATTTGGACACCTCAGGTAAATTATACGCCCAAACGAAAGCAAACGGAAAAGACTATTACGAGGTTGTGGGCAAGAAAATAACGCCAATATATGGCAGGGACCAAAATGGTGAGAACCAAAGCCATTTCTTCCCCCGCATCTGGGATAATAACGATCAAAACCATGTTAATTTCTACAAACAGTTTCTTGGCCTTGGTGATGGCGAAGAACCGACAACAGCACACAACTTCCAGTTTTTCTTTGGCTACCAAATGAACTGGATGTGGTGGCGCTTCTTTATGTGGAACTTTGCCGGCCGCCAGAATGATATAGAAGGGCAAGGCGATGCTAAAAATGGCAACTGGATATCGGGCATAACATTTATAGATAAGATGCGTGGTATTGGTGATACAGACACAATGGGTTCGGGCCTGAGCGACAACCCTGCACATAATAAACTGTATTTCCTCCCACTCATTTTGGGTATTCTCGGGCTTGTTTACCAGTTCAACCGTGATAAAAAAGACGGAATAATAGTACTCACCCTGTTTTTCTTTACCGGTATTGCCATCGGTATCTTCCTGAACATGCCACCTTTACAGCCCCGTGAGCGTGACTATGCATTTGCCGGTTGCACATACACCTTCACAATTTGGATAGGCCTTGGTGTGCTCATGGTCTACGACCTTATAAGCAAAGCCATAAAAGGGGCCGGTGCGGCTTATGGCTCAATAGCCTTGTGCCTGCTGGCAGTGCCTATGCTGATGGCAAATGTGGAATGGAAAGACCACGACCGCTCGAAGAAAACACTTGCCAGGGCTGTAGCTTATAACACATTGTCTTGCTGCGATTCAAATGCGATACTGTTTACCTTTGGTGATAACCAGACCTATCCGCTCTGGTATATTCAGGAAATAGAAGGTTTCCGCCGTGATGTACGCATCATTAACACCAGCCTGTTAGGCATAGATTGGTATGTGGATCAACTGAATTATAAGATAAATGATGCTGATGCCGTACCAATGATATGGAAAAGGAAAGACTATATAGGCGACAGGCACAACTATATTTCCTACGTTAAAAACCCACAGATACCTGAGGACAAATATTTCAACCTGACAGATATTTGTAACTTCATGAATAGTGATGACCCGGCTAATATGGGTCAAGGGAGGGGCGAACCTATGAATTATATGCCGTCTAAGAATTTCTTTACCCCATCTCTGAGTAAAGAAGAACTAATAAGCAGGGGCTGGATAAACCCGGCAGATACAGGCCGTGTTATCACTGATGTAAAATGGGTGTACCCCAAAACTACGCCATACAAGAGTGACCTGGCCATACTCAATATCATTGCCGCTGTTGCGAATGAAGGCTGGAAAAGGCCGCTGTATTTTGATGCGGGCCTACGCACGGGAGATTATGGCGGCACAGGTGATTACCTGCATATGGAGGGCCTTGTTTACCATCTGATGCCTTTCAAATATGCTGATGCCGCCAGAGTGAACCAGCAGGTATTGGGCACTATCAATACAGAAAAGAGCTATGATCTTTTTGTAAATAAGTTCTTATGGGGCGGAGCAGAGCGCACGGACGTGTATTTCGATGAGCCTAACCGCCATGATTTGGTTACCTATCGTATGGATGCGTCATTTGTGGCTAACCAACTTGTTGCTGAGGGCAAAAATGAAAAGGCTATAAAACTATTAGACCGGGTGATGACGGGTATAACCGAGCAATCGTATAGCTATGATTATACTGCTTATTTCGTTGCCGCCGCATATTACAGGGCAGGCGCACTGAGCAAGGCGAATAAGCTAACAGATAAAATAGTGTATAATGATTCTGTGGGTGTAAGTTGGATAGCTTCTCTAAGTGGTGACAGCCGTGAAGGCTTAGCAGATGATGTAAAGCAACATTTCCAGATAATGCAATCATTGGCAAGCACTGCTTACCAGGCAGGAGATTCGGTGAAGGCAAAAGAGATATTTGGTAAGATGCAGGCACTGGGGCCAAAAGTAAAAGACCTCCTTAATGTGCCTGAAGGCGGAGGAGGTGAACAATAATTGAATATTCAGAAAGCCTCCTATCGGAGGCTTTCTCGATTTAATAACATTATTTTTATCTGCCGTATGTTAAACTTTAATTATACCATATGAATAGAATATCCGTTACACTACTGACAATAGCGACATTGGTGCTTACTGCTACTGACAAAGCTAGGGCGGCAGATAGTTTATCGAAGAGATACCCACGGGTAGTGTTGGTGCAGTTAAGGTCTGAGAATAACCGTATTGAGGCGCTTACGAAGGCCCAAAAATACAATGACTTGGAACAAGTAGTAAATGACGCACGCAGCACAGCATCGGCAATGATAAATGATTTCAGAGACCATTTTAATTATTGCCCGGTGTACTATTTTATTGATACAAACCTTGATCTGATAAAGCAAAAGAAATTCGACAATATACTGATGAATGCCGACCGTACCGAGGTTACAAAACCTTTAATAGGTGCATCCAGCAGCGACTATCTGATTGTATTCTATGGATACCCAGTTGCGCAAAGACGGTCGGAAAAAGTGGTAAAAGATTCAGCTCGTTATCAGAGTGGTGCTGAGCAACCTTCGGGTAAAGGTTTGGTCATTAATAATGATAAATACCAACAAGTCAGCTACATATATACACACGGATACAACGATATTTTTACCTCAAAAAAGCAAAAGGAGAAACTAAAACCATACCAGTTCTCCTCTACTCGTTTTGAAATAGAATACGTACCACTTGCCGAAATATTTAACCGAAAGCTGAAAGAACGGAAAGACCCAAAGAAAATAAAAATAACGAGGCGTAGCAACTAAATAATTCAGGCCAGCATATGCCGGCCTGAGAATAAATATTGTAATCAGTACAGAATTACCTGCCCATCTTATAAAGCATACGTCCATGTTCGCGTATGGCAATAATGAAGTTTGGCATTACCTGGTATGGTAGCCCGAACTGCTCAGCAGTTCGCTTAACAATCTTAGCTATTTTAGGGTAATGCACATGTGATATGTGCGGAAATAAATGGTGTTCCACCTGGTAGTTGAGCCCGCCAATGAACCAATACATAATACGGCTTTTGGGAGAAAAATCTGCGGTATTCAAAAGCTGATGTACAGCCCAGTTATTTTCTATTTTTCTGTCCTCAGTCGGTAATGGGAATTCACATGTTTCCAGCACGTGGGCTAGCTGGAAAATAAGCGATAAGCCTAAACCGGCAGTGAAATGCAACAGCAGGAAACCTGCTACAACATAATGCCAAGGCATACCGGAAAACATAATAGGCAACACCAACGCATAGCCGAAATAGATGACTTTATATATCGTAAGCTCAATAATTGCTTTAGTCAAGGTTATCCTTTCCTTTTTCAGGAGGTCTTTCTTATTATAGATAACCAAAAGGCGGTAGTCCTTGTAAGTAACCCACTGGAGGGTAAGCAGGCAGTATAAGAACCATGCATATATATGCTGAAAACGATGAAACGAATGCTTTTTGGCATGAGGCGAAAAACGCATAAGACCACCTACTTCGATATCTTCATCCAGACCTTCGATATTAGTATAGGTATGGTGCAAAATGTTGTGCTGTATGCGCCATGTAACGTCATAACCACCCACTACATTCACTATATCCCCTATTATCTTGTTCACTGTCTTATTGCCTGAATAGGAACCATGATTGGAGTCGTGATGAACCGAGCAACCAATACCAATCATACCGAGGCCCATTAAAAACCATAAACCGAAAAACAGAAAAGGGCTTACCGAACCCACACCTGTAATGATAAGGACATTAGGCACAAAGAATAAAGCTATCATGGCCACTGTTTTCCATCTTAACGCGCTGTTACCGGTAGGGGCAATTTTATTCTCTTTAAAAAACTCGTCGATATTCTTTTTTAATGTATCAAAAAAAGCATCGTTGTTCTTTGGTGCAAAACGCACTATGTTCATTTTACTCACTCTTTAGGCATTTTAAAAATTGTCGCAAATATAGTCAAAAAAACTTCTAAATCATTGCATTTGAATAAACTATAATACCGCATGGAAACAAAAACGCCATTCGGAATATCCCGAACGGCGTTTATATTTAGCAATGTATTGTTTTACAGTGACTCGTATTTTTTCTTCATCTCAGCCGATTTATCCATCTTGTTTTGTCTTGCATAAACTTCCTTCAGCGCGAGGATAATGTTCTTATAAGTTTTCTTATCATCGCCGCTTAAATCTTTTTCTGTGGCTGATAAAACAGAATAAGCCTTCTCAAAGTACGGAGTTGATTTAGAGAAGTACTCGTCTCTTTTCGCTTTCAGCGCGTCGTATTTTTTTTCGTCAGATTCCGATGTGCCGGTAATTGCATTCATCTGGTCATTCACATCAGTTGCCTGATTGAAGTATAATGCCCCGAAATTGTAATTGTAAAAAGCATTGTTTGGCGATAACTGAATAGCTTTTTGAAAAGCGCCCTCTGATTTTGAAAGTAGTTCCGCCATATTGGTTGGCTTGGCACCTGATTTAGGATTAGCTAAACCCAGGTAGGAAGTAGCAATATTGAACTGTATATCCGCATTATTGGGGTCTTTAGCTGCGGCCTCCTCGAGTTTCTTCACCAGGTCATCCTGCTTGCCTGACTGGATAAAGTAATTCAACTCATAATTACGTATAGTTTCGTCATCAGGATAGGCTTTTCTTGCTTCCTGTATGGTGGCATACGCTTCAGTAGTATTTTTTTGAGAATTATAGACATATATAAGGCTCTGGTATATAGAAGGACTGCGAGTTATCGGGTTGTTTTTTACAGCGATAAGCAACGGCACCGCCTCATCGAATTTGCCCAGGTTTTGCAAACTCATAGCAACTGTTTGGTTTGCTTCTGCTGCTACCGTATCAAACTTCTTCTGCTCGGCAGGCTGGAACTTTTCAAAACGCTTGCCGCCCCCTATGCCGCGTATAGACACCACATTTTTCATAAAGTCAATGGCCTCAGCGTATTTTTTATCGTTATATGCTTTCACTCCATCGTTGTAGTAATAGAACCCTGCGAAAAGGAGCAACTGGTCAACCATGCTCTTTTCGTAGTCTGGTTTCACTTCTACAAGCCTGAGTAGAGCTTGGGCACCCTCGCGGTAGGGGTTTGAAGATTTGTATTTTTCAGTCATTTGCATGCCCATATATACCTGCGCTTTTACAAACAATGCTTTAGGCTTATCTTTTGTTTCAGGGCTAAGCATTGCCTTGTCTATATTCTCTTTTGCTTCGTCAAAGTTTTGCTTGCTCAACGCAACATTTGCCGAAACAACATATTTCTCCTGGGCAACGCCCTGAAAGGTGAGGCCTATGGCAGCGGCAATTAAAATTATTTTTCTCATTTTTTACTTAATTGTTATGGTTATGGTTTGCTTTTAATCCAATATTCTACTCTTGTGTTGGCGCTGCTTCGCCCTGCTCCGGCACCGCGCCCTCGCCTTCTGCTCCGTTTTCATTTTCTTCTTCGGCATCTTCCTGCTCTGCAATGCGGGCTATTGCAGCTATCTTATCCCCTTCATCAATATTTATCAGTTTCACGCCCTGCGTTGCCCTACCGGCCTCACGTATTGCCGATACCTTCATGCGGATGGTCACTCCAGATTCGCAGGTAATCATGAGGTCATCCTTCTCTTCCACACCCAGCAAGCCCACTAGAGCACCGGTTTTTTCGGTTATGTTAATGGTCTTCACACCTTTACCACCGCGGTTGGTAACACGATACGAAAGCAGATATTTATCATCGCCCACCGTTACAAGATTGTATGGTTCCTCATTGCTGTCCACCTGATCCACTTTTTCGAGGAATGGTGTGCGCTTACCAAGGCCTTTCTCCGACACTACAAGTATCTGCTTGTTTATATCTTCTTTGGCCACGCAAATCATACCTATCACTTCGTCCTTGTTCTCATCCAGCTCAATACCGAAAACACCTATCGCCCCACGTCCTGTGGCACGCACTTTCTCCTGTGGGAAACAAATAGCCCTGCCGGATTTTACGGCCATCATTATGTAATAATCTTCCCTTGTGAGCGATACATCAAGTAACTGGTCGCCCTCTTCTATCGTAATAGCAATGATGCCATTTGCTCTCGGCCGGCTGAAATCCGCCAGTTTTGTTTTCTTGATGATACCCTTCTTGGTACACAATACCACGTAGTGTGCATTCACAAATTCCTCATCTTCCAGTTGCGGCACATCTATCACAGTACGTATCTTATCGTCTGTGGGTATCTGAATCATATTTTGTATAGCTCTGCCTTTAGCGTTCTTATCTGCCTCCGGTATCTCATACACTTTCAGCCAGAAACACCTGCCTTTCTCTGTAAAGAACATCAGCGTATGGTGTGTAGAGGCCACAAACAAATGCTCTATATAGTCTTCATCTCTTGTGCGGCCGGCCATTACACCCCTGCCCCCGCGGCGTTGAGCGCGGTACTCAGCTGCAGATGTGCGCTTGATATAGCCAAGATGAGAAATAGTAATCACCACATCTTCTTTCTCTATCAGGTCTTCTATGCGCATTTCATCGGCTAGGTATTGTATCTCGCTCTTACGGTCATCTCCGAATTTCTTCTGTACATCGGCAAGCTCGTCTTTGATGATCTGGTAACGCATACCTTCATTGTTCAATATTTCTTCCAGGTGTGCTATCAGCTTCATCAGTTCGGCATGTTCTTCGCGGATTTTCTCGCGCTCCATACCGGTAAGTCGTTGCAGGCGCAATTCCAATACAGCTTTAGCCTGTATCTCGCTCATCGCGAAAGTAGTAATAAGGCCGTCCTTTGCTATATCCGGGTTTGCCGAACTGCGTATGAGGGCTATTACTTCGTCCAGGTGGTCGAGCGCAATCAGATAGCCCTCCAGTATATGCGCGCGTTTTTTGGCTTCCTTCAGCTCATAATTTGTGCGGCGCACCACTACCTCATGACGGAATATAACAAACTCTGAAATCAGGTCTTTCAGGTTAAGCGTACGCGGGCGGCCATTTACAAGGGCCACATTATTTATCCCGTAAGATGTCTGTAATTCGCTGTACTTATAGAGCTGGTTGATGATGACCTGCGCCACAGCATCCCTTCTCAGTTCAACAACCACACGTGTACCTTCCTTATTCGATTCATTGGCAACGTGGGTAATACCTTCTATGACCTTGTTATTTACAAGAGCGCCTATTTTTTCAGCCAGCGCATCACGGCTCACCTGGTAAGGAACCTCTGTAATTACTATGAGTTCTTTGCCGTTCTTGGTCGTTTCTACCGTCACCTTGCCGCGCAATACCACCCTGCCCCTTCCTGTAAGGAAACCCTGCTTGATGCCCTCTATGCCATATATGATGCCCCCGGTAGGAAAGTCGGGCGCTTTTACATACTTCATGAGCTCCTCTACCGTGATGTCCTTATTTTCTATATACGCCAGACAGCCATCTATCACCTCTGTAAGGTTGTGCGGCATCATATTGGTAGCCATGCCCACTGCAATACCGGATGTACCATTCACTAATAACTGAGGGATACGGGTAGGTAATACTGTAGGTTCTTCAAGGGTATCGTCAAAGTTCAGGGTGAAATCTACAGTCTCTTTTTCAATGTCCTCCATCATTGCCTCGCCCAACCTGAGCATACGCGCCTCTGTATAACGCATAGCAGCGGGTCCATCGCCATCCTGGCTGCCATAGTTGCCCTGGCCGTCCACCATCATATAACGCAGGCTCCATGGCTGTGCCATACGAACCATAGCATCGTAAACCGACACATCGCCGTGCGGATGGTATTTACCCAACACCTCACCAACGATACGGGCGCATTTTTTATGTGGCTTGCTGAACGTATTACCCAACTCATGCATGGCAAAAAGCACCCTGCGGTGAACAGGCTTCAGCCCGTCGCGTACATCAGGCAATGCCCTGCCCACAATCACCGACATAGAATAGTCTATGTAGGCGGTTTTCATCTGCTCTTCTATATTTATTTGTATTATCTTATTGTGTTCTTCCGGGGTCTCTTGTGGCAATAATTCTCCGTTGTTTTGATCCATATTTGCGTATTAAAAAAAGATACGCAAATATACAGTTTTTAACCCGTACTTCAGGCTGTATTTTATAGTGATTTGCGTCCTAAAAACCCTAGTGTTGATAATGCTGTGGATTAATATTTTAATCATGCTGAGCGGGTCAAACACATGACGAATATGTATATTCATTGATTTTTATTAAAAATTTTTAGCCGATAATTAAAAATATTATTGACACTGAAAAAAAATAAAAAAAACCAGGAAAAAAACATGGAATTTAGAAAGAAAATTAATATCTTGCATTCACTTAAATTCTAAACAAAATGAAAAAACTCCTCCTCCTAATGGGCTTTTGTTGCAGTGTGACCCTCGCAAACGCCCAAGCCCAACGTCCTTTGCTGGATAACCAAGGAAACAATATTGGTTATATAGAAACCGGCACTGTATTTAATAAGGAAAATGTAAAAGTCGGCCAGTTCAAATGGGAAAACAATGCATTGTCCATTTATGGAAAAACAAACAAAATTGTTGGGTACGTAGTAAATATGGACAGCGAAGTTCAGGATGCAGACCATAAAACTATCGGTTACCTTAAGCTGAACCGTGAAACACACATCACTACCGTAGAAGATGCCAACCACAAGTTACTTGGCACAGTAAGCGGTGTTGACTACAAGGTTAGGAACAGCACTAACGCAGTTATCGGCCAATCAAAAACAGAACCTGTTTGGTCTGCCGTTTATTATCTCCTCATGAAATTTTAAGTTAGTAATAATTCCTAAAAAAAATCCCGGCCTCCAGCCGGGATTTTTTTTAGGAATTATGTGGGCTACGACTAACCTAGTATAGTAATGACTTACGACTATGAAGGGATGTGAATGGCATGTGCTTTAGCCAAATGGTCATGAAGAAATAGAGCGTTATGAGAATCGCTTTACACCTTGCCCAATACGTATACAGCGGTAGGTATGGCGTTTCCACCTTCTTTCTCAAGGGATATAGCAAAAGCTTCCCCAGCCATTACAGGCATGTTTATTTTTTGAATCTCCGATGAGTTGGCCATGTCATTTGGCAATGTACCCATACTAATGGGCTTGCCCCCTTGTATAACCCATAGCTGGTACTGCATTCCTTTGGGCGGTTCGGGTAGCGCGTTCATGGCGACAAAGGCCTCTCCTTTGGCTTTGCTCCAATAAAGTGTTGCCGCCATCGGATGACCTTGCAGCATGGTATGCATCACTATTGTTTGCATACCTGTATCCGCCATCATGGTATTTGCTTTTTCAAAATTGCCTAATTGATTGGCTAAATGCTTCTGCTCTACGAAGAGCTTATCCATCTTCGCCGCAAGGGCTATACGCCCCACCCGTTCCTGACTACCCTGCTGCCACAAAATGAAATTCAAAATGACACTGCTCACCAGCATGGCAATCATAGCTGCATACTTCCATACATGCTGGCTACGGCGGTCAGGGGGCAGCGGTATTATCCTTGGCATAGGCGGCATCTCTACCGTGCCATTGCCTGCATTGCGGGTTGTAGTATTAATAGCATTCCATACCCTGTCTTGCAGCATAGCTGGTGGCGTCACTGCCCGGGCCTGCGCCACTTTGAACATAGCATCTTCTATGGCATGCACTTCTGCCTCCACTTCAGGATACCGAGACATATTGATATGTACCTCTTTAGCCTCCTGTTCGGTAAGCGATCCAAGTACATAGGCTTCCAATATGCCCGATTCTATGTATGCCTTTATATCCATTTAATTCTTAAATACTTCCCTCATTTGCTGCAGCGCGCTGCGCATGCGGGTCTTTACTGTTCCTATAGGTATTTCCAGCGTTTTAGAAATCTCATCCATTGTAAATCCTTTATAATAAGCGAGGTCTACAATAGTTTCATATTCCGGTTTCAGCCCGGCTACCACTTTGCGCAGCCCTATTGTATCTGTGGCCTGCTCTTCGCTCATTCTCTGCGCCAAATTATTTACGGTTTCCTCGCCACTCCGGATTTTTCCTTTCATTATTTCGCCCTTCGAGCGCAGCTTATCTATCGCTGCATTCCGTGCTATATTCAGCATCCAGGTATACAGCCTACCTTTTCCGGCATCATACAGGCCTATGTTATTCCACACTTTTACGAAAACATCCTGGAGAACGTCCTGCGCTGTCTGCTCATCATAAAGGACTTTTGTGATAACACCATATAACACCCCTGCATAGTTCTTATACAGATAATTGAATGCTTCACTGCTTTGCTGTTTTAGCAGCAGCACCAATTCTTCCTCATTATATATGGCAGATGTGGTCAATTAAAAGTAAAAAGTGTTTTCAAATATATGAAAACATTGACCACTAACAGTTATCTACGGGCAAATAATTTCCCGGTGCGCTTATTTTGAAAAAAGCATCTTGTAGTCGGTCTTTACTTTACCGCTCGTTATGTCGTCCAGCTTTTTCTTAATCAGTCTTCTTTTCAATTGAGAGAGGTAATCAATGAATAGCTTGCCTTCGATATGGTCATATTCATGCTGTATCACCCGCGCGGCAATACCATGAAATACTTTTTCATGAGCTTCAAATTTTTCATCTACATACCTTATGCGCACATGGCTGGTGCGCTGAATATCGTCGCGCACCTTAGGTATACTCAGGCAGCCTTCGTTATATGCCCATAGCTTGCCGGTCTCTTCTATCTTTTGCGCATTTATGAATACCTGTATGATTGGCTCTTCATTTGGGTATTTTCTCCTGTCCTCGTCATTAAAATCGTCCACTAATTGTTTGGTATCTACAATAAACAGGCGGATAGGCCTGTTTATCTGCGGGGCGGCCAAGCCCACGCCCTTGCTGTTATACAGGGTATCCCACATATCAGCAATAAGTTTTTCCAGTTCAGGATAACCTGGTGTTATATCGTCACATACTTTCCGTAATACGGAGCTACCATAAGCTACTACCGGCAATATCATTCTAATTCTTATTTGAAATGTGCAAAGTTACTGCATTTACTGGTATTGACTTATAAAAGGCCTTCTCCTGTTTACGCTGATGAGGCAGGTCACCAATCTATACTTCCGTTAAGGCTTGAGTAGTGGAAATATTTTTCGGAATTATCCGGCATGGCTTTTACTTCATATAGCGTGCCATACCCCCTTTTTGTACTGAAATGCAGACATACCCTACCATCGATGTACACATGCTTTATGTGGCTATCATCAGAGATGAAATGCATGATATTAGGATGCCGGGGGTCTTCTTTCCTTTGAGCCTGGAGCGTTTTATACCCAGCTATATCGCGTGTGCGATAAATAACAACCGTATCAGTTGATTGCGAATGTGCATTCCTCACATAGCCAAATGCGATGCTGTTATTGTCTTTTCTGAAGGTAACAAACCGGTCATAGCCACTCGATACATCTGCTATTTCATACCCCTTAGCCATCACGGCAGTTTCAAAATTGCTCAGGTTCGATGCCCTTAATTGGATCAACTCATCTACTGAAAAGTCCTGCGCGTTAACGGAACTGCATAAAAGAAAGCCGGACAATATTAATAAGAGGCTGAACCTGTTCATAATTTTTAATTTGCGAAGCAAGATAACGATGTTTTGTATCATGACATAACAATTACTGAAAAAAATGACTTTGCAATAGGCGGGAAATCACATTTTGTGGTATCTTTTGCAACAAATTCTATTATGATAAAAAGGGTTATTTTTATACTGCTTTTAGGCACATGCGCGTGTGCCCCGGCAAAGAAACGCAAGGTACCATCCAGAGTTGCTACCCTTAAAATAGAACATACGGGAGGCATCAACGGAGCAGGCGTGGCCTGGGACCCAGGCCACCAGATATATTATGCCGCAATGGCCGGCAATTCTTATTTTCCTTTATTCATGTACAATGCTGAAGGAAAAAGGCTGGGAGATACAACAATGAATACAATGTTCGATGTGCGCGGTTTATGGTATAATACCTCTGCAAAAGCACTGCAATCCAGCGGTTTTAAAAAATTCGGGCTGGCAGAATATGTATTGGGATCAGACCTCGCACCTGAGTCAATAAAAAAAATGCCTATCCCATCACGTCAGCCAAATGAGCAAAGCGCCGGCGCTTTTGATACCGGCAATAAAGTGCTTTATTTTTATGACAGTAGTACTGGTAATATAATCCGTGAAAACTTCAGCGGATCATGGGATACCATTACCATCCACCTCGGCATAAAAAAGAAAAAAAATATTGAGGCTAATAATAAAATTGAAGTAATAGCAAAGTATAATGAGAACGCCTGCATTTATACGGGCATCAACCATGCCGAAATTGGCCTGCTCAATGCAAAGGAGCGCCAGATTGAAATGTATAGTGCTGAAACCGGCCTGCTAAAGAAGGTCAAAAAACTACCTCCTGATGCTTCTGTAGAATACTCCCTGAATTTCAGTAGTTGCAATGGCATTTTTTGGTTCTTCGATAGAAAGAAAAGGGAATGGCGGGGCTATCAGTAGTCCCTTTTTTATATACACACCAAAACGCTTATGGTAATACGCGATTTATGAATTATGTAAATTTATAATTTACAAATGACTAACTTCACATTTGCATTTACATAACAAAATAAACAAATAGGTTTTACCGAATCGGTTATCTTTGCACGTAGTGTTGGTAGTAATTGAAAATATTAAGCTATGGAAAAGAAAACAGTAGATACGGCATATAGAATTTTAGGAGTTGTATTTTTTAGCCTTGTAGTATTTCTTGGCATCTCCTTTATCGTCAATCTGGGATATACCTTACTTACAAAGCCATAATTCAGGACAAATATTCTGACCAGATAGTGCTGATTACTTTATTTGCTATCTCCATGGCATCGTCTTCGCTGTCACCGTAAACAACCAACCAATTCATAACTCTTTTCCCTCCTTCCTTGCTGATTTTGAGCACCTCTTTCGCTTCGACAGGAACCAGCCTGCTTGCAAAGACCGGGACGTTATTCTCAAATATCACTTTATACTCGTGCATAGCACAACAAAAGTGCTAAAACAAGACTAACTGAAACATGATGGGCATCACATGAAAATGTGAGATTAATCAGGAATTAGGTAAATAGCCGTAAAAAATACCCGCTCACTAAAACACTTATGTTTGTTAACAATGTTATAAAGAACTCCGATGCGGGTGTTCAGGTCGGGTTCCTTCCGTTCTATCAGCATAAATATTAATAAACCTCAATACATAAGTTGGTTAACAAGTGTAGTTAAGCTATTGTTAGTAACTCATGGTTAGCATTTGATTCTACTACATTTGCCGGATATAGTTCGAACAAAGTATAACTATATAATAATCGCTGTACCCATGCAAAAAATAATTGCTTCTTTTGATTGTGCCCATGACATACTGGTGGAATGTAAAAATGTATTTATCCTTGGAGTCTCCCTGATTGAAAAAGAGTTCGATACACGTATTGACTGCGAATTAAGGTACTCGCAGTTGGATAAAATAATTGAGTTAAGACTTACTGATGCTACGCTACAGGAATGGTTCAGGGATATGGCTACAAGAGAGATTATCATCTACAAGCTAAGTACTCATTTAAAAATTTGCGTGGAGCAATTCCTGCCTAAATTGATGGCAAGCTCAAAATAGGCCCTGATACTTTTGCCTATTAGTAAAATTCTATTATTTTTATAAAATGAACAGAGTCCTACTTTTTTGCCTTACGGCGATTATAGCTATATCGCTGAACGGTTGCAGGTATGAAAAAACATATTATCATACCAAGAACGGAAAGGTGAAGCATGTAAGAGCGCGAAAGATTCCGCCATGGTTTAAAACTAAGGAGAGGGGGTATAACAAATACTCACGCAGGGTGATAAATAGGTGGGACCGTGGTTTCAGGTAATGCAGAATCCCTACCCTGCAATCATATGAAACAGGTGCTTCAACCCTTTGATAACATCAAGCAACGTAAGTCCGGTTAGAAAGCTAAAACTGCCCGCAGCAAAACCAACAATGGCAAATACCCTGTATAGCTTTATCCTGCGTAGCTTCCGTGTATTTGACTTTACTTCTTCCTGTAAATGCTGAAAAGAGTATTTCTCTATCATTTGCTTCTGCTCAATTTCCTTCATTAACTTATTGTACTCAATAGTCGCCTTATCAAGGATAACATTCCATGCCAAAGGGTTACTATCGGGTATCGGCTCTATCAATTCCCATCGCTTGAGCTTATCGATGCTGTTTTTAAACAAGTTTCTTCTGTCTTGTTTATTCAGAACAGGCACAATTCCTTTCTCCTGCACCTCGGTATAAGACAATGTCTTGTGGTCGATGAATGCCTTTAAAAGAGCAATCTCATCAATGTAATTGCTATCCATCTCCAAACCTCCTTAAACAAAATTAACAAAACCGTCAATACAGTTTCAAATATCCCGAAATTTACGCACCCTGACAGTATAAATTTTAAATAAGAAATTCTTTTGCTAAGAATTAATTTTCAGTTTATATTTGCTGGGTACATTTTTATCGACCCTGACACCATGAAGCACAAAAGCCCCGTTTCGAAACGGGGCTTTTCCTTTTTCAATTGGCCGCAGAGGCAATATTGCTTTAGGCCTGGTTTTTGTTTGTTAATTGAAAAATTGCACCTTATATTTACAAAAAACAAGTTGATGAAAAGGATTTTTGCTTTACTGCTTTTGGCTGGCGTTGTTTATTTATCCTCATGTGGCGATGGCGCTAACGATAAGTTGCCCGCTGTAATTAAGCCAGACTCTACCTCAAAAGGCGACACGCTTATTTTCAATTACACCAACGCAGCCGGTACGACAAAAAATTTCCTGCTCATTGATTATGTCATTAACAATTCTCCTCATTACGAAATGTACTCATCTATAGTCTATAGCAAATCGGATTCTCTGTGGCACCTCAAAATTCAATTGATTGACAATAAGCTGAAGAATATGGCCTTGAACCTGAACCTGGTGGGGCCAACCCAAACAGGTACATACATTTTCCCTAATAACTCATCAACGTTTATCGACTATTCTGATAAAGCTAACACAACATATGAAGTTTCAAATTTCGGCAGTACCGTAGATATTATACAAGCTACATACCCGATAAGAGGCACCTTTGCCCTTAAACTATACCGCAATTTTAATGTATTTCACGGGACAGGTAGTTTTAAAATTTACCCTTAGGAACATAGCTATCTGAGCTGATTGCTGCGGCTACCAAACAGCATACTACCAATACGTACCATATTGCCACCTTCGGCTATCGCTATTTTGTAGTCGGAGCTCATGCCAATGGAGCATATGGAGAAATAATCCATTCCGGCAAACGAAGTGCACGCAAGGTGTTTGAAAACATTATAGATACGCGAGAATTCGTCTCGTATTTGTTGCTCATTGTCTGTATTTGTGGCCATGCCCATTAATCCGCAAATTCGGATATTTGGGTGGCTTTCTTTTTGTGCTGTGTAGTAATCGAGGAACTCGAATATTTCTTTTTCATCCATCCCGAATTTTGTCTCTTCATCGGCTATGCTCATTTGCAAGAGCACATCTATTACACGGTTGCATTTAGCGGCTTGCTTGTTGATCTCTGATAATAACTTAAAGCTATCTACTGTGTGTATAAGATGTACAAACGGAACTATGTACTTTACTTTATTGCTTTGCAGGTGGCCGATAAAATGCCAGTGAATATCGGCCGGCAATGCCTGCTGCTTATCCACAAGTTCCTGCACATAATTCTCACCAAACTCCCTCTGCCCCAAGTTATATAAATCTTGCACATCGCTTACAGGCTTGGTCTTGGATACAGCAATCAGTGTGATGCCCTTTGGTGCGAATTCATTCAACAGCGATGTCCACGCCTCTTTATTTACCATGTTGCATTAGTATTGTTCACTTTCGTTGGGAAAGTTTTTTTCCTTCACGTCTTTGATATACATTTTGGTTGCGTTGGTAATTTCGTCATACAGGTTCAGGTATCTGCGCAAAAAGCGTGGCGAAAAATTTTTGGTAATTCCCAGCATATCATGCATCACTAACACCTGCCCGTCAACATGCATCCCAGCGCCAATGCCTATCACAGGTATCTTCAGTTGAGCGGCAACTTCAGCTCCAAGTGAAGCCGGTATCTTTTCTAAAACAAGCGAGAAACACCCGGCATTCTGTAACTGTCGCGCATTGTGCAATAATATCTCGGCCTCCTCTTCTTCAGTGGCCCTTACCGCATAGGTGCCGAATTTGTATATAGATTGCGGAGTGAGGCCCAGATGGCCCATTACCGGCACACCGGCTCCTACTATGCGCTTTATGGATTCGCACACCTCTTCTCCACCCTCCAGCTTGATGCCATGCGCTCCGGCCTCTTTCATAATGCGTATCGATGAATTCAGCGCCTCTTTACTATTGCCCTGATATGAACCAAAAGGCAGGTCTACTATCACCAGGCAGCGTTGGCAGGCGCGTATTACGCTCTGCGCATGATAGATCATATGGTCGAGCGTGATAGGCAGTGTGGTTTCATGACCAGCCATGACATTCGATGCCGAATCCCCTACCAGCAGCACATCAATACCGGCATCGTCCAGTATCTTTGCCATAGAAAAATCGTATGCAGTCAGCATACTTATCTTTTCACCATGCTGCTTCATCCATTGCAGCGTATGTGTGGTCACGCGCTTTACTTCTCCGTGTATCGACATAGGCACTCAAAAACCTTAAGAGGCTTTCCCTTGATAGTTGATGTGCAAAGTGGGAAAGCAAACCCTCAAGACCATTTTTGAACTATAAAAGTAGCATTAAAATCTTAAAAGCAATAAATGCAGGGAAAGCCGGAATATAAAAAGGGGAGGCCAACTTAATGAACCGGTGCAAATATTCTCCCTGCCATTTGCCAGGCTTCAGACAGAGCTTCCTTATTAATATTCAGAGGGGTATTATACTGCTCACACCAATTGATAATGTTTTCTGTTGCCATATTGCCTACCAGTTCGTCTTCAGCCATCGGGCAGCCTCCTATACCTTTTAACGCACTGTCGTACCTCCTGCACCCGGCGTTATAGGATGCGGCCATCTTTTCCTCCCATTTTTCCGGTGCCGAATGAAAATGTGCCCCAATACTGACATCTTTGAATTGGGGAACAAGGTTATTGAAAATATAGCTGATACCATCAGGTTTCGCCACGCCCACAGTATCTGCCATAGCTATTGTCCTTATGCCCAACGCAGCTAACTTCCCTACCCAGTTTATTGCCACATCAGCATTATAAGCATCTCCATAAGGATTGCCGAAACCCATAGATATATAGACCACAAGTTCTTTGCGCCGACTTGTACATAGCCTCTGTATCTCTTCCACCTGAACAAGCGATTGGGTGATGGTTTTATTCGTATTTCTCATCTGGAAGGTCTCTGATATTGAGAATGGAAAACCTAGATAAGTAATTTCATCATACTGCACTGCTTCCTCAGCGCCACGCGTATTGGCTATTATGGCCAGTAGTTTTGTATTGGTGCTGCTCATATTCAGTTGAGGTATCACGTCTTTTGTATCAGCAAGCTGAGGTATAGCCTTTGCCGAAACAAATGAACCAAAGTCCAGCACATCAAATCCTACTTTCAACAGGGCATTAAGATAGGTCACTTTATCTGCCGTGGGAATAAAACGTTCCCACCCCTGCATGGCATCTCTCGGGCATTCAACTAATGTCATCACTGAAGTAATATTGCCAGGTTATTACTGTTTATTGGCTTATTAAGGAACTGCTTTACAGAAGGGTAATTGTGTACCCTGTTCAGGTCATTGTCGTTGATTGACGATGAGATGATATAGATGGTATAATTGCTGGTAATGTGCAAGGGTAATTTCTCAAACTCCTCAACAAATTCAAACCCATTCATGATGGGCATTTGAATATCTACCAGAATGATAGTATGCGAGTATTCATCGGGCCTGGTATTGGTGATATAATCAAGGGCATCCCGGCCTTGCTGAAACGATTTTATCGATTCACTTTTACCAGTGTTTTTTATGATTTTTTCAGCTATAAAGCAATCCAGCTTGCTGTCGTCAATTATGATGAAATGCTGCTTCTTAATTTGTGCCATTTGCCCTTCCCGGAATAGTTACCTTAAATGTAGTCCCTTCATTTATTACCGATGTTACTTCTATCGTACCATTCAATTTGTTTAATGCGTCTTTTACATTATAAAGGCCAAACCCCGACCCTGTTTCTTCTGATGTAGCACGGTAAAACATGGTAAAGATATTGTTTATATGGTTCTCATGTATCCCTATTCCGTTATCTTTAACAGATATTACTGCTTTATCTCCCACAACATCCACATTCAAATCCACAAATTTGTTAGCCTCATTCTTTCTCTGGAATTTAAATGCATTGGATAGCAGGTTGTTCAGGATGATTTTTATCGTGATACCGTCTGATATAAAAGGTTCGCTTTGTACCACTTTGTGCGAGAACCGGATGTTATCCATTCTGCCCGCAATCCGGAACATCGCAGCCATGTCATTAATGATGCTGTTGAGGTCCAGTTGCTCAAAAACCATTTCCCCCCGTTTCAGGTTATAATATTCATGTGTGTTTTTCACAAACTCATCCAGCTTCCTTACTGCTGAGTCCATAAGTCCGAAAATCTCTCTCAGCTCTTCAAGACTGTCCATTGTTTTGGCCAGATCCAGCGCTCCTATTACGCTCAATAGCGGCCCTCTCAAATCATGCGTGACGCTGTAAGCGAATTTGCCCAGCTCGTCGTAAGCGGACTGTAATTCAAGGTTCTTGGCAGCGAGCAGCGAATTGGTCAGATAAAATTTATGCCCTTCTTCAATCGCAGAGCGTATATCTGTATCAGTCCACGGTTTTTTTATATACCTGAATATATGCCCTTTGTTTACAGCGTCTATTACTGATTCAATATCAGCATAACCGGTAATCAACATACGCACGGGAAGCGGGTACTGCTCGCGCATTTCTTCAAAAAATTGCGCACCTGTCTTATCCGGCATCCGTTGGTCGCTTAGTATCACACTTATGTCGGGATTGGCAATTAATTGCTCATACGCCTGCTCTGCGTTAAGGGCCAGGTGTACTGAATAGTCAAACCTGAATGTGGCTTTAAATCCATTCAGGTTATTCTGCTCATCATCAATATATAATACCTTTATTTTTTCCCCGTTACTCAATGGCGGTGTTTATTTTTGTGTTAAAGGTAATATAAGTGTGAATTCTGTACCAATACCTATTTCAGAATTCACATTTATTTGCCCGTTATGTTTAGCAATCGTATTATAAGCAATAGACATACCTAACCCTGTACCTTCTCCAACATCCTTTGTTGTAAAAAAAGGCTCAAACAGTCGTTTTCTCGTGTTTTCATCCATTCCCGTGCCATTATCTGCTATCTTTATATATACCGATTCCTCGTCATGGCTGGTTGATATTGTTATCATTCCTCCATTGTTTTCACCAAATTTCTTTTTAATGGCATGTGCCGCGTTTGAGATAATATTTAAAAAAACCTGGTTAAGTTTCCCTGCATAACATTCAACCAATGGTATATTGGCGTATTTTTTTTCAATTTTTATCTGTGTGCCGAGCAAATTGTTAGTAATAACGAGTGTTGACTCTATACCCTCATTTATGTCAGTCTTCTTCAGGTCATCTTCATCAAGTCTTGAGAAAATCCTCAGCCCCTTAACTATCTCTGCTGTCCTAGATGCCCCTTCCCCTATGCCACGTAATAGTTGGTCAATCTCTATTTTCAGATAGTCATAGTCTATATCTTCTTTATAAGCGTCTATTTGTTTTTTCTTTTCTGCAACCGGTTTTTCTTCAAAAATAATTTTCTCATAGGTTTCCACTGTATCTATAAGCATCTTCACATCCCTGTTCAATGGCATCACATTCGAAGAGACAAAATTTATCGGGTTGTTTATCTCATGTGCAATACCTGCGGTCAACTGACCAAGAGATGCCATCTTCTCCGACTCAACAAGTTGTGATTGGGCCTCCTTCAGCTCAATCATAGCTGTATTCAAATCTTCATTGGCTATTTTCAGTTCGTGTGTCCGCTCTGTTACCTTTGCCTCCAATGTTACATTTTGCTCCCGTATGATGCGTTCATTTTCCTGTAAGGCAGCTACTGTTTGTGCTTGTGATATCTCTTTCTCCTTTCTGAAAACATTGATGCGGTCGGCAAGTGCAAATGATAATAATACCACTTCCGTAGCCGTGCCTATTTCAAGTATTGAATTTGTAAGAATATTATATGGTAATATGGCAAGGTCTTTTAGAACAAAAATTGTTGCCCCAACTAAAAGCACTGACCATCCAATCAAAAAAAACTTTGCTGTTGTGTTTCCTTTCCTATAAACTCTATAGCTCATGTACAATACAAACAATGAGCCAACCATAGTATTGAGCTGCATCAGGCCGAAGCTCATCTGGTACTTACCGACAAATACCAACAGAATAGAGATAAAAAATACACCAATAAGTATAGACAATATTTTATTGAGCAGAGCAACAATCTGATTTGCATGGAGAAAGACCTTAGCAAAAAGCATAGCTGCTATTCCAGCCATAGATGGCAACAGAAACACACTATTTTTCGCCAACCATAAATTATTCGGCCATAAAAATCTGAATGAATAACCCTGTAATGTCGTTTGCAACAAGCAGACAAAAGCTATATAAAGAACATAAAACAGATAACTATGGTCGCGAACAGAAAAATAAACAAATAGGTTATACAATAACATGACAATCATTAGCCCGAAAAAAACGCCAAAAAGCATATCTTTCCTTGTAGCTAACTCATAAAGTGTTTTTTGATTACCTACAGATAGAGGTAACATAAGTTGATCCGAACTTTTTAACTTAAGGTAGTAAATATTTGTCTGTCCTTTGATAATATCCAAATCAAACCAGTAATTCTGATTATCATATTTTCTGGTACTATATGGAAAATTTATCCCTGATTTTTCAATAGTAACGGAGCCATCGGGTTTTATGCAATATAATTCGATAATCTCGACATTAGGTTGCGATAACTCTAAAAGAATGGCTTTTTCGTTAGATTGGTTTGTGATATTGAATTTCACCCAAAATGTAGCATCTGTAACACCAAGATTGGGGACATTAGTATTAGATTGCTTAAAATTCTTATTAGCAATCACATCGTTTAGGGTCAGATGATTTGTCTTATCTTCAAGGATGGACACATAATTACCTATGTAACTTACTTTTGTGGCATCAGAAAAAAATATTGTCGGTTCTGAATAACAGGTGACTGAAAATAAAATAGAAACAATAAGAAAAAAGGTAAGTCTCATTATTTTCATAGACCAAATTATTGTCTGATAAACTTTGCTTCCGCTAAGCTACAAAATACTTATTTGATATTGTACCTTCCACTGGAAAGGATATGGTTTGGATCAATAGTGTTTTTCAGGTCATTAAGCAGTTTATTGTAGCCGGATTGACCTGAAGTTGAATAGTTGGCGTTCTTCATGCCAAAAGTTGTATTTCTATAAGGATAATATCCACGTTCGCTTAGCTTTGCCAGCATTTCAAGATAACATTTCTCGGCATTTTCATCCTCATGTTTTATGTCTCTGTCCCAATTTATCGAGGCAATAATATTTATTGCCCGCTCCGACAAGCATTGCAGTGAAATAGCCGGTTCGAAATGATATTCATCACATATTTTCGAGATTATTTCTACAGCGGTTTTCAAATCGTTTCCATTAAAAGGAATTACTGGGGATATCCATATAAGTCCGCATTTGTCTTTGTCAGGATCCAAATGTTGTGGTATTGCCTTACGCTTCCTCCAATACGTCTGCCGTATTGGGAGGTCATTAGGTATGCCGATATATTTCCCTATCAGGAAGCTTCTGATAAAATTATTGCTATAGTCAAGCGGGATACCTTTATGCTGGTTTTGGAGTATTTCCAGAATTTCATCTTTTGTTATTGAAACAAAGGTCATATCATCAACATATTTACCTATTTTCTCCCGTATTATATTTTGTTGCACACGATCATGTTCTTCGTTCATAGACCTAAAGCTGATTTCTCCACTCCACAGGCCTATTATTTTATCAAAATGAGGCGCTGATCTCCGCAATTCCGCCATAACATCTGCATAGGTGCTTTTGTCCGGGTCGCATTTATCAAACGGGTATTGCATCATTGTAGAGAACACCCTGAAATCGTTATAAAAAGTCAATGCAGGGCGAACAAAACCATTCATTGACAATTCGCGCAATTCATCCATCAGCAGATATAGGTTTTCGAGTTTTTCAACTTTATAAAAAAGCATTTGAAATATCTCCGGCGATTTCATCAACCACGTTGTAAGTTTAGTTACAACTCCAAAGTTTGACTGGGAGAACAATCCATCTAGACTTGGTCCCTGCCCCCACTTATACAGTTTCCCGATCTCGGGATTTCCACCAAATCTCCCAAAGCCAGTGTTGATTATTTCCCCATCAGGCATTACCACTTCCAAATCACAAACTGAAGCAAACCGATCTGCGTAAAGCCCTGTACCTATTCCACGCTCAACAGCATTACCTAAGATACTAGATTGCAACCCGCCGCCCGTAGCACTCATTAATAAGTCGGAATTATTCTCCCTCAGATAACTAAACAATTGTTCAAACGTCACTCCTGGCTCCAGCGTCACATATCCATATTTATCACTGTGCTCAACAATCCGATCGAGCCTTCCCAGATCGATCAGAACACACGCATCAACCAATGGCACACGCGAACCGTATCCCCAGTTTTTACCCTTACTGATAACATAGATGCCCATTTTTTGTTGGTTGGCAACTTTCAGGCAAGCGCTTACTTCACTCGCATCTTTAGGCTTAACAATAGCAACAATTTGCTCGCTTGTTCTGTAATTGGTCATAGCTGCCGAATCAAGCGATACAGTATCTGTAAATACGTTTTCTGCACCAACAATATTTCCAAAATCTTCTAAAAAATTGCTCAACATAATCTTGATTTTTTTACGTTAATGAATTATTCGAAATCAATAATTACTAATATCTATTTGATAATTAATTTCCAATTCCTGTGATCTTGGCGAGATTTCAAAACTATGATAGGTAGGATTTTCAGACAACGCGAATATTATTTCTCGCTCTGACGGCTCAGCCGTGGATAAAGTTTGTACGTCATTCAACAAAACAGATGTGGCCACCAGTCCTTCTTTTGGATAAAAGAACAATCCATTGTCCCCTAATCTCTTATCTACAAGAAAACCAACCCTCATTGTATTCTTTACTGTAGCGGGCGCACACAATGCATAAAGTGTATTGAGCTTTAGATACCTTGCCAGTGCTACACCTACCCTACCGAGATAAATACTTCCAATACCAATACCTGCGACCTCCCTCGAATTCCAAAGACCACACAATTCTCCTGTTCTTTCAGGTAAATGGTTTGCAACGTAGTCGTGTATCCTAGGATCAAATTTGCCAACGGCATCTTCAATTGGCAGTTTGAAATTTCCTTTCGCAACCTGAACCCTTGCACCACCTAATATTTTATCCCTATTTTCAGATTCAACTATTATTACATATGTATCCGGATCCTCAAGCCACATTGTTTTTGCCGATGTTACCATTGCGATGCCATATATTCTTAATACACGTGCATGCCCTTCTAAATACCTGGCACATGAATCCGGATCATCTATTGCCCTGTGAGCACGTATTACAAATTTAATAGGTTCCAATATTCTTCTTTTAAAGATAATTACATGATAAATAATCTCATTTAATAAAAAAATATAAAATATTTACAAATTTACAAAAAAGTATTTAGCGCAAATAAAATCTTTTTTCTTGGTTATATATTATATTTGTACTGATTTACTTCAGATGGACAAAATATCGATTTTATATGTTGATGATGAACTGAACAATCTTGTGTCGTTCAAAGCCGTTTTTCGTATCAAATATAAAATCCTTACAGCAATAAGTGGCGAAGAGGCTATCAATATTTTAAGGAACAATGATGTGCATATAATCATTACTGATCAGCGCATGCCGCAGATGACCGGCGTAGAGTTTCTCGAAACAATCATTGGTGAGTTCCCCGATCCCATGCGCATTCTGCTCACCGGCTATGCCGATATGAATGCGGTTATCGATGCCATTAATAAAGGTAAAATCTTCCATTACCTCACAAAACCCTGGAACGAAGAAGAGCTGGACATGACGATTACCAGAGCTTACGAAGTATACAAACAGAAAATGGATGAAAAAGAAATGAACGCACAACTTACCGTATCAAACGAACAACTGGAATTCCTGTTAAGACAAAAACTACTCTCCTGATTTGCCGCGGCAGTATATTATAAGTTGAGTTCTTTGCTTATTTTTTCCATCCACCTTTTTTGCTCATGGATATTTGTACCGTGCGTGGTTTCGTCCTCGTAGGCCTGCTGGCAGATTTCATACTCATTGTTCACCTCTGAGAAGATGGCCAATAATGATTCTTTGATGTCAGGTGTATTCAGCGAAATATCACCCACACGGTTTCTCAGCTTGCGTGTGAATATTTCACAAAGGTCAAAATGCCCCTGCTCATGTTCTAAAATCGAATTGATTTTCGCATCATGGCGTACCCATGATTTTTTAGTGTAAAACGTATTATATACAGTTATATCCGGCTTGCCTGCCTGGGTCATGCCGTTTATCCTGAAGCCCATGCCGCAGTGAGTAGCTGCCGCAGATTCTTCATTATTGGCTCTTACTGGCCCCTGAAAGTCTTCCCATGAAAGCCTTCTGTGCTCTATCCATTGGAATTCGTGGGTGGCATCAGGCAGTGAATTGTTTGGTTTGGTGTTTGCTACAACTCCTGTGGGCTTATCTTCCTTATCTCCCTTGGCATGAACTTTATCGGAGATACTTTGAGCACTTATCAAAAAAATTGCAAAAACAACATAAATACTATTCCATCGAACACAAACCATTCTATAGTATGTTTTTAATAAGTAAAATTAATTTATTGGACAATATAAAGTTAGGGGAAAAAGTTACACGAATTCAATGCAGACTAAAAAAAAATTACAAAAAATAGTTAAAACGGGTAGCGCACTTTAAATTTACCGTCTCGATGTGTATCAGCCATGCACGCGTTGTCATTTTTAAAGGTTATAAATCCAGAAGTTGATCCGTTTAAGTATCGTAGTTATTACATTCAATGAAGAAAGGAACCTTGCCAGGTGCCTTGATTCAGTAAAAGGTATAGCAGACGAAATTGTAGTTGTGGATAGTAATTCTACCGACAATACCGTTGCTATTGCCGCCTCCTATAATGCACGGGTTATTCAGCATCCTTTTATCGGATATGGAGAGCAAAAGAATTTTGCCACACAGCAAGCCTCAAACGATTGGATACTTTCTCTTGATGCCGACGAAACGATAACACCGGAGTTAAAGCAGAGTATTTTGGAAGTGAAAAAGAACCCCGTTTTCTCTGTGTACCAGATGTCGCGCCTCACTAACTACTGCGGAAAATGGATACGTCATTGTGGCTGGTACCCCGATAAGCAAACCCGCTTGTATAATCGCACTAAAGGCAAATGGGAAGAGCCAAAAGTACACGAATACTGGCGCCTGGATAACGAAAAGGAGCAGGAGGGCACCCTGAAAGGCGACCTGCTGCACTATAGTTTTACCACTATCAACGAACATCTGAAAAAAATAGAGAAATACAGCGAATTGGCAGCGCGCGAATCTGTGGAGAACGGGAAGAACGCTACCCTGTTCAAAATTTTCTTTTCACCTAAATGGCACTTTATCAATGAGTTCATTCTGCAGTTAGGCTTTCTGGATGGGTTCTATGGCTATACGGTTTGCAGGCTGTCGGTCTATGCCACTTTTCTGAAATATTCCAAAATACGACTGTATTACAAACAAAAGGTGAGCGCCGAAGCAATACTTAATAGCAGTTCTAAGTGACTTTTCTCCGCGCCTTGGCGATTAAAACTCAATAATCCACATATCCACACTACCATCACAAGTCACAAATCGCAAATCATAAATAAAAACTTACATTTGCACAATTTGTTTTTTTAAAATGACAGCAATACGATCTACGGTTCCCGCTTGGTTATTACTTGCCGATGGTACGCTTTTCAAAGGAAAGTCTTTTGGTGCCCAGGGCACTGCCGGAGGTGAAATTTGTTTTAACACAGGCATGACCGGCTACCAGGAGGTCTTCACCGACCCCTCATACTCAGGCCAGGTGCTTATCATGAACAATGCGTACGTGGGTAACTATGGTGTAAAGGATAACGATGTAGAGAGTGGTTCGGTAAAAATTAGTGGGCTTATTTGTAAAAATATCTCCTACCGCTACTCCCGCATGATAGCAAATGGTAGCCTCGAAGATTACCTGGTGAAAAACAACCTTGTAGCTATTTATGATGTGGACACCCGGGCGCTGGTGCAGCATATCCGCAGCAAAGGGGCAATGAACTGCATCATTTCCACAGAGCTGATGGATGAAAAAAGCCTGGAAGCCGCCCTTGCAAAAGTACCCGATATGGACGGCCTGGAATTATCGTCACAGGTATCAACTGGAGAGCCATATACAATGGGCAACTCGGACTCACCTATACGTATTGCTGTTATTGACTTTGGTGTTAAGAAGAATATTTTGAACTGTATGCTGGAGCGTAATGCTTACGTAAAGGTCTTCCCAGCAAAAACAGGCATAGACGAGCTGAAAGCGTTCAACCCGCATGGGTATTTTATTTCCAATGGTCCCGGCGATCCGGCATCAATGGATTATGCAGTAAAGACTGTAAAAGACATACTGGGCACCGGCAAACCGCTTTTTGGTATCTGCCTTGGCCACCAGCTATTGGCAAGGGCCAACGATATATCCACCTTCAAGATGCACCATGGGCATCGCGGCCTCAACCATCCCGTTAAGAACCTTGTTACCGGCAAATCGGAAATAACTACCCAGAACCACGGTTTTGGTGTTGACCCCGAAGCGGTAAAGCAATGTGACCAGGTGGAAGTGACCCACGTAAACCTGAACGATGGCTCGATAGAAGGTATACGTATGAAAAACAAACCGGCTTTCTCAGTGCAGTACCATCCCGAAGCCACCCCCGGCCCGCATGATTCAAGATATTTGTTTGATGATTTTATCAAATTGATAGAGGAGCACCGCAACTAAACCAACCACAATTTTTAGGTTTTAATTTCTTACTTTTAACTTAATGGAAAAAATACTCATTATAGGGGCCGGTGGGCAGATAGGCGTAGAGCTAACTCTTGCATTGCGCAAAGTATACGGCGACAGCAACGTTATCGCATCCGACATTAAAGAAGAAGCGCACCCTTTGCTGAAAGACAGTGGTCCCTATGCAGTATTAAACGCCATGGACAGCCGTGGTATCCACGAACTGGTAAAGAAAGAAGGCATTACACAGATATACCTGCTCGCAGCATTGCTATCTGCTACTGGCGAGAAAGCCCCCCATAAAGCATGGGAGATAAACATGCAGAGCCTGCTGCATACGCTTGACCTGGCCGTACAGGAGAAACTCACCAAAATCTACTGGCCCAGTTCCATAGCCGTATTCGGCCCCACAACGCCTCGTGAGGATACGCCGCAGAAAACAATAGTAGAACCCCGAACGGTATATGGCGTTAGTAAGTATGCAGGTGAACTATGGTGCCAGTATTACAACCAGCGCTGGGGACTTGATGTGCGCAGCCTGCGCTACCCCGGCCTCATTAGCTGGAAATCGGAGCCCGGTGGCGGCACCACCGATTATGCGGTGGAAATATACCATGAAGCCCTGAAGAACAAAAAATATACCTGCTTCCTGTCTGAGAACACGTACCTGCCTATGATGTATATGGACGATGCCATACGCGGCACCATAGAACTAATGGAAGCGCCCGCCGAAAAGCTAAAGACACACATGGCATACAACCTCTCGGCAATGAGCTTCTCGCCAAAAGAGATTGCAGCGGCAATACAAAAACACATTCCCGATTTTTCAATAGATTACAACCCTGACTTTCGCCAAGCCATAGCCGACGGCTGGCCCAAAAGCATAGACGATGCCGCCGCGCGCGCCGACTGGGGCTGGAACCACAACTTCGACCTTGATAAGATGACAGCAGATATGCTAAAGCATTTGAAAGAGAAGATGGTAGAGGCGGTGTAATATAAGGAGCACATACATTTTTAGCTGGTACCGTGTCCGTCACAAATACCTGTTGAGGATCAACTACACCAGCCTTTCCAGGACTCCCTTCCTTTTCACAATATTCTTATAATCCCATTGTATTTCTATGCTCTTTTTCAGCCAGCGCTTCAGGTCTTTTGTATTTATCTGCGCGGCATCAGTGTATCGCATCTCGGCGGCCTTAAAGCTGCCCTCAGGCGCCAGACCTGGCTCGTCAAACGATTGCCCGCTCCAAAATAGCAGCCGCACACAGTCTTTGAGCTTATGATAGCCCACTATAGGGTTACCGTTTATGAACCAGACAGGATGCCGGTGCCACACTTTATTTTCAGCGTCGGGCAGGTTTTTGCTTATTACTTCATAGAGCGCTTCGGCTATTTCCAGATCCTTTGGCGCAAGGGTTTTATGATACTCCAGCACGTCTTTGTTCATAAACAAACGATTGTTGTTGCCGTAAATTAGTTAACGTACGGCATTTCAGCAATGTTATTTTAAAGATTAATTTTACGAAAAGCCATTTCAGCGGTTAAAACATGTCGAAACAAAAGCTTGTAGTACTTACCGGAGCCGGCATCAGTGCAGAGAGCGGCCTCCGCACCTTCCGCGACAGTGATGGATTGTGGGAAGGACATAACATTGAAGATGTGGCCACGCCACGCGCCTGGCACCGGGATCCGCAGTTAGTGCTGGACTTCTACAATATGCGCCGACGCGATGTGCTGGCAGCCGAACCAAACACCGCTCACAAAACCCTCGCGGAACTCGAAAGCCATTTTGATGTCCACATCATTACCCAAAACATAGATGACCTGCACGAGCGCGCCGGCTCAGGCAAAGTGCTGCACCTGCACGGCGAGATACTGAAAATGCGCAGCGAAAAAAATGCCTGGAAACTCTACCCGATACACGAGGACATGACGCTTGGTCACAAAGCTGAAGATGGCGGCCGCTTCCGGCCGAATGTAGTGTGGTTTGGTGAGCCTGTACCTATGATAGAAGAGGCCATACCCGTAATGCAGAGCGCTGATATCTTTGTGCTCATCGGCACATCGCTGGCGGTATACCCGGCAGCGGGACTGGTGGACTATGTGGATGATGAGGTAAAAAAATACGTTATTGACAAACGGATACCGGCAGTGAGCCGTTATAACCATGTGATACCCATTGAAATGTCGGCCACATCAGGTGCGGCAGAACTCAAAAGGTTGCTAGGGTTATAATGAGCTGATGCTTATTTCTCCAGGCTGAAGAGACTATCCACAAACTCCTGCTTGTTGAATATCTGCAGATCATCCATACGCTCACCTACGCCTATGTATTTTACCGGTATCTTGAATTGGTTGGCAATGGCCAGCACTACTCCACCCTTTGCGGTGCCATCGAGCTTGGTGACGGCTATGGCAGTAACATCGGTGGCGGCGGTAAAGTGCTTTGCCTGCTCAATGGCGTTCTGCCCGGTGCTGCCATCCAACACCAGTAATACCTCGTGCGGGGCATCAGGCATTTTCTTGCTGATAACGCGGCGTATCTTACCGAGTTCGTCCATGAGATAAGCCTTGTTGTGCAGGCGCCCCGCTGTGTCGATAATAATTACATCCGAGCCCCTGGCCATACCACTTGCCACGGTGTCGAACGCGACCGAACTAGGGTCACTTCCCATTTCTTTTTTCACAATAGGTACACCCACTCTATCACTCCATATGGTCAGTTGGTCTACCGCTGCCGCCCGGAATGTATCGGCAGCACCCAGCAACACATCTTTGCCCCTTTTCTTGAAGTTGTTGGCCAGTTTGCCTATGGTAGTGGTCTTGCCTACCCCGTTAACCCCAACCACCAGGATCACATAGGGCTTCTTGCCGGAAGGGGTATCAAAAGTTTCAAACTCATTTGAGGGTGCTTTGGTAAGCATACCCATTATCTCTTCCTGCAGCAGCTGGTTGAGCTGTGATGTGCCGAGGTATTTGTCTTTTGCAACGCGTTTTTCGATGCGGTCTATTATAGCTACGGTAGTATCAACGCCCACATCAGCACTTACCAGGGCATTTTCCAGCTCATCCAGCACCTCTTCGTCAACCTTGTCTTTGCCGGCGATGGCCTTGGTAAGTTTTGAGAAAAAACCCTCCTTGGTCTTCTTCAGCCCTTCATCAAGCGCTTCTTTCTGCTCCTGTTGTTCTTTGTTCCGTTTAAAAAGTTTGTCGAATAGACCCATGATGGTGCATTAAAGATTGCAAAATTAATTTTTTCTGCAATACTATCATGTAAAAATACATGCTGTGGTGCCCGCTTAGTGGTTTATTTTTTAGCGGCGGGGCTTGGGGCAGCCACGGCTTTTGCTAGAATAGCGTTGGCATCGTTAAGGAATTTTACCTCTTCTTTGCCAGCCTCAGACCCTGCAGGATAACCGAGCGAGCCAAGCGGGTTGAGGCTGAAATTGTTGGTTGCTTTATCCTGAACGGCGGTAAATATCCAGATAGTGGGATAGCCGGCCACCTGGAAAGCCTGCTGCAGGTTGGCATTCTGCTGCGCCAGCTCGGCAGGCAGCTGCTTGCGGCGCGGGAAATCAAGCTCCAGCAGTATCACTTTGTCTTTGGCCCATTTTACAAATGCGGTCTTTGAGAAAACGTCGTTTTGCAGTTTGTGGCACCAGCCACACCAGTCGCTGCCGGTGAAGAAGCCGAATATAGGCTTATTTGTAGCCTTGGATTTTTCGTAAGCTTTTACGAGATCGGTATGCCATTCCAGTTGCGAATTAGGCGAATGTGATTGTGCAAAAGCCGGGCCGGCAAGGAGGGTGAACAGGCATAAAAACAAAAAAAGTTGCTTCATATAAGAAATCAATTAGTGAACAAATGTCGGGATAAAAGTTACTATTTTGTCATTCAACGGTATATATTATTTGTTAATTTGCTTGCATGCTATCTACTGCATACAATACGTATGTTTTTTCGTGTTTTTTTACACATTTTTTGGATAGTGGTTATAATGTGTATTTTGCTGGTGTATAACTGAAAACATAATTATTTTTGCGCACTATTTTTACAGGCGAAAGTCGTAAGTCATAAGTCGGGAGTCGTAAGTCCGGGAGTGGGATACGCACGGCCACAAGGATGCACAATCCCGATAGCTATCGGGAAAACAAAGCAGTCGGTCAAAGAGCTTACCCACGATTTTTTGCGGGTGTGTGGTAAAGTTCGGGAAGGCGATATTAGCTGCCAAATAAAAAAAACGTCATGGTACAGAAACTGTACCGTTATGGTTTTTCGGTGTAGTGTGGGCGCGGGTTTGAGCGGAATTGCGTGATTTTATAATTTACATGATACGCATATAGTGGGATTGCAAATCCCGTACCATTTGCTTCCAGATTACAAATCCGAAATAGCAGGGGGTGGACCTACGCTAAAGGGGGGAATACGGCATCAAGTCATTCAGCTTTAGTACCCTGATTGCCGCCGGGTCCCGCTACACGCAGGGCTTTGCTTTGGAGACCCGGGCGGAAACAGTTATTTTTTCAGCCCAGGTATCTCGTGAATGGCAGGTGGATAAAGTCAGCAATATCTTAAAAGAAACTATCCGGATTATTTCCCAGCTTTTGTATTAGTTGTGGTAAATTCGCACCCTGATATCGTGAGTCTATGAGTATTTCCACCCACCCCATGCAGCAGGTCAACAGTTTTTTCGAAACATACGCTACTGCCCTTGAGCGCTATGATACCAAGGGCATGGCATACCTGTATAACATTCCCTGCACGATGATATCTGATGAAACCACCACAATGTTTAACGATGCGGGCAGGCTGGAAGGCTTTTTTAATATGGGGGCAGGCTTTTACCGGCAGTTTGGTATTGCCAGGGTGCGCCCGGAGGTATGGAACCGGCGTAACCTGACCGAAAAAATAGTAAGCGTAAAGGTGAACTGGCGGTACTACGACAGTAAAGACTCTCCTATTTATAATTGTGATTATCATTACATCCTTAAGCTGGACAAGAACAACCATTGGAAAATAATACTTTCGGTATCAGTAAATGAAAAGGAAAGAATGGAAGAGTGGAGGAATAAGGTAAAAGGGTAATGCGATGATTCGGTAATGCGGTAATGCGGTAAAAGGGTAATGTGGTAATGGGTTAAAAGGTTAAAATATTTGAGCAAACAATTCTCGACATACGAAAAACTGGTTTTTGCAGCCTATGGGTATTTTATCCTTATTGCCTTGTGCTGGCTCACGGCTAATCTCTACTATGGCGGGTTCTTTAATCCCTGGGCATCTGCTACATTATTGCTATTCGGGGCGCAGGCATATTTCAGAAAAAGGCTTACCAATCTCATACTAGGGATATTGATATTCGGCGTATCGATATTCTGGCTGCTTGAGTTTACGTTTCTGGGTAAAACAACCGGTTTCGACATCTTTGTGAATACCATGCTGATACTGTCTGTTATCAGCATAATCATGTCGGGCATACTCATATTCTCCTACACAAAGCTGGGCTTTAAAGACCAGTAATAACGCCAAAAACCCTACCTTTAAGAGAAAATCAGCCGCATGAAAACCCGCAGCCTTATTATACTCTTGTTGTCCGCTGTACTTACAGTTGGTATATTGTCCTGTAAGAAAAAGAAGAACGATAACCCTTTTGGCAATGTCCGGATCACCAGGGCCGAAGTATCTCACAACGGAGCCATAACCCGCTACCAATTCTTTTATGATACCCATAGTAACATTGACTCAATAGCACTTACAGGGGATGGCACTTCGGCGGGGTTCAGGGGCTACAAGAAATTCCGCTACTATGGCACCTCTTATGATATCACCAATGAAACCAACTTCTCTTTTACTGTATTTGCCAACAGTAACGGGCTGATCTTAAAAGTGCTGGTGGCCGATACTATGGGGATGATATACAATGGCACACAATTAGGAGCTATTGATGTTTATACCCAAACCACCACTTATCCCTATTATGTGTATAACCGCACCTACTATAACTGGAAGAACGGCGACCTGAATACGGTAGTAGCCGGCGGGGTGACAACACAATATACCTATGACGAAAGCAAGAACGGGCAGCCCGGCGACCCGCTGCGCATACGTGATATACTGAAATACGGGCGCACGGTGATACGGACCATACACCTGCCAACAGAACTATCAAAAAGTGGCGCATGGACCGAACGGTATTTTTACCAGTTTGACGGGTCCGGCAGGATTGGCACACTCACCATGGTGGCCAACAACAACGGCATAGGCACTGACGACACTACGGTGTATAGCTACAGCTATTAAAAAAGAAATCATACTTTTACGGTACATTTCACACATATGCCAACATTTCAAAGATCGTTTCGGGCGATGCTGGTAGCAGCCTGCCTCCTGCTCACAGGTTACGTTTCCACAGCCCAAAAACTCATTATACCCACCAATACGCCGGAAGAGTGGTCGAGGCCGTATAAGCCTTTCCGGATAATAGGCAACCTATACTATGTGGGCTCCTACGACCTCGCCTGCTACCTGATTACCACCCCGAGGGGGCATATACTGGTAAATACCGGGCTGGATGGCTCGATGCCCATGCTATCGTCGAATATACAGGAACTGGGTTTCCGGCTGTCGGATGTGAAGGTGCTGCTGGCCACCCATGTACATTTCGACCATGTGGGAGCTATGGCCGAGATAAAGAAGGTAACCGGAGCAAAACTGATGATCAACAGGTATGACGCACAGGTGCTGGCAGACGGGGGATTTTCAGACCATATATTCGGTGGAAAGAGTGCTCAGTTCGAACCGGTGAAGGCCGACCGGCTGCTGCGCCCTAACGACATAATATCGCTGGGCGGCACCGATATACGTGTGCTGCACCATCCGGGCCACACCAAGGGGGCAAATAGCTTTCTGGTGGATGTGAAAGACGATGGGCACTGGTACCGCGTGCTCATAGCCAATATGCCCAGCATACTGGAAGAAGCCGAATTTCCGGGTATGCAGAGCTACGAGCATATAGGCGAAGACTATGCCTATACATTTGCCTCGCTAAAAAAATTACAGTTCGATGTGTGGCTGTCTTCACATGCCAGCCAGTTCGGGCTGCACAGTAAGCATAAACCGGGCGACGCTCACAACCCGCAGGCTTTCAACGATCGGGCCGGATTTGACGCGGCGGTGAATAAACTGGAGAAGGAATACCTGAAACGGTCGGCTAAGAAGTGATGCTCCTTATCATTTTTTAAAAATCTTCTGCCACCTCAAAACTCATTCTCTCCTTCGTTTCAGGATGCACAAACGAAATGGAGGCAGCATGAAGGCACAAACGCTTTCCGGCATTGCCATAAAGATCATCTCCCACTATTGGTGCATTGAGGCCAAGCTCATGGGCAGCATGCATACGCAGTTGGTGTGTGCGCCCGGTGAGGGGCCAGAAGTAGACCTTGGTAACCCCGTCAAGCCGTTCAATCACCTTCCACCGTGTAATGCTTTTTTTCCCGGTATCAAAGCAGACCAATTGCATGGGCCGGTTGTAGGGGTCGGCACAAAGAGGAAGATTTATCTCTCCTTCGTTCTCAATGATAATTTTAGAAAGTAATGCGGTGTACCGCTTACTTACCGTACGGTCGAGAAACTGTTTTTGAATATGCTTATGCACCCCGGGTGTTTTGGCTACAACCAGCAGCCCCGAGGTGCCCATATCCAAGCGGTGAACCATAAACAGCTCTGTGTGCTCTGATATGGCACTGAGCCTGGTGTATACCGAATCCCGGATATCAACACCGGGAACAGAACGCAAACCTGCGGGTTTGTTTACTACCAGCAGCCATTTATCCTCATAAACAATTTCCACATTGGCGCTTTCCTTTGCAGGCACGAGGAATGGGTTCTCGTCTACAGGCAACCCCTCCAGCATATGCGCCAGTATAGGCTTGCACTTACCTGCACAGGCAGGGTAAAATTGCTTGTGCTTCCTTATCTCTGACCTTGGCGTGGCCCCCCACCAGAACTCTGCCATAGCAAGCGGCCGATAGCCATGCAAAAATGCATATTGCAATAGCTTGGGTGTAGCACACTCCCCCGCCCCGGATGGCGGCCTGCCAAAAGCCGTGGGGGTAAAAATATCGTGCAGGCTTTTGCTTTTACCCGCTTTATTGAGAAAGGAATATTGCTCGAAAAGCTGCTGCTGCAAGGCCGCTGACCTTTCTTTCCGTTCATTTTTCAGCGCCTCTAAAAGCCCGTCGAGGGGCAACCACTTTGCACGGGCCTCATCTACGCGCTGCTTCCAGTCTTCGGTGAGGACCTTGAGCAGGTACTGATCGTGGTGGCTTTGTTTCACCAGATCGGCTTCAAAGGCGGCGTAGTCGTGCTCTGTTAAAGCATTTTTCATCTCGGCGCGGCGCAGGCCCCTAATGGCCTTATTGCTTTTCATTTGCCTTTTGAAAGCTGATATTTCCTCTAAGGAGCGGGCCGAAAGCTGCTCCAGTTCTGCCTTCAGGCGGTTGTAGTGCTCATCGGCCAAAATCCCTTCTATCTTCCTGTTTATGGCATCGATGACCTCCTGCTCTTTGAGGAAGAAGCTGTTTTCGGTGAGCATGTCGAAAACAGGGGGGACGAATTTCGGGTGATCGTTAGAGCCGGCGAGCTTGCCCGAGTAGGCTGATAAATACCCTACCCGCCCATCAGTGTCTTCCACTACCAAGACCCCGAACATCTTCCCTATGGCGTATCCCGGAGTATCGGTGAGGCCGAAGTTGTGGCCGAGGCCGGTTTGCGTTTCCAGGTAATGCTGCAGTTGGGCTGCGGCTATTTTGGTTAGCGGGTGGGGCTCGTACCAAAACGGGAAGGTGAACCGCCCGGGCAGGCCCGTTTCTTTTACTACGCTATCCGGAAAGTAGGATACCCTGCCATGATGGTTGCTGCCCAAGTATTTTTATGGTTTGGTGCAAAAATAGTGCATCTTCAGTAAGATATATGACGCAATAGGTGTTACTATTTTCGGGCAATAAGCACGGGCAGAGCGGTTGTTTTTTTACACATTTTTTGGATAGCGGTTTTAATGTGTATGTAGCTGACATATAAACGAAAACATAGTTATTTTTGCGCACTATCTTTACACTTTTTTTACAACTTTTTAGTAGTGGTAGAAGTAGATAGTCGTGAGTAGTGATGCTTGTTTTTTTGGTGCACTAGGGTATAATTTCCAGGGGTGTGCCGTTTTCGGTAGATATTTATTTTTAGATGTGGCGAAATGCTCTGTGGGCGCATATTATGTGTTTTATTTTCAGGTATAAAGGGGTATAATTATACCCTAAAAGGTATATTTATACCCTAAAAAGGTATAATTATACCCTAAATGGTATATTGCCTCGTCCTGACATTACCTTACACATTGGTTAGATAATCCTGTTTTCTGCTTA